>JAZKDC010000025.1:0-319409 GCA_040387795.1 Verrucomicrobiota bacterium
AGAGGGCAGAGGGCAGAGGGCAGAGGGCAGAGGGCAGAGGGCAGAGGGCAGAGGGACTTCCTTTTTTGATTTCACATAACTAAATATGAATACTGAAGCGATTGCAGCGGTGCCCGCCGGGGTTGAACCCGGCGGGTTTGACGTTTCCACTCTTTTTGGGGGGCGGGCTTGCCGCCTTCGGCTGTGTGGCCGGAATCGGAGGGCTGCAGGCGTGGGCGTTCAGGGTGATGCTTTGGTTTCAAGAGGATTCAACCAGGCTGGCCGATGGACAAATCCCGACTTTGTGCCTCTTGGTTATCACGCGGTCACGGCATCGTTGGGAGTGGCCCCGAATAAGCCGGTGGATGCGGTTCCGGGGGATTCTGCTAAATTTTCCCCATGAGATATAGCACAAACAGAATCACGAGCACGAGGCCCAAACCGCCGTTCAGACCGTGGCCGACGCCGTAGCCTTTGGTTGGAATGCCTCCGATCAGAATCAGCAGCAGGACGATGAGGAGGATGGTGGTAAGAGTCATGATTGTGGGATGGTGGATGGGTGGAAGCCGCACGCAGGAGTCTGGTGGCCCGATTTAGTAGGTTGCAGAAACCGGGCCGGGCTGGTTTTCCCCGTAGGATCCTGAGTATGGGTGATTTTTCCGTGGCATTTCGGGGAAGAAGATTTGAAGTTAGCCGCAATTTGCGGCACTCGGCTGGTTTTCGGATTCCGGGATTCCCCGACAGGGGCCATCAAAAACAGAGGTGAGTAAGGGGCGGGAGGCTAGTTTCTTCGGCAGGGGAGTTGCGGGCCGGTGATTCCTTTTCATTCGCACTCGCGCCCGGGCGGGGCTTGTCATAGGACGGCGATTGATGCCCGGGGAGGCGAGCTGCCGCCCGGATGAAACAACCCCGTTTCACAGAAACATGAGTGACCCTACCGATCCTTACAGCGAGATTTCCTACGAGAGTTCCGCTTACCCGCAGTCGCATCCTGACAATCTGGCAGTGGTGGCGACGCTTTTCGGGATGCAGCCCCGCACCTTGGAGGGTGCCCGGGTGCTGGAGATTGGATGCGCCGGCGGCGGGAATCTGCTGCCGCTCGCGGCGGCCTGGCCGGGCAGCCGGTTTGTGGGGATTGATCCCTCGCCCCGCCACATTGCGGAAGCACAGGCCGGCGTGGCGGCGCTGCAACTCACCAACGTCACCTTCCACGCCATGCGTCTGGAGGACTTCGGTTCCGCTTACGGGACCTTTGACTATATCATCGCGCACGGGGTTTATTCGTGGGTGCCGGCACCGGTCAGGGATCAACTCTTGGCGCTCTGCGCGCGGTTGCTGACGCCGATGGGAGTGGCCTATGTCAGCTTCAACACGTTGCCCGGTTCGGGCACGCGTGCCACTTTGCGGGAAATGGTGAAATTCCACACGCGGCGGGCTCCCAGTCCCCCGGAACGGGTCAGTCAGGCACGCACCTTTTTCAGCTTTCTGGAGGCCGCTCTCAAGGACCGTGACGATGCCTATGCCCGCTCCATGGGGGAAGAACTCTCCCAGATTGCCCGGTTGGGTGATTTTTACATCGCTCATGAACATCTTGAAGAGACCAACGCGCCCTGTTATTTTCATGAATTCATCGAACACGCCCAACGGCATGGACTGCAGTTTCTGGGCGAGGCGGAGATTCAGAGCATGTCCACCGCGGGCTTTCCGGTTTCCGTCCAGGCGGGAATGCGGGAGATGGCTTCCGGGGTGGAGGAGGCAGAGCAGTATGGCGATTTTGTCAGGAACCGGGCCTTCCGCCAGACGCTGCTCTGCCGTTCGGATACCATACTGAAACGCACGGTTTCCCCGGATTTGGTTCAACGGTTCCATTTCGCTTCCTCGCTGCAACCCATGCCGGAGGACGGGGGGGGCGGAACCGGTTTTGCCAGGCAGTTCCGCGATGCGGATGGGCGGAGCATGGAAGTCCGGGATGGCCTGGCGGGTGCGGCCCTGCTGGAGCTGCAGGCGGTCTGGCCAGGCTCCATGGCCTTTGAGGAACTGCTGGCGAGGGCATCGCAGCGTGCGGCAGTGCCAGCCGGCCCGGGGGCGGCGGCCGTCCTCGGCAATACCCTGCTGAAGTGTTATTCGGTGTCGCGCGGCATGGAGTTCCAGCTCTGCCCCCGAGGGTTTTATCCTGCGGTTTCAGACTTTCCCCTGGCGAGTCCGCTGGCCCGGTGGCAAGCGAGCCGCGGCTGCAGGGTGACGAACCAGCGCCATGAAAATGTCCTGCTGGGGCCTGCGGAAAAGGCCTTGCTGGACCAGCTGGATGGCAGGCAGCGCCGGGCGGACCTGGAGGCGCAGTTTCAGGAGGCCGGTTCCATCCTCGAACACTTTGCGCGGGTCGCCTTGCTGGTTTCCTGAGCCCGGCCGCAGGGAAGCCTGGCGACGGGATTTATCCTGACGTGTTATGAGGGATCGGCGGTCAACTGCTGCACCTGCTTGGCGAGATCCGCGAAAGTCTTCGCGATGGGGGAATCAGTGAGGGCAACAGGTTGGCCCTGATCGCCGCCGGTGCGGGTGGGGATGTCGATGGGGAGCTGGGCGAGGAGGGGGACTTTGAGGCGGGTGGCTTCTTTTTCGCCGCCGCCGGTACCGAAGATGTCGTAGCGGATGCCATCGGAAGGGCAGAGGAAATAGCTCATGTTTTCCACCAGGCCGAGGACCCGGACATTGACCTTGGCGAACATGCTGACGGCTTTGCGGGCGTCGATCAGGGCCACTTCCTGAGGGGTGGTGACGATCACGGCGCCATCGACGGCCACGGTCTGCACGATGGAAAGCTGGATGTCGCCGGTGCCGGGAGGGAGATCGAGAATCAGATAGTCGAGTTCGCCCCACAAGGTTTGGCGGAGGAATTGCTGGACATAACGAGTGGCCAAAGGACCGCGCACGATAACCGGTGAGCCGTCGTCGAGGAGGAAGGCCATGGACATCAGCTTGAGGCCGTGGGCTTCGATGGGGATGATCTCGTTGGCTTCGGTGGCCATGGGGTGTTCGGTGGTGCCGAGCATGAGACCGATGCTGGGGCCATAGAGGTCGCAGTCGCAGAGGCCGACCTTGGCGCCGGAGCGGGAGAGGGCGATGGCAAGGTTGGTGGCGACGGTGGATTTGCCGACCCCGCCTTTGCCGCTGGCGACGGCGATGATGCGTTTCACCCCGGTGATACTGGCGCGGCCCACGGTGCCGGCGGGCCCTTCGGGTTCCTTGATATCGAAGTCGAGCTGCACCTTGCCGATCCCTGGCAAAGCGGCGAGGGCGGTGGTGGCGGCTTCATGGATCTGGCGGGGAATACTGGCGTCCCGCGCCGCGAGGGAGAACTGGATGGCGACATCAGCTCCAGTGAGGGTGATACCCTTGATCAGGCCGAAGGAGACGATGTCGCGGCTGAAGCCAGGGTATTTGACGGTGCGGAGGACATCGAGGATGAGGGCTTCAGTAATCATGGTGCGGGAGATACGATGCCGGGGCAGGGGGGCAAGGCGGATTTGGGGGGAGTTTCCTGGACCCGCAGCGCCTTGGAAACGCGCCAATCGAGCACGAAAAGGGGTGGCGTGCCTGATGAGATGACTAAATCCGTGGAGATACTGGGTTTGGCTTATCTTTCAGTCTTTCTCAAAAATACCTCATTTGGGTGGAATCTTGAGAAATCATCCCGTTTTCCGCAATCAGATTTGACTAAATCGGGCGAGTCCCCAGTTTAGGGAGTATTTAATTAATTTATGCAGGGCCACTCCGCCTTTTGCATTCCCAAAAACTCCCCATGAAACGCAAACCCCTCGTCACCTGGTTCCCCTTCCGTTTTGCACTGCTGATCGCTCCTTTGATGGCAGCCTGGCCGCAGCGGGCCCTGGCAGGGGATGGAACTTGGAATGGGGCGACTTCAGGCACCTGGCATACCGTGACCAATTGGACGCCCAATACGGCCTTTCCCGGGGAAGCCAGCGCGGCCGTGACCGGAGAAGGCCTCACCACCGATATTGCGTTATTTACCGGGACCAACGTCTCCACCAATGTTGGCATCAACATGGGCACGATGGGCGGCAGCCTGTCACTGGGAGCGATTGACATGGTGCGGACCGCTGCGGGCAACCTGCAGATCGGGAATAATTCCACCACCAACAACGGGGTTCTCCAACTGAATGGGGCAACGGTCAACAGTGTGGCCAATACCCTGATCCGTGTCAGTGGCTCGGTGGCCTCGGATCTCACCATCGCCAACGTGAACACCGGAACCGGCACCCAGACCATGGGCCTCCGTCTCGGTATAACCAACGGGATTTTCCAAGTGGATACCGGACGGACTTTGTCCATCAGTTCCATCATCAGCCAGGTCAATGCGAACAGCGGATTCACCAAAAACGGTGCCGGCACCGTGTCGCTCTCCGGTGCCAATACCTACAACGGGGCGGTGCTGGTCAATGATGGCGTGGTGCGGATCAGCAACGCGGCGGCTCTGGGGACAGGAACCAGCACGGTTACGGTGACGAACAACTACACCACGGCCACCACCACTTCGGACACGAACACCCTGCAGGTCACGGGGGGGATAACCGTAAGCCGCAACCTGCTGTTGGAGAATACAGGGACCAATGCCTTGGCCCGCACCGCCCTGGAAAGCACCAGTACCACCAATGCGACCGGGAATACCTGGTCCGGCAGCATCACCGCCAAGGGAGGGAGCAATCAGGCCATTTCAGCCAATTCCTCACCCCTGATCCTAACTGGAGCGGTTCTCAACGACGGGACCACTCCCAGCACGAGTGTTTTCTTCCGCGGCGGCAACACCGGGACCTTGGGTTCGGGGGCCACAGTGAATCTTGGCAGCGCCATCTTTTTCAAGACGGACGGGGGCACCTGGGTCGCCAACAACACTGCCAGCATGACCGTTGGCAGCACGATTGTGGCGGATGGCACCGTCAGTGTCGGGGCAAACAATGCCCTCTCCACGACGGCCCCCGTGTTCCTCGGCCAGGGGTCAGGCACTTCCGGCACCCTGAACATCGCCAGCGGCGTCAGCCAGGAACTGGCGAGCGTCTCGGTGGCCAGCGGGTCCACCGGCACCCAGCGCATTACCGGTCAGGGTTCCCTGAGTACCGGCGGCACCAACCGCACGTATCTCGTCAATGATTCCGTTGGCATTCCACAGGATCTGATCATTGCTGCCCCGGTCACCGGCAGCGGAGGCTTTACCAAAACGGGCGCTGGCACCCTCGCGGTCAACAGCACTGTGGCAGGACCAGTGTCGATATCGGGAGGCCGCCTCGAAGGCAACGGAAGTTATAATGGGGGCCTCACCGTGGGTGATGGCGCGATCCTCAGTCCGGGTTCCGACTCATTGCCCGGAATACTCACGGCCTCCAGTCTCACCTTTGGTTCCGGAGCCACTACCGTGAATCTCAACGTCGGCTCTGCCGGTGAATTTATCGCCACCACCGCCGGCCTGACCGCTCCCGGTACGGCCACCCTCAACCTCCTGGGATCGGGCAGCATCCCCAACAGCGGCGATGTCAATCTGATCACCCACAACGGTTCATTCACGGGGACGGCGGGATTTGTGCTGGGAACGCTGCCTGGCCGCGTCACCGGCAATCTCGTCAATACCGGCACGGCCCTGGCACTGAATGTGACGGGGAATGACAGAGTGATCTGGACCGGGGCTGCGGGAGCCCCGCCCACGGGCGAGGCCTGGGACATCAACACCACGGCCAACTGGAAACTGCAATCGACCTCCGCAGCCACGAACTTTCTCCAAGGGGACGATATCATTTTTGACGGTACCGGGGCCAATGCACTCAATGTCACCCTCAACACCGTGGCCAATCCTGCCCGGGCGGAGTTCACCAACAACACTGCGGACGCCACCCCGAACTATATCATCAAGGGCAGCGGCGGCATGGGCGGGTCCATGATCCTGGATAAGACTGGCACCGGAACGGTGACCCTGGCTCCCGTTCAGGCACCGGCCGCGGCCAATACCCCGGCCCACCCATATGCCGGAGCCACCAACATTGCCAATGGCACCCTCACCCTTGATTATACCGGCCTGACCGGGGCCAATCTGGGTTCCTCCCGCGTCATCAGCCCGGTGAGTGCCGTAAGCATCGGGTCGAACGGGACGCTCAGAATCCAGCGCGACAACAATATTGCGATCCTTGATAACAACCTCTCCGGAACCGGCACCCTCGTGGTTGATCTCAACAATGGAGGCACCGCGGGACCCAAGAATTTCATGTTCGCGGGGAATAACGCAGGGTTCAGCGGAACTATCAATCTGACAGCCACCGGGGGCGGAACCACCGGGACCATGCGGACAATCAATGCCGCGCAAAATGCGGCCGCGCCCCAGTCGGCCTTTGGCACGGCTTTTATCGATGTCGATGCCGGCGCCCAAATGTGGGGGGCGGCGGGGACTTACAGCAATAATTTCAAAATCACCGGGGCGGGGTATGCCGAAACGGGGGGCGGCAGCGCTCCGGATGCCGATCTGGTGGCACTTGGCTTCGCGAACTATGCTGGTCTGGGTGCGATCCGGATGGAAAGTGGGAGCATCTACGCTGGCACCATGACGCTGGAAGGTTCCGCCAAAGTCCATGCCGGCAGCGGGGCCACCGCCACCATCAGTGGCAATATCACCAACACGGCCTCCAGTGACGTTTTTGTATTCGGAGGTACCAATACCAATACCACCACCACGCTCGTCCTCACCGGTGACAATTCCGGACTGGAAAAAGTCTGGGTCAACTCCGGCGGATCGGGCGGAACCAGTGCGGTGGATCTCATGCAGATTGGCAGCAATGGAACCACGGGGACTCTGGGCTCCGGCAGTGTCACGCTGCATGCGGACAGTGCCCGGGCCGCCACCCTCAGATTTTCCCGTTCCGATGGTTACACGCTGGCGGCAGGGAACAACATCCTCGCGGATGCCAATGCCACCGCGGACTTTGCCCGCACCAACCTGATCATCAATGGGGGCGGTCTCATGATGGCCGGGCAGACCATAGATCTGTCAGACGGGACAAACGGAGGCAGTATCAACGTCGGACAAGCGAACGCCGGGGCTGTTTTCAATATCGGGGCCGGTTCCACGGTCGAGGCGAGATACCTGGGAGTAGGGGAGCAGGCCAATAATTCCGCCACGGTGAACCAGACGGGGGGGAGTGTGTCGATCAATGGCGCCGCGGCCGATACCGCCAACAACTTGAGAATAGGCCATTGGGGAACCAATACCTCAGCCTATAATATTTCCGGCACTGCCACGCTGGGATTCAATGCCGGTGCACCCGCCGCCACTCCCTCCGGAACCGGTGAATTGGGCGGGGGGATTTATGTGGGCATCGACGGTCAGGCTGCCTTCAATCAATCAGGCAACAGTGTGGTCAGCACCAATTGGGTGGTCCTCGATAACCGGGGAGACACCGGGGCCGGGGCCAACATGGCCACGGGGATTGATCAATACAATCTTTCCGGCGGGACTCTGGAGTTGAAGTCTGCGTTTGGCATCATCGGCCGCAACCTCACTACCGAGCTCAATCTGACCGGCGGCACGATCCGGAACACGGGTGCCGATGCTGTGGATGCAGCAATCAATGTGCTGACCAACGTTCCGGGCGCGACGACTCTGGACACGGTGAACGGCACCCGGAAATTCACCTTGATGAATGACGTGCTGGGAAGTGGCACCCTCACCACCACCGGCGGGGGGCTGATTGAGTTGGAGCCTGACAGCAATACCACCCGGACCGGAATCTCGACCGGAACGGGCAGCCAGGTGATTTCCGCGATCATCGCTGGAACTTCGGCCGTCACCAAGCTCGGGACGGGAACGACCACGCTCTCCGGGGAAAACACCTATAATGGAGCCACCACCCTGACCGCCGGCCGGTTGAACCTCACTGGCTCGATTGCCAACTCCGCGCTCACAGCTGCCTCCGGCTCCACCCTTGGCGGAGAAGGCACTGCCGGCAGCATCAGCCTCGCCGGTGGCGGCACCCTTCTCATTGACGGCAGCACCGGCGGGGCATTGACCTCCACCGGGACCCTCGCTGCAGCAGCGGTGACCAATGTGGACTTCTCGGCGGCTCCCTCGGGCGCTTCGTTGGTGGTGCTCAATCATGGTGGCTCGGCGGCCACCGCGGCGAACTTCTCCCTGGTGAACGCGCCCAATTACCGCTCTTCCCTTTTTGCCGTGAATGCCGGGAACGTCACTTTGGATATCGGCCGCAAGGATCTGGTGTGGGCGGGGACCACAGGCTCATGGGAAATAGCTGGAACCGATGGGGATTGGAATGCCGGGGCCGAAAATTACTTCAGTGCGGACGGTGTCACCTTCAATGACTCCAATGCGACTAACAATACAGTGGCGCTTGCCGGCACCCTCGCCAACAGCGACATCATCGTGAACAGCAACACCAATCAGTTCACTTTCAATGGCAGCGCCGGGAATGTAATCGGCGGCGCGGCTTCACTGCTGAAGGATGGCAGTTCCACCCTCACGATCAACGCTCCGAATACCTATACGAACGGCACCACGATTTCGGAAGGAGAGGTCTTTGCGAGGAACAATAGTGCCTTGGGGACAGGAACGGTCACCCTTGGGAATGCCAACTCGGCCACCGCGGTGGATGCCCCATCCCTCGTCCTGGATGTGAACGGTGCGGCGGCCTCCCTGACCATCACCAACAATATCATCGTCGCGGCCCACGCCGGACCGGTTGCTGTCATCGGATCAACTGCCACCACTCCGGTGGATGTCCTGCAGGCCAATTTCAACGGCACCCTGACCTTGAACGATGACCTCAAGGTGCAGACGGGAGCGGGGGATTTCACCCGGATCAACGGAGCCATTTCCGGTTCCGGCAACTTGGAAGTCGTCAACGGAAGCCTCACCGGCGACCTCCGTGGCAATGCCGGCAACCGTCTGCTGCTGGCAGGCAATGCCAATGCCTGGACAGGGAATGTCACCATCAAGGCCGGCACGGCCACCAACTATACCGTCCTCCAGACCAATACTGCAGACATTCTCAACAACAATATTGATGTGGGGGTGGAGGACAACGCCGTCTTCCGCCTCAATGCCAATGAAGGCATCGATGCGTTGAACGGCACGGCGCTGGCCCGGATCCGGGGTGTCGTGGCTGCAAGGACTCTCACGGTCGGACTGGGCAACTCCAACTCGGTTTTTGCCGGCACCATGGAAAACGACCCGTTTGACGGGGGGTCGCTGGTGCTGACCAAAACCGGCAACGGCAGTCTGACCCTTGCCGGCTCCAACACCTATACAGGAGCCACGACTGTAAACGGGGGCAGTCTGTTCATCGGTGACGGCGGCAGCACGGGTTCCCTCGGAGCCACCGCGGTGACTTTGGCGCCCGGCACGACCATGGCATATAACCGGACGGGCGCGGTCACCCAGGCGGGGGCACTGAATTCCAGTGTCATTGGCGCCGGCACCTTCAATGTGAATGGTGATGCCTCCACGGCCGTCACCCTCAACGCCGGCGGTAATTTCTCGGGTGTCATCAATGTCAACAATGGCAGCCTGATCTACGGGGCCACCAATCCCACCAACACGGCGCTCAGCGCTCCGGTCATCAATCTGGCAGCCGGCACGACCCTCACCAATGGTACGGGCAGTGTCCACGGACATGTGGGCAACATCAATCTGAACGGCGCCACCTGGACCACCTCCGCCGCCGGCGGTTCCTATGATAGTGAGAACTACCAGCTCAATGGCAACGTGACGGTGGCAGGGACTGCCGCCTCCCTCATCAGCCGCGATGCGACGAGGACCAACGCCGATAGTGGTATCTCCCTCCGGGGCGTGCGCACCTTCACGGTGAATGATGTGGCGGCCGGCACCGACCTCACCGTAAGCACGGAGCTGGAAAATCCGGATTCAGGCACAGTGACCGCAGCCGGAGCAGGGGGATTGATCAAGGACGGTTCCGGGACCATGAATCTCACGTCAGCCAACACTTACACTGGAACCAGCACCGTGAACGCCGGCACCCTCCTCATCAACGGGAACCATTCGGCAGCCACGGGTCTGACCACGGTGGCTTCAGGTGCCACCCTCGGTGGCACCGGCACCCTCGGCGGTCCTCTCACTGTGGCCGATGGCGGCAGTCTCTCCCCGGGCAACAGCCCGGGCACGCTCACGACCACCAGTTCCGCCACCTTCAGCAACACCAGCGTGCTCAATTATGAATTCCTTGGCACTGACACCACCGTCGGCGGCCTGAATAACGATCTCTTCACCGGCGTCACGAATCTGACTCTCGATGGGGTGCTGAACATCAGTGAAACCGTCACCGGATCCTTCCTCAGTGCCAGCCTGGGCGATATGTGGCGGATCATCGACTATAGCGGCACCCTGAGCGACAACACTCTGAACCTGGGCAGCGTGCCGGCCCTTTCCGGAGGCAATTCCTTCTCGATCAGCACGGCTACCGCAGGGCAGGTCAACCTCGTGGTGGTTCCAGAGACCTCCTCGGTGGGGCTCCTGGGTCTGACCGCCCTGCTCACCCTGCGCCGCCGCCGCGCCGCTTGAGGTTTGGCGTTGGCCAGCGCCCCACCAAGCCTCCCGTTCCCCTGCGGATGGGCAGAGGCAAGCAGTCGTAGCCACGTTCCTCCTGGGCCAAGAACTATCGGGGACCGCATGGACGAGATTAATTGAGCATTAATTTTCTTGCTCTTGGAACCCTTTTTTACCAAAAAGAGTCATTTTTTATCAAGGATCAGTAAATCTGCCAGAAATTTCCCATATATGAAACGCAATCCTCTCCGCACTTGGCTCCCTTACGCGTTCGCCGCCATCGTGGCTCCCCTGATCGCGGCGTGGCCGCAAAGGGCCCAGGCTCAGGTGTATTGGGATCCCTTGGGTGATGGCAATTCAATCATCGGTGGAGCGGGGAGTTGGAATCTCACCAATATGTTCTGGGATCCGTTGGGGACGGATTTGGCTGTCGACAACGTGGCATGGCCAAATACCACCACGTCCCAGGCCATCTTCGGCGGGACCGGCGGCACGGTGTTGATGAACCAGGGCGGCGCACTCACGGCGAACTCCATCACTTTCAATACCGGTGGCTACGTTCTCAGACCTAATGCTGCGGTCGATGTCCTGGCCCTCGGCGGCACGACTCCGACGATTACGGTCACCAATGCCGGTCAGTCGGCCATCATCAACAGCATCATCAGCAGCGCTGGCGGCCTCATTGCTGCCGGCAATGGGTTTTTGACCCTGGGCGGAGCCAACGGGGCCGGTCTGGCCGGTCAGGTTACCGTCGGTCCCGGCACGACGCTGGGTTTGAATAACAATACCGCTTTGGGGGCGCTGGGGGCCGGGAACGAAACCATCGTGCAGAGTGGAGGAACGCTGAGAGTAGGCGGTTCGCAGATGGGCAATTTGGCGCCAGCGGCCACCCAGGAGATTATCAGGATTGCCGGGACGGGCGTTGGTGGCGCCGGGGCGTTGATCAATACCCGGAGTGGCGGCAACAATACACTGGGGAAAGTGGTGCTCACTGCCGATGCCACCTTGAGTGCCGGGGGAAACAACTCAATCTCGCGCAACGCAGCGGGATCGATCGTCACGTCTGCGGGAGGACGGACGGACATCCGGCAAAGCGCCGCTCCCACCGCAGGACAAGCCCATTTGGATCTGGCTGGTTTCGCCCTGACGAAAACGGGCGGTGAATTGTTGGCAATCGTCAATTCTGAAGTGACGAGTGGAAATATTATCGTCAACGGGGGGATATTAAACATTGAAGTGGGCAGTCTCCTCCAGGGCACGGGCACGGTCACGGTAAATCCTGGTGCCGCATTGGGCTTTTGGTCAGTCACCGCGGCCAATGTGACGCGCCCCATCGTGTTGAACGGAGGGACGTTAGGGGACCCGACCAGCACCGGGGCCTCCCAGACCATCAATTCCCCGGTGAGTGTGACTGGGACGCAACGTCCCAATTTCACGGCGGTGACGGGAACTTTTCAAACCACCCTCGCGGGGGTGATTTCTGAATCGTCCTTCTCCGGCGGTGGATTCGACAAACGTGGCGCCGGTCTGCTGGCCTTCTCCAACGTGGCCAATTCCTTTTCGGCTCCCATTACGGTCCGGGCCGGCAATCTGCGGGGCATTTTCGGGACGGCTTTGCCGGCCGGAGGGGTTTCCCCCGGCGCTCCCCTCACGACCACTGACACCCCGCTCGGAACGAACCAGAACATTACGTTGGCCGGTGGCACCCTGAGCCTGCTGGTCAACATGGCGAATGACAATACCCAGCAGGTCTGGCGGAATCCGTTGAACATCACGGTGGATCAGGCCCCGGGCGGGATGGCGTTTGACCGCCTTTCCAACACTTCCCAGATTGACAAAATGCTGCAGATCAACTCACTGACGATCGCTCCGGCGTCGGCTGCCAATCAGTATGCGATCGGGCAAAACCAATTCACTTTCACCCAGGGAAATACGCACCGGCTGGTAATTCCGGCGCTGACCATGAATAGCGACACCCTGCTGAATACCGGGGATTTCCAGGTCTCCGGCACCATTTCCTCCGCAGGGAAAAACTCGATCGTGCACGGCGGCGGCAACACCATCCAGTTTGTCAGTACCAGTGCGATGGAGCACAATGCCCTCTACAATGTGAGCGGGACCTTGCGGGTGGGATCGGGTTTCGGCACTCCGGTGACAAGCAACACCGCTACGGCGGGCAGCGGTCCGATTTTTGTGGCTCCGGGTGCGAATGCCAACTTCCGCTCGCCTACCAACATGGCCCCCGGTCAGGTGGTCGAATTGTTGAGTCAGGGGGTGTCTCTGGGCGCGGTTAATTTTGAGCAGAATGGGGTAGCCGCAGGCACTGCCGCCATTCCGGAGAATGTGCGGGCCTTGACCACGGGCGTTTACGGGATCGGCAGCGCGACTTACGGCAATTTGGATCTCACCAAGGTGGGCAACGGGACGTTCCGGATCGGCTCGAATATCGGCGGCTCAGTAAATGGCACGGTTACTGGTACGGTCGCGGCAGGTCCGGGCAATCTCTTCCGCGTCGGGGGAGGAGGCACGGCCACCTTCTCGGGGACCAATGCCTTCACCGGTACGGCGGCCCTTGAAGTCGGAGCCGGCCTGAAACTGAATGCGACCCCTAGCAGCAGCGCCGGCACGGTGGTGCTCACGAAGGCGAATGATTATTCCGGCGGCACCACGGTGAACCGGGGCAGCACGCTCAGTGTCCAGGCCGCCAATGCGCTGGGGACAGGGGCCGTCGACCTTTTTGGCAATCTTTCCCTGAACCAGGCCGGAGGCACCCTGGTGAGCGGTGCTGCCAACACCAATGCCGTCAACATCAGGGGGGGCTCCACGCTGACCATTGACAACGGTGCCGTCACCGGAACTGCCAATGTGGACCGCTGGGCTGACACTGCCGGAGTGGCGCTCAACGCCTCCACATTAACCTTCAACAGCCGCAATGACAATGCGTCCACCACGCTGGAAAAAATCGGCAACCTATCTTATGCGGGTGGTAGTGTAATGAATGTGAACCGGCAGAATGGCGTGGCCGGTAATGTTATGGAAGTGAATGTGGATTCTTTCGTCCGCACTGGCACTGGCACCTTGGAAATTGCGCGTAGCAGTGGCACCGGCGCGGGTTTTGGAACGGGTCAGTTCGTCAAAGCTCTCACTACTCCCCCTTCGACGATTGCCTTGAGCAGCGGATCGATGATCGCGCCGCACATCACTGTGGTGGACGGTACGAGGCTTGTCAATTTCGCCAACTACGGGGCCAACGGTATTGAAAACGCTGCGCCCACCAATACGGTGAATACGGCGGCATTCACCACGGGCCTGACGGGCGGAAACCAATTCGTCTATGTGGACTTTGCGGCGGCAGCTCTGACCTCGACGCTCGGTGACAATCCAGATGTCATGGCGCTGAAGGTCGGCGCTGGTATCTCGGCAGCCACGGCAACCACCATTGCCAACGGGGCTGGGACCTCCATTAAAATCCGGAGCGGCGGTTTGATTATTTCAGGTGATACCACCTCGGGCTTTTACAGCAACGGAAGCGGGACGCAGACCACCATCAACCCGGCGCTGAATTTCAACGATGGCACCAGCAACGTGGAGGCCCTCATCAATGTCAGAGGTGGCACCACCGGAATCCTCAATGGCGTAGTAACTGCCAATGGATTAACCAAATTCGGGGGAGGCACCCTGAATCTGACGGCGAACAACAGCACGCTGGCCGGAACGGTTTCACTCAATGGAGGAACGCTCCAGGCTTTTGGGCCCACCGCCACTGGCACCTACAATGTGCTGGGCAACGGAAATGTAATTCTGAATGGCGGACAACTGAACCTGCGCAGCAATAACACTGCTGTCACCGGTACTATCAATCCGACTCTTCAGAACGGATTAACGATGGCGGCCGACGTGCCGACCGCCACCGTGGATCTGAACCGTTCGGGGGCAGATACCGCCAGCAGTGGGACCTTCATTTTCAATCCGGCGGCCTCCGGCCCCGGTCTCCAACTCCTGGGCTCACCGGGCGAACAGGGGCAGACGTTGAATGTCAGTGGGGCCAACTACGGGCTCCAGTTCGGCACCAATGCGGTGAACTCCTTTGCCGGCAATGTCACGGTGAACAATGCGGTGACGGTGACCCTGAATAACGCCCCGACTATCACCGGAACCAATCCGGTGATTTC
The DNA here is from genome assembly GCA_040387795.1 of Verrucomicrobiota bacterium. Classification (GTDB taxonomy): domain Bacteria; phylum Verrucomicrobiota; class Verrucomicrobiia; order Verrucomicrobiales; family V1-33; genus CAIZWU01. The sequence goes on from JAZKDC010000025.1 coordinate 14,725, forward strand.
AAAATCGGGGGCCGGAAACCTCATCGTGGGCGCGGTCGGCGGGGCTCCCTCCGTGGCGCCTGGCACCAAGGTCGTCCTCAATGATGGCACTTTGGAACTGCGCAGTATCACCGCCTTCGGCACTGGGACCACAACTTCCTTTGAACTGAACCGGGGCACCCTCAACCTGCGCCGGGACTCCACTGGAACTTACGGAGGAGCAGTGGGTGCCGCCTACAATCTGACGGTAAACGGCAGTTCCACGATCTCGGCGGACCGGGCTTCCGGGACCGGCAATATCATTGAGGGGCTTGGGTCCGTGACGGTAAACAGCAACAGCACCCTGACCACCAGTAATGGAAACGGGGTGGTTCTGGAATTGGCCTCCTTGGCTTTGCGAGGGAATGGGCTGCTGAACATTGGCAGCAGCAGCGTCACCACCCAGGACTCCGGTACCAAAATAACGGGTGCGGTGTCGGGTGGATCCATGATCCGGTCCGGAGCAGGCTTCTTCCATCTCATGGCAGCCGGCTCCACTTACGATGGCGGGACCTGGCTCAATGCCGGCACGACCCGCTTACGTGCTGCGGGAGCTGCGGGCATCGGAAATATCATCCTTAATCCGGGAGCCACGATTGATTTCAATGCTGCGGACAACCTCAATGCCGGTCAAACCCTGACGGTCCGCAGCACCACGGCTTTCCCTTCGATGATCAGCATGAATACGGATGTCGCGCACCCCACTACAGGCGTGAATACCGCAGCGGCACCTTTTGGGATTGTGGGACTGAGCAACAGTCCTGCCGGGGTCTACAACACGGCGATCAATCTGAGCACCCTCTACGGAGGTGGCTGGTCGCTGGGAGGCGTTCCCAATGGGGCCTATGACCCCACCTATACTGCCGCCACCCTGGGAGCAGGGAACGGAAATCTTTACCGTCTGGGTGGTGGCGGGACCAGCTTCTTTATGGGGGTGGACAGCACGGGAGCGGCCCGCACCAATGTGCTGACAGGTGCCGCCAACAGCGTCCGTCTGGGTATCGATTCCGGAAATATTCTCCCCGTCAATGGAGGCAACTTCCAATTTGTGCTGGGTGGCAATAACAACTATGGTGGAAACACCGTCATCCATCGGGGCATGGCTGCCAGGTTGAGCTCGGCCGCAGCCGGTGGATTCTCCGGTCTGAGCAAAAATGCTGTCGATCTCTTCGGTTCCCTGAACCTGAGTGCGGGTGCTACCCTGCAGGACGGCGGAGTGTCCACCAACGCTCTCACCCTCCATCCCGGTTCCATCCTGACCCTCGACAACAATGGTGGCATCAACGCGATCATCACTACCGCCAATGTCAGCGACCGCATCGCCGACAGTCAGGCCCTCCGCCTGAATGGGGCGGCCCTCAATCTGATCGGAACCAATTTATTGGCCTCGGCCGAAACCGTTGGAGCGGTGACCTACGAACGGGGAGCCCGGATCCGGGCCGCGGCAACGGGTGCGGGTGGCAGTGCCACGCTGACGCTCGGGAGCCTGACCCGGGCTGGTGCCGGCAGTTCCCTGCTGCTGCAAACTTCAGCCGCAGGCACGCTGGGCGGCGTGGACAAGGTTTTTGTCACGGCCGCCCCGGCCGTCGCCAACGGCATGGTGGATGCCTCCATCACGAATGCGACCGACGGTAATTTTGTGACTTATGGGGCTTCTGGTTTTGCCAACGCAGCCTACGATAATACCTTTACCGCGGCAGGAACGTTGACTCCAGGAATGGCTCCCACGGCCAAAGTGAGTGTCCTTATGGGGGCCACCACCGGCGCCCAGACTTTGGGGGATAATCTTGATATTTATGCCCTGCGCACCGACCGGGATATCACCAACGGCGGGCCCTTCAATCAAATCCAACTGCGGAGCGGTGGCCTGATCAGTGCCACCAACGCGCTCACCATCCAGCCGAATTTGATCTTCAACGACGGCACCAGCAACGTGGAGGCCAAAATAACAGCGCTGAGTACGATGAATATCAACGGCGTCATCACCGCCGCCGGAGTGACCAAGAGCGGAAACGGGGCTGTTGTGGTCAACGTCCCGCAAACGGCTTACGCCTCCGGTTGGACTGTGAATTCGGGTGACCTCCAGTTCAATGACCTCGAAGCCGCCGGTCAGTCCGTCCCTGGCAATGCGATTACCGTGAATGCCACTCAGACCACTGGTGGTATTAATGGCTCGACTCTGACCGCTTCCCGCGTCAATTTTAATCGTGACATGGGAACCTCGGAACTTTTCACCTTCACCGGGGGGCCGATCACCGTCGTCAATGATGGCACGGTGCGCATCGGGGCAGGCGCCAACGACCGCAATCTCAAAGTGCCCGCCATTTCCACTCTCAGCACCGGGACGGGAAGCACGGCCGCTTTGACTTTGGATGTACCCAACAACCGCTTCCGCGGCATCACTCCAAGTCTCACTCTCGGTAGCGATACTACTTTGAGAGTGACCGACGCTGGCAGTACCGCTGATACCGGCCGCATCACCGCAGCGGTGGTGGAGTCTCTGGTCGGCACCAACAAGAACCTCCTGAAACTGGGCAACCGGACCTTGGAACTGGGTGGAGACAACTCTACCACCTTCACCGGTGGTTCCATCGTGAATAGCCAAGGCACGCTCCGGGTGCTGCATGATGGGGCCCTCGGCAGCGCCACCACCGCGGTGACAATTGAACGCAATGCGACCTTGGAAATCGGCAAAGCAAACTTCGTTCCCACTGCCGCAGTCACTCAGTTGGCGGGCTCCATCGAACGGTGGAATCAGGAGGATGCCCGCGGCACCACCTACAACCTGCCGGCGGGGGTCAATCTCCAGTTGAACACCAATCTTCAGTCTGCCCGCACCATCGGTCTGAATGGGGGCACCATTGAAGGGTTCCTCTATGCCGATCATGTGGCGCAGGCGGCGCTCCGGACCGTCGGTTCGGCGGTGACGCTCAACCTGTTGAGTGATTCCTACGTGGGGCAGGGCAATGCCATCGGTGGACAAAACTACGACGCCGGCCGTCTGCCCACCGTCGGCCAGCCTTTCGGCGACACCTACACGGGTTCTCCTCTGATGATCAACGGGGCGATTACCGGTGCCTTCAATCTGACCAAGACCGGGTTGGATACGGTCACCATCGCCGGCACTTCCAATACCTATCGTAATACGATTGTGGATATGGGCACGCTCCGCATCGGGGCCGACAATGCCCTTCCTACCGCTGGCGTCCTGACTCCCCGCCTTGGGGGCATTGTTGATCTGTATGGAAGCACCCAATCCGTGGCCGGACTCGGTTATGCCACCGCCGGCCCCAACCCCGGAGGCGTCTCCCTTGGGTCCGCTGGCCGGGTGACCAACAGCGGCACGGTGGACAAAGTGCTGAACGTGAACAGCAGCGCTGATTACACCTATAACGGCACCATCGAACTCAATGTCGCGCTGACCAAATCCGGCTTGGGCAAACAGGTGCTGGGAGGAACCAATACCTATCGCGGGCCGACCACCGTCAGTGCCGGCACCCTCCTCATCAATGGAGACAACTCCGGAGCCAACGGCGCCATCAATGTCGCGTCGGGCGCGACCCTTGGTGGTTCAGGGATCCTGGGTGGCGCCCTCACCGTGGCCAATGGCGGGATCTTTGCTCCTGGCACTAGTCCTGGCACGCTCACCACCACGACCTCCGCCTCCTTCGGCAATGCCAGCGTGCTCAGCTATGAGTTCAATGGTGGCGACACCACGGTGGGTGGAGGCGTCAATGACCTCTTCACCGGAGTCATCAACCTCACCCTAGACGGGGTCCTGAACGTCAACGAAACGGTGGCCGGTTCCTTCCTGAGCGCCAGTCTCGGGGATACCTGGCGCCTGATCAACTACAGCGGCACCTTCACCAACAACACGCTGGATCTGGGGAGCACGCCTGGGCTTTCCGGGGGGAATGTCTTTGCGGTGGATACCAGTGTCTCCGGTCAGGTGAATCTTGTGGTGGTGCCTGAAACCTCCTCGGTGGGCTTGCTGGGCCTGACCGCCCTGCTCACCCTGCGCCGCCGCCGCCGCGCCGCCTGATTGCATTTGTCTTCAAGCCCGTTGGGCGGCCGACCAAGCCGTCCCGACGGGCTTGTTTGTTTCCGGTGCCTGGCAGAAGGGGAACTGTTCTGGAAGTTGGCCCAGCGTGGGCCGGTGCGAAATGGACCCGGAAATGGTGCGGATGACGGGAGGTTGGGCCAACGCGTCACCCGCGTGGTTTTGTTGCATTATTCCCGACGGGGGAGACAGCCCGGGATGGAGCCTAAAAGAAGGCGGGACTGATCACTGCGGATTCAATCATAGGGAATACCTTTATTCAGAAGTCCTTAAATTTGCTTGCCCTTTGACTCCGCTTCGCCCAAAACCAGCCATCCTTTTCCAATAATTAGTCAAATTTCCGAATATTTCCCATTTATGAAACGCAATCCCCTCCGCACCTGGCTCCCTTATGCCTTCGCCGCCATCGTGGCTCCTTTGATCGCGGCGTGGCCTCAAAGGGCTCAGGCGGTGACCACGGATTGGCAGGGCACCACCGGGGGCACGCCGGGTGATGGCCTGCGGTGGACGGCATCCTTGAACTGGATGGGTGACTTGGTTCCCTCCGCGCTGGATGATGCCACCTTCGGAGCGCCCGGCACCGGCGGAAGCACGGTGCATTTGGTAGGAACGCAGACCATCAATTCCCTGGCCTTCGATGAGAATTTCTCATTGGGAGCTCCGGGCACCAATCTGGTCATCAACAATGCCACGGGGAATCTGACCGTGAACTCCGGCAGTTTTGTGGCCTTGAACGCGGCCTACGGTGGCCCGGCGGGTTTGAACCTCAGTGGGGGGGGATCGCTTTACCTGACCAATCCGCTTTCGCCCTACACGGGCAATATCACTGTCAGCGGGGCAGGCACCACGCTGGTGCACCGCCAGGAAGGGCCTTCGGTGCAATATGCCGGGATCAATGCCGCGGCGGAAACCGGGCGCTTCGACCAGGTCACCCTGGGCTGGAACACTGCGGTCAAAACCATCACCCTGACCAATGGCGGTACCTACAAAATTCTCGCCGCCGGAAACAACGCCGAAGGGAATTACAAGAACATTGTAATCGGGGCGGGCGGGGGTACCTTGAATTTGGCGGCGGGGTATCTGCTGCAGAATCTGGATGATGTAGGCCAACTCTCTTCCGTGGCCGGGAATACCTTCACCAAGGCCGGGCCGGGCCGCCTCGTGATCAGCGGTGCCATGGCGGATGCCAATCCTCTGGCCGGTGCCGTCGTGGTCAATGACGGCATGCTCAGCATGGACCGCCTGGCGGCGGGCGGAGGGGCGGGCACCCGGTTTGCCGGGATCGCCGCCACCGGGGCTCCGGTGACAGTCAACAACGGCGGAACCCTGCTGCTCAACAACGGAACCCAGGGCCGCTGGGATTTGGCCTCCACCACGCTGAACGACGGGTCCATCCTGGCGGTGCAGGGGCAGGATCACATTATCGGCATTGATGCCGGTGGCGCTGCCCTGACCGTAAATGGCACAGCCACCTTTCTGACCCGTGATCTGTTCACGCCCCAGACGCAGCGGTTCCCCCGGCTCCGGGCGGACTTGGCCGGTTCCGGAACATTGAATTTGATTGGTAACACCAATGCGGGAGGGAATCCCCGGCTGGTGATCGAGCGCGGGTCCGGCTCCACTTTCAGCGGCACCTTCCGCCTCAATGAGAATATTTCCCTTGAAGCCAATCCCCGCTTCAATGCCACAGTGGATACTGGCAAGGTGATAGCCGATGGGGACATCGAATTTGCCGGTTGGGGCAGCACCCTGGATGTCCGGGACAGCACCGCCGGTCCGGCGGCGTTTGACTACACCACCAACGACATCCGGATCACGACTGGCCAGGCGGGCAACCTGAATACGATCTCACCCGGCCGGGCCACGTTGCCTGCAGGCGCGGACAATATGCTCAATTTCGGCACCCTGGCCATTGGGGACCACACCCTGCAGATCACTGGGAATAACAGCTATGATACGGGCTTCTCCGGAACGGCCACGGTCACGGGGGATGCCCGGTTCCGTTTGGGGAGCAATGACTCCTGGCTGGTGTTTTCCAACGCCAGTGCCATCACCGAAGACGCCGCAGGGCGCAGTGTTTCCTTCATCAAAACCGGGCAAAGTGACGCCACCGCCCGGGACGTCCTCATTGGAGGCGCGGTCAGCGTGTCGAATTTTGAGGTGGAACACGGCACGGTGCAGCTCCGGGGAGGCGGCACCATCGGCACCGGTTTTGGCGGGGCCGCCGGCACCATCACGGTCAACGGCGGCAGCAACGGCACCAATGGACTGCCTTCCAGCGGCCTGCTGATCCTGAACAACGACGCCGCCTACACCAAAGGGGCGCAGACTGTGATCGCCGCTGCCAACAACAGCGACCGGATTGCCGACACCGCCACCCTGAACATGCGAGCCAACGGCACGCTGCGCCTGATCGGCCAGAACAATACCACCACCACGGAAACGGTCGGACGCACCAACGTGTTTGGCCATAACACTTTCGACACCGTCAAGACGGGGGACACTTCAGCCTCCGGACCGGTGGCTCTCACTCTGGGCAATTTTACGGTGGGCAGCCGCGCGACCGTCAACTTCACCGGAACCAGCCTTGGTCTCGCCGGCAACAATACGTCCCGCATTGTGCTTCCCGGCACGGCCACCGGCACCCTCGGTGCCCAGTTCCACTCAGGCAACGAATGGGCTAAATATGGTTCCGGGGTCGACAGTGGATTTGCCCTCGGGGTTACGCCTTTTGTCGCGGGCGATTATACCATTGATGCCTCCGCCACGGACGCGGGCTGGGCGGCGGGCCAGCAACTCAAACTGACCAGTGCCACCGGCACCGTGATGTCGGCCAACCAGACCGTGGCCCGTGTGAATGCGCAGCTCGGAGCGGCCAATCAAGCAATCAATCTGAATGGGAAGATTCTGACCGTGAGCGAGGGCGGGATCCTGACCTCGGGCAATGCTGTCGGATTCAAGGATGGGGCGACGGCTGCGGTGCCGAGCGGAACTGCAGGCATCACCGCCGGGACCACCAATGCCGCCACCAATCTCTATGTGCACGCCAATGCCACGACAGAGTTCCACGCCCCGATCGTGGACAATGCCGCCGGTGGTTCCGTGACCTTTGTGAAAAGCGGCACCGGCACCGTGGTGCTTTCCCACCAGGACCGCGCGGTGGGGGCTGCCACGGCGGGCAATCCCTTTACGACCGCCACGTGGACCAGCACCAATACCGGAGGCTGGGTGATCAACGACGGGATCCTCAACGTGCACCGTGGCCAGTATCTGGGGGCTTCCCCCACCACCGTAACCTTGAATGGCGGCGGCTTGGAAATCAATACTCCGGTGTCCAATGCCAATGCCGACACCATCATTCCCGGCTGGGGCCACAGCATTGTGATCAATGGCCATGCCCTCGTGGGAGCTGACGACAATGGGGAAGCCATCGATGCCAATACCGGGGACCGCGCCTTGGTGCCCATGGGATCCCTCACCATCAATAACAATGCAACCCTGGCCACGGGGGCCTTCAGCGGAATTGATATCGTCTACCGGGGCGGGACCACCCTCAACGGCCGGGCCACCTTCAATGTGGTCCGCAATGACACCAACTCCGCGACCATTCTGGCCGGAGCCGTCACCGGCAGTGGCTTTGATGTCACGGGCTACAATGCGGCCGGGGGGACCATCGCCCTTGGCGGCGGAGTCACGGATACTGTCAGCAATACCTTCAACAGCGGCATTACGATGTATGCCGGCACCCTGCGCCTCAACAAGGCCAACGGCACCGTGGCCATTCCCGATACTGCGGATGCGGAGGATTTGATCATCAACGGTGGCTCTGTCTTGTGGGGCCCCGGTGCCTACGGGGATCTCCTGACCACCAACAATATCAATACCACCAACAATGGTCTGGTGGGCCGGGCACCCACCTCACCCGCCTCCATTTTCACGGCCGGGGCCAACCAGATTGCCGATACTGCCACCATCACCCTGCTGACCGGAACCCTTGGGGAAAGCGACCGCATCACCAATGAGCGCTTCGGTTCCCTCATCATGAAAAACGGGACCTTCAATGTGGGGCTGGGTACCTTGGAAATCGGCAGTGCCACTTTCTCCGGGGGAGCCCTTGGCTTCGACCGCGGGGGCACTCTCAAACTCGGCAGCGCTACTTATCTGCCAGGATCCTTTGACCAGAGTGTCTTTACCGGCCTTCCCGTGCCTGGTGCCTACACCAACCTGGAAATCGGAGCCGGGGGGATTTCACTCAGCGGACAGTTCCTCACTCTTGGCAATGGATTCAGCGGCAATGTGGCCGGAGCGGGCGGTCGTCTCAATCTTGGCGGCAATCTGACCTTTAATGGTTCCGATCTGATTGGCGGCTCCTATGGCCGGAAGGGGATCTTTATCCAGACCGGCAGCAGCTTCCGGGAACTGGGCAACAGCCATGTGGATCTCATGGGCGGAGCCCGTGACTTCAATATCGGCTCCGACAGCATCTTCACCATCACGGCCCCGCTCATCAACGGTAGCATCACCAAGAGCGGCGGAGGCGCTCTGGTGCTGGAACCCTATCAACGCAGCAGCTTCTCCGGAGTGACCGTCAATGGCGGGATGGTGGTCGCCAAGGGCGATGGCGCTCTCGGCAGCGGCTTGGGGACGGTGACCGTCAACATGGGCGGCACGGTCAAACTGGAAACCGGCTGGACCTATGCCAATCCGTTCAACGTGACCGGACGCGGCTCCAACATCGCGGGCGACGCCAACGTGTTCGAATCCGGAGCAGTGGTGGCCGATGGCGGCACCAGCCGGCTCACCGGAGCTTTCACGATCGGGGGCAATGCCACTCTGGCGGCCACGAATTTCCTCGATCCTTCCGTCGCTCCCGGTGCCGGGGGCGGGGCTTGGCGCGAAGGAACGCTCCGCTTGGAAGGGCAGGGCGGCATTACCGGTTCCGGCAACCTGACGCTGGCCGGCGATGGCGATGGCCTGATTCAGAATGGTCTCAATACCGCGTCGGGCGGACTCATCAAGGAAGGATCCGGACGCTGGACCATTGCCCGGCCTGGTTCCTATACCGGAACCACCACGATTGCGGCGGGTGCTTTGCGCATCACTGACGGGGCCGCCCTGGGCTCCACCGCTTCCGGCACCACCGTGCTGGGCGGCAGTTTGGAAGTGTCAGGGGGCATCACCTCCGCAGAGCCCCTCGTCCTGAACGGGGCCGGCCAGAGCAGCCAGAGTGGAGCCGTGGTCAATCTCTCCGGCAACAACACCCTGTCCGGCGGGATTACGATCGGTTCCGGGGCCACCCTGCGTTCGGATGCCGGACTGTTGACCGTCGCCTCAGGCGGGCCTTTGAGCGGCACGGGCGGTGGAGCCCTGACCCTGAGCGGACCGGGCAATGGCCGGATTGCCGATGCCCTCAATCTCGGCACGGTTCCGGGAGATGCGCTGATCAAGAGCGGGACCGGTTCATGGCAGTTGGCGGGCAATGGCAGCTACATTGGCGGAACGCGCATTGAAGGAGGAACTCTCGCCATCGCCTCCGCCGGAACCGTTTTAAATGCGGCTTCCCCGCTGACCATGGCAGGAGGAAACCTCCTGATTACCGGAGCCGCCCAGACCAGCAATGGACTCAACCTTGCTGCGGGTGGCGGCACCGTCAATGGCGGGGCAGGCCTGACGTTGGGAGCCATCAACCGCAGCCTTGGAGCCACTGCTGTTTTTGCGGGCAGCGTGACCACCACCACTCCCAACACCAATGGCATTCTCGGAGCCTATGCTGTCTCCGGCAGCAACTGGGCTGTTGCTGGCGGGGCCATCAGCGGATTCAGCGGTTACACCAGCCTGACCCATCAAACTGGAACTCTGGCCCCGGGCAATCATGGCAACTACAACCTGGATTCCAATGGTTATGCCAATGGGGTCCACACTGTGGCCATCGGAGGCGAGACACTTCGCATTGCGGCAGGCCGTCAGGGCTTGCAGCTGGACGCCAATGCGGTGACGCTCGGCATGGGCGGCCTGATGAAGGATGGAGCCAGCATCTTCAATCTGGGCGGCAGTGGCCTCATCAGCGGGGCCAGCGCCAATGACGAATTGATCACCCAGGTCAATGGCGGCGGACTGTTTGTCAGCAATCCCCTGATCGGAGCTGGCACGGGCGGACTCACCAAGGCGGGAGCGGGCGACCTGCGTCTCTTCGGCACCAGTGTGTTTACCGGCGGCATCAACATCAACGGAGGTACCCTCTCCATCGTGGGACCTGGCGGAACCACTCATCCTGGCGCGCTTGGCAGCGGGACCGGGCCGCGCAACATCACCCTCAATGGCGGCACGTTTGCCACCCTGGGGGACTTTGATCCGAACGGGAACACCATGCAGTTTGTGGTGGGTTCGGGCGGAGGCACCATCCGGGCGGATTACGGGGGCGGCATCATCATCAATGACGTCAACCAACTGTCGGGACCGGGCGATGTCACCTTCTCGGGCGGAGGACGCTATCTCCTCAATGGCGGCGGCACCTCCTTTGCCGGCTTCACGGGCAATACCACCGTCGACGGCGGAGTGCTCACCGTGGGCCGCTCCGACACCCTGGGTGGACGTCAGGAGCAGACCCTGACGCTGAACCCCGGCAGTGCAGTCATCAACGCCACCGGCTTCGGTCTGGGCTTGAACGGCCTGCCCAACAATATGGTGGTCAATGGCGGCGTGGAATTCTTCGCCCAGGGCGGCAACCGCGTCTACGGCGGCGACATCCAGCTCAATGGAACCAATACCATCTACCTCGCGGAACGGGATACCCCCCAGCAGGAACGCCAGCTTTACTTCAATGGCCGGGTCTCCGGCACGGGAGTCACGCTGGATGTGTTTGGGGCCAATAACGGCAATCCCTTCTACCTCGCCAGCGGCTCCAACACCCTGACCGGCGACATCAACCTCAATGCCAATGCGGTCATGGAAGTCCGGCAGCCCGGCTCCCTCGGCATCGGCGCGGGTGATGTCTCGGTGAATCTCAATGGAGCCAACTCCAGACTGTTCCTCCGCCACTGGCAGAACGGCGACTACCTCGCCAATGTCAATGTCAACGCCACCTCCGAGATCAATGCGGACCGTCTCACCGGATTCGCCGGCGGCACCAGCCAGTTGCTAAGCATCAACGATCTGACCACCACCACCAACGGGATCCTGACCATTGGCGGGGGAAATGCCTACACCACCCGGGTGGGAGGCACCGCTTCCTTCAAGGCCAATACCGTGGTCAACGCGGTCAATAACGTGCTCTTTGAAAATGGTATCGCCTTCTCCGGCGGGGCCAACACCCTCGACAAGCGTGGCGGAGGATCCGTCATTCTGCGCGGAGCCTCGGACCACACCGGAGCCACCGAAGTGCAGGGCGGCTTCCTCATCCTCCAGGGTGCCAATGGTGCCCTGACCAATACCAATGCCATCAAACTGCGCGGGGGCGAACTCCGGGTGGACAACAGCGATGCCATCAACCCCAACCGCCTGAACGATGCCGCTGCCATCAGCCTTGGCGGGGGCACACTGCGCATCACCGGGGCAGAAACCCTTGGGACCGTGACGGCCTCTTCCGGCACCACCATTGTGGTGAACAATCCGACCAGCGATACCGTGCCGGTGCCGCTGACCCTGACCGGATTCACCCGGCAGACCGGTTCCGTGGTCCAATTCCAGCAGGCGGACTTCGGCAATGCCACGGGCGCCGGCACTTTTGGCCAAACCCGCGTCAGCTCCCGTATCCTCATTCCTGGGCAGGCCAACACGACCCAGACTATTCCAGGTTTCCTCGGCAACAACAACCTGGACTTCATCCAGTATGACGGCACCACCCTCGACAATGGGGTGCCGCTCGGGGTCCGCGACATGCGTAATCCCGGTAGTGGAGCCGCCTTCCCCACCAACTACACCGACAACGCCGCCCAGACCGCCTGGACCGATGCGGTCATCCTCCGCCGTACCAACGGAACCGACACCACCATCGTTACCGATACCCTCACCGCCAACCGTGCCCTTGATGCAGTCAAGATCGAAACCGGCGGCACCAACCGCGATGTCGTGATTGATCTCACAACCTTCAACCTCCGGATCGAAGGCGGGGGGATTCTGGATGTTGCGGCCACCACCCACGATACCAATATCAATGGCACCACCGGAATTCTGACGGCAGGACCGGCGACTCCAGGAAGCGGCACCGCGGAACTCTTCCTTGGCGGCACCAGCACCTTGACCAACATCAATGCCATCGTCGGGAACAATGGATCGCAGGCCGTAGCCCTTGTCAAAACCGGAAGCGGCACGGTTAGCCTGACCCGTGCCAACACCTACACCGGCGGGACCTTCGTGACAGGCGGCACGTTGAATGCCACCAGCCCGGATGCTTTCGGGGCTGCCTCCAATCCGATCACGCTCGCCGGCGGCACGCTGCAGTTCAATGTGGCCAACGCCGCCACGGTGGGTGATTTGGGAGTGCCTGACCATGCGGTTGATGTCCTCGCAAACTCAACCATTGTTCTGGACAACGGAGCCTTGGCCGGAACCGACAATGACATCTCTCTGGGCGCTCTGACCATCAATGGACCCTACACTCTGTCGATGCGCGGAGTCGATAGCATGGATGCCTCGTTCACCGGCACCCATACCTTCGCGGGCCGTCCGACTTTGGACATGGCGCAGGCAGCCAGTGGCAGCCCGGCCTCGGTCTTCACCGTCAACGGTGCCATCACCGGTTCGGCCTTTGATATTGCTTCGTCCGGAGGCACTGCCGCATCGGCCGGTGTCCTCCAAATCGGGGGAGGGGCTTCAGATACCGCTGCCAATACTTACACAGGAACGGTGGCTGTTCAATTAGGTGCCAACTCCGGAGGATTGGTCGTCCAGTTGAACAAAGCTGCCGGCACCGCCGCCATCACGGGGGATTTCGAAATCAACGGGGGCACCGTGCGCAATCTCGCGGCCGATCAGATTGCCGATACCTCCACTATTTTCCTGAATCAGGGCCAGTATGATGCCAACGGGCAGAACGAAACCATCGCTGCCCTTGTCATGACCGGTGGCAATTTCCGGACCAATTCCCCGGGCACAGGAGCCGGCAGTGCGGTCACCATTCTAGGGAACGCTTCCGTGTCGGGAATCGATGACCTGACCGGGTCGGCGGACGGTCTGACTGTCAACGGCAACAGCACTCTGGGGATCAACGGCACCCTGCGCATGACCGGTCTGGCCCGGGCCGTGCTGGGAGCCAGCGGAGCCACCCTCAATCTGGGCAACCTGGAGATGACGGGCACCACCATCACCCAGAACAGCGGCGCCGGTTTCAATATCGTCCGCCTCAACGGGGATGTCACCACCTTCGCCTCAGCCCACACCGCCAACCTCGGCAACTCCACGGATTCCGACACCTACCTCGAATTGAACGGTACGAGAATCTTCAACGTGGCGGACGGCGCAGCGGGAATCGATTTGGCCGTCAGCAGCGTGATCCGGAACAGCACGGCACCAGCGGCCGTCGGAAGCTTCACTAAAACGGGTGCCGGCTCCCTGCAGCTTCAAGGCGGCGCCACAGCCAACGCCTACACCGGCACCACGACGGTGGCCCAGGGCAGCTTGGTTCTCTTCAAGAGCCCGGACGTCAACGCCATCGCGGGCAATCTGGTGATAGGCAATGGCAGCGGCCCGGCCACCACAGTGATCCGCAACAACGAACAGATCGCCAATACATCCAATGTCTCCCTCGGGGCCACCGGGGTGCTTGACCTCCAGTCCTTCAACGCCAGTGAATCTGTGGGAAATCTGTCCAGCGCCGCCGGTGGGGTGACGACTCTCGGCCCGAACAGTGCCCTCGCCGTTGAAATCACTTCCGACTCGGTCTATGCTGGCAGCATCAACGGAGGCGGCAATGCTTTCGCCGCGGTGACTAAGACCGGGACCGCCAAGTGGACCCTCAGTGGCACCAGCGAATACTCGGGGGATACCGTGGTCAACGGCGGCACTCTGGAAGTCAACGGGTTCGTGAACGGCAGTGAAATCAATGTCAATTCCGGGGGCGTTCTCAGCGGCACGGGCACCGTCAGCGATGTAGTCATCAATCCAGGTGGCGCCCTCGCTCCGGGCACCAGCCCAGGGCTCCTGACCACCCGCAGCCTCACCACCACAGGCGGCACCTACCTCTTGGATATCAACGGTACCAGCCCGGCGGCCAACGGGTCGCTCTACGACACCGTGAACAGCCGTGGCAGTGTCGATCTTGGGCTGGGCGTCACCACCCTGAGTCTAAACCTGACCTACACCCCGTCGCTGGGGGATTCCTTCTGGCCCATCCTCAACGATGGCGTTGATCCGATCCTCGGTTTCTTTGCCGGATTGCCGGAAGGCGGGGTGCTGGTCTCCGGACCGCACAGCTTCCAGATCACCTACCTGGCGGATGGTTCAGTGACTGGTCCGTCCAGCCTGACCGGAGGCAATGACGTCGCTTTGACGGTGGTTCCTGAAACCTCCTCGGTGGGCTTGCTGGGCCTGACCGCCCTGCTCACCCTGCGCCGCCGCCGCCGCGCCGCCTGAAGGGCGGGTTGACTGGCATCCAGCTTCCTCCACCGCACGGCCTTCAAGGGGCCTTGCGGTGGAACTGATGGAGGATGGATCCGGCCAAGGTCGCGGGACGGGCGGTCCGATAGGACGACGTGCCGGTTTTTTGACCGGGAATATCCATCAAGGGTTCCCCGTCACTGGTGGCAGGTTTGATCTCCTGCATCCGTATCCGGGGAGCCAACCCGCAGTGTTTTGAGCTTTCCTCAGGGGCCAGCGCCGGATCTAATCATACCCATGTGGTTTCGATTGTTGATTTTCCTGATGCTGGGACTCGCCGGACCGGTGCATGCTGCAGGTCCGGAACGTCCCCATTTGTTGTTTGTGTTTGCGGACGACTGGGGCCGTTACGCCAGCACCTACGCCCGGCTGGACCCGCGCCCCTCGCTCAACCATGTCGTCAGGACTCCCCGTATTGATGAAATCGCCAGGCGTGGCGTCACTTTCCGGCATGCTTTTGTCAATTCGCCGTCCTGCACCCCCTGCCGCAGTGCTCTGATGACAGGACGGTATTTTTTCCGCACCGGACCGGGTTCCATTCTTCATGCTCGGGCCTGGGACACCACGCTCCCGGCGTGGCCGCTGCTGTTGCAGGAGGCCGGTTATCATCTGGGCGAGACCGGCAAGGTCTGGGGGCCGGGAAATCCCAATGATGCTCCCATCGGAGCAGGAAAGTATGCCTTCGAAAAACGGGGCATGGCCTTCAATAATTTCAGTGAGGAAGCGACCCGCTCCGTCAAGGCCGGGGCCACGGTGGAGGAAGCCAAATCCCGTCTGCTGGCCCAGGTGCGGGGGAACTTCGACGATTTCCTCGCCGCCCGTTCCGCGGATCAGCCATTTTGTTATGTCTTCGGCCCGACCAATGTCCACCGTTCCTGGGAAAAAGGTTCCGGCCCGGCTTTGTGGGGCATCAAACCAGACGAACTCCAAGGCAAGCTGCCGCCGTTCCTGCCGGACGTTCCGGAGATCCGGGCCGACGTGGCCGATGGCCTCGGGGAAGTCCATGCGCTCGATGCCATGCTGGGGGTGCTGCTCGACCGGCTCCGGGAAACCGGTGAATTGGACCGCACTCTGATTGTCCTGAGCGGAGATCATGGCATGGCAGGCGTGCCTCGGGGGAAGTGCAACCTCTACGATTTCGGGACCCAGGTGCCTCTCATCATGGCAGGCCCGGGCGTTGCGGCTACTGGAGGCGGGCGCATCGCCGATGACTTCACCCTGCTGATGGATCTGGCCCCCACCTTCCTTGAAACCGCCGGGGTGCCCCTGCCGCCCGGGATGGATGGCCGGAGCCTGCTGCCGGTGCTGCGGCATCCGGCTTCGGGTCAGGCGGATCCGGCCAGGACCCAGGTGGTGACCGGCCGGGAACGTCATGTCCAGGATGCCCGGGCGGGGAATCTGCCCTATCCCCAGCGGGCCCTGCGCACCCGCGATTTCCTCTACATCCGGAATTATGAGCCTGATCGTTGGCCTATGGGAGATCCCACCGGCCTGACAGACACGGAAGCTCCACCCGCCCAGGCCGTGGAGCACGTCACCCACACCACGTTCGCTGATTTCGATGCCAGCCCGACCAAGGCGTGGATGGTCAGTCATCGGAATGACTCCTCATGGCTTCAAGCCTGGCAACTGGGGTTTGCCAAGCGTCCGGCCGAGGAACTCTACGATCTGTCCAAGGATCCGGATCAGATGCATAATATCGCCGCCGCTCCCGCCTATGCGGCCGTCCGCCGGGATTATGCGGACCGCTTGAAAGGCATCCTCACGGCAGCGGGAGACCCCCGCCTCGCGGACGGCGCGATTCCTTTTGAACAACCGCCGTTCACCAGTGGCCGCCCCCGTCCCCAACCCAAAAAACCCTGACCGCCATGCGTCCGCTGCTGCTCTGCCTGCTCGCCTTCTTTGGCGTCGTCCGTCCGGCTTGGGCCGCGGCCGCCCCGCGGCCCAATATCCTGTGGATCACCGCCGAGGACATGGGGCCCCACTTGAAGTGTTATGGATTCGATTATGCCGACACGCCGAATCTCGATGCCCTCGCCGCCCGCAGCCTGCGCTACCGCAAGTGCTGGTCGAATGCGCCGGTCTGCGCCCCCGCCCGCACCACCCTGATCACGGGAATATATCCTCCCAGCCTGGGGGCCGAGCACATGAGGAGCCAGGTCAGGATTCCTGACCACATCAAACTCTATCCGCAACTGCTGAGGGAAGCCGGTTATTACTGCACCAACCGTGACAAGACCGATTACAACGTGGCGGAGTCCGCCGGGGTCTGGGATGAATCCTCCAAAAAGGCGCACTACCGGAACCGGCCTGCCGGCCAGCCCTTTTTTGCGGTCTTCAATTTCACCGGCACCCACGAAAGTCAGATCCGCAAGCGTCCCCACACGGCCATTCATGATCCCGCCAAAGCACCGCTGCCTTCCTATCACCCGGATGTCCCGGAGGTCCGCCGGGACTGGGCCCAGTATCACGATAACATCACCGCGATGGACCGTCAGGCCGGCCAGGTGCTGGCGGAGCTCAGCGATGCCGGACTGGCGGACGACACCATTGTGTTTTTCTACGGGGATCATGGGTCCGGGATGCCCCGCAGCAAGCGCTGGCCCTTCAACTCCGGCCTCCATGTTCCGCTGATCGTGCATATTCCTGACAAATGGAAGGCCCTCGCGCCTCCGGATTATCAGAGCGGAGGCTGGTCGGAACGTTTGGTTTCCTTTGTCGATTTTGCCCCCAGCCTGCTCAGCCTCGCCGGCGTGAAACCACCGGAATGGCATCAGGGCCGGGCCTTTCTCGGCACTCATCCGGCGGGTGCTCCGGCGTTTCTTTTCGGCCACCGTGGCCGCATGGATGAACGCATGGACCTCGTGCGTTCGCTGACGGATGGCCGCTTCGTTTATGTCAGGAATTACCTGCCGCATCTCATCTACGGGCAGCACATTGACTACATGTTCCAGACGGATACCACCCGGGTCTGGAAGCAACTCTACGATGCCGGCAAGCTTGCACCGCCCCGGACCTATTTCTGGGAACGCAAACCCGCCGAGGAACTTTATGATCTGCAATCCGATCCGGATGAAGTGCGGAATCTGGCAGCCCTCCCGGACCACGCCGTCCGGCTCAACCAGTACCGCACCGCCCTCCGCGGGCATTTGACGCAGACCCGCGATACCGCTTTCCTCGGTGAGGCGGAAATGCACCGCCGGGCCGGGGCGGATACCATTTACGACATGGCCCGGGACCCCGCGCGCTATCCAATGGAGACGATTCTCGCTGCGGCTGAGTCGGCCTCCCTCCCATCCCCCGGCTTGGACCGCCGGGCCTCCCTGAATTCTGTGGATTCTGCCGGACGGCACTGGGCCTTGCTGGGACTGCTGATTGCGGGACCGGAAACGGCCGTGCCCCTGCTGGAGGCGGTGCGTCCCCTGCTGCAGGACCCATCGCCCTCCGTGCAGGTCAGCGCTGCGGAAGTGTTGGCCACCTTCGGCACGCCGGATGATCTGGCGGCCGCCTTGAATACTTTAAAGCGTCTGGCTCAACCGGCGGTGCATGGTCCTCCGCTCACCCTGACTATATTGGGCGTCCTGGAGTCATTGGGTTCCAAGGCCGGGGATTTGACCTCCTTCCTGACCTCGCTGGAGGTAAAATCCCCCGGATTCCCCGCCCGCTACAATTCCTACGTGCCGCGGATGGTGGAGGATCTGTTGAAACGTTAGCCCAAGGCGGGAAGTAAATCAGCTGCTGGCGTGGCGGCGGAAATGCACCGCCACCAGCCCGAGCGTCACCAGCGAACTGAGCGGCATCAGGATGGCGGCGAGCAGCGGATTCATGGCACCCGAGAGGCAGATCACGGCGGCGACGGCGTTGTAAAGCAGCGCGAAGGTGGCGGTGCGGCGGACAGCGAGGCGGCGGCGGCGGGCGGTATTCAGGAGGTGGCCGACGAATCCGAGGCTGCGGCCGAGAAAATAGAAGTCGGCGCGGTTTTCCAGGACCCCTTTGTCCACGACCGGAGTGCCGGTGCAGAAAGCCTCATCGAAGGCCAGACTGTCGTTGGCGCCATCGCCCAGATAAAGCGTGTCATTTTGGTCCAGTTCGCGGACGGCGGTGGCTTTTTGGGCGGGACTGAGATTTCCCAGAGCACACTCGAGCGGGATTCCGGCTTTGTCCGCGAGGTGGGCCACTTTTTCGCTGCGGTCCCCGCTGAGGATGTGAAGCGTGTAACCCTGGCGGCGCAGGGCAGCGAGGGTATCCCGGGTTTCCGGGCGGATGGTGTCCTTGAAGCGGAATTCGGAGAGGAGGGTGCCATTGCGGCGGAAGACGGCGTCGGCAGGATGGTTGGACCAAGGCGCCGTGGGAAGTCCGCTGCGGTCGTGGGTGATGCCGTCCCACGCCGGGTGCCCCAGCGTCCAGATCTGTTGCCGGGCATCAGTATAGGTCAGGCCGCAGCCGGGAATTTCCTCAATGGCCGGTTCAGTGATCAGGGCGGGCGATCCGGTGGCTGCATTTTGAGGAGTTTCGCTGCTGGCGTCTTTTTGGAAGGATCTGACCGGACTCCGGTGATCCTGGGCGAGGGCTTCGGTGAGGCTGCGGCTGACGGGGTGGAGGCTGTCACGGACCAGGGTATGGAGAGCGGTCAGAGCTTCCGGGGTCAGTTTGGTGAGGGCTTCCGGGTTGTCGAGGCGGGGCGATTCAAGGGTCAGGGTGCCGGTTTTGTCGAAAAGGATGTGGCGGACTTTGTGGAGGCGGGGCCAGAAGACGGGGCGTCGGATGAAGACCCCGATGCGCTCCATGGCTCCCGCCGCGAGATCGTCGGCGAGGGGCAGGGCGACCCCCAGGGCACAGGGGCAGGAGACCACGAGGAGGGAAATCATGACCTGCAGGCCGGTGGCAACGTTGCCAGTGCTGATCCACCAGGCGATGCCGCCGAGGACGGCTAGAGTCAGGACGGTGACGATGTAATAACGCAGGACGCGGTCGAGCCAGGGGTGGCGGGACTCGGTTTCGCGGGATTCGCGGAGACGCCGGTAGAGCGAGGCGTCCCAGCTTTCCACCGCTTCCAGTTGGAGGGGGGCGCGGCCGATGTTGAGGCTGCCGGAGAGGAGGCGGCCACCGGCGGGGACATGACGGGGATCGGCTTCGCCGCTGATGGATTCGAGGCTGACGCTGGCTTCCCCCTCGAGGACACGGCTGGCCACGGGGACGATCTGGCCGGGCGGTAGCTGATAGGCCGTTCCAGGAACGAGGGTTTCCAGGGTGAGGGGTTGGCCACCGGGATCCTGCACGGAGTCTGACAGGAGGGAGCTGCCGAGGAGACGGCCGCGGTTCCGCTCCACGGCGGAGAGTTGCAGGCGCCGGCCGGCCAGCATGAGGAAGGTGAAGACGGCGACGAAGTCGAAGTAAATCAGGCTCTCGACCTGAAGGAGCCAGCCGGCCAGTGATCCCAGATAGGCCGCGACGATGCCGATGGCGATGGGCAGGTCCATGTGGAGGACCCCGGCGCGCAGGCTGTGCCAGGCACGATTGATGAAATAACTCCCACCGGTGAGCACCGCGAGCGTGGCGCAGGTGGCGGCCGCCATGAGGAAGACGGGGGCGAGGGCGAAGCTGTCCTCCATGCCCAGATAACGGGGCAGGCTGAAGGCCATGGCATTCATGGCAAAGGCCCCACAGAGGCCCATGCGGCTGCTTTGGGCCTGACTGACCGGACCGGCGGCCTCGGCCGGCCCCAGCAGGTAACCAAATTGGCGGGCTTCCTCCGCAAAGGCGGTGGGGTCGCCCTGGCCGGGTTTCCATTCGAGGCGGATGCGGCCGGGATGCGCGCGGACCCGGGCGCGGAGGGCGCCGGGCTGGCGTTGGAAAAGCCGTTCCAATAACCAAACGCAGCCCACACAGGAAATGCCCTGCACGGCACAATCGAGGGTGGCGGCGCCCTCCCCGGCGGCGGCTTCGGCGGCGGCGATGCGGGAGTCCATCCACGAGTGGTCGCGCTGATGGAAGGCGGCGTTCTTGATGGGCGGGGTGGTCTTGTTGCCCTTGAGCGTATAGTAGTCGTTGAGGCCGGAATCCTGGATCAGATGGTGGACGAAGGCGCAGCCACCGCAGCAGAAGGCGTCGTCGGCATCGGTGGGACGGAAGAGGGTGTGGCAATGCTGGCAGGCAGCCTCGCCGGGGACCGTAGATTCCGCTGCGGAAAGGGTGGACATTTCAAGAGCCCCGGCAAAGCGGGCAGTTGGCGTCAGGGGCTGCGCCGGAGGCAGCGTCCGTGGCGGGTTGATTCCAGAGGCGGGCGACCACGAGCACCGCGCCGACGAGGGCCACGCTGCGCCTGACGCGACTCATGGTCACGGGAGTGAGGCGATGTTTCCAGACATGGAACTGATGTTGGGCCAGCCAGAGCAGGGGGACGGTGCCGAGGGCAAAGGCGAGCATGAATTCGATGCCCCTCACCGCAGAGCCGCTGGCCAGAGCGATCGCGATCATGAGGTAGAGCGGGCCGCAGGGGAGGAGCGGGGTGGCGAGGCCCAGCGCGAGGGCGCCGCGTTTGGCAGGAATGCGGCAGAGTTTCATCCGGGTGCGCGCCGTCCACATTTTGAAAAAGGAGGGGCGGGGGAGTTTCACCGTAAACCCGCAGGCCATGGCAATGAGTACCGCGGCGAGGAGCCAGGGCAGGACCATGGCGGGGGAATGGGTCAGACCGGTGAGAGGCCATTTGCCGAGGGCTCCGGCGAGGGCTCCCAGGGAGGCGTAGGAGACGAGCCGGCCGATGTGATAGAGCGCGGCGGTGGTTTGCGGATCTTCCTCCTGGCCTTTGAGGGACATCAGGCTGCACGCGATCGGGCCGCACATGCCGGCGCAGTGCAGGCTGGTCGCCAACCCGGCCACAAAGGCCCCGGCGGCGGTATGGATGGTGTCAGGTCCCATGGGCAGCAGGTGGGGGTGGGGCAATCACCTCCGGACTGTTTTGAATGGCAAACCAGGCGAACCAAATCCACACGCCGATGAAGGTGAGGTAAAACGCCAGCACCGGCAGCCATGGATGGCGTTGGATCAGGTTCAGCGATTTGGGCTTGGGGGAGTCTTCGGGGGTCATGCGGTTCAGCCTTTCATTTGTCGGGTCCGAGGAATTCGACTTCGCGTTTCAGAGGGGATCTGCCGTCGGTGGGAGTGGCGGTGATCGTGAATTTAAACGGGCCGGTGTAGGTGGGGCGTTCAAGACTGAGCATCAGCGTTTGCTGGAGCTCCCCGCCGCCGGGAACAGTCAGGACATCACCCAGGCCGGAAATGGTGAGGCCGGGCGGGGCGTTTTCAGTCGTGACCTGGAAGGTGGTGGGATCGTCGCCCTTGCTCAGGAGACGCAGGGCAAACTGGTTCCGGATGTGGCCGGGATCGGCAATGTAAGGCATGCCACGGAGGCGGACGATGCTCATTTCAAAGCCATGCACCCGGGTGAGGCCCCATGTCAGGACCGCCGCGCCGAGCAGCATCAGGGCGGTGTAAAGAATGATGCGGGGGCGGATGATGGTGCGTTTTTGCCCGGTGAGGCCCTTGTGGGAGTCATAGCGGATCAGGCCGCGGGGCCGCTTCACTTTGTCCATGATGTCATCGCAGGCGTCGATGCAGGCGGCGCACCCGATGCATTCCATCTGCAGGCCATTGCGGATGTCGATGCTGGTGGGGCAGACCTGGACACAGCGGCGGCAGTCGATGCAGTCGCCATGCCCGGCTTCCTTGACTTTGCCGCGGGGTTCGCCGCGGCCATAGTCGTAGCCGATGACCATGGTGTCGTCGTCGGTCAGGGCCGATTGGAGCCGGCCGTAGGGGCACATCACAATGCAGAATTGCTCCCGGAACCAGCCAAAGCAGAAGTAGAGGGCGGCGGCGTAGGCCGTCACGCCGGCGAAGACGGCCGCGTGCTGCATCGGCGACCCCTTCATGTAGGCATAGAGCTGGGGCAGCGGGATGAAATAACTGAGCCCGACATGGGCAATGCCGAGGGCACAGGCGGCAAAAAGAAGGTGCTTCAATCCCCGTTTGGCGATTTTGGCAGGACCCCACGGGGCGGCATCAAGCTGGCGCCGGGCGGGGGCGTCACCCTCGATCCAGCGTTCGATGCGGCGGAAGACGTGATCAAGAAAGACGGTGTAGGGACAGGCCCAGCCGCACCAGATCCGTCCCAGGAGGGAGGTGACATAGAAGAGTCCGAACCCGACCCCGCTGACGACAAAGAACAGGAGCCACACATCCTGCACGAGGAGGGTGAGTCCGAAGAGGTGGAACTTCCGGTGGGTGACGTCGAGCAACACCGCCGGGTGCCCATTGATCGGGATCCACGGGAGGAGGACGTAGATGGCAATGAGAAGGACCCCGACCAGACGCCTGGCTGTGGTGAAACGGCCCTTTACATCGGCAGGGTGGGGGAAGAACCGGGACCCGTCAGGGTTGATCGTGGTGACGGAATCAAGGTTCGGTCGTTTGATGGAGGGGGGCACGGGGGGGAATTAGTTGGCGGCCACCGGAGGGGTGTGGTGACTCATGACGAAGGCAGAGACCTTGGCAATCTCCGAGGGGGAGAGCACGGCCTCCCATGGCGGCATCTGGATGGCCTGGGTCTTGTCGGGAGATCCTTTGCCCACCATGCGGAAGACGTCCATCGGTTGGTTGCCGTATTTCCACTCCTGGTCATTCAGCGGCAGGCCGGGGAGAGGCGCCCCCCCGAGCTTGGCACTGAGGTCGGCGGCATGGCAGGCCGAACAGATGCGGGTGTAGATGGCATGGCCTTCGTTTTTGATGACCGGATCCTGACTCCAAGTCCAGAGGACTTTGTTGTCGAGGGTGGCGAGCATTTTCTCCAGCTCCTTGTTTTTCACCTCCTGGATGGCCTTCAGTTCGGTGGTGACACGGTCCTGGTCATTGCTGAAAAAGCCGCCCTGATAATAGAGCGTCCAATAGAGGACAAACCAGACGATGGCGAAGTAAAAGGTCATCAGCCACCAGTTGGGAAGGCGCTGGTCGAACTCCTGAATGCCGTCGAAGACATGGCTGCGCAGGACGGGTTCGTCGCCGGTGGGCCTGGGTGCCGGGGTGGGCGTGGATGGGGTGGAATCACTCATGGCGGGAAGAAGCGGGTTCGGAGTCGTCCTGTAAGGGGAGGTGGCTGAGGTGGTCGACCTTGTCCTTCTTCATCCGCAGGGCACGGATGAAGAAGAAGGCAAAGACCGCGAGCGTCACGGCGAAGGTCGCTATCACCAGGACGTTCTGGAACTCGGAGGGTTGGAGGCGGCGGAGCATGATCGCGGCGTGGGTCAGGGGTTGAAGCTGAGGGGATGACGGTTGGCATCCGGCAGGGAGGGCTGGAGCAGTGGCCGGTCGATGGAGGGCAGCGGGGCCGGGGGCGGGCCGCCCGCTTCCTCGTAGGTGCCCAGCTTCTTCAGATAGGCAATGATGGCGATGATCTCCCGGTCGGGTTCGACGGTGCGGCCCTGGTCATGGAGCACTTTGCTGATGCCGATGGCCTGGGCACGGGCCTGATCCTTGATTTCATCGGCACTGAGAGCAGGCCACGGCACTCCGATACTGCGTTGGGCGGCGATCCGCTTGGGCAGGGAATCGATGTCGGTCTTTTTATCGAAGAGCCATGGATAAGCCGGCATGTTGGAGCCGGGGGAGGTGGCGCGCGGATCCATCATGTGCAGGACGTGCCAGAGAGCATCACGCTTCTCGCCCTCGCGGGCCAGATCGGGACCGGTGCGCTTGGAGCCCCACTGATAGGGGTGATCATAAAGCGACTCGCCGAGGTGGCTGTAATCGTCGGCCACCCCCGGGCGGCCATAACGCAGCACGTCCGGGACCAGCATGCGGATCTGCTGGGAGTGGCAGTTGTAGCAGCCTTCACTGACATAGAGGTCGCGGCCAGCCAACTCCAGTGGGGTATACATGGTCTGGAGGCGGCCATGGACGGAGTCGGCTCGGTTGGCCATGGTGGTGGGGATGATCTGGATGAGACCTCCGAGGGCCACCGCGATGAAGGCGAGCACGCTGAATGGAAGCGCGTTCTCGAGCAGCTTTTCATGCCAGGCGGACCAGCGGTGATGTCCGGTTTTGAAGGTCTGGACTCCCTTGGCGATGACCACCGCGCCGCCGATCAGGGCGCCGAAGTTGGCATAGTTGGGCAGGAAGAACCACATCAGGCAGAGGATGAGCCCCAGGGTGAAGTAGATCACCGGTTCACTGCGGAAGACTTCGCCCCAGGTCATGGTGCTGGAGGCGGATTTGGCTTCCACATAGACTTCCCGGGTTTCCACGGTGGGTTTGCCGGACCGGATGGTGCGCACCAGGTTCACGATCATGATGATGTAACCGACCAGGTAGAGGGCGCCGCCAAAGACCCGGGCCAGCATGAGAGGCTTGATGCGTTCGAGGGTTTCCACGAACTCATATTTGGGCAGAGTGCCGCTGGAGTTCAGGGCGCCGAGCATGAGGCCCTGCGTGATGCCGGCGGCCCAGAGGGAGGCGACGTAGAGAAGGATGCCGGTGAGCCCGATCCAGAAGTGCATGTTGGCCATGGCCACGCTGTGGAGCTTGGTGCCCCAGAGCCGGGGGATCAGCCAGTAGAACATGCCCGCCGCCATGAATCCATTCCATCCCAAAGTCCCTGCATGCACGTGGGCGATGGTCCAATCGGTGTAGTGCGAGAGGGCGTTGACGGCCCGGATGGAGAGGAGCGGGCCCTCAAAAGTGGACATCCCATAGAAGGTGATGGCGGCGACGTAGAATTTGATGACCGGGTCGGTGCGGAGCTTGTCCCAGGCCCCGCGCAGGGTGAGGAGACCATTCAACATGCCGCCCCAGCTGGGAGCCCAGAGCATGAGGGAGAAAAGCATGCCCAGCATCTGGAGCCAGCGGGGCAGGGAGGTGTTCAGCAGGTGGTGGGGACCGGCCCAGATGTAGATAAAGACGAGCGACCAGAAGTGGATGATGGAGAGACGGTAGCTGTAAACGGGACGACCCGCCGCTTTGGGCAGGAAGTAATACATGATCCCGAGGATGGGAGTGGTCAGGAAGAAGGCCACGGCATTGTGCCCATACCACCATTGCACCAAGCCGTCCTGCACCCCGCCGAAGATCGGATAACTGTGGAGCAGGCTGGTGGGGATGGAGAGGTGATTGACGATGTAGAGCATGGCCACCGTAATGATGGTGGCGATGTAGAACCAGAGGGCGACATACAAGCTGGGCTCATTGCGGCGCTTCAGGGTCCAGAAGAAATTCCAGCCGAAGACTACCCAGATCAGCGCGACCGCGATGTTGATCGGCCAGATGAGTTCGGCGTATTCCTTGCCCCGGGTGAAACCGAGCGGCAGGGTGATTGCGGCGGCCACGATGATAAGCTGCCAGCCCCAAAAGTGGATTTTCGATAATAGATCGGAAGCGGTGCGGCACTTGCAAAGCCGCTGGGTGGAGTAATAAACGCCGGCGAAAATCATGTTGCCGACAAAGGCGAAGATGACGGCGTTGGTATGGAGCGGACGCAGGCGGCCAAAGCTGAGGAAGCTGATGCCGTCGGCCGGGATCTTGATGGCCCCGAACGTGATGGTTTCGATGAACTTCAGGCCATTGGTCTGCCAGAAGCTGAGCTGCGTGGCGGCGATGAGGCCGACCAGCATGCCGACGAAGCCCCAGATGATGGAGGCGATCACGAAATGCCGCACCGTGCGGTCATCGAATTCAATGGTGGTCTTGTGGGCGGTGGAGTTCATGGTTTGGGTGGAGCTTCGGCAGGACGGCGGGTGGTGTCGGCGTCATCCAACGGCAGCAGGGAATCGTGTTCCGGCCCACTCTCGCGGCGGCGCAGGTGCTCAGAGAGGAACGCCGCCACAAAAATACAGGTCAGGCAAAGACTGACGAGTAAAGTGACGCTGAGAACGTTCATGCCGGAAAGGTTGGGGGAGTCAGGACGGGGTTCAGGCTGACGAAATCACCGTAAAAGGCCACGCCCGGGGTGCTTCGCATTTGGTGCGTATTGCTGCGCGGATCATGCGCTTCCCGCTTGGCAGAGGGGATATCCCGGCTTTGTTTATTATAATCCATTCCCCAGATTCGCTAAATTTTCATGAAATCCCTCGGCGCCCCTTCCATCAGACGCCTTGTGGAAGCGCTGCAGGCCACCCCGCTCTATCGACAATACCAGCAGGCTTTCCGCAAGGCAACGGGCTTGTCCATGATGCTCCGGCTCCCGGATACAGACGAGATTCCCGCCGCCAATGAGCGGGCGGAGCAAAACGAATTCTGCCAGGCCATGCTGGGAGGCGGTTTTAATCATGAGGCTTGCGCCGCCAGCCGCTCCGCCATCAAAATACGCTGCGGCCCCGACGGTGGCAGCGGCCAGTGTTTCGCCCACATGAGTGTCTCCGCTCTGCCCGTGATGGCCGGGGAAAACCTGATCGCCTACCTCTGGACGGGGCAGGTTTTCGCCCCGGGGGGGCGCGAAACCGGATTTGCCTCCATCGAAAAGCTGCTGCGCCGCGCCGGGGCCGGTTTGGAGGAAGTCGAGCGCCTGCGGCTGCTCTGGGAAGCCACGCCAGAAGTCTCCGAGGAGCGGTATGAGAGCATCGTCACCCTGCTGCGGGTATTTGCCCGGCAGTTGGGGGATTCAGCCGCGGCCATCCTGCTCCAGGCGGCCCCCCAGGAGCCCGACGCTATCCGCCGCGCGCGGTTTTATGTCCGGGATCACTTGGGAGACCGCATCACCTTGGAGGAAGTCGCCCAGCATGCCGGGCTCAGCCAGCACCACTTCTCCCGCCTTTTCCGGCAGGCCACCGGGCTGACTCTGACGGATTACATCAACCGGAGCCGGATCGAGTCCGCCCGTCAGATGCTTCTCAAGGCCGACGCCCGGGTGTCCGAGATCGCCTTCGAGGTGGGCTACCAGTCCCTCTCCCAGTTCAACCGCAGTTTCCTCCGCATCACGGGCCGCAGTCCGGTGGTCTACCGGCGCCAGATCCTCCAGCCGGAAATCGTGCGGCGGGCCTCGTAAGCGCCGTGCCGGCTGCTCCCAGCAGTCCGTTCTCCCTGAATGCTCCGGGAAGCTCCCATGAAATCTGAAACCCGCCTGCCGCACCGGAAAAGGGTGTGGCCGCTCCTTGTAATGCTGCTCCTGCTGATGTTCTGGTTTTCCCGCCAGACCGCCACGGTCAGCCCGGCTTCAAAGGTGACCGCTGCGGGCCCCAGCGAATCCCGCCTTGCCGCCGTCGCCGCCAAAGACCTGACCGGCGGAGACTTGAGTCCTTTTGGTGGTCCTGACGAAAGTTCACCGTGGGCCACGATGGAGAACGGGAGTCCCCCGGCTGCGGCTGCCTTACCTCCGGTGGATCTATCGTCATCCGCCGTGACGGCGGGAGTTTCTCCCCCGAATTCACGTCCTATGGCGCAGGTCGACCTGGCCCAATTGCTGGCCGCCTGCCCTTCTGATGAGGATACGCCGGAAGCCCGCCAAGCCACCCTGTCACGCATCCGGCAAGCGATCGCGCGGCAGGCCTCGGTCCATGGCTTTATGGTAGTGATCGACCGCTCGATGCAGGACGAATGGGGCGTGCCGATGGTGCTCAGTGCCCGCGGCCTTTTCGATCTGACCGCCGCTGTGGAGCTGGATCTGAAGCGTTGACCGGCCCCCGGCCCTTTAATGGTCACGACCCGCGCCAGCCCCATCACCAGCGGAAATCAGCCGCAGGGTGCCGCCTGCTGCCTATTTTCCCATCGCCAGGCGGACGCTGATCCGGGTTGTCGCCACCCGCCCGGCATCGTCCATGGCCTGGAGCTCGTAGTCGCCGGCCATCGGCAGCCAGGGAAGGGGGTCTGCGGGGGGGCTGGCCCCGAGGTAGCGGTTGTCGGCAAACCAATGGATTTGGCGGGTGCCGGGTGCTGCGTTGGCCTGGAGGAGCAGGCGGCTCTGCTGCGGGGCGTTGGCCTGGATGTAGTAGGTTAGCGCGGACTGCGGACTGAGGATTCTGGGCGGGAGGAGGTAGCCGGTGGATTCGGGGGGAGCGGGGACCGAACTTGCCAGAGGACTGGCGGCCCGGGGGAAACCAGCCTTGCGGAATTGAGCGAGACGCTCGGCGGACCAGACCTCCACCACGGTATCGCCTATTTTTTGATGCACCTGGCAACTGGTGATCGGGGACACACCGCCAATAAACCAGCCATCCCGGCAGTGAGGGCAA
The DNA here is from genome assembly GCA_040387795.1 of Verrucomicrobiota bacterium. Taxonomy (GTDB): domain Bacteria; phylum Verrucomicrobiota; class Verrucomicrobiia; order Verrucomicrobiales; family V1-33; genus CAIZWU01. Next base: position 43,609 of record JAZKDC010000025.1, read on the forward strand.
TATTTGCCCGCCAGATCGCCTGACACCGCGCAGACGCGGACCTGGGTAACATCGGGAGGACGGGATTCCGCCGGGGATTTGGCGGGCAGCTTGAGTTTGTTGACGGTTTGCCAGAGCAGCGGTGCGGCAGTTTCGCGGGCGAATAATCCAGGCATGCCCCGGCCATCGAAGTGGCCGACCCACACGCAGAGGACCCAGTCGCCCATCACCCCGCAAGCCCAGGCATCACGGAAACCATTGGAGGTGCCGGTCTTGCACGAAAGGCCGGGTGGAGCTCCGGGCTCGGTGCAGCGCAGTGCCTCCAGGGTCAGCCAGCAGGCGGAGGGCGAAATCCGGCTCTGCCGCGGATGGGCGAGTTCCGCATACAATCCCGCCAGTTCCAACAAGTTCATTTCAGTGGCTCCGATGGCCAGAGCGAGTCCTTGGTGGGGCGGAAGATCCACGCCGGAAGTGCGCAGGAAGTTCTGCAATCCTCCGTCAGGCAAACGCGATGAAAGTTCAACGGCGGGCACGTTGCGGCTCAAGCGGAGGGCTTCGCTGGCGGCGATGGGACCAAGGAAATTGCGGTCGCTGTTCTCCGGGTTGTAGCCGGAAAACCGCCTCGGAGCATCATCCAGTAACGTTTGAGGCTGAATCAAACCGGCATCCAGAGCCATGGCATAAATGAATGGCTTGAGGGTGGACCCCGGCGAGCGCCGCGCCCGCGTGCCATCCACCTGACCGGCAATGCCGGGATCGTGAAAATTGGCCGACCCCACGCTGGCGCGGATCTCGCCCGTGGGGGCGTGGAGCAACAGCGCGGCGGCATTGCGCAAGCCCTGAGGACGCCAGCGCTCGAGGAAATCGCGGATCGATTGCTCCACGACATGTTGTTGGTTTACATCAATTGTTGTGGAAACGTTGAGCGATTTAGGCTCCTCCCGCAGCCGTCGCCTGGAGAGGTGCGGGGCCTCACGGGGGATGGGAGTGGGCTCCAGGTGGAACTCCGCATCCAGTTCGTTGGGCGGCTCCCCACGGGCGGCCCGGAGCCGGGTCATGAGGCGGGCCTGCGCGGCTGCCAGCAAAATGTTGCCACCCGCCTGGGGCCGTCTGGTGCGCGGGCTTTGCGGGATGGCACTGAGGCTGGCCGCTTCCCGCAGGGTTAGTTCGGAAGCCGGCTTCCCGCACCAGCGGAAGCTAGCCGCCCTCGCCCCTTCCACATTGCCGCCGTAGGGAGCCAATGTGAAATAAGCAGCAGCGATTTCCTGCTTGGAATAATGGCGCTCCAATTGAATGGCGCGGAAAAGTTGTTCCAGTTTGCCAGGGACGGATCTTGTGCGCAGCCTCCAACGCAACCGGCTCAATTGCATCGTAAGGGTGGAGCCGCCGCCCAGTTTCTGTCCCGACACCACGCCCCACGCCGCCCGCAGCAGGGATTTTCCGTCCACTCCCGCATGACTGAAAAACCGCCGGTCCTCCATCTCCAGCGTCGCCTCCATCAGGGCAGGGGAAATCTGCTCCATCGTCACCGGCAGCCGCAACCGGCCCTCGCTGGTGGTTGTCAGGAAAAGCACCCTGCCGTCGCGGTCCAGCACCGTGCGCGAGTATTCCAGATCCGGCGGCAGCAGGTCCGGCTTGGGCAGAGCCCAGTAAACCACGGCCAACAACGTCAACAGCCCGCCAACCCATTTCAGCCCACGGAAGCAGAAATGCCGGAATACCGACGGGCCACATTGTCCTGTTCCAAGGTTACTCACGGGGCAGGATGATGAGTTTGCCGGCGGCTCCGTTGGCGCGGACTTTGGCGTCATACATGTCCTCGGCGTAGGGGGGCGGGACCACGAAGGTGCCGGCGCAGGTGGGGCGCAGGGCGTATTGCAGGGTGAGGGACTGCTCCGGTTTGAGGCCCAGATAGATCATGGCCCGGTCCTCGCGGACGTCGATGTAGTCCGTGCCCTGGCGGGTGGCGAGGCCGGGGCGCAGGGAGTCGGGTTCCCCCGGCGGGGCGAATTCAAAACCGCCGGGGAGCATTTCCGTCAGGGCGAGATTGGGCAGGTCGGTTTGGGTCAGGTTCCTGACGGTGATTTTGGCGGAGATCGTGTCCCCCAGCTTGCTCTGGGTGACCGCCCGGCCTTCCGCATCGACCAATTCCCGGATGATTTCGATGTGTTGGCCGCCCGCTTTTTCGGGCAGGGTTTTGGCGAAGCCGGTTTCAATCGTCTGATACCACGCACCGAGGCCTTCCGGAGCGTTGGGCGGGAAGAAGAACCGGACCATGCCTTCCGGCACGTTGATTTTAAGTTGCCCGGCGGCCGGCTCCCCGAGCACCCTGACATCCTGTCCCTGCACGGACGCGATTCTGGCCTTCACGCCGCTCTCCGCGGCGAGGCCGGCATACGCCTTGAGCGCCTGCACGCTCCACGCGGCGGAGAGGGTGTTGAAATCCGCCTGTTCGATCATTTCCGTGAGAGGCTTCATTTCCTCGTAGGTGAGGGTTTTGGCGATTTCCGGGAAATGGCGGCACAGAACCGTGAAGGTCGTGGCGTCACGGGTGAGTTTGTTGGTGTAGTAATAATAACCCCAATCCCATTGATTTGCCTCGGCCTGCTTCAGGGCGGTGCGATGGGCCTGAATCAGCGGGGCGGCAGCGGTTTCCTTTTTCAGGAGCCGCCAGGTGGAAGCCAGCCAGGCCGCCGTGGAATCCCGGTGCCACAATGACTTGGGCACTTTGGCATCCAGATAGTCCTGCAATTTCAACGCCTGGTTCGTGGTGACCTCTTCATTCCGGGTGAGCAGATAAATGGCGGCAGCCCGCATCTCCGCCTCCCAGCGGGTTTGCCAGTAGCGCATCCGGCCATCGCTGTCGCGCCAAGGATCCGTCAGGGTGGCATCCGCCATGAACCGCAGCCGCCGCAGGGTGGATTGATAAAGCCGGGCCGGCACGGGGAAACCGCTGTCCTTCGCTTCCGTCAGGAATTGACCCGCATAAACCGTGAGGTAATCAAATCCCTCCGGATCGCCAGCTCCCCAATAACCGAATCCTCCGTTGGCCCCCTGGCGGTTGGCCAGTTGATTCATGGCACTGCCGACGGCTTTGGCCGCGTCCTCTTTGGCGATGCCGAAATTGGCATCATCCTTCAACACCAGCCACGGAAACGCCCGGCTCGTGATCTGCTCGGTGCAGCCGTGGGGATATTCCTTGAGGTAAGCCGCAAGCCCATGGGCCAGCCCCAGCGGCGTGGTGGAAACGATGGCTTGTCGTTCGGCGAATTCCTGAAACAAGGGGTGCTGCACGGCCACATCATGCGAGCCGTTGCGGAACCATCCGCTCTGCACTTTCGCCGCCCGCGCCACGCCCGGACGCACGCTGAAGGAACTGCGCGACTCCTGCAGGCTCGTGCCGCTGGAGGCCGTGAATTTCAGTTCCCCATTCCCCAGCGGTTCCCGCGCCCGGCAGCGGTAGCTCAGTAACTGCTCCTGGCCGACGGCGATGATTTGCGCCTCGGGAGCCGCTTCCAGAATCTCCACGCCACCCAGAGTCTCGATTCTGATAGTGACCTGGTCCGTGGCGGCCGCGCCCTCCAGTTGATTGGCCACGGTCACGCTGGCGGTGAATTCATCACCCGGCACCACAAAGAGCGGCGTAGTCGCCGTCAGGACAAAGTCACCTTTCACGATGGTCTGGCTTTGCCCCACCCCGACGGCCTCCGGAGCCACCGCCACCGCCATGATTTTGAGCCGGCCGGCAAAGTATTCCGGCACTTGGTGGAAGATTTCCTTCCGCTCCGGTCCGCAGGGTACAAAGCCGCTCCAGTAAACCACCGGCGCATCGCGGCGTCGTTTGAAGGGATTCACCCCCAGTTGCAATTCGGGAGCGCCCGAACCGTCTCCGCCAATCGCCATCGCCTTGCGGAGCAGGGTGAATTCCGGCAGCAGGACATCCATCAATTGATAGGTGGTTACCTCCAGGGCGGCGGTCGGCAGGAGTTTGGCCAAGGGGTCGGGCGCCTGATATTTGCTGACCAGATGAATCCCTTCATCCACGGCCCAGACCGCGATCCAGCCCGACCTGGGCGCGCTGTAGCCGATGGTGAGGCGTTCGCCGGGACGCACCCGGGCGGGGGAATCCAGGGTCACGGCCATTTCCCGGGTGCCGCGTGCCGCCGGGATGGGTTTGATGCCGCTGGCGAGGGGATTGAGAAAGACGTCCGGCGAGTCCAGCGCCCGGGCCATGACGACGTGCAGGTAGGCTCCGCCTTCCAGGTTGCCGGGCAGCCGGATCTTCTGCACGGAGGATTTGCTATCGCACTTGAACCACGCCTCCGTCAGCACCGCATCCCGCTCCACGGTGATCAGGCCGGCGCCGGTGAAGGGAGTGGTGAGGGAAAACTCCAGTTCCTCGCCAGGTTGCCATTTTTTATCAGGGAATTTGATCTCCAGCTCGCCGCTGCGTTCGAGGTCCTTGGCGGCATCGCCCTTGCCCGCCACGAAGAAGGGGATGGAACACAACGTCCAGCCGGCAGCGTTGCGGAATTCATAGCGGAATTGACCGGGCTTGTCCAAAGGGAGAGGCAGCATTAAAATACCGGCGGGCAGGGAGACCGGTGAAGTTTCGAGGATTTCATCGCGTGCCTGGGATTCGTAGGCGAGGCCGCCGTTCTGTTGTTTTGTCAGGACGGAAATGTGTTTGGTCTGCACCAGCACCCGGCTGAGGTCAGCCACCGCTCTGGGTTCCGTATCCGGGCCAATCGCCAGCACGCTCACGGAAGCCGGCTCCAGCGGATTCAGATAGTCCAGATCCCGGTCCGTTTTATGGCCAATCAGATAGGACTGGCGCGACACCAGGGTGCTCAATTCCGAGCGCACCCCGCGTCCGCCGTCGGCTTCGAAGCCCTCCAACTCCACCCGGGCCCGCAGCATGGGGGCGGTATGGGCTTCCAGATCAAGGCGCAGTGTGGCTTGCCCTTTTTCATCCGTCGTCCCGTCTTCCAGGTTGAGTTCCTTGGCATCGGCGCGTTTCTGTTCCGTGATGCCGAATTGCCAGCCTGGCCATTTGGGAAAGACAGGGACGGCCGGGGAAAGGAGGAGTTTCGCGGCGATCCGGCGATTGGCGGCGGGGATGCCGAACAGGGTATCGAGTTGCACTGCCACGGACAGGTCATCGGGGGAGCGCCAGCCTTCACCTTCGCCGGGCTGGAAACTCGCCTTCACCTTCAGGCGGTCAGGCTGGAATTCCTCGACCCTGACGGTCGTGGTGCCCAGAAAAACGGACGCTTCATTCGGTTTGGCATTGGCGGGCCTGGGACGGTGCAATTGCACCCGCCACGGCCCGGTGGGAGCCGTTTCGGAGGTGGGAATGGTTTGCGAGAACACGCCGCCTGCGGCCAAATTCAAGGGATAGCGCCCCGCCACATCCTCCTTGGCGTTGATCACGACCAGCTCCAGCGGCAAACCTGTCAGGTCGCCGGTCCAGTCCCGCTGCCGCACGATCCCCCCGACGTAAATCGATTCGCCCGGACGGTAGATGCCCCGTTCCGTGAACAGCGTTGCCGACAGCGCGGATTTTTCGCTATAGAAAACCCCGCCGACATCAAAGCGGGAGGTGTCGAGTTGCCGTTCGCTTTTTGCCCAGGGAATGAAGGCCAGGTCATCGCCCTTTCTGGCCACGAGCGCCACCGGCGCTTTTTCCCGCTGCAATCCACGCAGGGAGGGCAACGCCACTTTCCCCAGCGCATCGGTGGTGGCTGTTTTCAGCACGGTGCCGTTCATGGAAAGGACGGAAATTTCCACGCCCTCCACGGGACCGCGTCCGCTGAAGGACTGCACATAAACCACGCGCTGGCCTTCGGCGGCTTCCTTCATGATCAGGCCCAAATCCGTGACCAGAATAAAGCGCTGGTCCCTAACCCGATCGCCGGCGGGGTATTCCCCGCGCTCGTCGCCCTCTTCACTTTCATCCTCCCCGTAGTTTGATCTGCTATCTGGGTCCGCCAGCATCACCCAGTCCTTGTCCGTTGAACCTTCCGCAGCGGGCTCATCCTCCGGGGTGCGGGGCCGCACTCCCTCCAGGGTCAGGTGGAAAAGTCCATGCACGGGAGCCGCGGCCGGCCCCGGCTGCAGCAGGGGCGTAAAATCGAACGAGGAGTAGTTCACTTGGTAGTCGTCCTTCTTCACAATGGGCTGCACGGACTGTTCGTAGTTGGAAATATGCTCCATCCCGAAGTTCCCCCGGAACCGGGGCGACGCGAAACTGCCGCTGGTTTGACTGACGAGGTGATTGATTTGCGCCGTCTGCACCCGGGCGATGGTGTAGCGGAGGTTGTCCAGCCCACGGGACTGCACGTTGATTTTCCGTTCGCCATTCAGCGCCAGAAGTCCGCCCTTCCCGAGCAGGAACGCCTCTTTCGGGATCTCCGGCAGCGTCGTCACGGCGAGGAACTCCTCGGCGGTGACAAATCCCCCCGGGCCTGGGGTATCCTTGGCCACCCGGATCAAAATCCTGGCCCCGGGCTGCTGCGCCACCCGCAGCGCCAAGCCCGCTTCCATGGGCGGGGAGTCGGGCATAACGATCCGCTCGAGGGCAAGTTTCGCGGATTGAGCAATGACTTCGGCGGTTACATTTTCGTTCGTCCACGCGATAAGGTTGTTATTCTTATCCCTGGCTTCCGGCGGGAGTTTCCATGCCTCCACGGCCTTCACCAAGGTGGCAGTTTGCGCCGGGATACTGAGTTGGATCAGGATGGCCTGTTCGGGATCGCCCGCCGGGGTTTTGCGCAGGATCCCCTGGGCGGATTCAAAGTGGAAATTCGACAACTTGCTGTAGGCGGTGAGTTTGGTCTCCAATTCTACCGCCGTGGACCGCCCGCCTGCCTTGGCGGTCAGTCCTGCGGCGAAGCTCACCCGCACCAAATCCTCTTTATCCCCAGGCTGCATCAGGGGCGAGCGGAGGTAAAACCGCAGCGGATTCGCCGGGTCAGGCAGAATCTGCGCCTTGCTCCCGGATTGGAAAATCTGGCTTCCGGTCACACTCGTCACGCTGAAGCACCGTTGCGCCTCCTCCAGGGCAACCGGCTGCGAGAAGTCCACCGTCGTGACCAACTGCTGCAAGGCCGGCGTAGCGGGATCCACATAATAATCCCGGTCCCGGAACGTAGCCGTCAGGGCAGGAGAATCCCAGGAGCGGTTCAGGTTGGTGCCCGGAGCCAACCGGCAATCCTCTGCCAACAAGTTTTCCCCGAACGCGAACTTGTAGCTGCCCGGTGCCAGCCAGCCACCCGTGGGAAAGAAAACCAAACGGTCCGCATGGGTCCATTTCCACTCTCCGGCCACTTCGGGTGTCATCCTCACCGCGCCGGCTGGTGGGGCTTTTCCCACCCGGTCGAGGGGAGCGGCGGGTCCGTTGAAATCGATGACCACCGCCGGCCCGCCGGGCTGCTGTTTCGTCTCGTTCCAGCCGGGGTTAACCAACTGAATGCCGAAGCCTAACGATCGGATGGGCGCTTTCGAGAGGTCCCGCACCTCGGTTTTCCCGGAGGGAGCCGCAGGCGGAGGGTTTTGGGCCGGACATTGAGCCGCTATCGCGCAGCTCAAAGTTAGCAAAGCCGTCAAACGGCTCACGGTGATTGTTTTATGCACAAAAAAAGAGCACAGGGAATCGGAGATCATGGAAGTGTTTCGCGGAGGACTCACGGCACGACGGTGGCACCCCAAACAGGGGTGGCCGACACCGCTGTTGAGGGGCGGTATAAGGGTTGATCGCTTTGGGTTCGGCCGCAGGCCGTCGGCTCATCCCCAGTTTCCCCGGTGATCTGAGCGCTGCCCCGCTGACTTTTGCTTTTGCCCCTTCCTGCCTGATTTTACTTATACGATGAGGCCCGCCTGCTGGCAAGATTTTTGTTGGGGGATTTTTGTCAGAACGCGCCGTTTGGCCGCGGCAGGCGCGGCTGGGGACCACCTCACGCCTCCCCCCGGCGGCGCGGAACCGGGCCATAAGGACCTCCTTTTCCATTCACGCCAATGGCGTTGGCGTGGTCCCCCTGGACTTGAAGCCGGGAATCCTCCACCCGGTCCAAGCCTGCAGTTGCCCGATGCCTGCCGGGGGTCTGATCAGCAAGTTGTGAGGGACCGCTGTCAGGGGCCGGTTTTCTGCCGGTGCTGACTCCTTCGTCGTTGGGGTGCGGAATACCTCAGGCGAGGATTTCCTGAACCACCTTCCCGTGCACATCGGTCAGGCGGAAGTCCCGGCCTTGGAAACGATAGGTCAGCTTTTCATGGTCGAGGCCCAGCAGGTGCAGGATGGTGGCCTGCAGGTCGTGGACGTGGACTTTGCCGGTGGCCACGCTGAAGCCGAGTTCATCGGTCTCGCCATGACTGAAGCCATGTTTCACCCCGCCCCCGGCGAGGAAGAGGGAAAAGGCGTCGGGAAAATGATCGCGCCCGAGGATGTCGCCCCCGGCGGTGCGCCCCTCCCGGAAGGGAGTGCGGCCGAACTCGCCGCCCCAGATGATCAGGGTGTCATCCAGCAGGCCGCGCTGGCGCAGGTCACGGATCAGGGCCGCGACCGGTTTGTCGGTGCGCTTCATTTTTTCCGTCAGGCCGCCGCGGATGTCCTCCCCGGTTCCGGTGCCGTGGAAGTCCCAGCCCCAGTCAAACAGGTGCACAAACCGCACTCCCTGCTCAAGGAGACGGCGGGCCAGCAGGCAATTGTTGGCGAAGCTGGAGTCGCCCGGCACCGCCCCGTAGTCTTCCAGCACCGGCTTGGGCTCACGGGAAATATCCATCACTTCGGGCACACTGGTCTGCATGCGGAAGGCCAGTTCATACTGGGCGATGCGCGTGGCGGTTTCCGGATGCCCCATCTCCGCCGCCTGCGTTTCATTCAGATCCCGCAGGGCGTCCAGCGTCTTCCGGCGCAGGCCGCGGTCCATCCCGGGCGGGTCGCTCACATACAGCACAGGATCGCCCTTGGACCGGCATTGCACCCCCTGGAAAACCGAGGGAATGAACCCGGTGCCCCAGCAGCTCTGTCCGCCGCTGGGCTGCACCCCGCTGCTGATCAGCACCACGAATCCTGGCAGGTTGTCGTTTTCCGATCCCAGCCCGTAGGTCACCCACGACCCCATCGAAGGCCGGCCCTGGCGCGCCGATCCGGTGAAAAGCAGCAGCTCGGCGGGCGCGTGATTGAACTGCTCGGTGAACATCGATTTGATGACACACATCTCGTTGGCGACCGACTGGAAGTTGGGCACCGCGTCCGACATCCAGATGCCCCCGTCGCCGTGCTGGGTGAAGGTGCGCGGCGTGCCCATCAGTTTCGGCACCCCGCTGGTGAAGGCGAAGGTCTTTCCCTTCACGAATTCGTCAGGCGCGTTTTGCCCGTTCCGCTTCACCAGCTCGGGTTTGTAGTCGAAGATATCGAGGTGCGGCGGTCCGCCTGACATATGCAGGTAGATGACCCGTTTTACCTTGGCCGGTGCCGGTGCCGGTTTGGAGGCAAAGGGATTGACGACGGAGGCGGAGGCCGAAGTCTGGGCCAGCAGGGCTTCCAGCGCGATGGCGCCCACGCTGAATTGCCCGGCGCTGCGCAGGAAATGGCGGCGGGTCTGTTGCTGGAGGGTCTCGAGATGGGGGTCCATAGGTTTCAGCGTTTCATCAGGGTTTCGTCGAGATTCAGCAGCACATTCGCCACCGCGGTCCAAGCGGCAAGTTCGACTGGGTCAGCCCCGGGTGGCACCGGCCCGAGGGGATCGGTCGCCATTTCCATGGCCTTTTTGGCATCCTGACGATAAACCGTGAGAGCTTCCTCCCGCAGGGTCAGCAGCCGCGACACTTCACGGTCTGAGGGGCTCCGGGCCAGCACCAGCAGGAACGCCTCCCGGAGGATTTCCTCGGGCGGGGCAGGCTTCGCGGTGAGGCGGCGGGCGAGGGCCTGGGCGGTCTCCACAAAGACAGGATCATTCAAGGTCACCAAGGCCTGCAGGGGAGTATTAGTCTGGCTGCGGCGCAGCGTGCAGGTCTCCCGGCTGGGGGCGTCAAAGGTGGTCATCGACGGGTAGGGGCTGGTGCGCCGCCACTCCGTGTAGAGCCCCCGGCGGACGCGGTCTTCCCCAGTGGAGGTTTGCCAGTCGAGTCCGCCCCCGAAGGCGGCCGACAGCCCCCGGTTGGGCCGGGCGGGCCGCACCGGCGGGCCATACATTTTGTGGGAAAGCAGACCGCTCACGGCCAGCGCCTGGTCCCGCACCATTTCGGCCGAAAGCCGCAGCCGCGGGCCGCGGGCCAACAGCCGGTTGTCAGGATCGCGCTCCGCCATCCCCGGCTCCACTTTGGAGGACTGACGGTAGGTGGAGGAGGTCACCAACAGCTTGAGGAACTGTTTCAGGTCCCATTTTCCGCGGACCAATTCCGTGGCCAGCCAGTCGAGCAGTTCCGGGTGCGTGGGCTGGTCGCCCTGGGTGCCGAATTCCTCACTGGTCCGCACGATTCCGATCCCGAAGAGGGCTTCCCAATAACGGTTGGCGATCACCCGGGGGGTAAGGGGATTGTCGTCGCTGACCAGCCAGCGGGCCAGAGTCAAGCGGTTCGCCGGAGCCCCCGGGGGCAGGGGATGAAAGGCCGCCGGCACGCCTTCGGTCACTGCATCGCCGAGGGCCTGCCAGTTGCCGCGCAGTTGCACATGGGCCTTGCGGCGCTGGTCCGGCGGCAGATCGCGGAAGATCGGCACCGAGACTTGGGGCATGGCCTCCAGTTGTTTTTTCGTTTCGGCGATCAGGTTCCGGTCCGGCTCCAATTCCGGGGCGATCTCCCTGACGTAAAACCCGGCCAGCTCCTGCTGCTGGGCAGCGGTCCGTTGGGCGGCGGGGATGGCGAGGGTCTGGGCGGTGGCGCCAGGCAATTGCCCCCACGCGGCGGCCCTCGGATCGGCGGTGGTGGCCAGCCGGAAGCGCCCCAGCGTGTGATTGGGATGAGGAGACTGCTGCTCGATGGTGACGATCAGTTTCGAGCCCGCCGGCAAATCCACCGGGGCTCCCGCGGTCAGGGTCAGCGCATGGGCCTTGCCCGGACTGCCGCCAATGGCCCAGCCCGGCTGCGGTCCCCGCGGCTTTTTGCGTTTGGCCGGGGGCGTGCCGGTGATGACCGCGTCCTCCGCAAAATCCGGCTGCACATAATCGGCCGTGGCATCGGTCAGGGGAATCTCCCGTTCCCCACTCAGGGAGAAAGCCACCTGGGCTTCCGCCGGATTGCCCGCTTTTTCCCAGACCGGCTGGCGTTGTTCATTGAGCGCCACGATGCGGAATCCGCCGAGCCGTTCGCCTGCTTCCGCCCGGTTCCAGACCACGATGCGGTCGATGCCCTGCAGGGACTTCAGATCCACTTCCCACCAGGGATCGTCCGTGTTGATCCCGGTGTGGGAGACCGAGTTCTGATCGTATTGTGGCGTCGTATTGCCATCGTTGGCGCGGCCCGCGACGGCGTCCGCATAGGTGGACTTCTGCGAAGCCACGCCTTGGGGGGCAATGTTCCGGCCACCGCTGAAGACCTGCACCTCGGCGAGTTGAAGCAGCTTTTCCTTGCCGGGCAATTCAAGGCGGATGAAGCGGGCGGCAGGGGCCGGGGAATTGTCAGGCGGACGCACCGCCGCGCTGACCCGCGTGACCACGAAATTCCCTCCCGCGTGCCCCGGACCATGGCCGGGCAGGGTGTCGTTTGGCAGGGCTTCCAGCCGCAGCGCCGCCAGGGTCCTGTTACCGGTTATTGGAACCTCCACCGTGTAAGTGTCCTTCGCCGCGGTCGCGGCCACCGCGATGGTGCCGTCCGGTTCCGGGGTCAGGGTCAGTCCGGCCGCAGACTTTAGAGCTGCCGGGGTGAGGGTCAGCCAGTCCATCGGCGTGGACCAACTGGCGATCCATTGGTCGGTGCCGGCCTTCAGTTCCGGGGCCGGGGACTGGAATTTCGCCTCCAGCGCCGCCAGGCTGGCCTCCAGTTTCGTCCGCTCCGCTTTCTGTTCACCGGTGAAAAACGAATGCAGTGGTGATTCATCACGGCGGTCCGCGTCTCTGGTGTTATTGAGAAAGGCAAATACCTGGAAGTATTCGGCCTGGGTGATCGGGTCATATTTGTGGGTATGACATTGGGCACAGGCCATCGAGGTGCCCATCCACACCCCCATGGTGGTGTTCACCCGGTCAATGACTGCGGCATTGCGGAACTCCTCGTCATTGGTGCCGCCTTCACTGTTGGTCATCGTGTTGCGGTGGAACGCCGTGGCGATGAGCTGGTCCTCCGTGGCCTCCGGGAGCAGATCGCCCGCGATTTGCTCCACCGTAAACTGGTCAAAAGGTTTGTTGTCGTTGAAAGACCGGATCACATAATCGCGGAAGGCCCAGATGGTGCGCGACGGATCATCGGCATACCCGGCGGAGTCGGCATAACGGGCCAGATCCAGCCAGAGGCGGGTCCAGTGTTCGCCGTAGGCCGGAGACGCCAGCAAGCGGTCGATCAGCCGCCCGTAAGCCTCCGGCGTGGTGTCCTGGACAAAGGCCGCCACCTCCTCCGGGGAAGGCGGCAGGCCGGTGAGATCCAGCGACGCCCGCCGGATCAGGGCCGGGCGGTCCGCTTCCGGCTGGGGTTTCAGATTTTCCCGCCCGAGCCGGTCGAGGATAAAGGCATCCACGGGATGGATTCCGGCCTGCGGGGGATCGACCCTGACCGGTTTCTCATAGGACCAGTGTTTGGAAAAGGCAGCCCCGGCCTTGATCCAGGCGGAAACCCGTTCCACCTCCGCGCTGGTGAAACGTTCTCCGGCCTTGGGCGGGGGCATCACGTCGTCAGCATCGTGGGTGGTGAGGCGAGCCAGCAGTTCGCTCTGTTCCGGATGGCCCGGCACCACCGCCTGGTGGCCCCCCAGATCCATCAGGACACCTTCGAGGGTATCCAGCCGCAGCCCCCCGCTGTTTTTGGGGCCGCCTTTGCGCTCATGTTCATCCGGCCCATGACAACGGAAGCAGCGGTTGGACAGCAGGGGACGGATGTCCTGATTGAAGGAGACAGCCGGCGGGGCCGCCTGCCCGGGAGAGGCTGCCAGCAGGGCCGCCCACGACAGCAGGAATGGAAGTTTGGGTTTCAAGAGAAAAGGGGATTGTCCCGGGATGGATACACCCCGGTCCAGCACAATCTTTTAGCGCATCCCACTTTTTCCGCCGCTGGCAAAAAGGTAACTTTTACCATTCCCCCGCCGTCCCATGGGGTGAAAGGCTGCTGTTATGATGTCCACCATGCCTCCCGGACCCAAACGCTCCTACCCTGGGAGCCTGCTCCTCCAGTTCCGCCGGGATCCCCTGGGGCAGTTGCAAAAGATCGCCCGGGAGTTTGGCGACATCGTCTATCTGCGGCTCGGCCGGGAAAACGTCTTCCTCATCAACCATCCCGACTTGATCCGCGAGGTACTGGTCACCCAACACCACAACTTCACCAAAGGCCGCGGCCTGGAACGGATCAAAAAGTTCCTCGGGGAAGGCCTGTTGACCAGCGAGGGCGAAACTCACCTGCGCCAGCGACGCCTCATGCAGCCCGCCTTCCATCACCGGCGCATTGCCGCGTTTGGGGAAATCATGACGGCCCATGCCGCCCGCACCCGCGACGGCTGGCAGGATGGCGCGACGATCGACCTCGCCGGCGAGATGATGCGCCTCACCCTCGGCATTGTTGGGCAGACTTTGTTCGGGGCGAATGTGGCCGCCGATGCGGCCGCGGTCGAGTCCGCCCTCGCCACCATGATGAAGTCCTTCTCCCTGATGATGCTGCCCTTCGCGGACTTCATCGAAAAACTGCCGCTGCCCGCCGTGCGCCGGATGAAGGCGGCGCACGCCGACCTGGACGCGATCATCTACCGGCTCATTGAGGAGCGGCGGCGCAGCGGACAGGACCACGGTGATTTGCTCTCCATGCTCATCGCCGCCCAGGATGAGGAGGACGGTGGCGCCGGCATGACCGACCAACAGGTGCGCGATGAAGCCATGACCATCTTCCTCGCCGGCCACGAGACCACCGCCAATGCCCTGAACTGGACCTGGTATCTGCTCGCCGGTCACCCGGCCGTGGAAGCCCGTCTCCACGCGGAACTGGACGAGGTGCTGCAGGGCAGATTGCCCACCATGGCCGACCTCCCAGCCCTGCGGTTCACAGAAAATGTTGTCAGGGAATCAATGAGGCTCTATCCCCCGGCGTGGATGGTCGGCCGGCGCGCTGTGGCGGATTTCCCCATGGGCGGCTACACCGTGCCCGCCCGGTCCATCATCCTGATGAGCCAATCCGTCATGCACCGCGACGCCCGTTATTTTCCGGAGCCGGATCAGTTCGCGCCCGACCGCTGGACCCCGGAATTCAAAACCGCCCTGCCCAAATACGCCTACTTTCCCTTCGGTGGCGGCCCACGCCAGTGCATCGGTGAGGGCTTCGCCTGGATGGAAGCGGTCCTCCTGCTGGCCACCCTCGCCCAGCACTGGAAGCTCCGCCTCTTGCCCGGTCATCCGGTCGTTCCCCAGCCCATGGTCACCCTGCGCCCGAAACATGGCCTGCTCATGACCGCCCACCGCAGGCATCCGGCTGTGTGAGGGCGGGGGGGACGACTCAAGCTCACCAATCCGGCCCATGGGACGCCTGGATTGGAACCACGTCTTTAAGCGGGTTTCGCGGCAGCCATAGTTAGTCTGCGTTCTTGCGTCGCGCATGTCTCCTCAAAAGAAATGCCGATAATACGGCTGGTGGCAGAAACAGGATGATGCTGAAAAGCCAGAGGAGCGACGGCAACTCTCCACCACGGAAGGTCCACGCCAGCTTGAGATACTCGAAGAAGTATGTGAAATCCAAACCGTCACCCCGGTAGGCAAACATGATGGCATACGACGCCGTCCACGCCGCGAGATAGACGGCGAAGAGAACGACCCCATATCTCAAAAGTGTTTTCATGGTCCTCGTGCATCAAGGTATATAACCGCAGACGCACGCCGCATTCCTCCAAATCCCCTCCACCACAGCGCCGGCCGCGTTTCCGGGGCTGGCGCTTTTTCAAATGCGTGGTCTTCAGAAGGCTCTCACCGGCGGCGGCGCAGGCCCACGGCCAATCCCATCGCTGCCAGCATGAGGGAGCTGGGTTCCGGGATATTGCGCACCGCCACGATCTGGCCGGTAAAGGTGGCGGAGAGATCTCCGGGATAAAAGACGGTGACGGGAATGGTCAGGGTTTCCACGGATCCGTCGCTGAGCAGGGTCGCGTTCAAGGCCGAGGTATTGGCCGCGGTTTCGCCGATGAAGTCCACGGTTCCGTTGGGTGGGACCAGCGGAGGGGCAAAGTAGTCGGCGTGACCGGAGGTGAACTCCAGCGGGGCGGTGGAGGGAGTGCCGCTGACGACGTCTCCGCTGAGGAGATCAAAGTTGATGCTGCGGAAGGAGAGCGTCGCTCCGATGCCGGTGATCTTCCCTCCGTAGTTATCGATCCCTCCGGTGCCGGGCAGGGGGGCGAAGCCCGCGCCCGCAGCAGGGTTGAGCAGGGCGATGATAGTGCTGCCGCCGGAAAAAGTAAGAGTCCCGCCCACCAGGTCGCCGGTGATACTGCCATTGTAGGAATCGATCAACGATCCCGCCGATTGGGCTTCGATGGTAAAGGTGCTATAGGCAGCGGCCATGGTCAGCGAACTCCGGGCGGGATCGATGGTGTAGGTCACCAGGGCGCCTCTGGAAATTCCGGCGAGGGCCATCAGGCTGACAGCAGTGAGGAGCAAGGGGGATAGGCTTGGTTTCATGGCGTATTTTTTCTCGGACCTCAGCAGAATGGCCAAATATGCCAGAAGAAGGCAAGCCTGTTATCATCGGGGATATCCCTGGCTTCCGTCGTACCCGGGACGGCGGGAGTCCTTGTGCCGGAAGGTTCCAGAGAGAGCGGTCAGGGGCAATCAGGCGGGGTGGATGCCGAAGAAAAGCAGGGAACCCCGGCGGTTGTCCAGCCAAGCCTGGTTTGCCCCGCCGGTGCTGATAGTGTGTGGTCTGGCCATGCGGTGCAATAAACTGAATCAGGCCGGGGGGCAGTCAAGAATCCTGGCCCCGGCCAGGCTCCATGCTCTGGCAATCCTGTCTCCACGGACTTCGTAGATCATAATCATCGTGAGTCTGCCCGGACCCTCGGGAAAGGTGCGGGTAATCTCTTCGTGATCAATGACCGTCTGGCCCATGACGATCCTGCTCAGCAGATGGGCATGAAGGTTGGGTTCCTGGAATCGGGCCATGAAGCGCTCCCGCAATGCGGCAGAACCTCTGGCGAGAAGGGTGGCCGGGTGTTCAAACATCTCTGCATCCTCAGCATAGATGGAGAGCAATGCCCCAAGGTCCCGTCCGTTATAGGCATCAAGCTGCCGCTGGACGATAGTTTCCGGGTCTGGTTGCATCAGCGTGGGGCTTGGTTGGCCTGTCTTCCCACGGTCATTCGGCGTGTCCGGTTCACTTGTCTTTGGGTGGTTGGGTATTCTGCTGCTGAGGTTGGACTTTCCGGAGCTCGTAGCGGGTGCCAGCGGCTTCAAAGCTCTTCGGCGTCTCCTCGGCATCGTCACCTATCGTGGCCAAGGTCAAGGTCCCGTCCTCAAACTTGAAGATGGTCCGGACAACTTGTCCGATGCTGCTATCCTGTGAGGGGGCACTACCTTTGATGGTGGCGTGTAACTGCTTTGGAGCTTTGCCGGCAGGCAGGGTGATGGTGGTCTCAAACCAAAAGTTCGCGTCCCGGTGAAAATGGAGGGATTGGCCGGTGATCGTAATGGTGACTTTTTGTTGCGCCTTATCGCCTACCTGGACTCCCTCCCATGTTCCTTGGAGAAGTTGCAGTTCTCCAGCGATGGGTTGATTTGCCGCGCCTTCAGCTTTGGCGGCGGGTTGTCCGCCTGCGCTGGCGAGGAAAGGGGCGATGATGCACACAAAGGTGATGAGATGTCGGAATCGTTTCATGGCTTCAAGCGTCAGGCGGTTGGCTGCATGGATGGTTGAGCGGGTTCGCGGCGTTCAAGCGCTGCGCGGATGGGCGGGAGATTGCAGGCCCGGAAAAAACATGGGTGGGATTTTCTATCCTTCCGTAGTCCGTTTCACCGGGCCTGTCCAATTGAAAGGGGGGCGGTGGTCCGGGGATCTGGTGCCGTGGCTTCCCCAAGGAGAGCAAGGCAGGAGTCCGGGTCTGCCCGTGCCCCCCGGGGAAGGCGGTCCGCGAATCGTTCAACCACCGTCAACATCGGAGCTGCGTCCAGTGATAACCATGCTCAACAGGCGGCACGGTCATACTCTGAATAATCTCAACATCTGGTTGCCACCCCGCTGCAGCTCATAATCTACGCGGACCACCTCGCTTGCCCATCCGTCGGCTTCAAGCGCCGCCCTCACGGCATCCATATGGGGTGACGGCTCACGACTCAGAGTCAAAAGCGGGAACACCCGCACTTCACGGGCCACCCGGCATAACTCGCGCACCGATCGAACGTGAAAGTCCGCTGAGAGCAAATCTGAATACAGAAATAGCAGATGCGAGCAAACCGCGACTCCAAATGAACCAGATCCGAATGGAAGTGAAGGCAACTCTGCCACGACATAGCGCCCCTCGCACAGACCACTGCTGTAGTCAGCCAGAAAGGCCTCCAACGCAGCACGACGATTGGCCAGAAGCCCGTCTGGACTGCGATGATAACTCCATGTCCAGTCGCCCGGGGTGGCCCGAACCTGAGCCATCACCGAATCCGCCGTCCTCTCGAAGCGCGCCCGGATGTCTGCGCCCGAATGGACGTAAAGCGGATCGGCAGAGATCGTGCGATAACCACAAGCAGACACCTCCGCGGTGAAACTCGCCGGGCCTCCGCCGCAATCCAGCACGCCTCGGGATAAGTCCTCTGCTGTGAGGCTGAACATCAACTCATACTCGCTGCGCGAGCGTCCCCACGGAACAATTTGGTCGAGATGAACAGCCATACGTGTAGTGCCGACTAACGACCAAGCTCGGCGACCGCCGCCGGAAACGCCCGGTCGGCTGCAACAGTCGCGAGCAAATTACCTGAACCGCCCGACTGCCCAGCGGGGCGGCGGTTCGCTGCGGCGATCTGGTTAGGCCGCATGGTCGTCATAGCTTTGGGGGGCCTTTTGGTATGACTGGTGGAATGGCGGACGAGAGCGGCGGCTTGCAACGTAACGCCGCCTCAAGCTTCTCATTGGCGATGCGCCGCCTCTCTCGCTCGGCTCGATATTCGGGGTCATACTGACCACGCTCGTTGTGGTTCGCCGGATTCTCTTCCGGGAACTGCTCAAAGTAATCTGAAAACCCGCCCATATTTTTGTGGTGTGAATGTGTCCGAACTATTGGATCACCGACAGGATTGCAATGGAGTGTTCCGCCTGATCTCCAGCAGGCATGTCGGGGGAATACGGGGTCATTGGCAACCCGGCGAATTTCGGGGCTGGATTTTCTGCAACTTGCGTGGAATTCGACAGAGGTGCAAGAAATTGGTCCCCGTACGGCGGAAACGGGCGTGTCGATTATCCCCGGCTGAGAGGAAATCCACCGGGACCCACTCCGTGTTCCAGAAGACCCTTCCGCCAAATCGTGAGGTTTCCGCGGGGCCGCTCCATCCCAGCCTGGGCCACCGGCCCAGGAAACATGCTCCGCAACTCCGCAACCTTCCAGGAGGGCTGACAGCCCGGTCCATCCGTTTCCTGCCGCGACAACAGGCCGGGCTTTCAGCCCTCAACGCCGGGGCGACCCTATCCCTGGGCCGATGGCCCAGCCTGGGATGAGGTGGCCCTTCAGGCCTTTCCCACGGGGCCGGGTTTCCCCTTTGGCCAGCAAGCTCCATCGGGGCCCGTCCGCTCCGGTTGGCCCTTGGCGTTTATCAGACTGCCGCAGTCCGCGGGCGCTTCGGTTATGCATAACCGCTGGCGTTATCGCAAAGGTGGCCCCACCATCCGCCCATGCCGCTCTCCTGGAACGAAATCAACCACCGTTATCATCGGGGCTGCGCCCAATCACAACCATGGTCATTCGGCGACGGTTGTTGACGTGAGTTCAAGGTAGTAAGCTGTATCGCACCGGGCCGCCAGATGCTCGGGAACATAGGGACGAAAGCCGTATCGCTCGTAAAGCAACACCGCCTCGCTTAGCACAGAAGCCGTCTCCAACACGACTCGCGTAAAGCCAAGAGCAGCCGCCCTCGCCAAAGCGTGTTCGAGGAGGCGGCGACCCAAACCCTGTCCTCGTGCGGAACGGGCCAAATACATCTTGCGGAGTTCGCAGGTGGAAGTTGAAACCCGGAAGAGTCCGACCGTGCCAAGCACCTGACCTGAATCACCAACCAGAATGTCAAAGGTGCCGCCCGCGGCGTGATATGAGGCGTGATATGAGGCGTGAATGTCGGAGTCCGTTCCGGCTGGGTCGGGAGTGAGGTCATACTCGGCCAAGACGCTAAAGACGAGGTTCTCCACCGCGACTCGGTCATCATTGGTTGCTGGTCGGAAACTATATTGCATTACGAAGGGGACGTGCGTAGTCGCCGGGACTTTATGGCTGCGGCCCAGCCTGCGCGAGCAGGTTGGAAGTGCAGCACGACTGATTGAAAAAGGCGTGGTGTGCTGGCTGCATGTTTCCGGGCTGCTTCCAGGGAAGCCTATCCGCACGTTCGGGGAAGGACGCGAAGTCCCTGCCGGGCGAACCGGGGAATGAGCCACCAATACCGCACAAAATCATGGATAAGGAAGTATTGTATCGGGGCCCTGATGTCCACGCCGGAAACGTGGCCGTCGACTTTGCCAAAGCATGGCAGCGCTGAGAGCGCGGAGGAGGGCCCGGAAGCGTCCTGCTGCGGGCCGGAGCAGCGGTGCTGATGCTCCCGGACAAAACGGAGCTCTGTTGTCCCGCCTGTGGCTGCGCCATGAAGTTCCTGCACGCGCTGCGCCCCCGCGCCCGGCCCCCGCCCGGAGTCCCGTCCTTCGCCTGTCTGACATGATCGGGAAGATTCCATCCCTTTCCGCCCCGCCGGACCCGCCGTGTTCAAAACACGTCAGGCCCGGCCCCGGCGGAGCATGGTCCCGCGTCACGGAAAACCAGTCAGGACACACATCGCCAGCTCCAAACCCCAGCAGGGACCGGCCACCGGAACGCCCATGGTGCCGGCAAAGGGGCCTTCAGCACAGGAAACCATCACCTGCGCGACCCGGCCAACGTCCTTGGTCCGTCCTGACAGAGCAGAAGTGCCCGGAAGCTTTCCCCAGTGAAGGCAAGGCGGGATGCCGGGTCTGACCCGTGATCCGGGGGAAGGCAGTCCGCGAATCGTTCAACAACCGTTATCATCGGGGCTGCGCCCAATGATAACCATGGTCATTCTGCCTCTTCGTTCAGGTGCTTTAGAATTTCTTTCGCACTTGTCGCTGCTACGTCAGTGCCGCTTGAGATGAGCACGAAATATTGCTTCAACGCGGTAATTCGTTCCCGTAGCGCGGCAGAAAGCGAACGGTCACAAAACACTTCCTGCCCGGGTGCGGGCACAAATGAAATGAACAGGTCGATCAATGCTTCGTAAGCGTCATGCCCAGTGCCGCTGCCTGAACCCAGGAACCCGTCAAGACTCATCCAGCGGCACTGGGCATGACGCTTACTTAGGAAGGCCAAAGTTGGTTACCTGACTGCTTGAAGCGTTCGGCTGCGGGAAGGATAACCCTCGGTCCCATCTTCGCAACGCTCAGCTTGCGAATGAAGCTGTTGAGTCGTCTGGAGAAACTTGTGACCACGGCCCAATCCCACTCGTCGGGCGCACCCATATCCTGGTAGGTGTCCGACCATGTAGTGGCTCGCTTCTCGGAATTGTGGTTTGTGTGCGATGCCTCCAGCCTCCCATGCCGGGGAGCCTCCATGTAGAGCTGGATCAGTCCCCAGCCTGATGTGGAAAATCGAAAAGCCTTTGTTGGGTCTGATACGTTCCTCAGTTCGGTTCGGCGCTGAATAACCCTGCCGCGAGCACCGCGAGGATAAAGCTGGAGATGAATCGTGACTCTCAAGTCGTCCCAAGCGTCGAAGCTGTAACACGTGAGAAAGTCGGAGATGGAAGTGAACTGGACTGTCTCAAGGCCGGGTCTGGAACTCAGCTCGTAAATCTCGCAGTCCCCCTCAGCTAAAAGGTGAGTGAGAATAGCGGCATGGTCGGAGCCGGTGGAATAAAAATCGCAGTTTGGCATGGGCTGCGAGGTTGGGCGAACGATGAGCGCATGCACCACTACCAGCGAGGGCGCACGTCGATCACAGGGTTGAGGTTGTAATTGAGGCAAATCATCGAAACAGGGCGGCTGGTAGTGGTTGTCATGACGCGGCTTGTTCTGCTTGTTTTGGATCATGTCAGTCCAGCTTGATCCTTGCCGATCCATCAGGTTTATCTCCGCGCATAAGGATAAATAAATTCGTCTCGATATCTTGGTTGAGTCCGGTGATCGTGGTCACATGTTCACATCCGCGGAAATATGCACAGGCCGGCACATTCCCAACCTTTAACGATCTGGCTTGTTCTTGATTGTCGTCAACATCGATAAATCCAAAGCTAGTGGATTCCCGATGTGCTCCCGCGATCTCTTGAATTCTTCGTTGTAGCATGTATCCATAGGCATCCCACTTTGCGTCTAGGTGGATTACTGAATGAGGACGTTGCGTGAGAAATGCGTCAAGCGTTTCGGCGTTCAGGCTTGTTGGATACTCAGGCATTTTTCTTGCAGAACAGTCTAATTAGTATATGCCCATTCAAGCGCGATTTGATATTTCTGGCAAGGAAAATGGGAGTCGGTAGCGGAGGGGGCCGCTTGTGGCTACGGGGGTTGGGGAGTAGATGCAGGATAGTTGGTTAAAGGGAAATCTGCTTGATTTGGAGCCGCCCGGCAGAGATGATATTGTGGCCAAGCAACTGTGATATTCGGCATCTGGCAATGATTCACCGAAACGAAAGAGGCTCTTTTTTCTTGCCCGCCGAACTCTTCAGGCAAAGAGCAGGCAAAGAGTCCATTCCATGAGTGCTACAGGCAGTGCAGGAGCGTCCCGGGAACTGAGCTGGCGGGAAGACTTGGAGGCCTCACGGGAGCGACCGGGCGGATGATCCGCTGGCATGTGCATGAAAATACGGTGGGGCGGCTGCTGGGAGAGGCGGCACGGCGATGCGGGGTGGTGCGCCAGGTGACGTGTCATGCGCTGCGGCTTACCTTTGCTACCCTGGCGCTGGAGAATGGCACAGACATTTGCCGCTGCGGCGCCTCCGCTCCTCGCGCCCTGCGGGCAGCCTGAAGGCTGGCTGTCTCAGGCCGCCGCCCCGCGACCTTCGGCTGTACCTTGCAGGAACTGCTGGGCCACAATGATGTGAGCACCACCTCCATGATTTATTGCCGGCAAAAGAAGAAAGGAAGGATGGCCGGCGGTCTCCCGTTGGTCGGCTCCCATGTCATCAACCGCCCGGGAGTCACGACGCGCAGTCCTTTGGATGGGCTGGTGGCTTGACAGGGGGTTAGGGTGTAGCTGGCGGGGCAGGTGGTTTTGGGGGGAGAGGGGTGTTGGAGACGGGGGCTCTGGGAACTCAGCGGGAGCCTCGTCCACCGCTGCTCAGATCCCGATCAGGGGCCGTAGCGGAAGGGGTCGCTGAAGCGGGGGTCGGTGGGGAGACTGGTATCGGACAGGGTCTGGAGGAAGGCGGTGAGGGCGGCTTTCTGGGCGGGGGTGAGATTGAGCCGGCGTGGGGTGCCGTTCTGATTGCGGAGGGGCGGGGAGAGGTTGGGGTGGTTGACGACACCGCTGTTATAGAACTCCACGACTTCCTCGAGGGTGGCAAAGCGGCCATCGTGCATGTAGGGGGCGGTGAGGGAGATATTGCGCAGGGAGGGGACTTTGAAAAGACCCTCGTCCTGGGCGCGGCCGGTCACGGCGCCGAGACCTTTGTCGAGGTAGGGGTTTTCGAGGCCATTGTTGTTGATGGCGGGGCCGGGGACAAAATTGTCGGTGCCATGGCAGGCAGCACAGGTGGCACTGCCGACCTGACCATTGAAGATCTGGCGGCCGAGGGTTTCCTGGGCGGTGAAGTTGGCGAAGTTGGAGGCGGTGCCGGTGTCGTATTTGGTGGAGGTGGAGATGATGGACCTGACAAACTGGGCAAGGGCGCGGGCGATGCGGTCGGAGGTGACGGCCGGGGTGCCGTAGGCGCGAGTGAAGAGGTCGGTGTAGAAGGGCTCGGCTGCGAGGCGGGTCTCGAGGAGGGGCAGGGTCATGCCCATTTCCAAAGTGTTTTGGATCGGCTGGAGGACCTGGATTTCCAGGGTGGCGGCGCGCTCGTCCCAGAAGAAGGCGCGGCGCTGATACCAGCGGGCATTGGCGAGGCCCATGGAATTCCGGCTGGTGAGGCCGCCGGCGAAACCGGTGCTGAATTTGGCAGGGTCCGAAAAGCCGTGGGCCTGCTGGTGGCAGGAGGCGCAGGAGATAGTCTGGTTCAGCGAGAGCCGTTTGTCATAAAAAAGGATGCGGCCGAGGGTGGCGCCGGCATCGGTGACGGGATTGGCCGCCGGGGTATTGTCCTGACCGAGGATGGGCTGGACGCGGAAGGCGGCGGGCAGGGCGGGGTTGGCGTAGTTGGCGGCGGTGGAGGGCAGGTCCAGCGCGAGGGCGGTGGTGCTGAGGGAATCCGGGGGCGTGGGCAGATGGAGGGAACGGAAGTAGCGGGTGCCGCCGGTGCCATCGGCGAGGAAGGCGGTGCGCAGGCTGCCATTATAAACGCGCAGGGTCTGGAGGTCGGACCAGTGGGTGAGATCCGGGGAGGACTGGATGATCCAGGCGTGGTTGCCGGGATCGGTGAGGGTGAGGCGGGGGAGGGTATCGCCGGGGTGGGCGAGGAATCCGCAGGTGCTGTCAGGAGGCAAATCGGTGGAGGCCACGACGGGGCAGGCGGCGAGGGCGAGGGCGGCGAGCGTGGTCAGGCGGCGGAGCGAAGCGGGGGAGGGCGTCTTCATGGCCACAAACTCGGACGGGAACCTTTAGCCAACGTGAAGGGTGGGCAAATACCGGCAAAAGGGGCTGGTTTCAAAGTGGTCGGGCGGGAGCAAGGGGCTTGAAAAGCGGGCGGCCCCGTGGGATGCGCCGGGATGCCAATTCCTGCCACACCTGAATCCGCTGCCGCCCGGGTGGCGGAACTGACTGCGGAGCTGAACCGCCACAATGAGCTGTACTATCAGCAGGCGGCGCCGGTGGTGTCCGACCGGGAATACGATGATCTGCTGCGGGAGCTGACGGATCTGGAGGCGGAGTGGCCGGAGCTGGCGGCGCCGGATTCTCCGACGCGCCGGGTGGGCGGGGTGCCGCTGGAGGGCTTCCAGCAGATCAAACATCCGGTGCGGATGATGAGCCTCGATAACACCTACTCGCCGGAGGAGGTGGCGGCCTTCTGGCAGCGGCTGGTGAAGGCGCTGGGGACGGAGCGGATCCCGGTGCTGATCGAGCCGAAGGTG
The DNA here is from genome assembly GCA_040387795.1 of Verrucomicrobiota bacterium. GTDB lineage: Bacteria > Verrucomicrobiota > Verrucomicrobiia > Verrucomicrobiales > V1-33 > CAIZWU01. Next base: position 68,119 of record JAZKDC010000025.1, read on the forward strand.
GATGGGGTGGCGGTATCGGTTTGTTATGAGAACGGACGCATCAAATACGCGGCGACGCGGGGAGATGGGACCACGGGCGATGACGTGACGGAGAATGTGAAGACAATCCGGCGGCTGCCGCACCGCTTGCCGGGCGGGGCTCCGGAATTGTTGGAAGTGCGGGGGGAAATCTTCATGCCTAACAGTGCCTTCCGGCAGATGAATGAGGAGCGGGAGGCGGCGGGGGAGGCCCGTTTTGCCAATCCCCGCAATGCCACGGCCGGGACGCTGAAACAGCTGGACCCTCGCATCGTGGCGCAACGTCCGCTGGATATCGTGCTCTATGGGCTGGGGCAGGTGCGGGGGATCGAGCTGCCGACGGTGAGTGCCTTCCATGCCTTGATGAAGCGGCTGGGGCTGCGGGCCTCGGACCGGGTGTGGGCGGTGGAGACCCTGCCGGAAGTGTTGGCCGCGATCGCGGAGCTGGATGGCTACCGCCGCACCCTGGACTACGAAACGGATGGGGCGGTGCTGAAGGTGGATTCCATGGCGTGGCAGGAGCAGCTGGGGGTGACCTCCAAGGCGCCGCGCTGGGCGATGGCTTACAAGTATGCGGCGGAACGGGTGGAGACGCGGCTGAAATCCATCACGGTGCAGGTGGGGCGCACGGGAGTCCTGACACCGGTGGCGGAGCTGGAGCCGGTCTTTGTCTCCGGCAGCACCGTGTCGCGGGCGACCCTGCACAATGACGAGGAAATCCAGCGCAAGGATATCCGGGTGGGCGATACCGTGATCATCGAAAAGGCGGGCGAGATCATCCCGGCGGTGATCGAGGTGGTGCTGGACAAGCGGCCGGCGGACTCGGTGCCGGTCAGTCTGTATGATCACGTGCAGGGCCGCTGTCCGTCGTGCGGCGGGCCGATCATCAAGGAGGAGGGATTTGTGGCCTGGCGCTGTCCGTCCTTCCTCTGTCCGGCGCAGACGGCGACGCGGCTGAAACACTTCGCGGGCCGCAAGATGCTGGATCTGGAGGGGATCGGCGAGATCGTGGCCGACAAGCTGGTGGAGCGGCAACTGGTGCGCACTCCGCTGGATCTTTTCTCCTTGGATGAAGCCACCCTGGCGGTGCTGAATCTGGGTAACGACGACAAGGCCCGGGTGTTTGGCGCCAAGAATGCCGCTACTCTGCTGGCAGCGCTGGAACGGGCCAAAACGATGCCGCTTTCCCGCTGGCTCTTTGCGATCGGCATCCGGGAAGTGGGGGAATCCGCGGCGCGGGAGCTGGCCCGGCTGCACCGCAACTTCGGGGAGTTGGCGCATTCCCCGATCCTGGCGGAACTGCGCACGGTGCCCAAAGGCAAACGGAAGGAGGACAACCCGGTGCTGGCTCCCTACCAGATTGCTCAGGAAGTGGGGCAGGTGGCGGCGGGCGAGGTGATCGACTTTTTTGCCAGTGAGAGTGGCCGGGTTTTCCTGGCGCGGCTGGCGGAACTGGGGATCGACCCGCAGTCCGACAACTACGCCCCACAGCCGGCGGTGGTGCCTGCGGGAGCGGGCGCGCCTTTGGCAGGAACGACGTGGGTGATCACCGGCACCCTGAGCCAACCACGGGAAACCTTCGCCGACCGCATCCGGGCGGCGGGGGGCAAGGTCTCCGGCAGTGTGAGCGCCAAGACTTCCTGGCTGCTGGCGGGGACGGAAGCCGGGTCCAAGCTGGAGAAGGCCCAACAACTCAAGGTGAAGGTGCTGGATGAGGCGGGATTTGAGGCGCTGCTGGCCGGGCAGGGGCAGGGCGAGGGCGGCGCGGAGTCAGCCGAAGCCGGGGCGCCTCCCTTTGAGCTGTCGGCGGACTAGCCGCATGCGCCGGGCGGTCAGGGGGAGGTGAGCTTGACCCGCAGGAAGGCGCGGGCCTGGCTGGGGATGGCCTGGTTCAGTCGGACGGTGATCTGTTCGGTGCCGTCGGGGAGGATGGTCTGGCCGGTGATGGTGGTGCCGGTGTCCAGCCATGAGTTCAGGAGGGTGGACTGCTGATGGATGAAGCTGACATCTGTGAGGCCGCGGCGGCGGGTGTAGGTGAGAACAAGCCAGGGTCCCCCCGGGGCCGCGAGGTTGCTGGCGGCGGGAGGCGCGGCTCCGAGATCCAGACCGAGGGCGAAGGTGGCGAGGTGGCTCCAGCCGTCGTGATCGGGATCGGCCAGGGGATCGGTGTAGCCCTGGCTGGTCATCCAGGAGGCGAGGGAGGTGAATTCTTCCCCGCCCGGAGTGCCGCCGCTGGTGTAGGAGGCCCGCCAATAGGAGCCGGTGGCCTGCGGCTCGGTGGCATCGCCAAGTGGTTGAGGGCCGGCATAAACGAGAGAGATGCCGCCGTTGTCAGCTTCCGCGGGCCAGGGTACGTCGTCGAAGTAGGTGAACTCGCGGATGGCGGCTCCGGCACCGAAGGAGAGCTTGATCTCCTCGGTGCTGTTGCTGAGGTTTTGTCCGGCCCGCCAGGTGCCCGCGACCGGTTGCCCCGCCCCATAACGGCTGGCAAAGGCGGCGGCATTCCGCACCACGAGGACGTGGGCTCCGGGCAGCAGTTCGGTGCCCGGCGGGAAGTCGAAGTCCACTCCCTTGGTGAAACGGACATCGGTCAGGGCGATGGTGGCCGTGGGGGAAAGATTGCGCACCTCGATGAATTCGAAGTCCGCTTCCACATAACCGAGGGCGGCCTGGGCAGCATCGGGGCCGAGAGGTTTATACATGAACTCGGAGATGATGAGATTCCGCCGGAGGACTCCCAGAATGTCAGGGCCGGAGGCGGTGAACTGATGGGGGAGCGACCAGTGGCTGAAGCGCCCCGTGATATCCAGATAGCGGACGCGGGCGCGGTAGGTGCGGCCGGTGCGCAGGGCTCCGGCGGGGATATTCACCGAGGCATTGAAGGTGGTGAGGGTGCCGGATTCCCAGACGGGAGTGGCTTCATATACGGGATCGGACCCCGGCACGTAGGCGGGGGAAATGGGGTCGGTGATTTCCCCGATGCGCCACTGCATGCCGCTGAAGTTGGCCGCGCCCTGGGGATCGGTGAAGGCCGTGGTCGCGAAGCTCAGGCCATCGAGGGCATAATCCGTCGTGCCGGTGTAGGAGATGACGGGGCGGGCGGGGAGGAAAGCAGTGTCGGAACTATCCGCCAGGGTATCGAGGTAGTTGTCCCGTCCGCCGGTGACGGCAGGGTCGGCTCCGAAGGGGTCGGTCCAGCCGGTGAAGGCAAAGTTCTTCATGTCCTGGGCCTTGAAGACCGGCCCTTGGACGTGATCGCCAACGGCACCACTGACGGGCCAGCGGGCGCGTTCGGCGGTCCAGATTTGGCTGATGGTGGCGAGGGCGGTGTCGATCATGGGGTTGACCTGATCTTCCTGCCAAACCAGATCGCGGAATTCCCGGATGGCATTGCGGTGCTCGATGGGCAGGGTGGGCCGGGGCTGGATGGTGCCCCAGGTGGGGGAATCGGTGAAGGTATTGTGATTGTAGATGCCGTTCCGCACGGTGTCCTGACCGGAGTTCCAGTTGGGGCCGAAGGAGGCATCCCAGTCGTAGGGCATGGTGAGGGCGCGGCCGAGTCCGTTGGTGCCGGCCATGGGTTGGAAGTAGAGGATCAGGTTCTTCATCCGGTGGCGGCCGGTGGGTTCGGTGAAGATATCGTAGTGCCGGATCGCTTCTTGGACGGCGCTGTAGCGGTACCATGCGGGCATGTCGACGTAGGTCTTCATGAAGGCCTCGGTGGCGGCGCCGTGGATGTTGTAGCGGTAGTTGTCGTAGTCCTCGGAGAATTGCGGGGCGCCTGGAGCCCCGAAGCGGTCGAGCATCTCGCCATTCTGAGTCCAGTCGCTTAGCTTGTAGAGGTTGCCCTTTTCCATGCCCCGGGCTTCGAGGAAGCGCCGGTCCGCGAATTCATCGGCCTGGAAGAGGCCATAAAAATCGCCGGTGGTGGCCGCGGGGGCCTCGGCCGCGCTGCGGATCATGCGCATGTGGAACCAGTGGGATTCCGGCACCGGGATGTTGTTGAGTTTCCAGAGTTGGGCGCCGACTTCGAAGTCCAGCCCCCAGTTCATGTAACCCTTGTTGCCGAAGAGCTTGTTGACCAGCATGGCATCCCACGGGACAGGATAGGGCCGGCCCTTTTCATCCTTGGCGGCGAAGCTGTAGCCCTTGTTGAAATTGAGGCGCAGGTGGCGTTTGCCGCTGCCCTGGTAGCGGCTGTTGCCTCCGCGCAGGCGGGTGTTGATGTGATCGTAAACGATGCCGTCGGACACCATGGCGCATTCCCAGTTTTCGGTGCGGCGGGCGCGCAGGGCATTGAGGGCGATGCTGTTGGCCATCTGTTCGCTGCCATTGTAGGCCATCAGGGTGGATCGGTCGGTTTCCCGCATGAGGAAGTGATAGACCGGGACGGAGGTGAGCTGGGCGGTGGTGAAGGTATTGGCTCCGCTGACATAATTGGGGACCCCATTGTAAGAGAAGGCCGCCCAGTTCAGCGCCGGATCATCGGCGTAGGGCAGCAGGGCGGTCTGGCCGGAAAAGTCGGTGACCCGGATGCGGTAGCGGATCAGGGTGCGGTGGGGCTGGGCCGGGATGACGCCCTGATAGACGGCGTCGCCCGCAATGCCATCGGAAGCGCCGCCCTGATCGCTCATGGCCACGGTGATCCAATTGGCGGCATTTTCGAAGGCGCTGTTGAGTGGCCGGGGCGTGTCAGGATTCGCCACCAGCTGGGTGGCGGTGAGGGGCAGACGGGCGGGGATGAAATTGCCCGGTGCGACGATCTGATAGAGCAGTTGCACGGATTGCACGCCTTGCGGGTCGGTGACCCGGGCGGTGACGACGAGGGGGTCGGTGGAAACCGGCGCGGTGGGCGTGTGGGTGATTTCACGCACCGCGGGAGCAGCCGTGGTGCTGAGATTGGAATTGACGGCACCGGGGGTGGGCAGGCCATCGGGGACATTCCGGATCTCGGCATCCACCGCGAAGTCGTAGCTGCCGTAGAAGGCGGAATCGTCCTGGGCAGTGCGGACTTGCGGGGGTTTGGCAAAGGCTTGGATGGCGATGACGTTGGTGCCGCTGACAAAAAGCTGATCCGCATTGGCGAGCACGATCTCGCTCCAGGGCGTATTGCCCTGCTCGTAGTAGTCGCTGGTGTTATAGGTTTTGTCGCCGGGCCGCATGCTGAGGCGCACGGCTTCCAAGCCGTTGATCCAGACGATGGCCGCATCGTTATGCAGGACGCGGAGCAGGACGGACTTGGGAAGCGGAGCAGTGACTTCAAAGGTCTTCCGCAGGGCGACCGACCGGTAGCTGCTGGCGTTCATGTCGCTGAGGATGGTGTAGATCGCGGCGATGCCGGTTTCCTGCTGCACATTGGTGGACATGCTGGTGCCCAGGGGAGTGCGGCCGGTGAGCCAGGTGGCGTCCTCGGTGAAGCCAGGGCTGCGCCAGGCGGTGACCGGGCTGGAGGGTTCGCCCAGGGCAGTGGTGCCCTTGCGGTATCGCCAGCCGGTGGAAGTGGCGGGCAGCCAGTTGAAGCTGGAGGCGGTGGTCGTGGAAGCGCGCCAGTTCGACCCCAGATCGTTCTTCAGGGTGGGATGGATGAGTTCCATGGAGGGGCCGTTGCCATTGCTCCCGGCGGGCCAGGGGGAGACCACGCCGTAGTCCACCAGATCCACCACGGCACTGGTGTTATCGCGCAGTTCCACGTCTTCGCCATCACTGTTCAGATTGCCGGTCCACGGTCCGAGGGCGGTGACGCCATACATACCGAGGATGGTGGCGGGATTTTCGGCGATGACGAGATAGGAGCCGGGCGCCATGACCGTGCCCACGGGAAAGCTATAGCTGACGCCGCTGCTGAATTGCCAACCGGAGAGATCGACCGCGGTGGCCAGAGGGTTGTGCAGTTCGATGAACTCCGCCGGGATTTCATTCCGGGCCGGGTTGTAATGGATTTCGTTGATCAGGATGTTTTTGACCGGGGCCTGCACCGGCAGCACAATCTGCTGGATGCTGCTGCGTCCGGTGCTGTCGGTGACCTGGATGCGCAGCTGGATGTTTTGGCCGAGGCTTCCGGTAAAACTGCTGGTAGCGAGCAGTTGGTTGCCGATGATTTGGACCAGGCTGTTCCCGGCGTCCCCGGCTCCGGCGACGAGTTGGAAGGTGTGGGTGTCCGTGGAATTCGGGTCGCTGGCCTGGAGGCGGGCGAGGAAGGAACCGGTGGTATCCGTGGTCAGGATTTTGTTGTCGGAAAGCACTACCCCGGCCGGGTCCGATGGGGGTGGCAGGACCGTGATCGTGACCGTGGCGATTCCGGAGTCGTAGGTGCCGTCGTTGGCGCGGCAGGTGAAGCTGTCGGTGCCGGAGAAGTTCAAGGCCGGCGTGTAGGTGCGGGAGATTCCGGTGCCGGTTAGGCTGCCCTGGACGGGTGAGGTCAGGATGGTCCACGTCAAAGGATCGTTGTCAGGATCGGTGCCGGGAAGATTGAAGGTGGCGGCGGTGTTGTAGCCGGTGGTGACAGCAAGGTTGGAAGCCACCGGGATGTCGGGGGTGACTTCAATACTGATGCCGCCGACCTTGGAGGTGATGACTCCTCCAGTGGCGGTGTAGGCGAAGTTATCGCGTCCCAGATAACCAGGGTCCGGCCGGTAAGTCAGGTTGGGGGCGGTGCCGGTGAGTTGGCCGTGGGCCGGGAGGCGGGTGATGGTATAACTCATCGGCACCACCGGCACCGAGACCGCGGGCAGGGTGATCGGGAGATCGGTTTGGTAGACCGCTTTCAAGGCGGCGTGATTGGCGGTGATGACCGGATTGAGCACTGTGACATTTACCGTGGCGGTGCGGGTGGCGGTGCCATTCCCGCAGGTGAGGGTGTAACTGGTTGTGGTGAGCGGGGTGATGGAGGTCGAACCGCTGGCCGTGGGCAGGGTGCCGATGCCTCCGCTGATGCTGGCGGTGAGCGGGCCGCCGGGATTGGCGATCGCCCAGGTCAGGGTGGTGCTCTGACCGGAGTAAATGGAGACTGCGGCGGTGCTGAAGGTATCGATGTGCAGGGCATTGGCCAATTGTCCGGAAGGCCAGGCAGCGATGGAATCCGTGATTTCATCGGGAAACATCGCGCCGTCCCAGACCCGGAATTCCTCATAGGCGCCCTGGAAGTTGTTGTCGGTGGAACTGTTGGACCGGCCCAGCCAGCAATTGTTATCGAGGATATTCTTCAGGAGGCGGGTGGAGTTGACTGTCGCGCCGAGGGTGCCGTTGCGGTAATAGCGGAGCTGGGGTTGGCCATTGTTGCCGTCGGCATCATAGACCACCGCGAAGTGGAAGGTCTGTCCTGCGGTGTAAGGAACGGTGGCATCGCCTTGGGCGATGGTGCCGTTTTCGAGCAGCGTGAGGCGTTGGTTGGTCTGGGAGGCGGCGACCTGGGAGAGCAATCCCAGGTATTCGGAGGCGGTGCCGGTGCCGCCGGGGGCGGAGACTTCGCCCATGGTGGAACTGCCGAAGTCCAGCAGGCGGGCGGAGGTTTGTGAACCCCCGATGCTGGCCCAGCCTTCGTAGGTGGTATCGCCAGGGCGGGCCGAGGCCATGCCATTTGGCAAATCCAGCCATGGTGCGGTGGCCGGGCTGCCCCCGGGCAACTCTACCCTGCCATTGCCGGCAACGGTGGCTCCGCTACCCCTCAGCTGGATGGCCCGGGCGCTGTCCCCGGGGGCGAGGCTGTCATCAAAGGAGGTGGACCCGGCCGGTTCATTCAATTGCCAACGGTGGCGCAGCACGAGGGGCTCCGCGGGGAGAGGCAGGGCCGTCAGCGGCAACGCCAGCAGCAGACTGAGGTGGAAAAAACGGGAGGGCAGATTCATGGGGGGAGGGGGGAAAGAGCGGCGCTTCTGGAGCACCGTGCCGGCTGGGGAACCCGGGGGGAGGGACACCGGGGACCCGGTGGGCGGCCATTCTGGGGAGATAACGTCTCCCGGAGAAGCAAAACCTTGTGCGAAAACATGTCGCGGGATTTAAGCAAAACAGACGTTTTCCGGAGCAGGACCGGTGTTTTTCCCGTCCGGGGCGGCCGCGCCTTGGGAATGGAGGCGGGACCAGCCTGCGGGTGCGGCTCATGACGGGGATGAGGGCCGCTCATGGCTCAAATCCCTTGATTTGAGGGGTGGCGGGGTTGAGTTGAGGCCTCTCTCCGCCGGACCTCAGCGGTCTGCCGGAGAGTTCATCCCCATTCCCCCACATTCTTTTGGAAGCGACGAATCCATTTCGTGAAGATCAGGCCACCCGCACCAGCCCGGCGTCCTGTACCGTAGTCATTTTTGGCGCCAGTGGCGACCTCACCAGCCGCAAGCTGGTGCCAGCCCTTTATAACATTGCGGCGGATGGCGAACTGCCTCCCACGCTGAGAGTGGTGGGATTTGCCCGCCGCGAAAAGTCGCATGACAGCTTCCGCAGCGAATTGGAGGAGGTGAATAAAAAAGTGTCGCGCCAGGGACATGATGAACGGCTGTGGGGCAGCTTCAGCCAATCGATCTTTTATCATCAGAGCGAGTTTGAGGATGATGATGGTTATACCCGGCTGGCCCTGCTGTTGGACGAACTGGATGCCCAGGGCGCGGGAGGGAACCGGCTCTTTTACCTGTCCACTTCGCCGGAGTATTTTCCGATTGTGCTGGAGCAGCTCAAGAAAGCCGGACTGAATCAGGCGGCGCCCGGCAAATGGGCGCGGGTGGTGATTGAAAAACCCTTTGGCACCGACCTCGCCACGGCCCAGAATCTGAACCGGGCGGTGCATGATACCTTTGACGAAAAGGACACCTACCGGATTGATCACTACCTCGGCAAGGAGACGGCGCAGAACATCATGGTGCTGCGTTTTGCCAATGCCATTTTCGAGCCGATCTGGAACAATCGTTACATTGATCACGTCCAGATCACCTGTGCGGAGAATCTGGGGATGGAAGGCGGACGCGGTGGTTATTATGACAAGGCGGGCTGCCTGCGGGACATGGTGCAGAACCACCTGATGCAGCTGCTCAGCCTCGTGGCCATGGAGCCGCCGACGGACCTGAGCGCGGACGGCGTACGTGACGAAAAGGTCAAGGTGTTCCGCAGTCTGCGGCATTTCACGGATGCGGCGGATGTGGCGAAAAACGTGGTGCGGGCGCAGTACGCGGCCGGGACCGTGAATGGCAAGGCGGCGGTGGGTTATACCCAGGAAGACCGGATCCATCCGGAGTCGATGACCGAGGCTTATGTGGCCATGAAAATCAATATCGACACCTGGCGCTGGGAGGGCGTGCCGTTCTATCTGCGGGTGGGCAAACAGTTGCCGAAAAAGACCACGGAGATTTCAGTGCACTTCAAGGCGCCGCCTTATGTGTTGTTCAATCGCGGCACCGACGACGATGCCGCTAACGTGCTGGTGATCCGCATCCAGCCCGATGAGGGGATTTCGCTCCGCATTGCCAGCAAGATCCCGGGCCCGGCGGTGCGCACGGAGCGGGTGAAGATGGATTTCCAGTATAGCACCAGCTTCGGCAAGGCCAGCCCGGAGGCCTACGAGCGGCTGCTGCTGGATGCTATGAGCGGCGACGCCACCCTCTTCGCCCGGGGTGATGAAGTGGAGCACGCCTGGCGTTATATTGATATCATCGAGCAGGCCTGGCACGGCGAAGCGGGCCAGCCCCCGATGTATCAGTATCCGGCCGGTTCCTGGGGACCGCCGGAAGCCGATGAATTGCTGAAACGTGATGGCCGGGACTGGCGCCGCCTCTAACTTTTGATCCGGAATGCTCCCCATGACTCCGAATTTGGACATCCCTTCCGCCGACCTTGGCACCGAGGTGCCGCTGGCTGAACTGGGCAAGCGCCTGAAGCAGCTCTGGCAATCCAATGAGGCCAAGACCAAGGCCTCGCTGATGAACTTTGCGATCTACTCCGAGGAGGTGGATTCGCTGACGGCCAACACCGAGGTGATCCGGGAGGTGACCCGGGAGCATGCCTGCCGGGCCCTGCTGATCGCGGCCAATCCGCAGGCCCCGGATGTCTCCGTCCGGGCGTGGATCACGGCGCATTGCCAACTGACTTCCGGAGGCAAGAAGTCGGTCTGCTCCGAGCAGATCACGTTCCTGATTTCCGGGCAAAGCGCCAATCTGGTGCCCAATACGGTGTTCTCCTGGCTGGAAAGCGACCTGCCGCTGACCTTCTGGTGGCAGGGGGAGTTTTCCGACCGTTTTGAGCCGCATCTGTATGCGGTGATTGACCGGCTGGTGATTGATAGTGGCGAATGGCGCGATCCCCTGCCGCAGCTCCACCGGCTGGAGCACGCGTGGCGGCATGACCATGGAGGATTCACGGTGAATGACCTGAGCTGGACCCGGGTGCTGCATCTGAGGATGGCCCTGGCCGCCGCCTTTGATGAGCCGGGGGCCCTGGACCACTTGCAGGAGATTGAGGAAGTCCAGATTGATTACGGCACCGGCCATCGGCTCGCGGCCAAGATGCTGGCGGCCTGGATGATTCATCAGGCGGGTTGGATTCTGGAGTCGGGTTGGCCCTCCGAGGGCAGCTTCATGGTGCTGCATCATGGCCGCCACATCCGGCTGGTTTTTGGTGAGGTCGAAAGCCGCCGGGCGGTGCCCCGGGTGGAACTGCTGGGACCGCGGGGCGTGATTTGCCTTACCCATGAAAACAACAGTCCTTTCATTCACACCCTGATCGGTCTGAGCAGCGGCAGTGTGGAGCGCCTCACCCCGTGCCCCTGCGACACTCCGGCAGAACTGGTCACGGAGCGCCTGCGCCGGGGCTGCAAAACCAAACGCTACTTCACCCTGCTGCGGACCGTGCGGGCCTTGCTGGGGGAATTTGAGAACTAGCGGCTCCAGGCCCGGCTGCCGCGGGGTGGGTGGTGCCGCAGGCCAATGGCGGGGCTTGACCCGGGCCGCGCTGGACCGCAGACTTGCGGCATGAAAAAGTCGATCGAAGCCACGAAATTCCGTTATGCCGGCAAGGGAAAGCTGAACCTGAACAAGTGGTCCACCGGCCTGGACCAGCGGCTTTACAAGGACAAGTCCCAGCTGGCAGCCCTGCTCCGCGGATTCCAGGAGGAGATCGATGCCCACCAGCAGCAGATGTATGCCCAGGATAAATTTGCCATGCTGCTGGTTTTTCAGGCGATGGATGCGGCGGGCAAGGACGGGACCATCCAGCATGTCATGAGCGGGATCAATCCGCACGGAGTGGAAGTCACGGCCTTCAAACGTCCCAGTGAGGAGGAACTGGATCATGACTACATGTGGCGCACCACCAAGGCGCTGCCCGGCCGTGGCAAGGTGGGGATTTTCAACCGGTCCTACTACGAGGAGGTTCTGGTGGTGCGGGTGCATCCCGGAATTCTGGAAGGCCAGCGCCTGCCGGATGCCGCCATGGAGGATCTGCCGAGGCTCTGGGAACAGCGTTTTGAGCAGATCCGGAACTTTGAGGAGTATCAGCATTTGAACGGAATGCGGGTGGTGAAGTTTTTCCTGCACGTCTCGAAGGACGAGCAGAAGCGGCGCTTTCTGGCCCGCATTGATGACGTCTCCAAGAACTGGAAATTCAATCCCGGCGATCTGGTGGAGCGGGCCCGCTGGGACGACTATCGGGTGGCCTATCAGGAAGCCATCGCGGCCACGGCCACCAAACAGGCCCCGTGGTACATCATCCCGGCCGATGACAAGGGAGACATGCGGTTGCTGGTGAGTGCGGCGATATTGGCAGAAATGAAACGACTCGAACTGGCGTGGCCAGTGCTACCGAAGGAGCAGCAGGACTCTCTGGCAGCGTGCCGGAAGCAACTGCTCGATCCCCAGACCTGAATTTCCGGTGTCCTCATTTCTCCGCCACGCCCTCCTGATCTTTTCCGCTGGTGCAGCCGGGGCGGCTCCGCCGTCGCCGGTGAGATTTGCCACCTACAATGTCTCATTTTTCCGGGCCACGGAAGGCGCGCTGCTGGCGGAGTTGAATACGACGCCCGCCAGCGTGGCTTCCAATCCTGCCAATGTCCATCAGGTGGCGGAGGCCCTGCAGCGGATCCGGCCGGATGTGCTGCTGCTCAATGAATTTGACGATGACGGCGGCCAGTCCATGAACCTGTTCGCGGATAAATTCCTCGCCACGCCCCAGAAACCGGGACTGGAAGGCCTGAACCTGCCGGTCCGTTACGCGGCGCGGTCGAATACCGGAGTCAGCACGGGTTTCGATTTGGATAACAATGGCACGGCGGTGACCACTCCGGGCACGGAGGCTTATGGCAATGATTGTTTCGGGTTCGGCACCTTTCCCGGGCAGTATGGGTTGGTGATCTATTCAAGGTTTCCGATTGAGCTATCCAAAATCCGCAGCTTTCAGCTTTTTAAATGGAAGGACCTGCCGGGATCGCAATTGCTGCTCAACACCGGCACTCCGCCGCTGACCACCTATTACAGTGCCGGGGAGCAGGAGGTGCTGCGGCTTTCCTCCAAAACCCATCTGGATGTCCCGGTCGATCTGGGAGGCGGCATCATCGCCCACCTCCTCGCTTCCCATCCCACGCCGCCTACCTTTGACGGGGCGGAGAATAAGAACGGGAAGCGGAACTTCGATGAGATCCGGTTTTGGGCGGACTATATCGATCCGGCACGGTCGGCCTACATTCAGGATGATGCCGGTGGCCGGGGCGGGCTGCCGGCCGGAGCCCGGTTTGTGGTGGAAGGGGATCAGAACGCCGATCCCAATGATGGGGATACCCTGACCGGAGCGGCGCGTCAGCTGACCCAGCATCCGCTGATCAATGCGTCGTTCATTCCTTCCAGTGGGGCCACCGGTGGCGGGGCTAATTTTTCCACCGCCAACAACGGGCAGACGGGAAACCGGATTCACGACACCGCGGCCTTTTCCGGCGGGCTGCGGGTGGACTATGTGCTGCCTTCCAAGGCAGGATTTTCCGTTTTTAATGGGGCCGTTTTCTGGCCCGGACCGTCAGATCCATTGCGGACGGTGATCGGGGATATCGATCCCAGCGATCATCACATGGTTTGGATGGATCTGCGCCCGCAGATTTCCCTCGGGGAAGCTGTGGTGGACTTTGAGGCGGCGTGGACAGGCTCTGCGGTGACCCTGACCTGGCAGGCCCCGGCGGGTTATCAATACAAGGTGCAGCAATCCTCCAGCCTGACGGTGGGCTCATGGGTGGATACGGGAATCGTTCCTGACATTACGCCGGAGACCCGGCAAGCCTCGGCCGTGATTCCGGCCAGCGCGGCCGGGAAGGTGTTTTACCGCCTTGAGGTGAGCTTTGTACCCTGAACCGGGGTTGCCTAATCCAGGAACTTTCCGGGATTCAGCAGGCCTTTGGGATCCAGGGCGGACTTCAACGCGAGATGGGTGGCGCGCCCGGTGGCGTCGATGGCTTCCGGGAACCAGCGCTTTTTGGCCAGGCCGATGCCGTGTTCCCCACTGATCACGCCGCCAAGGCTGAGGACATGGCGGAAGAGTTTATCCAGAGCTTGTTCGGCGCCGGACCGCTGGGCGGGATCTTCCATGTCAGGCACCATGATGTTGACATGGATATTGCCGTCACCGGCGTGGCCGAAACAGGCGATCGCAAAACCGCTTTCGGCCTGGAGGGCTTCGGCAAACTGCACCAGTTCCACCAGCTTGCTGCGGGGCACGACCACATCCTCGTTCAGCTTGATCAGACCGGTGGCCCGCAGGCTGTAGGAAAACTCGCGGCGCAGGGACCAGAGAGCTTCGACCTCCTGTTCGGTGGTGGCGGTTTTGATGGCAATGGCCCCGGCTCCGCGCAGCAGGGCGGTCAGCTTCTTGGCTTCGGCACTGACCGATTCCGGATGACCGTCGGTTTCCACGAACAAATGGGCATCCCCGTGCGGGGTGCGTTCCTCGCCGAGATAATCGCGGGCCGCCTGGAGGGTGAATTTGTCGCTGATTTCCAGGGCGGAGGGCAGGTGGCCGGCGCCGAGGACCCGTTGCACGGCGAGGGCGGCCTCCGGGAAAGTGCGGAACGTGGCTCCGAGGAGCGCCCGGGTGGGGGGATGCGGAATGAGGCGCAGGGTGATTTCGGTGATGATGCCCAGCATGCCCTCACTGCCGACAAAGATGCCCGTGAGGTCAAACCCCTGACGGTTTTTGTGGCAGCGACCGCCGGTGCGCAGGATATCGCCATTGGCCAGCACCACTTCCAGTCCCAGGACATAAGGCCGGGTGACGCCGTATTTCAGGCAACGGGGCCCGCCCGCATTGGTGGCGACATTGCCCCCGAGGGTGCATTCCTTGAGGCTCGCGGGGTCCGGCGGGTAATACCAGCCGAGCTTCTTCACGGCATCCTGGAGGTCGCCGGTGATGACGCCGGGCTGCACGACCGCCACGCCATCTTCGGGCGAGATTTCGAGAATGTGGTTCATGCCCGCGAGGGCCAGCACCAGCCCCCCTTTGACCGGCACACAGCCCCCGACATAACCGACTCCTCCACCGCGGGTGGTGACCGGCACGTTATGCTCATGGGCAATCTTCATGGCCGTGGAAACCTCGGCGGCACTGGTGGCGAGGACGACGGCTTCCGGATCGCACGAGGCAAACCATTTGTCAGTCGCATGACCAGTGAGGGTCGCCGCATCCGTGTGCACACGGTCGGGCAGGGCCAGGAGAAGGGCATCGATCCAGGGAAGCATTGGGGAAGAAAATGAAAACAGCTGGATGGACCATCCAGCGGGGCATGGCTACGCCGGTGCGGGGGGGCCTGCCAATCGTCTTTTCAGAAAAAACACGGAAAAGGCCCGGCTTGACGGGGCGGCCGCGGCGGTTAAGCGGAGATCATGCCCATTTCCGATGTCCGGATTTATCTTTACGACCGCTGTGATACCTGCCGGAAGGCGGTAAAATTCCTGAAGGAGCGGGGGATTGTCCCCGAGATGGTGCCGGTCCGGGAGCAGCCTCCGACGGTGCCGGAACTGCAACGGATGCTGGCCATCACCGGCAGCCTGCGGCGGCTTTTCAATACGTCGGGCGGCGACTACAAGGCCATGAATCTGGCGGCCCGCCTGCCTGATCTGAGCGAAACAGAGGCGCTGGATCTGTTGTCCCGGCAGGGGAATCTGGTGAAACGGCCGTTTCTGCTGACGGGTGATGGACGTGGCGCCGTGGGTTTCAAACCGGAGGAGTGGGAGGCGCTGTTTCCGGGGGCGCCGGGCGGGGCGGCTTGACCTGATAGCGGCACTGGCGGGAGAGCAGCCATTTGACACCGAACATGTCCGTGGTGGCACGCAGGGCACGGTTGCCGAAGCCATATTTGCTGACGCCGGAGATGCGCGGGCGGTGGTTCACCGGCATTTCCGCAAGGCGGTGACCGCCGCCTTTGATGAGCGCGGGGATAAATCGGTGCATCCCGCGGAAGAGGATCAGGCAATCCCGGCATGGTGTGCGCAGCACCTTGAGGGTGCAGCCGGTGTCGCGCACTCCATCGCCGGTGAAGCGGCTCCGCACGAAATTGGCGATGCGGCTTTGCAGCCGCTTGAAGGTGGTGTCCTTGCGTTTGGCGCGGTAGCCACAGACGAGATCATAACCTTCCCCCAGCTTGGCCAGCATGGCCGGAATATCCTTGGGATCATTTTGCAGATCGCCATCCAGCAGGGCAATCACGGGAGCGGTGGCGGCCATGATGCCGGCATGCATGGCCGCGGATTGTCCCCGGTTTTCGCTGAATTCCAACACGCGGATAAAGGGGTGATGGGGGATGTTGGCCACGGTGGCGTCGGTGGAGCAGTCGTCGACCAGAATCAGTTCCAGATCCTCGCCCGGCAGGGCGGCGGTGATTTCGCGCACAAGGTCAGCGACGTTGCCTTCCTCATTGTAGAGCGGGATGACGAGCGAGAGGGAAGGCATGGCGGAGGATCGGCGGAGAATGACGGAGGGAGGGCAGATGTAAAAGGCTGGACCAAGGCAATCGAAGGGAGAAACCGGATCTTATAACGCAGGCTGATAGCCCTGGCAGACAAAAACTTTCAGGCGGCGCAGGGGCAGGCCGCGCTGCATGGTATCGAAAATGGTGAGGGGACGCACCTCGCGGAAGGAACCGCGCAGGCCCGCCGGCGCCTCCGTGGCGGTGGAGGTCGTGAAATACAAGGCCGTGAGCCCCTGGTAGGCGCTGCGGTCCCCGGCCACGGAACTGTATCCGGGCCAAAAATGATAGTCGCTCTCCGGCACTGGACTGGAGGCAATCTGCACCATGGGATGCCGCACGGTGGGACGCAGCACCGGCAGGGTGGGGGGCAGGTGGAAGTTCAGGATCGAGGCCAACCGCTCATCGGAGGCGATCAGAAATAATCCACCGGGAGCCTGGGGCGCGGTTTCGGTGATCACGTGGGCGGCTTCCCGGGCGGTGGTCTGCCAGCCCCGCCAATCGCGGGAACGGTCGCGTTCGTAGGAAAGCGGGAGACCGGCATGACGAAGGAGGTCGGTGTCCAGGATGAGGGGCGTCAGGATGAGGGCTGGCAGGATGCAGAACCACTGGAGGTGGTTTTTCAGCGGCAGATGGGAGATGTGGTTTTCCCATGCCCAGGGCAGGGCAAGGCAGAGGGCGGGCAGGGCGGGGGCCAGCCACGCGGCGCGGGCTCCGGTCAGGAGCGAGACCACAAAGGCGGCGATCAATGGGGGCACGGCGTAGGCGGCGATGAATCGTGCGGCATCATGCGTGAGCCAGCCCCGGACGGCCCGCCAGAGCGCCCAGCCCATGGCCCCCAGCATGACCGGACTCACCAACATCAGCCATTGCCCGAGGAGGGACAGGGGCGCGGCCCAATGCAGGGATTCCTGCGGGGGAAAAAGGCGGTCCCGCCATTGATAATATCCCACCCAGGCATGGGCCCGGTTCCAGTCGATCATGGGCCAGAGAAACAGGGCGAAGTCAGCCAGCATCAACCAAGGCCCGGGGCGCCACAAAAAGCCGCGCCAGCGGCGGGAACCGGCCAGCAGCAGCAGGGTGCCGGCCACGCCCCACGCCGCCCCATACCAACACAAAAACCCGGCGCCGAACAACATGCCGGCGAGTGGCCAATGCCAATCCCACGGGGAGGCCCGCCGCAGGCCGCGCCACACTGCCACCAACCCCGCGATCAGAAAAAAAACGCCAGGCGTTTCCGGGCGCATCTGCACAGCGGCAAGGTTCACCATCGGAGTCAGGTTGAAGAGCGCCACCGTCCAGCCGGCCGTTTTCTCCCCCGTCAGCGACCGTGCCAGGCGATAGAGCATCCAGCTGGCCCCCGCGACCAGCAGAGGCGCGAGGAAGCGCACCCCGAGGGCCGTGTCCCCCAGAAATACCGTGCCGATGCCGGCGAACCAGGCGGTGAGTTGTCCGCCATCAATGCCCACCACCGCGGGATGGCGGATCGCCTCCATCATCTGCGCCTCCTCCGGGCTGATATCATGCAATCCTGCCATGATCCAGCGCAGCACCGTCAGGACGGCCAGGCTTTGCATCAGCAGGCGTTGCGTGTAGTTCAATTCCATGGGCAGGATCCGGGGGACGAAATCAGGGGGAACCCGGCTGTATCATGCCGCTCCCCGGCAACAAGGGGAGAAACCCGGCGGCGCAATCGCTCCCGCTTCCGGGTGAAGCCTGGTTTGAGCCTATCCCTATCCTTGCTTCCGGAAGAAATTGCCGGGGCACAACAAGGCTGGAGGGATAGAATCCCCACTGACGGCCGGGCCTACTTTTTCATGTTCAGCGCCGCTTCGATGAATCCGGCAAACAAAGGATGCGGATGATTCGGCTTGGACAGGAATTCCGGGTGGAATTGGGAGGCGATGAAAAAAGGATGGCCGGGGACTTCCACGATTTCGACCAGCTCGCCGTCCGGGCTGGTGCCCGAGATGCTCAGCCCCGCCGCTTCGAGCCGCTCGCGGTAGTCGTTGTTGAATTCGTAACGATGGCGGTGGCGCTCGCTGATTTCGTCCGCGCCATACAGCCGGTGGGCGAGGCTGCCGGGCTTCAGGGTGGCTTTCCAGGTGCCAAGCCGCATGGAGGCCCCGAGGGCCACCACGTGCTTTTGTTCGTCCATCAGACAAATCACCGGGTCCGGGCCCTCTTCATCAAATTCGGTGCTGTTCGCCTTCTCCAGGCCGCAGACGTTCCGGGCAAATTCGATGGTGGCGATCTGCATTCCCAGGCAGAGGCCGAGGTAGGGAATGCGGTTTTCGCGGGCGTAGGTGGCGGCAATGATTTTGCCTTCAATCCCCCGGTCGCCAAAGCCCCCCGGAATGAGCACTCCTTGGATGTCGGGCGGAAATTGTTTGGGGTTTTCGTGCTCCAAATCTTCGGCATCCACCCGGACCAGCCTCACTTCACAATCATGGGCCGCCCCCGCGTGGGTCAGGGCCTCATAAACGCTCTTATAGGCGTCCTGGAGCTCGATGTATTTCCCGACCACCGCAATCCGCACGCTGCGGGTCGGATTGATGACGCGGTTCACAAAATTCTTCCATTCGGTCAGGTCGGGCTCGCGGGTGTGCAGGTGCAGCATCTCGCAGGCGAGGGCGTCGAATTTCTCGCGGTAAATCATGAGCGGCAGCTCATAGATGGACGATTTGACATCGCGGGCTTCGATCACGGCCTTGAGCGGCACGTTGCAGAAGAGGGAGATTTTTTCCCGGACTTCCTGTTCCAACGGATGATCCTCGGTGCGGCAGACCACCACGTGCGGCTGAATCCCGATTTCCCGCAGTTTGGCCACCGATTGCTGGGTGGGTTTGGTCTTCAGTTCGCCCGCCGCCCGGATGTAAGGCACCAGAGTGACGTGGACAAACAGGCAGTTTTCATTGCCTTCCTCGTGCATGAATTGGCGGATCGCTTCGAGGAAGGGCAGGCCTTCGATGTCGCCGGTGGTGCCGCCGATTTCCGTGATAATCACATCGGCTTTGCTGGCGGCAGCGGCTTCCCGGATGCGGTTTTTGATTTCATCCGTGATGTGCGGAATCACCTGCACGGTCTTGCCTTGGTAGAGCCCCATGCGCTCCTTCTCAATCACGTTCAGGTAAACCTGGCCGCTGGTCAGGTTGTTGAGTTTGCTGAGATTGGAGTGGGTGAAGCGCTCGTAATGCCCCAGATCAAGGTCGGTCTCGGCCCCGTCGTCGAGCACGTAGACTTCCCCGTGCTGGAATGGACTCATGGTGCCCGGATCCACATTCAGATACGGGTCGAATTTCTGCATGATGACCTTCAACCCCCGCAACTCCAGCAGGGTGCCCAGCGACGCCGCCGTCAACCCCTTGCCCAATGAACTAACCACTCCGCCCGTGAAAAAGATGAACTTCATGGGAGTTTAAAGAGGGCAGAGGCGGGGGCGGTGCAAGAGAAGAAGTCACCGGCGGCACAACTTGCGCTGCCGCCGCCCTCCCGCAGGAGACCCGTTTCATCGCGTTTTCACCCGGGAAGGGCCGGCCCTGACCGGCCGGAGGCATTCTAGCGTGCCGGCGGTTTGACTTCCCGGACGGTGGCGCCGTGGTCGGGGGTCAGGATGAGCAGGCTGAAGCGGGTGGTTTTATCCAGATCGGCGGTGCTCAGGCTGGTGTAGTCGAATTTCCCGCGCAGGTCGGTGTAGCCATCTTTGTAGAAGGTGGGTTTCCCGTCGATCTCGGCGAAGACCTTGACGTAGCTGCGGGGCAGCGGGCGCTGGTCGCCGGCATGGCGGACTTGGAGCTGGCCGTAGTTTTCACTGATCTGGACGTCGAGCTGGTTGGCGTAGGAGGCCACGGCTTTGGTCTGGCCGGCGGCGGTGATCTCCACCAGCACATTGGTGTTTTGCCAGGCGGCGGGCAGGGGGAAGGTGTGGGCGTTTTTGCCGGGGGCGAGCGTCAGGTGCTCGGTCTGGTTGGGACGGATGCTGCGGAATCGGCTGGTGTCCTGACCGACAAACGGATTGGCGCTGAAGAGGAACTCGAGGTCCATCGGATAGTAATTCACCGTGACTTCGGTGAGGTTCCGGTAGTCGAGGATGACGGCCTTGGACTCGACCTTCAGGGCAAACTGCGGCTCGGCGGCGGCAAGGCGGTCCTGGGTGGCATCGCGGTCTTCCGGACGCGGGGCGGCCGGGGTTTTGCCGTCGATTTCATCCAATTGGGCGCTGAGTTCCTTGAACTTCGCGAGCCAATGATCCGGCAGCGGGGTGCTGATGCGGGCGGTGGCGATGCTGCGGGCCGTGGGCAGGTCTTCGGCGCTGAAGGCGAGCCAAGCCTGGAGGTAGTCGTATTGCAGGCGCTCGTGGATTTTGGCAGGGTCCACCTTGCTGAACCAAGCCGAGGCCTCGTCGAGGCGGTCCTGGAGGAGCAGCACCGCGGTGAGGCCCAGCCGCTCGGCATCGGTGAAGGCCGGGCGGAAGCTGAGGAGGTGGAGGAAGGCGCTGTATTGGGAGCGGAACCTGTCATTCAGGATGACCCGGTCGCCCCCGAGTTGATGGGCCCGGGCATTGACCAGCGGGCTGTATTCCAGCCACTGGAAGGAATTTTGTTCGATGGGATCGATGGTAAGCAGCGGGGAGTCGAGCGGCTCCTCCGGCAGCCCCCCGTGGGAGGCGAGGTAATCCCGCAGGACTGGGAGATCGTTGTGGAGCAGGCTGTAGCTGAAGACGGTTTCCTGGTAGTATTTCCGGCTGCGGAGGAGGGCCGTGAGTTTGCTGTAGAAGTTGCCATCCTTGAGGCGCCAGGCGATGCGGTCGAGGTTGGTCTGGTGCAGGTTATGCTGGTCAAGATAGGCGAGGACTTCCTCGGCAGTGCCCTGCTGGCTGAGGTAATCCCAGGAGGTTTTGTCGAGGGTGGTGAGGGTGTCGACGACCTTGAAGGTGGCCGGCGCGGCCGAGGCGGCGACTTTGCCGTCGCGGCTCACATGCACCGGGTAGTGGGTGAATGCGCCGGGTTTCGGGAAGTAGAAGAGGAAATCCAGCGTCTGGGTGTGGAAGGCGTCCAACTGCACGGGGATGGATTGGGTGATGCGGGTTTGCTGGACGGGCAGGGAGCCGGTGGGGATTTGGAAAAGCACCTCCAGTTTGCGGCGGGCGGAGCCAGGATTGGTGACGACGATCTGGCAGCCATACACCGTGCCGGTGAGGAATTCACCACTGACAAACTTGTCGGATTTTTCGCCATTTTCCTGCAGGTAGCGGTCACCTTCACGGTAGAAGTTCTGGCTGACGAGGAGAGGCGGGCCATCCTTGTCCAGTTCGGCAGCTTTGATTTCCTGATGGAACAGCAGACTGCGGGCGGACGGTGTCAGGGTGAGAACGCCGTCTTTCAGTTCGGACTTTGCGGGCTTGGCGTCGGCTTCGAGGGGCAGATCCAGCACGGCCAAGGCCAGCATGATTTCGGAAAAACTGTTGGCGGCTTCGCTCAGGTTGGCGGAAAGGAAAGGCGTCTGGCCGTCCCAGAGGGCGTAGTCTTTCCAGAAGCGGTTGGGTTTCATCAGTTCGGCGTTCTGGTCGGCGATGGGGAGTTTCCAGTAGTTGTTCTCAGCCCATTCCTTGGTGAGTTCGGTCTGGCGGTAGAGGCCTTTTTGTTTGGCCACCTGGCGGAGGAGGAATTCATTTTCGGCCAGACCGCGTCTGCCGGCCATTGCCGCTGTATCTTTCAAATCGTGGGCTTCCACGGCTTGCAGCTTCACGGCTAGTTCGGGCATGCCCGCCGTGGCAGGGGCTGCAGGAACGCCTCCTCTACTAAAAGGATCGGCGGGTGCCGAGTCGGCGGCGGAGGTCGAATCTTGTCCAATGTTGAATATGCCGTCTGTATTGGCCTGTTCCAGTTGCCCTCGTCCCAGCGCACTCTCAAACCAGAATACTTCCTTGGCCGGATCGCGGGGGAGGGTGTTCAGGAAGTCGGTGAGGTCGCGGGAGGCGGCGGTGAGGTTGGGAACTTCCAGCTTCAGATGGGCCTTGTCCCAAGCGCGGGCGAAGAGGAGTTTTTCGGCGGTGTTGAGCTTCGAATAACGAGGCAGGTCGCGCCAGCTATCAAGGTTTTGATCCAACAGGTAGTGGTCGAGGAAGGTTTGATCACGTTTGTTGGCGAGGAAGGGGAGGATGACGGCCTTGAAGAAGGCGGGGTCTTTGCGCGAGAGGAAGAAGTTGAGTTCGTGGCAGGCGGCTTCTTTGTAAATTTCGTGCTTCCGTGCGTCATCATAGGTTTGCCAATCCCGTATAAAGGCGAATTCCGAAATGCGGCCGTCCTGGCTTAATGTGCTGAGCAGATCCCAGGCGCTGCTGAGGTTGCCGTAGGCCTGGAAACGGGAACTGAGGGCGTCCTTCAAGGTGAAGGGGACGTCTTTTTCGAGGACGGTAACGGCGTTTTGCTGGGTGAAGTGGCCGGCGGGGTCGAGGCCTTTGGCGAGGCGGAGATCGCGGGTCTGGAGGGGTTTGTCGGGCAGGGTGAAATCCCGCACTGCGGCGGAGTCTCCTGACAAGGCGATCACCCGGAGGAACTGGCCGTGCCCGAGCGCGGCGGTGGCGATGTGGACATTGCCGTTGGCGTCGGGCTTGAGATTGAAGGCGGTGGCTCCGGGCTGGGCGAGGAAGGAGAGGTCCGGGGCGGTGGGCATCCTGACAAGGGAGGAGCCGGTGTTTCCGCCCGGAGGTGAAGCGGAGCCATCAGTTTTTGTAGCTGCCGCGAGCGTGTCCATGTCGCCCAGCATTTTGGCGCGGGTATGATCCAGTTGGCCCCGGCTTTTATCAGCGCGCTTCCTTTCTGCTTCCATCGCGGCTGGCGCTTCGCCGACGGCGGCTTCCTGTTTTTCGGTGGTGGTGTCGGCAATGGCCCACGGGTTCAGCAGCAGACCGGGGCGGGGTAGGAGATTGCCGGCAAATGATTTCAGGCTTTGGCGTTCGAGGACATAACGGTATTCCTCGCCAATGGTGCGGGCGGATTGGTAGAGGCTGGGGTACCAGGGGTTGAGGTAGTGGGTGAGGGCAGGCAGGGAGTTGTCGGCCAGCGGCGGGAAGGCGTTGAATTCGGGGAGGAAGCGGCTGACGAGGACATGGACGCGGGTGGTGGGATCGGCGTTGGCCACGTTGATGGTGAGGGCATCCACGGGTTCGGCCCCTTCCTTCGGGGTGATCTTTCCGGGTGTCAGGCCGGTGATGGCGACGGGGTTCAGGCCGGAAAGTTCGAGGGTTTGGGAGGGATTGAGCAGGTGGCCGTCGACCGCCTTGCCGTTAGAGACTCTGAGGGTGACGAGGTTGGTTTTTTCCTCCATGAAGAGGGAGTAGGTGCCGGGGGCGAGGCCGGTGATTTCCACGAAACCATTTTTGAAGGCGATGCCTTCGATGATGTTGCGGATGAAGTGGCCGTTGCGGGTTTCGAGGAGGGTGAGGACAGGCCTGGCTACGGGGTTGGCGGCGGCTGGAATCTGCCATGGCCAAGCGAGGCGGATGGGCTCGCCGGGGCCAGCGTGGACCTCGTAGGGTTGGGAGGAATTGTCGCGGGGAAGGGTGAAGTCGCGGCTGTGGCCGGAGGAATTGCTGACGGAAAGCGCCGTGAGTTCCTGCAGGTTTCCGAGCGTGACGGAACCATTGGCAGCGGTGCGCAGGGAGGCGGCGATGGAGTTGGTGAGGTCCCGGTGCGTGGCTGTGAGGTTGAGCTGGTGGTCGGCGAGGGGTTCGCCCGTGCGGCCGAGTTCGGAGAGGGACCATCCGTCTTTGCCGGGGGTGAGCTGGAGGTCGCTGGTGTATCTGGAAAGAGTGATGCTGTTGACGCTGATCACATGGTCTGCCGTGACAGGGACGGGCTGGCTGGTGAGGAGGCTTTTGACTTCGCCTGAGACTTCAAAAGCGAGGGTGGCGAGCCGGTCGGGGACTTGGAAGGAGATAGTGGTTTCCTGGTCAGGGCTGAGGTCTTTGAGGGGGAAGACGGTGGTGGAGGGGATGCCTTCGAGGGTGGTGGCGGTGAGGGTGAGTTTGGGGTTTTCGAGGGCGGTGAGGGTGGTGGGGCGGCCATTGCAGAGCAGGGCGGGGCGGAACAGGGCGGTGGCGGTGCGGCCGGGGAGGAGGGACTCGCGGGGGACGTGGAGGCCGGCGTTCAAGGTGTAGGTTTCGCCTTGGAGTTCGATGGATTCGAGGGTGGTGAAACCGGAGCCGTCGTGGATGATGACGTTTTGTTCGCCGGGGGTGGTGGAGAAGGGGAGGAGGACGTGGCCTTGGGCATCGGCGGGGAAACGCTGGCTGCCCAGCAGGGCGTAGGCGGTCGGGAGGGGAGCGGACTTTTCGTCGAGAATGGTGAGGCGGGTGCCGGCTCCGGTCTGGATGGGGAGGACGGTGAGTCCGCCTTTCCTGACGAGAGCGCGGCTGGATTTGCCGCCGCCGATGAATTCGATGATCCAGACGCCGCGTTTGCCGTTCAGTTCGGGGAATTTGAAGGTGCGGCGGACGCGCTGCAGGGGCGGGCTGTCGTAGTCCTGACTGCTTTCCCGGTTGGCGACGAGGCCGTCGAGATCGAGATCGGTATTGACCTGCCGGCCGGTGCTGCGGTGGACGTTTTCCGTGTTGATCTCGAAAACTTTGACGAGCAGGCGGGGGATGTTTTTGAGATGGAGATCAAGGGTGACTTCGTCTTCGGGCAGCCATGTTTCGCGGCAGGCGGGGTCAAACTCGAGGTCGGTGCGGGTGCGCAGTTGCTGGAGGGCGGCGGGCTGGAGGAGGGCGGTGAACTGGTCGGCGGTGGCCGGTTGGGTGGTGAGCTGGGCTTCGGCGAGCAGGGCATTGAGGAAACTGGCTTCGAGCCAGGGCTGGAAGGCACCGGGGTCCGGGTTTTTGGCGAGCAGAATCAGCAGGGTGCGCCGGACAAGGGCGGTGTCGTCGGTGATAGGACCCTGGCCGGTCAGGGCGGTGAGGTCGGTGCTGAGATCGGCCTGGTTCCGGAAAAGATCCTGACGTTCCCGGAAGAGGGGGTTGAGATAGGGGACGGGGCGGGGCAGTTTCAGATAGGCGACCAGGCGGGCGGCGTCCGGGGTGTTTTGTTTGAGGTCGAACGCCAGCCGCTGGTAGAGGACGGAGGCCTTGATGGTGTTGAAGGCGGGCGGGAGGGTTGCCGCGAAGGCCTGGAGCCGTTCCAGCCAGGCGAGGCGGACGGCGGGGTCATGGTCTGGGTCCAGGCCATCGGGCGGGGCAAGGCGGGGGAGCCAGGTTTCGACGAAGGCCCGGTTTTCGAGGAGCTTCGGACGGGTGGTGAGGAGGGTTTCCAGTTGGGCCAGGAGGAGGTTCCGATGAATGGGGAATTCCCCAAAGCCCTGCGATTCCCGGGTTTCGAGATCAGCGAGGATGAATTCGGTGAGCCCGGGAAGGTCGGGCCGGGTGAGCCGCGGCAGGACGGCGCGGCGGGTTTCGGCGGGGAGGTCTTTGGCAAGACCGCGATGGAAGAGGGCGCGCAGGCCGGAATCGGTGAGCGTGCCGAGTTTGGGGTCCTGCGAGACCGCCTGGGCGTAAAAGGCGTCCCAGGTGATGAGGGCCGGGTCGAGGGCGGTGGGGATCTCGGCCGGAGTGCCGGCGGTTTCGCGGGCGTGATCAAAATTGAGGCCGCGGGTTTCCTTGAGCCAGGCGAGGGTGGCTTGGGGATCGGTGGCGTAGTCGAGGAAGTGCTGGCGGGTTTCGAGCAGGGTGCGCTGGTTGTTGGCTTCCGGGAAACGGGTGGCCCATTCCTTGAGGAGGCGGGCGGTTTCGGCGGCATTTCCGGCGTTTTGCGAGTGCAGCGCCGAGTAATAATAGAACTCGGGGGTGCCGGGGATGAGTTCCTTCAGGAGGGCGGCGCGGTCGGCGGCGAGGGCGAATTTTTCCTCAAACCCCACGGGAGGCGCGGCGGGAGCGAGCGCCGGGAGGAACAGGGCGAGCAGGAGGGAAGGGCGGAGCGGGGACATGGCGGAGAGGGATTAAAGCGTAAAGATCGCGGGATGCCGGGGAAGACGACGGGGTCAGGAGGCCGGAGCAGAGGGATCGTGGATGGGAGAATACTACCATGCCCGGCAGGGGTTGGCTAGACTTGTTCGGTAAAGGGTTTGTCAAATTGGAGTGCTTGCCGGGGCGAAGCTGTGGGTGCCGAAGTTGGGAACAGATGAAATATCAACCCGGGCAAGGAAGAGGTTGCAGAGCGCGGCGGGTTCAGTTAAAACAAGTTCCGTGCAACCCTTGCAGGCCAGGATGGCGAAATTGGTAGACGCGCCAGACTTAGGATCTGGTGGAGCAATCCGTGCAGGTTCGAGTCCTGTTCCTGGTATCTTATAAAACTCCTTCCCCCAACCCTGGAACTTTTCATGACTGCTCTCCCCGCTCCCCGCCGCGCGGCATCGCGCGTGCGCCTGACCCAGTGGGACGAGGCATTGGTGACGGAGACGGCCCGGCAATTGCGGGCGGAAACGGGCGGAGCCTCGCTGGCACTGGCCTTTGTCTCGCCGGACTGGCGGCCGCATTTGAAGGAGTTCATGGAAATCCTCCAGGTGGATGGCCATGCCCGGCAGGTGATCGGATGCTCGGCTGACGGATTTATCGGGACGGGTCAGGAAGCCGAGGATGTCAGTGGGTTTTCGGTGATGTTTTTGAATTTGGCCGATGAGGAGGTGGGGACCTGGGTGATTGATGAACACTTCCAAATCCCCCGCGACCGGCCGGCGACGGGAGGCTGGCTGGTGCTGGGAAATCCCCTCAGGCTCAATGCCGCCGCGCTGCTGGAGGACATGAACCGGATTTATCCCGGGGTGCCGGTCTATGGCGGGCTGGCGACGGGGGGATGGGATTCGGATACGCTGTTTACCTTCCATCATACAGCGGGCGTGATCGATTCCGCCGGGGTGGCGGTGCATTTGCCGGTGACCGTGATCCAGGGGATTGTCAGTCAGGGCTGCCAACCGATCGGCGAGCCCTACACCATCACGCAGGTCGACAAGGACGT
This sequence comes from Verrucomicrobiota bacterium, assembly GCA_040387795.1. Lineage (GTDB taxonomy): Bacteria > Verrucomicrobiota > Verrucomicrobiia > Verrucomicrobiales > V1-33 > CAIZWU01. The sequence goes on from JAZKDC010000025.1 coordinate 95,059, forward strand.
AGTGCTGGGGGTGGGAGGCCGCCGGGCTTATGATGTGTTGGTGGAGACCTTTGAGAATCTGCCGGAGGACGATCAGAAAGTGGCCCGGGGCAACATCATGGCCGGATTGGCCGCCAGTGAGTATCGGGAGGATTTCCAACGCGGCGACTTTTTGGTGCGGAACATCATCGGAGGCGATCCCAAAACCGGGGCGCTGAAGATCGGGGCAATCCCGCGGGTGGGGCAGACTATTCAATTTCAACTCCGCGAAAAAGATGCAGCGGATGAAGATCTGAGGATGCGCAGCGAGGCCCTGCGGGTGCGCGAAGGCGTGCCGCTGGCGATGGTCTGTTTTTCCTGTGGAGGGCGCGGGCAGGGGCTGTTTGGGATCCCCAATCACGATGCCGGCATCCTCGAAGATACTTTTGGCCCGGTGCCGGTGGCGGGTTTTTTCTGCAACGGTGAGTTCGGTCCGGTGGCGGGAGTCAATTTCCTGCACGGTTACACGGCGTCGGTGGCGGTGATTTATTGATCCGCCGCAGTCAACTCTGAGTCCTGACTGGCAGGGTGTCCCGGCATTTGGGAAAAGCAGGGCATCTCCAGACCTGCTGGGTGGGCAGCGGTTGGAAATGGGCGATTTCGGATTCGTTCAGGATACGGGCTTCGGCTTCGAGGGTGCCGCCGGGATCAAGCTGGATGGCCCGGGCGCTGACCAATCCGCTGACTGATCCGCCGGCCGCCACGTGGAGCCGGCCGTTGACGACGATATTTCCGGTGGCCTTGCCGTGGACGGTCATGGCCCCGGCGGTGACGCCTTTCAGAAAAATAACATCGGCTTTTTTGCGCAGGGTGAGACTGCGGCACTCCACTTCACTGGTTTCTGTCGTGCTGTTTTTGTAAACCAGATCCCGTTCCCGCTGGCCGGCCGCGGCCGCGACGTCTTCGATCCGCTCCATTTTGCGGAGACAGGAGGGACAGGACGGAACGGAATAAGGACCGGTCGTGATCATCTCCAGGAGATCCGTGCGGGCCTCCTCTGGCAGGCGTTGGACACTCCGCAGGAGGTCGCTGCCGTCCATCAGTTCAAGGGGCTTGAGCCGGGAGAAGGCTCTGGCCTCGGCGGTAAATGTGCCCGGAGTCATGTAAATCCCCCGCTGGGCTCCCTCCCGGACCACCACCTGTTGCAAATCCCTGACCATCAGCGCATCGATTCCATGATGCTGCCATGGAGGACACTGCACGATGGCCTCCAAGCGGTTGGAACGGGCCGGGTGCATCAGCGTCAGGGCGGTCCCGCCATCAGGCCGGGTCCAGGCGACCTCCGGCAGATATCCGGACCGCTCCAGGAGGCGGCTCACCAATTCCTGAAATCCGTACCAGTCGAGCTGGCTGAGCAGGTCAAGGCTCCAGCACGCCTCTTGAAGGCGTTCTTTGGGGGCCAAGACATCGAACATTCCCAATAGAAACCATATTTTAATAGAGTTCGCAAGTTATTGATCATGATTTCCATGATTTCGCCCTTCCCGATATTTCAATCCCCGGTCACTGGATCTGTCATCAGGACCCGCCGGGAGGATTGACCGGTTTTCTCCTCCGGCAGCTTCCACGGAGGGTTCGGCAATCAGGATAAAGGCTGCTGTGCTGCGGGGCTTAAGCGTAACTTGATTGGCACGGCTTTTGCACAATTTTGGTTCTTCCCCGGATTTTTCCGGAAGCCACGCCACCTCTCCATTCCGGCCGAGACGCCCTCCCAACGACATGAATCACCATTACCCTGTTCCTATTCCCAACGAAGGCTCTCTCCACTCCCTCGAGTCGGAACGCGATGCCTGCGGGGTTGGATTTGTGGCCAATATCCATGGGACGAAAAGCCATCGGATTCTGCAATACGGCATCACGTCCTGCTGCAATGTGATTCACCGGGGCGCCGCCGAGGCGGACCGCAAGACGGGCGATGGCGCGGGGATTTTGACCCAGATCCCTCACAAGTTCTTCCGCCGGGTCCTGCGGGAGGAATTTGACTATGAACTGAAAACCGACACTGACCTCGCGGTGGGGGTGTTCTTCCTCCCGTTGGAGGACGAGGAGCAGAAGCGCTTCTGCAAACTCTCCGCCAAACTGATTCTGCAAAACCTCGGACTGAAGGTGATCGGCTGGCGCGAAGTCCCGGTGAACGAAAAGGAACTCGGTCAGAAGGCCCGCTCCTGCCGGCCGGCCATCTATCATCTCTGCATCGAGCGGGAAGAGGGCATGGACGACGATGAATTCGAGCGCACCCTTTACCTCGGCCGCCGCCAGATCGGGATGCATCTGCGTTCCGAAAAGGTGCAGGGTTTCTACATCCCCTCCTTCTCGCACCGCACCATCGTCTACAAGGCGCTCGCCCTGCCCACGGTGCTCAGCAAATTTTACCGCGACCTGACGGATCCGGATTACGAAACGGCGCTCTGTCTGTACCACCAACGGTTTTCCACCAACACCTTCCCCACGTGGTCGCTGTGCCATCCCTTCCGGATGCTTTGTCATAATGGCGAAATCAACACCGTGCGGGGCAACCGCAATTGGCTCTCCAGCCGCGAAAGTGATTTCTCGAGCGAAATCTGGGGCGACCGGGTGCGCCACCTGCGGCCCCTGCTGGACCCGGGGCAATCCGATTCCGCCAGTCTCGACTCTGCGCTGGAATTGCTGGTCATGTCCGGCCGTTCCCCGGAGGAAGCGATGGCCCTGCTGGTGCCGCCGGCCTACGGGATTGATCCGTTCACGACGCCCGAACAGAAAGCCTATTACGAATACAATCAATGTTTCAGCGAGCCGTGGGATGGTCCGGCTTCGTTGGTTTTCACCGATGGCCGCACCGTGGCGGCCTGCCTTGACCGGAATGGCCTTCGACCTTCACGGTTCAAACTGACCGAAGAAGGCATCTTTACCCTGGGGTCGGAAGTCGGCGTCGTGGAACTCGATGACCAAACCATTGTGCGCAAAGGCCGCCTCGGGCCGGGCGAGATGCTCAGCATCAATACCGAAGCCGGCACTCTCCGGTTCAATGCGGAAATCAAACAAGCCCTCGCGGCGCGTCAGCCCTATGGCGATTGGCTGAAATCCAACCGGGTGCCGCTTTCCACCCTGGCCAATCCGGTCCCGCAGCCGCTGGCGGGTGACCTGGATATCCTTACGCTTTCCCAGAAGCAGGCGGCATTTGGTTATACCAGGGAAGAGCTGGACATGGCTTTTGTGCCCATGCTCAAGGATGGCATCGAAGCCACCCATTCCATGGGCGATGACACGCCCCTGGCGGTCCTCAGCGTCCGGCCGCGGCTGCTCTTCACCTACTTCAAGCAACTGTTTGCCCAGGTCACCAATCCCCCTATCGACCCGATCCGTGAACGGCTGGTGATGTCGCTGTCCGTGGCCCTCGGCTGGTACCGCAATATCCTCACGGAAACGGCCGATCACGCGAAGGTGATTCATTTGGACAGCCCGGTAATCTGGCCGCATGAACTGGAAGCCATCAAGGGCGTGGAAGGATTCCCCTCGCGTACGTTGGATATTACCTGGGCCGCGGCGGAAGGGGAAGCCGGTCTCGAGCCTGCGCTCCAGCGGCTCTGTGCAGAAGCCGAGCAGGCCGCTGGTGAAGGCGTGCGTCTGCTGATTCTGAGCGACCGGACCATCGACGAAACCCGGGTGCCCATCCCGGCCCTGCTCGCCACCGGAGCGGTGCACCACCACCTCAACCGGAGGCGGAAACGCATCCGGCTCAGCCTGATCGTGGATTCCGGTGAAGTGCGCGACACCCACCAGACGGCCAGCCTGTTTGGTTATGGGGCCCAGGCCGTCTGTCCTTATCTGGCCTACGAAACGGTCCGCGAAATGGTGGAAAGCCGGAAGGAATTGGTTGGTGTCGATTTCCTCAAGGCGATGAAGAATTACCGTTCCTCGCTGGAAAAGGGAGTTCTCAAAATCATGTCGAAGATGGGCATCAGCGTCCTTTCCTCCTATCAGGGAGCCCAGATCTTCGAGGCCGTCGGCATCTCCAGTGCTCTTGTGAAAACCTGCTTCACCGGGACTTCCAGCCAGATAGAAGGGATTGGTTATAAGGAAATCGCCATGGAATCGCTGGCCCGTCATGGCGGGGGCTACGGCGACGCCATTCCGCAGGGGCCGGATGATCTGGGTGATCCCGGTTATTTCCGCTACCGCCGGGAAGGGGAACGCCATGCAATCGACCCCAGCTTCATCAAAAACTTCCACACTTTCGTCAAGACCGGCAAAGCCGAGGACTATGCCGCCTACGTGGACAACTACACGAGGAACCGGCCGGTATCGCTGCATGACCTGTTTGAGTTGATTCCGGGCCAGCCGATTCCCTTGGAAGAAGTCGAGCCGATCGAAGACATCCGGGTCCGTTTCACCACTGCGGCCATGTCGCTGGGAGCATTGAGCCCCGAGGCCCATGAGTTGCTGGCGGTGGCCATGAATGAAATTGGAGGGAAGTCGAACTCCGGGGAAGGCGGCGAAGACCCGGTGCGCTTCAAACGGTATGAAAATGGCGACTGGGCGAACAGCAAGATCAAGCAGATTGCCAGTGGCCGCTTTGGGGTGACTGCCGAGTATCTTGCCAGCGCCGAGGAACTGGAAATCAAGATGGCCCAGGGCGCCAAGCCCGGGGAAGGGGGGCAGCTTCCGGGCATGAAAGTGCAGGGCATCATCGCCAAACTACGCCGCACCCAGCCCGGGGTGCAGCTCATCAGCCCGCCGCCGCACCACGACATTTATTCCATCGAGGATCTGGCCCAGCTCATCCATGATTTGAAACAGGTGAATCCGCGGGCCCGGGTCTGTGTGAAGCTCGTGGCGGAATCCGGCGTCGGCACCATTGCCGCAGGCGTCGCCAAGGCCAATGCCGATATCATCCTGGTCAGCGGCCACGAAGGCGGCACGGGCGCTTCCCCGATTTCCTCCATCAAACACGCCGGGCTGCCCTGGGAAATCGGTCTCGCCGAAACCCAGCAGGTCCTGATGCTGAATGGGCTGCGCGACCGCGTGACCCTGCGCACCGATGGCGGTTTGCGCAGTGGCATGGACATCATCCACGCCGCAATTCTGGGAGCGGAGGAGTTCAATTTCGGCACCATCGCCCTCATTGCCATGGGCTGTGTTTACGTCAGGAAATGCCACCTCAACACCTGTCCGGTCGGCATTGCCACCCAGGACCCGAAATACCGCGACAAGTTCAAAGGCAAAAAGGAATATGTGGTGAACTTCTTCAATTCAGTCGCGCACGAAGTCCGGGAAATCATGGCTTCCCTCGGCGTGCGGAAGTTGAATGACCTCATTGGACGGGTCGAGTTCATCAAACAGCGCCATATCGAAGATCATCCGAAGGCCAACACCATCAGCCTGCGCCGGGTGCTCAAAAATGTGGCCGCGGAACTGGGCGAGGATGTGCCCCGGATTTGTCTGAAAGGGCGCAATGACAGCAGTCACCCGCATCCGCTGGATGACAAAATCATCCAGGAGGCCAAGGACGCCATCACCGATCAGGTGCCGGTCAAACTGTCCTTCAAGGTCAGAAATACCGACCGCAACATCGGCACCAAGCTCAGTGGGGAAATTGCTTATCATTGGGGCGACACCGGCCTGCCGGAAGGCACCATCACCGTGGAATTGGAAGGCAGCGCGGGCCAGTCCTTCGGCACCTTCCTCTGCGGCGGCATCAAGCTGATCCTGACGGGTGAAGCCAACGATTATGTCGGTAAAGGCATGACCGCGGGCGAAATCGTCATCAGACCGCGGGCCGGCGTGAAATTCGCCGCCTCGGAAAACTCCATCCTGGGCAACACCGTGATGTATGGTTCCACGGGCGGTCACCTCTACGCCAGCGGCCGCGCCGGCGAGCGTTTTTGCGTGCGGAACTCCGGGGGCACCGCGGTTGTGGAAGGCATCGGGGACCACGGCTGCGAATACATGACCAACGGCACGGTAGTGGTGCTCGGCCCAACCGGCCGGAATTTCGGAGCCGGGATGAGCGGCGGCGTCGCCTACATCCTGGATGAAGCCGGCCAATTCGCCCAGCTCTACAATCCGGAGATGATTGAAATCGTGCCGTTGGAACCAGAGGACGGGACCGTTTTGAAGGGATTGATCGAAAACCACGTGATGAACACCAACAGCCGGAAAGCCGCCGCCCTTCTGAGCGACTGGAGTGCGGCCCTGAGGCAATTCATCCGGGTCCAGCCCATCCAGCCCAAGCCCGCGCCCCCCGTTCCTGAGCCGGAATTGGCTGCAGCAGGCAAGTAGTGGCGCCATTCCGGACCGGAAATGGCGGTTTCTGCCCCGCCATCGGCTTCGTTTCTTCAGGGGATGGAGCCGGGAATCAGCCCGCCGCCCGTCTGCCCACCCGGCGGGACAAAAGAGGACCACCCGAAAAAGTTTCGGTGGACCTTGATTTTTCACCGATAAACGTTACCTGCTGGCCCCCTTTTGGTCGCCACCCCACCAGAATTCAGAAAAAACATGAGCAAATACGGACTCCCCGAGAAGCAAGGCCTGTACGATCCACAGTTTGAACACGACGCCTGTGGCGTCGGATTCGTATGCCAGATGAAGGGGAAACGTTCCCATTCCATCATTGAGCAAGCCTTGACGATTCTGGTCAATCTGGACCATCGCGGAGCCTGTGGCTGCGAGACCAACACTGGAGATGGCGCCGGCATTCTGATGCAGGTGCCGGACGGATTTCTCCGGAAAGTCGCGGCCGTGGCCGGAATTACACTGCCCGCAGCCGGTCAGTATGGGGTGGGCATGGTTTACGCGTCGCCGGTGGCCGCCGAGCGTGAAGCCAGCGAGCGCGAATTTGCCAGGATCGCCCAGGAGGAAGGTCAAACGGTCCTGGGGTGGCGGGATGTGCCGACCGACAACTCCTCTCTCGGCAACACCGCCAAGGCCAGCGAACCGTTCATGCGCCAGGTCTTTGTGCAGCGCGGGGCCAATTGTCCGGACGATCAGGCGTTCGAGCGCAAACTCTATATCATCCGCAAACGCAGCCACAATCAGATCCGCACTGCCGGTCTGGATGCCTTCTGGTATGCCGCCAGCATGTCATGCCGCACCATGATTTATAAGGGAATGCTGATGCCGGAGCAGGTCGGCAAGTATTTCATCGACCTCCAGGACCCGGATATGGACACCGCCCTCGCGCTGGTCCACTCCCGTTTCTCAACCAATACCTTCCCCAGCTGGGAGCGTTCCCACCCCTACCGCTACATTGCCCACAACGGCGAGATCAACACCCTGCGCGGCAATGTGAACTGGATGAATGCCCGCCAGCCCCTGCTGGAGAGCCCATTGTTCGGCGAGGACATCAAAAAAATCCTGCCGATCGTCAACACCAACGGCTCGGACTCCGCCATGTTCGACAACGTCTTCGAACTGCTGGTGATGGGCGGCCGCTCGCTGCCCCACGCCATGATGATGATGATTCCGGAGCCGTGGAGCGGCCATGAGTCGATGAGCGACGAAAAGAAGGCCTTCTACGAATACCACTCCTGCCTGATGGAACCATGGGACGGTCCCGCCTCCGTGGCCTTCACGGATGGGACCATGATCGGCGCCACCCTCGACCGGAACGGCCTGCGTCCTTCCCGTTATTACGTGACCAAGGACGATCTGGTGATCATGGCTTCCGAAGCCGGCGTGCTTCCCATCGAACCCGAGCGCATCGCCATCAAAGGCCGCCTGCAGCCGGGCCGCATGTTCATCGTGGACATGCAGGAAGGCCGCATCATCCCGGATGAGGAAATCAAGAGCCGGATCGCTTCCGAACAGCCCTACCGTGAGTGGCTGGATGACAATCTCATCAAGCTCTCCGATATCGCCGAAGCCAAGGAAGTTCCCGGACAGGACCACGACACCGTGCTGCAACGTCAGCAGGCTTTTGGCTACACCTTCGAAGATCAGCGCAAGATCCTCCTGCCCATGGCCAAGGACGGGGTGGAAGCCACCGGATCGATGGGGACGGATATCCCGTTGGCCGTGCTCTCGGATAAATCGAAGCTGCTTTACGACTACTTCAAACAACTCTTCGCCCAGGTCACCAATCCCCCGATTGACTGTATCCGTGAGGAAATCGTGACCTCATCCGTCACCACCATCGGGCCGGAGCGCAACCTGCTCAAGCCCGTCCCGGCCAGCTGCAACCTGATTGAATTGAAGTCGCCGATCCTCACCAATGAGGAATTGGCCAAGCTCAAGGAAGTCGCCCAGGGTGAGTTCCGCTCCGTCACCATCCCGACCCTCTTCGACCCGAAACTCGGAGCCAAGGGCCTTGAAGCCGCCTTGGAAGAGGTCTGCAATCAAGCCAGCCTGCAGATTGATGCCGGAATCAATATCATCATCCTGAGTGACCGCGGGGTCGACAAACACAATGCCGTAATCCCGCCCCTCATGGCGGTGGCCGGCCTGCACCACCACCTGATCCGGGTCGGCCAGCGCACCCGAGTCGGGCTGGTGCTGGAATCCGGCGAACCCCGGGAAGTCCATCACTTCTGCACCCTGATTGGTTATGGCTGTGCCGCGATCAACCCTTATCTCGCTTTCGAAACCCTCGACGACATGATCCGTCAGGGTTTGCTCGTGGGCGTCGATCATTACACCGCCTGCAAAAACTTCGTGAAGGCCGCGACCAAGGGGATCGTCAAGGTGGCCTCCAAGATCGGGATCTCCACGATTCAGAGTTACCTCGGGGCGCAGATTTTCGAATGCGTCGGCCTGACCCAGAAAGTGGTGGACAAATACTTCACCGGCACCGCCACCCGCATCGAAGGATCGGATCTCGAAGGCATCGCCAGTGATGTCCTGTCCCGCCACCATCACGCCTATCCTGACCGTCAGGTCACCAGCCGGGCACTCGAAGTCGGCGGCGAATACCAGTGGCGTTCCGAAGGAGAGGCCCACCTTTTCAGCCCGCAGGTGATCCACTCCCTGCAGAGCGCGGTGCGCTCCGGGAACTACAAGACCTTCAAGACCTATTCCAGTCTGGTGAATGACCAGATGAAGCACTTCTTCACCCTGCGCGGGTTGCTGGACTTCCGGAAGCGGGACTCGATTTCCATTGATGAAGTGGAATCGGTCGACGCCATCCTGCAGCGCTTCAAGACCGGGGCCATGAGTTATGGCTCCATCTCCTCGGAAGCACACGAGTCGCTGGCCATTGCCATGAACCGCATCGGCGGCAAATCCAACACCGGCGAAGGAGGCGAGGACCCGGAACGTTATACCTGGACCAATGCCCAGGGCGACTCCAAGAACAGCGCCATCAAGCAGGTGGCCTCCGGCCGTTTCGGGGTCACCAGCCTGTATCTCACCCAGGCCAAGGAATTGCAGATCAAGATGGCCCAGGGCGCCAAGCCTGGGGAAGGTGGCCAGTTGCCCGGGGGCAAGGTCTATCCATGGATCGCCAAAGTCCGGCACTCCACTCCGGGTGTGGGCCTGATTTCCCCGCCGCCGCACCACGACATCTATTCCATCGAAGACTTGTCAGAGTTGATCCACGATTTGAAGAACTCCAACCGGGCCGCCCGCGTCAGTGTCAAATTGGTCAGCGAAGTGGGCGTGGGAACCATCGCCGCCGGGGTCGCCAAAGCCCATGCCGATGTCGTCCTGATCTCCGGCTTCGACGGCGGCACCGGGGCCTCCCCGCAGACTTCCATCAAACACGCCGGCCTGCCCTGGGAACTCGGTCTTGCCGAAACCCACCAGACCCTCGTCCTGAATAAACTGCGGTCCCGTATTGTGGTGGAAACCGACGGTCAGTTGAAGACCGGGCGCGATGTGGTTATCGCGGCCCTGCTGGGCGCGGAGGAGTTCGGTTTTGCCACCGCCCCCCTCGTCACCCTGGGCTGCATCATGATGCGTGTCTGCCACCTGAATACTTGTCCGGTCGGGGTCGCCACCCAGAACCCCGAGTTGCGCAAAAACTTCACGGGCGATCCGGAGCACACCGTGAATTTCATGAAATTCATCGCTCAGGAGGTCCGCGAAATCATGGCTGAACTCGGTTTCCGCACCATCAACGAAATGGTGGGCCGCACCGATGCCCTCGAAGCCCGGGCTGCGGTGGATCACTACAAGGCCAAGGGGATCGATCTCTCCAAGCTGCTTTATTCCCCACCGATGGGGCCGGAAGTCGGCCGTTATTGCACCGAAATCCAGGATCATGGTCTCGAGAAATCACTCGACCTCACGCACCTGCTCGATCTCTGTGAACCGGCTATTCAGCGCGGCGAAAAAGTCAGGGTGAACCTGCCGATCAAGAACACCAACCGGGTGGTGGGCACCATCCTGGGCAACGAGATCACCAAACGTCATTGGCATGGATTGCCGGAAGACACGGTGCACCTGAAGTTCCATGGCAGTGCCGGGCAAAGTCTGGGTGCCTTCGTGCCCAAGGGCGTGACCATTGAACTGGAAGGTGATGCCAACGATTACGTCGGCAAAGGCCTCAGCGGTGGCCGCATCATCATCTATCCGGATGCCCGCTCTACCTTTGCGGCCGACGAGAACATCATCATCGGCAATGTGGCGCTTTATGGCGCGACCGAAGGTGAAGTCTTCATCCGCGGGATGGCGGGCGAACGATTTGCCGTCCGTAATTCCGGGGTCAACACCGTGGTGGAAGGCGTGGGCGACCACGGCTGCGAATACATGACCGGAGGCAAGGTGGTCGTTCTTGGAGAGACCGGGCGCAACTTCGCTGCGGGCATGAGCGGCGGGATCGCTTACATCCTCGATGAGAAGGGTGACTTTGCCCTCCGCTGCAACCCGCAGATGGTGGCCCTCGAGAAATTGGAATCCGACGAGGCCGAAGAACTCCGGATTCTGATCAAACGCCACGCCGATTTCACGAAGAGCCAGAAAGCCTACAAGGTGCTGGCCCTCTGGGATGACATGGTGCCGAAATTCGTCAAAGTGATGCCGAAGGACTACAAGCGGGTGCTTCAGGCCATCAGCAAGGCGGAAGCCGATGGATTGAGCGGGGACGAAGCCCTCAACGCGGCCTTCGAGGCCAACGCCAGGGACGTCGCCCGCATCGGTGGCGGCTAGGAACCAGCGACCCAACGAACACATTTTGCTTTAATACCACCATGGGAAAACCAACAGGCTTTATCGAATTCGAGCGTGAACTGCCCGCGGACCGCTCTCCGCTCTCACGCATCAAGGATTGGAAGGAAATCCACCTTCACCTCCCCGAGGAAAAACTCAAAACGCAGGGATCGCGCTGCATGGATTGCGGCGTGCCCTTCTGCCACACCGGCAAGCTCATCAGCGGCATGGCCAGCGGTTGCCCGGTCAATAACCTGATCCCGGAATGGAATGATCTCGTTTACCGTGGACTGTGGCGGGAAGCGCTCGAGCGCCTGCACAAGACCAACAACTTCCCGGAATTCACCGGCCGGGTCTGTCCCGCCCCTTGTGAGGGTTCCTGCGTCCTCGGCATCAACAACCCGCCGGTCACGATCAAGAATATCGAAGTTTCGATCATTGATAAAGGCTGGGACGAAGGTTGGGTCACCGCCCAGGCTCCGTCAAAACGCACCGGCAAAAAAGTGGCGGTGATTGGTTCCGGTCCCGCCGGTCTCAGTGCTGCCGCCCAGTTGAACAAAGCCGGGCACAGCGTCACCGTCTTCGAGCGGGCCGACCGGCCCGGTGGTCTGCTCATGTATGGCATTCCCAACATGAAGCTCGACAAAAACGAAGTCGTGCTCCGCCGCATTTCCCTGCTGGAGGATGAAGGGGTGAAATTTGTGTGCAACACCACCGTCGGTGGCAACTATCCGGCGGAAAAGCTGGCCAGGGAATTCGATGCCACGGTGGTTTGCACCGGAGCCACCAAACCGCGCGATCTGCCGATTCCCGGCCGCGATCTCAAAGGCATCCATTTCGCCATGGATTTCCTCACCGCCAACACCAAGGCGGTGCTCGACCAACCCGGCGGCGATTACATCACCGCTGATGGCAAAAACGTGGTCATTATCGGCGGTGGTGACACCGGCACCGATTGTGTGGGCACCTCCCTGCGCCACGGCTGCGTTTCTGTGACCCAGCTGGAGATCATGGCCAAACCTCCCGAAAAGCGCGATGCCGGCAATCCCTGGCCCGAGTGGCCGAAGGTTTACAAGATGGACTACGGTCAGGAAGAAGCAGCGGCCCGCTTTGGTGATGATCCCCGCGTTTATTTGACCACCGCCACCCATTTCGAAGGCGACTCCGATGGCAATGTCAAAGCCGTGCACGTCGTGGATGTCGAATGGAATAAGGACGACAAAGGCAACTTTGGCCCGCAGAAAATTGCCGGTACCGAAAAAGTCCTTCCCGCGGAGCTGGTGCTCCTCGCCATGGGATTCCTCGGGCCGGAGCAGCCACTCCTCGACGCCCTGAACGTCGAACGCGATGCCCGCAGCAACATCAAAGCTGAGCATGAGAAATACACCACCAGTCTCCCCGGGGTTTTTGCCGCGGGCGACTGCCGTCGTGGCCAAAGCCTCGTGGTCTGGGCCTTCAACGAAGGCCGGGGCGCCGCCCGGGAATGCGACCGCTACCTCATGGGGGCCACCGACCTGCCATAGGTCCACTGCATCGCCCGGTCATCACAACCTGTGTCTTGGACCGGGGCATGGGCACCGGGCAAGCTGCGGATGAACCCAAACTTCACCATGATTCCCACCGGCATCATTACTGTCAGCGACCGGGCCTCCGCCCAAGTTTATGCGGATCTGGGCGGCCCCGCCGTAAGGGCTGCCGTGGCCGCCTTGGGCTGGCAAACCATCGCGGAAGCCCTCGTTCCTGACGATCAGGCACAGATCGCCAATGCCGTGCAATCCTTCGCCCGTCAGGGATGCCATCTGATCCTGACGACTGGTGGCACCGGAATCGCCTCCCGCGATGTCACCCCGGAAGCAATCCGCTCGGTCGCCCGCCTTGAAATCCCCGGGTTCGGGGAGTCCATGCGAATGCAATCCATTGCCTTGACGCCCAACGCGATTCTCTCCCGCTCTCTCGGAGCGGTGGTGGAGAACAGCCTGGTGATCGCCCTCCCCGGGAAACCCCAGGGCGCGGTAGATTGCCTGGGTTTCATCGCCGGGGCCATCCCGCACACCGTGAAAATCCTGCAACGCGAACCGACGAGTTGCTAGGGGTTTGAGGTTCGGCGGCGGCGAAGTATGCCGGCATTGCCGGGGGCCGCTGAGCCCAGCAGGGCGGCCGCCTGGGGTTGGGATTTCACGGGGAGCGATGTTTGCCTGAATAATGTCAGGTTTTCCAGCGGATGGCTGAGCGGATGCAAAGCTTAAAATAACACCGATAGGGAGGCGGCGACTCTCTGGACAGGCGGGGGCACCGGTGTTACTTCCTCCCATGAAAGCGATTCTGTTGGCGGCGATGGCGGCGTGTTTGTTCAGTTCCTGTGCAGATACCCGGCACCGGATGGTGGTCAGTGTGGCCGAGCAGCGCATGGTGGTGCTGGATCAGGGCAAACCTCTGGCGCAGTTTCCGGTGAGCACCTCCAAGTTCGGTCTCGGCAGTTCCGGGAAGACCAATTTCACGCCGCTGGGGCGTCATGCGGTGGCGAAGAAGATTGGGGGAGGGCAGCCTTTGGGCATGAAGTTCAAGAGCCGCCGGCCCACTGGGGAGATTGTGCCGGTGAATGCGCCGGGGCGCGATCCCATTGTGACCCGCATTCTGTGGCTGAAGGGCCTCGAAACCCACAATCAAAACACCTATTCGCGCTACATCTACATCCATGGGACGCCGGAGGAACACAAACTGGGCACTCCGGCCAGCTACGGTTGTGTCAGGATGCGCTCCGTGGATGTGGCCTGGCTTTACGATACGGTGGGCAAGGGAGCGAAGGTGGATATTATCCCCGGACCGGTGGCTTCGGCTGGTCTTTGAATGCCGTGCTGGTTTTCCTGATATGAATCTTTTCACCTACGGTTCCCTGATGTTTCCCGAGGTGTGGGAACGCGTCACCGGATTGTGTGGGGCAGGGCAACCGGCATCGCTGGCGGATCACGCGGCGCGGCGGATCCGCGGGCAAACCTATCCCGCCTTGGTGACGGCCGCAGGTGAGCGCACGGAGGGCGTGTTGTATGCGGAAGTCAGCCCTGAGGCGGTGGCCCGGTTGGATGCGTTTGAAGGGCATTTTTATGAGCGGGTCATGGTGGGCGTCTCTCTGGGTGATGGCGCGGCCACCCGCGCATGGGTTTATCGTGCCGCGCAGCCGGATGATTCTGACATTCTGGAGGAACGTTGGGACCCGGAGCGGTTCCAGCGGGAGCACCTCGGCAGGTTCCTGCAGGACGATCCTGGATTTTCCGGTAACGGGCGATGAATTTGGCCCGTGACAGCGGCGAAATTCCGCTATGCTGGGCGGCATGAACCGCATCAAACTGCACCAGACCTCGCCGGAATTTTCAGCTCTCGCCTTCGGAACGTGGCGGTTGTTGGACGATCCGCTGACAGCCACGCCGGAGGCATTACTGGAGCTGCTAAAAAACTGTCTCGATTGCGGCATCACCACGATTGATACCGCAGAGATCTACGGGGGCTACCGGGTGGAGGAATTGACAGGGGCCGCCCTCGCCCTGGATTCGGGGGTAAAATCCCGCATGGAGATTATTTCCAAAGCGGGGATTTATGTGCCGAATGCCTTTCATCCGGACCGCAGATTCGCCCATTACAACGCGTCCGAGGCCCGGTTGGTAAAGAGCGCGGAAAAGTCCCTGCGGTGGCTGGGGGTGGAGGTGCTGGACTGTTTTCTGGTGCACCGTCCGGACTGGATCGCCTCCATTGATGAAACCGCTGCCGGTTTGAATCAACTGGTGAAGGAAGGCAAGATCCGCAGTGCCGGGGTTTCCAATTACACGGCCAGTCAATTCGCGGCACTCAGCAGCCGGATGGACCAGCCGCTGGTGACCAACCAAGTGGAGTTCAATCCTTTCCATATGGAGCCGATCCTGGACGGGGTCTTTGACCAGTGTCAGGAAAAACGGGTGCGCCCCATGGCGTGGTCTCCCATGGCGGGCGGGCGGATTTTTGACGCGGAAGATGCGGCGGCCGGGCGTCTGCGGGTGGCCTGTGCAGAAATGTCATCCCGATACGGCGGGGCCAGTATCGATCAATTGGTGTTGGCCTGGATCATGGCTCATCCGTCGCATCCCATGCCGGTGCTGGGAACGGCAAAAGCGGCGAGAGTGCGGGCCGCTGCCGGAGCGTCGCAATTGGTGCTTTCCCGGGAGGATTGGTATGGACTATGGGAAGCGGCGCGCGGTCACCGGATTCCCTGAGGGAGCAGCACTCCTGCATCCGCGGCAGATTTTACCCGACTCAAACCATGGCCGAACCGCTGACCATTCCTGAGCTTTCCAGCCGCCCACCGGTGTCCTACGAGGAAATCCGGAGCAGTCTCCGCACCGGGGATATGGTCTTTTGCTCCGGCACCTATTTCTTCAGCAAACTGATCCGCCGTTTCACCCGATCGGTATGGAGCCATGTGGGCATGATCTACCGGGATGATTTTCTGGACCGCATTTTCATTCTGGAGAGCGAAACCATGATCGGCGTGCGCATCGCTCCGCTTTCCAAATATTTGAGGGATTATCACGGCAGGCGGAAACCCTACCGGGGCCGGATGTTTGTGGCGGAGTTGGAGCCCGGGGCTTCCCCGGAAGCCCTGAAAAAAGCGGTCAGTTTCGGCATGGATCAATTGACCAAACCCTATGACAACTGGGAGATCCTGCGGATTGCGGTGCGCATTGCCTTCGGCATCGGACGCAAGTCGCGGGACCGGAAATACATTTGCTCCGAGCTGGTGTATGAGGCCTTCCATAAAGCCGGAATCGAATTTCCCTACAACAACCGCAGTATCAGTCCGGATGACCTGTGGAAAGACCCGCGGGTGAAAGTCCGGTTCCGGATTCACTGAATCACTTAGTGGCGGGGGGGCTTCCAAACGTCCTGAAAATTCTGGAAAAATCTGCTATGCAGATTCTGGCTGCTAGTGTAGTGACTGCTCCAACCCGGATTGCCTGATTGATGAGGGGCTTCCGGTTCTGTTTTATGAAAACGTTCCCCCCGGTCAAACTGTCTGGTTCATGGCGACGGCTCGTCCCTGTGGCGGCCTGTTGGCTGGCCGCGATGCTCCCGGCAGATGCGGCACCTTATCCGCCGGAGGGATTGTCCACGGTTTGGCGCCAACCGGATGGCAGGGAGCTGGCTCTCAAGGTTTTCGGCGATGAGTTCTATGGGCGGACCACCACCGAGGCGGGCTACACTGTTATTTTTGATGAAGCCTCCCAGACCTGGTTTTACGCGGAGAAAGGCCCGGATGGGGTGAGTTTGGTTTCCTCCGGAGTGGCTGCCGATCAAAAAGTGCCACCAGGCCTGCTTCCTCAACTGTCGGACGATCCGGCAAAAATCCAGGCAAAGCGCCGCGCCATGGTTGAGGAATATGCCCCGGACCGGGCCGCGAAATGGCAGACGAGAGTGCGCCAGGCCAGTCCCAGTCAGTCCAAACAGGAGGGTTCCGTGCAGCCCGCGGATGCCGAAATCCAAGCCGCCCCACTGGTGGGGGCTCAGGCCGGTTTGACGATTCTGGTCCAATTCCCGGATGATCCATCCACTCCTGCCTCGGACGCCGTCAATTTCCCCACCAGCCGGTCCAAAATGGAACGATGGTCCAATGAAACGGGCTATACGGACGATGGGAATACCGGATCCGTCAAAGATTACTATTTTGATCAATCGAACGGAGCACTCACATTGACCCAAGTGGTCACCGCAGTGGTCACGATGCCCCGTCCGCGGAGTTATTACAACTATTCAGACTATCCCACCAACCAGACGGTGCGGCCCGACTCGGGACAGGCAGGCCGTTTGCTGGTGACTGATGCCATCAATAAATTGAAGGGCGATGGGTTTAACTTTTCCGGATTGAGTGTGGATTCCGGCAACCGGGTGCTGGCGACCAGCCTGCTCTTTGCCGGACCGGATTCGGGCAACTGGGCCAAGGGGCTCTGGCCGCATGCCTGGACCCTGTCCTCGGGGATCAATGTCGGCACCGCCGGCGCCCCCCGTTACATCCAGCGGTATCAGATCACCAATCAAGCCAATACCAGTCCGGTCATTGGAACCTTTATCCATGAGCTCGGCCACCTGCTGTTGGACTACCCCGATCTCTATGACACGGATCCCTCCAATGGCGATTCCGAAGGCATTGGCCAGCATTGCCTGATGGGTTCGGGCAACTTCCAGAATGGCGGCCGCACGCCCGCGCCGATCAATCTCTACCTGAAGGGGATTTCCGGGTGGGGGAACATCACGGATCTGACTCCGGGATCGCTCCTCGATGCCGCTTTGCCTTCGACCGGCAATGTCGGCTACCGGATCAGGAAGCCCGGTAAAGCGGCCGAGTATTTTCTGTTCGAAAACCGTGGCACCGGAGACAAGTGGACCACTGGTGCGCTGGACAAGGGCATCATCGCCTGGCACGTGGACGAGACGGTCAGCGGCAACGACAACCAGCAGATGACGTCATCCAGCCATTACGAGGTTTCGTTGGAGCAGGCTGATGGCCGCTTCGATCTGGAGCAGGGCATCAACCGGGGTGATAGTTTCGATTTCTTCGATAGCTCCAACCCATTCCTCACAAATGACACCAATCCTGATGCTGACTGGTGGGATGGAAATCCGTCCAGCATCCGCATGGAGGTCACCAGCGCGGCAGGGGCCACCATGAATGTAAAGTTCGGGGGCACGGCTCCATCCGTTTATCTGGGGGTCAGTCCCACGACGGCAAACATCCCGGCTGCTGGCGGAACGTTCAGTTTCAACGTCAATGCCAGCGGTTCCTGGAGCTGGGCACGCAGTTCCGCGCTGGTCAGCAGTGAGGAGCCCAGGAACCAGACCGGAATCCAGACGTTTACTTATACGATCGCCGCCAATCCGGGTTCACTGGTCCGGCAATACACGATTACCCTGACGTCGGGCACCCTGACCGCAGTCTTAACGATCGTGCAGGCCGGGGTGTTGAAAGATGATTACGCCAACAATATCGCCAATGCGACGGTGATCGCCCCGAACGGCAGTTTGGCAGGAACGATCAATTATGCCCGCGATGTCGATTATTTCAAGGTCAATGTCACCGGCAGCGGGGCCCTGACCATGCAGACCACCGGCACCACCGATACCTATGGATTCCTCCTCAACAGCAGTGGACAAACGCTGACCCAGGATGATGACAGCGGGGCGGATTCGAACTTCCGCATCAGCTATCCGGTCACTGCCGGGACCTACTATATTTCGATCCAGAACTATGTGGACAATCTGACGGGAGCCTACACCCTCACCACCAATTTTTCTTCCACCATCACCCTCGCCATCACCCCGGCCACCCGCGCGGTTCCCGGTTCGGGAGGAACTTATGATTTCAGTATCAACAGCAACAGCACTTGGTCATGGAGTTCCAATGCGGCGTGGGTCACAGCCTCGGAACAAACCAATCAAAATGGCCCCCAAAGCTTCACCTACAATGTTCTGCCCCAGACCGCAGCGGCCCCCCGCAGTGCGGTGATCACCCTGACCTCCGGGGCGGTGACTTCAACGCACACCATCAACCAGGATGCCGCGGTGGTGGATGACCATGGCAACAGCTTGGCCACTGCGACCCTGATCCAGCCGCAGTCCACCACTCCGGGTATCATCGAAGCCCAGGGGGATGAGGACTATTTCAGGATCGTGGTTCCAGGCAGCGCGACCTTGTCCGTGCGGACCACCGGGAATCTGGATACGGAGGGTTTCCTGATGGATGCCGCCGGCACCGAGCTGGCGAATGATGATGATGACGTGGATTCCAACTTCCTCATCACCTGGCCCGTGACCGCGGGCACTTATTATGTGAAGGTGCGGCCTTACGTGTCCGGTGACACCGGGGCCTACAGTGTGGTCAGTGCGCTGGCCAGCGCCCCCTATCTCACCTTGCCTGCCACCACCAGTCCGGCCCCGGCGGCGGGAGCCACCCAGTCGATAGCTGTTTCCTCCAATGCGGTGTGGAGCTGGAGCATCAGTCAGCCGTGGATCACGGCGCCCGGGGAAGCGGCCAATCAGAGCAATGATCAGACTTTTGAATATCAGGTGGCGGCCAATCCGCTCGCCACGGCCCGCTCTGCCACTATCACCTTCAGTTCCCCCGGCCTTGGGGCGGCGGTTCTCACCATCACTCAGTCTGCGGCTGGCCCAGCCATCAGCCAACAGCCGGTGGGTGTCGCGATCCAGCCAGATGGGGAAGCGGTGCTGACCGTGGTTACGGCCGCTCCCTCCGTAAGTTATCAGTGGTATGCCGGTGTGGCGGGCAATACCAGCCTTCCGGTACCTGATGCCACGGGCGATACCCTGCGGATTTCGCCAATGGTAACCACTTCCTACTGGGTGCGCCTGAGCAATGCCCAGGGCATTACTGATTCCAATGTGGCCGTGGTCACCGTGGATACGACCGCTGCCGGTGCCGTATGGACCCTGGTGGCACCCCTCGTCAATACTCATCTGCGGGCGGTGATCTGGGCCGGTTCCCAATTTGTGGCGGTGGGGGATGCGGGGGTTATCCTGACAAGTCCTGACGGCATCCTGTGGGAAGGACGCACTTCAGGCACCACTGAGCGTTTGGAATCGGTGGCCTGGAATGGTTCCATGCTGGTCGCAGTGGGCTCTGGCGGAGCGATTCTTTCCAGTCCGGATGGGGTGGCGTGGACGCTGCGGCCCAGTGGTTTCACAGCCTTTTTGCGGCACATCACCTGGAATGGGAGCGCTTTCCTGGCGGTGGCGGACGGAGCCCTGCGTTCCAGTGCCGATGGGGTGACCTGGCAAAGTTTTTCCAACAATGCCGGGGGATTGCTGACGATCCGTTGGTTGGAAGGCACCCTTTGCGGGACGGGGGATATCAACTTGTCCACGAGTGTGGATGCCATCACCTGGACTCCCCGCCTGACTTTGGTGGGGTCCGGTTTCACGGATGTGGCCAGCAATGGCTCGCAATGGGTCGTGAGCAGCAGCGACGGCAAGGTCCGCCGGAGCAGCAACCGCGGGCTGGATTGGTCGGCGGCCCAGGCCGTGACGGCCAGCGGGTTGCAGGCAGTGGTCAGCGATGGATCCGGCTATGTGGTGGCAGGAGCGGGTGGCACCCTGCTGACCAGCCCGGATGGCACGGTGTGGACCGCCCGGACCTCGGGCACCACCCAGGCGCTGAACGCTCTGGCCTGGAATGGACGAATGCTGATTGCGGTGGGAGATGCGGGCGCGGTGATCCGTTCCGGTGGAGCCCGTCCGGCTGCCGCCGCGATGGGGTATTATTCCTGGGCAACTTCATTTGGATTGAGCGAAGGCGCCACGGCCTCATGGGCTGATTCCGATGGGGACGGCCTTTCCAACGCCGGCGAATTCATCCATGGGACCCGGCCGGCCGATGCGGCCCACCGCGCCGCGCTGGAGCCGGAAATTTTTCTGGAGCAGGGCGTGCCCCAGGTCAGGTTGCGTTATCCCTACAATCCTCAGGCGGACCTGCTTACGACCCGGTTGGAGAGGAGCAGTGATGGCCAGGAATGGACGACGCTGACTCCCGTTGCCACCCCTGACGGAACAGGCTACACGGTGCGGCATGACTGGAGTGCCCCGCTCAGCACCCTGGGAGAGAAAACATTCTTCCGGTTCAAGTATCTGGTGCCCTGATGATTTGCCCTTGCCGGGAAGATTCCGGCATGGGGACGGGCCGCCAGCCGGATGAAAGCCTGAACGCATTACTAATTGCGCGACGGCAGAATGGCGTGATAGCTTGCGCGCTGCCAATCCGGCCCCTTTTCAGATCCCCCCCACCGATTCCATGGAACCCGATCGCATCACGCAGGCATTTCTTTCCCGCTTTTCAGAACCCATTATTGCCGAGGCGGAACGGCTGCGCAGTGCCGGGGCGGTCAAACAGATTTTCGGGGGACAGGCCTTTATCCGGGCCCGGGTGGAAGAAAGCGGGGATGTCTACCGCGTGATGCTGAAACGGAGCGTGCTGGGCTGGGAATGGGAACTGAGTGGCCCGGAGCAGCAGCACCCGGCTGCCATCGCCGCCGTGATGCTGGAGCGGGTGGCCCGGGGCGAATCGCTCCCTGATTCCCCGAATGAAGTCGGGGACGCCTCGCTGCTGGAAGTGATCGAGGAAAAGCTGGGCCGGGGGTTGCTGCCGATGGAGGACCTTTACGTGGAGAAACTGGAGAAGCGCTATAAGCGTTATGAAATGGAGCAATCGCTCTACGACACCGATCTGGTGCGGCTGAATCCGAAGTGGCCGGTGGAGAGTTATGATCCCGTGACGTTGTGGCCCGAACCACCGAAGGATATCATCCAATTCTGGAATTACATCGCGACGGCGTTCGACCGCAAGAAGCTGCCTTACCCCGCCTTCATGGAAGTCATCACCCAGAAGGAGCAGACCAAGGAGCAGATGCGGGCCTGGGAACGGGAGCGCGAAATGGCTTCATGGCAGGCACGGGTGGACCGGGTGATCACGGCACCGGTATTGCCGCCAAGGGCCTTGGAACTGCGGCTGCTGGTGACCACGCGGGAAGCGAAGCTGCAACAGCGTGGGCCGGGCACGGGAGGTTTTGAGACCGTGAACGGCGAGGTGGAAACGGGTAAACTGCGGCAGGCCCTGGGGCAGGGGAGTTTATTGTTGGATGGGATTTCGGAGTCGCTCTTCAGCCAGTGGTGTGGTTATTGGGGCACCGGGGAAGCACCGGCCTCCACTCTGAAGCTTGATGATGCCAGGGCCCGGGCGTTCATGGGGCAACTGCTGCGTCAGCCGGCCCTTTCGGACCGTCTGGTGACGCTTGATGAGCAGCCTTTCTTCCATGTTGCCGAGCCCCTGCATTGGGAATGTACTGATCCTGCGGAAGGCGCGGCCGAAGCAGGGGAACGCAGTTATGGCCTGCAATTGATGATGGCCGACGGCGAGGCGGTGCCCTATGGGCTGGCCGTGCTGCCAGGGGCAGTGGATCTGTATCTTTCCGACGAGGCAGTTTTCACCGGACCGCGTCCGTGGATGGATAGTGGCGAGGCCATGCCCCGCTATGAACTGCCGGCCGAGGTGGTGGAAAGCGAAACCGGGGTGGACTTCCTGCGGCGCCTTGATGTGACACTGCCGCCCGCACTCAAGGCCCGTGCAGTCGAGGCTGTGCTCAAGCCGCTGCTGGAGATGAAACTGAGCAAGAAGGGACCTTCCGCTGATGCCGAGCAGATCCAGGCGGAAGTGTCGGCGACCGATGACGACTGCTTCCGCCGCGAGGTGCTGGAAAAAGACACCTGGCGTCTGGAGGAGAGCCGCCGCTTTGAGGATGGAAGGCTGCCGTGGTTTGACCGCCGGGCGCTTTACACCGTGCCGGAACAATTGGCGGATCTGGGATTGAGCTGGGATGCCTCCGGCAAGTTCTTCAAGGCCCGGCTGACCAAGACGTTTCCTGACAAATTTGTGAAATGGCTGGACCGCCTGCCGCCGTCGGTTTCGGTGGAGCTGGATGGCGATCTGAAGACTCTGCGGGCCGACCCGGTGAAGGCCTCCGTGAAATTTGAAATCACCGAAGCCGGGGAGATCGACTGGTTTGATCTCAAGGTGCTGGTGGAAGTGGAGGGCATGGACCTGACGCGCCAGCAGATCCGTGATCTGGTGGAAGCCCGGGGCGGTTTTGTGCGGATGCCGGACGGGGGATGGCTGCGGCTGGAGATGACGCTTTCGGAAGAACAGGAAGCGGCGGTGAATCACCTCGGACTGGATGTCTATGATCTGTCAGGGGAAACCCACCGCATGCACGTCCTGCAATTGGCCGAACCGGGAGCCAAGGAGATCTTTGATCCTGAGGCCTGGAACCGGGTTTGTGACCGCGCGACCCGGCTGAAATTGCAGATCCGTCCGCCGGTGCCGGCTGGTTTCCAGTTGGAATTGCGTCCCTATCAGATCGAGGGTTTTCATTACCTGGCTTATCTTGCGACCAACAACTTTGGCGGCATCCTCGCCGATGACATGGGTCTCGGTAAAACGGCGCAAAGCATCTGCTGGATTCTCTGGCTGCGGGAACGCGCCGAAGCCGCGGCCCTCGCCGACGCCAAGGGCGGCACCCCACGGATGGTGGCCCCGGTGCTGGTGGTCGCGCCGAAATCCGTGCTCGACGTCTGGGCCGGTGAGGTCGTGAAATTTGCCCCCTCCCTGCGGGTGCAGGTTGTACGTGAGAAAACGGAATTGGACACGGAAAAACTGGGCACAGAGGTGGATCTGCTGGTGCTGAATTACAGCCAGCTCCGGGTCAATGGGGACAAATTGAAAGCCATTTCCTGGCTGACGGTGGTGCTGGATGAAGGTCAGCAGATCAAGAACCCGGATAGCATGGCCGCCCGGGCGGCGCGCGAATTGACCTCGGACCACCGCTTGGTGCTAAGCGGCACCCCGATTGAAAACCGGCTCCTCGATGTCTGGAGCCTGATGGCTTTTGCGATGCCGGGAGTGCTGGGGAACCGCAAGTATTTCAAGGACCGCTTTGACCGCCGCAAGGACACCGGAGCCCAAATCAGGCTGGGAGCCAGATTGCGTCCCTTCCTGCTGCGGCGGACCAAGGGACAGGTCGCTCTCGATCTGCCCAGCCGGACCGAAGAGGACATGTATTCCACCCTCGAGGAAGTTCAGGAGGAACTCTACAATGCCGAGATGCAGCGCATGCAACGCATCCTGCTGGGATTGGACAACGACGCGGCGCTCCGGAAAAACAGTTTTGTAATTCTCCAGGGCCTGATGCGTCTGCGGCAGATCTGTTGTCACCCGGGTCTGATCGATGACAAGTACCTGGAGACTCCGAGCGCCAAACTGACGGCTCTGTTCTACCTGCTGGATCAGTTGAAGGAAGCCGGCCACAAGGTGCTGGTGTTCTCGCAGTTCACCTCCATGCTCGACATCATCAAGGCCCGGCTGAATGCCGAGGACCGCCCGTATGTCATGCTGACCGGTCAGACCAAGGACCGGCAGTCGGTGGTCCAGGAATTCCAGACCAGCAAGGAACCGCTGGTCTTCCTCCTCAGCCTCAAGGCAGGGGGAAGCGGCTTGAACCTCACGGCCGCCAGCTACGTCATCATGTATGACCCGTGGTGGAATCCTGCCGTGGAGAGCCAGGCGATTGACCGGACGCACCGGATCGGGCAGACCAATCCAGTCATTGCCTACCGCCTCCTCTCCGCCAACACCGTGGAGGAAAAAATCCGCCGCCTGCAATATCAAAAACAGGCCCTCGTGACCGGGGTGCTTGGAGAGGAAAGCTTCGCCAGCAATCTCGCCCTCGACGACGTCCGCTCGCTCTTCACCCGCGATGAGGAACCCGAGCCCGTCAAAAAAGGCAAAAGAGGCAGCAGCAGCCTGCTCGCCCGGGATGTGTGACAGGGGCTTTCCGATTGCAAGCCGGGCCGGCCAACGGATGATGCCCGTCCTTTCCCATGTCCGTTCCGCTGCTCCCATCCTACGATGAATTCCTGACGCTTGCCGCCCAGGGCAACCTCATTCCCGTACATGCGGAGCTGACCGCGGATTACGAAACGCCGCTCTCGGCTTTTGAAAAGATTGGCGACAGCACGCCGCGCTTTCTGCTGGAATCGGCCGAATCCTCCGGTTTTTCAGGCCGTTATTCCTTCATGGGTGCCAATCCCCGGGCCATCCTGACCGCCCGGGGACCGGTCATGGAAGTGCGTACCGCCGATGGCCGGGTGCGCTGGTACGATACCAAGACCGATCCGCTGCAGGAAGTCGAGGACTTCATGGCCACCTACCGGCCAGTCGCCGTCAAAGGCCTGCCTCTCTTCTCCGGCGGGGCGGTGGGTTATCTTGGCTATGATATGGTGCGGTGGTTTGAACCCACGGTTTCCCCGCCGCCCGCCGCCGATGAGCTCGGGCTTCCGGATATGATTTTCATGGTCGCGGACACCCTCGTGATTTTTGATCACCGCTACCGCCTGCTGCAGGTGGTGGCCAATGTCTGCCTTGATGATCATCCTGATCCCGCGGCCGCTTATGCCTGGGCCGGACAACGCATTGCGGAGATGATCGAAAAGCTCTCCCAGCCGCTCCATGTCAAGCCGATGGCCGCCGCGCCGGTGGCCGTCACCACTGCACCGGTCAGCAATACCACGCGTGAGGAATACCTCGGCATGGTCACCGCCGCCCAGGAGTATATCAAAGCAGGCGATATCTTCCAGGTAGTCCCCAGCCAGCGGTTTTCCGTGCCCTACACCGGCCGCCCGGTCGAGCTCTACCGGGCGCTGCGGCATGTGAATCCCTCACCGTATATGTTCTGTCTGGAATTCGGTGACTTCTCCCTCGTGGGCAGCAGCCCCGAAGTCCATGTGAGGTGCATGGATTGCAAGGTGGACATCCGTCCCATCGCCGGCACCCGCCCGCGTGGCGCCACCCCTGCCGAGGACGACGCGCTCGCCGCCGAATTGCTGGCGGATGAAAAAGAGCGGGCCGAGCATATCATGCTGATGGATTTGGCCAGGAACGACGTGGGCCGCGTCTCTGAATTCGGCAGCGTCAAAGTCACCGACCAGATGGTGATTGAGCGCTACAGTCACGTCATGCACATCGTCAGCAATGTCACCGGCCGTCTGGCCGGAGGCCGCAGCAGCTATGATGTGATGCGCGCCACCTTCCCTGCCGGCACGGTCAGCGGGTCACCCAAGGTTCGGGCCATGCAGGTCATCGCCGAGGTGGAAAAGAGCAAACGCTGCGCCTATGCCGGGGCGGTGGGTTATTTTGGCTTCGATGGCAATCACGACTCCTGCATTGCGCTCCGCACGGTCGTCCTCAAGGATGGCCAGGCGTATGCCCAGGCCGGAGCCGGCGTGGTTGCCGACTCCGTGCCTGAAAGCGAATACACGGAAACGGTCAACAAAGCCGCTGCCGCGCTCCGTGCGGTGGAGCGGGCCAAGGGTCTGTGATGGAATCAGGGCTGCTTTCCGTCCCAAGGCGTGGGATGGGGTGACCTGGCTAGTCTTTTTTGAGGGCCGCTGGCTTGGTGGGAGGCTTGGCCTCAGGTTTCACCGCTGGTTTGGCCTCAGGTTTTGCCGTGGGTTTTACGGCGGGCTTGGTTTCCGGTTTTGCCGCGGGTTTTACCGCCGGTTTGGTGGGAGCAGGTGCGTCTTTGGGCATGCCGTCCTTTACCCATTTGACGATTCCGTCGAAGGTGACTTCACCAATGCCATCGACCATGATGAGTTGATCCGCTGTTTTAAAGGGACGGGCCTTTTTAAGGGCCGCCGCTTTGATTTCACCGACGCCGGGGATGGTCTGCAAATCCTCAGGAGTGCCCTCGTTGGCCAGTTTGAGGAGGTTGGTGGTCTGGGCAGGAGTCAATTTCTTGAGTTCCTGGTTGGCGTGATCCAGCAACGCCTGATCGGCGGGATCGACCCCGGAGGCTGGAGTGGCGGGTTTGGCCGCTGGTTTCTCCTTGGCGGGCACTTTTTTATCCGGGGCGGGAGTGGCTTTTTCAGTCTTGGGGGCCTTGTCAGGAGCGGCGGACTTTTTGACGTCGGCCTGGAGGGCAGGCGCGGCACACAGCAGAAGAGCCAAAAATGAAGAGCGGATCATAAATAGTGGAAGTTGGTGGTTGTGGAGCCAGGGTATCAATACATCCATAGCTTAATCGGGAAGGCATTGGTCATGCAAACTCATTCTTAAAGCATTTTTCCTCAAGTGTCCTGACCAGGAGCTCTGGCAGGGAATCCCCCGGAACCGGGGTGGGGCAAGGGTCATTCCGGATAAAGCATTTCCATAAGTTTTTATAGCATTCCGTCAGGCCGGGGATTATGGAAGTGAATCGTATGGCGTCTTCCGCTCCCGTCACATCCTGGCCCTGGCTGCCGAAGGGTTTTGCGTCCACTCGGTGGTCGCTGGTGCGGCGGTCCACCCTGCCGGATGCAGTGGACTCACGGGCGGCTGCGGAAGTGTTCTGCCGGGTGTACTGGTTTCCTCTTTACAGTTTTTTGCGGGGGAAAGGCTATACCCATATTGACACCCAGGATCATGTGCAGAGTTTTTTGGCGAAACTGATCCACCGGGGGACCTTGGTGAAAGCGGACCCGGCAAAGGGGCGGTTGCGGCATTACCTGATGACACTGGTGCTGCGGCATGCGGCCGCCCGGCATCAGGCATCCAAGGCCCGGAAGCGGGGCGGGGAAGTGGTTCACCTGTCGATCGATTGGGTGGATGCGGAGGCTGGCTATTTGGCGGCTCAACAGATGGAGAGCGAACCGGACGCGATGTTCCGCCAACAATTGGCCGTCCGTTTGGTGGAGGAAAGTGTCGCCTCGCTCGGGACCGCCTTTGCCAAGGCCGGGCGGGAGGAATTGTTTGCTGCTCTGCTGCCAAGTCTGGAAGGAGTGATGACTGATTGTTCCTTTGCGGAACTGGCCGGTCAGTTGGGGATGACGGAAGGGGCGGTGCGGGTGGCATCCTGCCGGCTGCGCGAGCGGTTCCGCAAGAGTCTGCGGCAGGTGGCGTCCCAAGCGCTGGGGATGCCGGTGGGCTTGGAACTGGACGAGGAACTGCGGCAGATTTTTGGATGATGCAGGTGGTGGACTGAAAAAATGTAACGTTTCCCTCTCTGGGACGAATGGTCGGAACAAGATCAAGAACCGTAGCCGAACCATGACCTCAGACGACGGAACATCCCTGCCCGACTCCGGCGCATCCAAGCGCTTGGGAGCCAGATGGCACCGGTTGGATGCGATGGCGGTGGGCCGGTCGATCCTGGGTCCCTCC
The DNA here is from genome assembly GCA_040387795.1 of Verrucomicrobiota bacterium. GTDB lineage: Bacteria > Verrucomicrobiota > Verrucomicrobiia > Verrucomicrobiales > V1-33 > CAIZWU01. Next base: position 122,918 of record JAZKDC010000025.1, read on the forward strand.
CGGCAGGAAATGCCGGTGGAGGTGCGGGGATATGAGGTGATCCGGTTTGCGGGCCATGGGGGCCTGGGGCGGGTGTGGCAGGCCAGGAGATTGAGCGATGGAAGGTCGGTAGCCTTGAAGTTGACGCAGACCAACGATCCCGAAATGGGGGAACGGCTGGCCATCGAGGCGGAGACATTGCGGGCCATGCATCATCCCCATGTGGTGGAATTGCTGGATTTCACCACTTCGGTGGAGGGTCACCCCGTGCTGGTGATGGAATGGATGGATGGACCGGATCTGGCGGTGCATCTGCCGGACGGCGGTTTCGATTTTGATCATGCGCTGCAGCTCTACCTGCCGGTGCTGGAGGCCGTCGCCCACGCTCACAGGCTGGGGATCATCCACCGGGATCTGAAGCCATCCAACATTCTCCTGACCGCGGACGGCGTGCCCAGGGTTTCAGACTTTGGTCTGGCCCGATTGCTGAATCAACGGGTGGTGGCCTTCAGCCTGACCCGCAGCGGAGCGGTGGCGGGGACTGTGGAGTATCTGGCCCCGGAGTGTTACCGGGCGGATTATGCGCCCTCCTCGGCAGCGGATATATATGCCCTGGGAGTCATGCTATATGAACTGCTGACAGGAACTCCGCCCCGCGGGGCATGGCAACCGATCTCTCTAATCAAACCGCTGGATGTGCGGGTGGATGAATTGATCGGTCAGGTGATTCATCCGGATCCAGCCCGACGTCCCCGGTCGGCGTTGGAGATCAAACAGCGGCTGGAGGAAATCCGGAATTCACCGCCCCGGTTGGCCGGTGCTCCCCTGGTTACTCCCGCGGTGCTGTCGGCGGACCTCGCCTGGACGGGGCTCGGCCTGTATGTCTGTGCGGCATCGTTTTGCGCCACGCTGAGCCAGACCCGCACGCCGGTTCCGGCCTTGTTGGATCTGCGGTTCAGCTGCACTGGATTGCTCATCTCTGGTTTTCTGGCGGTATGGGTGCTTTCGCTTTGTCTCGGAGTGTTGTCCCTGTGGCAGATCGTGCGGCTTTGGCGGTTCCGGCACGTCCCGATGCGTGAGAGCCTGCCACAACCCTTTGGCGCCAGGTTGGGCCACACCCGTCTGGCGGCCTGTCTTGTCAGTGCGGCTCAATTGATTGTCCTGGTATTGCCTTTGCTGTTCACCCTCACGGTGCTTTTCCAGGCCTTCCATTGGTGGACTCCGGAGACACCGGTCTGGCAGCGGTCGCTGGTGGTGACGCCTTGGATGACGGATGAGCCGGTCAGTGTGTGGCGCTGGGATCCGGCAGCTTTCGTGGATGGAGGGAAGTATTGGCTCAAGGAAGCGGACGCCGGTTTTTCGCCCGGCATCCTGCGGGTGCACGACAAAACAAGTTTTTTTGTCTGGGTGCAGCCGGCTCTCATGGTGCTGGCCGCGGTCCTCACCGGGGTTTGTGGTCTATTGACCTTCGTCATGGCCCTGCGTCAATGGTGGCCGCACCGCCGCCGGGCGGTGCTGCTGCTGGGTTTACTGGCGGGCGGCAGTGTGGCGTCGAATTTCCCGGGCTGGCGTTTTGATGCGGCACGTTCCGTGAGGGAGCGCGGATTCGCAGATGCTGATCGTAGTGGAACCGCCGGCCGTAACACCCAGCTCGCGGAAAGATATACCCTCTCGATCCTCCGCTCCCTCGTGATCCATCAGGATCCCGTTCCGGATGCTGCCATCCTGGCCGAAAGCTTCCGGCACAGGTTTTATTGGTTGGATGGGGTGAAGCGCACCCCCGCTTCCCTGGCCGCATGGGCGGAGCAGGACCGTGCCGCCAGCCTGCGGGAAGAGCGCACCACGGATGCACTTTGGGTTGCTTCATCAGATAAAGTGGATGCAACCCGCGGGTTCTCCACCCGGTATTCCTTTTTGGAGTACCGTAAACTCCCCGGCAAGCCGCTGGACGCCCGCTTCCGCCGTCTTTTCTGGCAGGGGAAGATCAATAGCACCGGCAGTATGAGGGTGGAATCGGTCAGCGAAACGGCGAAGCCCCTCTACACCGCAGAGCCGCGGAACATGACCCTGACGGAGGCCAGGGCGTGGCTCGATGATTTTCTGACAACCCTGGCCGCTCCGGACAGTGCCGGTCTGGAAATATTTTTCCACACATCGGTTATCGTGGGGCCACCGGTCCAGGTGAACGAGTCCGCTGGCACGATCGGCATCCTGCGGGCCGAACGAAACCGCTGGCAACAGCTCTGGTTTGCTCCGGCGTCGCCATACGCCGTTCCCCAGCCGGCTTCGGGCGGTCGCTGGCAGCTGCTCCCCCGGTGGCACCAGACGGGTGTGCGCACCGGCGGGAAACGGGTGATGTCGCCTGTCGACTTCAGTCCGGAAATCGAAGTGGCTTGGATCGGCGGATCATGGCGCATCGTGCGCTTCAACTTCTAGCTGTGCTCTCGCAATGTCATCATCGGCCCCCTTTGAGCCAAGGGAGGTCCTGAAGAATACGATTGTCAGGGTGCTCCAGAGGAGGAGAAACAGCACATGCACGGTGGTTTCCATCCGCTTCCCCCGCCAGAGTTCAACGGAGTAACCAAAACATTGAATCACCAGCCGGATGGCCCAGAATACGCCGAACCCCAAGGCGATGCGTTTACCCAGGGGAGTGGTGGTGAGGAGGTCTGCCGAGGTGACGCACAGCAGACCCATCAGGAAGACCGTCAAGGCGATGAAGAAGGTATGGACAATCATCATCTGACGATTGATCAGACTGAGCCGTGCCAATTCCTCCTTCCAATGAAAATACCCGGGAAAAATGAGATGGAGGAGGGCGAGGCCGATCAGCAGCAGGCCGCAAAGTTCAAGGAGGGGTTCCATCGGATTGGAGGATGAAGTGGTTCAAAAATGGGGTGTGGTTGCTGGCATGGACAATCTTCAATCCGGCGGCGGCAAAAGTGCGTTCCCAGGTGCGCCGGGTGTGAAAGTGAAAGGCCCCCATGTTATAGGCCAGCAGGTTGGGCAGATCCCTCAAGTGCTCGGTAACAAAAATCCGGCCGCCGGGTGCAAGCAGGCGTTTGACTTCGCGGAAGAAATGGGCGCGTTGCGCATCATCCCGGATCTCATGGGCGGCCAGGATCAGGAATACGGCATCACTGCCATGGTCCGGCAGGGAGAGGGCGCTGGTGCTGACGGTCAGGGTTCCCGGCCAAGGTGGGTGGGCGCGGCGGGCACGGCGGATGGAGATTTCGGTGTGCCTGGCAGGATCGTAGAAGTCCAGCACGGTCAAATGGGCCGAGGGAAACTTGCAATGGAGGGCCACGCTGGTCTCATCAAATCCCGAATGAATGTTCACCAGATTGGCTCCGGGAGGAATTTGCCAGTCATCCAGCCAGTCCAGGGTGTAAAGCCTCGACCTGTCGTAAACGATCACAGATACGATCAATGGGAGCAGGGTTGCCGCCGCGGCCAGCAGCAGGCTCATTCCGGCGAGGTCAGCCAGGGGTCCGGGAAGAAGCCGCCAAACCAGCGCCAGGACGGACATGATCCCGGCAGACAAGGCGAAGAAGTGCCAGTTGAACCGGACGATATTACGTACTCCCTGGAAGGGTTTTCTTACGGATTCCATGATTCCAGGCGGCCTTTCTTCCAGCGGTAGGGAATGTTTTTCAGGCTGAAGGCATTGGCCAGGACCAAACCGGGACAGCCGAGGGAATCGAGGAAGGCGGACCGGTGGCGGATCACCTCCACCGGTTCCGGTTTCCAATGCTGGCGCACGCCTTCGACGATGAGCACCTGCCGGGTGGCGGGTTTCCACGAAAAAGTGAAGGGCAGGGGGCCGGCAAATCGCCGGGCTTCAGTCCAGTCTGCAAAAGGCGAACCGGCCGGCAGCGGCACCGGGCCCGGCGCCCCGCTGGTTTCTACCTCCAGCCCGGAAGCCGCCGACTGGATCAGCCATCTATGATCCTGACGGGTTTCACGAAGATCCGTGGTGGTATAATTGTAGGAGGTAAAGAGGTTGCCCAGCCATTCCATCTTCCGGCGGTTGGTTTCGGATTTCAGGATGAAGAGGCCCCGGAGCCGTTGCCCCCTGGTGTTGGCATAACGGACGAAGATCCGGTAGCCCACCAGGAAGAAATCGCTGCCAAGGAACGCGGGAAAACCGGCCGGCCGAAGATCACGCGCCTGCACCAAAGCGATGGCGATAAAGGCCCAATGGTCATTGAAAGTGTCAGGAACAAGACAGGGCGGCAACCGGTCCGATACCTGGGAAGCCGGCACCGCGAAGGTGAGCACCAGCGAATGCTCAAAGCGGGCCTCGACCGGAAAGGGGTGGTTTTTCAGAGAAGAAAACATATCAGGCCGGCAGGGGATGGAGGGTGGGTCGGCAGCTGTGCCAGTATACCACTGCTATAAAACCGAGGGCGAGGGGAGCATTGCCGCGGCCGAATAAGAGCAACTCCGGGGCGAGGCTGAACTCGAGGACATTCATCACGGTGACGATGATGATCTGGGTCCAGCCATTGAGCCGGGGCTGGATGCGGCTGAGGACCCAGACCGCCATCAGGATTTCAGAGAATCCGATGAGCCGGATCATGCCACCAGCATCCTCAAGGCCGAGGATTTTGGCGGCAATGGCTTCATGGCGGGGCACCATGCCGAGCATTTTGCACCACAAACCATTCACCAGCCACACTAACGCGATCAGCCACCGCAGGAATCCGTGGCCTGCAGTTTTGTCCGGGAGGGGCTGGAGGGCAGATGGCAGAGTCATGGCATGGGATGGAAGGTGAGTCAGCATCAGGCAGGGCAGGGCGCGCAGCGGCGCCGGGCGTCGAGGAAGAGCAAACCGGCCGTGATCGTGCCGGCCATCCCCGTGGCCAATCCGCCGGGCAGCAGGCTGGTGGCCGTCCAAAGGAAGGTGCCGAGGACCGCTTGTCCGGCCCAGCGGCCCCAACCGTCCCAGGTTCGCACTTTGGCGGCCCCGAAGGACAACAGCACGGCCAGCCAGGCGAGGCTCATGAGGTGCGCCCCAGGATTGGCCAACAGGGCGCGAAGCAAAACTCCAGCGGGCAGCACCCCGGCCGCGAGGGTCAGCCAGGCACAGCGCCAACCCCGGTGAAACGCCGGCGCGCCATCCTCCGGCCGCGGATTTCCGGTGCTGCCCGCGATCACGCGGCGGTTATAGCTGATGAACTGATACAATTGCTCCAGCGGTTTTCGCACCGGCCGCAGGTGGCCCAGGCGGGCCAGCCAGGGATGGTGTTGGCCAATGAGGAATAGCAGCGCGTCCAGTCCGTAAAGGGTAGGTCCACCGTCGCGGTCAATCAGCGGAATCTCATGGCGGGCGCGTTCGGGGTCCAACCGGGCCTGCCATTCCTGCACCCCTTCACGGAAAGGCTGGCGGCCTCCCGGCTCCAACCAGTGGCAGCGTTGAATCCAGCCGGTATACCAGCAACACAGGGGACAGACTTCATCAAACAGAATGATCTTTTTGGGTTTCATCAGGGTTTCCTCCTTCTGAATAACATTTCTTCCGGCCAGGTTGTATTATCAAGCGGAAATTTCTGTAATGACAGAAAGAAACGAAACGCGAGCCGTGATCACGGCTCCTGACGGTCTGGATGGACTCCACTCAAGAACAGTCCCCGGCCCCATTTCCGGAAGGAGCGGATCAACCTTTGCCATCCGGGCCCGGTTCCCCAGGGCAGGGGGCCATCCAATATTCCTTGGAGTGGTGGGCGGGCCGGCCGGTCCGCGGACCAGGCTAGACGCGGCGCAGTTGGCGGCGGAGCACGAGCCAGAGGAGGATCAGGGGAAGAAAAATCCAAAGCACGATCATGGTGCCGTTGAGACTCAGGGTGTCCGTCTTGAGATCAATCAGGGTGTGGCCGAAGAGGCGCAGGGTGTAGCGTTTCTCGCTGCCGAAAAACACGTTGGGCTGGGTCTTGCGGCGGAAGTCGCGGCGCTCCATCTCGGCTTTGATGACCAGATCGCGGATTTTCTGGTTTTCGTAAACCGATTCGGCGGAGACGGTGCGGTCGCGTTCCCTCACTTCGTGGGCGGCGGGGTCGTAGGTGCCGTCCGCCACGGAATCCATGATGCGGTTGATGCGGCGGTAGAGGGCGGCGGCATTGCGCTCCTCCAGCCCGGAAACCTTGACGAGGGCCTCCTTGGCCTGATTGAGGGAGGCCTCCTGTCCGGCATCGAGGGATTGATAGGAAGTCAGGGTGCGGATGCGCTGGTTCAGGGCTTCCTGGGCGGCTGCCAGCGGATTGGAATTGCCCTGGGTCAGCACCATGGATTCGTAAGTCCAGCGCAGGGGCATGAATTCACAGATGAAGGGCACCTTGAGGTTGCTGGGTTTCTCACCACTTTCCGGATCCGGCGCCATCCACCGCCGGATGCTGTAGACGAGGTCGAGATTCTTGTTCATCTCCTCATATTTGATCAGCGCTCCGCCGAGGATGATCTGGGGAATGAGGATGAGGGGAATGATGTTGAGGGCGGTCTTGGCATCGCGGACGAGGCTGCTGATGGCGAGACCGATGGTGACTCCGCAGAGGCTGGTGGCGAACATCCACGCCAGTTGTTTGAGGAACATTTCGTGGATTTCGAGAATGGTATTGCCAATCCACAGGTAGATGACGCACTGGACGAGGGCAAAGGCCCCGAGGGAGAGCACTTTTCCGAAAAGATACCCGGTGATGTTTTTGTTATAATTGCGCTCCCGCTGGAGGAGGATGCGGTCGCGGATGATCTCGTCCGCGCTGTTGGTGAGTCCGAGGAACATGGCCACCACCAGCGAGAGGAAAAGATAGGTAGGGATGTGGAAGGCTGAGGCAAAGGTGTAGGTGCCGTCCTCGGAATACCGCAGCACGGTGGCAATGAGCACGGCGAGCAGGGGGGCTTCCAGCAGGGTGGTGGCGAGATTGCCCCGGTTGCGGAACTTGCTCAGAAAGGCGCGGCGGATCATCACCCCGAGCCGGGCTCCACCATTGCGGGTGCCGGTGCGTTCGATCGCCGGGGGAAGTTGCGGCCGGGCGTGGGTTCCCGTTTCGCCGGTCTTCAGGGCCTGATCATGGGCGTCGCCCATCACCAGATGGGTTTGATAGCGATCGCGCCAGAAGTCCGGGGCAAAACGCCGGGCCGGTGCGGAGTGGCCACGGGCATCCTCCTCGTAAAGGATGTCGCCACTCAGATCGCGCAGCGGTGTTTCCAGCACATCAAAGATGAACTCCGGCTGGCTGAAGTCCGGGCGGGGCAGGGCGGGCTCGCCTTCGGGCCGGGCCAGCTGGTCCTCCCAGGCTTCCTTGAAATAATCCTGCATCCCGGTCGGGGTCCCGAAATAAACCAGCTTGCCCCCGTTATCCAACAGGATGGCCTTGTGGAAGAGCTGGAACAGCCGGGCACTGGGCTGGTGGATGCTGACAAAGACAATTTTGTTATGCGACAGCCCTCGGATGATTTCCAGGATGTGTTCGGAATCCTTGGAGGACAGTCCGGAGGTCGGCTCATCGAAGAGGAACACATCGGCAGGCGTGATCATGTCCATGCCGATGTTGAGCCGCTTCCGCTCCCCGCTGGAGAGATGTTTTTGCTCCGGGGTGCCGGCCAGCCGGGTGCGGCGCTCATGCAAGCCCAGTTCGATCAGTTTGGCACTGACCCGGCGGGCGATGTCGCCGGACTGGAGATGCGGCGAACGGATGGCCGCCGCGGCGGCAAGGTTTTCCTCCACTGTCAGCAGGGGGTCGAAAGCGTCCTCGTGGGGAATATAACTGATAAAAGGACAGAGCGATTCGAGGTTTTCGTAGAGGGGAAGCCCGTTCATCCTCACTTCTCCTTCCCTCGGCTGCAGGTGGCCGGCGAGGATGCGCAGCAGGCTGCTCTTGCCGCTCCCGCTGGGACCCATCACGCAGATCATTTCGCCCCGCCGGACGGTCAGGGAGACCCCTTCCACGGCAGGGGTATTGCGGCCGAAGCGGTGGGTCACATCCACCAGTTCCAGCTCGCGGATGATGTTGCGCTCCTCTTCGATGATCCGGTCGCTGAAACGGCAGCGCAGGTATTGACCTTCGCCCAGGCTGATCAGGGCTCCGTCTTCCAGCACCATGCTGTCCCGTTCCCGCAGGGTGATGCGGCCCACCGTGATGGTGCGGGCGGCCTTCATCACTTCCAGATAACCGGTCTTCGCTTCATAGTCGCAGCGCAGCCGCAGCAGGATTTCACTGCGCAGGCTGGGCGACAGGATGATATCGCCCTCGCCCAGCAGGCTGGGATTGTTCGAGACCAGGTAGTCAGTGCGGCCCGAGTTCAGTCCGAAGCGTCCGCCCATTTCCCGGGCGCGGCGCCGGAGGTCGGCAAAGGTAATTTCCGAGGTGTCAGGAAACCGGAGCCGGTCGGTCAGGGAAACGATCGTGATTTCATCCCGCCGCAGGGTGCGGCCACCCACCCGGATATCGGTGGGCTTCAGCGCGGTGGCCGTGACCTGGAGGCCGAACTGCAGCAGGATGGCTGAGAGTTTCGAACGCTCCCGCTCCACGAAGGGGCTGCCGGAGGGGCTCAGGCCGATGTAGAGCTGGGTGGAGGAGACGCCTTTGCGGGCGTTCAGATAGAAGACCAGATCCTGGTAGTCCAGCACGGTGTCGCCCATCACCACGCGCTGGCCTTCGTAGAGACGCAGGAAACCTCCGTGCGGCAATTGCCTCCCCCGCGCGATTACTGGCCGGGTGCCGGTATTCTTCAGCAGCAGCAGATTGTGGAAGCGGAAAACCGTCACACCGTAGCCCGCCGCCAGATCGTCCAGGACCAGATCCGCCGGGGCGCTGCGGCCCAGTTCGAGGGATTCCAGCATCGCGGCCGGTCCCTGCGCCGCCGCGGTCGCGTTTTCTCCCGCTTCATGCAGTTGCCCGACCACCCCCTGGGCCACATTGGCCGCTCCCATGCTGGTCATGAAAGCCTGGAAATCAGCCAGCTCGGACTCCGGGGAATGGGACCGCGTGATCAGCACATAAAGCTGCACTGCCAGCAGCACCTTCTCATCATAACTGAGTTGTCCAGCCAGGTCTGCGGCCATGCTCTGGAGATCCTGCGGCTGGCGCAGGGCCTCGCTGTAGAGTTCGCGCAACTCGGAATACATCGCCTCCGGATAGTCGTGGCGCATGAAACCGAGGCTGCTCTCGATTTCCTCCTCCGAGGCCTCACCATCCAGGGTGCTGAATCCGGCATACACCCGGATCAGGATCGGCATCAATTGTTGCCGGGACGACTTGCCGGTCAGTTTCCGTACCATCCGCCGCAGATGCGTACGGGGGGATGTCCGCGCGGCCCCCGGCGTGGTGAGGGCCTTCGACAGCAGGGTCGTGCGGGGTTCAGAGTGCGGTGGGGGCATGCGGGGCAGGGGAAGACTTCACCACGGATTGGGCGGATGTCACGGGTAAACCGGGCTTCCTTGGATTTTCAATGTGGGCCCGGCTGACGGCCTGTTCCGGGTCCTGCACCGGGAAAATTCAGTGCCTGGACCTCAGAAGGGTGCATCCTCGCCCACGATCTGGACTTCGGTTTCCATCAGGATGCCACGTTCCGCCTTGGCCTTGGCCTTGATCTGGCTGATCAGTTCCAGGACCTCCCGGGCCGTGGCGCCCCCGTCGTTCACGATGAAATTGCCATGCACTTCCGAGACCCGGGCTGGGCCTACTGACAGGTTTTTCAGTCCGAGTTCATCCACCAGTTTTCCCGCCGGGCAGGCCTCCGGGTTTTTGAAAATGCAGCCGGCACTGGCCGCGATCGGTTGGCTGAGCTTCCGTTTGTCCAGACTCAGGGCCAGCCTCGCATCGATCTCCGCCAGCGGCGCCGGGGAGCCGCGGAAGACCGCCTTCACCGCGACATGTTCCGTGAGTTCCGGCACGCTGCGGTAACGCACATCGAATTGCTCCCGGGTCTTTTCCTGACAGCTGCCATTGCCATCCAGCACCGTGACGTTAACCACCTGATCGAACGTCTCCGTCCCCATGGCCCCGGCGTTCATGCGCAGCCCGCCGCCCACACTGCCGGGAATGCCTTCCATCCATTCGAATCCGCCCAGCCCCGCCGTCCGCGCCGCTGCAGCCAGCCGTTTGAATTTTACGCCCACGCCCGCGGCGATGGTGTCGCCCTGCACTTCGATCTGATCAAACTCCCCGCCATCCGGATGGATCACCACCCCTTTCAGACCGCCATCGCGGATCAGCAGGTTGGAGCCCCGTCCGATCACTTTGTAAGGAAGCCCCTGTTCCCGGCAATGGTGGATCACGCGGGACAGACCGGCGATGGTCGATGGCTCCAGCCAAAACTGTGCGGGCCCGCCCACCTTCAGGGTGGTGTGGCGGCCCATCGGTTCATACAGCCGCACCCCCGCGTCCGTTTCGTCCAGAGTCTGCCGCAGCCCCTCGGCCGTCTGCAGATCCGCCGCCAGCCGCGTGCCGATCTCATGCACATTGCCCGCGCCCAGCGTCAGGACGAGGTCGCCGGGCTTGAGGAAATTCCCCACCGCGAGGTGGGCCGTGGTGCGGTCAGGAGCTGAGAAGACCTTGATCCGGTCCCCCTCGTGGGCGCGGATTTCCTCCACGATGGTCTCGCCCGTGATGCCGGGAATCGGCAGTTCACTGGCCGGATAGATGTCGAGGATGAAGACCGCATCGGCGAGGGAAAACGCCTGACCGAATTCCTTCCGCAGCAGCTGGGTGCGGGTATAGCGGTGCGGCTGGAAGACACAGATCACGCGCCCCTGGGTAAACTGCCGGGCTGTCTGCAGGGTGGCCGCGATTTCGGTAGGATGATGACCGTAGTCGTCCACCACCGTATAGGCCGGATGGCGCAGCTTCACCTCAAACCGCCGCCGCGCCCCCCGGAAGGTGCTCAGCGCCGCCGCGATCCGGTCAAAGGGCACGCCCAGTTCCGTGGCCAGCGCTGCCACCGCCAGGGCATTCAGCACATTGTGCCGCCCGGGGATATTCAGGATAATGCGTCCCAGCGCCTCCCGTTTCCGGCAGACAGTGAAGGCCGTGCTTTGCCCGGTGGTTTCCAGGTCCTGCGCCGAATAGTCTTCCGCCGGTTCCCATCCATAACCGATCACCCGTTCCCGCCCCTGACAGACCGCTTTCGACCCGGCGTCCGCCGCACAATAAAACGAACTGCCTGACGTCTGGTCGAGCAGTTGCCCATACACCGCGTTGATCTCATCGATGTTTTTATAATGGTCGAGGTGCTCCTCCTCCACGTTCAGCAGAATGGAGTGGCGCGGATGATAGAGCACCAGGGTCCCATCGCTCTCGTCGCCTTCGGCCACAAAATAATCGCCCTCCGCATCCCACCGCGCGTTGGTGCCCAGCAGCGGGATTTCCGCCCCCACGTAATGCCCGGGGTGCAGCCCGGCCTCCCGCAGCACATGCGCCGCCATCGCCGAGGTCGTCGTTTTGCCATGCATCCCGGCGATCACGATGCCCTGCTTCCGCCCCATGATCGAGGCCAGCGCTTCCGCCCGGCGGAACAGCGGGATGCCCGCTGCCGCCGCGGCATCATAGGCCACATTCCGCCCTGGTTTGATCGCCGAGGAATAGACCACCGCGCCCGCCCCCTCCACACTCTCCGCCGTGTGCGGGCAATAAAATTCCAGCCCCGCCGCCTGCAGCCGCTCCGTCTCCACCGTGGTGCTCCGGTCCGATCCACTCACCTTGAACCCCAGGTCCAGCAGCAGCGAGGCGATCCCGCTCATGCCCGAACCCGCCACGCCGATGAGGTGAATCCGCCGGGGTGATGCGGCCTCTGCCGCCGTCAAAAAATCCTGTGCCATCCGCCGATGCTACCCGTCCCCTCCCCAGCGTCAACGGCGGGGGCTTCCCTCTTTCACAGCGGCAGGATGGTGCGCGCCAGATTCAGGTAAATCAGCAGCCCAGTGGCATCCACGATCGTTGTGATGGCCGGCGAGGCGATCACCGCCGGGTCAAGTTTCACCGCCCGCGCTCCCAGCGGCAACAGCGCCCCGATCAGCGTCGAGGCCGTCACCTGCACCAGCAGGGCCAGCCCCACCGTCTGGGCAAATCCCAGCAACAACGCCGGACTGATCTCGATATTGGCCGGCCGTAAAAAGTAAATCTGCGCCACCATCGCCAGCGCCACCACCCCCCCCATGATCAGCCCGATCCGGAACTCCTTCCACGCCACCCGCAGCACCGACCCCGCATCCAGTTCCCCCAGGGACATCGCCCGCACCACCATTGTGGCCGATTGCCCCCCGGTATTCCCCCCCGCCGCCACGATCATCGGCATGTAGATCGTCAGGGCAAACAGGCTGCTGATCTGCCCTTGATAGGAATACATCACCGTCCCCGAGATCAGCCCGATGAACGCCAGCGAAATGATCCAGCCAATCCGCCGCCGCACCTGGTGGAAGACCGTCGTATTCAGATAAGTCTCATCGGTATTGTCCCCGCTGATCCCCGATTGGCGTTCGATGTCCTCCGTATTTTCCTCCTGTTGGATGTCCAGCGCATCATCGTGCGTGATCACCCCCAGCAGCCGCCCGTCCTCATCCAGCACCGGCAGCGCCAGCATGTCGTATTTCATCATCATGCGCAGCGCCTTCTCCTGGTCGGACGTCGCCAGCACCGACCTCGTGTCATGATCATTCAGCTCCGCAATGTGGGTGGACCGCCGGTTGAACGTCAGGTCCCGCAGCCGGATTTTCCCCAGCAGCAGCCCCTCGTCGTCCACCACATAGATCCGCGCCAGCAGCTCCGTCTCCTCCGCGATCCCCCGCAGCGCATCGATCGCCTCGCGGATCGTCATATCCTCCCGCACCGAGGCAAACGCCGTCGTCATCCGGCCCCCTGCCGAGTCATCCTCAAATTTCAGCAACTCCCGCGCCGCCTTCCGCCGCGGTTCCGACAGCAGGTGAAACGCGTGCCCGCGGTGCGTCGGCGGCATCTCCTGCAAAAGGTCCACCAGGGTATCATCGGAAATCTCAGCCAGCACCGCCGCCAACCGGCTGTCCGGCAGGCCCTGCAGGATCTCCACCGCATCCGTCAGCGGCAGCTGCGCCAGGAATTCCGGAAACTGATCCTCAGGGATCAGCTTCAGCAGCTCCCCGGCCTCCTCCTCCGGCAGGGTTTCATACGCCCCCGCCAAGTCCGCCTCGTGCAGTTGCGGCACCATTTCACGCGCCAACCCCGCGTCCCCGCTGTCCAGGGCATCGACCAGGTCTTGTTGCGTGATATCCGGTTCCGTCTCCTCCATCCCGCCGCATAAGGCGCTGCCTTCTGGAATTCAAGGGTTGAAGCGGAAGGATATCGTCACCGCCGGAAACCGCGTTCACCCTCCCTTCATTCAACCAGCGGATGAGCCGCCAGACGCTGCCAGTCCGCGAGGAAGGCCCCGTAGAGACCGGGGTGGGCCAGCCGGAGCAGCGTTTCGTCGTTTTCGGTCAGGGCCGGGCCAGTGTAATTATGGGAACCCGTGAAGACAAGCTGCTGCCGGCGGCCTTCATGCACAGCATCCATCAGGAGATACTTCGAATGAATCGGGGCCAGCAGGCTGACGGAAATTCCGCCGCCTTGCAGGATTTGGAGAATCTCCGTACTGGTTTCCTGGGGATGGGTGACCACGGAGACCCGGCAGCCCGCCTGGTGCAGGGCGACGAGCCGCTGGGCGATGGCCCGGCGGGGGCTGGTCCAAAAGGCCATGGTGATCCGGATGCTGCCGCCCGCAGAGGGATCGATTTTATTCAGTTCTTCCACGATGGGGTCACCGGTCCCCGTGGTGCCATTGGCCGAAGCCCGGGGAAAAAACCAGACCCTGGTCCCGGCATCCCCTTGGGCGGTGCGGTAATAGTCAGGATTGAGCGGCTGGCTGGCGAGGTCCTGCCAATATTGCAGATAGGCCGCATGCAGGGCGGCATCACGGCGGATGATCACCAGATTGTTGGCGAGGGAAAGCTGCAGGTCGGTGAAGTTGGCGGATGACTGGATGGTGATGTGGGTGGTGCCGTCGGCCAGGGCGGAGAACAGGACAAATTTGTTGTGATTGATCCGGCCCCCCTGACAACCATTTGGCGTGCCGCTGCCATCGCGGCAGATGGTCACCCGTCCGGGCAGGGCCGCGAGCAGCAGATCCACCGCCGGGAAGTCGCTGCCCACGATCAGCCGGACATCGACGCCGCGGGTGTGCGCCCCGATGAAGGCTTCCGACATGCTTTCGCGGGTCCAGGTATAGATCGCCGCCCGCACCGAGGACCCCGCCGGCGCCTGTTCCAGCAAATCCTGCAGCTTCCGCTCAAAGGTCAGGTCCACCTCGGTTCCGGTGGGGCCGGGGGCGGTGAAATACACCTCCTGACCGGAAGGGGCAGGGTCATTTTCCCAGACCCGGAAGAAGCGGCTGCCCGCCGTGACGGGGCGGTCGTGCTGCCAGGAAAATCCCCCCGCCCGCTGCGGGAAACCAGCCACCGGCTGCCAGGATTCGAGGCGGCTGGATTCCTCGAGGCGGTATTGGGCGCCGGGCCGGGTGGGCCATTGGAGCCGGATCTGCTGCGGAGTGGCGGCCTCGAGGCCCACGGCCACGGGGAAAGGACCGGCGGCGGCTTCCACTTGCACATCATCAAGGGCCAGGCCCGCGTCAAATCCGGCATCATCCCGGTCCATCCAGCGCAGGTAGAGGGTCTGCCCCGGGGCCCAATGCAGACCTGTCAGGGTAGCAGTGGCCGGTTGCCGCCACCGCGCATTCTGGCCGGGGCGCTGGCGGTCCGGCGTGGTGCTGCCCGTCACGCCGGTGACGGTGTTGGTGGATTCACTTAGGCAATCCAATCCTGGGAACGGCGTCAGGGTAGGATACGTCAGGAAATTGCCCGTCGTTGTCCCTGCGGAGTCAATCCCCCACGCGAAACGCAGCCGGTCCTCGAAGGCATTGGCAGTGCTGGTGCCCTGAGTCAACCAGACCTCGCGGGCATACGTGAGAGTGACGCGCTCAAAGGTCAGGCTGCTGGTGTTGCGCAGCGCGATCCCCACCGCAGCCACCGTGGAGCCGGAGGCGAGGGAGCCGAGGGCGCGGTCACCGGACTCCCCAAAAGAATAAAGCCGCCCCGTGGTGCCGGCCGTCGTGGCGAGGGTCAGGTCCGTGGTGGAGGTGCCGCCCACCCGGGCGGCCTGCCATCCGGTCAGTCCCGGCAGATCGGCCTGCCCTCCCGCAGTCCCGGTGCCAGTCAGGCTGACACTGCCGCTGGAGGGCAGGGTGTTGAAGGATTCCGCGTAGCTTCCCGTAAAGGGCAGTGCTGGAGCGGCGAGGGCTATCCGGGCGGCGGGGCCCGCCTGCCAGAGCAGCAGGAGAAGCGGAAAGAGCAGGGGGGTTCTCAAAATCACTTGCCAACCTGCCGGAGGGCGCCCGCCCGCGGCAAGCGCGGGTGGGTGACAGGATTGTGACTTGTTTCCGGAAACCCCGTCCCTGCTGCTAAAGAGTTGAGAGTCATCAGGTGACGACATTGTTGCTCAACTTCCATGGCACACCGGGGGAGGCTGGCGCAGAGCTTGCCCGGCTGCCCCATGGCCGCTCCCGCCAAACCTCCCCTCCCATGTTAAAACCCCTCCTTTTGATTCTCCCTTTGCTCACGGTGCCGGCCCAGGCCGCCGTGGTGATCTCCGAAGTTCTCTTCAATGAAGTCGGCAGCGATACCTCCGGCGAATGGATCGAAATCTACAACAACGGCACGGTGGTGGTGGACCTCACGGGTTGGAAAATCGGGGACGAGGAAACCTCCGGCGCCGTCTCCGATACGGAAGGCATGTTCAGCTTTCCTGCCGGGGCCAGCATCGCTCCGGGCGCCGTGCAGACCATCGCCGTTAATGCCAACCGTTTCAGTACCGTCTATGGTTTCCTGCCGACCTATGAAGTGGGCACCGGCGCCAGCGGGGACAATGCTGCGGTCTCTAATCTGACGGTTTATGGCACTTGGGATCCTGACGTCAACGCCACCAACACCATCAACATGTCCAACAGCAACGATCAGATCCTGCTGCTCACGCTGGATGATGCGGTGGTGGATGCCGCCAACTGGGGCAATACCATTGGGTTTGATCCGGGATTGGGAACTGCCCTGGATGGTCAAAGTTATGCCCGGATCGATCCCGGGACCGATACCGGCACCGCGGCCGATTGGGCCGCTTCCTTCGATACCGGCACCGCGGCCACCCGGGCCACCCCCGGCGTCATTCCCGAGCCCTCCGCTGCCATCCTGCTGCTCAGTGCCTCCGGTATCGCCGGCCTGCTCCGCCGCCGCCGCTAGGCCGGTGCCATCATTTTCCTGAATGTTATGAAATGGGTATCCTTGGTCCTGATCGGACTCCTTCCGGCCGCGGCTCCGGCCAATCCCGTGATCAGTGAAGTCCTCTTCAATGAAATCGGCAGCGATGTCGCCGGCGAGTGGATTGAGATCTACAACAATGGCACCGAAGCGGTCGACCTGAGCGGTTGGCGGATCGGGGATGAGGAAGCCCGCGCCGGCACCAGCCTCACGGAAGCCATGCTGATCTTTCCCGGGGGAGCCAGCATAGCCCCCGGGGAAGTCCAAGTGGTGGCGCTGAACGCCATCCAGTTCAATGCCCAGTATGGGTTCCTCCCCACCTACGAAGCGGCCAGCGGCAGCGCCGGGGACGACCCCGCCGTGCCCAATCTCACCAATGACTCCGTGTGGGATCCCGATGGAGGCATCATCAATATGAGCAATTCCAATGACCATGTGCTGCTGGTGGATGCGGCGGACGGGATCGTGGACCGGGTGAATTGGGGCAACAATGGCGGGCTCAGTCCCGGGTTGAACCCCGATGCGGAAGCCGACGGCCAAAGCTGGCAACGGATCGATCCCCGGACCGATACCGACCGCCCCGAAGACTGGGAATTGGCCCCCACCGACGTCCGCTCCACCCCGGGAAAGATCCCCGGTCCTCTCCTCTTCCAGGCGGAATTATTCGAGGGTCCCTCCGGCCCGACCCTCCGTTGGACCCCGAAGTCCGGCGCCACCACCTACCGGGTGCAGATGAGTGAGGGCCTCGACGAATGGAGCGACGAAGCGCTTGAACTCACCACGACCGAGTGGGTGCTCCCCCTCGCCCTCCCCGCCCGCGTCTTCTTCCGCGTCCTCGCAGACTGACCGCGCCGTCCGCCTTTCAATTGGACAGGCCCGGTGAAGCGGATTACGGCAGGATGGGATGGTCCAACAGACGCTTTTTCAGAGGCCTGCAAGGCCCACCCGCCAAAGTCGTGACAACTCCCCACCTTCACGCTCCAGCCCATCCGCCCGCGCCGCGAGGGAGGGCAGCGGACCCGTTCAACCAAGCGCTGGGGCCAATTTCCTTGCGCTGCGGGTTTGTCTTGAATGTTAGAAACCGGGCCCGCTGATTTTATGTGGACATGCTCAAAATGCGGAGAGCAGCACGACGACCAGTTCGACTCGTGCTGGAAGTGTGCGGAGTTGACTGCGGCCCCGGCCACCACATCCGCTCCGCCGGCAGATCCGTTACGCTGCCCCCGTTGCCCCGCGACCCTCGACTACGTCGGCACCAGGAAGTTCCACGAGGGCACCCGCTGGGGATTGATGGGCGATCTGGGCGAGCTGTTCGTCAATCGCGAGAGCTTTGATATTTACGTTTGTCCGCGTTGTGGCCGGGTGGAGTTTTTTGTCGATGGGATAGGAGATGAGTTCAGGCCCCGATGACGCCGCCTGAGGCCCTGTGGCGGACCCGGCGGTCGGGAGCCTTAATTCCCCGCGGGACCCGCCGACCGATGGGGGCGCTGGTCTGCTGAGCCAAACAGGTAAAAAGGGCGAATGACCATGGTTATGATCAAGGCGCAGCCCGGGTGCCAGCGATGCTTGAACGGGTCCCTGACAGACTTTCCCTCCCTCTTTCAGAGCCCGGCTTCATGATCCGGGATGGCTCCACCGGCCAGGGAAACCCCTTGCTGCTTTCCCGCTTCCACGGCACGCTCCCCTGACAGAAATCCCTCTGACTCTACCTCAGCAAACCCGAAACATGGAAACCCCTAAAATCGCCCAAACCTCCCCCATTCCCGTCACCGTCGAAGCTGGAAAAACCTACTACTGGTGCTCCTGCGGCGAAAGCAAAGCCCAGCCCTTTTGCGATGGGTCCCACAAAGGCACCAGCTTCGCCCCCGTCGCCTATACCGCCCAGAAAGACGGCCCGCTCTATTTCTGCGCCTGCAAGCACAGTGGCAAGGGGGTGCTTTGCGACGGTTCCCACAAGTCGCTCCCAGCCTGATCCTCGCCCATCAGACATGGGTGCGCCACCAGTCATGAAATTTTTCGCTTCTCTGATGCTGGCGGTGCTGTTGTTGCCGCTGGATTTCCTCGCGGCGGCCGAACCGGCAGCCACGCCCGTGAAGGAACTGCCGCTGCCCGGCAAGGTCTTTGCTGTGGCCGGGCGCACCGCGTTTGTCATTGAATCGACAGCCGCGCCTGAACCGGGGAGCAAGGCCTGGGTCTGGTATGCCCCCACCCTGCCGCGACTGCCGGGAGACGAGGAGAAGTGGCTCTTTGAACAGTTCCTCGCGGCGGGGATCGCCATTGCCGGGATCGATGCCGGTGAATGTTATGGCAGCCCGGATGGGCGGGAAATCTATACGGCGCTCTACGGGGAAATGACCGCCCGGCGCGGGTTTTCCAAAAAGCCCGTCCTGCTGGGCCGGAGCCGCGGCGGCCTGATGACCCTGAGCTGGGCCGCCGATCATCCTGACCAGGTGGGTGGTTTTGCGGGGATTTATCCGGTCTGCGATCTGCGGAGTTATCCCGGCATCGGGAAAGCGTGCGGCGCCTACCGCATGAGTGAGGCGGAGCTGGAGGACAACCTGGCCAGCCACAATCCAGTGGACCGTCTGGCCCCCCTGGCCCGGGCCGGGGTCCCGTTTTTCGCGATCCATGGGGATTCCGATGTCGTGGTCCCGCTGGAGACAAATTCCGGCGCCGTGCAGCGCCGCTATGCCGCTCTCGGCGGAAAAATGGAACTCGTGGTTCCGAAAGGGCAGGGGCACAACATGTGGGAGGGGTTCTTCCGCAGCCCGGAACTGGTGGCGTTCGTGAAAACCCACGCCAAGCCGTGAGGGCCGGGCTGTTTCCAGCGGGGTGTGTGTCCGCTCACCCTCTGCCAGACATTCCCTTGCCGGCCGGAAGCGGCAACGATTGCAGCCCTGGCTCGTTGGGGGCGGAATCTTTATCCTGAAAAGGATGCTGACGGGTCACGACATTACACCAATATGACCGATGACCGCGGATGAATCCCGGACGTGGTCTACTTTGGGAGACGTTCAAGGTCGGTGGAATAGACGAGCAGGGGTTTCAACGTGCGGTACGGTGTGCCGATCAGGAGATCCAAATGGACGGGGATCATGGTGAAATGGGTGCCTTCAGGGTTGGTGGTGTAGCTGATCGGTTGGCCGTGGGTATCCATCAGCATGGCTAAGGGGACAGATGGAACCAGTTCCTCCAATTTTGCAGGATAGGCCGGCCAGCGCGTGGGCGATGGCAAGGGTCGGGTCCGGGGTGGCGGGCGGGGCGGGATCGTAGTGGGAACCCGATTCCAGATCCGCTTCATAACGGCCCAATACCCCGCGGCGGTGGGCATTGCGGCGCACCAGATCAATGAACCCGTTGCGGGCGGCGCGGAAGAGCCAAGCCTGGGGATCGGTCAGGACCGTGGCGGGTTGACGCACCAGTTTGACAAAAAGATCCTGGAGGAGATCCCGGGTGTCCGCCTCCGATCCGGTCAGGCTGAGCAGGAAACGGTACAGCGCCGGCGCATGGACATCGTAGAGGGCGGCGATTGATTCGGGAGGCATACCAGTCAGGAAGTATCTGACGGGAAGACGCACCAAGGGAAGGATTTGTCTGTGGTGGGGCGTTTATTTTTGACGGCGTCGAAGATTTGATCAGGACCGGCGCGGGCCTGGGGGATATGCTAATCTGCCGGGAGCGTGGTGCGGGACATTCTCACAAAGATCGACTGGCGTGCGGTGCCACGACCAAGGGGGCTGGCGGGCAGATCGAGGCGGTGCCACTGCCCGGGCTGACAACTCATGCCATGGATGATGTGCGGGGTGCTGTCATAACCGTTTACGGCACCGGCGGGGAAGAGGAAGTTGGCGGGGCGGGGGATGTCGATGTGAAACCGGGCGGTGAACCGTGCGCCGGAGGCTTCCACGGTGGTGTGGACCGGATTGCCCGGCTCAGGCAGGAGGATAAAACTCCGGGTCGGCGGGCACGGTACGGTGACGGCCAGGGGCCGGCCGAATCGAATCCGGGATGGGGCGGGAATGGATGAGGCCGTGATTCTGCCGGTGGCGGAGATGATGGCCCGGTGGGGCCCCGCTTCCGCTTTCAGGGTGGGAAGGGGCGGCGGTTGGTTGTCCTGCCAATCGGCGGAAAGGAACTCCAGTTTCACTCCGGAGTGGGCAGCTTCCTCCAAGGCGGTGGCAACCGTCGCGGCGACCCGCAGAGTGCGGCCGGAGCCGGTGGCGATGAGGTTTCCTTCCAACGGGGTCCATGAATAACCGGCCGGATTTCCCTCCTTGGAAATACCCATCGGGGCGAAGATTTTCTCCAAGGCTTCTCTTCGTGAGTCCGGCAGGATCCTGGTGGCGAATACTGGCTGGGTTATTTTTGAATCGGTGAGGATGACCGGCTCCGATTCGCCGAGCGCATTGATGCCGGTGGTCTGGATAGGGGTGCCGTGATTGATGAATCCCTCAAACTCGATTTCCTCCGGAGCCAGATTCAGATCGATGGTGTAGCTGTCGTTGACGTTATCTGCTTTTGGTTCGTCGCTGGTATTTTCAAAAAGCAGGGGCTGTCCGTCCGGGATGGATTCCCCGTCCTCTTTTTTCAACAAACGGACGGAGACCTTCACGTTGCTGGCGTGGCCTGAATCGGCCGCGGTTTCGATTTCCAGGGCTCCGGCGGGCTGATACTCCATCATGAGCCGGTTGGCCCTCAGGAGGTAATGATTGATGGTGCTTTGGTCCAGTGGGGTGATAGCGGACTGCGGGGCGTCACTGGCAGGCTGGCTGATGGTTTGCAGGACGGCGCCGGTTTTCGTGACGGTGACTTTCAGGTCGGCTTGAGCGGCGAGGAGACGGAGATTCGTCAGGAGCGAGACACCGGGGATTTGCAGGGAAACCAAGGGGGGCGGGACGGTGGCGGTGAGTTGATCGGTGGCGGCGGGGTCCAGGGTGAAGGTGGCGGGAGGGATGGCGTCGGTTTCGTGGGGGAGGATTTGCCAGTGGTTTTGCAGGAGGGCCAGAGCGTCGGGGACGGAGAGGGATGAGACGCCTGGCAAAGGGACGATGAATTCCCGCAGACGGCGGCGCATGTCCTTGACCTCCCCGGGGACCGTCGGTGCATCCGGGGAGGTGGAGTCCAGGGCAGGGGGAAGGGGTGCGCGGTAGACCGAAGCCTGGGCGGGAGGGGCTGGCGCCGGGTCGGGCGGCGGATTGACCGTCAAGTGGCGGATCAGGCCCATGAGACCGAGGAACACGAGGAGGAGGGCGATGGCATCCCGGCGCTGGAGTAGTCGGAGGGGATGGAACCGGGACATGGCTGGCGGGAGGGACTGCCGGGCGGCGGCAGGGGTGCGCGGTTTCTAGCATGCCGCCGGGATCAAGGGAAAGGGAAATGAGCGCGGGCGTACAGGGGAGGGAGGAAAAAACGGATGGGTTTGGCTGATCGGGGCAGGTGTTTTGCCGGGGTGCGGTTAAGAAGTTGCGGAGGACGGGGGATGGGGCAGGGTGGGCGCATGAGTTCAGATGCATTTACGATTTCGGGGCCGTTGCGTGATTTTTACCCGCGGGTGGGCTTGGTGTTGGGTTCGGGATTGAGCGGGTTTACCCAGAGGGTGGAAGTGGCGGCCCGGGTGCCGTACCGTGAACTGGCGTTGCCGCAGAGCGGGGTGCCGGGGCACGATGGGGAAATGGTGCTGGGCACGGTGGGTGGGACGCGGGTAGCGATTCTGTCGGGCCGGGTGCATCTCTATGAAGGGCGCGGCGCCAAGGAAGCCACCGCCGGAGTGCGCCTGCTGGGGGCACTGGGGGTGCGGCAGATGATTTTGACCAATGCGGCGGGCACGCTGAATGAGGCTTTCCGTCCGGGAGAATGGATGATGCTGACGGACCATCTCAATCTCACGGGAGAGTCTCCGCTGACAGGCGGGCCGAATTTTGTGGATATGTCGGAAGTTTACACGCTGTCGCTGCGCGCGCGGTTCATCGCGGGAGCGGCGGCGCAGGCCGTGCGTTTGCACACGGGGGTGTATGCCGGGCTGCGGGGACCTCAATATGAAACCCCGGCGGAGATCCGGATGCTGCGGGCCCTGGGAGCCGATGCCGTCGGGATGAGTACGGTGCTGGAAGCGATCCAAGCCCGCGCGCTGGGAATGGAAGTGGCGGCTTTCTCCTGCCTGACGAATTGGGCCGCCGGCATGGATGGTCCCCTGAACCACGCCGAAGTGATGGAGGTGGGGGCGGAGGCGTCCGGGGTGCTGGCGGACCTCCTGGAGGAAGTGCTGCGGGTCAAGGACTAACCGATGGGTGGAGGATTTCCCTTGCAGGCAAGGGAGCAGGTCCGGCCGGTCAGCGCTTTGGCTTGCCCGCGGCGGGGGCGTCCTTGAGGGGCCAGTGGGGGGAATCGGTGCGGGCGGTTTTCAGGATCTCTTCGATGCGGGCGATGATGTCAGGATGCCCATCGGCAACGTCCTTGGATTCGCCGGGATCATTCTGGAGATCGTAGAGCAGGAGGGGCGCCGCGCGGCGCAGCAGACGGATGCCTTTCCAGCGGCCTTCGAGGAGGACGGCCTGGCTGGTGCCGCCTTCGTGGAATTCCCAATAAAGCCAGGGGTGGCGTTTCACTTCGCCGGTGCCGGTGAGGACCGGGACGAGGCTGAGGCTGTCGCGGTCCGGGGGCAGTGGGGCGCCTGACAACCCGGCGGCGGTGGCCATGAGATCACCAAAATAACCAGGGTGCGGGGTGGTGCCGGGTTGGATGGCGCCAGGCATCCACGCAATCAGGGGCACGCGGATGCCGCCATCGGTGAGGGATCGTTTGATGCCGCGGAAGGGACCGGAAGCCTGGAAAAATTTCGGATCATTGCCGCCTTCGGCGTGCGGGCCGTTGTCACTGCTGAAGAGGACGAGGGTGCGGCGGTCCTGGCCGCTGTCTTCGAGCGTGGCGCGGAGGCGGCCGACGTAACTGTCGAGGCGCGTGATGCTGGCGGCCTGGCCCTTGAGGGCTTCGCTCCAGGATTCGTCAGAATAGGGGTCGGTGCCCGGGACTTCCGTACCCACGCCGAGGGCGCGGGTGCGTTCGTTATTGGCATGGGGGACGACGAGGGAGAGAAAGAGGAACCAGGGGCGGTCGCGGTCCTGCTGGACAAATTTAACGGCTTCATCGGCGAAGAGATCATCGCTGTATTCCAAGCGGTTGGTGGAGTAGCCGGCTCCGGATTCGCCCATGGGGATGAGGTCGTTTTTGAGAGGCTGCCGGGTGGAATCGCGCCAGAGGAAATCAGGATAGTGATTGTGGGCGTGGGATTGGTTGAGAAATCCGAAAAAGAAATCAAATCCCTGTTTGAGAGGATGGCCGGGCCCGTCGGGATCGTCACCCAGCCCCCATTTGCCGATGAGTCCGGTGCGGTAGCCGGCGGTTTTGAGCAGGGCGGGCACGGTAGGTTCGCCGGCTCGGAGGGTCTGGGCCGCGGTGTTATTGCGTCCGGCATTGCCCCGCACGGTGGTGTGGCCGGTGTGCTGTCCGGTCATGAGCACGGAGCGGGATGGGGCGCAGACGGTGCAGCCGGCGTAAAATTGCGTGAAACGCAGGCCTTCCGCGGCCATGCGGTCGAGGTGGGGGGTGCGGATTTTTTGTTGCCCATAACAACCCAGTTCGCCGTAACCGAGATCGTCGGCGAGAATGAACAGGATATTGGGTTTTTCCGGCAGGGCGGCCCCGGCCGGGAGCACGCCGAGGAAGCCGAAAAGGACGAGACGGGAGACGCGCCGCAGCAGGATGTTCATGCCTGAAGCTTGACGGCCTGGCGGGGACTGCAAGTGCCGTGTCTGCGGAAAGGGAACGTGGTGGGGCGGGTGACTTCCAGATTGTCATTGCAGGGATGAGCCGTAAATTCCTCCAAGGTCCGCCTGCGCTTTGGGGCGTGGGCATACTCCCTGCTGCTTCTGCTTTTTCCTCCCATCATGTCTGATCCTGATCCCGTCCCTTCGGAGGCCCCTCCGGCTCCTTCCCGTATTTCCGACCGCGCCGCCTTGGAAGCGGCCCTCGCCGGTGCGGCCAGCCTCGTGTTAGGGCGGCTGCTGCTGGGGCGTGGGGCCGGACTTTTGGCAGGCACAGCCGCGATTGCGGCCCGGTTGCTGGCCGATGCGGCCAAACAAAGGAAGGAAACTGCGGAGGCGGTCACTGCAGCGGTCGAGGCCAAAGAAGAGGCGATGCTGGAGGAGATTGCCGAGGAAACAGCGGAAACGGAAGGCTGGCCACCGGAGCCGGAAGTGCCAGCCGGGGCGAAACCGTTCCCGGAGGCAAGTCATCTCTTTACGGAACCAGTCCCTGCGGCGCTGACTGTGGAACCTCTCATTGAACCAGCTGAGGCCATCATTGAGGAAATCGCCGAAGAGGTGGCGGAAGATGATGGCTGGCCGAACGGGGAGGGACGGGAATTCAAACACGAGGCGCAGGTGAGCCTTTTAGGTGGGGAAGCCGGTCCCGCGCCCGCCGACCCGTTTGCCAATCTTTTCCAGGAGAGCCCCCCGCCGGCGGCAACGGGCCTGCCTCGGCCGGTTGCGGAACTTGACGCGACAATCGAGGGGTTCCCCGATTATCAAAAAGCCACCAGTGTTGGGGAGCCTCACGTTCCCGGGGTTGTGGAGCAACGGAGGCAGGAGATGGCCCTGCCGGCTTTTCCATCCCTGACGGCCGCCGCCACGGAGCAGCCCGGTCCGCCCGAATCCCCTGCTGGCCCAGCGCCGGCCCCTGCACCGACCGCTCTGGATCTGCCGACTTTCCCAGGCTTGGCGTCGGATCTGCCGCATCCCGAGGAAATCTGGATACGGGCGAAGGCGGAAACGACTCCTGTTCCGTTGCCCGAAGTCCCTCCGGCCGTCAGCCCTCCCGCTGAACCTGACGTCGCTTTGGCGCGGGGGGAATCCAGCCCGTTTATGATCTTCCCGCCGACCACGCCGCAAAACGTGCGGCAGGAGTGGGCGGGGGCGACGGATGTCAACAATCCCTTCACTGCTTTGGTCACTCAGCCGGTGCCCCTGCCGGAGCCCCCTGTTCCGTCCCCGGAGCCCGCTCCGGTTCCTGCACTGCCTTCGACCCCGGTAGTCCTCCCGGTTGCCCCCATCGTACCGGAACCACCGCCGATGTCAGCCCCTGTGGCAGTGGAACGGCCTATCGTTGCGGCCAGTCCATCCACGGCTGCCGTCGCCCCTGCGGATCTGCCGGTTATTTCCCTGAAAGCGCCGTCCAATCCTGCAGTGATCGCTCATGAGTCCAAACCGGTCGAGCCGATGCTGATCACCACGCCGGTGGAGACTCTGCCCCCGGACCCAACCGCGGCCAGCTGGCCGGGCGTGCCGCCGCAGTCCGCTGAAATCCCTGCCGCCCGCAGTGCCTTCAAAGCCTGGGTCGTCCTGCTGCTGATCGCGGCCATCCTCACTTTTTTATACCGGTGTGAGCTCCAGAGGGTGGAGGGGAAAACAAAAACAGCCGCCGGGTTGGTTCCCGCGGGCCTGCCAGGAAATCCGCCGGCATCCCCGGCGGCACCGGAGAAGATTGCCGTGGCGGCCGCTCCGGCAGAAAATACCAGTGGGGCCAAACCACTCCCCGCCCTGGATCAGAATTTCCGCCCGGGCAGTCCGGAAGAAAAAGCGCGACAGACCCTCGAACGCCTCATGATGGCCCGCTCGGCCAACGAGCTGGCCGGACTGGTGCACCATCCGGTCGAAGCGATGCGTCAGGCGATCCAATACTTTCCGGATGGCAATTTGAATCCCGTTCCCATTCTGGGGATTACGCTGGAGGCGATCGAGCCCATGGCCAAGGCGCCTTACCAAGTGAGGATATTCCGGGTGGTGACGGACCGCGTCCCGGCCGGTTTTCCAGTGGCGGTGGAAGATACCGCGGAAGGTCCCCGGATTGATTTCACCGCCTTTGTGCAATGCCGTGACCAGTTGCTGGATCAATTCGTAAAACAGCCTGCAGCCGGTCCAGGAAGGTTCCTTGTGGTGCTGAGGCGCGGACACTATTTTGGGGAGGATATTACCCAGGCCGAATTGGACCGGATGATCTGCTTGGAAGTGACGTCCCCCAATCCCTCCTCGGCCAAATATCCGGTCTTTGTCCCGCGCGATACCGAACTGGGCCGTCTCGCGCTGCGCAAATTTGACTGGGACAAGACGTACACCCCTGTCGTCGAACTGGCCCATTCCAACCGGCACATGGCCTTGAATGCAATTGTGGAGGAAACCTGGCGCCGGGGGACTCCCTGAGCGCCGGTCTTCCTGACGGAAATTACGGCTGAGGCTTCGCGGCGGAAGGCAGGCACATCAGGTGGGTTTTGGTGCGGAAAAACAGCCGGCCTCCTGCCACGGCGGGCGTGGCATCGGTGGATTCTCCTAACTTTCCTTCCCCGAGCTTGCGGAAGGTATCGCCTGCGGCCACCACTGCGACCTGACCGCTGCGGCCGGTGCAAAAAATGCGGTCTCCCACAAGGATCGGCGAACTGTAGGCCTTGTCAGTAAACACGCGCTCACTGTAGACCTCGGAGCCGTCTTCGGCCCGCACGCAGGTCAACACCCCGCCATCGCCCAGCATATAAAACCGCTGCCCCTCCCCGATGGCGGTGGGCACATAAGGCAGACCCTTGCGCATCTGCCAGATGATTTCCGGTTTGGCATCGGTGACGCGCACCGCGACCGAGGCCTTGCCGGTGCCGCCCTGACCCATGGTCATGAAAGCCACCCCGCCGGCCACCGCCGGTGAAGCGACCGGACGGTCGCCGGGGGTGGGATTCTCAACTTCCCACAACAGTTTTCCATTGGAGGCATTCAGACAGGTCATGGCTTTGGGATTGCCTGGAATGATCACCGCTTCCCGGCCATCCGCCTGACGGATCACGAGCGGGGTGGCAAACGGGGTGCGCACACTTTGCCGGGGGTGTTTCCAGGCCACGGAGCCGTCCGCCGGCTTGAGTCCGATGATGGCACTGTCGCTGCCCACATTGTCCTTGGCCACCACCAGCACCCCGCCGGCGAGGACCGGGGAGGAGCCGCTGCCGTGTTCCTCGGCATAGGCGCCGAGGTCCTGGGTCCAGAGTTTTTTCCCTTCATGGCTCAGGGCCATCACCTTCATGGTGCCACCGGAAGTCCACGCCAGATAGAGCCGGTCTGCATCGACGCAGGGGGTGCCACTGGCAAAACTGTTGAATTGGTGCTGCCCGTAAACGCTGAATTGGTCTGTGACGCGCCACAATTCCTTGCCGCTGGCGGCATCGAAACAGAGCACCATCCGCTGGCCCGCCTCGCTGGTCTCGCTGGTCAGAAAGAGGCGCGTGCCCCAGAGCACCGGCGAGGAAATCCCCGGGCCGGGCAAGGCCGTATTCCATGCGAAATCCTTTTCCGCGAACGAATCTGGAAATCCGGTCGCCGGGCTGACGCCGGAACCATCGGTCCCGCGGAAGCGGGTCCATTCCTGAGCGGAAACCGCTCCGGCCAAAACAGTGAGAGTGAGGAGGAGCGTTAGTTTCATGGGATGGATGGGTGGGTCAGGAGGCGAGGGCGGCCACCGCTTTTTCGAGTGATGCCGGATCAGATACGGAATGAACCTCCACTCCCTTGCGGATACGGCCCAGCATTCCGGCCAGTTGTCCTCCGGGGCCGAGTTCAAGGAAGCAGTCGTGTCCCTGGGCCAGCAGGTATTCCATGCTCTGGGCCCAGCGGACTGAGCCGGTCACCTGCAGTTCCAGCGTGCGGCGGATATCAGCGGCCTCTGCCACGGGCAGGGCTTCCAGATTGCACACCACGGGAAAGGCGGGGACGGAGAGCGCGACTCCCGCGAGTTCAGCCCGCAGTTTTTCCTGGGCCGAAATCATCAGCCGGGAGTGATAGGCTCCGGCCACGGGCAGTTCCTTGCCACGCAGGCCGCGCTCCTTGGCGAGGGCGGCGGTTTTAACGATGTTCTCCTTGGCGCCGCTGAGGACGATCTGGCCCGGGGTGTTGAAGTTGGCCATGTCCACGTCACAGTCGGCGGCGAGCTGGCGGACCGCGGCCTCTTCGCCGCCCAGCATGGCGATCATGCTGCCATGGGTGGCTTCGCAGGCTTCCTCCATGAAAAGCCCGCGCCGCGCCACCAGCTTCAGACCGTCGGCAAAACCAAAGGTTCCGGAGGCGGCGTGGGCGGTGAATTCGCCGAGGGAAAGGCCCGCCGCGGCGGCGATCTGCAGGTCCGGCAACATTTCCTTGAGGGCCGCCAGACAGGCGAGGCCGTGGGCGTAAAGCGCAGGCTGGCACCGGCTGGTGCGGGTCAGTTCCTCCATCGGGCCTTCAAACATCACCTTGGTGAGGGGAAACCCCAACACGTCATCGGCCTGCTCCAGCAGGTGGCGTGCGACCGATGAAGCCGCGGCCAAGTCCTGGCCCATGCCCACGGTCTGGGCGCCTTGGCCGGAAAACAATAATACCACCTTTTTGCTCATAAGACCGGCATACTAGGATGGTGGGCTCCGCGGCTGCAAGCCCGGAACCACGCCGCTACTGCCAGCTCTTCACCGCTTTCAAATCGATGATCTCGGGAGCCAGCTCGGAAACGAATTCCGCCACGTTCCGGTCGGTCTCCTCCTCGCTCAGCCGGGCCGTGAAATATTCCTGGCCGTCTTCATCCCGGAGCGGGATGCTGACCAGATTGGAACTGATGGTGATATAAGCCCAGCGCTGGTCATACCCTTCCATCAAGCGGTCCCGCATATCCTTCAAGGTCCGGCCGTAATGGGTGTTCTTCACACTGTCATGTCCGACGAACCAGTAATAATTCAGGTGGGTGTAGGTCGTTTGGGTGCCGGGATGATTGCCGGTGCAGAGCAGTCGTGTCAGGGTGATCTGCTGGCCCCCTTTGAGTTTGACGGGGATTTCGGTGCTGGAAACCAAATTGAGTCCCTGCGCCGGCAGACAGCGCTCCGGCCGGTGCACACTGTTGTTCAGATCCTTGCCGGAAAGCACAATCGAAGCCTGCAATTCCTCGCGTGCTCCCGCAGGAGCATCCATCCCCGCGTTCCGACGGTAGACCCGCCGGGCAAAATTGGTGTCTTTGGCCAGAACCAGCAATTCCCGTTCGGAGGGGTCGATCTTGGGGCCGGCCGTCCAGCCTGACAAAATCATGACATTGGGCAACTCCAAGGAAACCGCCGATGGCTGGAGTGGCGGGGATTTGGGCAGCAGAAAAACGAGGCTGAGGCCTCCGGCGATGAGCACCTGCAGCAGGATGAGACGGTTCAGCATAAGGGCGGCAGGTTAATAGGGATCAGCGGTGGTGGCCGGGGCCGGGGAACCGGGGCCGGAGCGGGTGACTTTGGTCACCGTCACCTTGGGGCGCAGCGCCTTGAGGCCATGGCGCATCACCGTGCTCAGCAGCATCAGCAACGCGAGCGCGGCGCCAAAGGACATGAAGCCTGAATAGTCATGCCAGGTGGTTTTGGCGAAATTCACATCGATCCGGGCGACGATCAGGATGGAGGTCACGCGCACCGCATTGGCCAGAATGGCAATCGGAATGCAGGCGGCAAAGATCACCAGCCGCTCCGACCACTTTTTGTGGACGATCATGCCGTAAACGTAAGTCACCAAAGTGAGGGCCACGATAGAGCGGATACCGCTGCAGCCTTCATCGATCTCCCAATTCCCCCAGTTGCCGGAAGGATCAAAAACGCGGTTTCCGGACAGCACAGTGGGCATGCCGAGGAAGTTGGAGGCGTGGTAGGCCATCTTGGTGGCGATGATCTGCAGACCGGTCGTCATCTGCTGGAAATTCGGCATGGGGATCACGAAAGCGATCATGCTCAGCGGGAAGATGAGGTGCCGCGCCCGGGCCCAGCCGTGAATATAAACCACTGCCCCATAAATCAGGAAGGGCAGCGCGACGACATTGACCCGGGACTGGATGAGCCTCCACCCGGCGAGGAAGAGCAGGATGCCAAACACCACAAAAAGCAGGCCGCCATTCGCAGGTTTAATTTTTTCGGCGAGGAAGGCAGGCCTGGCCCGCCAGAGCAGCCAGCCGGTCAAAGCCACCACCAGCCAACCGTGTTCATAGTTCGTTTCCGGCGTCCAGGTGGACACCAACCATGAAAGGGTGGTGATTTCCCCGTCCGATCCGAACCGCCCCAGAAACCCGAAGAAAAAGGTGATGATCAGACCCAGCAGGATCCAGAGCGCCTTCACGGTGGAAGGTGCCGGTTCGTTTTGCGGGCTCGGAATGGAGGACATCGTCCCGCCTATAATTGGGGAATCGGGCGGAATCAAGCTTGGGAAACCATCCCGTGCCGCGAGGCCGGGATTTCCGGGAGTGGGGGCGATCACTTCCCTGCTGCCATCAGAATCTGTTTAATTCATAGGATGATCTTCCTAATCTGCTGGCACGGACTCTGCAACTCCCTGCACCATCATGGCCAACCCCGACCTCTCCGCCGTCCGCGAACAACTCACTGCCTCCGGCATCAAATACTGCATTGGCGCCTACGTCGATCTCCACGGAGTGCCCAAGGGCAAGGTGGTGCCGGTTTCCCACTTCGAGCACTTTGCCAGTGGATCGGAACTCTACACCGGTTATGCCTTGGATGGTCTGGGACAGAAACCCAACGACGATGAAATCGCCTCGGTGCCGGACCTGTCGCGGGGCGTTGCCCTCCCCTGGCAGCCGGAGGTGATGTGGTATCCGGCGGACCTGACCTTTCATGGCGAACCGTATCCGGTCAGCACCCGGGTGGCCTTGAAGAACGTGCTCGCCGAGGCCAAAACGATGGGCTTCGATTTCAATCTCGGCATCGAATGCGAGGTCTATTTCCTCAAGCAGGAGGGCGGCAAACTGGTGGTGCCCAATCCGGATGACAATCTCATGAAGAGTTGTTATGACCTGAAGCGCTTTTTCGACGCCTACGGACTGGTGGACCGGATCGCCACCACCATCAACGAACTCGGGTGGGACCTGTATTCCTTCGACCACGAGGACGGGAACTCGCAGTTCGAGTTTGATTTTAAATATGCCGATGCCCTGTCGATGGCGGACCGCTTCATCTTCTTCCGCCTCATGGCCAAAAAATATGCCGCTGATGCCGGGCTGTTGGCCACCTTCATGCCCAAACCCTTTGCGGATAAAACCGGCAACGGGGCGCATTTCAACATGTCGCTGGCGGATCCGGTGACCGGAAAAAATCTTTTCCAGGCCACGCCGGAAGACGATCCCTACGGCATCGGGGTCAGCCGCCTCGGCCTGCAGTTCATCGGAGGCGTGCTCAAACACGGCCGGGCGCTCTGCGCGGCCTTTGCCCCGACCGTGAACAGCTACAAACGGCTC
Source organism: Verrucomicrobiota bacterium (assembly GCA_040387795.1). GTDB lineage: Bacteria > Verrucomicrobiota > Verrucomicrobiia > Verrucomicrobiales > V1-33 > CAIZWU01. The sequence goes on from JAZKDC010000025.1 coordinate 154,533, forward strand.
ATCAAAAAGGGCGCCATGGGTTATTACTCGTGGGCGCCGGTCTTCAATTCCTTCGGCACCAACAACCGCACGAATTCCGTCCGGGTTCCGATGGGCGGCGGGCGCTGCGAGTCGCGCAATGCCGACTCGGCCTGCAATCCCTACCTCGCCGGCGCCCTCGTGCTGGCTGCCGGGCTTGAAGGCATCCGTGAGGGGCTGGACCCCGGTGCTCCCCAGTCGGAAAACCTGTACGAATTCAGCGAAACGGAACTGGCCGCCCGCAATATCCAGTCGCTCCCGCGCACCCTCGCCGAAGCGGTCGATGCCTTCGAGGCCGATCCCTTTGTGGAAGCCACCCTCGGCAAGGCGCTGCGCGATGAATTCATCACCCTGAAACGGGCCGAGTGGGAGGAGTACCACCTCACGGTCAGTCAGTGGGAGATCGAAAAATATGCCAGCCTGTATTAGCCGCCAACTCTGCCCCTGCTCCCATGAAACCTGCCTGGTTCACCGATCTTCCCTCCCCGCCGGACCGCGCCCCGGTGCGGTTGGCGGAGCTCGCTTGGCCGGAAATCCAAGCCCTGCCGCCGGCGGAACAGGTGGCCCTGCTGCCGGTGGGAGCCATTGAACAACACGGCCCGCATCTGCCCATCGACACTGACCTGCGCATTGCGGAAAATGTCTGCCTGCTGGCCTCGTCACTGACGGGGGCTCCGGTCCTGCCGCCTCTCGCTTATGGCGTCTCGGTGGGGCACACCGAGAAGTGGCCCGGCACCTTCTCCCTCCGGCATCAGACCTTCATCGACAGCGTTTGCGACCTCGCGGCCTGGCTCAGCGCCACCGGCTGGCGCCGGGTGATTCTGGTCAATGGCCATTGCGGGAACGATGCCTGCCTGCGGGTCGCGGTGGACCGCATCCGCAGCAGCACTCCACTGCTGGCGGCGGTGCGGAATACCTGGGAGCTCAGTCCGCAAATTGCCGATGCTTTCAGAGACGATGTCGCCGACTGGCACGCCAATTGCGCAGAGACTTCGGTCATGCTCGTGCTCGCGCCCTCCACAGTCCATACCGGCCGGTTGGCCATGGCGGACGATCCTGACCGCACCACGGGCTGTGTGTTCCCCCATCGGGTGGCGCACACCAGCAGCAACGGCGTCACCGGCAGGCCCTCCGCCGCCACTGCCGCCCAGGGCCGTCATCTGCTGACCTCCATGGGCGATGCCCTGGCGGTCCTCATCCAGCAGGCCCGGACCGAAAATCCTCCTCTGGCCTGGCAGGCCGTCACTCCCTTTCCCCGCCCCTGATCACTCAACCCAGACACCCAATCCATGAAACTAAAATACCTCGCCACGATCCTCACCACCCTCGCCTGTTCCGCATTTTCGGCGGTCGCCGAGCCTCTCAAAGTCGCCTATTCCGATTGGCCCGGTTTTACCGTGATCGAACTCGCCAAACAGAAAGGCTGGTTCAAGGAAGCGGGCATCGAAGTCGAACTGCTCTGGTTTGATTACCTCCCGTCCCTCGACGCTTTCGCCGCCGGCAAGGTAGACGCGGTCACGGCCGTCGCCGCGGACATGCTCGTCACCGGAGCCAATGGGGCGAAAAGCAAATTCATCGCCGTCCTCGACTACAGCAACGGCGGCGACATGATCATCGGCAAACCCGGTATCAATTCCCTCAAGGATCTGAAAGGCAAGAAGGTCGGACTCGAAGTGACCCTCGTGGAGCACCTCCTGCTCCTGCACGGTCTGAAAGCAGCCGGCATGAAGGCTTCCGACGTGACCCTCGTCAATACGGCGACCAACGACACGCCCCAGACACTCGGCAGTGGCGAAGTGGCGGCTATCGGCGCGTGGTATCCTGTCTCCAGCCAGGCCCTGAAAGCCGTCGCCAACAGCAAGGCCATCTACACCAGTGCCGACGCTCCGGGCCTGATCTACGATGTCCTCGCGGTCAATCCCACCAGCTTGGCCAAACGCAAAGCCGATTGGGAAAAGTATGTCGCGGTTTATTACAAATGTGTCGATTACATCCTTGATCCCAAGACCCAGGATGATGCCGTGGCCATCCTTGCTGCCAAAGTCGGAGCCAAACCCGCCGACTACAAAGCCGCCATCCCCGGCACCAAATTCCTCACCCTCAAGGAAGCCCAGAAGGTCCTCAAAAAAGGCCCCGGTCTCGAATCCCTCTACGGCTCCCTGACCATCTCCAATCAGTTCAGTCTGGATAACAGCGTCTACAAGGAATCCCAGAAAGCGGAGTCCTATGTCGCCCCTTCCATCCTGAATGCGAAGAAGTGACAGGAGCCGCCGTCATCGGCCTGCCAACAGAAATTCAGACTCCCGTCCGCTGGAATAAACTCCGGTGGGCGGGAGATTTGGTTCGTCCTCACAACGCCAAATGACCCAGAGCCAACAGGCCGTAGTAGGTGTATTCCACATCGAGGGCATCATCTGCCCAGTGGCCATGGAATCCGCCGTCGGCACTCCACAAGGTATCCACAAAATCCAGCAGGGCGTCCTTGTGGGCGGCAAACGACACCTGCATCCCGTCCAGGGCGTGCAGCGCGACGGCGGTGGACAGCAAGTCCGGCAAGGGCGCTCCGGGCATGGCCTTGAACCCGCCTTCCGGGTGGATCTGGGCCAGCAGCCATTGGCCGGCGGCAACGTCGGGGGTGCGCCGCAGATGGCGGTGCAGGGCCACCGCAGCCGCGACGGCCGGGGTGGTGCCCACCGGAATGCCCGCCTCATTGGCGTAGCCTCCATCCGGGGTGCGCAGGGCCGCCAGACAATCCGCCAGTTTTCCGGCCTCCGGCAGTTCGGATTTCAAATCATAATGCGCGGCCCATCCCAGCAAACTGCCATAGGCGGTGCACCGTTCCGCCCCTTTGCGTTGATTGAATCCCCCATCCCCCGATCGCCAGCTGTCCAGCCGGTCCAGGATTCCGGTCCGGCCGGTCTCTGATAAGCTTCCGGCCGCCTTCGGCACGGCGTTCCAGCATCGGGCGAGGCAGCACAGATGCACAAAATCCAGTCCCTCCCCGCCTCCAAAGCCACGCAGCCAACCCGCCAACTTGTCCCACTCCGGTTCCTGCCGCAGGGCCAGCAGACCTTCCATGCCGAAGACGGTGTAATACAAGTCACTGCGTCCTTCCCGATCCCCAAAAGCCCCGTCCACCGTCACCTGCCGACGCAAAAACGTCCCCACCAGTCCGGCGGCATCCCCCAGTAAGTCGGGCGCCAACCGTGCCACCTGCAGCATTTCCAATCGAAAACTCATGATTTCACAAACCTGCCTTTCCGTAGGTCCACCAGCGCAGGCCTTCCCACGCCCGGGTCAGTTCGGCTTTGGCTCCCGCCTGGAAACGCTCCCATCCGGGACCGTGTTCGAAGAACACCATCCATCCAAAGGTCGCTACTGCATACAGCAGAGGCCAAAGGAACCATCGGGGTAGACGCATATTATTAGGAGAAACAAACTTCCGAGCCGTAACCCGCCGCCTTTCCGCCGTCGAGAGGGGAAATGCGCCCATCCGCCGCCATTTACACCGCCCATTCCAGAGACCTTCCGGGTCTGGACTCCCCCTTCTGGGGAGCCTTAAAGCTTCAACCTCCCGGTTTCCCTCTATGCTCCGGCCCGCTCCCTGCAGTATAAACAAACCATGACTTCTGTCTCCTCCGGCAAATCAGGGGCTGCTGCCCTGGCCGCCGATCCTTCTCCCTCCTGTACCTGCGGAGCTCCCTTGTTCCGGGGCAATACGTCGTGTCTCCGCTGTGGCTCCCTCACCGGATACCTCCCGGACCGGGGCTGGCTCCTCGCCTTCACCCGGAGCCGCGTTCCTTCTCCGTTCCCGACGTACACCAATCCTCTGCCGGCGCTCACCGGCCGCACCTTCAAGCCCTGCAGCGGGCGCACGACCGCCCACCAGTGCAACTGGATGATCAATGCCACGGATCCCGCCACCCAGTGCCTTTCCTGTTCGCTCACCCGCACCACTCCCGATCTCACCCGTCCCGGCGCCACCGAACGCTGGGCGGGGGCCGAGCGGGCCAAGCGGCAAACCATCAGTCAACTCCTCCGCCTCCGCCTACCGGTCCGTTCCCGTCATGCCCATCCGGATGGAGTCTGGTTCGATTTCCTGGAGCCCCTCCCGGGCGGTCCCGCGATCTTCACCGGCCATGTGGACGGCCTCATCACCCTGAATCTCAATGAGGCCGATCCGGCCCGCCGCGCCGCCATCCAAGAGCAGATGGGCGAACATTACCGCACCCTCGCGGGGCATCTCCGTCACGAGTTGGCCCATTATTACTGGCAGCTTTTTTCCCGCGATCCTGTCTGGCTGGGGCAATGCCGCACCGTGTTTGGCGATGACCGCCAGGACTACAACCAAGCCCTCGCCAGCCACCATCAGCGCGGCCCTGCGCCCGATTGGGCCACCCGTTATATCAGCCGCTATGCCAGCAGCCACCCTTGGGAGGACTGGGCCGAAACCTTCGCCCATTATCTCCACATGGAGGAAGCCCTGCACACCGCCCGGTGGCTGGGGCTCGACCTCCGCCGCCTCCACCTCCGCGTGGACTCCTTCGACCGCACCGCCCTTCAGCCGGACCATGCTCCCGCGCTGGATCAGGTCTTCCTTGATGCCATCGACCGCTGGGTGCTGCTTTCCCTCACAGCCAATGAACTCAATGCCGCGCTCGGCCACCCCCTTGCCTACCCCTTTGTGCTGAACCCGGCCATCGTCGCCAAACTGCACACCGTGCATCAATCCCTGCAACGCTTCGCCTCGCCATCCCCATTGGTGCTCTAAGGGATTCTTCGGGGATGCCCCGGCTCAATGCGAGGTCACCCGGGTCAGGGTGCCCGTCTCCCGTCCCCGGCGCAGCACCCACAGATACACAAGGGCGGCAGCGGCCATCCAGATCACATTGGAGATCAGCGACAGCGCCATGAGCCGTCCATCCAGGGTGCCCTCCTTGAGCACACCCCGCATTCCCTCGAAAACGGGAGTGCACGGCAACAACCACCCCAGGGCCTGCGCCCAGCCGGGCAGTCCGTCGATGGGGTAATAAACCGCCGCCACTGGCTGGATCAGAAAAGGCACGGCCCACGCCAGCGACTCCGCGGCCTGTCCCCAGCGCATGATCAGGGCAGAGGACAGCAGGCCCAGCGTCCAGCCAAACAACATCAACAGCCCGAAAAAGGGCACCAGATGCCACTGGAATTGGAAGAGGTTGAAATGAAAGGCGGTGACCGCCAGCACGGACAGGACCGTGACCGTGACCATGATCCGGAGGATGCCCACCACAAAGGCCGCCGCCACATATTCCACTGGCCGGATCGGAGCCACGAAGAGGTTCACCAGATTTTTGGTCCACACATCTTCCAGAAACGAAATCGCGACCGCCTGCTGGGCGCGGAACAATACATCCCAGAGGATGACGCCCCCGATCAGCCACGGGACAAACGTGGGCACGCTGGTTCCGCCTTTGGAACTCTCCAGCCACACGGACAAATTCCCCCAGACCACCAATTCCATGACCGGCCAGAACAGCAGTTCCACCAGCCGGACGGGACTTCGCATGTAGAGATAAAGATAGCGCAGCACCAGCGCACGGATCACGGTCAGGGACATAAAAGAGGAAAAATGGGTTCTGCCGGAACGGGGCCGGGCCGGTTGAATTCAGGTCCAGCGGCCCGGGGTTTTGACAGGGTGGGACCGGTGCTGGGTCGGAGTCAGGCCAAGGGCCGATTTGAAGGTCCGGGTGAAAGCGCTATGGTCGGTGAATCCGCAGGTGACCGCGATTTCCGCGACACTGGTGGAAGTGGACTCCAGCAGGGCGGTGGCGGCCTGGAGACGGGTTTGAGTGATCATCTGCTGCGGGGACAGGCCGAACAGCCGCTTGGTGATCCTGGCAAACCGGCCGGGCGCCATCCGGGCCTGCTGGGCGAGGGAGATTGCGGTCAGCGATTCCCCGTAGTTTTGTTGGAGCCACGCTACGGCTTCCGCCACCGCGGCCGGGATTTCCGCGGTCTCGCCGGGAGGGCGCACATCGCGGGAGATCCCCACCAGGCCGGTGACTTTACCCGAGGCATCACGCAGAGGCAGTTTGGTGGTGAGGCACCAGCCTTGCTGGCGGTCGGCATACCAGTGGAGTTCGAGTTGGTCCCGTACCGGGCGGCCGGTGCGCAGCACTTCGGCGTCCTGGGCCTCAAAACGGGCGGCCAGATCCGAAGGGAAGACTTCCGCGACGGTTTTGCCGAGCAGATCGCCCCGCTCCTTCAACCCGACGCGGCGGAGCAGGGACCCATTCACGGCGGTATAACGGCCGGAGCGGTCCTTGACGAAAAAGGCGACTTCAGGCAATTGTTCGAACAATTCCACCATGGTCTGCGGACTCAGGGCAGCGAGCGAGGGCGCCGGAAATTGTGCGGTTTTTGGCATAGCGGAGAACAGAAGCAGTCAAGACAAACAGGGAGAACGCTCCCATCATAGCGGCTCTGGCATTTAATCCACCTCCGATTCCAATTCATGAAACCATACTGGCAAGGCGTCTTCCCCGCAATCACCACGCAAATGCATAAGGACGGCTCGCCCGACCTCGCCGCCACCGCCCGCCACGCGGAGGTGCTGATCAAAAGCGGCATCAGTGGACTCGTTTTCCTGGGTTCGCTTGGGGAGAACCAATCGCTCACCGCAGAGGAAAAGCGGGTGGTGATGCAGGCCATGATCGAAGCGGTGGCCGGTCGGGTGCCGGTGCTGAGCGGCGTGGCGGAATCGTCCTGCCTTGAGGCCTGCCGGTATGTCAAAGACTGCGAGAAACTGGGCGCGGATGGCTTCATGCTGATGCCGCCGATGATCTACAAGACGCCGGACACGAGGGAATCCCTCGCGCATTTCCGCACCGTAGCCAAGACGACCGGGCTGCCGATCATGATTTATAACAACCCCATCAGCTACGGCCACGATATCACCCCCGAACTGTTTGCGGAACTGGCGGACCAGAAAAACTTTGTGGCCCTCAAGGAAAGCTCCGGCAACACCCGGCGCATCACCGATCTCCACAACACGGTGGGGGACCGCTATGCCATCTTCACCGGCGTGGATGACCTCGCGCTGGAAAGCGCCATTCTCGGCATCGACGGTTGGGTCGCAGGCACCGGCATCGCGTTCCCTGCGGAAAATCAATACCTCTGGGAACTGATGCAGGCCGGTCAGTGGGACAAGGCGCGGGCCATTTACCGGTGGTTCAGCCCGCTGCTGCACCTCGACGTGAATCCGAAATTTGTGCAATACATCAAACTCTGCGTCCAGGAATGCGGGCTGGGCAACGAATGGGTGCGGGCCCCGCGCCTGACCCTCGCCGGAGCCGAGCGCAAGGCGGTGCTGAAGATCATCCACGACGGGATCGCGGCGCGGCCCAAAGTCCCGAAACGCAAATAATCTGCCATGATCAGCCGCCTTGTTCTTGCCCTCGGATGGTGCAGCGCCGTCCTGGCGCCGGCGCAGACGATTCATTCCCCGGTGGCGGCAGAAGTCCGCCAACAATTCAAGCTGGACGGATTCTATCAAAAGCATCTGGATGCCGGAGGTTTGCCCATCGTCTCGTCGGCGCGGGTCCGGGACGAGGCCCTGCGGGAAGCTGCGTGGATTTTGGACCGCCTCCTGGAGGGGCGCGATGATATCCGTCAGGCGCTCGCCAAAAATAGGGTCCGCCTTGCGGTGATGGCCCATAACGAGTACACCACCGACTTGCCGGAACACGCCAAGCTGACGCCGAAGGATTATTGGGACCGCCGGGCCCGGGGCTTGGGGCCGAGCCCGGACGCTCCGGCGGTGAGTTGCGGGGAGGAAAATCTGTTGGGTTTTCCGGGGGATCATTATGCCACGGAGAACATCCTGATCCACGAATTCGCCCACGCCATCCATCAGATGGGATTGAACACCGTTGATCCCACCTTTGAACCACGGCTCAACCAGGCCTTCGGCCGGGCCATGGGGTTGGGGCGGTGGAAGGGGTTTTATGCCGCCAGCAATCCGGCGGAATATTGGGCGGAAGGGGTGCAGAGCTGGTTCGGCAACAACCGGGAGAACGATGCCTCGCACAATCACGTCAACACCCGGGAGGAACTCGAAGCCTACGACCCGCCGCTCGCCGCGCTGTGCCGCGAAGTCTTCGGGGAACGGCACTGGACTTATCAAAAGCCGGCGGCGCGCGATGAAGCCGGCCGGGCCCATTTGAAAGGCTGGGAACCCGCCCAGGCCCCGACCTTTGCCTGGCGGCCGGGCACCGAAAAAGCCACCGAAGGAAAACCATGAAACGGGTCACGATTATTGATAGCCATACCGGGGGCGAGCCAACCCGCACCGTTATCTCAGGCGGTCCCGACCTGGGTTCCGGCAGCGTCGCGGAACGCGCCGAACGATTTGGCCGGGACTGCGATGCCTTCCGCTCAGGTGTGATTAATGAGCCGCGCGGCTCGGACGTGCTGGTGGGGGCCCTGCTGGTGCCGCCGGTCGATCCCGCCGCAGTCTGCGGGGTGATTTTTTTCAATAACGTCGGCGTGCTCGGGATGTGCGGCCACGGCACCATCGGCCTGGTGGAAACGCTGGCGCACCTTGGAAGGGTCGGGCCCGGGACCCTTCTGATCGAAACGCCGGTGGGTCCGGTGACGGCGGAGCGCCATTCCGATGGGCGGGTTTCGGTGCGGAATGTCGCCTCCAAATGCACCGCCCGGGGCGTGGCCCTGTCAATTCCGGGGATCGGCCCGGTGACCGGTGATGTTGCCTGGGGAGGCAATTGGTTCTTTCTGGTGACGGAACCAAAAGCAACCCTCTCTCCTTCCGGCATTGAGACCCTCACGGCCGAGGCCTGGAAAGTGCGGCAGGCGGTCAACGCCGCTGGCTATCCCGAGGTGGATCACGTGGAGTTTTTCGGCCCGCCCCACGATTCCGCCAATCATAGCCGCAACTTCGTGCTCTGCCCCGGCAAGGCCTGGGACCGTTCCCCATGCGGCACCGGCACCAGTGCCAAGCTGGCCTGTCTCGCCGCCGAAGGTAAACTCCAGCCCGGCGAAATCTGGCGGCAGGAAAGTGTGATCGGTTCGGTTTTTGAAGGGTCTTATGAAATCGAGGATGGGAACATCATCCCCACCATCACCGGCCGCGCCTGGATTACCGCGGAGACCGTGCTTTGCTTTGATCCGGCTGATCCCTTCCACGACGGAATCCGTTAATTCTTGAAACCCATGCGACTGCTCCTTCCCCTCTTCGCCATAACCGGACTACTCCTGTCACCGCTGCCGGGGCAGGGCACGAAAGATGACTTCGAACGCGCCTTCAGTCTGAAGACCCGCACGGACAACAAGGTTTTCAGGACCGATATCCAGGCGAATTGGCTGCCGGATGGGAAACAATTCTGGTATCGCGTGGAGACCGGGCCCGGAGCGCATGAATTTGTGTTGGTCGATGCCATGGCGGGAGTGAGGACAGTGCTGGCGGATTTGTCAGGGCTGCCGCCGGCTCCGGCACTGCAGTCGGCAAAACTGCGGATCAAAATCGGACCTACGCGCCGGACGGGCCCGGCCAGCCTGCTGACGATTGTGAACCAACTGGACGAGGCCGTGGAGGCGTTCTGGGTTGATGCTGAAGGCAAACACCAATCGTATGGCCGGATTGCCCCGGGGACAGAAGCAGTGCAGAACACCTTTGCCGGGCACCAATGGGCCGTAAAGGATTTGTCAGGAAACCTGCTGGCCGGACTTCCCGCCGCTCCCGGTTCGCTGCGGTTGGAAATCAACGGCCCGCCGCGCCCCGATGAGGAGGAGGAAGACGGAGCGGAGGACCGGGACGAGCCGGGACGGCCGCACCGCGGACCGGTTTCGCCGGATAAAAAGTACCGGATCACGCTGAAGGATCACAACTTGTTTTTGAAAAGTGAAGGGGCGGCGGAGCCGGTCGCCCTGACTATGGATGGCACTGCGGAAAATACCTACCGGGACGAGGTGGCATGGGCTCCGGATTCCACGGCGCTGGTGGCCACCCGGGTGGTGCCCGGGAAGGAGCACAAGGTGCACATGGTCGAGTCCTCGCCGGAGGATCAGTTGCAGCCGAAACTGTTCACCCATGATTATCTGAAACCAGGCGATCCCCTGCCGCAGCCAAGGCCCGTTTTGATCGAAATCGCGGAGCGGAAGGTGACCCTGATAAACGATGGGTTGTTCCCACGCTTTTTCACCCACGACGGTTCCCTGCGTTACCGCTGGCAGCCGGACAGCCGGAATTTCACGTTCAGTTACAACCAGCGCGGACATCAGGTCTTCCGCGTGATCTCGGTCGAGCGCAGCACCGCCCAGGCCCGGGCGCTGGTGGAGGAAACGACGTTGACCTTCATCGATTATAACGAGAAAACATGGCATCGTTTCCTCGATGACACCAAAGAACTGATCTGGATGTCGGAGCGTGATGGCTGGTGCCATCTTTACCTCTACGATGCCGCCAGCGGGCAGGTGAAAAACCGGATCACGACCGGGGACTGGGTGGTGCGCCGGGTGGAGTCGGTGGACGAAAAAGCCCGGCAATTGTGGTTTTACGCCTCCGGCCAGAAGCCGGGGGAAGACCCTTATCACCTGCATCTGTGCCGCGTGAATCTCGATGGCACTGGTTTTGTCAGGCTGACGGAAGGGGATGGCACGCACCGGGTGACCTTTTCGCCGGACCGCCAGTGGCTGATTGATTCGTGGTCGCGGGCGGACCAGCCGGCTATTACCGAACTGAGGCGGGCCGCCGATGGTCAACTGGTGTCGACCCTCGAGCGCGGCGACATCACGGCCCTCCTCGCCGCCGGTTGGCAGGCTCCCGAACGGTTCACCGCCAAGGGACGGGACGGGCAAACGGGCATTTACGGCACCATCGTCAAGCCCTCCCACTTTGATCCCGCAAAAACCTATCCGGTTTTGGAGGAAGTGTATGCGGGTCCGCAGGGTGCCTTTGCCGCCAAGGAATTCACCGTGGCGGCGAGGCAGCATGCGCTGGCGGAATTGGGGTTCATCGTGGTCCGGGCGGATGGCATGGGGACCAATCACCGGGGGAAGAAATTCCATGAAGTCGCCTGGAAAAACCTGGCCGACGCCGGTTTCCCCGACCGGATTGCGTGGATGAAGGCCGCAGCCGCGTCGCGGCCATGGATGGACTTGACTCGCGTGGGGATTTATGGCGGATCAGCCGGTGGTCAGAATGCGATGCGGGCATTGATAGATCATGGGGATTTTTACCGGGCTGCCGCCGCGGATTGCGGTTGTCACGACAACCGGATGGACAAGATCTGGTGGAATGAACAGTGGATGGGCTGGCCCGTGGACGAAGCCTACGAACGCAGTTCCAATGTGACGCATGCCGCAAAAATGCAGGGAAAACTTTTTCTCAGCGTGGGCGAGATGGACTCCAATGTGGACCCGGCGAGCACCATGCAGGTGGCGGCGGCGCTGGTGAAGGCCGACAAGGATTTCGAGTTGCTCGTCATGCCGGGCAGCAATCACGGGGCCGGCGAAAAACCGTATGCCTCGCGCCGCCGGATGGATTTTTTCGTGAGACACCTGATGGGACGTGAACCGCGATGGCAGCCATAATCACATGAAGGAATCTGTTGTTATTCTGGGGCAGGGAATCATTGGGCTGTGCAGCGCGTGGTATGCGTCGAAGCGGGGATTTGAGGTGACCGTGATCGACCGGCAGCCGCTCGCGCAGAATGGCTGTTCGTTCGGGAATGCAGGCATGATTGTGCCGAGTCATTTTGTGCCGCTCGCGGCCCCGGGGATGGTCGCGCTCGGGCTGAAGTGGATGTGGAATCCGGAGTCGCCGTTTTACATCAAGCCCCGGTTGGACAGCGGTTTGATGGGCTGGGCCCTGAAGTTCTGGCAGGCCGCCACGCCGGCCCATGTGCAGCGCAGCGCCCCGGTCCTGCGGGATCTGAATCTCGCCAGCCGGGCTTGTTATGAGGAATTGGCCGCCCTGCCGCAGCTGGAGTTTGGTCTCGTGAAAAAAGGCCTGCTGATGTTGTGCCGCACCGCCCATGCCCTGGAGGAGGAAGCGCAGGGGGCCGAAAAGGCGCGCGCTCTCGGGGTGCCGGCGGAGGTCCTGGATGAAGCGGGGACAGCGGCCCTTGATCCCGGCGCGCGGTTCAGCATCACCGGGTCTGTCTATTATCCGAGGGACTGTCATCTGTCGCCGGACCGGTTCATGGCTGCCCTCGTGGCCGATTGTCAGGCGCGGGGCGTGCGGTTTTTATCGGAGCGGGAAGTCACCGGCTGGAGCCGGGAAGGAGGGCGGTTGCGGGCGGTGCAGACCAACCAGGGCGAGGTGGAGGGCGGGCAATTTGTGCTCGCCGGCGGGGCGTGGTCGGGCGAGGCGATCCGTCCGCTGGGGCTGCGGTTGCCCATGCAGGCGGGAAAAGGATATTCCCTGACGCTCCCTCAGCCGCGGCAACTGCCGGAGATCTGCTCCATCCTGACCGAGGCACGGGTGGCGGTGACTCCGATGCAGGGCCGGTTGCGGGTAGGGGGGACCATGGAAATCGCGGGCCTGAATACCACTATTTCGCCGCGCCGGGTGCAGGGCATCATCCGGGCATTGCCGCATTATTATCCGGAATTCAGTCCAGGGGACTTTGAAGGGATCGAGCCTTGGGTCGGGCTGAGGCCCTGCTCGCCGGATGGGATGCCGTATTTGGGCCGGACGGGCGCGGCGGACAATCTGATTGTGGCCACCGGGCACAGCATGATGGGGCTGAGCCTCGGGCCGGTCACTGGTCAAATCGTCGGCCGGCTCCTTGATGGCGAAGCCCCCGGGCATCCGCTGGAACTTCTCTCCCCGGACCGGTATGCCGGCCGTTGAAGGGAGGCTGAAACAGGAGAAATCCGTTCCCCAAGGAGATGGAACGCCCGGCTTGATTTTCGGGGGGGCTGGGAGATACTTAACCAAGCGTAAGTATTTTTACCGCCCCACCTGCCTTTGATTATGCCCCCTTCCGCCTTTGGTTTCCGCATGGCTGCTTTGCCGCGTGGAGTCGCTGTCCTGTTGATTTGGCTCTGCATGAGCCTCACAGCAGAGGCTGCCCGGTTCAGCCGGGTGGTGATCGACCCGGGTCATGGCGGCCATGACAATGGCGGTCAATTCGGCTATCTCTACGAAAAACACCTCGCCCTTGATGTTTCCTTCCGGCTGCAACGATTTTTGGAAGGGAAGGGGATCAAGGCGGTGCTCACCCGGCAGCGGGATGAATTCATCACGTTGGAAGACCGTCCGGCAGTGGCCAACCGCATTTCCAAATCCATCTTCGTCAGCATCCATTTCAACTGGGTCAGTTATGCCGGGCCCGCCGGGACGGAGACGTGGTATTACAATACCCAAGGCCAGCAGTTGGCGGCGCAAATCCAGAATCTCGTGGCGGCAGGACTGGGCACTCCGAACCGGGGGGTGAAGTTTGCCCGTTTCAAGGTTTTGCGTTCCTGCAATATGCCCGGAGCGCTGGTGGAGGGTGGATTTCTTTCCACCACCAATGACCGGGCGAGGGTGCTCGATCCCCGTTACCGGCAGCGGCTTGCGGAATTGATCGGAGAAGGCATCCTGCGCTACCGCCGGATGTAGCATGCCGGCCGGCTGACTTTGCCATTATCCCGATGTTCCGTATTTTTGACCGCTATCTTGGCCGGCAGATTCTCGTGTCCACGTTCTTTGCGGTCGCGGTGCTCAGCGTGGTGCTGGTGCTCGGGCAGATCTTCAAGAAGCTCCTCGACAAACTGGTGGAGGGTACCCTGCCGCCGGAAGCGATTCTCAAATTCATTGGTTATTCCTTTCCATGGTCATTGTCCTTTACGGTTCCGTGGGGCATCCTGACCGCGGTGCTGCTGGTTTTCGGCCGGCTTTCGGCGGATAATGAATTGATTGCCCTGCGGATGAGCGGGCAGAGTCTGCGGCGCATTTGTCTCCCCGTTTTTGTGCTGGCCCTTCTTGCCTCGGGGTTCTGCCTTTGGATCAACACCACGGTGGCACCGAACTCATTTTCCGAAATCCGCCGCACCACCCAGCAGGCGGTCCTGAATGACCCCAAAGCCATCTTCCGTCCTGATACCCTGGTGGACGAACTCACTGGTTTTTTTATTTTTGCCGAGGCCAAGGAAGGGGATAAGTTAAAAAATCTGCAGGTGATCCAATTGCAGGCCGACCGCTCCGGAGACCGGGCCCGGCCCGAAAAATATTTTTTCTCCCGCGAAGCGGAGATCGAAGCGGGCAACGTGGATAAAACCAAGCTGATCATGGTGAACATGACGGACAATTTTGCCTTGGCGCGCAATTGGCCCAACGAAGCCAGTGCCGAGGAGTTGAAGGCCATGAGCGCGCAGCAGTTGGCGGCCTACAATGAACGTTTGCTCGGTCAAAAGGAAGGCATGCCGGATGTCGCTCCTGCTGCCACCGGCTACAGCGGACTGCCGGTTTCCCTGCAAAAGATGTTCGACAAGAATTCCAAGATGCGCGTGGACGGGATGACCATGAGTCAACTCCTCACCGGGCTGCGCAATCCGGCCGCCCTCGCGGTGTCAGGGGCGGTCCCCCCATCGCATTCGGGCATGCTCACCGAGCTCAACCGGCGCATCAGTTTTTCGCTCGCCTGTTTTGTGCTGGCTTTCGTGGCGATCCCCTTCGGCATTACCGCGCAGCGCCGGGAGACCTCGGCGGGCTTTGTCCTGAGCCTGATCGTGGGGATTGCCTACTTCGCCCTGATCATGCTGGGCGGGCTTTGGCAGGATTCGCCTGATAAATACCCTCACCTCTGGGTCTGGCTGCCGAATCTCATCTTCGGCGTTCTCGGTACGGTGATGTTCCTGCGCCTGCAACGGCGTTAGGAAAACCGCGGAACTTGCACCCCATGTCTGCCGGACCCGAATCAGCCCCGCGTGCCAAGGAACGCCTTGATGCGGCTCTAGTGCTGCGGGGGCTCTGTGATTCCCGGGAACAGGGAAAACGCCTTATCCTCGCCGGCGAGGTCGCGGTCAATGGGCATGCCGTGACCAAACCCGGGCACGTGGTCAAAGCAGATGACGGAATAGTGGTGAAAACCAAACCGCGCTATGTCAGCCGGGGCGGATTGAAACTGGAAGGCGCGCTGGCGGCCTTCGGGATTGATCCTGCCGGCATGGTTTGTCTGGATGCCGGCGCCTCCACCGGCGGATTCACCGATTGCCTGCTGCAGCATGGGGCCGTCCGGGTTTATGCCTTCGATGTCGGCACCAATCAACTGGTGTGGAAAATCCGGAGCGACCCGCGGGTCACCGCCCGCGAGCAATTCAACCTGCGCCACCTCCAGCCGTCCGATGTTCCGGAACCGGTGGATCTGGCGGTTTTTGATCTTTCGTTTATTTCCCTGACGTTGGTGCTGCCGGCGGTGATGGCGGTGTTGCATCCGGAGCGGGGCCAACTCATTTGCCTGATCAAACCGCAGTTTGAACTGCGCCGTGAGGATGTGGGAACCGGGGGCATCGTGCGCGATACCGCCTTGCATGAGCAGGCTGTGGAGCGCATCCGCCGATTTGTGGAAGGTTGTGCCGGATTCCGCTGGCGTGGGTGCGTGCCCTCGCCCATAAAGGGAACCGACGGCAATACAGAATTTCTCGCATGGGTCACCCGTTCATCGGAATCGTAGCCAATCCTACCAAGCAGGACGCAGCCCATCATGTCCGTCACCTGCAGCAGGCCTTTGCCGAGGCCGGCGCCACCGTTTTGCTGGAGGAAGCCACCGCCGCCTTTGTGCAAAGCAATCATGGATTGCCCCTCACGGAACTGGCGGCACGGTCGGAAGTGCTGGTGGTCCTCGGTGGCGATGGCACCATCCTGCGCACCGCCCGGCTGCTGGGACCGGCGGTAAAGCCGCTGGCGGCTGTGAACACCGGACGTCTCGGATTCCTCACCACCGCGACCGAGGCGGAGATCGGGCGTTTTGTCTCCGCCATCCTCACCAATGATTACCGGCTCTCGCAGCGCAGCGTGGTGGAGGCCCATTTCACCACCGTGGATGGACAGGAATGCATCGAGGGGGGCATGAATGAGGTCACGGTCACCCGCGGCACCTTTTCCCGGCTGATCCATCTGGAAGTGCGGGTGAACCACGAATTCCTCAACCGCTACAGCGGGGACGGTCTGATCGTGGCCACTCCGACCGGCAGCACTGCCTACAGCTTGTCGGCCGGCGGTCCGATCATCAATCCGGCGGCGGATGTCTTTTGCCTGACGCCCATTTGTCCCCACGCCCTGTCGAACCGGTCGTTTGTGGTCAACGACAACGTCTCCCTGGAAATCCAGCCGACGGAACCGGTGGAGGATGTCTTGTTGAATGTGGATGGCGGCACTGCCTGGACTCTGGCGAAGGACAAGCCGGTCCTGCTGCGCAAGGCCGCCTGGCAGGTGCCGTTGATCGCCTTCCGGGATACCTCGTTCTATTCTGTGCTGCGGGATAAATTGCAGTGGTCCGGCAGCAATTTGTGAGCCTTGCCAAAGGCGCGGGATTTCAATTGCCGCCGGGATCCTGACATCATTCATCCTGCCCGGCGTGTCCGGTGGCCGGGCCTGCCGGACATCATGGTCATGCCGCAGGCGGCGCCGGAGGGAGCGTTGGGATCCGTGGGGTAGCCGGGAGAGGGGCCGGGCCGGGAGGCGCCGTGTTGTTTTGGAACAGCTCCCGGATGCCACCGAGAGCTCCCAGCACGCCGGTGGCTTCGTAAGGGAGATAGACCAGTTTGCTCTGCGGTCCGCCGGCGCTGATCTCCTTGAGGGTTTCCACATAACGCATGGCGATGAGGAAGGCCGCGGGGTCGGTGCGGCCGTCGAGTGAGGCCGCGACCTGGCTGAGGGCGTTGGCCTGGGCGGCGGCGAGGCGTTCGATGGCCTGGGCTTCCCCTTCGGCCCGGAGAATGTTGGCTTGTTTTTCGCCCTCGGCTTTGTGGATATCCGCCTCGCGGATGCCTTCCGCTTCGAGGATGGCGGCGCCTTTGAATCCTTCGGCGGACAGAATCTGGGCGCGGCGTTCACGTTCAGCGCGCATCTGCTTTTCCATGGCGTGTTGGACATCAGCGGGCGGCGTGATATCCTGGAGTTCGACGCGGTTGACCTTGACGCCCCATTTGTGGGTGGCTTCATCCAGGATCAGGCCCAGCTTTTTGTTGACGGTGTCGCGGGAAACGAGGGATTCGTCCAGATCCAGTTCGCCGATGATATTGCGCAGGGTGGTCTGAGTTAGCTTTTCAATGGCATCGGGAAGGTTGTTGATCTCATAGACTGCCTTCATGGGGTCGTTGATCTGGAAGTAGACCAGCGCATTGATCAGGATGGAGACGTTGTCGCGGGTGATGACGTTTTGCCGGGGGAAGTCATAGACGGTTTCGCGCAAGTCGATCCTGGCGGTGCTTTTGGTGATATGAAGCGGGCGCCCATCATTGCCATTTTCGGTATAACGCCAGTGGACAGTGCGGGGACGGTCCACGATGGGCCAGATGATGTTGATGCCGCTTTGCAGGGTGCGGTCATACCGGCCTAGACGTTCGATGACCATGGTCTCGGAATGCCTCACGATTTTGAAACCGAGGAAGGCGAAGACGATGATGGCAACGATGAGGACGATCAGGACAGTCTGGAGAAAATCGAACATGGTTTTGCGAGTTAGATACGAAGTGAACAGTGGCTGGACAGGGAGGAAGAATGCGGGATCAGAGGCGCGGTCTGACCGTGAGGGTGGCGGAGCGGACGGCGGTGATTTCCACGCGGGTGCCGGGGGGCAGGGGATCGCCGGATTCGTTGATGGCCCGCCATTCCTCGCTGCCGACTTTGACACGGCCGGGATCATCACCGGCACCGATGGCGTCAACCACACTGGCCGACTGGCCGATCAGGGCGTGCAGGTTGGCGGGGGCAGGATCGCTGTGGCGGTAGACAAATTTGACAAAGAAGGGACGCACGGCCGCCATGCAGACGATGGAGGCGACCGCAAAGATGCCGAGCTGTGGCGTGGCGCCAAGACCCGCCGAGGCGGCGATGGCAGTAAGCAGCGCGGCCACCCCGAAGCTGGCAAAAAAGAAGGCAGGGATCAGCATTTCCAGAATGAGCAGGAGCAGGCCGATGATCGTCCAGAGGTGCCAGGATTGCATAAAGCGTAGGGATGTTTCAGACGCTGCAAGAATCGCTGGCGTCCGTAAACCATCCATTACAACTCCACTCCAGTATTGTAAATACAGCAAAGCTTGCTAGATTTGCTTGAGATGGCCACCGCCCGCTACCTTTACATGAATGCCGAGGGGAACATTCACGGTCCTTTTTGGCTGTCGCAGATGAGGGATTTGTGGAAAAGCGGCCGCATCAATCTGCGCACGGAAGTCTGCATGGAAGGCACCCGGCGTTGGGAGCCGGTGGAGTTCTATCCCGAAATTTTTGAAGAAGTTGCCCGTCTCCCGGTTTTTGCCAAACTGCGGCGGACGAAGTCGGACCCGGTCCGCCTCACGCTGTGGATGATCGGGCTGGGACTGGCCCTGGTGATCTGGCTGATACGTTATGGGGCAAGCCGCTGAGTGGTGCCGCCCGGGAGCCTTGCTTTCAGGGAGCGCAGGACCTTTGGTTTTCCTTTTGACAATCGCGGTGGGTTTGGTATGTCGCGTTCCGGTTCGGCTCACGGAATACGGCAGGGTAGCTCAGCGGTAGAGCAGAGGACTCATAAGCCTTTGGTCGGCGGTTCAAATCCGCCCCTTGCCACCATGAGCCACTGTCGATCCGCCTCCGGGCGGTGTACGGAGGCGTTTCCCGGCCGGTGACATTTTTCATCGGTTATGAGTCCTTCTTCCCCCACTTTTTCCTGCTCCGGCAATGGTCAGCCGGTTCCTCCTGAAACCGCGCAACGACTGACGGCTGGACCATTGAGCGTGGATCTGATCGAGGGGGAACTCCGCTATTTCCACGCCGGAGCGGATGAGGCGGTGCGGCGCATTTATGCGGCGGTAAGGGATTCGAGCTGGAATACCGTCGCGGCCCGGCGCACGGGCATGCGGGTGGAACAATCGGCGGAGGGATTTGAAGTGGGGTGGCAGAGCGAACATGTGGATGGGGACGTGGACTTTGCCTGGGAAAGCCGGATCCGCGGCACCGCAGATGGAGTGATCCGTTGGGAATTTGAGGGGGTGGCCCGGCGGGCGTTTGCCAAAAACCGGGTGGGGTTCTGCATCCTGCATCCGCTGGCTCTGTGTCAGGGGAAACCCTGTGAAGTGGAATATGTCAGTGGGGATGTGGCGGAGTGCCGCTTTCCCGGGGGGATCGCGCCGGATCAGCCGGTGCGGGGCCTGCATGATTTCCGCCGCATGCGTTATGCAGTGAATCCGGCGTGGGACGTGGAATTGACCATGGAGGGCGATGCCTTCGAAATGGAGGATCAGCGGAATTGGACGGACGCCAGTTTCAAAACCTACAGCACGCCGCAGCGGATTCCACTGCCGGCGAGGTTGAAGGAAGGCCAGCGGGTGCGGCAGGTGGTGACGGTCCGCCTGGTGGCGGCTTCAGGGGGGGAGCCGATTCAGGAGAGCGCGTCCCGGGTGGCGCCCGCGGAGGTGACCTTGGCGGAGGATGGTTTGGTGCCGTGGCCGCAGGTGGGGCTGGGGCTGCCCTCGCATGGAAGTGTAATAGATGATCGGGAGGTGCAACGGTTGCGGGCGCTAGGTTTGGATCACGTGCGGGTGGATTTGAAAATGAGTGGAGCCGGGTGGGCCGGTGTCATGCAGCAGGCGGGAGCAGAGGCGGCGCGGCTGGGTTGTGCGTTGGAAATCGCGCTGCATCTGACAGAGGAGCCAGGGGCCCGGCAAGCGGCGGAAGCGGCCCGGCGGTTGCCCTGTCCGGTGGCCCGGTGGCTCGTCATCGAGGAAGGAAAACCGGTGGCAAATCCCGCCCTGCTCAAAGCAGCCCGCGAGGCCCTTGGCACCGGGGTGGGCATCGGCACCGATATCGATTATTTTCCGCTGAACAATCATCGTCCGGCGGTGGATAGCGCGGACTTCATTTTCTGCTCCATCCGCCCCCAGGCGCATGCGTTTGATGATGCGACCGTGATCGAGAACCTGGAGGGGCAGACTCATCTGGTCGTGAGTGCCCGGCAGGTCTTTGCCCCGCTGCCCTTTGTGGCATCTCCGGTGACTTTGAAACGCCGTTGGCACAAAGGGCCGCCGCGACCAGCTACGGAACTTCCCCCTATGGTAGACCGCCGGCAGCTCTCCCTGCTGGGGGCGGGTTGGCTGGTGGGTTCGCTGCGTGCCTTGGCCGAAGCGGGGGCTGCCTCGGTGACCTGGTTTGAGACCACGGGTTGGCGGGGCGTGATGGAGCTGGCCGGTGGCGCGCCGCTCCCGGACGAATTTCCCTCGGTGCCGGGCGCAGTGTTTCCCCTGTATCATGTGCTGCGGGCAACGGCAGACTTCCATCAGGGTGGCTTGCGCCGGGTGCTGTTGAGCCATCCTTTGCAGGTGCAGGCCGTCGTGCTGGAAGCGGCTGGGCGGCAACGCTGGATCGTAGCCAATGTGACCGGCCTGCCACAACGGGTGCGGTTGCCCGTATCGGGGGCCATGCGCGTGTTGGATGCCGCCGCGGCGGCTCTCACGGGACAGGAACCGGAACGCTTTTGGACGGCGGTTCCGGTGCAATGTCCGGCAGGGGATTTGGAACTCGCTCCGTGGACAATCGTGTTTCTGGATGTGAGTCTGGGTGGATAAGGAAAACGCCCTTGGTGGCGGTGGGCATCCGGAGCATTGCCGGAACGGGCGAACGGCATTAGTTTCCCCCCCGGAAATAGGCTTCACGATCTCAAATGAAACGCCCGTTCAAGTCCTCCTTTGCAGGAGCAGCCCTGTTGGGGTGGTTTTTCGCCACCATCATGATGACTTGCGGTGGGGTAATTCACGCCCAAACCGCATCCGAAACGCGTCAGCCGTGGCGCTATCTGCTTCTCAACGACAGTTATCTCGTCGATGACTGCCCGGTGTGCGGGCGGCCCTCCATCCGGGAGCCCCTGCGGGGGGCTTTCGAACTGCGACTGACGGAGATCAATCCGCTCTTTTCCCGTTATGCGATCGTGAATCTCAACCTCACCGCTGGGTCGGTGCGGTCTTACACCCTCAAGGGAAACGGGACTTTCCAGATCGGCGGCGAGGTGGCTCTTGTCCAGCAAATGGAATTGGAGTTGGAAATCAACGACGGGGCGTCAACCAGGGTCTGCCACCTGAAGAACCCATCGCCGGCAGTGACGGGACGTTGGCCCATGATCAACCTCACCCTGGAGCAGACCGACGGAACCCTCACGCAAACCTACACCCTCCATCTGGCCGCGGCCCCACTCCGGGAAATCTGGTTTTCCACGGCGCTGGGGTTCACGGCGGGCCTGGGCGAACCGGGCCCTGTTTCGGGCGGAGATTTTCTGTCCTCCGCTGGCCGGGTGGTGCACCGCAGTTTCCAGTTCTGCGGAGCGCTCAGTCCGATGCCGCCCTGCCCGGATCTCGGGCTTGATGCGACCGACCTCCTGCCGGGCGGGGAGATCGCCTTTTCCATCACTCAGGATATATTCAGCGAACGTCTGGGGCCGCTGAGGCAGGGGGATGTCCTGAGCAGCCGCGGGCGCATCCTGCACCGCCAGGAGGAGCTGCTGGCGGCGTTTGCTCCCGCCACTCCGGCGGTCGATGCCGGCCTTGATGCCCTCCACATGCCTGACACCGGGGAGGTCTGGTTTTCGATAGGATCGGAGGTGGTTTCGAAGACGCTCAAAGTCACGCTGCACCGGGGCGATCTGCTTTCCAGCACCGGCGAAGTGGTGCGGTCCTATCAACAACTGCTGTCGCGGTTTCATCCGCCCGCCGGGTCCGGGGATTACGGGTTGGATGCGCTCTACGTTTGGCCGGGAGGCGAAATCTGGTTCTCCACCGAAAAGGGATTCCAGGATCAGGTGCTGGGGCCAGTTCAAGGCGGCGACCTGCTCAGCGATCAGGGTTATATCGTGTTCCGCAATCTGGAGTTGCTCAATACCTTTGCGCCGCTGGAGGACGTGGCGGAATTCGGACTCGATGCGCTCTATATCGTGACCGATGCGACTACTCCCCCGCAGGCGCCACGGCTGGAAATCACCGCCCGGCCCTCCACCGGAAGCATCAGTCTGGAATGGGAAGGGAACGGCCGGGTTTTCCAAGTCGAGCGTTCTGATGATCCCGTCACCCCTTTCGGGCCGGTCAGTCCGATCCTGCCAGCGCTGGCTTTTGAGGATTCCGGGGTGATGAACAGCCGGTCCCGCGCCTTCTACCGGCTTCGCCAATGGTAGCCTTGATCACGGACGACGGTGCCGCGGGCTGCCGCGGGGGATTCCGGGCTTCCTCCGCAGCATAATGTGGAAAGCCGGTGGGTTTTCCGGTTTTCAGGCCCCGCTTTCCGGGTCAGGAATGATGCTGAACTATGAAGGAATATCAAAATCTCCGGGCCCGATTCCGCGAAGCAGCGCTGCTGCGCTCCACCGAGGGAGTGCTCGGCTGGGACCAGGAAACCGGGTTGCCGCCCCGGGCGGTGGACTGGAGGGCGGAGCAGATGTCGCATTTGTCAGGGCTGGTGCACCGGCTGTCCACCGCCCCGGAGGTGGGGGAATGGCTGGCCGTCTGTGAAGGCGTGGCCTGGCCGGAGGGGGCAGTGGAACCGGTGAATGTGCGGGGGTGGCGGCGGGACTATGACCGGGAGACGAAGTTGCCGGCGGCCCTGGTGGAGGAATTTTCCCTGACGACTTCCCAGGGGATGCATGTCTGGGCCGAAGCCAGAAAGACGTCCGATTTTGCCGCGTTCCAGCCGGTGCTGGAGAAACTGGTGCGGCTTTGTCAGGAAAAAGCGGATCACTTTGGCTGGACCACCTGCCGTTATGACGCCCTGATGGGAATCTATGAGCCCGGCGCGCGCAGTGAGGAGATTGGACAGCTCTTTGCCAGGTTGGGACCGGAAGTGTCGGCCCTGATTGGACCGGCGATGGAGAAGGCGCAGGCTCTGCCGGAAAACCTGCTGGCAGGCCACTATCCGGTCGCGGCCCAGCAGGCCTTCAACCGCGAGGTCGCGGAGGCAATCGGGTTCGATTTCACGGCAGGCCGGATCGATACCACCACCCATCCATTCTGCACGGGACTCGGCCCGGGCGACACGCGTCTGACCACCCGATATGATGAGGGGGATTTTCTGAGCTCTCTCTACGGGGTGCTTCACGAGGCGGGCCATGGATTGTATGACCAGGGATTGCGGGCAAACGAGTGGGGCATGCCGGCGGGTGATGCGGTTTCGCTGGGGATTCATGAAAGCCAGAGCCGTTTGTGGGAAAATCACATCGGTGGCAGCGATGCGTTCTGGCAGCACTGGCATCCCCGCGCCTGTCATCACTTTCCGGAATTGAAGCGGTTCACGCCGGGGCAGGTGGCGGCGTCGGCCCGGCGGGTGGCTCCTTCTTTTATCCGCGTGGAAGCCGATGAAGTGACCTATGACCTCCATATCATCCTGCGGTTTGAACTGGAGCGGGCCCTGATCAATGGTGACCTCGCGGTGAAGGAGGTGCCGGAGGCGTGGAATGCCCGGTTCAAGGAACTGCTAGGTCTCACCGTGCCGGACCACGCCCGCGGTTGTCTGCAGGATATCCACTGGAGCATGGGCAGCCTCGGTTATTTCTGCACGTATACCCTCGGAAATCTGAATGCCTCACAATTGATGCGGGCGGCCCACCGGGCCCATCCCGGACTCGAGCGGGAACTGGCGGCGGGCAGTTACACCAATCTGTTGTCCTGGCTGCGGACGAATATCCATCAGGCGGGCCGCACTTGGGATCCGCCGGAATTGATGCAACGGGCCACCGGCGAGACGACCCAGCCGCATTACCATCTGGAATATCTGCGGGCCAAATTCCTGTAGCGGAATTCCCAACTCCACTCCTCCGTAAGCGGAGTCATTCTATGAAACCGGAATTTCCCATTATTCCTGGCCGCCTGCTGCTGGCCGATCCTTCCCTGCATGGCTCGTGGTTTGCCAAAAATGCCATTCTGATCACGGCGCATGAGCCGGAGGCCGGAAGCCAGGGACTGGTGCTGAACCGCCCGGTGGAAGGAAGGACGCTCCGGGATCTGCTGAGTTCGCCGGACTTCAGGAGCCTGCGGGATGTCCCGGTGTTTGAAGGCGGGCCGGTCTCGCCGGCGGAGATGATGTTGGTGGCGCTGCGGTGGGATGAAACCAAGCGCCAGCTGCGGTTCCGTTCCCCGATGGGGATTCACGAAGCGGTCCAGGCTCGCTCGGAAGGGTGGGAGGTCCGGGCTTTCCTGGGATATACCGGCTGGACGGCGGGGCAGTTGGAGGATGAGATGGAGCGGTCCTCCTGGATTGATGCGCCCGCGCAGCAGATTGCTCTGGAAGGACAGGAGGGGACCGCCTTGTGGGCCAGGCTGCTCCGGGGGATGAATGAGCCCCGCTATCGATTGTTGGCAGATGCTCCGGACGATCCTTCCATGAATTGAGGAAAGTTGAGGCCAAGCAAGGTCGTTAACCGGACAACGGGGTTCCCGGGAAAACTGCCATTCGCCACAATGCCCCTCGGTCGTTCCGACCGGGTCTATTTGGCCGCTTTGATTTCGTCCCAGACCTTGGTGTATTTGGCAAGGTCGGTGCCGAGATCCTCGATGAGCTCGCATTTGGCCTGAATGTCAGGAGGGAGGGAGACGGCCGGGTTTTTCAGGAAGTCCGGTTCGACCAATTTGAGGGCGGCAGGGTTGGGCGAATAATAACCGGTCCACTGCATGTTTTCGGCAGCAATGGCAGGATCGCAGAGGAAATCGATCATTTGGTGGGCCAGGGCGGCTTGCTTGGAGCCTTTCAGAATGGCCATTTCATCACAGGCGATGGAGGTGCCTTCGATGGGAACGAGGATTTTGACTTTGGAGTTCTCCTGGGTGACTTGCCAGAGATCGCCGCTGTAGCCTTGGACGAGGTGGAACTCGCCGGAATCGATGCCTGATTTGTATCCTTCGTTGTCGAATTTGGCGATGTGTTTCTTCCAACCGATCACGACATCGCGGGCGGCGGCGAGTTCTTTTTCATCGCGGGTATTCAGGCTGTAGCCGAGGGATTTGAGGCCAGCCCCGAGGGTTTCGCGCATGTCGTCGAGCAGGGTGACGCGTTTTTTGAGGTCGGTGCGGGCAAAGCTGGCCCAGCTGGGTTTGACGTTGGGAAGTTTATCGGCGCGCACCGCGATCACATTGTAACTGACCATATACGGAACGGCGGTTTCCATGGTGGCATCAGGCAACCGCTTGAGGAAGGCAGGGTCGATATTCTTGATGTTTGGCACCTTGGCAGGGTCGAGCTTGAGGAGCATGCCCTCGGCCTGCATGACCTTCTGCATATAGCTGGTGGGAAATACCAGATCGTAACCATCGGCTCCGGCCTTCAGCTTGGCATACATGCTTTCGGCCGAGTCGAAGGTATCGATCACCACCTTGCAGTCATTTGCCTCTTCAAACCTGGTGACGAGGTCGGGATTGATGTAGTCGGCCCACGTGAAAAGGTGGAGCGTGGGGGCCGAGAGGGCGGAAGAGACCGAGCAAAGCAAGGCAGTGAGCAGAGGCAGAAGTTTCATGGTGGCAGGGAACGGCAGGCGGAGTTTCAGGATTGGGGAGGCCGGGAGAGGCGGTAACTGAGGGCAGCGATGAGGAAAGTGCCGGCGATCAGGAGGGTGCTGAGGGCGTTGATGATGGGGAGATTCCGGCTGGTTTTCATCATGCTGGAGATGAGGATGGGAAGGGTGGTGCTGCCGGCCCCGGACACGAAAAAGGTAATGACAAAGTCGTCGATGGACAGCGAAAAGGCAAGCAGCGCCCCCCCAAGGATGCCGGGCCAGAGCAGGGGCAGGAGCACGCGGCTGAAGGCCTGCCAGCGGTTGGCTCCGAGATCGGCGGCGGCTTCCATGAGACTGAAATCAAAATCCTGCAGGCGTGCCAGCATCACCATGGTGACGTAACTGAGGCAGAAGGTGGTGTGGGCGATCCAGATGCTGCCAAACCCAAGCGGCACCCCGGTAGAGGCAAAAATGGCCAGCAGGGAAATGCCCATGAGGACATCCGGGGCCAGCAGGGGGAGTCCAACCAGCCAGCCGTGGGTGCGTTGCAGGCCCCCACGATACCAATGGAGGGCGAGGGCGGCGAAGGTGCCGAGCACCACCGAAGTGAGGGTGGCTGCGGCCGCAATTTTAAGGGAGATAAAGAAGGCCTTCCAGACGGGAGCATTTTTCCAGAGCAAATCATACCACTTCCAGGTGAAACCCTCCCAGGAACCGCCGAAACGCGAAGTGTTGAAGGAATTCAGAATGAGGACCACCAGCGGGGCATGGAAGAACAGCAGCACCAGGATGGTGAGGAGCGTGGGAAAACGGGACCGGCTCATGCAGGGTAGACGTTGGCCGGGGTGGAGGGGGCCACTGTGGAAACGGTGGATATCCGGGGACGGCGGCTCAATTGCCAAAGTTTGGCCACCAGCCATGGCAGCAGACCAGCCAGCATCAAAGCTGCCGCGAGGGCGCAGGCCTGCGGGAGGTTCCTGTCGTTCAGAGCCCGTTGGGCGATTTTGGCCCCGAGCATCTCGTCGCCGGTGCCGCCGATGACCTGGGGGACGACGTATTGCCCCATGGTGCAGACAAAAACCATGAAAGCGGCTGAGAGCAGACCTTGGCGGATGCCGGGAAGGAAGATTCTAAAAAAGGCCCGGGTGGGGGACGCACCGAGATCCCGGGCGGCTTCCAGCAGCGTGAAATCAAACTTCTGGGTCGCGGCGTAGAGGGGAAAGATAGCGAAGGGGAGGTTGGTGTAGACCATGACCAGCATCACGGAACCGCTGTTGTTCAGGAGTTGGGTGTCCGCACCGATCAGGTGCCAGTTTCTCAACCAGGCGCTGAGTGGCCCTTCGGGATGAAGCAGGGACTTCCATGCGAAAACCCGGATCAGGAAATTCGTAAAAAAGGGCACTACGATCAAGAGTAGCAACAACTGGCCGATTCGAGGCGTGGCCCGAGCCAGACACCAGGCCACAGGCAGGGCAAGGCAGAGACAGTAAACCGTGGAAAGGGCCGAAACCCGGAAAGTGCGCCAAGCCAGTTCGGGGTATGGCGCTTCGGTGAGATTCCGGACGGCGTCCAAGCTCCAGCCCGGCCCCAGTCCGCCGCGCAAGTCGGCGGTTTTGAACGACAGGACCACGATGAGGACCAATGGGATCGCAAAGAAGGCCCCCAGCCAAAGCAGTGAGGGCAGGGTGAGCCACCACTCCGGCAATCTGGAGCGGCTGGGCGATACGGCGACGGCGGGGTTCAAGCGGGTGAGGGTCAGGAAAAAAGGAGTGGGGCCAAGTGTTCCACCGCAGGGCAATTTCTGAAAATCAGACCGGTGCAGGAGCAGGAGGGTCTCCTGATTCGAAGATCAAGGCGTCCGCCGGATCGAAAACCAGTTGCAGGGAGTCACCCTTCCTGGCGGGCGGCGCATCCAAAGGGAAAGGAAGGGTCAGCCGGTGTCCCCCGGCGTCGATCAGGCACAGGGTGTGGGTTCCGAAATAGACGGTTTCCGCCACGGTGGCGGGGAACGAATTCAGGAGTTTGGCGGGAGGTTTCATTTCACACCATAAACGTAAATTTTCCGGACGAATGCTGATTTTAAGGGGTTTACCGGAAATTGGATTTGTGATGGGAGAGGAAATCTGAAACGCCCCCAAGCCCGGGACCTGCACCGTCCAGAACTCCTGCCCGGGGACGGCCTTGGTGACCGGCAGAAAGTTCGTGTCGCCAATAAACGCGGCGACCCGGCTGGTGCGGGGGTGTTCGTAAATTTCCCTGGGGGTGCCAACTTGTTCCACCTTCCCGGAGTGCAGGACCGCGATGCGATGGCTCAGACTCATGGCTTCTCCTTGATCATGAGTTACGTAAATAAAGGTGGTATCCACTTGAGCATGAAGTGCCCGCAGCTCCAGCAGGAGGTGCTGCCGGAGCTTTAGATCCAAAGCGGCGAGGGGTTCATCAAGCAGAAGAACCTGCGGCTGATTCACGAGGGCGCGGGCGATGGCAACCCGCTGCTTTTCGCCTCCGCTGAGTTGCGAGGGCCGCTTCTTCCCATAACCGGTCAGGCGCACCAGCTCCAGCATCCGGGTGACTTCGCGGGCAATTCCGGATTTGTCCCGTTTGGCGGCCTCGAGACCGAACCCAATATTTTCCGCCACGGTGAGGTGTGGGAAGAGGGCGTAATTCTGGAAGACGGTATTCACCGGGCGCCGGTGGGCCGGGGTTCGCGTGAGGTCCTTGCCCTGCAACAGGATCCGCCCTGAATCCGGCAGGTCCAACCCTGCAATCATCCGGAGCAATGTGGTTTTTCCGCAACCGCTGGGACCAAGGAGGGAAAACACCTCACCACGCTGGATCTGGAGGCTGATGCCATCGACCACGGCGCGTCCGCCATAGTGGCGGAAAACGGAATCGAGGATCAAAAAATCGTCCATGCGGGGAAAAGGAAGCCAAGCAGCCCAGCCTGCCATACGCCCCAACTCCACGCGGTGCAAGTTTCACCCTCGATCCTGTGATGAAAACACCCTGCGGGGAGTCACATAGCCACGCAGATCTCGGGCTCTTCCACGCTGCTGGTGACTTCGAGATTGAAGAACTTAGCCTCGCCCTGGGGGTGGAGACTGGTGCCGGTGAGCGCGCTCAAGCTGCCGCGGGTAATCAGATACAGGGAGGGATGCAGGATGATTTCGCCGCCGATGACGAGGCGGGGAACACAGACCCGGCCGATCAGCTCCATCTCAAGCCGGAAGGGGATGTCCTGCTGGGGGGCCAGGGTACGCCAAGGCAGGTATCCGAGGACGCCTTGATCGTTGAGCAAGTCCATGATCAGACCGGTCTGGAGATCGATTTTTATACCGACCCCGGGGCTTCGTTCGTTCCGGCCCATGGCGGTGGTTTCGACCAAACCGAGAAAAACTTCCTGACCGCGGTCCTGGTGCCGGATCGTTCCTGAGAAACAAACTTCCCCCCGCTTGGCAGGAAGCAGCACTTCGCTGACCCGGCGGATCGAGAACAACATTTGGTCGGCACTGAAGATCATGGCTTTCGTTGGGCAAAGAGGGGTGACACGCGCTTTTTCCAAAAAATAATTCCGGGAGAAATAAAGGAGGGACACGGGATTTACTTTGGTAATGCTTATTAATTATGGATTAGTTTGCTGATATTGCAATTATCATTTTTAGAATTTTTGCTGTTTTTTTAAGGAACATGCCACTTGCCGCCATGCTCCGGAAAGATTTTTTGGAAAACCTGTCGAAACGAAGGACCCCCGTGTAGAATTGGCACGCTGCGGCTGGAGGAAAGTGACGAAAATGAGGCAAGTTTAAAATCGGCGAACGCTGAAGCCGTACGCTTGTCTCAAAGGAACCCAAGCCTATCCCCCATGAGTCACCCCACCTCCCTTGTCACCGATGTCAGCACGGACGAATTTCCTTCGGTAGTAATATCCTCCAGTCTCCCGGTGGTCGTGGATTTCTGGGCACCTTGGTGCGGGCCTTGCCGTCAGTTGTCCCCTCTCCTCGGCGAACTGGCCAAGGAGTATGAGGGGCGTCTTCAAGTCGTCAAAGTGAACGTGGACGAAGAGCCGGCGTTGGCCAGTTCCTTTGGCATCCGGGGGATCCCGGCCTTGGTGTTCTACAAGGCGGGGACCCCCCGCGAGATGATCACCGGCCTGAGAAGCGCCGTCGAACTGCGCCAGTGGATCGATCACCACCTGGCCGCCTGATACCTTTTTCCCAATCTCTTCCCAAACACCACTTGCAGCCTTGCAGGCTCTCGACCTCTCCCCTCTGAATCCATTATGAAAACCACCCTCCTCCTCACCTGCTGCCTCCTCCCCTTCGCTGCCACTGCGGCGGAGCAAACCTTCGACTTCAAAGACCCCAAAGGCGTCAATACGGCCCGATTCACACTCGACGCCCCTTTGGAAACCATCAGTGGCAGTGCCAATGGCGTCAGTGGGACCCTCACCATTGATCCCGCCAAGCCGGAAGCCACCAAGGGCAGCATCGTGATCGACGCCAAAACCCTGAGCGTGGAAAACGCCATGATGAAGGAGCACATGCTGGGCGCCGAATGGCTGGATGTGGCCAAACACCCCACCATCAGCTTCACGGTGAGCGGGCTGTCGGAATTCAAAATGGAGGGCGAAAAAGCCACCGCCAAGGTGAAAGGCAAATTCAGCCTCAAGGGCGTCGAAAAGGAGATTTCTGTCCCAGCCACCGTGACCCTGCTCAAGGACAAGCTCGGAGCGCGCACCGGTGGCAAAATGCAGGGAGACCTCATGGTCATCCGCACCGAATTCACCATCAAGCGAGCCGACTACGGCATCAATCCCAAAGCCCCGGCGGACAAAGTCGCCGACGACATCGTGATCAGCCTCGCCATCGCCGGCTCCAGCCCCAAATAACTATTTCCGGGATGGGCACGGTGGAAAGGTTTCCGCCGTGCCCTCTTTTGTGCCCCAATCCCCGAATTTATGAGAACCACCCTCCGCCTCCTCGCCCTGCTTCTCCTTCTCGGCACCACTGGCTGGTGGCTCGCTGCGGGCAAAAACCCCGGCTGGACTAAAAATAAAGTCGCCGTCGAGAAGAAGGACGAAATCACCGAAATCGTTTTCACCGAATACGAGGACCGCTTTGTGCCCGGAGTGGACATCCTTGCGGCTGCGGGGGTAGGGGCCGTGGTGCTGGCTGGTTTGAGTTTTCTGGGCCGGAGGAAGGTTGTGGTATCCTAGCCAACTTCCCGTTTGCATCCGGAAATCATCATGGGTTTCGGGTGCATCTTCCCTTGCAAGCGGGGCGGATATTCCAGACTTTCCTGGGATGGCTGCAAAATCCAAATCAACGACCTCACGGGCTTTTAAAATCGGCCTCGTGCAAATGACCTGCGGGGCGGATGTGAAGGCGAATGTGAAAAAGGCGGAACAGCGCATCACCGAGGCGGCGAAGGCAGGGGCAAAACTGGTTTGCCTGCAGGAGCTGTTTGCCTCCGTGTATTTTTGTCAGAATCTGAACCACGATTATTTCGGACTGGCGGAGAGTATTCCAGGGCCGCTGACAGACCGCTTTTGCAAGCTGGCCAGAAAGCTGGGCGTGGTGATTCTGCTGCCCGTTTATGAGAAGCGGGCTCCAGGGTTGTATTTCAATTCCTGTGCGGTGATCGACGCGGATGGCTCCCTGCTGGGGGTTTACCGGAAGATGCACATCCCGCATGACCCGCAGTTTGAGGAGAAGTTCTACTTCGCGCCCGGTGACCTGGGCTTCAAGGCCTGGGACACTGCGGTGGGCCGGATCGGTGTGCTGATTTGTTGGGATCAATGGTATCCGGAAGCGGCCCGGCTCACGGCCCTGCATGGGGCGGAGATTTTATTCTATCCGACCGCGATCGGTTGGCTGGCACCTGAAAAGGATGAGCATGGCGAACGGCAATATCAATCCTGGGAGATCATCCAGAGAAGTCATGCGGTGGCCAACGGATGCTACGTGGCGGCGCCAAACCGCTGCGGCCATGAAGCGCCGAACGGCAGTCCGGGTATTGAATTCTGGGGCCGCAGTTTTGTGGCGGATCCTTCCGGGGCGCTGATCGCCCACGCTTCCACCGACAAGGAAGAGGTGCTCCTCGCGGAAATCGATCTCGATCTGGTGCGTCAGCAGCGTGAGGTCTGGCCCTTCCTGCGCGACCGGCGGGTGGATGCCTATGGCGACCTCACCCAGCGGTTCCTTGCCTGATTTACCCCTCCGATTTTTTGAGCCATGTCTGAACCTACTCTTGCCGAACAGGGCTGGCGGATGCCGGCTGAATGGGAACCGCACGCCGCCACCTGGATGAGCTGGCCTTCCCGGAAGGATACCTCATTTCCGGAAGGTGACCATCATGACCGGGTCCTGCCGGTATTTCTGGAAATGATCCGGGCCATCACGACCTCCGAGCGGCTCTATCTGAACTGCACGGACCCTGCCGACCGCGCTTACGTCGAGGCGAATCTGGATGCGGAGACGAAGCGGAATCTGGTGATCACCGACATCCCGGCGGTCTATCCCTGGTGCCGGGATCATGGGGCGATTTTTATTGTGAATGATGAGTTGGGTCAGGTGGCCGCCACCTCTTGGAAATACAATGCGTGGGGTGGGAAATACCCCGAGGCTTTTCCTGATAACGGCATTTCCACGGCCATGGCCCGGCTGCTCGGCCTGCCGGAATACGATGCCGGGCTGGTGTTGGAGGGCGGATCGATCGACTGCAACGGCTGCGGCACGGTGCTGACTACGGAAAGCTGCCTGCTCAATCCCAACCGGAATCCCCAGCTCAACCGCAGCCAGATTGAAACGCATCTGAACGACTTCCTCGGCTTTGAGAAAGTGTTGTGGCTCCACGATGGCATTGTGGGCGATGACACGGATGGGCACATTGACGATATCACCCGGTTCATCAATCCGGAGACAGTCCTGACCGTCATTGAAGAGGACGAATCCGACGTGAACTACCGGCCGCTTGAGGAGAACTATCAGCGGCTCTGCCGTATGACCACGGAGGATGGCAGCCCGCTCAATGTGATTACGCTCCCGATGCCGTCACCGGTCATCATGGACGGCGAGCGGCTGCCGGCGAGTTACGCGAATTTCTACATCGCCAACACGGTGGTGCTGTTGCCGGTCTTTGACGATCCACGGGATCATGAGGCGATTGCGATTCTGAAGGAGGCCTTTCCAGACCGCCAAATCGTGCCTATCAATTCCCGGGAACTGGTCTGGGGTCTGGGTTCGTTCCACTGTCTGACCCAGCAGGTTCCGGCAGCCCGCCCTCGCGTTTCCTGAAAAAACCCTCCCGGAAGGTGTCTTTATGGCGTAACATCCGCTGATACATGAAACTATTCATGTCATGATCCAAATTAAGCAAATCACCTCCCGGATAGGTTTGGCGCTGGCTGTTGCCGGGATGGCTTCTTCGTGCCGTCAGGTACAACCCTTGCCCCTCGTGGAGTCGCAGCGGGTCCTCCCGGGTCAACAACCGGCAGGGCCGGTGTTGTACGAATGGACAGGGGCGGAATTGACCGGCCCTGTGACTGTGACCATTGATCTCAGTGAACAAAAAGCCCAGCTCAGCCGTGGCGGGCAGCCGGCTGGGTGGACTTATGTGGCCAGCGGCACCAGCAGTCACCCCACGCCGGTGGGGTCTTTCAGTATCAAGGAAAAAGCCAGATACAAGCGGTCCACCTCTTGGGGCGTGGTGGTCGATGCAAGTGGGGGCACCGTAAACCGGAACGCGAGGAATGGCCGGTCCGCAGTGCCGTCCGGCGGGCGGTTTGTGGGAGCATCCATGCCTTTTTGGATGCGTATCAACGGCGCCATCGGTATGCACGCGGGGCCCATCCCGCATCCGGGCAGTCCGGCGTCCCATGGCTGTATCCGCCTGCCCCGGGGCATGGCGGAAATATTGTTTGAAGCCACTGAACTGGGTACGCCGGTGGAGGTGGTGCCCTGACCGGGACCGTGCGGTTAAAATTCCCCCGCGGTTTCACGGGTTTGTGACAAGCTTTCGGAGCTTGCCGTTCCCCGGTTATTTGCTTACGTGCCGCCCCGCCGGTCGTATCCTTAACATCCCCATGCCCCTCCCCCCTGAATCAATCGCTCTCACTCCATCGGAAGACCCCTCCGGGCTACAAACCGGCGAACCTTCCCATGCCGCAGCCGGCACGGTGGCGGTGGTTTCCTCCTTCCGGCATCTGCTGACGCGCACTGGTCCGCTGCGGGCGGTGCAGGGGATGCTGGGGTTGAATCAGAGGGAAGGATTTGATTGTCCCAGCTGCGCATGGCCCGATCCGGAAGGACACCGCAGTGCTTTTGAGTTTTGTGAGAATGGGGCCAAGGCCCTG
Source organism: Verrucomicrobiota bacterium (assembly GCA_040387795.1). Lineage (GTDB taxonomy): Bacteria > Verrucomicrobiota > Verrucomicrobiia > Verrucomicrobiales > V1-33 > CAIZWU01. The sequence continues at coordinate 188,544 of JAZKDC010000025.1, forward strand.
GCTTCGGAAATCACTTCAGCCCGGGCCGATCCGGCATTTTTCAGCAAATACTCCATCGCGGAACTGGCCGCGGAATCCGACTACTGGCTGGACCAGAGGGGACGGTTGACCCAACCGATGGTGCTGCGGCCGGGTGCCGCTCATTACGAAGCCATTTCGTGGGAAACCGCCTTTGAGTTTGCGGCAGCGGAGTGGAAGGCGATGCCGTCGCCGGACCATGCCGTGTTTTACACCTCCGGAAGGGCCAGCAATGAGGCTGCCTTTGTCTGGCAATTGCTGGCCCGCCAGCTGGGGACGAACAATCTGCCGGATTGTTCCAACATGTGTCACGAATCGAGCGGTCTCGCCATGAAGGAGGCGGTGGGGGTCGGCAAAGGAACGGTCACCCTGGATGATCTGCATCACGCCGGTATGATCTTATTGATAGGACAAAATCCGGGAACCAACCATCCCCGCATGTTGAGTGCCCTGCAGACCGCGGTGCGCCATGGTGGACATGTGGTGGCGGTGAACCCCCTGCGGGAAGCGGGATTGCTGGGATTCATGCACCCCCAGGAAGTGGCTGGAGTGTTGGGGAAAGCCACCCCGCTGGCCGCGGATTATCTTCAGCCGAAATTGAATGGGGACATGGCGCTGCTGCGGGGCATGGCCAAGACCCTGGTGGACGACAACACCATCGATCACGACTTCATCAAGGCCCACACCACCGGATTTGAAGGATATGCAGACAGGGTGCGCCGTCAGGACTGGGAGGAACTGGAGCGGCTCAGCGGGCTGCCCCGCGAGGCCATGCAACGAACCGCCCGCGCTGCGGCCGAGCGGAAAAATCTGATCACCTGCTGGGCCATGGGCCTGACCCAGCACCGCAATGCGGTGGCCACCATCCGGGAAGTCATCAACGTGCATTTGCTATTGGGAGCGATCGGTAAACCAGGAGCAGGATTGTGTCCCGTGCGCGGGCATTCCAACGTGCAGGGCGACCGCACCATGGGGATCTTCGAGAAAATGCCGGACAGTTTTCTCGATAGTCTGGAACGGGAGTATTCCTTCCATGCCCCCCGGATGCATGGCTACGATACGGTGGCTTCCATCCGGGCCATGCACGACGGCAAGGTCCGGGTGTTTGCCGCTTTGGGAGGCAATTTCCTGCAGGCTTCGCCGGATACGGAGTACACCGCTGAAGCCTTGAGCCGCTGCGCCCTGACCCTGCATATCGCCACCAAACTGAACCGCTCGCATCTCGTCACCGGCCGGACCGCCCTGCTGTTGCCCTGTCTTGGGCGCAGTGAGGAGGATCTGCGTCAGGGGGTTCCGCAGTTTGTCACCGTGGAGGACAGCATGAGCATGGTTCACGCCTCCCGCGGGCAATTGAAACCGGCCTCGCCACAGCTGCAGAGTGAAACCGCCATCGTTTGTGGATTGGCCTCGGCCGCGTTGTCCGGCAAAACCGATGCGGCGCTATGGCAGGATTATTCCAACAATTACGATCACATCCGGGAATCGATTTCCCGGGTGGTGCCGGACTGCACGGACTACAACGCCCGGGTGCGCCAGCCGGGTGGTTTCCGCATGCCCAACGAAGCAGGCCGCCGGGTATGGGATACCCCTTCCGGAAAGGCGGAGTTTCACACGGGGCCCGTCACGGCCTTCACCGTTGCTCCGGGCCGGTTTGTCCTGCAGACCTTCCGCAGCCATGATCAGTTCAATACCACCATCTATGGGTTGAATGACCGCTACCGTGGTATCGGACATGGCCGCCGCGTTGTTTTCATGAATCCGGACGATTTGAAAAAGCAGGGCCTCAAACCGATGCAGCTGGTGGATATCACCAGCTACTGGAGCGATGGCACGCGCCACGCCGATGGATTTCAGGCGGTGCCCTACGAAATGCCGTCCGGCAATTGCGCCGCTTATTATCCGGAAGCCAATGTGCTGGTGCCGCTGGGATCCTCCGCGGAAGGCAGCGGTACGCCGACTTCCAAAAGCGTGGAGGTGAGCATCGCGCCTGCGGCTCCACGGAAGTCACCTGCCTAACCGCGCCTTCCCCCATCATGACCCTGCTGCATCTCTATCTTTCCCCCGGGCACAATTATTTCGGACATCATGGGCAGCCGGCGGGTACGGCTCCCATGATCGAGGTGCCGGAATTGAAGCTGGTGGCGGGGCAGGGCATTGAGGGAGACCGCTTTTTCGGTTTCAAGAAGGATTACAAGGGGCAGGTCACTTTTTTTGCGGAGGAGATCTATCAATCCCTCTGCGCGCGCTTCCAGGTGTGGGACCGGCCATCATCGGTGTTCCGGCGGAACATCATTACGGAAGGGCAGGACCTGAATGCGTTGATTGGCCAGGAGTTCGAAATCCAGGGCGTGCGCTTCCTCGGCATGAGCGAGTGCACCCCGTGTTATTGGATGGACCAGGCGTTCCATCCCGGAGCGGAGGGGGCTTTGAAGAATCACGGAGGACTGCGCGCGAAAATCCTGACGGATGGTGTCCTGCGGGTGGATGGAAAGGCAGCATGACCCTGCCGTAACCCGGGGGGAGCAGGCCGTAGCGCGGCCGCTGGTTCCGGTTTCCGGAAATCGGGGCCCCCTGGCGTTTAATGACCGGCTTCGTCTTCGGGAAGCGGCTCGGGCAGGAAAAAGGTCAGGATGAGCCCGCAGACGCCCATGACCAACGCGATGATGGCGGCGGTGGCGGCCATTTTACCGGGATTCGGGGGAGTGGAGGCGCTGAAGGTGAAGAAGATCCAGGCCATGCTGGTGCCGATGACGCGGCCGCCGATGTTCGCGGCGAAGCTTTCGCCGGTGCCCCGCAGATGGATCGGAAACACGCGGGGGATGTAATTCCCCCAGAAGCTGAACTGGGCCACCAGCAGAATCCCGGCGGCAAACACCGCCCATTTGAACATTCCGAGGACTTCCGGAGTGCCAAAGTTGTTGCCCATCCACCAGAACAGTCCGGGAATGAAAATCAGCGCGGGCACGAGGAACAAGCGGAGCAGGGCGCGGCGGCTCACAATATAAAGTGCGGCAAAGGCCAGCAGGACGCGGCCCACCAGACCACCCACTTCCTGCCAGGTCTGTACCGAGGCGGAGGCTTTTTGCTCAGTCTCGGATTTCGCGATCACCAACGCCTTGGGATTGAGCGGGGCCTCCGGGGTGGCTTTCTGCTTTACGGCGTCCTGGGCCGTGGTAACGGCGGTCTTCACATCCGCGAGGCCAGGCACCATCTGAGGCAGGTGCTGGATGGCCCCAAAGGCAATGCCATAACAACAGGCGAACAGGGCGGTGGTGACCAGGGTGGTGCGGAGCAGGGCCGGGGAAAAAAGTTCCTTGATGCTCGGGCGGCGCAGGGTGCCGGCGGTTTTTTTGGCGAGCCAGGAAGGTGATTCGGGAAGGAAAGGACGGATGATGATGAGCGGAATGGCGGGGATCAGTCCGGAAATGAGAGTGTAGCGCCAGGCTTCATGGGTGCCGTGGATGGCAGGCAGGTCGCTGGCATGGCGCACCGCGAAGCCATAAACGACGGCGACCAGCAGACCACCGAGAGAGGAAAAGGCCTGGGTGAATCCGAGGACTTTTTCACGCTGTTTCGGGTCGGGGAAAATCTCGGCCAGCCAGGCGACCGCGGCGACAAATTCGACACAGACGCCTACGAAGACAAAGCAACGGCAGATGAGCAATTGAGGCAGGGTGGTGGCAAATCCGGCGGCAAAGGCCCCGAGGGCGTAAATCAGAATACTCCAGGTCAGGACCCGGCGGCGGCCCAGGCGGTCGGTCAGCCAACCGCCCAGCAATCCAAAAACCCCGCCCGCGATGGCCGGGACGAAAAAGAGGATGCGCGCCCAGTGAGTATATTCCGGAGTGCCGACGACCAGTCCACCCAGCGAAAGCAGTGCCGGCTTGATGATCAGCGGGAGCATCAGCAGCTCATAAATATCAAAGGCAAAGCCGATGGAGGCGATGATGCAGATGAGCCACTGGGTCCGGGTCATTGAATTGATGATTTGTGGTTGGTGATGGAGGATTTGTCAGGCCGCGCGGCCCTTGAGTCTTTACTGGAAGTTGGGGGCGGTCATTTCATCCGGCGAGGGGATTCTTCCATGAGAGACCGGTGAAGCGGGAGAAATCGGCGTCGTTGGAGTGCAGGGTGGCCCGGTTTTGGATGGCGTACGCGGCGAGGGCGGCATCCGAAACCAAAGCCCCGGAACCCATGGCTCCGGTCATGAGGTCCATGACTTGTTTGAAATGGCCGGGGCCGGGGAGCAGGATTCTAGCCTGGGGGAGGTCGATCCATTGCTGCACGACGGCGGCGGCTTGGGCCAAGGGGACGGCGGCGGCTCCGAGCCGGGCGTTGGTGGCGATGCGGACAAAGCCGAGGCAGATTTCGTTGGGCAAGCCGATGAGTTCGTCGCCATTCAACAAAGCTGTCCACCAGGCAGCCGCTTTGGCGTGCTGCGGCACATGCGGATTGTAGGCGTAGAGCAGCAGATTGAGGTCGGGAAGGATCATTCCTGCAGTTCCCGGAGAGTTTCTTCGTCGTCCAAGGCATCAGCCAGCTGGTTCATGCTGGATTCCAGCAATGCCGGAGGGAATGCTGCAGTAAAAAGGGGCTGCAAGGCAACGGCAGGTCTGGTGCGGTGACCCAAGGCGCGCCGGATGGATTGGTTCAGCACGACTTTGAAGGATTGGCCGCTGCGGGCGGTTTCCTCTTTCAGGAGCGCCTCAGTGTCCGGGTCGATGGTGATCGTGGTGCGCATGGTGCTATCGTGACGCGGAATTGGATGCTGTCAAGATTGCAAATCCGGGGCGGCAACTCACCAGGAGCTTCGTCCACCCTCGGGGCGCTGGCTGCTGCTTCTGTACCCGGCCTGTCTGCTACAGATTCAGGCTAGGATGGGCGATGCCCGCAAATCGTGGCTTGTGCGTGTGTCGTAGACCACCCAAGAGCTGCCCATTGTTTTTTCAATGCCATCAACCAGCCCCCAACAGCTCATTCGTTTCCGCCTTCAGAATGTCCGCCAGCGTTTCCCGACGGGAGATTTGAAGGAGGGTGCCGTCGGGTTCCAGCCAGATCTGCGGGGCCCGGCCGACGGAATTGTAGTTGGAACTCATGGCGTAACCGTAGGCTCCGGTGTCGCGGAGGGTAAGGAGGTCGCCAGGAACGGGTCGGGGAAGGTCGCGGGGTTGGATGAGTTCGGCATCGTCACGGGTGAAGACATCGCCGCTTTCGCAGAGCGGTCCGGCGACTACGATGGGCTCGGTGGGGGCATCGGCGGGACGGCCCACGATTTCAATCCCATGCCAGGAACCATACATGGCCGGGCGGACGAGATCGACAAAACCGGCATCGACCATGGCAAAGGTGGCTCCGGGGCCCTTTTCGTTGGTCTGGGTTTGTTTCACATCCGTGACGCGGGTGACCAGCGTGCCGGCCGGGGCGACGTAATAACGGCCGGGTTCGATTTCGAGGCGCAGTGGGCGACCCGCGGCCTGGCTGAGGGTTTCCCGGGCCGCAGTAAAGAGGGCGCCCAGCTTTTCCAGGGGCAAGGTGGCGGACGGGTCGCGGTAATTGTGAGGAATGCCACCGCCGAGACTGACGGCTTCAAGATGGGGCAGGGAAGGAGCCAGATCGGCGAATTCGCTTACCAGCCGGTTCAGATTGCTGAGCAGTTCGTCAAATTGCGGACCGCTGCCGATATGGGCATGCAGCATGACCACCTGCATCCCGGCGGCGGTGGCGGCGGCCTGGGTGGCGGGGACATCGGTATACCAGATGCCGTGCTTGGAGCTGGGGCCGCCAGTGTCGCAGGAGTTCACGTGGCCATGGCCGAAGCCGGGATTGACCCGCAGGGAGATTTTTCCTTGGTAACCGGCCGCAGCGAGGTCGCGGATCATGCCCGGTGATCCAATGTTAGGAAGAATGCCGTGCTGAAGCACCACTTCGAGGGCGTTGTCGCGGAAGACATCAGAGGTGTAACAAATCACGGGTGGTTCCTGGCCGGCGGCGTGGCCCGCATGCCTCGCCCGCAGGATTTCATTGCCGGAGACCGCGTCGATCCAAATCCCGGCGGCGGCCATTTCCTGGAGAACCTTGGTGGCCGGACAGGCTTTCATGGCAAACCGGGCCTGCACGCCTTCCCCTGACGTAATGGTCTGGATGGCAGCAATGCGCTGGCGGATTACTGCGGCATCATAAAGCCAGAAGGGAGTGCCGGTGGAGGCTGCGAGACGTTGGAGCAGGGCAGGGTCGTGGGACATGGAGGCGAAAGATAGCTTGGCAGGGACAGGATGGTCTGAATAAAAAAAGCGCCCGGACGGACCGGGCGCTTGGGAGTGGGAGCAGGCAGATTATTTGGCGGGGGCTTCTGCGGGAGCGGCGGGGGCTTCCACCGCCGGCGCTGGAGCCTCAGGGGCTGGCGTGGCAGCAGGAACTTCAGCCGGAGCTGGTGTTGCGGCGGGCGTTTCCACCGGTGGGGCTGCGGGAGCCGGCGTTTCCGCCGCAGGGGCAGGGGCGGGCGTTTCCGTGACCGGGGTCACTGGAGCTGGAGTAATTTCAAACGGGGTGGAGGTTGTGCTGGCCGGAGTGGCTGGAGAAGCCGGGATCGCCACCACAGGAGCCGTCGGCACCTTCATGCCAGTGAACTGGCGGGACTTCCGGGCTTCCAACACGCAAAGCGTAATGCTCAGCACGAAGAACATCACGCCAAGGTAAACCGTGCCTTTTTGCAGGACGTTGGTGGTCTGGGAACCCCAGATTTGATCGGTCACCCCAGCGCCAAAAGCGGCGCCAAGGCCCTCCTGCTTGGGACGTTGCATCAGCACGAGAAGCACGATCAGCAGGCACACAATGACGAGCAGAACGCCAACGAGATAAATGGAAAAGGTCAACATGGGAGCGTGGAGTGTGGATGCATTTCCGGAAATGACAAATGGCAATTCGCAGGCCTGCGCGCCATTCCTTCACGAACCGCGGGGCTGCCCTTCCGCCGCGAGGCTTCGGGATTATTGCGCTTTTTCCTGAAGCTCCAACATCTGGCGTTGAGCGTCCTCCTGCACGCTCCCGATTTCTTCGAGGTCCGCAAGGAATTTGCTATTCAATTCGTTGGCAGCCTGGTTGGTGAAAGTCAATTCGTCGTTTTCCACGGTCCAGGATCCCCACTCGGTCTCGACGAGATCCAGCCACTGGAGCATGACGCCGCCATAGGCCGTGTCCTGCTCCCGGATTTTTTGGACGATGGGATTTTGCTGGCGCAGCGAGGCGAAAAAGCCCTTGGCCATAGGAGGAAGGACTCCCGGAGGCACGCCTTCAGACCGGAGATTGGCATTCAGATCGCGCTCCGAGTTCTGGAACACTTCCGCCAACTGCTGGTTGGCGGCGATGAAGTCCCGCACCAGCGTGCGTCGGAGCGCGATATCCTTTTTGGATTTCAGCGTAGCCGCATCCATCACGGCTGGGTCATCAAGCTTGACGGAGGCTTCCTCAAAACGCTTGGTAGCCTCACCGATTTTTTCACTCCATGCGGCGGCCGCTCTGGCGGCGGCCGCATCCCCGTCCGTACCGGTGCCGGATTTCTTCAAGGCCTGCTGCAATTTGTCCAGATGCTCTTCGGAATTGCTGCTGATGCCTCCGGTCCCATCGAGTTCATGGCGCAGGGACTGGCGCTGTTCCTTGGTCAACTGTTCGAGTTCCGCCAAGGCTTCCTGTTTGGCCTGCTTTTCCTTCACCCGTTTGATGACTTTGCTGTACCCGGCAAAGCCCGCGGCGGCGAGGAACGCGATGAATGCCAAAATGCCGACCATGAGCACGATCCAAAACATCGGTCGTGACGCCAGACTCCGGGGTGCTGGGGATGGCTGATAAGCCGCAGCGCCTGTCGGCATGGGTGGCGGGCCGGTGGGGAGGCTTGGCGGACCGGAAGGAAGGCGAGGTGGGCCGGAGGGAATTTCGGGGGGGGGCTGAGGAGGCTGGCTCATGTGAAAGTGAAAATTGACAGGTTCAGTCTGACGAGGCGAGTCCGATTTTGTGATACGGCCGTTTTTGCGGAGGCGGGCCGCTGAATTCAGAGCCCGGCCACTTTCCGCCCGCGCACCCACGCGCCCCGCAGGGCGTGCGGGCCGCCACGGTAGATCATCAGCGCCGCCATGGCTTCCGGCGCGGGGTCGGGGCTGGTGAACCGGCCTTGGAGGGGCAGGACGGCATTGAGATCAAAAACCGTTACGTCAGCCTCCATGCCGGGCGACAGGGTGCCGGTGACGGCGGCCTGGCCAGCCACATCGGCCCCGCCCGCGGTGGCCAGATATAGCGTTTGACCGGGCGTAAGTTCCGGCACGGACGGATCATGGAAGCGGCGGGCTTTCTGCGTTTCGATCGCCGAGCGCATGACTTGCCAGAGGTTGAGTTCCGGTCCGCCGGCCACATCGGAGCCGAGACCGATGCGGAGACCGTAGCCGCGCAGGCGATTCAAGGGACAGAGGCCGCTGTTCAGGAAAAAATTGGAAGTGGGGCAGTGTGCCACGGTGCTTCGTGTGGCGGCCAGCAGGTCGAGTTCCTCCGGTGCAAGATGCACACAATGTCCCAGGACCGAGCGCGGTCCGAGCAGTCCATGGCGCCGGTAGACTTCGGTATAACTGGCGGCTTCCGGAAAGAGCTTCCGGACGTATTCGATCTCGGCATGGTTTTCGGAGAGATGGGTCTGGATGGCGCAACCCGATTCCTCAGCGAGAGCCCCGGCAGCGGTCATCAGCTCGCGGGAACAGGTCACGGCAAAGCGGGGCGAGACCACATATGCCAGCCGCCCGGCATCGCGGCCATGCCACGTGGTGATCAGTTCCCGGGTTTCCGCCAGGGAGACTTCCCGGGTGCGGGCGGCGGGCCACCTGGAGCCGAATCCATAGCTGTCCACGTCCATCATCACCTTGCCCATGAAGACGCGCAGGCCGCTGCGTTCGGCGGCGGCGAAGGCGAGGTCGGTGCTGTCCTGCCAAACGGCGCCATACAGCATGGCGGTGGTAGTGCCCTGGGCGGCGATTTCGGCGAAGAAGGCGTCCAGTTCCTCCCGGAGGCCGGGGCGCTGGCCGGTGAAGGCCTGTTCGGCTGGGAAGATATGCCGTTTCAGCCAGGGCAGCAGTTCCGACTCCACCCTGCCCACTACGGGGTATTGGGGGACGTGGGCGTGGACATCGATCAAGCCCGGCATGACCAGCCAGCGTTGTCCCTGAGGGGCCCGATGCCATGCGGAATCAGGCCAATCCGTCAGCATGGCCCGGACTTCGCTTTCCGGTCCGGCCGCGAAAATCCGGCCCTCGCGGACGGCTACCGCCCCCTGCTCAAAATGGCGCAGCAGTCCCCACTCCGGGGCATCGATTACATACCCACACAGGACAAACCCACCGGGTGATGCTGTGGAGTCAGGGGAAAAGGTCATGGATTCACTTTGGGGATAGCACAGGCTGCGCCGCCTGGCATGCGGTTTCCCCCGGGGAATCCGGCACGCGGTCTGCTTGATGAGGGGTGGCTGCGCCAGCGGAATATGTCCTCTTGAGTGCGGACACCTGGCGGGCGATTCCATCCTCATTTAATATGGCCGACTCCACTTCGCGCTCATCCCTGCCGCCCATTGGGATTCTCGAGTCCCTGCCGGAAAGTGCCCGGGCTGCGCTGGCGGCTTCCGGGAAGTTTTCCAATCTGCCCGAGGGGTTCTTCCTCATGAAACAGGGCGAGCGTCAGGATCTCCTGTGTATCCTGATTTCCGGAAAGCTCTCCGCCACCGCCCACTCGGACGCCAGTATTGTGGAACTGGGCATGATCATGCCCGGCGAAAGTGTCGGCGAAATGAATGTGATCGACCCCAAAAAGGCCAGTGCTGACGTGAAGGCGGTATTGACGTCGCGGGTGTGGAGTATTTCCAAGGATGCACTCGATTGCTATCTGGAGGAGAATCCAGTTTACGGGGTGCAGCTGCTGCGCAGTATTTCCACCCAGCTTTGCCGGCGCATCCGCCGGAACAGTGACAAGATGCTGCGCCAACTGGAGACGGCTTCCACGATTTACGAGTGGCTGGATTGAAATCCGGACCTGGGGAACCTGCGGGGCCATCAGGAATCCGGCAACCCGATCAATATTGATGAAACCAAAGGCACTGTCCGGGATTGAGGGGGCGCGGAGAGCACCGCCGGATGGGGATGGCGTTCCTTGGCCCGGCCGCTGGCCGCCGGGAAAACGGTATCTGATCGGGGTCAGCGGCGGGATGGATTCGGTGGTCCTGCTGCATACCCTGATTTCCGCAGGCTACCAGAACCTGGTGGTCTGCCATTTGGACCATGGGCTGCGTGGCCGGACCAGCACCGCGGATGCCCGCTGGGTTGCCCGTTTGGCGGCGGGGCTGCAGCTGCCCTGCATCACCGGCAAACGGGATGTCAGGGCGGAAGCCTCCGCGGCCGGGATTTCGCTGGAAACCGCCGGGCGGCGGGCGCGCCACCGGTTTTTTGCGGAAGCTGCCAAACAGCACCGCTGCCATCGCGTTTTCCTGGCCCATCATGCGGATGACCAGGCGGAGACCGTGCTGATGAATCTGTGCCGTGGCTCGGCGGGCCTCATTGGCATGGCCGCTGAGACCAGCCTGACCGTGCCTGGATTCCGCACACCCCTGCAGTTGCTCCGGCCTTTGCTGACCCGATCCAAGGCCGACCTCCTCGCCGCGGCCGTGGCGAACGGCTGGACTTTCCGCGAGGACGCCTCCAATGCCGTGCCGGATGTCGTCCGGAACCGCCTGCGGCTGGAAGTGCTGCCGTTGCTGAATGCGATTTTCCAACGTCCCACCGCCCCGGCCATGGGACGCGCTGCGGCCTGGGCTGAAAACGCCCGCGGATTTCTGGATCAGTCCGCAGCCTCATGGATTCCTCAGGAAAAACTGCGGGTGGCTGAATTGATCAAGCTGCATCCCGTCCTGAGGGATACCGTACTGGCCGGTTGGCTGCGGGCCCGGAAGGTGCCGGATGTTTCATCGGCCCTCCTCCGGCAGGCCACGTCGATGCTTGATCCGGCCACGGGACCGGCCCGCTGGAATCTGCCGGGAAATCATTTTCTGAGGCGCCGGGCCGGGTGGCTGTGGGTGGAGCGTGTTCCGCCTTGTGGGCCGGGGCCGGACTGATACGGTGCCGCCCTTATGAGAAAACAGGTCCTCGGATTTCTGGGAGTCGCCGCGCTGGGCGTGCTGGTGCTTAGTTTAATGGCCAATGTGTTGTTGTCCGGGATGCTTTTCGGCAAAAAAGCCGACCACGTGCAGGAGCCCGACCGTTTCCAACAACTCCTCGTGCAGTCCGCCGCCTCGGATGCCGCGCATGGGCCCCGGATTGCCCAGATCGATCTCACCGGGGTCATCAGTTCCGATGAAGACGGGCGCGGTTCGAGTCTGGTCACCGAAACCAAACGCGCCCTGGAGCAGGCTCTGGCGGACCCGCGGATCAAAGGCATTGTGCTGCGCATCGACTCCCCGGGCGGCGAGGTCACCGCTTCCGATACCATCTATCACGCGGTCAAGCAGGCCAACGAGCGCAAACCGGTGGTCGTTTACATGGACAGCATGGCAGCCAGCGGCGGTTATTATGTATCCTGCGGGGCCAGGAAAGTGGTGGCCAACGTCAACACCTGGACCGGCAGCATCGGGGTGATCATTCAATCCTTTGGTTATGGGAGCGCGATGGAGAAAATCGGCCTGACCAAGCGGGTGTTCCGCAGCGGGGTTTTCAAGGACAGCCTGTCAGGCCACCGTGAGATGACTCCCGAGGAAAATACCTACACCCAGGGACTGGTGATGCAGACCTATGAGCGTTTTGTCGGCATCGTTTCGGAGGCGCGCGGCATTCCGGTGGAAACGCTCAAAAACGGGATCGCGGATGGACGCATCATCAGCGGGGCCGATGCCGTGGACCTGAAACTGGTGGATCGCACGGGCTATCTGGAAGACGCCTGGCAGGCCGCCCGCGAGCTTGCCGGCGTAAAAGATGCGGCGGTGGTGAAATACACCCGCCCGCCGCCCCTGATCAGTTTGCCTTCCATTCTGTCGAAAGCGTCCCTCGAAACCCAACGGCTGGAAATTGATATCGCCGACCGCCTCCTGCCGCGTCTGCGGGCCGGTCAATGTTATCTGCTGCCGGAATCCCTCGTTCCCTGACCGCAGGATGACGCCCGCCGAACATCACCTGCTCCTCCTCGCCTTGGCTTGGATCCTCGCCTCCGTGCCCTTGGCGCTCTTGGCTTTTCAAGTCTGGTTCCGGGCGCGTCCAGTGCATCCGGTGCATCCGGTGATTCCGCATGAGGATGATTCACCGGCCGGAAGTTTCCTTGATGTGCCCCTGTTGCCAGTTCCGGGGTCGATGGAGCCCGTCTCTGCCCACCCGAGATGGAAGCGCGTGGATGGTTGGGTGGCCCTGGCCACCGTGGCGGTGCTTAGCCTGCTGATGGGTCCCCTCGCCATGCCGCCGGAGAGCGGGGAATCGTTCCAGCTTTCGGCGAACCTGATGCTGATGCAGTTGGTCTTCCAGTTGGGGCTGGCGGGATTGCTGTTGTTTTATCTGGCGGGGCTCCGGGGTTTCAACCTGCCATCCCTGTTCGGCCTGAAGCGCCAACGGATCGGGATGGTGCCGGTGTGGGCGCTGCTGTGGATCGTGCCGGGCACTTTGCTGGTGGGTCTGGTCAATTATTTGACGATGCCCTGGCTGCTGGATTTACTGGGCCAGTCGGAGGCTTCCCCGCAATTGATCGTCAAAGCGCTCGGGCAATCCCCTGATGGCATGACCAAGCTGGCAGTGGTCCTCTGCGTCGGTCTCGGCGCGCCCTTCATGGAGGAACTGGTCTTCCGTGGATTCCTCTACAGCGTGGCCAAACGGTTCACCCACTGGTCCTATGCGGCGCTGGGCAGCGCGCTGTTCTTTGCCTCGGTGCATGGCAACGTGTTGAGTTTTGTGCCGCTCACCCTGCTCGGGCTGCTGTTCACCGCAGCCTATGAGCATTCCAAAAATCTGCTGGTGCCCATGGTGATGCACGCGATGTTCAATTTGTGTCAGGTTGCCCTCATGTTTTATGCCCCGCAGCTCGCCCAGTATCTCGAAAAAGCCTGAAAACCTCCCGCCGGAGAATGAACTGGTCGCGCTCCTGACGAAGGGGCTCCCGCAAAGTCCCCGCACCCTGACCGGTCCGGGCGATGACTGTGCCATTGTCAGGATTCCGGGTTCGCCCCTGCTCCAACTGCTGAAGGCTGATGCCATGGTGGAGGGGATCCACTTTACCATGGCCATGCCGCCGGCGGCGGTGGGGCGCAAAGCCCTGGCGCGGGCGGTGAGTGACATCGCCAGCATGGGGGGCAGGCCCAACGAGGCCTTGATCACGGTGGTGTTGCGGCCGGACGTGCCCTTGTCCTGGGTCCGCGGGGCCTATGCGGGTTTGAAGAAAGCGGCCCGGCTCTGGGGGGTGGGTCTTGCCGGCGGGGAGACCTCCTCGGCGCCGGCCGGGGCCCCGGTGGTGATCTCCGTGGCCTTGACCGGCGAGGTCAGGGAAGACCGGGTGATCCGCCGCTCCGGCGCCCGGCCGGGCGATGTGATCGCAGTGACCGGGAAGCTGGGGGACAGCTTTGCCAGCGGTTGGCATTTGAACTTCATCCCCCGGCTGGCAGAGGCCCAATGGCTGGCGGAACACTATCCACCCCACGCCATGATGGATCTCAGTGATGGTCTGGCCAAGGACCTGCCGCGCCTTGCGGCCATGGGCAAGGCGGGCTGGCAGTTGGAGGTGGAAAAAATTCCGCGCCGCGCCGGAGCCACCCTGCCGCAGGCGCTGGGGGAAGGGGAGGACTATGAACTGCTGGCGGTTTTCCCTGCCGCCATCTGGCCAGCATTGCAGCAACGGTGGCCCCTCCAGTTTCCCAAACTGGGCCTGACAAAAATTGGAGTGATCACCCGGCCGTCCGTGCGGGAGCCGGAATTGTCCGGCGGATGGGACCATTTTGGAGAAGTGTGAAATATGCCCATGGTTCCCTCGCCCGCCGCTGAATCGCCCCGCCGTGTCCTCGCCGTCAGGGGAGGGGCGCTGGGGGACTTTATCCTGACGCTTCCAGCGCTGGGTGGCTTGCGGGAGGCCGGCTTTGAAGTTCAACTCCTGACCCGTTCCGCTTACGGTCAGTTGGCGCAGGATTTTGGTCTGGTGTCAGGCTGGCGCAGCCTGGAGGCCCCTGCCGTGGCCAGTCTGCTGGTGCGGGGAGCCCACGTGGACGCGGCCTGGCGGGATTGGCTGGCCGGGTTTGACTCCGTAATCTCATGGCTGCCCGATCAGGATGGAGCCTTTCAACAACAAATCCTGGCCTGTGGCGTGAAGCGGTTCCATCAGGGCGATTGGCGCTGTGCGGGCCCGGCGCCTGCCGCCAGGCAACTGGCTGCGGTCATCGAATCCATCGGAGCGAGGTTCGATGACAGGGTCGATCTGTTGGCCGGTCAACACGCACTGCCGGAGGCGGGAGGAAACCAGATTGCCTTCCATCCCGGCAGCGGAAGTCCACGCAAAAATTGGCCACTGGAGCGTTGGCTGACCGTGATCCAGCAGGTGCAGCGCGTCCAACCGGAAACCCGGTGGCTGGTCATTACCGGAGAGGCCGAAAGCGATCGCCTGCCGTCCATCAGGGCGGCATGGGATGCCAGTAGCCTGCCTTGGGAGTCACTGCATGGATTGGAGCTTTCCGCGTTGACCAACCGTCTCCGTACGTGCGGCGGATTCCTCGGTCATGATAGCGGCATCAGTCACCTTGCAGCGGTCTGTGGAGTCCCCTGCCGGCTGCTCTTCGGTCCGACAGATCCCGCCGTTTGGGCGCCGTTGGGAGATGATGTTCAAGTGCTGCGCGCAGAGCAGGGGAATCTGGAAAATCTGGGGCCGGTTGGCGTTTGGGAGTGGCTGAAGCCTTTGCTGATAAAAGAATAGTGCTTTTGCGCGGGAGCAGCTCCGGTCGGGCTTTTCATTGACATCCCGTGGCCCGGTGGAACAGGCTGGGGGCATGCAGGAAACGATTACCGGGAGTGGTCAGTTGAAGATCAACGGTGAGCCCATGAACATCTCGTTCACGGTGCCCAAGGGGCCATGTTTGCCGGAGGTCCTGCTGCCGGATGTCCAACGGTTCGCCAATCAATTAACAGATGTGGCGGTCGCGCGGGTGGAGCGGGCAGGGCACCGGATTTCCTGTGCGAAGGGGTGCGGCGCCTGCTGCCGGCAGATGGTGCCGATTTCTCCACCGGAGGCCCGGCACCTGGCAAGGCTGGTGGAGGCCATGCCGGCCGCGCAAGCCGGGGAAGTGCGCGCGCGGTTCAAATCGGCGCGGGAAGCCGTGGCGGCCTCGGGGCTGCCGCCCCATGGTCCGGCGGACGGTGATCAGGCGGCCTACCGGGTTTTTGGGATCAGTTATTTCGGACTGGGGGTGCCGTGTCCCTTTCTGGAGGAGGAAAGCTGCTCCATCCATTCGGACCGGCCATTGGTTTGCCGGGAATATCTGGTGACCTCCCCCCCCGCAGCTTGTGGAGCCCTGGGGACGGGGCAGGTGAAACAAATCCCGGTGCCGAGCCGGGTGTGGGCGGTATTTTCCCGCAGCACCTCGGCGGATGGCGGACTGGCTTGGATGCCCCTGATTGAGGCGCTGGATTATACGGAGGCCAACCCAACTCCCGAGCCGGACCGGTCCGGTCCACAGTACGTGGAGGCCTTGCTGAAGGAACTGCAGAAATGAGCACCACGGCGGCGGACCCGGCGCAAAAACCGCCGGTCTGGAGAACCAGACCGGCGTAAGCAATACAAAGGCAGGAGCCGTCGGCTATTCCATCTCCTCCACCCGCAGGAAGAGCGTGTTCCCACTGATCCGGATGACCTGATCCATGGTGCCGTCTTCGGTGGCGGTGAATTCACTGACCGTCTGCCAGGCGCCATCCAGGCTGGTATTGCTCCGGACCCGGTAGCGGTGTCCGCTCTCGACCGGGCAGGTGACATGGAGGCTGGAATCTGCGGGTGACCGCTCAAACGAGGCCCGGAAAGGCAGGCGGGGCTTGGAGGAGCCCAGATTGGCGGCCACATCGAATGTAGCCGTTTGCCCGCCACCTTCGCGGTCGGTATTGCTCCACTCGATTTTTTGATAGGTAAAGCTGACCTCTTCTACGGGCTGGCTGGCCCCTCCGGCGATACTGCAGGCGGAAACCTGGACATCCAGCAGCGTGATGCGCAGGACCGGGGAGAGGCCATCCATCAAGGCAAGGGTTACTCGGGGGACGATCAGGCCGGTGGCCACCCGTTCCGCTATTTGTGGTGTCGTTTTATCGCAGCTCTTCCTCACCGAAAACCCGAATACCGTATTCCCGGGGTCAGTGGCGGGTGGAATAATGGGCGGTACGGTTGCCTGGGCGCCGAGACTGATCACCGGGGACCAGCCGGCAAAGCGGCCATCGGCAATTTCGCCCGGGATGCCTTCGAATTTGATGAAGGCATCAATCGCCGCGCAGGCTTCTCCAGCCATCGCCAGGAGTGCCAGGGCGCAGGCCGCAGTCCCGCGCGCTGGCAGAAATTGCCGGAATGGGAAAATGAGACAACGTGTCTTCATAAAAGGAAGGGATCAGGCTTTTATGTTGGCTTTGACGTCCCAGCCAAATCTGGTGACGGTACCGTCCGCGGCAGTGTGTTCCACATGGATGGTCCCGTAGTTGATGGATATTGCCTGTTGGGGCGCACCCGCCGCGGTCCCGGAAGTGGGGGGAGGGGTACTCACCTGGTAGGAACTGATCAGCACCTCCTTCATTTCAATTTTGAAGAACTCCTGACCGGTGGTGCCATTGGTGGAGGGCTTCCGGACGTAGAGGGTCGCGGTGGGAATATGTTGGCCATCGGCACAACGGAGGAAGAGGGTAGGGGAGGACTTATCGAGGGCGATGGTGAAATGGATATCCTGGAAGGAGGCCTTGCCCGCGGTTCCTCCGCCACCCGCGATGGTGGAAGAATTGGAGACGCCCCAACTGAAGGAGCTGACTTCGATTTCTGCAGTATGGGCGGAATCGGCCGACTCCCCCTTGATGCCATCAATTTTCAAAAAGTAGTCGGATTGAGCGGCCTGCAGGAGCGGAGAGCTGAGAGCAAGGAGGGCGGCGACGAAGAGGGATGGTTTCATAATGGTGCTATGGTTTTGGATTGATGGGTGCTGGGTGGTGGGGGAGTTGATATGGGAGCGG
This sequence comes from Verrucomicrobiota bacterium, assembly GCA_040387795.1. GTDB lineage: Bacteria > Verrucomicrobiota > Verrucomicrobiia > Verrucomicrobiales > V1-33 > CAIZWU01. Next base: position 205,790 of record JAZKDC010000025.1, read on the forward strand.
AGCTGATATGGGAGCGGAGCTCGGATGGATCTGAAAAATGAGGCAAGGCGGGTTCGGAAAGGTTTCCGCCAAAAGGGTGGAATAAGCTGTGAGGGAGGGGAATGCCTTGGTTATAGGGTGTTGTTTTCGTGACGAAAAGGGGCGTGAAAGAGGGGCGGAGAGGAATCACTGGATTGTAACCCTTTCTTAATTAAAGACTCATAATCCATTATTTCTGTAAAATCCAGAAAAATATAAACAGCTGAAAACCTGGCGTTCAGGGGACGGGGAAGGGCTGGTGTTTTGCAGGCATCATGTTTCACCCGCTCGATACCATGGCTTGCAAAAACGCCCCCCCGCTTGGAACGTCAGGCGCTCCCACCCATGGCATCTGCCGGGGATCAGGCCTCCAGCATGGCCCGGGCGGCGCGTTGGTAGGCCCCATCCCCGGCGAGACCGGCGACAACCTCTGCCAGCTCCAGCTGCAGCCGGGCACGGATGGCAGCATCCCGGTGCAGCCGGTTGAGTTCACCGGCGATCCGCGGCGGCGTGCAGTGGGTCTGGATGAGCTCCCGGACGACTTCGCGTTTGGCCAGCAGATTGACCATGCCAAGGTAGGGCACCCGGATCACGGCCTTGCCAAAAAGCCAGGTGCCCCAGGCGACTTTGTAAACCAGACAATAGGGCAGGCCGTGGATGGCGGCTTCCAAGGTGGCGGTGCCGCTGGCCACGGCTCCGCAGCAGACGCGTTGCATGAGGGTGTGCACGGTGCCGGTCTCGATTATCACTCCTTCCATGGGATGGACCTGGAGGTGGGTGCGCATCAGGACTGCAAGCTTTTCCGATGCGGCGGAAACGGCGAACTTCAGCCGTGGTTGAGCCGTTTGCATGAGGCGTGCGGCTTCCAGCAGAATCGGGAAAAGCTTGCTGACTTCCCGCCGCCGGCTGCCGGGAAACAGGCCGATCAAATCCGGTTCGCGGGCAAGGCCCAGCTGGCTGGACTGATGATATTCCACCAAGGGATGCCCGCCGAAGACCGTCCGGAGTCCCACGCCTTCGTAAAGGTCCTTTTCGAAAGGGAAGATGCAGATCATCAGGTCCAGCAGCTTCGCCATCCGGGGAATCCGGCTGCGGTGCCACGCCCAGACCTGCGGGCTGATGTAGTAGATGATTTTGCCAGGAAACCCGGCCTTCCGCAGCGCCTCTGCCATGCGGAGATTGAAGCCGGGGTAATCGATCAGCACCACGGCATCGGGATTCAGCGTCAGGATGCGTTGAACGGTTTCATCGAATTTTTGTTTGAACCAGCCGTATTTTTTCAGCACCTCCACGAGGCCCACCACGCCCGCCTCTTCCACCCAATCGGTGACATCAGGCGAGAGGGTGTGCATCTCCGTTCCCCCCATGCCATGCAGCGCAATCCCCGGGGAGAGCGACGTCAATTCCTCCATCAGGCCTGCGCCATGACGGTCGCCACTGCGCTCGCCGGCGAGAAGGAAAAACGTTTTCATGTCAGGGTGGAGGCGCGCGCCAGGTTTCAAAGACTAGAGCAGAGCCCCGGGGCCTTCCGGAAAAGGCGGCGCCCCCAACGCAGGGGCGGAGAGGCCTTTGACGTTTCCTTCCTCGATGAGTTTGGTGATCCTCATCGCGAGGTCGAGGGCGGCGGCGGCTTCGCGGCCACCGACGCGCGGGCGGAGTCCGTGGCGGGCGCATTCGGCAAAGGCGGCCAGTTCCAGCTTGAGGGGTTCGTCCTTTTCCACGATCACGTCCTCACAAACAATGGCCATGCCCTCTCGGCGGTAGATTTTGCCTTCCTGGGCCTGGTAGTCCAGCGAGAGATAGGCATCGCTCTGGAAGACGCGCAGCTTGCGCAGGCGCTCGGGGCTGATGCGGCTCGCGGTGAGGTTGGCGACACAGCCATTTTCAAAACGAAGCCGGGCGTTGGCAATGTCCTCGCGCCGCGTCAGCACGGCCACTCCGACCGCATCAATGCTTTCAATGGGACTGCGCACCAGATTGAGCACGATCTCGATGTCGTGGATCATGAGATCGAGGACAACACCGATGTCGATGCTGCGGTTGGGAAAGGGGGAGAGGCGGTGGGCTTCGATGAAGCGGGGGCTGGTGAGGCGCTCTTCAAGAAGGCTCATCACGGGATTGAAGCGTTCGATGTGACCGACCTGAAGGACGAGCGATCTGGCCTTGGCGAGGGCCGCCAGTTCGAGGGCCTGCTCGGTGTTGTCGGTGATGGGTTTTTCGATGAGGACATGTTTGCCGGCCTCAAGGAGGGTCTTGCCGGTCTCGTAATGATAAACGGTCGGAGTGGCGACGGTGATCGCCTCCGTCCAGGAGGCGAGTTCCGCGAGGGACGCGGCAGCGCGGGTGCCATGTTCTGCCGCGAGTTCGGCAGCGCGGGCGGAATCCACATCGTAAATGCCGGCCAGTTTCACCCCCGGCAGGCTGGCAAGAACCCGGGCATGATTCCGCCCGATCGCTCCTACCCCGGCCACGCCCATCGATATCTCTTTCAAGTCACTCATCTCCGCCTGTGGCATGGTTTGCGCCAAGCGTCAAACCCGCTCCGGACTTAAGCTGGGAGGGGGCAATCCTGTCGGGTGCCAAGCAGACGCATTTTTCGCTGGCGGGAGTGGGCTGAAGCAATACACTGAAAGGGATATGGCTTTTCACATCATTCTCGGGCTCGCTTTTGGTATCATGTTTCTGCTTCTCGGCTGCGTCGCGTTCCTGTATCTTCTTCGCGGAAAAAACTAAGCTGGACGCGGCCCGCAGCCAGAGGCGTGCGACTACTCATGGAAATTGACCGCTACCGCCTCCCGGACCCGGTAGAAGTGCGGCGCTGCTTGTTCATGCGGGCGTTGGAGGAAGCGGATGCTGCGGGTGAGCGCCTGCCGATGACCGACCGGATCGCGGCTTCCGCTGCGGGATCCAACCAGCAAGGGTTCGATTTTGTCCGGGCGCGGACGGAACAACTAGGTTCCCGGCTCAAGGGTCCCTTGGGAGTGGCTTTTGCAGGGATCGGTGAAATTCCTTCTGTCTGGCCGGCCTGGCTGGGTCCAGGCGTTGGCGCGGCTGCCTTTTTACTCGGATGGTTCACCCATGACCTTGGGCCGGATGGGAGGGTCAGTTTGCTGGCATTTCCTTTGCTGGGTCTGATTGTGTGGAATCTGGCAGTGGTGGCGGCTTCGTTGCTGACGTTTAAAAAGCGCCCCGGAGTGAATCCGCTGGCCTTGCCCACCTGGCTGCAAAAGAAACCAGCGGTCACCGGTGATGCCCTCACTGATGCGGTGCTGGCACGCACCGAACAGGAATGGCAGTTGGCGCAGGCTCCTCTGCTGATGGCCCGGGGCAAGCAACTGTTTCATGGGGCCGCCTTGCTGCTTGCCGCGGGAGTGGTGGCCGGGATGTATGCCCGGGGACTGGTTCGGAATTATCAAGCCGGGTGGGAGAGTACTTTCCTGACGCAACCTGCGGTCTCCAGATTGACCCGCATCGTCCTCGGGCCGGCCTCCGTGGTAACCGGGGTGCCGGTGCCGCTGGTGCCGCCGCAGGGCGGATTGTCTCCTGCGGCACCGTGGATCCACCTGTGGGCGGCGAGTGCCGGACTTTTCATTCTGGTACCGCGGTTGTTGTTGATCTCCATGACCCGGCGCGAGGCCAAAAAGGCCGGGGAAATGTCGACGGCGTCTTTTTCTGATTATGAAACCACCGCCCGCCGGCTGGCTGGAGGACAGCCTTTGGTGGCCATGGTGTTGCCTGTGCAGGTAGCCCCGGATTCGCCGCTGCGTGACAGTTTGCGGGGCGTGTTGCAGCATTTGTGGGGCGGGCAGGTGATGATCGATTTCCTGCCGGCGGTGGAGTATGGTGGAGAGGATGAGTGCCTCGCGGCTTTGACGGAACCGCCGACCCATCTGGTGCTGCTGATGCCTTTGGCGGTGACCCCCGAGGACGAAGTTCACGGGGCGCTGCAGCGGGGTTTGGAAAAACTCCTCGCCACGGCGGCGGTGCCACCTTTTGCCCTGACAGTCTTGGATGCCACGACATTTGAAGCCCGGTTGGCGGGAATGCCGGAAGCAGCCCGCCGTATGGCGGAGCGCCGGGCCGGGTGGGAAAAAACGCTTGGCCCGGCCTGGCCCCTCTTGATTCTGGATATGGCGGCCCGCCGGAATCCGGCCGCCGCCGCCGGATCGGTCGCGGCCGCGCGGCAGTCGCTTCGCCTCTGGACGGCGCCCGCCTGATCCTGCAAAATGTTTGACCAAGGATGACCACGATTTTCAACCCCCGCCGCAAAGCTGCCCCTGCTGAAGGAGAGGCGGCCACGGTGACCTTCAGCCTGATTTCCCACACCAACGTAGGCAAGACCACGCTGGCGCGTACCTTGCTGCGGCGGGATGTCGGGGATGCCCTGGACCAATCCCATGTGACTGATGTGGCGGAAGCCTGGCCGATGATCGAAACCGACGGGGCCCGCCTCGTGCTTTGGGATACTCCGGGCTTTGGCGATACTGCGCGACTCCTGAAACGCCTGAAAACCTCCGGGCAGTCCCTGCGCTGGCTGGTCACCCAGCTCTGGGACCGCTTCCGCGACCGGCCCCTGTGGTGCAGCCAGCAGGCAGTGCGCAACGTCCAGGAGGAAGCGGATGTCGTGCTCTATCTGGTCAATGCGGCGGAGCGGCCGGAGTCCGCCGCCTACGTGGCCATGGAGATGGAAATCCTGACATGGATCGGGAAGCCGGTGGTGTTGTTGCTCAATCAGACCGGCCCGCCCCGTGCAGCGATTGAAGAGGAGTTGGAGGAGGCCGATTGGCGCCTTCATTTGAAACGGTTTCCCATCGTGAAAATGGTGATTGGACTGGATGCCTTCGCCCGTTGCTGGGTGCAGGAGGGGGAATTGATGAATTTGATTCAACCGCTCCTGGCGGCCGATAAACAGGAAACGTTTTCCACTCTGCGGCGAGCCTGGGAAGCCCGGCATCTGGAGGTCTTCCATCGCAGCATGGACGTGTTGGCGGGTCCCTTGGCAGAAAATGCGGCGGACCAGGTCGATGTTTCCAAGGAGTCCTTTCTCCAGAAACTGGGCGTCGGCCGCCGCGAGCTCAACGACCAGATGGAGCAGGCGCGCCTGCAATTGAGCACCCGCCTGGCCGAACGTTCGGTGGTGGCCATGGATCAGCTGATTGCCCTGCACAGTCTGGAGGGGCGGAGTGCCCAGCAGGTGAACCCGGCGGGGGGCGAGTCCTTCGGCGTTCCACGCAAAATCAATGAATCTCTCTGGTCGGCGGTAGGGGGTGCCTTGACCGGTGCGGCCGGCGGCATCGTGGCGGAACTCAAAACAGGCGGGTTGCTTCTGGGCGGCGGGGCTCTGGCGGGAATCCTGTTGGGAGGGACGGGAAGTTATTTGTTGGCGAGGGGCTTCAACCTGACCCGGGGGGAGGACCATGCGGTGCGGTGGACCGAGGAGCACTTTGCGGCCCAGTTGGAGATCGCCCTGCTTTGTTATCTGGCGGTGGCCCACTATGGCCGGGGCCGGGGCGAATGGCAGGACAGCGAGCCTCCCGCTTTGTGGCGGCAGGCGGTGCGCGACACCACGGCCGCCCACCGCCGCGGACTGGACCGCTTATGGAAGGCTGCCGGCAACAAAAACGCCCCGGTGGAGTCCCTGCGCCATGATGCCCGGAAAATCCTCACCACCTGCACCACGGAGCTGCTGCGCCGGCTCTATCCCCGGGTGCGGTTGGATTGGTTGGAGGGGTGAAGCCGGTGGAGATCGTTATTCCACATGCAGCACGCCGCGCATGATTCTGGTATGGCCGGGGAAGGTGCACAGGTAAGGATAATCGCCTTTTTCAGGGGGGATCTGGAAATGAATGGTGGTCGAATGGTTGGGGTCGACCAGACGGGTGAAGGCGAGGACTTCGGGGATTTGGGGGACGTAGCTTTGGGAGAGCGCCTTGGGGTCGGTCAGACTCCGGTCAGCGAGGTCGGAAATCCTTTCCAGGGTCCCGGGTTTTCCCAACACCCAGTTGTGGGGAATCAGGTCGTTGTTCTCAAATGTCAGGGAAAGCAGTTCGCCTGCCCTGGCGTGGAGTTCCTTTTGGGCAAACTGGAGTCCGGCGGTGGGTTGAAGCTTGATGGGGCGGCCCGCAGCGCCCTTTTCATGCGAGGAGGGCAGAATCATGGGGGCGGCGCTGACCGGTTGGCCCGGGAGGATTTTGGCGATGGCCTGGTAGCCGGGAAAGGCGGTGAACGCCGGGCCCAGCCGGTGGAGGGTCAGGTAAAAATCCTGACTGATCAGTCCCGGCAGGTCCGCGTGAAGATGGAGCTGGTGGCAAGGCAGCAGCTGGGGGATTTCGAGGAAGAGGGATTTCCGGTCCGCTGACAACTGGGCGCTTTTGACCGCCAGCACATCATGTCCGGGCTGCCGGGGCCAGCGCACGGAGAATTCATCGCTGCCATAAGCCGGACCGATCAGGTAGTTCCATTGCTGCGCAAAATAGTTTTCCACTTCAGCTGCGGCAGGGTCCAGCGGGCTGGCAAACTCCAGCCGCACGCCGTTGTCATGGGACTGCACTTTGGAAGGCGCCAATACCGTGCCGCCAGTGTAACGGACACGCTGGAAACAACCGTCGTCCGGCGTGTAGGTGCCCCAGCCGGTGCTTCCAGTGACATAAAGTTGGCCGTCGTGCGGCGCGAACCGTCCACGGTGCGCCCCGGAGCGGAACTCGCCCAGAAGGGGCAGCGCACAGCCCTGATTCTGGCCGTCGATGGTCTCCTGCAGAATCAGAAACGCCGCGCCATAACCCCATGACAGATGCAGGAGCGACCCCGTGGGCAGTCCCCATCCCGGGGAGGTGGTGAACAATTGTCCCCCACAGGAGTTATCCACCCCGCGTGGAAAATAGAGCGTCGGTGGCAGGTCGCCCAGCGGGCCCGGCTTCGGTCCGTTATGGCGGTAGTGCCCTCCGGGCGTGATGACCGCGAGGAGGGAGGCCGCCGTCCAGTCGCCTTCCTGTGCCGCCGCGACCACTTCTCCCTGAGGCCCGACCGCAAGTCCGTTGGGGTTGCGCAGGCCGGTGGCGAGCGGTTCGGAGGACTTTCCATCTGCGGCGATGCGCACGATGCCAAGCTTGCCCGAGGCAAAATAGAATCGGCCCTGGGCATCGGTTTCCAATCCGGTCAGGTAGTCGTGACCACCAACCGGGGTCTCGTATGCCCGGGAATAACACGCGTAAAAATCGGCCTCGCCATCCTGATTCAAATCGCGCAGCCGGGTCAGTTGATCCCGCCCGAGGACATGGATATCCCCATCGACGACCTTCAATCCCAAGGGCTGACTCAGCCCGCTGGCGAAACGCCTCCAGCGAAGGTTTTTCAGCGTGGCATCTATGCCACTGACAATCCAGACCTCCCCTTCAAACGTGCAGAGAGCGGCATCGCCATTCGGCAGGAAGTCATGGCCCCCGACGTGCCAGAGAGATTTCCAAGGGGTGCTGGGAAAGGTCAGGCTGTCCACAGCGTAAGGCTGGCCCTGGCCCACGGTGCCCTTGGTTTCGAACACCTGTGGCCATTGCGGGGCCCCGCCTTTGGTCAGGGCATCCAGTTCCGGGCTGTCGCCCCGTTTGCTGCGTTGCCGGAAGAACTTTCCGTCCTTGCTCCACGCGGTTTCCAGCCACTCCACCCCATCCCGCGAAAAGGCGAAGGCCACCTTGTTCTCATGCCGGTAAAATCCATGGTAGGTAAAACTGCCCCGGGCGGCCGGCTGGCTCACCGGCAAGGGTTCGGGTTTTCCGTCCGGTGTCAGGGCGCCCAGCATGCCCCAACGGAAGGAATCGAAGTGCAGCAACTTTCCGCCTGACCACACTCCCTCCCACGTCAGGGTTTCCGTGTTGAAGCAGGCAGCCAGGCCCCGGTCCCCGCCCAACTGCACGCAGGCGGCGCGGGGAATGATTCTGCCATTCAGGGAAACGATGCCGCACTGCAGGCCGCCAGCGTCCATCTCATTCCAGCGTGGGTCACGCCAGACTTCCTCGTTCTGATTTCCCCAATGCCCATACCGCCCGCTATCCAAGCCCGGGAAGGACGGGAGCAATTCAGGCAGCGGTGAGGATTTGCCAAAGCGCCGCGCCTGTTTGGCGTAAAAATCGTACATCCGGTCCCGGTTCACCGGATCGTTGTGCAAGGGATGCGCGGCTGGATCCAGAGGCAACGCGTCCGGAAAAAACGCCGCGGCCCGCGGAGCGGGAGCGGAGGCTGGCTCCTCTGAATCCAACGGCCAATGACCAATATTCTCTCCGCCTGATGCAGGGCCTTGCTGGATCCTGACCTCATCGATCAGGCCGTCGCAGCCGATCCCGCCTTCGACCAATTGTCCGATGGCGAAGCCGCCTGGCAGCGGCTGGCCCTGGAGGGGTTGTGCCGGCAATTCTTTGGCCAGTTTGCCATCCACATACAACCGGATCCGGCTCTCCTCCATCACGGCGGAAACCTCGTGCCACTGGTTGTCTGTGATGGACACGCCGCTGGCAAAATTTCCACCCCGCCCGGGCAGGTAAACACAAAACTCTCCGGTCTTCGCAAAGGAATACAGTTCCCAGTGTGCGGCCGAAGCTTTTTCGTCCGATGCCGCCAGAATGTTGAATCCACCAGCGCCCCGCAGTTTGGTCCAGCAGGAAATGGTCAGGGGCAGTTTCCGGAAGGCGGCATTTCCGGGGAGCACCAGGCCGCCGCCGCCGGCATCGAGGGCGCGGCCCTGCTTCCCCTCCACATAACGGAGGGAGCCCGCAGGCTCTGGTTTCAATCCACCGGAACCCGGCACGGAGAGCTCCGCGCGCAGTTTGGCCAAACCCGCCAGATGCTCCTGCAGGGTGGGTTCGCTATCCGTTTCGGGACGATGGTCAATGATGCCGACCGGCCCGCGCCAGCCACTGGCCTGCAGCACCCGCAGCATTTCCAATTCCTGATCGCCCGCGCCAAGCGGCAGGATCTTCCGGTTCAGCTTTTCCCCATCGCGCACCATGCCGTTCAGATTGACTGCCAGCAGATGAGGTTTCATTTTCCGGACGAGCTCACCAAAACGTGGCAGATGATCGTGGCCGTGATGAAAGTTATACACGATCCCCACATTATTCACCCCGTCCTTTTCCAGCCGCGTAATGATCGCCAGTTGATTCTCCGGCTCCCCGAACCAGCCCCCATGGTTGTAGAGCGCCACCTTGCATCCCAGCTTCGCTCCGGCATCCGCGATGGGCTTGATGCGCGCGGCCTCTGCTGCCACCCGTGCGTCATTGGCTGCCCCCGGTTGCAGGATTTCCCCGCCTCCCATGACCCAAAGTTGCGGGGTGATCTTGTGACGGGCGATCACGTCCAGGATCAACTGGCCCTCCGCATCCAGTGAATTGGTAAACCACCAGGCCGTGAGTTCAATGTGGTGCCGTTGCATGGCTTCCACTTCGGCATCGAAAGTGGGAATGTGCTCCGCCCGCCAATCATAAGCCAACCGGTGAATCCCCAGGCGCTCCAGCATCTGAGCCCGTTCTTCGGGCCCCCGCTGTTTCGCATCAAAGGGCACGATGCACCAAGCCATGAGGTTTTCCGGCGCGTAGATATTTTCCCCGGCCGCCGGGGCGGAAGCGGCGCCAAGGAGAAAGAGGCAGCGATGGAAAAGACGGGTGAGTTTCATAAAAGGTGCGCCAAAGGCAATCAGTTACGGGATGGAACAAACCAAGGTTACAGAGATATTCACTTTGAGTCTGCCCCCAATCTGCAGGCACGGGAAAACTGTGCCGGCTGGAAGGAGGGGAAGGTTGCTTTATAGCGGATGAAGTTCATGATATCAGCCGCCCCTATCCCCCATGAAACCGGTTTCCCTCCTGCTCTGCTCCGTCCTCGCCCTGGCCTCCTGCCGTTCCTCCACTGCCAAAAAGGATACGCCGGAAAATCGTGAAACCGCCCGCCTCGGAGCGGTGGAGCCGCTGGCGCAAACCGGCGGCTACTACCGGCTCAGGAGCAGCATGAACGGGTTCTATTTCAAGGTGCCGAATTACACCGACATGCTGCCCAACCGCTTTTTGATGAGGGGACACATTGTGCAATTGCTGGATGCCTCCGTGGGCGAGGGGTGGGCGCGGGTGAAAAACGAAGACCTCCAGATTGGCTACGTGAAATTCGAAAACATCAAGATCGTTCCTCCGGAAAAGCAGCCCCAGCCTAAAGTGAGGGGCATGGATGAGCAATTGGATCAGAATATGAAACTCGAATAACAGCGCCGCACCCGCGGTCCCAAACCCGTGAAAAGATCCCAGGCAATGGTGCCGCCCTGGGCTGCCAGTTGCGGGGCGGTGATTTCCAGATTCCCCTGCCGGCCCACCAGCACCGCCTCATCGCCAGGGGCAGGCCTGTCCGGCAGATCCGTCACATCCACCATGATCTGGTCCATGGTGATGCGCCCCAGCACCGGGCAACGGCCGCCGGCGATCAGCGCTGCGGCCCCCTGACCGGAGGCCTGGCGGGGAAAGCCATCGGCATAACCCACTGCCAGCGTGGCCACCCGGGTGGGGCGGGTGGTGATGAAGGTGCGGCCATAACTGACCCCGTGTCCGGCAGGCAATTCCCTGATCAGGGCGATCCGCGTTTTCCAAGTCACGACCGGCTGGAGGCGGGATTGCTCCCGCGGCACCGGGGATACGCCATACAGCATCAGACCGGCACGGGCCCAGCTTCCGCCGGTTTGCGGGTAGGCGGTCAGTCCAGCGCTGTTGGCCACCTGGGTAGGCCCGATCGCCAGCCCGCTGGCTTGGAATTCGGTGATAAGGGCCGTGAAACGGTTGGCCTGTTCCTGGGTGTAGGAAGGATCGTCATCTGCCGAGGGGAAATGGGAGGCCACACTATCCAGTTTTAAGAACGGACTGGCCAACACTGCGGAGAGCAGGGCCGCCGCCTCGCCCGGCAAGGCCCCGATCCGTCCCATGCCCGTATCGATCACCACATGCACCGGTAGTGGGTGACCTTGCCGGGCCGCCGCCCGGGCATATCCTGACACTTCTTCCCGGCTTGAAACTGCCGGGCAGAATTCGCCGGCGGCCACCGCTTCCCATTCCGAGGGCAGGGCGGGGCCGAGGACGTAGACAGGCAGAGTTATACCGGCCCCACGCAGTTCCCGGGCTTCCGAGACATTGGCCACCGCAAAGGCCCGGACGAGGTCCTGCATGGCCCGTGCCACCGGCACCATGCCGAGCCCATAGCCGTCGGCCTTCACCACGGCCATTACCCCCGGAGCGGGGTCGGGAAAGCAGGCTTGAGCGGCCCGGCAATTGTGGCGCAGGGCTTCCAAATCGATCTCAACCCAGGTGCGGGCATCAGGGAGGGCAGGGGTGTCAGGCGGGAAAATCACGGATCCAGTATGCGGGGGGCGCCGTCCCCGGCAAGCGGACTGGCGGCGGTATCGCAGGGAGAGGAAGGCGAGGGGGCGGCAACGCCTGATTTTCTCCGCTTTCCTTCACGGAAGGGCCGCTCATGATCGGGGGAATGTCCGCTCTTCCCACCATCGATCTTGTCAGTCTGTCCCTCGGTATTGATCCCCAGCACTTGGTTTGTTACGGACGGGACAAGGCCAAGGTGGCTTTGGAGGCATTGCCGGTGGGGCCGCTTCGCGGAAAACTGATTCTGGTGTCCGCGATCACGCCCACGCCGGCCGGGGAAGGGAAGACCACCGTGTCCATCGGACTCGCTCAGGGCTTGAAAAAGACCCGGCGTTCCGTGGCTCTGGCGCTCCGTCAACCTTCCATGGGACCGGTGTTTGGCCGGAAGGGCGGGGCGACCGGCGGGGGAAAGAGTTCGCTGACTCCGGCGGAATCGATCAACCTGCACTTCAATGGTGATTTCCACGCCATTACTGCGGCCCATAATCTCCTCGCTGCCGCCATCGATAACCAACTTTTTCTGGGCAGCACCCGGCTGGCCCCGGAAGGCGTGACTTGGAAGCGTGTCATGGACATGAATGACCGGGCGCTGCGCCGCATCACGGTGGGTTCCAAAAATACCCAGCGGTCCAGCGGCTTTGATATCACTGCGGCATCTGAAGTCATGGCGGTGTTCTGCCTGTCGGAAAGCCAGGCGGATCTCCGGGCGCGGTTGAACCGGATGGTGGTCGGATTCACTGCCGACGGTGATCCCGTCACGGCTGAGGAATTCCGCGTCACCGGCGCCATGATGGCGATCCTGCGCGATGCCCTGGCGCCCAATCTTGTGCAGTCGGTGGAAGGCGTGCCGGCTTTTGTCCACGGTGGGCCGTTTGCCAATATCGCGCATGGCTGCAATTCCATCCTCGCCACCCGCATGGCCTTGGGCTACGCCGATTTTGCCGTGACCGAGGCGGGGTTTGCCTTCGATCTCGGCGGCGAGAAATTTTTTCACATCAAGTGCCGTCAGGCCGGCCTTGCTCCGGCGGTGATTGTTTTGGTGGCGACCGTGCGGGCCCTGAAAATGCATGGAGGCACTGCCCTTGCCGATCTCATCCTCCCGGATGTCTCCGCAGTGCAGCGGGGCCTGGAAAATCTCGCTGCCCATGCGGAAAGCGCAGCCCGGTTCCAGCGCCCGGTGGTGGTGGCCATCAATCAATTTGGCACGGACCACGAGGATGAACTGGCCGCAGTGCATGATTTCTGCAAAGCCAACGGCCTGCGCAGCGCCACCGCCAACGTTTTTGGAGCCGGGGGGGAAGGAGCCATCGCGCTGGCGGATCTGGTGGCGGAAGCCGCCGGAGAGATGGTTCCGGAATTGCCCTATCTCTATGCGCCGAACGACCCCGTGGAGGTCAAACTGCACGCCATCGCCACCCAGATTTACGGTGCGGACGGCGTCACCCTGACCCCGGAAGCCCGCGCCCGGCTGGAACTTCTCAGCCGCCATGGCTTCGACCGGCTCCCGCTCTGCATGGCGAAAACCCAAAACTCCCTGAGCGATCAACCGGCGCTGCTCGGCCGTCCCCGTGGATTCACCATCACCGTGCGGGATTTTGAACTCGCCGCCGGAGCTGGATTTCTGGTGGCCCTTACCGGGACCATGATGCGGATGCCCGCCCTCCCGAAGGTGCCCGCCGCCGAACGGATCGAGGTTCAGGACGACGGCACCATCATCGGTCTTATGTCCTGAGGCTCAACCGCCTGGACCCGGGAAGCACGTGGAATTGGTCCAGGAATCAGGGAAATCCCTGCGTTTTAGAGCTTGGCAGCGAACTTCTGTTTCTGCCACCCTTGGTCTTTGTCATCCCAAGCTGATGCCCCCGCCGATTTTCATGAATACTGAGCCCCCCGCCCCTTCCGACGACGAACCGCCCTCCGCGGTGGAGACCCACCCTGCCGGGGAGGTGGTGCCCGCCCATTCCTCGTGGTGGTACCGCATTGGCGGAGGCAGTCTTACCGTCAGCATGATCATCCATGCGATTGTCATTCTGATCGCCATTCTGATCGTGCGCACCGTTACCACGGTGCCCCCGGAAACGGTGGACTTTTTGCCCGGTGGGGGCGGCGGAGGAAAAGGCAGCGCTGCCAAAATTGCAGAGAAAAGACGGGCCGTGTCCATGAGTGTGCCCAAAACCCGTACCGTCAGCTCGGCCACCAACTCCGCCGTCAGCCTGCCCGATCTGCAGACCAGCATGAGTGATTTCAGCAATCTCACCTCCACCGCAGCCATGGGAGGCGGGATCGGAGGCGGCAGTGGCGGACTGAGCGGCAGTGGCAGCGGCGGCATGATGGGCAATGGCCGGGGCACCGGCATCGGGCCCGGGATTGGCCGTGGTTTTGTGGGGCTGCCCCTCTTCGGCACCAAGATCGATGCCCGCCGCATGGCGGTGGTGCTGGATATGTCAGGTTCCATGTATCCCTACCTGCCGATTGTCATCAAGGAAGTGGACAAGGTGGCCCCCGGCTCCATGGTCATCCTCCACTATGGCTGCGGGCTGTCTGATGCCGAAGTCAGGAAACCCTCCCTCGAGTTCACCACCGACAAGGAGTTCGATGAGGACCGGATCGTGACTTCCCTGCTGGAGTCCGCCACGGCCGCCATGAGCAAGAGCGAACGGGAAGCCCTGCTGGCCTTGGTGAAGAAGCGGCCGAAAACCTTTTTTGTGCCGTCCACCAACGTCGGCACCACCTGGGTGGCCCTCACCGATTCCAAACTGAAGGATGTCGATGCCATTTATTGGTTCGCCGATTTCGCCGACGGTCTCTCGAAGGATCGCCTGGAGGAGGTGGGCCAGAAGCTGCGCTCCCGGAAACAGAAGCTCTACATCCATCCGTCCAATCCCAAGTGGCTGGAGGGCGGCGACCCGCTCGCCATCAATGTGGCCAAAGTGGAGAATGAAATCGTGAAACCCACCGGTGGCAAGGTGCTGAAAGTTGAAATCAAAAAGGACGTCCCGGTCAAGGAGGACGCCAAGCCGAAACCCAAGCCTGCCGGCTGACGGCTTCCCCGGCCAGATCTCACGGCAGTTCCTTCGTCCGGAAAACCGGCAGCCGCAGCTTGAACAGGATCGCACTGAGCCGCAACACCAGGGTCAGCCCCATCGCCGCCAGCGGCGCGTGGGGGAATTCCGGCATCTCCAGGCGCAGTACCACCAGCAGCGTGGCTCCCGCGAGCGCTGCCGTGGCATACAGGTAAATCTCCGGACGGAACACCAGCGGCACTTCCCGCCTTAACACATCCCGCAGCACTCCGCCCGCCACCCCGGTGACGACGCCCAGCAGGACCGCGATCAATCCGGACGGTTGCAGCTGCAGCGACTTCTCCGTCCCCACGATGGTAAACAGCGCCAGGCCAAAGGCATCGGCGAACAATAACACCCGGTGCGGCATCCGGAAAAAACGCGCTGCCACAAAGGTCAGCAGGGCGGCCAGCAGCGCCGCTACGATATAACTGGGATTCTGAATCCAGAAAATCGGATAGGCCCCGAGGCAGACGTCCCGGATCGTGCCCCCACCCACCGCCGTAACGAGCGCCAGTACCAGAATGCCGAACAAGTCCAAGCGTTGCCCGGAAGCCGCCAGCACGCCCGAAATGGCGCACACCGCGACCGCAAAGAATTCAAACCAAGCCATCCCCCATCAAAGCACCCCCAACCCTGCCGGCAAGCGCGGGCCCCGTGCTCTGCGGCTCCGTCCTGCTGCTGCGGCTGCGGTTGCGCTGGTTTTGGCCAGAAATGGGGGATCTGAGGGTGCCCGGGTATAGCAGATTCCGGTGTCGAAGCTTGGCTGGGGCCTGCAAGGTTGAGCAGGTTTATCCGTCCACAGCTCAAGGTCCGCACATCCGTCCGGAAAAGGCAACGCCGGGCCGCCCCTTACACGAGCGGCAGGAAGGTCTGTTCCACCAGCGGCTTGCCGTCGAGGGAGCGGAGATTCAACCGGAGGCGGGTGGCATCCGCGGTGACTTCCAAGTGGGTCGCCTGGTCGGGTTTGGGGCCGCCGCCGGTGAGTTGCGCGTAAGGGAAGGCTTGCGATCCTGGAATCCATGCCACTTCATGCATGTGCCCGGATACCACCACCTGCGCTTTCCACGCCACGAGGGCATCATGCCAATGCTTCCGGCTGCGGCCGCTGAAGCTGTCATACTCCCGGTTCTCCTCGCCGGCTTCCTGAGTCCACCGCAGAGGGATGTGGCAGATCACGATCCGGTAGGGCGCATCGCGCAGTTCCGGATGGGTCAGGACTTCCTGCTTCAGCCAATCCGCCTGCTCGACGCGCAGCGGCTCACAGGCGACGCGGCCTTTGAAACTGGGGTGGTCGTCAGCTTTGTCCTCACCGGTATTCAGCACCACCACCGCCACCGGTCCGCTGCGGAAGGCATACCAGGACTTGCCGGAAGGGGTGGCCACGTAGTCCGCGAGGCGGAATCCATGGGCACCCCGCAGGTCGTGATTCCCCCAGACAAACATCAACGGGGCCTTGGCGGTGAAGTCGGTCCCTGCCGGATGCAGCAGAGTGGGACTGAGCAGTTCCTCCTTGGTCCAGTCGTTGCAGATATCGCCATTCCAGACCAGGAAATCAGCGGAAGGCGTGGCCTCATGCAGACGGCGCACGGTCTCCTCCTGCAGGTGGGTGTCATTCCATACCACAAACCGGGTGGACGCTGCCTGAGGGTCCAGGGTGCGCAGTTCCCGCCAGGCCGATTCATGCCGTTCCGCAGGTTCCACCATTGATTCCGTGATGACCCGGTAAGCATGGGTCTGCCCGGGCGTCAGTCCCACCAACCGCACCCGGAGCACCTTCTCGCCCTGGGAGGAAAATCCAAAGGCATTTCCCCCGAAGCGGCGGATGACCTCACCGGTTTTCACTTCGACCATTCCCCGCGCATGGCGCGAGACGCCCCACACCAGTTCCGCGCCATCCGGCCGTGGAGCCATGACCACAGGCGGTGTCAGGACCAATTCCGGTGCCATGGACGGCGCCTGGGCGCCAACCAACGGAGTGGAGCCGAGAAGTGTGGCACTGCCTGTGGCTTGAGTGAGGAAGGAGCGGCGTTTCATCCAAAAAGAACGCAGGGGTGGAGGCAATGCTTCGGAAAACTTCCGGACTCATTCCGGCTGGCACAGCGGGGCGCGGACTTCGCCTGAACGGGTGCAGAGATTGCCGTAACGATGATAGTCGAAGCTCAGGCTTTGCTCCTGCAGATACCATAGCAGTTCCACCCGGCCTGTGGCCAGGACTGGATGATCGGCCAGATAAATCTGAGTCGCCGCCGCCGTCCGGCGCACTCCGTGGGGGACCCGCTCCGGCGCGGCATAACGCACCCGGTCGGTGGCGTGATGGCGCATCGCATCGGCCAGTTCCTCATCAGTTTCGGTGAGGAACTCGATCGACGCCGCCCAGTCCTCGGTGGCCTCCTGCAGGCGCTCCAAGGCCGGCGAAATCAAGCCCGGCGGGGTGCTCACGGTGATACGGCTGCCCACGGTGCGTGCCGCGGCCACGCGGGCGAACAGTTCAAAGGCGCTGTCTGCGGGATGGACCCGGATGCGCAGTTCCTTCACCGGCAGATACCGCCGCAGATTGTCCTGACCGATCAGGAGGAAGTGATCATGGGCCTGGGAAAACTCCTGCGCCCACGCGGCTGCATACTGGTCCAGGGCCACTGTCAGCCGGTCCCGTTCCGCGGCGTCCGGCCAGTTCAAATCCGCCAGCAAGCGTGCTCCCATCGTTGCCGCGGGCAAGGTTGGGGTCGCGGCAGGCATGGATTCCGTAAACTGCATGAATTGCGCGACATAGTTGGGGCCACCGGCCTTCAGCCCCGGCCCAAAAGCGCTTTTGCCCATGCCGCCGAAGGGCTGGCGCAGCACTACGGCTCCGACCGTGCTGCGGTTGATGTACAAATTCCCGGCGCGGATGCCGGCCTTCCATTCGGCCTGCTCCCGGTCGTCGAGGCTTTCCAGTCCACTGGTCAGACCGAACCCGGTCTGGTTCACGAGGGTAATGGCCTGGGACAGTTTTTCATAACGCATCACTCCCAGCACGGGGCCGAAGAATTCTGTCAGGTGGGTGTATCCTCCCGGCAGGACGCCCCACTTGATCCCTGGCGACCAGAGGCAGTCGTTCCCCTGCAGCTTGCGCGGCATCAGGGCCCACGACTCGCCGGGTTCCAAGGTCAGGAGGGCATTGGCCAGATCACCGGAGGGCGCTTTGATGAGTGGCCCCATTTTGGCAGACAGTTCCCACGCGGAGCCAACAGTCAGGCTTTCCGCCGCTTCGATCAGGGAGCGTTTGAATTCCGGATCATCATAAACCTCGGCTTCCAGCAGCAGGAGGGAGGTGGCGGAACACTTTTGTCCGGCATGGCTGAAGGCGGAGTGCAGGACGTTTTTAATAGCCAGGTCCCGGTCCGACAGGGCAGTCACGATGGTGGCATTCTTGCCCCCGGTTTCGGCGCTCAGGGGCAGGTCCGGTTTGGCTTCCAGCATCGCCAGCGCCGTCTCCGTGCCACCGGTCAGGATCACCGCGTTTACCAGCGGGTGCTGCACCAGCCGGCTGCCTTCCTTCCCGCCGGAACAGGGCACAAACTGCAGCGCCTGCTTCGATACTCCGCCACGCCAGAAGCACTGACACAACTCCCAGGCCGGCAGCACGGCATCCGACGCTGGTTTCAGGATCACGGTATTTCCGGCCGCCAGCGCGGCGGCGACTCCGCCGCAGGGGATGGCGATGGGGAAATTCCAGGGCGACACAACCACCACCACGCCCTTGCCTTTCCCCCGCAGTTCCGGACCAAGGTCCTCCATGAACCACCGGGCGTTCTCGGCATAAAACTCCACGAAATCGATGGCCTCGCTCACCTCCGGATCGGACTCCGCCAAGGTCTTGCCCGCATTGGCGAGGGCCGCTCCCATCAAGTCCGCCCGGGCCTTGCGGAATTCCAAGGCCACTTGCCGCAGCACGGTCTGCCGCTCCTGCGGGGACAACTGCCGCCAGCCGCTTTCATCGCGGGCGGCGCATTCCACCGCTTTTGAAATGTCTTCCGCATCCGCCTGGCGGTAACGTCCTGCGGCCACTCCAGGCCGGGAGGGGTCCTGACATTCCTTGATCGTCCGATCCTGCAGTAGCTCCTGCCCATCTATCACCAGCGGCACTTCCACCTGGCGCGATTTCCAATGGTTCAGGATTGTCAGCGCCCACTCCGCATGGTGGGGCAGGGACCAATCGGTATCCGCCTTATTCTGGAAAGCGGTCCACGGCCTGAGGGGCGGCAGCGGTTTGCTGGCGTCCTGCCGCCGGTCCTGGGTCCGGCGTGGGGTGTGGCGCAGGTTGGGGATCTGGTCAAAGGATGCCAGGAAGCCGGCCGCCAGTTCCTTCCACTGCGGACTGCCTGGCACCAGCTTGAAGGTGTGACGCAGGAAGTTTTCGGGTCCGGTGTTTTCATCAAGACGGCGGATCAAATAACCAATCGCACTGAGGAAATGCTCCTGATGGCAGACGGGCGCATACAGCAGCATTTGCGGGGCTTCCTCGAACAAGGCCCGCCGCTGGTGGTTGGCCATGCCTTCCAGCATCTCGAACTGCACCCGGTCCACAGCTCCGTAGTGCCGTGCCAGAACGAGGGCGTAAGCCACATCGAACAGATTATGCGAGGCTATCCCCAGCTTCACCGCCGCGGGATTTTCCGGCAGGAAACCTTCGTGGACCATCCGTTTGTAGTTGGCATCCGTTTCCAGCTTGGTTTCGAACGGCGCCTGGGGCCAGCCTTTGACGGAGGCCTCATGCCGCTCCATTTCCATGTTGGCCCCTTTGACGATCCGCAGGGTGATCCCCGCCCCGCCGGCCTGCACCCGCCGCCGCGCCCAGGCATTCAACTTCTGCTGCCAGGACCAGGAGTCCGGTATGTAGGCCTGCAGCACAATGCCGGCGCTCACCTGATACAGTCCGCGCCGCCCCAGGGTGCGCATGAAGACTTCACAGGTCAGGCTGAGGTCACGGTATTCCTCCATGTCGAGGTAGATGAACTTCGGAACCCGGGTGCCGTCCTGACGGATGAACGTGGCCCGCTGGGCGCTGCGGTAGAGCCGCTCCAGGCGGTCACACAGCGTGCCGATGGTGTGCTCCCGCGCCAGCGGCGACATCTGCGAATAGAGCGTCGAGATCTTGACGGAAAACACCTCGGTCTCCGGCTGCTGCAGCGCTTCCAAATAAAGCGTCAGGCGGCGTTCCGCCTCTGCTTCGCTGAGAATGGCCTCGCCGAGGAAATTCACATTCATCCGCAGTCCCTGCTCCGTGCGCTGACGCAAATGCCCGGCCAGCACTTCGGGCTCGGCGGGCAGGATCACGTTTGCCGTTTCATGCTGCATGTGGCCTTTCACCATCGGCACCGACACCCCCGGCAGCCAGCCACCGAACGTCTGGAATCCCCTCAGCATGGCCCGGTCCAGCGCACTGAAAAAGCGGGGCACGCCCTGCACGTCCAGGATGTGGGTGAACTGGTCCGCCACCCGCGACGCGGCCCGCGGGCGGAAGGCCTGATCGGTCAATTGGACCAGCGTCGCCTTGTCCGAGGGCGTCTGCAGCATCCGGTCCAACTCCGCCTGCTGGCGTTTCTCGGCTGGGGTCTGCAGGGCAGTGGCCCGGCGCTGCAGTTGTTCAGCGAGGGCGATGGCTTGTCCGGTGAAGTCAGGATTCATGGCGGCACGGGTTCAGGGGGTGGCTGGCGGGGGCAAGTCATGCCGGCGTTGTGCCTCTTCCCGTTTGAAGATAGGACCCACTTCCACGACGTAGGAATCCCCTGCCTTTTTCACCCAGACACAGTCGGGTGAGTCAGGTCCCCCCTTGTCAGGGTAGTAGGCGCTGACTTTTGTCAGGGGCGGGGTGCTGCCATTCAGGCGAGGCGCGCTGAAGGTCACAATCACTTTGGGGATGCCGGATTTCGGGATTTTGGCGGTGCTGTAGACTTCCACAAAGGCGGAATGTTTGTCCCAGAAGGTGAAGTCGGTGCCTTCAAAGCGCAGGCTGCCGACTTCCACGGCCTCCCCTGCCGCGGGCTTTACCCGGCAGGTAAACCAGGTGCAAGCCTTGCCCTCCACCGCTTCGACCGGCCCTTTGGTCAGGCTCCAGGTGTAGGTTCCCTTGGTCCAGCCAAAGGGACGGCGCACGCTGGCGAACTCGCCTTCGTACCCGGCGCTCTCCACGAGGCAATCCGGCGCGGAAATCCTGACGTGATCGAGGCCGATGGGGGTCTTTTTGTCATGCGACCAGCGGGAGAAGATCGCCCCTTTGCCCCGATGCACCCGCTCGCGGCTTTCCTTGTCCGCCCAGCCGTTGATATTGGTCTGGATGCCGCCGTAAAAACTCATCCCGTTGATCTCGGCGATCCCACAGGGAGAGACGTAGAGGTTATAATCCGGCGGGACATCGCGGTCGATCGTGATGTCGATTTCCAGGGAGGTGAATTTTTCGACCGGTTTGTCAAAATTCCACCAGAGGTTGGCGACGTGCCAGGGCAGCTTGGGCAGCGTGACACCGGCCGCTTCGGCCATGGCTTCCGGAGTGGGTTGGGCGCAGAGGTCCTCGGCGCGGGTCAGGCCGCCGAGGGACAGCAGGCAGAGGGTGGGAATCAGGCAGGATTTCATGGAGTGGGGATTTTTCTGTCACTAGCATTCCGTCACATTGACGGCGAGGCCGCCGCGGGAGGTCTCTTTGTATTTGGTGCTCATGTCGGCTCCGGTCTGGCGCATGGTGGCGATGACTTTGTCCAACGAAACATGATGCGTGCCGTTGCCCCGCAGGGCCAGGCGCGAGGCCTGGATGGCTTTGACGGCTCCCATCGCATTCCGCTCGATGCAGGGGACCTGCACCAGCCCGCCGATCGGATCGCAGGTTAAGCCAAGATTATGCTCCATACCGATCTCCGCCGCATTTTCCACCTGGGCCACGGTGCCGCCGAGGGCTTCGCACAACGCTCCGGCGGCCATGGAGCAGGCGACGCCGACTTCACCCTGACAACCTACTTCCGCTCCGGAGATGGACGCATTCAATTTGTAGAGCATGCCGATGGCCCCGGCCGTCAGGAGAAAGCGCACCAGCTTGTCCTCATCCGTCACGCGCTGCACCTTGACGAGGTAGTGCAGCACCGCTGGCAGGATGCCCGCAGCTCCGTTGGTCGGCGCGGTAACCACGCGGCCACCGGCGGCGTTTTCCTCGTTCACCGCCATGGCCCACAGACTCACCCAATCCAGTGTCGTCAGCGGATCCTGCAATCCCTGCTCGGGATGGCTGGATAAATCCTGGTAGATTGACGGCGCGCGGCGCGGCACCTTCAAACCTCCGGGCAGGGTGCCTCCCTCACGGCAGCCACGCTCCACGCAGGTTTTCATGGCGTGCCAGACTTTCATTAAAGCGGCGCGGGTTTCGGCTTCGGGACGCCAGGAGGCTTCATTGGCCAAGGTCAGGCTGCTCACGTTGAGTCCGGATTGACGGCTCATTTCCAGGAGGTCCTGGCCGGAGCGGTAGGGGTAGGGCAGAACGCGCTGGTCCGCACTGAGTTCATCGCGTTGGGCAGTGCCCTCGTTGACCACGAACCCGCCGCCGATGGAATAATAGGTGAGTTTCAACAATTCCGCGCCGGCACCGTCCCGTGCCACGAAAGACAATCCGTTGGGGTGGGCGGGAAGTGATTCCAGCCGGTGAAATTGCAGGTCCTCCTTTTCATGGAAGGCCACCTTACGCTCCCCACCCAGATTCAATTGCTGCGACTGGCGGATTTGCAGCAACCGAGCCGGAATCTGGTCCACTTCCACCGTTTCCGGTAGTTCCCCTTCCAGTCCCAGGAGCACTGCGGTATCCGAGCCATGGCCCTTTCCGGTCAGGGCCAGCGATCCGTAGAGATGGGCTTCCACGCGGTGGGTGGCGGGGAGCAGTCCTTGATCCCGCAGGCGGCCCGCAAACCGTTGTCCCGCCCGCATGGGCCCCACCGTGTGGGAACTGCTTGGGCCGATGCCGATGGTAAACAGATCAAGGACAGAAAGACTCATGGGGAGGACCTATAAGCCAAGTTCCTGTTTTACCGCGATGAAGGCCTGCACGGCAAACTCCAGATCCTCCCGGGTGTGGGCGGCGCTGAGTTGGGTGCGGATGCGGGCCTTGCCCTGGGGAACCACTGGATAACTGAATCCAATCACGTAAACCCCGCGCGCCAGCATGGCTTCGGCGAACCGGGCGGCCAAAGCGGCATCACCCAGCAATACGGGCACGATGGGGTGCGATCCCGGGGCCAGTTGAAATCCTGCGGCGGTCATTTCGTGCCGGAAGAACCGGGCGTTCTGCTCCAGTTGATCGCGCAGGGAGGTGTCGCGTTTCAGGAGTTCAATGGCCGCCAACGAGGCTCCGGCAATGGCAGGGGCGAGCGTGTTTGAAAATAGATAGGGACGGGAACGTTGCCGCAGGAGGTCGATGATTTCCTTCCGTCCGCTGGTGTAGCCGCCACTGGCTCCGCCGAGCGCCTTGCCGAGGGTGCCGGTCAGGATATCGATCCGCCCCATCACCCCGCAATACTCGTGGGTGCCGCGTCCGTGGGGGCCGAGAAAACCGACCGCATGGGAATCATCCACCATGACCAAGGCGTGGTATTGGTCCGCGAGATCGCAAATTTCCTTCAGAGGGGCGATGAAGCCATCCATGGAAAACACCCCATCGGTGGCAATGAGTTTGAAACGGGCTCCTTTGGCATCGGCCGCGATCAGCTGGGCTTCGAGGTCCGCCATGCTGCAGTTTTTATAACGATACCGCTGGGCCTTGCAGAGCCGCACGCCGTCAATGATGGAGGCGTGGTTCAATTCGTCGCTGATAATCGCATCTTCCGGGCCGAGGATGGTCTCGAACAAACCGCCGTTGGCATCAAAGCAGGAGGAATAGAGGATAGTATCTTCGGTCCCAAGGAAACCGGTGAGACTGGCTTCCAGCTGCTGGTGGACGTCCTGGGTGCCGCAGATGAAGCGCACGCTGGCCAGTCCGTAGCCCCAACGGTCCAGGGCGGCGTGGGCGGCGGCATTCACTTCGGGGTGCTGGGCGAGGCCGAGGTAATTGTTGGCGCACAGATTCAACACCGGTGGCCCCCCATCGGCCTGGACATGGACGCCCTGGGGGGTACTGAGATGGCGTTCGCGTTTCCAGGTGCCGGCGGCGCGGATGGCATCGAGCTGGCCTGAGAGATGTTGGGCGAAGTTGGGGTTCATGATTTCAAACCGGAGGGAAGGGGGATGCCTTGCGGGGATCGTCTGAGGGCCCCTGTGGAGGAATGTCAGGGGTTTTGATCGAGCTGCCCCATGGGGAACTCCGGACTTGGCACCCGGCTGGATTTGAGCAGGGCTGCCACTTTGTCCACAATGTCAGGATGCCCCGCCGCCACGTCTGTGGTTTCGCCGGGATCGGTGGCGAGATTGAAGAGTTGGATGGGCGCGTCCGGCTTTTTGGCAACTGCCAGCCGGAGGCCTTTCCAGTCACCCATGCGGACGGCCTGATGTCCTCCCGCAACAGTTTCCCAGTAGAGCGATGCGTGGGCGGGTTGGGGACGGCCGCCCAGCAGGGTGGGGACGATGGATTGGCCATCGATTCCGGTAGGGGCCGGCGCTCCGGCGAGTTCGGCAAAGGTGGGGAAAAAGTCCCATGAAGCCCCGACGTAGGCGGACGTTTGGCCGGGTTGGATCTTGCCCGGCCAGGCGGCGATGCAGGGCACGCGGATGCCGCCGTCCCAGAGCTGGGTTTTCATGCCGCGCAGGGGTTTGTTGCCCTCGAAGAATTCGCGGTCGTAGCCGCCATTGAAGGTGGCGCCGTTGTCCGAGGTGAAAATGATGAGGGTGTTATCGTCCTGACCGGTTTCCTTGAGAAGGGCGCGCATTTTGCCGAGGGTGCGGTCCATCCGGGTGACCATGGCAGCATAACGCGCGCGGGGATCGGGGACAGGAAGATAGCCCATTTTGCCTTCGTATGCAGGATCCTGACCCGCGAAGGCTTTGCGGTATTCAGCGAGACTGGGTTCGTCTTCCGGCACCTGGAGCGCGACATGCGGCACCGGCGTGGCGAAATAGAGAAAGAAGGGCTCGCCGGGTTTAGCGGCGCGGATAAAATCGAGGGCTTCGGCCTCACAATGGTCGGCGGCATAGTGTTTGCCCGTGACGCTTTTGCCGTCATTGCCTTCGAGTGGTTCCTTGGTGTCGTTCCTCCAAAGATAGGTGGGGTAATAATTATGGGCCTGCCACTGCGAGATGTAACCGTAATAAAAGTCGAAGCCCTGCTTGAGCGGAGAGCCCTCATTGGTTGGATGCCCGAGGCCCCACTTGCCGATGCAGGCGGTGCGGTAGCCGGATTGTGTCAGGACTTCCGCCACCGTGACTTCGCGGGCGGGGAGGGCGATCTGGGAGAAATAACCATCCTCCGCCTTGATGCGTTCGCGTTCAGCCTTCTGGGCGGCCCGGCCTTCGGAGTTTTCCCTGACAAAGGAATGGCCGGTGTGTTTGCCGGTGAGAAACACACAGCGGGACGGCGCGCAGACGGCGTGCCCGGAGTAGAACTGGGTGAAGCGGATCCCCTCGGCGGCGAGTTGATCAAGGTGGGGCGTTTTGATCTTCTGCTGGCCATAACACCCCAACTCGCCATACCCGAGATCGTCGGCCATGAAATAGATGATGTTGGGCTTGGCCGCCACTGACGCAGCAGCGGTGAGCAGGAGGCACAGCAGGGAGAGGGCGGATTTCATAGGCGCGGAGAATGGCAGGGATTACACACTCCAGTCCAGCACCACTTTCCCGCAGGAACCGGACTCCATGGCGGCGAACCCCTGCTCGAATTCGGTGTAGGGGAACCGGTGGGTGATCACGGGCTTCAGATTCAACCCGCTTTCCAGCATGACGCTCATCTGATACCACGTTTCATACATCTCGCGCCCATAGATGCCTTTGATGGTGAGCATGTTGAAAATCACCTTGTTCCAGTCAATCTCAATCGGACTGCTGGGAATTCCCAGCATGGCGATTTTGCCGCCGTGACACATGTGATCCACCATGCTGCGGAAAGCGGAGGGATTGCCGCTCATTTCCAAGCCGACATCAAAACCTTCCTTCATGCCGAGGTCGCGTTGCACCTCGTCCAATGAGCCCTTGGTGACATTCAGGGCCACGGTCGCTCCCATCTGCCGGGCAAGATCGAGCCGGTAGTCATTCACGTCGGTAATGACGACGTGGCGGGCGCCGGCATGCTTCACCACGGGAATAGCCATGATGCCGATGGGGCCCGCGCCGGTGATCAGGACATCCTCGCCCAGCACTTCGAAGGCGAGCGCGGTGTGGACCGCATTGCCGAAGGGATCGAAGATCGCTGCCACTTCCTCGTCCACCCCGTCGCGGTGGTGCCAGACATTGGTCATGGGCACACTGATGAATTCCGCAAAGGCACCCGGCCGGTTGACCCCGATACCCACCGTATCCTTGCAAAGATGGCGGCGCCCGGCGAGGCAGTTCCGGCAGCGCCCGCAGACCACGTGGCCCTCCGCGCTGACAATTTCACCGGGGTGGAAATCGCTCACATTGGAACCGACGCGCACCACTTCACCGACAAACTCATGGCCCACCACCATCGGCACCGGGATGGTCCTGCGCGCCCAGTCGTCCCATTTGTAGATGTGGAGATCGGTGCCGCAGATGCCGGTCTTGTGGACTTTGATGAGAACATCATTGATGCCGGTTTCCGGTTCCGGGACATCCTGCAGCCAGAGGCCGCGGGTCGCATGGGCTTTGACAAGGGCTTTCATGGCAGGGCAAGGGAGCTGTCCGATATATCGGAATTCAGTGCGGTATTCTGGATTCCAATATTCCGGTATGCAAGATGTATTTCCCGGATACCATATACGGAATCATGCCAGTTCGGATCAAAAAACCACGTCCTGTCCCTGTTTCCGGCAAACCGCTTTCTCCAGCTGCAGAGGTGCCGCCGGACGCGGTGGGCCGGCATCTGGGACTGCGGCTCCGGCAATTGCGGGCAGACCGGGGCTGGTCGCTCGAAGCCATGTCCGGAGCCAGCGGGGTCAGCCGGTCCATGCTAAGCGAGATCGAGCGCGAGCAGGCCAATCCCACCCTCGCGGTCACTCTCCGCATTGCCCAGGCCTTTGGCATGTCGCTGGGGGACTTGATCGGTTCCCCGGGGGCCGCGGCCACCGTGACCGTGATCCGAAAAAATGACCGGGCGTTTCACTATCGATCCGATGGCAATTGCCGCATCCGCACGCTGAGTCCCCTGAATTTGGAGAAGGACGTGGAGTTTTATGAAGTGGCCCTCGGCAAGGAAGGCGCGTTGCGCAGTGCCGCTCATTTCGCGGGCACGCGGGAATTCATCACCGTGGTCAAAGGCCAGCTTCAGGTCGAATCGGCGGGCGAACAGGACCTGCTTCACGCGGGCGATTCCGCCACCTACCGTGCGGATGTGCCCCACGCGCTGGTCAATGCGGGCCGCACCGAAACCCTGGTCTTCCTGGTGGTTATTTATCCATGAGGCGCCCAGCGGCCGGGAACCGGATTTCCTAACCTGGGTAGGCAAAAGAAAACCCGCCGCCGGCAAGGAGCCGGGGCGGGTATCTGAACAAGCACCGGCAATGCCGGTTTCAGCGGTCGCACTCACCCATGACAAAGTCGAGGGAGCCGAGGATGGCAGGGACGTCGCTGAGCATGTGGCCGGGGATGATCTCCGGGACGATGCTGAGATTGACGAAGGAGGGCGAGCGGATTTTCAAGCGGTGGGGAACGCCACCTCCCTTGCTGTTGATGTAGAAGCCCAGTTCCCCCTTGGGGTTTTCGTGGCCAAAGTAGATCTCGCCGGGAGGGGCTTCGACACCCTGGGTGGCGATGATGAAGTGGTGGATCAGTTCTTCCATGCCCATGAGGACGCGCTCCTTTTTGGGAAGCAGGCCTTTGGCTTCGGCCACATTGATCGGGCCGCCGGGGATGCGCGAGATGGCTTGGACGAGGATTTTGTGGGACTGGCGCAGCTCTTCGAGGCGGACAAGGTAGCGGTCGTAACAATCGCCAACAGAACCCAGCGGAACGTCGAAGTCGAAGTTTTCGTATCCGAGATAGGGGTGGGCTTTCCGCAAATCGTAGTCGACTCCGGAGGCGCGCAGGTTGGGGCCGGTGAGACCGTAGGCGAGGGCGCGGTCGGCTTTGATAATGCCGACGTCCTTGGTGCGGTCGAGGAAGATTTTGTTCCGGGTGAGGAGGTTGTCGATTTCGTCGAGGTGCTTGGGGAGTTCGTCGAGGAACTTCTTCAGGCCGTTGAGGAACTCGTCATTGAGATCACGGGTCTGGCCACCGACGCGGGTGTAGCTGGTGGTGAAACGGGCCCCGGTGAGGTGCTCGGTGAGATTGTAGATTTTCTCGCGTTCCGTGAAGGTATAGAGGAAAACGGTCATGGCACCGCAGTCCATGGCGAAGACGCCCATGCCGAGGAGGTGGCTGGAAACGCGGGCCAATTCGCAGCAGATCAGTCGGATGGCCTGACCGCGTTCGGGAAGTTCCCAGCCAAGGAGTTTTTCCACGGCCATGACGTAGGCCACGTTGTTGGCGAGGGGGGCAAGGTAGTCCAGCCGGTCCGTGTAGGGCACGAACTGGTTGTAATGCATGTTTTCCGCGATCTTTTCATCGCCGCGGTGCAGGTAACCCACGTCCGGGATTGCCTTGGTGATGATCTCGCCGTCCAGTTCCAGAACGAGGCGCAGCACGCCGTGGGTGGCCGGGTGGCTGGGTCCCATGTTCAGGATCAGCTTCTCACCGATGATGTCGGTGGTGGTTTCCTGGTAAGTTTCCAGCTGCTGCGAGGTGCGGGCAGCGTTGTCGGGGGCTTCAATTTCTCGGACCACTGTGCTCATGGGCGACGTCAGTTTTTAAGTTCGATCGAGCTTAGAACAGGCACGGGGGCGGGCAAGGTCGATTTGTGAAATTTTTCACAAGCGATTTCCCGGAGCTTCACGAAGTGGCTTGCTCCGGCCTCCCGTATGGTGGGGAGGGCAAAGGGCGGACTGGGTGGTTCATTTAAAAGCTGGCAGGCCTTGATTTGCGGGGTTAGATTTTCCAATTCTTGAAATGGGAATCAGGCCCACCGCGTTTCCGAATCGTCATTCCACTTCCTATGAAACTCACTCTGCCCGTCATTCTGCTTGCCCTCGGACAAACTTTTCTCTGCGCAGCCGATTGGCCGCAATGGCGCGGGGCCAACCGCGATGATCATTCTCCGGACAAGTCGATCCTGAATCCGTGGCCGGCCAAGGGACCGGAGAAGAAATGGGTCTTCAAGGACGCTGGATTGGGTTATGCCGGTTTTTCTGTGGTGGGGGACCAGCTTTTTACGATGGGAGCGAAGGATGGCGGGGAGCATGTGCTCAGCCTTGACGCGCAAACCGGTGCGCAAAAGTGGTCGGTCCCTCTTGATAACCGGGTTTATCCCAATAACTGGGGGGATGGCCCGCGTTCCACGCCGACCGTGGACGGCGACAGGCTTTATACCTTGTCTGCGAACGGCGTGTTGGGCTGTCTCGCGGCCAAGAATGGAAAAATTCTGTGGAAGACCGATCTGGTAAAGGATCTCGGCGGGAAGCTGCAGAACTGGGGATATACCGAATCAGTGCTGATCGATGGCGACAAGGTCATCTGCACCCCCGGAGGGGATCAAGGCACCATGGCTGCTTTGGACAAAAAGACCGGGAAGGTCCTCTGGCGCAGCACCGGCATCAAGGAGGAAGCCCAGTATTCTTCCCCGATCCTGATCACTCATGAAGGGAAAAAGCAGCTGGTGCAGCTGCTCACCAAAAAAGTCATTGGAGTGGATCCGGAAAATGGTGAAATCCTGTGGACCGCAAATTTCCCCGGCCGGGTGGCCGTGATCCCGACGCCGATTTACAGCAAGGGTTATCTCTACGTGACGGCCGGTTACGGCATCGGCTGCCGCCTGCTGAAGTTGGGCGGCAAGGAACCGGAAGTGGTTTATGAAAACAACAATATGGTCAACCACCATGGCGGCGTGATCCTTGTGGATGGAAAACTCTACGGCCACTCCGACAAAGGCGGATGGACTTGTCAGGATTTTCTCACCGGGGAAACCGTCTGGAAGGATGAGTCTCTCGGCAAGGGGGGCGTCGGTTTTGCGGCCGGCCATTTGGTGTGTGTTGATGAAAAGTCCGGCGAAGTGGCGCTGGTGGAGGCTTCGCCCTCCGGATGGAAGGAAAAAAGCCGCTTTACGCTTGATCCCCAGACCACCCAGCGCAAACCCCAGGGCAAAGTCTGGGTGCACCCGGTGATTGTGAATGGGCGGCTTTACCTGCGCGATCAGGAGCTGATCCACTGCTACGATGTGAAGGGCAGCTGAGCTGGAAAAGGCCGTCCGGCGCGCTTGTGAAAAATTTCACAATACCCTTGCGGCAAGGGGGCCGGGGTCTAGTTTCCCCGGACCGAGCCAACTGAATTCCACCCATGTCCACCGAGCTTACCCACGCCGCTTACGACTCCAAGATCGAAGGAAATATCATCTTCACGCAGTTGGATGCGGCGATGAACTGGATGCGCAAAAACTCGCTCTGGCCCATGCCGATGGGCTTGGCCTGCTGCGCGATCGAGTTGATGGCCACAGCCTCCAGCCGGTTTGATATTGCGCGATTCGGCGCCGAAGTAATGCGTTTTTCCCCGCGCCAGGCCGACGTGATGATTGTGGCCGGCACGGTGACCTATAAGATGGCCCTCGCCGTGAAGCGGGTCTGGGATCAGATGCCGGAGCCGAAATGGTGTATCGCGATGGGAGCCTGTGCCAGCAGCGGCGGGATGTACCGCAGTTATGCGGTGCTGCAGGGGATTGACCGTCTGATTCCGGTGGACGTCTATATTTCCGGCTGCCCTCCACGGCCAGAAGCCCTGATCGAGGGATTCATGCGCCTTCAGCGGAAGATTCAGGGGGAGCAGTCCTTCCTCGCCCAGAAAAAGGAACTGGTGGACGCCATTTCCGGATAGTCTTCCCTCAACCTTCTGCGCTTTCCCATCATGACCGCCGCCGAAACTGCCGCTGCCCTCCAGGAAAAATTTCCCGGTGCCA
This sequence comes from Verrucomicrobiota bacterium, assembly GCA_040387795.1. Classification (GTDB taxonomy): domain Bacteria; phylum Verrucomicrobiota; class Verrucomicrobiia; order Verrucomicrobiales; family V1-33; genus CAIZWU01. Next base: position 236,368 of record JAZKDC010000025.1, read on the forward strand.
TTCTGTCTGTCACGGATTTCCGTGGCGAAACCAGCATCACCCTGACGCCGGCATCCCTCGTGCCGGTGATGACATATTGCCAGGGAGAGTTGGCCTTTGATCTCCTGCTGGACATCAGCAGTCTGGATAACCTGGGAGAGGACCCCCGTTACATGATGGTCTATGAGCTTTATTCGCTCAGCACCAAAGTCCACCTGAGGGTGAAGACCGCCGTTTCCGAGGACGACCTCCAGGTCGCCACGGTGAGCCACCTCTGGCCGACCGCCGACTGGCATGAGCGTGAGGTTTATGACATGATGGGGATCAAGTTTACGGGGCATCCCGACCTGCGGCGCATCCTGATGTGGGATGGTTATCCCTTCCACCCCTTGCGCAAGGATTTCCCCTTGGGCGGTTTGCCATCCGATATGCCGGACGTGGCCTTTACCGGCACCGCGCCCCTCGAGGGTGGGCCCTTCGTGACCAGTTCCGGGGCCATGGACCGCGTCAGTGCCGAACCCCGGGCCAAGGGCGAAAAATAAAGTCCCGGTGGGATCCTGATGGTCCAGGGAGAGCGCGGGTTGAATCGCCTCATTGCTTTTCGTTCCCGCTGCGCCCAGGAAGAAGGCATGGATATCATTTTGGCGATCGAGACCTCCACGGCGCACGGCAGCGTGGCGCGGTATGAGGAGGGCCGGCCGGTGGAGGTGATTGAATTCACCAGTGACCGGTCCCATAATTCGGTGATTTTTGAACCCCTCAGGGCGGTGTTGAAAGCGGGGCCTCCTGATTTGATCGTGGTGGGCACCGGGCCCGGCAGCTACTCCGGCATCCGGGTGGGCATAGCCGCCGCGCTGGGGATCAGTCTGACCCATCAGGTGCCGTTGATCGGGCTGCCCTCCCTGACCGCGGTGGGGGAAGCTTACGGGTTGGAGCGTTATGCGGTGACGGGCGACGCCCGGCGCGGGGCATGGTGGTATGCCGAAGTGGAAAGCGGATGCCTTGTTTTGCCGCCGGTGGTGGAGGATGAGGTCGCCATCGCGGCGCGCACCGCGGGCTGGCCAGGACAGTTGATCACTCTGGACAAGATCAGTCCGCCATTTTGTCAGGCCCGTCCGGTGCAGCCGCGGGCCGATGTCCTCGCCTGCCGGGCCGGTGGCCTCACCGTGGAGGCGGTCGCCCGTCTGGCGGGGTTGGAGACGGAACCGCTCTACCTCCGGGCCCCCTTTATCACGGTCAGCAAAAAGGCGCACGGCTTCCCGGTCCCGCGCCCGGCCATCCTGTAGGCCTGGGCTCCGTTTTTTGCCTGGCATTGATGGAAAGATGCCCGGGACGGAATACAGACGGTTTTGCCGGTAACCGGTTCCAAAGCGGAACTGCGGTGGCTCAGGCGGGTGGGAATTGCGCTTGCCCTGTCACGCAGGTGAAAGTTTTATCAACACACCAATGAAGCTGATTTTTTCCCCTTTGCGTCTCGTCCTGACATCAGTAGCTGGAGCAGCTCTGCTTACCTCCTGTGAAAAGAAGGAGGCGGTGGTGGAGACTCCTCCAGCGGCCCCGGCCGTTCCGGCTGAGGTGGCTCCAGTGGTGTCTGCGGCGCCTGCGGCCGCGGCTCCGGAAACGCCTGTTGACGGCCAGGAGGCCGCTCTGGCCGGATTCAAATCGGAGATCAAGGAGATCAAGGCTTTCATGGAAGCCAATCAGGAATCGAAGGATCCGGCAGCTGGCCTGGCCAATCTGCGTGAATTGGTGCGGCGGGCGGTGGCGGTAAAGACGGAAGGTTTGCCGGCGGATCTGACAGAAGCCTACCAGGCCATGACCGGGGTGATGACCCGTCTGCAGACCACCCTTGATGATTTGCCGGTGCCGGTGGATCAGATGGAGACTTATATGGCCGCGGAAAAAGCCAAGGGGGGCACCGCTGAACAGGAAATCGTCGCCAAGCTGGCCGCTTTTCAAACTGCCATGGCCAGCCATCAGAAGGATGGCGAAACCGCGTCTGCGAAGTTGAAGGAGATCGGGGCCAAATATGGCATCGAATCACTCGACCTGGGCGGCCAGTAAGCAGGATCAGGCCGGCTGACGCTGTATCACCACCATGGCGGCGGCATAATGGTCGGTATGCGTCAGGCTCAGCTCGATGGAAGTGACCTTCTGGGCCGCGGCGGTGGCCGCTGCTGCGCCATGCAATTGGATCGCAGGCGCCCCGCCCGGGAGATGGATGACTTCGATTTCCCGGAAAGCCGCCGCTTCGCCGAGACCGGTGCCAAAGGCTTTGGCCACCGCTTCCTTGGCGGCGAAACGGGCCGCGAAGCGGGGTGCGGGATTGCGGTGAATCTGACAATACGCGGTTTCCGCTTCAGTGAAGGTCCGGCGCAGGAAGGAATCACCGCCACGTTCGATGGCGGCGGCGATGCGGGCATTTTCCACCAGATCAATGCCGGGAGAGATATTGGGGAGCTTCATGAGAGTAATGAGGGCCCGGGGGCGGCTTCACGGATGGCACGGATTGGTGGAATCGGCACGGACTTTTCCCCGCAGGGGAAGCGATGCCCGCCCTTGCGTTGTGGCGCGGGTTTCCTTTGAGTGGCCCGGATGCATCCCAGTCAGAAATTCCGTTATTGTCCCGCGTGTGGGATACCCTTTCCGGCTGGCCGGGCCTGCCAGCCGCTGGACTGCAGAAGTTGTGGATTCCGTTATTACTTCAATACCACCTGCGCCACGGCGGCGCTGCTGGTCCGGGCGGACGGCAAGGCCCTGTTCATCCGGCGGGCCAAGGAGCCGGCCAAGGACAAGCTGGCGATGCCCGGTGGATTTGTCGATGAAGGAGAGACCGCCGAGGAGGGGGTACGGCGGGAGTTTGTGGAGGAGGTGGGGTTCGCCCCGCAAGGCATCGAGTTTCTCTGCTCGCAGCCCAATCTGTATTTTTACAAGGACGTGACCTATCCGGTGCTGGACTTTTTCTTTGTGGCGCGGGCGCAGGGCCACGAGGTTCCGGAAGCGCTGGACGGAGTGGCCAGTGTGCATTGGCTGGATCCCCTGACGGTTGATCCTGACGAAATTGCGTTTCCCTCCATGAGGCATGCCCTGGAAGCCTACCGGCGGAGGCAGGATCCGGACCGGCCGGGTTTTCTCTTGCCGGAAGGCACAATGCGGGATTGATCGAAGCCATGCAGAACGTGCCGGAAATCCTGGGAATCATCGCCGGCAGCGGCGTCTATCCCGCTGCCATGGCCGCCGGCGCACGCCGGGCCGGGGTGGCCCGTGTCGCAGTGGCGGCATTTGTGGATGAAACCGACCCTGCGTTGGAGTCCAGCATCGAGGCTTGGGAGTGGTTGAAAGTGGGGCAGTTGGGGAAGTTGAGCAAATTCTTCCAACGTCACGGGGTAAAACAGGCGGTGATGTGCGGGCAGATCGCCCCGAAAAATCTTTTTGCCCTCAGTCCGGACCTGCGGCTGTTGATGATGCTGGCACGTTTGAAGGAGCGGAATGCCGAGACGTTGTTTGGAGGGATCGCGGATGAGCTGGCCAAAGATGGGATTACCCTGCTTCCGGCCGTCAGCTTTTTGGAAGACCACTTGCCGGCCGCCGGGCATCTTTATGGTCCGGTGCGCAAGCCCAAGGAATTGCTGGATGTGGTCTTTGGCCTGAAAATCGCCCGCGAGACCAGCCGCCTCGACATTGGCCAGACCGTGGTGGTGCGGCGCGGCACGGTGCTGGCGGTGGAGGCCTTTGAGGGCACCAACGAATGCATCAAGCGCGGCGGCAGCATGGGCAAAGGCAAGGCCACGGTGGTCAAAGTCAGCAAACCCAACCAGGATTTCCGTTTTGATGTTCCCGTGGTGGGTCCCAAAACCATCGAGACCGCGGCGGCTGCCGGGATCCTGGTGCTGGCCATCGAGGCGGGACGCACGTTGCTCCTCGAAAAGGAGGAAACCGCCCGGCTTTGCGACCAGTTCAACATCACGCTGGTGGCCGTGTGACCAACGATTGGGCCTTGCTTGGTTCCGGTGGCATCCGGGAGGAGCTGCAAAATTAATGATCGGACCATGATGGAAAAGGTGCGCCCGGTCCGTGATGATGGGGCACTCCCGTTCGCCCATCACCTCATGAAACGATCCCGACGCCTTTTTCTTCTCTTCGCCTGCTGCAGCCTGTCTGTCCTTACGTCTCAGGCCGGGGACCTGCCGACCGCGATTCCGCTCTGGCCTGGCGGGGCCCCTGGATCCGAAGCGCGTGCGACGGAGATGGAAAAAACGGAGGCTCCCAATCCCGGGGTCTGCAATGTCACCAACGTCCACAATCCTTCCCTCACTCCCTATCTGCCGGCGCCGGACAAGGCCACCGGGGCGGCGATCCTGATCGCGCCCGGAGGTGGGCATCAGAAACTCTGTCTGGGGCACGAAGGTTATTCCCTCGGGGAATGGCTGGCCCAGCACGGCATTGCGGCTTTTGTCCTGAAATACCGGCTCGCCCGCGAACCCGGCTCTGCCTATACGGTGGATGAACATGCCATGGCCGATACCCGCCGTGCCCTCCGCCTGATCCGGCAAAATGCCACCTCCTGGCGGGTCCAGCCGGACCGCGTCGGGGTGATGGGGTTTTCCGCCGGGGGGGAACTCGCCGCCCTTGCCGCCATGGCCTCCGATCCTGGCCAACCAGCCGCCACCGACCCGGTCGAACGCCAGAGCAGCCGGCCTGATTTCCAGATTCTGATCTATCCCGGGAGTTCGAAGCGCTTCACCGTTGCGGCAGGAATGCCGCCGGTCTTCATCGCCTGCGGGGCCGATGACCGTCCTGACATCTCCGAGGGCATGGCTGCGCTCTATCTGAAATACAAGGAAGCCAAAGTCCCGGCCGAACTTCATATTTACGCCCATACCGGCCACGGTTTCGGTTATCGCCCGGACAACACCAGCCCGGCCGGAGCATGGCCGCACCGTCTGGAAGAATGGCTGGGCCATTTGAAGTTCCTCAAATAAACCGGAACCACGGGAATCTGGCCCATCCCCTTTGTTTAAGCGCAGCGGGCTCCGCCGCCGGGCGCATTCATGCTTCGCCAGGAGGCCCGGTCAGCCTTGGGCGCGGACGCCGGCGACAACTTCCTCCATGGCGCTTTGTTGGCGTTCGATGGACTCGACCAACTTGGCCTGGACGCGGAAGCGTTCCAGATTGTGCTCCGGATGCCGGGTTTTGAAATAGAGGTCGCCGTTGAGGTAATCCGTGAGGAACCGGAGGCCGGTTTCAAAAGTGATGAGCTTTCCGGAAAAAGCGAGATGGTCGATCTCAGCATCGGTCAGGAAACTGCGGGCGCCGGAGAGATAGCCGCGGACGAGGGCTTCGAACATGGGCAGGCGCATTTGCACCAGACTGGTGTCCTGCTCGTCTTCCGCGGTCGAAATGGCGGTGGTGCGGACCAGATCCCCGAAATCATAGAGCACGAGGCCGGGCATGACCGTATCCAGATCCATCACACAGATGCCTTCACCGGTGTGGTGGTCGATCATGACATTGTTGATCTTGGTGTCGTTGTGGGTGATGCGCTCGGGCAGAAGGCCGCTGGCGAGCCCGTCCAGCAGCCGGTCGACCATGGATTCATGGCTGCGGCACCAATCCAGCGCCTCCTCGATCCGGCCACGCCGTCCAGCCCGGTTTTCCTCCGCCGCCAGCATGAGGGTATCGTAGCGGCTGCGGGTGTGGTGGAAGTCCGGAATGGTATCCGCGAGGCGGGGCAGGGGGAGGTCGGCCAGCAGGTGCTGGAAACGGCCGAAGGATTTGGCGGCTTCCTCGGCGAGGGCGGTGCTGTTGACGTGGCTGTGGGCTTCGGCTCCTTCGACGTAAAGATAGGCGCGCCAGTGGTTGCCATTGGTGTCTTCATGCCACCGGCGGCCATCGCGGCAGGGGACGAGGGTCAGCACCCGGCGGTAGACATCGGTGGCCCGGGCTTCGTGCAGCTTGTCCGCGATGTGGGTGGTGACGCGGTGGATGTTTTCCATCACGAGGTCGGGACGGGTGAAAATGGTGTGGTTGATGCGCTGGAGGATGTAGCGCACCGCCGTGCCGGCCTGATTGACCCGGACCTCGTAAGTGTCATTGATATGGCCGTGGCCGCAGGGCGCATGGCTGACGTAGTCACCCGGCATCCGGAATTCAGCGGACAAACGGGCGATGTCGTGACGGGGACGGTCGGGCATAAGGGTGACGTCTGTCATGACTCATTGGCTAGTTTAATCAACCCTATTCTTCCACATTCCGGGGCCGATTTTGAACCAATCCAGGCGATTGAAACTCAATAAGGCAGACGCTAATATTAATCCGATGAAAACCCGAATGCCAATGCTGTTGCCCCTCATTCTGGGCGGAATCATGGCGGGATTGCTTTTATGGTGGCTGCCCCGGGACTGGGCGGCCAGCTGGGGTTCGTGGGCCACTTTCCGGGGCGGAGCCTCTGCGCCGGGGGCTTCACGGCCTCCGCAGGCACCCGGGGAAAAAGCGGGAGCCGATACGGGTTCCGGGATGGATTTCCTGCTGGCCCGACAATGGGCGGATGCGGCCGATCGGATTCTGGCCTTGCTGGAGCGGCGCCTGGGAGTGGAAGGGGCGATCGATCACGAGGCGATTCTGACCTTCAAGACCGAACAGGCATATCGTGATTTCCTTGCCCGGGCGGCGGCGGCAGGCCTGAAGGTGCTGGATCAGATGGATGGCTTCCGGATGGTCAGGGTAGGTTACGATGAACTGGGGGCGCTCCAACGGGATCTGCTGGCCAATGCGGCGGACTACGGCGATGTCGGGGCCAATTATAATGCCTATTTTCCGAGCACTCCCGAAAAGGAGGACCGTGCTGTCCAAAATGAAGTGGCTTTTGGGGACAATGTGTTGCCCTTCCTGGGCGTGACGGGCGACCACAGCCAGTGGGGCAAAGGCGTGACCATTGCGGTGCTGGACAGTGGCGTTGCGGCGGATGCCACCTTCGGCAGTCTGGGCCGGGTGCGGTATTTGGATATTGGACAAGGATTGCTGGGCAATGGCGAGGGGGATGGCCATGGCACCGCGGTGGCCGGCTTGGCCGCAGGGCAGTCGCCCGATGCCATGGGGGTGTCCCCAGCGTCTGATATTCTGAGTATCAAAGTGACCGGTGCCGATGGAACGAGCGATTTGTTCACCTTGGCCAAAGGAATCCAGACGGCGGTGGATGCCGGGTCACCCGTGGTCATTATCAGTTTGGGGTCCTATCAAAATTCATCGGTTTTAACCGCCGCCATTGATTATGCCAGTGCCCGTGGCGTGGTGATTGTCGCGGCCTCCGGCAACGACCAGGCGGCGCAGATGACGTGGCCGGCGGCTGATCAGCGGGTAGTTTCGGTGGGGGCAGTGGATGCGTTGGAGCAGCAAGCCACGTTTTCCAATTCCGGGGAGGGGTTGAAGTTTACGGCCCCGGGCTATGGGATCAATACCGCCTGGCTTAACGGGGAGCGGGTGGTTTTTGATGGCACATCCGCCAGCGCCCCGATTGTCGCGGGAGGAGTGGCCGCGATGCTCAGTGAAAACCCCGGCATGACCGCGGTGCAGGCCGTGGAGATTCTCCAGCTTTACAGCAGTGACGGGGGCGCCCCGGGCACTGATCCGGCGTATGGGTCCGGCATTCTGAATCTGGGATGGGCCATGAACCGCAATGACACCACCCGGGTGGATACCGCCGTCTCCAGCCATTACTACAACAACCAAACCGGACAGATGGAGTTTGTCATCCAAAACCGGAGCGGCTCCACGGTCAGCGGAATGAATCTTTACATCACCGAGAGTGCCGGGCAATTGGCCTATCAGATTCCTGCGCTGAATCCGGGAGCCAGCACCACGGTTTCCATCCCGGTGAATCAGATTGATTTGTCCCGGGCGGTCAATGGTCTTTCCTACCGGTCGCAGCTCCTGAATCCCAACAACGTCACGGACGTGCTGCCGGTGAATAACCAGAAAGCCAGCACCGTTTCAAAGCAATAGTAATGCTGGAAGGGTGCCTTTTTATTTGGGTGCTGGCATCAATTCCGTGCGCTCCTCCGGGGTCAATCCGGGAGCGGTGGTCACCCATTCGGTGGCGGCTGCGGCATCCCGGCGGGCCCATTGGCGGACATTGCCTTTGAGTTGAAGCGAGCGGGTGGTGGGATCGTTGATGGTGGCGGCCCAGGTCAGGGCTGCTTCGGGGTCGCTCTTTACCTGGCTATTGGCCAGGCTGACGATGCCGGTGTCCTTGCTGGGACCGGCCGGTTGGTCCACCAGCCAGGTGCTGGCTTTTTCGGGGTCCGATTCCGACCAGGTGCCCATGACGGAGCTCACCGCCTCCTTGCGGCCTTCGCCTTCCGGTTGGTTGGTGACCCACGCAGCGGCTTCGGCGGGATTGCGGTTGGCCCAGCGTCCGGCAATCGATCCGGTGTATTTGTCACGTTCCCCGGCGGGCAGGGTCGCCAAATGATCGGCCGCGGCTTTGGGATCCTTATTGGCCCAGCCGTTGAGCGCCTTTTTGGTGGCTTCGGTTTTCTCTTCACCCTCCAAGCCGTTGGCCCATGCCAAGGCCGCTTTGGGGTCCTTGGTCCCCCAGTTTTCCGCAATGTTGCCCATGAGCCGATCGCGCTCTTCTCCCGGTGGCAATTCCTGGGCGGTGCGGGTGGCAGCGAGGGGATCTTCGGCCATCATGCCACCCACAATTCCGGTGTAAGCGCCGGCGCGGCTGTCTTCAGGCAGGGATTTTGCCCACTTCAGAGCTCCGGCAGGGTCCGATCGCGACCATTCCCGCGCCACGCCGAGGGCAGCGAAGGAGCCAACCCGGGGCATTTTCAGAATGGGATTGTCCGGATCGTTGAAGAACTTGGCCGCCTGCTGGGGATCTTTGCTGGCGAGGCTGGCGAGCACCGTGACGGTGCCAAAGCCACGGGTCATCATGTCCTGTCCGTTCAACCAGGTCACCGCCCGCTCCGGCTGTTCGAGACCGAATCGGGTCATCAGGAGGTGCATCGCGAACAAGCGGTCCGGATCCATGCTGCCGGCTTGCATGGCCTCTCTGACCCTGAGGATTTCACTTTCAATCTGATCCGCCGGGAGGTTTTGGATGTGGGAGAAAATCCCTTGGAACCGGTCCAGTGGCCCCGGGGCTCCGAAGATGCCGGTGAGGCCAGCATCCTCCATTCCGGCCGGCATGGGAATGGTGGTCTTCAGGGCAGCGGCGCGATCCGCCGCGGATTTGGCGGAGGCACTCGCCAAGGCGGTCGCTTCCTGCACTTGGAGCCGGGTTGATTCCAAGGCCGCCGCGGTGGCCCGGAAATGGCCCCACCAGTAGGCGGCGGTGACCACGGTGCCGGTCAGGGCGAAGACGGCAGCAAAAGGGGCGGGTTTCATCGGGACAAATGGGGGGAAATGAAGGCGGGTTCAAGTCTTGCGATTATGATCCCGTGGAGACGGTGCGGCCCTTGCCCGTCATCCAGGCTCGTTTGGCACTGGCGTGCAGCGCCGTCAGGTCCGCCTTGTTCTGGAGCCGGAATTCAACGGTGTGCGCATGGGTCGCGAGCGGATAATCCTTCTGCACTTTTTGCCAGACCTTTTCCGTTCCCGTGCGGTCGGCGGCGGTATTGGCGAGCTCGGTGAGACGGGTGCGGGCCAGTTCCGCGGCCGCGCTGCCGCTCCCGGGCAGGGCCGGTTCCATGAAATAAAACCGGGCCAGCCCAGCACCCTCGGTCACGATATTCATCTCGGTGACGCGCCCTCCCGGAAGGTTGAACTCGTGCAGGCTGACGACGCTGATCCGATTCAAGGCCACCGTATAATTGCCGCCGGGCAGGGAGCAGTCCCAGAAGTTGTGGGGGCTTTCCTGATCGGTCACCCCGGGAGTGGTGGGTGCAGGGGCCTGGGCCAAGGTGAGGCAGGGCAGGGCGGTCAGCAAAAGCAGGGCGGGTAATTTCATGCGATAAATCTAGCAGTTGATGCGCAGGATGTCACGCGGTGGAATTCCTGTTCCTGTGCCATCGGGAGAAATTGTTGTTGCACCGCGGGACGGATACAGGCAAAAATCAGTAGCCATGGCTGGTGAAGCTCAAGAATCCGAAGGCGTCACCCGGATGCTTCACTCCATGCGGGAGGGGAATCCGAAGGCCAGCGCTGAATTGATGGCCGCCATCTATACCCAGCTGCGCCGGATCGCCGGCGCCAAAATGGCTGGTGAACGCCCCGGCCAAACACTTCAGCCGACCGCGCTGGTGCATGAAGCTTGGCTGCGCCTGGGGGACGGTGAATTTGAAAACCGCGCGCACTTCTTCGGTGCCGCCGCCGAGGCCATGCGCCGCATCCTCGTGGACCGCGCACGGCGCAAAAAATGTGCAAAGCATGGTCGCGGAGAGGAGGAACTTGAAATCGATGGTTTGTCGATCGCAGCCCCGGTGGATGGAGAGGAACTGCTGGCCGTGCATGACGCTCTCGACCGGCTCGCAGAGCACGATGCCCGCAAGGCGCGGCTCGTGAAGCTGCGCTATTTCGCCGGTCTTTCCTTTGAAGAATCCGCCGCCCTGCTCGGAGTCTCCGTGCCTACCGCCAAGCGCGACTGGAGTTATGCCCGCGCGTGGCTGCACCAGGCCATCCGGTATGACTGATCCGGCGGTTTCATCTTTTCGCATTTCCCCTGATACGATCCGCCCCGGTTTCTCGCATGGGGATGAGACCACCCATGAACTCAGAAGAAGATATCTTTGAGCACGCTGCCGCTCTGCCGCAGTCGGATCGCGCGGCGTATCTTGACGCCGCCTGCGCCGGCCAGCCGGAACTGCGCAGACGCATGGAGGCACTGCTGCGCTCGCATGAGGTGACTGGATTTATGCAGGACCACACCGTCGTCCTGACGGGACCGCCAGCGGAGCAGACGGGCGAGCGCATCGGTCGCTACCGGCTGCTCCAGCAGATCGGCGAGGGCGGATTCGGCACCGTGTGGATGGCGGAGCAGGTCGAGCCGGTGACGCGCCGCGTTGCGCTCAAGATCATCAAAGCCGGCATGGACACGAAGGAGGTCATCGCGCGCTTTGAAGCCGAACGTCAGGCGCTTGCGATGATGGACCATCCGAACATCGCCAAAGTCTTCGATGCCGGCGCGACCGACGAAGGCCGGCCGTTCTTTGTCATGGAACTGGTGAAGGGCATTCCCATCACGCGATTTTGCGACGAACAGCAGTTCACCACGCGCCAGCGGTTGGAATTGTTCGGGGATGTTTGCTCTGCCATCAATCATGCGCACCAGAAGGGCATCATCCACCGCGACATCAAGCCGTCGAATGTCATGGTCACGCTCAATGCCGACCGACCGGTGGTGAAGGTCATTGATTTTGGTATCGCCAAAGCCACCCAGGGAAAGCTGACGGACCGCACGCTCTTCACCCGCTTCGAGCAGTTCGTCGGCACACCGGCTTACATGAGCCCGGAACAGGCGGCGATCAGTGAGTTGGATATTGATACCCGCAGCGACATCTACGCGCTCGGCGTTTTGCTCTACGAACTGCTCACTGGAAAGCCGCCGTTCGACGCCAAAACGCTAGTCTCCGCCGGCTACGAGGAAATGCGGCGGATCATCCGCGAAGTGGAGCCGCCAAAACCCAGTACACGGCTGAGAGAATTGCACACCGCTTTCTGCCCCGATGCACCGCCTGACAAATCTAAAATCTTAAATCATCAATCCATAATCGAACCGGACCTCGACTGGATCGTGATGAAGGCCATCGAAAAGGAACGCGCCCGCCGCTACGAAACCGCCAACGGCTTGGCACTCGACATCCAGCGGTTCCTTGCAGACGAGCCCGTCAGTGCAGGACGTCCGACGGCAGCCTACCGGTTCCGCAAATTTGCGCGGCGGCACAAGGCTGCGCTTCGAGTGGCGGCCCTGGCAGTTGTGGTGCTCGTCACAGCAGCCATGATCAGTACCGCCATGATCGCATCGGTTCTTGTTGCGGCCACCGTCGTCAGTACATGGCTGGCAGTGAGGGCTAAGACTGCCGAGAGACGCGCCGTGCAGGCCGGAAAACTCGCTACAACCAAGACCGCTGATGAGAAGTCAGCGCGTGAAGATGCCGAAGCCGTTTCAAAATTCCTGACCGAAGCTTTCGACAGTCCCGACCCGACTCGTGACGGACGGACGATCACCGTCGCAGAGATGCTGGACCGGGCGGCAAAGAAGGTCCAGGCAGACTTCATCGACCAGCCCGCGCGCCGAGCGAAATTTCAGGCTGCACTAGGCAGAACCTATCATGCCCTGGGTCTCTATCATGAAGCGATCCGGTTGGAGGAATTGGCGAGGGACTACTTTCACAATCAAGGCGGAAAGGAAAGCAACGATACGCTCAATGCCATGAGTGACTTGGCGAACTCGTATCACTCCGCTGGTCGCCTCGAAGACGCGCTCAATCTCCGTGAAGAGGTCCTGTCGATCAGGCGCAAATTGAACGGCGCGGAGCACTCCGACACAATTCAGAGCCTCTCTGAGGTTGCCGAGTCTTTCGAGTATGCCGGCCGCGTCAACGATTCGCTCAAGCTTCGCGAGGACGCACTGGACCTCCGCCGCAGAGTAAATGGTGAAAAGCACGCGGAAACCATTTGGGCCACGCATTGCGTTGCTATGTCGTATATGGACAGTGGTCGCTATCTGGAAGCGCTGAAACTGGAGCAACAGGTCCTTGCGCTGGGCTGTGAGGTGTATGACCCGGAACATCCCCGGATGCTCGCTGCCATGCACATCCTTGCCCACTGTCTTGCCGAGATTGGATCCTGGGACGAAGCGGTCAGGATGTGGGAAAAGGAGTACGAAGGTCGCAAGATGGTAAACGGGGTCGAACATGCAGATACCATCGAATGCATGGCAGACTTGGCGCATGCCCGCTATTCCGCCGGGCGCGTGGACGACGCAATCGAACTCCTGGAGCATTCAGTGGCAATTCACCGCAAAACGCTCGGTCGGGACCATTTCGCTGCGGTCACTCGAACAGTGCAGCTTGCCTATACCTACCTGTCGGCGGGTAGGCCGGCGGAAGCTCAGTCGTCATTGGTGGAAATCGCCGCGCCCCGTTTGTCGGATATCTTCACCCTCGATGGCCCCATACACTTTATCGAAATCACTGCGCTCTGTGCATGGTTTGATATGGACACTGATTTTTCGGCCAACAGTCGGCGTGCGCTGGAACTGGCAGCAACAACGAGAGATCCGGCAATCGCCGAGCGCGCCGCCAAAGGGTTCTGCCTCCGTCCGTTCTTCGACCCTGATCTCCTCGCCACCGCCCTCACCCTCGCCCGCCGTGCGGTCGAACTGGGCCAGAAAGAACAAGATCTTCCGTGGTATCAATTGGCCCTTGGTATCGCCGAACTTCGACAGGGCAACTATTCAGTTGCCGACTCGGCCCTGCTAGCAGCAGAACGCGGAGCGACTCCACAGCCTTACGCACGCCGCCAGCCCCTTTTTGGCACAGCCAAGCTTTACCGTGCGATTAGTCTTTTCCGGCAGAGTAGATTCCCGGAAGCGCGGGAACTTTTCCTTGCAGTCGAAGAGCAGATGAACCCGCTGCCCTGCGAAGGGCGCCAACTCAAAAACGTTGCCTTCCATAACGACCTGATCTGCTGGCTGGCCTACAAGGAGGCGAAGGCGCTGCTATTCCCAAACCAATGACCCCCACCATCCATTCCACCCGTCTTGATTTGATTCCCATGACGCCGGCGGTGCTGCGTGCCTTGCTGGCAGGGGATCATGAGGGGGCAGGGCGATGGCTCGGGGTCCGGTGGCCAGCGGACTGTGAGATTCACCCGGATGTGCTGGAGCTGCGGCTGGGGCAGTTGGAATCCGATCCGGAGCTGCAGCCGTGGCTGCTGCGGGCGATAGTGCTGCGGGAGGAGGGCGTGGCCGTGGGCACGATGGGTTTTCATGCGACACCGGGGCACGAGTCTTTGGCCGGCCTCTCGCCGGGCGGGGTGGAGTTTGGTTATGGGTTGACGGCGGTCTATCGCCGTCGCGGGCTGGCGACGGAAGCGATCGAGGCGATGATGTCCTGGGCGAAGGAAGAGCATGGAGTGAATCGTTTTGTATTGTCCATCAGTCCGGAAAACGGGCCATCGCTCGCGCTGGCGGCGAAGCTTGGGTTTCGGAAGATCGGCTCGCACATGGACGAATGCGACGGACCGGAGGATATCTTCGAGCGGGTGTGGGGCATGGATTGAACGTGGAGCGAACGTGTAGAACCGAGGGATTGGGACGGAGATGGGACTTTGCTGTTCGGTTAGCAAATTATTTCCCAGCGCCAACGGCGCGTCTCAATCCCACACGTAACGCTCGTCCCACTCGCAGTCGTGTCCTCCCGGCATGCCGTTGGCAAGTATGGGCCCGCGCGGCCCATGGATCCCGCAGCCAAGGCTCGCGGTCATTGGTGGAGAAGCCAATCTGAAGAGTGACGCTGGCAAGGGACTGAGGGATGGCTGGGGGAGTTGAAACGCGCCGTTGGCGCTTGTCGAGTAACGATGTGCGCGACCCGGGCCTCACGGCCCGGGCTATGTTGAGTGCGGCCGTTGGCCTCGGGGACTTAATCCCTTACCGCCAAATTATTTTTCACCCGCATGATCCTTTGCCGCGCGGAAACTCGCATGTGGGAGAGGACCGGACGCACTTCCGGCTCCGCCATCAAACACAACACTGCCCCATGAAAACAACCCGAGCCAATCACGGAATTCTCACCACTGAGGACCAGACCCGTTCACCAAAGAACTCACTGCTGCTCGCCGCCGCGGTGCTGCTGTTCCCGGCAGCGGACCTGGCGGCGCAGGTCACCACGTTTGACGTGAACCTGAAGTCCGCGCAGTTCAGCCTCTACACCGATCCTTACAACGGGAACGAGATCAAAGTCGGCGGCTTCTCCGGTCTGTATCCCGTGCCGGGGGATCTCAACGCATTCTATGTCGTGACCGATCGCGGCCCGGCGCCGGATTTTCCCGCGGCGCCTGCTACGATCCTGAAGACTTTCGCCACGCCCGGTTTCGGTCCGCATCTGCTCAAGGTAAGGCTCATGCCCAACGGCACGGCGAAGATTGACGACGTGAAACCGCTCAAGCGCCCCAACGGCGGCCACATTTCCGGCCTGCCTACGACCAAGCCGGCCACTGATGTGCCCTACGACTTCGATCTTAACCAGCTTCCCTACGACGAAGACTCACTCGACGCAGAAGGAATCACGATAGATCCATGGGGCAACTTCTGGATTTGTGAGGAATACAAGCCCAGCGTCGCTCTGGTGGCCCCCAACGGCAAGGTGCAGTTGCGTCTCATCCCGGCGGGGACGCTCACGGGAACGGAGGAGGTGCCGACCTATGAACTGCTGCCCGGCGTGCTCTCCAAACGCCGCAGCAACCGCGGCTTTGAAGGTCTCGCCGCCTCGGCGGACGGTATTCTCTACGCGGCGGTGCAGCGGCCACTGAACAATCCGAACCGCACCGCCGCCGATGCCAACGGTAACGCGCGCATCGTGGCCATTGATCTGAATGTCCTCCTCCACGGTGCCGCCGGTCCGCTGGTGAAACAGTATCTCTATCAGTTGCCGCCCGCCAGCAATACCGTCACCGTGAGCGACCTCTTCTCCACTGGTCCGGGGACTCTGCTGATCCCGGAACGCACGACCGACAAGCTCTACGAGATCAATCTCGCCGGAGCCACGGACCTCACGCCGCTGGAGAATGCGGCGGGCAAGCTGATCGCCGACACGACAAAGACGGTCGAGCAGCTCAACCCCGCCGGCCTTGCACTGCACGGAATCGTGCCGGTGAGCAAGACGGTGGTGATTGATTCGCTGACAGCGATTGATCCGCTGCTGGCGAAAGTGGAAGGCGTCTGTGTCGTAGGCGACAACATCGTTCTGACCTATGACAACGACTTCAACGTCGCCGAGGCGGCCAGCATCCCACTGAATCCCCTGCCAAATGGCCCACTGGTCCAGCTTGAACTCGTCGGCGCGAATTTTCCGAAGCTGTTCGTCGTGCCGATACCTTAAGCGCCGGCAAACTACAGGCAAAGCCACTGTCGCACCGGCGGCAGTGGCTTTACCTTCCACCGGAAGTGGCTCGCTTGCGGGCACTCGAGACAGAGCGAGTATCCCAAGACGGTGATTCGTTCCAGGATCTTCATTGTACGAGCTTCAACTTTCGCCGCATGAACTCAGAAGAAGATATCTTTGAGCACGCTGCCGTTCTGCCGAAGTCGGATCGCGCGGCGTATCTTGACTCCGCCTGCGCCGGCCAGTCGGAACTGCGCGGTCGCATGGAGGCGCTGCTGCGCTCGCATGAGGTCACCGGGTTTATGCAGGATCACACGGCGGTGCTGCCGGGGCCGCCGGTGGAGGAGTCCGGCGAGCGCATCGGACGCTACCGGCTGCTCCAGCAAATCGGTGAGGGCGGGTTCGGCAGCGTGTGGATGGCGGAACAGGTGGAACCGGTGACGCGGCGGGTGGCGCTCAAGATCATCAAGGCCGGCATGGACACGAAGGAAGTCATCGCACGCTTCGAAGCCGAGCGTCAGGCGCTGGCGATGATGGATCATCCGAACATCGCACGGGTCTTCGATGCGGGCGCGACCGACAAAGGCCGTCCGTTCTTCGTCATGGAACTGGTGAAGGGCATTCCCATCACGCGCTTTTGTGACGAGCAGCAGTTCACCACTCGCCAGCGGTTGGAATTGTTCAGGGATGTTTGCTCCGCCATCAATCACGCGCATCAGAAAGGCATCATCCACCGCGACATCAAGCCGACCAACGTGTTGGTCACACTTCACTGTGACAAACCGGTGATCAAAGTCATTGATTTCGGCATCGCCAAGGCCATCGAAGGCCGGCTTACGAACAATACACTTTTCACGCGCTTCGAGCAGTTCGTCGGCACTCCCGCCTACATGAGCCCGGAACAGTCAGCCCTCGGCGGACTGGATATTGATACCCGCAGCGACATCTACGCGCTCGGCGTCCTGCTCTATGAACTGCTCACCGGCAAACCGCCCTTCGACGCCAAAACCCTCGTTTCCGCCGGCTACGAGGAAATGCGCCGCATCATCCGCGAAGTCGAACCGCCCAAGCCCAGCACGCGGCTGAGAGAATTGCACATCGCTTCCTGCCGCGGTGTCCCGTCTGACAAATCAAAAATCGTAAGTCATCAATCCAAAATCGAGCCCGACCTCGACTGGATCGTGATGAAGGCCATCGAGAAGGACCGCACCCGCCGCTACGAAACGGCCAACGGCCTCGCATTGGACATCCATCGGTATCTGGCGAACGAGCCCGTGACCGCGGCGGCGCCGGGTGTGGCCTATCTCTTTCGCAAGTTCGCGCGGCGCCACCGGACGGCCCTGAGTCTGGCGGTAATCATCGCCTTGGTGCTGGTGGCGGCGACGGGGATCAGCCTGTGGCAGGCGAAACTTGCCATCGCGGCAAAGAAGGAAACCGCCGACGCGCTTGGCTCGGTCGAAAGGAAGCATACGGAAGTGGATCGCAAGAATGCCGAGTATCGCGCAATGCTTGCCGAGGCGGCCCGTTCCGACCGGCTCATTGCAGAAGAAAAGCTGCGAGCCGGACTTGAGCGTGGAGCCTTCGCCCATCTCGCCCGGGCGTGTAACTACGAACCGTTGTCCACATTCGCCGCGCAACAGGCCGTCGCGGCGCTGAATACCTGGCGGAGCCCTTTGCCAGTGTCGATCCTCTTGGGGCATGAGGATAATGTAGCGAGCGCACAATTCAGCCCGGACGGCGTGCGCCTCGTCACTGGGTCAGACGACAAGTCCGTTCGGTTGTGGAACGCGTCGACGGGGCAGGCCCTCGCCATTCTCGCGGGACATGAATATGAGGTGTTGAGCACGCAGTTCAGCCCGGACGGCTTGCGAATCGTTACTGCTTCCCGGGACTACACTGCGCGGTTGTGGGACGCGGCGACGGGCAAATGCCTCGCCACGCTTCGGCATGAGGACGCCGTGTATAGTGCGCAGTTCAGCCCGGACGGCTCGAATATCGTTACCGCGTCATTCGATAGGACTGCACGAGTATGGGACGCGGCGACGGGCCAGAGACTCGCCACTCTTGCGGGCCATCAAGGTGTATTGTGGAGCGCGCAGTTCAGCCCGGACGGGTCCCACGTCGTTACTGCGTCAAACGACAAGACCGCCCAGTTATGGGACGTGGCGACGGGCAAAAGCTTCGCCACACTTGCAGGGCATGCGGGCAGGGTCTTGAGTGCGCAGTTCAGCCTTAACGGTAACCTTATTGTCACTGCGTCAAACGACGACACCGCGCGGGTTTGGGACGCGGCGACAGGCCGGAACCTCCTCACGCTTGTGGGGCATGAGGCCGGTGTGAACAGCGCGCGATTTAGCCCGGACGGTTCGCGAATCGTCACTGCGTCATTCGACAAGACTGCACGGGTGTGGGACGCGGCAACGGGGAAGTGCCTCGCTGTGCTCGCGGGGCATCAGGATGGAGTGTGGAGCGCGCAATTCAGTCCGGACGGTTCGCACATCGTCACCGCTTCGCAGGACTCGACGGCGCGGGTTTGGGAAGCGGGGTCGTGGAAGTGCCTCGCCACGCTCGCGGGTCATACCGGAGAGGTGAGGAACGCGCATTTCAGCCTGGACGGCGCCCGAATAGTTACTGTGTCCGATGACAAGACCGCGCGGGTGTGGGATGCAGCGAAGGGACAGGGCCTCGCCACAGTTGGGGTGACGGACGGATTGACTTTAACCCCTCAGTTCAACCCCGACGGCGTGCGCACCGTCATCGTGTCGAACGACAGGGTGCGGGACGCGTCAACTGGACTGAGCTTCCCCTCACTTGAGGTGATAAACAAGAAGATTGCGACCCCGCAGTTCAGCCTTAACGGTAACCTCATTGTCACTGCGTCAGACGACAACACCTCGCGGGTTTGGGACGCGGCGACAGGCCGGAACCTCCTCACGCTTGTGGGGCATGAGGCCGGTGTGAACAGCGCGCGATTTAGCCCGGACGGTTCGCGAATCGTCACTGCGTCAGAAGACAAGACTGCATGGGTGTGGGACGCGGCAGCGGGGAAGTGCCTCGCTGTGCTCGCGGGGCATCAGGAAGGAGTGTGGAGCGCGCAGTTCAGCCCGGACGGCTCGCGCATCGTTACTGCGTCAGAAGACAAGACCGCGCGGGTGTGGGACGCGGCGACGGGAAAATGTCTCGCCGCTCTCGAGGGGCACGACGCCGTCGTGTACAGCGCACAGTTCAACCTGGTAGGCTCGCGCATTGTTTCCGGATCAGGAGACAAGACCGCGAGAGTATGGGACGCGGCGACGGGAAAATGCCTCGCTACGCTCGCGGGGCATGACGGTGGGGTGCCGAGTGCCCAGTTTAGCCCAGACGGCGCGCGCATCTTCACGGCGACACGGGGAGGTTTCGGGCACGTTTGGGATGCGGCGACCGGGGAAAGCTTTGCCACGCTCGCGGGGCATGAGCGTGGGGTGACGAGTGCACAGTTCAGCCCGGACAGCAGGCGCATTGTCACCACGTCAGGAGCCCAGACGGCCCGAGTATGGGACGCAGCGACGGGGACATGCGTTGCCGCGCTCGCGGGGCATCGTGGAACGGTGCAGAGCGGGCAATTCAGTTTGGACGGCGCGCGCATCGTCACCGCGTCTCCAGGTGAGATCGCCGCGCGGATATGGGATGCGGCGACCGGGAAGTTTCTCGCATCGCTCGCGGGGCATATTGGACAGGTTCGGAGTGCACAGTTCAGCCCGGACGGAATGCGCATCGTCACAGCGAGTTATGGCGCAGAGACCGTGCACATCTGGAAGGTCCTTCCAACCTCCGCCGGCCCGCCGCCGTCGTGGTTCGCAGATTTCCTCCGCTACCTGGCGCAGATGCGTCTGAACTCCGACGGGGAACCGGAGAGGCTCAAGCTTGCCGACTGGCTCGCGCTGCGCGAGCGGCTGCGCGCACTGCGGCGAGCGAGCGTGGGACAGGACACGCCTTACCTCAGCGTCCTCCGTCGCTATGTTTCCGAATAGGCGCACACTATGCGGTCAAGATTGTCGCCGGATGCGGCATTTATCCTGAGCAATGACCTCCACCATCCACTCCACCCGACTTGATTTGATCCCGATGACGCCGCCGGTCATCCGGGCGCTGCTGGCTGGGGATCATGGAGAGGCGGGGCGATTGCTGGGGGTTCGTTGGCCGGCGGATTGTGAGATTCACCGCGATGTGCTGGAGCTGTGGCTGTGGCAGTTGGAAGCCGATCCGGACCTTCAGCCGTGGCTGCTGCGGGCGATGGTGCTGCGGGAGGAGGGCGTGGCCGTGGGCACGATGGGGTTTCACGGGGCCCCGGGGCACGAGTCGCTGGCCGAACTCTCGCCGGGCGGAGTGGAGTTTGGTTATGGGTTGACGGCGGTGTATCGCCGGCGAGGTCTGGCGACGGAAGGCATCGAAGCGATGATGCGCTGGGCCCGGGAGGAGCATGGAGTGAATCGTTTTGTATTGTCCATCAGTCCGGAAAATGGGCCATCGCTCGGGCTTGCGGCGAAGCTCGGTTTCCGGAAAATCGGGTTCCATCTCGACGAGATTGACGGTCCTGAGGATATTTTCGAGCTGAGCTTCGACCCATGACAAGCTTTCAAAAGATTCTTTCAGACTCATGATACGTCCGCCTTCTCGAATTCGCATGACGTGGGAAATCACGGAGTCCGGAATGAATCCTTTGAATACTCATGTTCTCAACGCAATTCTCGGTGAAGGCGAAATCTTGGCTGGGAGAGAGCCATGGTGGGCGGAGATTGAACCTGAGATGGAGTCGGGATCATTTCCATTGTCTGGAATTGCCCGCAAAAACCGGATTCCGGAAGCCGCGGTTCCTTCGCCATGATCCGGACGGCACGGAGTGCGTGGAAAGGCAATCCGAGCCTGACAAGCGTAAGTTGATGTTCCGTTCGGCCAATCCGGTCAAGTCTCCTAATGACGAATCCAAGCAGCGCACGGGGGACCTTCCGGTAGATTCCCCACCTTACAGCGTGTCTGAGCTCACTTCGAAGCGTGGGACTGGTAAAATGGGGGCATTTTCCGTCGGCTGGCCCTTGATTAGGGACGCGCGGCAGATCATGAATAGCGTCATGCTCAGCCACGTTGTTATTTTTTGGATCAAACCGGATGCGGCGGCCGACGCCGCCGATCAACTGGTCGCGGGTTGCCACCAGTATCTGAAGGATCTGCCGGGCGTCGTGAATTTCCATGTGGGCCGGATGATCCCCAGCCACCGTCCGGTGGTGGATCAGTCCTACCAGGTGGGCCTGAACGTCATTTTCACGGACAAGGCCGCCGAGGAGGCGTATCAGATCCACCCGACGCATCTGGAGTTCGTTGAAAAGGTATTCAAGCCGCTCTGCGAACGGGGGAACATCTTCGATTTCGCCTGAGCCCTTGCATCGGTTCATCGGACCCGTGAGGACCATCCGCTGGCTTTTTGCTCCTCTGCCCGGCGACAATGGCTTGACTATGAACGCGTCTGATTGGTCCGGGGGGCGGCGGTGAACAAATCTTCTTCCTGGGGCGGGAATCCGCCATTTCAGGGCTGCCCGACGGGACATTGAAGTGACACAACTGTCAGATAAGACGGATTTTCCACGGATGGATTAATAGTTCAATCAGGCTTTAAATCGACGGAATGCCTTGATAAAAAAGGAGTTGTGGTAAAATTAAATTACCATAAATCCAGTTTGACCCAAGGGCCCGTGTCAATGGCATAAACAAACTCAAAGTTCACCGTCGGGCGGTGAATAACTCGCGAATAAGTGGTGAACCGTAGGGTGCAGGGCTTGATTATTCCTTGTTCCACAGGGCGTTCCCCAGCTTTCCGCTTGCGGAAACTTGACAAGACCGACACGGAACCGGCCCTGCATGTTTGAGCTTCTCGCCACAGACCCTGATTCGATGGCCCGGCGCGGCCGGCTTACGCTCCCCCATGGAGTAGTGGAGACCCCAGCCTTCATGCCCGTAGGGACCCAAGGGACAGTCAAAGCGGTTTCGCCGGCGGAACTGGATCAGATCGGGGCGCAAATTATCCTCGGTAATACTTATCATCTCAATCTGCGGCCTGGCCTCGAGGTCATCCGTTCATTCGGCAGCCTGCACCAATTCAGCCGGTGGCACCGTCCGATCCTGACGGACAGCGGCGGGTATCAGGTGTTTTCACTCGCCAAGCTGCGGAAAGTCAAAGAAGAAGGCGTTCATTTCCAAAGCCACCTTGATGGATCGAAGTGCTTCATCGGTCCGGAAACCTCCATGGAAATCCAAGCGGTGCTGGGTTCTGATATTGCGATGCTCTTTGACGAGTGTCCACCCTGGCCCTGCGGCGAGCGGGAAGCAGAAGTGAGTTTGGATTTGACCCTGCGCTGGGCCCAACGCTGCAAGGAATGGATCACCAGGAACCAGCCGAAAACCGACACCGGGGCCAGACAATACCATTTTGGGATTGTGCAGGGCAGTGGCTATGCCGCGTTGCGGGAGAAGGCCGCCAAGGCCTTGGCAGCCATGGATTTTGATGGTTACGCCGTGGGTGGGGTCAGTGTAGGCGAGCCGGAGGAGGAAATGATGTGTGCCGTGGAATCGAGCACGCCTCACCTGCCCGCCGGAAAGCCACGTTATGCGATGGGCCTCGGCACACCGCCCCAGATGCTGGAAATGATCGCCCGGGGCATCGATATGTTCGATTGCGTGTTGCCCACCCGCCTCGCGAGGCACGGCACGGCGTTCACCATGGATGGGCCGGTGCACATCAAGGGAAAACGTTTCGAGTTTGATCACGGTCCGTTGGACGCGGAGTGCTCGCACCCCCTGACCGCAGACTTCAGCCGGGCCTACATCCGGCACCTCTTCCGCTCCGGGGAAATCCTGGGATTGAGGTTGATTTGTCTGCACAATCTGCATTTCTACCAGTCCCTCGTCCGAGGTGCCCGTGCGGCACTGGAGGCAGGGACCTTTGCCGCGTACCGCGCGGCTTTTTTGTCCCGATACCAAGCCCGCTCCCCAGCCCCTACTGATTTATGATGTCCGCCGCCTTTTCCTTTCTCGCACAAGCTCCTGCCGGAGCCGCCCCGCAGTCCCCCTCCATGCTCGGCGGTCTGGCCATGCCCTTGCTGCTGATCGTGATGTTTTATTTCATGCTGATCCGCCCGCAGCGCCGGGCCCAGAAGGAACAGCTGGCCCGCCTGGCGGCTCTCAAGACCGGTGACGAAGTCATCGCCGCCGGGGGTATCCACGGATTGGTCACCAACGTCAGTGAGCGCACCGTGGTGATCAAGATTGCCGATGGCGTGAAGATCAAGGTCGAGAAAGCCAGTGTGGTGAGCGTCACCAAAAAGACCGACGATCCTGAGGTGGTGGCCACGGAGGTGGTTTCCTCATAAGCGGCCGCCGCCCTGTCCGACGCTTCTCTTCACTTATTCCCTTTTTCCGCCTCCCTCCTTTTTTATGGATCTGAAAGCCGCCCTCCAGCCCTACGAACATCTTCTCCCCTACATGGTCATGGTGGTCGGCATCGCGGCCGCCGCCCTTTTCGTGGTTTATTTTGCGGCGGAGACCGACAAGAAAAAACGCAACGCCGGAACTGTGTTGTCGATCCTGCTGGGTCTGTTCAGTTTTTACTGCGTGGGGCTTGGTTTGAAAAAGGGGATTGATCTTCAGGGAGGAGCCTCCTTCCTCGTGAAAGTGCAGGCCGCCGAGGGCAAGGAAATCAATCCGGATTCCCTCCTGAGTGCCCAGGAAATCATCGAAAACCGCCTGAACCCCCTCAGCACGCTGGACGTCACGGTGACACCCCAGGGCGCGGACAAACTCTATGTGGAAGTCCCGGGCTTGAGCGACGAGGACATCCGCAAGAGCAAAGGGATCATTGAGCGCGTGGCCAAATTGGAATTCCACCTTCTCTCCGACAAGAACATCGCGGGCGGCGGAATGCAGCCCAACCCTCCCGGGGATCCAGGGATTGAGCCCGGATTCAAGGCGCTGCCTTACCAGGAATCCAAAAAAATCAAAGACCCCAAGACCGGCAAGGAAATCAATGATCCCAATCAGCCGAAGACCACCGTCTTCGTGAAGAACAAAGCAGAGATGGGCGGGAAAAGCGTCAAATCCGCCTTTGCCGCGCTCGCCCCCGGAGCGCTGCATCACCACATCAGCGTGACCCTCCATGATGAGTTTGGGCAGCAGATGAGCCGCATCACCAAGGAAAACCTTCAAAAGCCCCTCGCCATCGTGCTGGATGGGGTGGTGATTTCGGCACCTACCATTCAGAGCAGCTTTGGAGCGCAATTCCAAATCACCGGCAGCTTTGATGAAGCCGAAGCCCGCGATTTGGCAAGTGCCCTGGAAAATCCCTTGGAAAACCCTCTTCTGGTGGAGCAATCCAGCACCACCTCCGCCAGTTATGGCGAGGCGGTCATCAATCAAGGACTCTATTCCGCCCTTTTCGGGCTGTTCTCCACCTTGGTTTTCATGATGATCTATTACCGGCTTTCCGGTATTATCGCCGTGATCGGTCTGGCGATGAACCTGCTTCTCCTGCTGGGTGCCATGCAGGTGTTTGGTTTCACGTTGACCATGCCCGGCATCGCCGGGATCATCCTCACCCTCGGGATGGCAGTGGATGCCAACGTCCTGATTTATGAGCGCATGAGAGAGGAATTCGCGGCCGGAAAATCCTTTTCTGCGGCCATCAAGGCATCCTACGAAAAAGCCTTCAGCGCCATTTTCGACTCGAATATTACGACGCTGATTACTTCGGTCATCATGATGGTGATCGCCACCGGAGCCATCCGCGGTTTCGGGCTTTCGCTGACGATCGGGCTGCTGGCCTCCATGTTCTCCGCCTTGCTGATTACCCGGGTCTGTTTCCTCTGGGTGGAAAAATTCGGAGTGAAAAAGCTGTCGTTCCTCAACCTCATTTCCAACCGCTTGATTGACTTCATGAGCATGCGGAAAAAGGCCTTCATTCTCTCCGGAATCCTGATTCTGGCCTCCGTTTCAGTGATTGCTTTCAAGGGCCAGCGGGTGCTGGGGTATGAACTCAGAGGGGGGGATGCCATCAGCCTCGCCAGTATCCCTGGACTGACTGAAGCGCAGATCACCCAATCCCTCTCGGACTTCTCCCTGGAAGTAAAAGGGCAGAAATTTGATGCGACTTCCTTCAATGTGCAGTCCGTCAAGCCAGTGGGCGGAAATGAATATTTCACCATCCGCAGTGCCCCTGGAACCGCGGATGCCCTGATTGCCGAACTGCAAAAGGATCTGGCCGGCAATGACCCGGAAAAAGCCAAGCAGTTTGAAGGGGCCGACAAGCAAAGCATGGGTTCCTCGGTGGGAGACAAGATGCTGAAAAATTCCATCTGGGCGATCGTCCTGGGTTTGGTCGGTATTTTCATCTACCTGACCTTCAGGTTTGAATCGGCCTTCGCCATCGGTGTCATCGTGGCCGTCATGCACGATGTGATCATCGCCGTCGGAGCTTGTGCCTTGGTGGGCAAGGAAGTCGGCCTCATTCTCGTCGGGGCTTTTCTGACGATCGCGGGTTATTCCGTGAACGACACCATTGTTATCTTCGACCGCGTCCGGGAGGAACTCCGCACCCGGAAAGGAGATTTGTCCGAAGTGCTCAATTACGCCATCAGTGCCACCCTGAGCCGCACCATCATCACCAGCGGGGTCACGGCCCTCGCGGTCATCGCCATGCTGCTCTTTGGTGGCAAGTCGCTGGCGGATTTCTCCTTTGCCATGCTGATCGGCATGATTTCCGGGACCTACTCCACCATCTTCATCGCGGCCCCGGTGGTACTGTGGTGGGCTGAAAAGCGGAAGCTCAATCTGAGGAAACAAATCCTCGATGCCGATGCCCAACGCCTTGAGGCCTTGAGCAGCATCGAACGTGAGGCTCCGGAGAAACCGGTCAAGCCTGCCAAGATTTAGGGAGCTTTTAACCCCCCAAGCGGACTTGCCTGTGATGGGCAGGTCCGCTTTTTTGTGCTTTTGAAGGACATTCCGGAACTGCGGCCCGGGCGGTGTCGACGGCACCCAGGAAATGAGCAGACAGTGGGGAAGGGTGTTTGGCTAGGAAAATTGCTGCAGCGCGCGCAGCACGCCAAGGGCTCTGCCGGAATCGATCGCTTCTGCGGCGAGGGCGCGGCCTTCGTCCCAGCCGGAGGCCGTGCCGGTGACTTGGAGGGCAGCGGCCGCGTTGGCAAGGACGAGGTGGCGTTTGGGGCCTTGGTCGCTGCCGTCAAGGATACCGCCGAGGAGGGCCGCGTTGTGATGGGCATCGCCTCCCTGGAGGTCTTCGAGGCGGGCCGGTGGGGCGGGGACCGTGATCGTTTCCCCGCGGAGGCCGGTGGGCTCGGCGATGACAATGTGAGTAGGGCCGAGCGTGGAGACTTCGTCCATGCTGCGTCCGTCGGCGGTAGTGCCATGGACCGCCCAGGCCCGGGTGCGGCCCAGCGTGCGCAGGATACCCGCGTAGGTTGACGGCAGGGAAGGATCGAAAACCCCGGCGAGTTGATAGGCGGGACTGAGGGGGTTGAGGAGCGGACCGATGATATTGAACAGGGTACGGGTGCCTTCCTCGGCTAGGAGCCTGCGCACCGGCGCGACGGCGGCGAAGGCTGGATGATACTGGGGTGCCAGCATGAAGGCGGTGCCATGGCGTTTCACGCATTCGGCAAACGCAGCCGGAGGGAGGTCGATGCGGATGCCCAGCGCTTCCAGGACGTCAGCGGCCCCACTCCTGGAAGTGATGCCGCGATTGCCATGTTTCACCACGGCCAGACCGCAGCCAGCGAGGACAAACATGCTGGTGGTGGAAACGTTGAAGAGATTCAGCTTGTCGCCGCCGGTGCCGCAGACGTCCATGGCAGGACGGTCCAGGGTGGCAAGGTCCAAGGGCGGCCGGATGGCGTGGTCCAGGAAGGCGCGGACGAAGGCGGCGATTTCTTCAGCGCTTTCACCCTTGGTGTTGAGCGCGCGGAGCAGTTTGGCCTTGATGACGGCATCGGCTCCTGGATCGAGCAATAGGGCGGCCATGGCTTGGACACCGGATTCATCGAGCGGTTGGCCGGAAGCAAGGAGTTCAGAGAGAGCGGCGGGGGACATGTAACAGGGGAAAAGGTTGTCTGGAACAGCGTGCATGCGGAATGGGTCGATGAATCCTGGCGGACTTCCATGATCAAACCGGATACGGAAATGTCATCAGAAACAGAGTCGGTGCTCAGGCATTACCCTGCTTTGGTACCGTGGTGATGGGCCGGGTAACGGCACGGGGGCGGTCGCGGTCGGAGGTTTCGCGGCGGGTGGACTTGGTTTCGTCCTTTGGCCTGGAGTCCTTCCCGTCCTTTTCGTCAGGATAGGGAATGCGGCGGTGGAGGGCGGTGCGCAGGGTTTTGGTGAAGCTGTCGCGGATGGCTTTGAGATCGCTCATGGTGAGATCGCAGTCGTCCAGCTGGCCATCGCGCACCCGGCTGCGGATGATGTCTTCGACGAGGGCTTCGATTTTGGCAGGGGTGGGCTTGCTGAGGGAACGGCTCGCCGATTCAACGGCATCGGCAAGGCTGATGATGGCGCTTTCGTTGAAGTCCGGTTTGGGTCCGGCATAACGGTAGCTGGATTCGGGCACTTCGGGGACTTCTTCCGGAGAGGCTTTGCCTTCGGCGACGAGTTTCTTGATTTCCTCCTGCTGATCGAGGGCGCGGCGGTAGAAGAAGTAGATCAGGGAATTGCCGTGATGCTGCTGGATGACGTCGATGATCTCGCGGTTGAGTTTGTGCTTCAGGGCAAGATCCACGCCGTCCTTGACGTGGGCGATCACGACGAGAGCACTCATGCTGGGAGTGAGGTCGTCGTGGGGGTTTTCCTCGCCGTTGGTATTTTCGATGTAATACTCGGGTTTGTTCAGTTTGCCGATATCATGATAAAGTGAGCAGACCCGGCAGATCGTGGCATTGGCGCCGATGGCGGCGGCGGCGGACTCGGCGAGGTTGGCGACCATCAGGCTATGGTGATAGGTGCCGGGGGCCTCAAGGGTCATGCGGCGGAGCAGGGGATGATTGAGATCACCCAGTTCGAGCCATGAGACGGTGGTGGTGATACGGAAAATGGCTTCAAGGAGAGGGAGCAAACTGCCGGCGATGGTGGCGGTGAGGATGCCGGTGAGGATCATGGCGGGCGCCTGGGAAGCCAGGGTTTTCCAAACTGCGGGCGAAGCGGGGTGCAGCCACACAGGCTCCATGTGTCCGAGGAGGGCGCAGACCACGGCAGCAGTGAGGCCGGCATAAAAGCCGGCGCGGACGAGGGCTCCGCGCTTTCTCAGCTGCCGCGCGGCGCGCACGGCGGCGAGGCCGCTGGCGAGACTGATGAGGGTGAAATGCAGCCCAATGGAGTGATCCGTCAGCAGCATCCCCAGCAGGGACGAATAGATTGCCGCGAACAAACCGTGCGGAGGACCCAGCAGGAGGGTCAGGAGCAGCGGCGCGAGGGCAAAGGGTGCGAGGAATAGCAGGTAATCGTCAGGAAAATGGTTCAGGCGCACCACAAAACCAACCGCGTGCAGGAGACCCAGATGCAGCAGGAGGACAAGGAAGACGAGCAGGAAGCGGCCGTTGCACCCGTAAGACGCGGGCAGATGCATCCGGAGGTGGACCATGGCCAGCAGGATGATGGCTCCCAGGCTGGCGGAAGCGCTGACCGGACCCAGGGTTTGAAAAACGCTCTGGTGGTCGAGGTATCGCACCATGCCTCCGAGGGCACAGAGGAATCCCGCGAGGATGAGTCCCCGCACGTAGGGGCTGGCAGCCAGCGCCTGCGCCCATTCACTGTGGTTTTGCTCCCGCCGTTTCCGTCCGCAGGAGAAGCCTTTACGCTGGAGTTTCTGCCGTTTGAAAAAGTCCCACATGCTTTTGAAATGCGCCCGCCCGCAGGCGATCCGCACAAAGCCAGTTTCTCCCCAGGGGGAAACCAGCCAAGACTTGAAGAATACAAACCCCGGGCGCTGATTGCAACGATGGAATCTTGACGGCCCAGCGTGACGAAACATAGTGCGTCCCTGGCTGGGGCCGGTGGCGTTTATGGGAATTAAATGAAACCGTCGGAACTCTCCGGTCTCATCAGGGCAATTCAACATGAGCGGCGAACGACTTCACAATATGAAAGCGGTGGAACTCCGTACCGGGCTCAGCGCGCACCTCATCAGGGTCTGGGAGCGGCGTTACGGCGCGGTGACACCGGTAAGGGCGGAAAGACAGCGCCGCTTATACACCGAGGAGGAAATGGAGCGGCTCACTCTGTTGGGCCAGCTCACCCAGTCTGGTCTGGCCATCAGCCAAATCGCCACCCTGCCGTTGGAAAAATTGCGCCTTCTGCAGTCAGCATCCGCCTCTGGCGGAGGAAGTGCCAAAACGGAAAAACCTGCCGCCCGTCCCTCCACGGTGACAGTCTCCCCTCCTGATCTGGTGCAGGCCGCGCTGCGCGCCATCCGCCGTTATGACATGGCGGAATTGGAGAAAATTCTCGACCGGGGCATGGTTGGCCTCGGCTACTCCGGTTTACTTGAAAAGCTTTTGATCCCACTGCTGCGGGCGATTGGCGAAGCTTGGGCGTGTGGTGATCTCACTGCCGCCCACGAGCATGGTGCCACCGCGGCATTTAAAGATTACCTCGCCCGCAACCTCCGATCCATGTCCCCCGCGGAGACGGCGCCCCGATTGCTGGTCACCACTCCTTCCGGGCAATTGCATGAAATGGGCGCGGCCATCGCGGCCGGATTGGCGCGCAAGTCGGGGTGGCACGTGACTTACCTCGGCCCGTCCCTGCCTGCGGAAGAAATCGTTGGCGCCGTCATGGCAAATCAATTCCGCGCCGTCGCCCTCAGCATCATCTACCCGGAGGATGATCCCGATCTGCCCGGGCAGCTGGTCCGCCTGCGCCAACTCCTCCCCGACGAAATCCCCATCATCGCCGGAGGCCGGGCGGTGGAAAGCTACCGGAAAGCCCTGGATGGCATAGGCGCCCTCACTCTCACGGAAATGTCTGATTTCACCCGGCTGCTGGATGAAGTCCGGGCCGGAAGTCCCTCCGTCGCCGTCCGGGTCTCCTGAACTTTCCGGGCAAGCCCGCCCCCGGAGCCCGGCGTCGAATTCCCCGTAATTTCAGTTGCGCCGACGGGGAGATGTGACAAACTCCACGCCTTCCCGAAGGGCGGGAAGGGGCGGTAAGAGTCAAACTCCCGCTGCCCGAACTTAACGGCTAACCAATAAACATGAGCAGCATCACCGTCAATCAGAACATCAATCTCAAGGACTACCAGCTCCACGACAAGGACACCGGCAGTTCCGATTATCAGGCCGCCGCTTTGACCAAGCGCATCCTGCACCTCACGGCCCACCTTGCCACCAACAAGAAGGATTTTTCCTCCCGCCGTGGTCTGCTCCGCGCCGTCGCCGAGCGCCGCCGCCATCTGGACTACCTCCGGAACACCGCCGAAGAGCGTTACACCAAGCTCATCAAGTCCCTCGGCCTCCGCCGCTAATCCCGGTCCCGCCTCCCGGACTTGTTAATGGCCTGAAAATCATCGATCCCGCCCGAACTTAAAACTCGCGGCGGGATCACTCATTTTCCGGCAATGGCGCTGAACGGGCCACGGATAGCACGGATTTAACGGATGGCACGGATATTTGGAAACAGTAAAATCCATCCCCGTCCCTCCACCACCCATCCTTTTCCCAGCGCCCCGGATCCGTGACCATCTGTTAAATCCGTGCCATCCGTGCCATCCGTGGCCCGTAAAAGCATCTGGTCCAGCGCACGCCCCGCACCACCCACTTTCCTTACAAGAAGCAACAAACACACACACCCATGAGCATACACACCACCACGAGCCAGGTCGGCTCCACCCCTATCATCATCGAAACCGGCAAAATGGGCCGTCTTGCCGATGGTGCCGTCACCGTCCAGATGGGCGAAACCGTCGTCATCGTCACCGCCGTTTCCTCCACCACCCTCAAGGATGGCCAGGATTTCTTCCCCCTCTCCGTTGAGTACAAGGAAAAAGCCGCCGCTGCCGGAAAATTCCCCGGAGGCTACTTCAAACGCGAAGGCCGCCCCACCGAAAAGGAAATCCTGACCTGCCGCATGACCGACCGCCCCCTGCGGCCGCTCTTCCCCAAAGGATATTTCTACGACACCCAGATCGTCGCCCTCCTCCTCGCCGCTGATGGCGAAAACGACTCCGATGTCCTCGCCATGAACGGCGCGTCCGCCGCCTGTTATATTTCCGACCTCCCCATGGCCAAGCCTTTCGGCGCGGTCCGCGTGGGACGCATTGATGGCCAGTTCGTCGCCAATCCGACCAACTCCCAGCGCGAAATCAGCGATCTCGACCTGATCTACGTAGGTTCCGAATCCGAAGTCATCATGATCGAAGGCGGTGCCCTCGAGCTCCCCGATGAGGAATTCATCAAGGCCCTCCACTTCGGACACGCCGCCATCCAGCCGCTCATCAGCGCCCAGAAACAACTGCGCCAGCTCTGCGGCAAACCCGTCCGGGCCTACAAACTGCTGAGCGCCCGCGAGGAACTCCTCGAAGTTGCCTACGAAGTCGCCGGCAGCCGCATCGAAGCCGCGCTCTATGCCCCTGGCAAAGTCGCCAAGGGCATCGCCGTCGGAGCCCTCAAGGAAGAAGTCAAAGCCGCCATCCTCGCCAAATACCCTGACGCCGGCGGTTTCGAAATCAGCCAGGCCTTCGACTATCTCCAGAAGAAAGCCTTCCGCATCTCCATCCTCGACAAAAAGACCCGTTGCGACGGCCGCGGTCTCGACGAAATCCGCCAGCTCACCGGCGAAATCGGCGTCCTTCCCCGCGTCCACGGCTCCGCCCTCTTCGCCCGCGGCGAAACCCAGGCCCTCGCTCTGGCCACCCTCGCTCCTTTGGACGAAGGCCAGAACATGGACAATTACACCGGCGGGGTGGACTCCAAGCGCTTCATCCTCCACTACAACTTCCCTCCCTTCTCCGTCGGTGAAACGGGTCGTTTCGGTGGCCAGAACCGCCGCGAAATCGGCCACGGCTCCCTCGCCGAGCGCTCCATCGAGCCTGTCATCCCTGCCATCGAAGACTTCCCCTATGCCATCCGCGTCAGCAGCGAAGTCATGGAATCCAACGGTTCCACCTCCATGGCCTCCACCTGCGGCGGCATCCTCAGCCTCTACGCTGCGGGCGTCCCTCTGAAGCGCGCCGTGGCTGGTATTTCCGTCGGACTCGTCAGCGAGCACGATGACAATAACAACATGACCCGTTTCCTCACCATGATGGACATCCTCGGCTCCGAAGACCACTTCGGCGACATGGACTTCAAATTGTGCGGCACCGAACTCGGCGTCACCGGCTACCAACTCGACCTCAAGCTCCCCGGCATCCCTCTGAGCATTCTCGAGGAAGCCGTTCATAAAGCGCGCGCCAGCCGCCTCGAAATCATCAAGTTCATGAACTCGGTGATCGACGCTCCCAAGGCCATCAGCGAGCACGCTCCCCGCATCGAGTCCACCAAGATCCCTCAGGATCGTATCGGTGAACTCATCGGCCCAGGCGGCAAGGTCATCAAAGGCATCCAGGCCGAAACCGGAGCCAAGATCGACATCGAAGACGACGGCACCGTGCACGTTTACGCCATCCGGAAGGAAGGCCTCGACGCCGCCATGCGCCTCATCCGTAACATCTTCGCCGAAGCCGAAATCGGAGCCCTCTACACCGGCCGCGTCGTCAGCACCACGGCCTTTGGAGCGTTCATGGAACTCTTCCCTGGCCGCGACGGTCTCATCCACGTTTCCGAATTGGCTGACTTCCGCGTCAACAAAGTCGAGGACGTCGTCAAGACCGGCGACATCGTCACCGCCAAATGCATCGGCATCGATGAAAAAGGCCGCGTGAAAATGTCCCGCCGCGCCGTCCTCAAGGACAAGGAACGCGAACTCGCCGAAGCCGACAAAGCCAACGCCGCCCCCGCGCCAGCCGCCGAAGAGGTCCCGGCCGTTCAGGAATAAGCCCCGAGCTTCCCGAAAAAATGACCAAAAGGGCACCCGGCAACGGGTGCCCTTTTTTGCTGGAAAGGGCTGCCTTTTAGAGCGTTGCCTCAGCGGTCAGTTCAGTCCGGAACAATCACCTCATCCCCACCCTTCAAGACCGGATTGTTGGAGCCGTCCGGGCGGATCTGGCGGATGTCGTATATCACTTCTTTTTTATCGCGCAGTATTTTTACTTTTTTGACTTTATAGGGGAGGCCGCCCGCGCGATCAATGACGGCCATCAGTGTCATGCCTTGCTGGAGGGGATACTCACCGGGTTTGGGCACCCCGCCCTTGATCGTCACTAAATGGGGACAACAGATACCGGGTGGGAGAGATATCTTTTTGACTGATGGCACTGGATTGATGCCGCTGCCCTTAAAAGCTTCATTGATGCTGCTAGTCAATGTTTTTAGGGAGACACCCGCTGCGGGAATTGCCTGCTTCAGCATCGGCAGCTTGAGCTTGCCTTGTTCCGAAATGACATAGGCCGCCGGCGGTTTGGGTGCCTCTCCCGGCGGGTTCCGCAATTCGATGATCACCTCGTCCCCTGGTTTCAGCAGGCCCGCCATCTGCATCTGGGCCCTTGCAGGAAAAACCGACAGAAGTGCGCAAACTGCCAGCAAGGAGATGGATTTCATAAGCCTGCGGGTTATCACCCCGGGTTTGATGGCTGTTCCATGGCTAAGTTCAATTTTCGCCATCTGCGGTAGGATT
Organism: Verrucomicrobiota bacterium; assembly: GCA_040387795.1. Classification (GTDB taxonomy): domain Bacteria; phylum Verrucomicrobiota; class Verrucomicrobiia; order Verrucomicrobiales; family V1-33; genus CAIZWU01. Next base: position 270,198 of record JAZKDC010000025.1, read on the forward strand.
GCCGGTCGTCTGCGGAGGATGGGCGTCAACGGGCCATGCCATGCCTGTAGGTCTGAATTTGGGGCCGCCGCGAAGGCCCGCAGAGCAAACCAAGGGATGCATTGACAGTGATCGGTGATTTCCCTAGGGTGCGCGTCTTAATTCAGCCATGGAACCCTTCCACCATTCCCCGAGGAGCCAGAGCAGCCGTGCCTTCCGCAGTGCCTGCGGCCTGCTGGGCATTGTCGCGCTGGCTCAGGGCGTGGCGGTGGCGGTGGTCTGGCAGGATCATCTTCCGGCGGTACCGGTCGTGACTGGAGGGCCTGCAGGATCAGCGGTGCCACCCGCCCCCTCGCCTGAAATCAGGCCGGTGGCGGTCGATCCTTTTTCAGATTCAGCGGTGAATCCCGACGATCCGCATCCGGAGTTGGCGGGGCCGGCCGGGTTACCCCCCTTGGTGCAGGATCCGGCGGAGCCGGTGCTGGCGCGGCCTCCTGTGATTACGGCGGCGCCGCTGGATGTGCCAATCGTGGAGGAAGCCTGTCTTCAGCATTTGGATGAAGGCATTTATTTGCGTGAGCGTGGGGACATGCAGGGTGCCTTGAAGGAACTGCGGAGTGCTTTGGAATCCTCCCCATCTCATCCAAAGCTGATCTATCAACTGGCCTTGACCCTTGATGGCATGAGTCAAGAACGGAAGGCCGTGGAGCATTGGCGCAAGCTGCGGCAGCTTGGAACCGGGGCGGGCAATTATTATGAACTGGCCGTGCAGCGTTTGAAGGAAAGCGGCAATTTGCCGCCACCCGAAGAGGTGGTCTATGAGGGGGAAGAGGGCAAGGAAGGGCGGTTCGTGGTGACGGATGTAAAGGCCGAGCGTTTGCCGGGAAGCGCCCATGGGGAAGTGCTGAGAATTGAGGGAAGAATCGACCGCAAGCAGACGGAGGCGGCGGATGTCGCCCAAATGGAAATCAAACTCCATCTTTTTGATGAAGTGAATGGCCAGCGGATCGACCGGACCACGGCGCTCCAACCGGTCATTGAATGGTTGGAACAACCCGTCGATTGGGCGGAGGGGGGAGAGCGGTTTGCGTTTGAATACCGGCAGGCTCCTCTCTCGCCGGATGAACTGGTGAAGCTGGGGCAGCGCAAGTATTATGGTTATGCGGTGGAGCTCCGCTATGATGGAAGTAAATTGCAGGATCTCGTCGCCGAACCGGCCATGCTGGGGGATCTGGCCCGGGAATTGCCGGAAGGGCAGGGGGCTCCCGCGGGCGGAGAACTGATGGATTTCACTGGACCGGGCGGCCTGCCCGGGCAGCCGGATGCGGTCCTGTTTCCGGGTGACCGGATGGATCGTTAGGCGCGGAATTTTCTCCGTAGAAATTTCCATGGTTATTCTCATCGCCAGTGATCAGTCCAAGGTGCGCCGCGGGCTGGCGGACCGCCTGCGCGAGATGACGGGCCAGAAGGTGCTGACGGCCGCCTCGGTCGCAGAGATGGAGACGATGGCCGTAGCTGAAGGTGCCCTTGATCTGCTGTTGTTTTCACCGGTGTTTTCGATCGGTGGGAAGGAGGCCCGGGCACGGCTGAGGGAACGTTATCCGGAACTCCTGACGGTGGCATTGGTCGATGGATTGTCATTGGATCAGCTGGTGACCCTGGTAATGCAATGGTTGCCTGCGGTGGAGACCATTTCCCGGGGGGGCGCGGTCGTGGCGGAGCCGGAAGGCGGGAAATTGGAATCGCTGGGGGATTACGATTTGATTGAATTGCTTCGGAGCACCGACCGGACGCTGATTTACAAGGCGGTGCAGCGTTCCGTGCAGCGGGAGGTGGCATTGGAGCGGCTACGTCCGGAATTGGCGGCCCAGCCTGCGGCCGCCCGCGAATTCCGCCGGATGGTCCGGGCGAGAGCGCTCGTTTCGCACCCCGCCATTGCGGCGGTGTACGAAGCCCAGGAAGCGGATGGGGAGATTTTTTACACCCGCGAATTGGTGCGTGGGAAAAACCTGACGGAACTGGCGGCAGACCGGGCGCATTTCCCGCAGGACGTGTTGCTGCAGATGCTGCTGACCACTGCGGAGGCGTTCATCTGGATGCAGGAACATCAGATCCCGCATGATCCGGTGTTGCCTGGTCATCTTTATCTCGGCTCGAACGGAACGCCGCGGGTGGCCAATATCGCCCAACCGGAGAGCAATGGGGCAGAGGAATCCGCGGTCTCGATCCCGGCTTTGGCCGAAACCTGCCTGCGCCTCGCCGAGCCCCGGAGCGGACAGACCCGGGAGCTTTCCCATCTGCTGGGCCTGATGAAGGCGCGGGGGCCGCACGCGGTGCACTCATGGAAACAACTGGCCCGCGAGGCCCGGCAAGGCCTGCAGCGGCTGGCCGAAGCCCATACCTCGCTCCTTCCAGAAAGCCGGGACCGCCAGCTGGCGCGCCGGCGCCTGCAGCAGAAGCAGGCTTTGCTGGTATTGGCGGCTCTCGCGGCAGTCGCGGCCGGTTGGGCCGGGATATCATGGTGGCGTCAGAATTCCCGTGCCAAGGTTCGTGATATTGGGGATATGGTGCTGATTCCGGCAGGCGAATTCATCTTCCGGGATGGTCAAAAACGCCCCTTGCCCGCCTTTATGATCGACCGCTACGAAGTCACTCTGGCGGACTACAGTGCCTTTCTGGATGCCTTGCCGCATGGTGAACCCAAGCGGTTTGACCATCCTGATCAACCAGGCGCAAAGACGGGTCACCTCCCGCAGGACTGGGCCGAAGTCACGGCGGCCGCCCGGGCGGCCGGTAAATGGAAAGGCCATCCCATCACCCTGAACGCTCCGGTCTTCAACGTGGACTGGTGGGATGCCTGGGCGTATGCCCGGTGGAAGGGCCGCCGCCTTCCCTCCGAGGATGAATGGGAAAAAGCCGCACGCGGGCCGGAAGGCCGTCTGTGGCCCTGGGGGAATGAGCCTGATCCCGCCCGGGCCAATACGGGCAGCGACTACTCGGACCAACCTTCGACAGGAGGCCAGATCGATGGACATGCCTGGTGGTGCGACGTGGATGCCATGCCAGGGGATGTCAGCCCCTATGGGGTGGGAGGTTTGGCCGGCAATGTGTCGGAATGGACCGGAACCCTGGTTCCCGACCCTGATCTGCCTGATCTGCAAGTCCCTGTCTTCCGGGGCGGGGACTTTCACCAGACGGTGCCTGTGCCCTTGAATGTGAGTCCCTGGCTGGCGAAGGGTGCACTCTATGCCCAACCGTTTCTGGGTTTCCGAACCGCTGCCCAGCCTTCCGCTCCCTGAAACAACCTACCCCCCCTTTATTGCATGCGTGCTCTATCTACATTTTTTGGTCTCCTCGCGTTAATTGTCAGCGCCCCGCTTGCGGTCGCTCAACTGGAAGTCAGCCTGTCCCTCGAAAGGGATAACTACGTCTCGCTGGAAGCCATCGAAGCGACGGTCACGGTGAAAAACTCCGTGGGGAAAGATGTCGTGCTCGGGGGCCCTGGGGGCACTCCCTGGCTGAATTTCCAGGTGCATGATACCTCCGGCACTCCTGCCAATCCGATCCGGGCCGTCAATGTCCAGCCCATGGTCCTGCGCAACGGCGAGAGCCTGCAGCGGAAATTCCAACTGGACCGGCTATATTATCTGAGTGAGAGCGGGACTTATATCATCCGTGCGGCCGCATACTTTCCCGAACTGGAAAAGTACAACCTTTCCCGTCCGCACCGGTTCAACGTCCAACAGCCCCGGCCGGCCCGGTGGCAGGAAGTTTTTGCCGTCCCCGATGGCCGGGGCTACCGCCGCTTCCAGATATTCACCTTCAACGACACCACCAAGGCCTACGTTTGCCTCAGCGTCATTGATGAGGAGACCAAGATGGTGATGTCACGCACGGCTCTCGGCAGCGTCATGGTCGAAAAGGAAATTCAGCCTGCCCTCGACCGGAATAAACACCTTCACATCATTTATCTGGGCACTCCCACGCTTTATGTCTACCAGCAGGTCGATCCCATGGGAAATATCACCGACCGGAAATATTACCTCGCGGCCAAAGGAGCCCCTAAACTCATCAAGAATCCTGAGGGCTCCGTCTCGATTTCCGGAGGCAGCATTTACGACCCCTCCTTGCAGCCCAAGGGGGATTCATTCCGTAAACTTTCAGACCGTCCGCCCGGGCTTCCTAATTGAATTCAGGGCTCGGGGCGATTCCTCAACAGGGGTGGCCGGAGCGGGGGATTACTCAGGTTTGTTTTGCAGGCGGATGGCTTCGTCATAGCAATCTTCCAGCCTGGCAATACTGGCTTCGAGTCCGAAGCGCTGGCGCACCGTTTGGGCCGCGGCCGCGGAGAGGCGGACCAGCAGGGCCGGGTCGCGGAGCAGCGAAAGGATGGCTTCGGCGAGTTGCTCTGGAGACCGTTCAGGAACGAGCAGGGAGTCCACCCCGTGGGTAACCGCTTCCGGAATACCACCGTGGTGGGTGGCGACGACGGGAAGGCCGGTGGCCATGGCTTCCAGCATGGAATTGGGAATGCCTTCCTGGTCGGAGGTATCGGTCAACTCGCTGGGATGGAGGAAGAGGTGGGCGCGCTGGTATTCGGCGAAGAGTTTTGGCTGATTCATCCAGCCGAGCACTTCAACGTTTTCAGTCAGGTTGAGGGCGTCCCGCCGCCGGAGGAATTCCTCCTTCACCGGGCCCGTGCCGCAGACCACAAACTTGAGTTTGGGAAAGTGAGGCACCACGAGGCGGAGCGCCTCCAGCGTGGTGAAAAGTCCTTTCTTCGGGATAAGCCGGCAGGCCTGGACCAACCGCCAGGCGCCGTCAGCCGGGGCATTGCGCAGGGAGGCAGGAAAGGCATCCAAGGGAATGGGGGTGTAGTTGAGACGGAGTTTTTCCGGCGGGCAGCCGAGCGCCTTGAGTCCGTCGAGCAGGGATTGGCTGCGGGCGAGGATGAGGCGGGCTTCCTCGAAGACACATTGCAGACTCGCCACATAGTTCCGGTCACCGGTAAACTTCACCACATCGACTCCGTGGAAGGAAACCAGGAAAGGCCCGCCCCAGGCCTTGATCATGTCGAGGTATTTGACGGCTTTGTGCCCGTAATAAACGTGGACGAGGGCAGGCTGATGTTCGCGCAGCAGAGCCGGGAGATTGTACGGATGATATTCCGGCGCGGTGGTGATGCAACGGGGTGGGGGCCATTGCTTGATGATGTGTTTATACCAGAAGCGCAGGATGAAGTTTCCTTTGGGCCGGGGGCGCACCTGCCGCTCCATCAGGACGACGGGTTCGAAGGGAAAACGTTCCGGATGCTGCAGGGTTTCCGTGTAAACCGTATTTTGATAGCGACGCAGGTTGACGACCTGCCGGTAGAGACTCTGCATCTCCGGCTTCAACCAGGTCCCGCAAAGACTGACCAGCCGGGGCAGGGTGGGAGCGGGGGCGGTGGAGGCCGGGTGGAGATCAGGCATCGGAGAGTGTGGCAAAGTCGGAAAATGAAAGCTCGTTCATCTCAGGGCTTCTTCCACAGATAAAGCCAGCGTTCGCTGACTGCTTTGCCTCCGGCGTCCTGAAGTTCACAAGTAAGGTCGATGTCGCGCAGGTCGGCAGGCGGTTCCAGCACAAAAAAGGCCCGCAGCAGCTGGGGCATGTGGACTTCCGGATTGCGTCCCATTTCGAGGGGGAGGCTATCCACGTTGGCCATGCTGAGATCGGTGATATCGGCGTGGACGACTTTAATGGCCGGATTGTTGGTGGTGATGACGGGCTTGAATCCCTTGATATCGTCCCACTTGGGCTCGCCCACTTTCTTTTCAGGATGAAGCGGCTTGGCGAAATCGATGGTGAAAAGCAACTGCTCGGGGCGCTGGACCGGGTGGCCAAAACGGGTGTCCTTCACGGTAAACAGACCCGAGGGTGCGGGATCGCGCTGCCAGACGAGGCGGTATTTAAAATGGTATGGTTTGCCGACTTCGGGCTTGGGGTCCGGTTCCCAGACGAGGATGATATTGTCATTGGTCTCATCGGCCGTAGGCATCTCAATGAGGTGGAGCTGGCCTTTGTCAAAGCCTTCAATGGGCTCCACGCGGACGCTGGGGCGGTCGTGGTAATGGGCTTCGACATCCTGGTAGGAAGTGAAGGAGCGGTCGCGCTGGAGGAGGGACCAGGACTGTGGTTTCTCAAGGGTGAAGACGCAGTGGCGGAATTGCCCGGGGGTGTGATCCAGCGGGCGGAAGTGTTTCCCTCCGGTAGCCAATTCCATCAGCAGGCCGTCGCTGTCGTGCACTTCGGGGCGGAAGTCGTAGGCACGGGGGTGGGTGAGTTCCCCGAACCAGAACATGCTGGAGAAGGGAGCGAGACCGAGTTGTTGCACCGGCTGGCGGAGGGTGATTTCTGCATCGATTTCCATCACTGTCTCCACGCCCGGCGTCACATTGAATTGATAGGCCCCGGAAACACTGGGGCCGTCGAGGAGGGTCCACGTCGTGAGGGTTTTGGCGCCGGCTTCCGGGGTTTTCAGCCAGAAGTTCTGGAAGTCGGGAAATTCTTCCGGCACGCCGGGGAGGCCGCTGTTCAGGGAGAGGCCGCGGGCGGACAGGCCATAAGGCGATTTTGCCGGAATACTGCGGAAGTAGCTGGCGCCGAGGAAGACGAGAAACTCGTCCATGTAGTCTGCGGAATTGAGCTGGGTGCGGGCGCGCCAGCCGGCGTAGCCGGGAGGGGTGGGGATGCCGTTGGGGACCTGCTGTTTTCCATAATCAAAGAGGCTGCGGTCGAAGAAGAGCGGTTTCGCCTCGGCGCCATCCACCTCGTAGAGTTTGACGGATTTCTTGGCCGTCCAGCCGGGGTGGAAGAAATCGATCGAGAAGGGTTTTTTGTCCACGGACCAGAGCCCCTGGTCCATTTTGAACCTGATGTCGCGGTGCTGGTCGTAAGTCAGATTTTTCCAGTAATCGGCCAAGTCATCCGGGCGTGCGGCGTAAGGCACTGCCGCGCGCTCGCGGGCCAGAGCCCGGACCTGTTCAAAGGAAAAGTCCTCGCCCATGGCTGTGCTGGAGCAAGCGATGGCACAGGCGGCAAAACAAAGGGCGCGGGTCATGGGAAACAGGTCAGGAGAAAAAGGGTGGACTGATGCTTAACCAGTCATCCCGGTGATGCAATTGCGTTCCCACCTTCTCATGGACCCCATTCCGGTTATGCCAAGTCAGTCTGCGGGAGAATCACGGGCTCCGCGCCACAGAGTCGAAGCCGCGTGGCGGTGATCGACGCACAGTTTTTTGAAAATGCGGTCGAGGTGATTTTTCACGGTGTGGGGACTGATCCCGAGGATGATACTGATTTCCTCATTGGATTTCCCCTCGCTGAGCCAATCCATCACCTCGCGCTCGCGTCGGGAAAGGAGTTCGGAAGGTGGGGGCCGTTTCGTCTTCTATCAACAGCAAGGCGGCACCGAGGCGCCGGGACCTCACCAGCCGCACCCGGACCGGGCGGGGGCCGTGTTGGAGGATGACCTCCGGGTGGGGCCGCCGGGCGTTTGGTTTTCCCTTGTCGTCAAATAGGGCGGCCAGCACCGGTGGCAGCTCCTGCCAGGAGGCGGACCGGCCCGCGGGCATGAAAGGACGCAGGCGTTGGCGGGCCGTGGTGGAAATGTAAACGACCTGACCGGCGGGAGTGAAAACAAGGCTATGCCGCATTTCGCGCTCCATGGTTTCGATCAGTTGGAGCGTGGCCGGACCCGGATGCTCCATGACCTGGGCTGCCAGATCCTCCAGGGAAAAGTCCACCCCGGCCGCCCCGAGGCATTGACCCTGCACCAGAATCGGGGCGGCGAGAGTGACGATCAGCACCGATTGACCGCCCATGGGGTATTCATAGGGCCCCACCATCACCGTGCGCCGCATCCGGGTGGGCAGCAAATAATACGCGCCGCGCTTTGGATCATTGCTGGCAACGTTGGCCTCCACCTGGATTTCCCCGAACCGCCGGTGCCACACCGGCAGGAATCGCCCGGTATCGTCGTGGCCCGGGGCATTGATGAATTCAGTATCCCGCCCATCCAGCGCCTCCGGTTCCCACACCGCCCACACTCCCAGATACCGGGGATTTGCCTCCAGCGCTTGGCGGAGGATGCTGCTGTGCAGCCCCCGGTCCACCACCGACAAGGCCCGCAGCCCGGCAAACAAGGCGGCCAACTGGTCCGGAGCGCCGTGGGTGAGGATCATGGGAAGGAATTTGAACAGAAGGGCGCGAAGGTCACGATAAAATGCTGGAAAATACCACCCCAAGCAGTTGCGGACCGGTTTTCCTGGCGGCCCCCATTGCTGTCCTTTGCGCCCTTCTGTTCAAATGCCCCGAGGTTGCATTCATGCAAATTCCTTCATGTTTCCAAAACATCCGCCCCTTGCCTTTTTGAAAAGTTCCCTTAAAGTCCGCGCCTTGTCGAAATTTCCGATCTCGCCGGTGCTTCCGGGGTGGCCTGTTTGCCACCCCTTTTCTTTCTCCTGAAAGAGGACGCGACTGCAAAAATTGGTCAACGTCACAACCCAACAACTAACCCGTAAAGTATTATGAATCAAGAACTCATGACTCTGATGGAGAATTCCTTCAAGGATCTCCGCGAGCACAGCATCGTCAAAGGCATCATCCTTGACATCAAACCCCAGGTCGTCCTCGTCGACATCGGCTACAAGTCCGAAGGAGCCATCCCCGTCAGCGAATTTGAAGACGAAGACATTCAGGTCGGCGACGAAATCGAAGTTTTACTCCAGCGCCTCGAAAACGATGAAGGCATGGTGGTCCTTTCCAAGGAGAAAGCTGCCCACAAACAGAACTGGGACAAAATTGTTAAAGTCTTCCATGACGGCGGCCTCGTTAAGGGCAAGGTCAAGGGAGTGGTCAAGGGCGGCCTGACGGTCAACGTGGGCGTCGAAGCCTTCCTCCCCGGCAGCCAGATCGACATCATCCCGCCGAAAGATCTCAACGAATACGTCGGCAACGTCTACGAATTCAAGATCGTCAAGGTCAACGACGAGCGCAAGAACGTCGTCCTCAGCCGCCGCGAAGTGATCGAAGCCGAGCGTGCCGAACAACGCCAGCGTTTCCTCGAAACCGTCAAGATCGGCGACAAGGTCGAAGGTGCGGTCAAGAATATCACCGACTTCGGTGTCTTCGTGGACCTCAACGGTATGGACGGTCTGCTCCACATCACCGATATGAGCTGGGGCCGCGTGAACCACCCGACCGAAGTGGTCGCCATTGGCCAGAAGGTCAATGTGGTCATCCTCGATGTGAACCGCGAGAAGGAGCGGGTCTCCCTCGGAATGAAGCAGCTCCTCAGCAACCCATGGGAAGCCATCGAAGCCCGCTTCCCGATTGGCCAGCGCGTCAAGGGCAAGGTCTCCAAGCTGGTCGCTTACGGCGCCTTCGTGGAACTCGCCGAAGGCGTGGAAGGCCTCGTGCACGTCTCCGAACTCTCTTGGGTCAAGCGCATTGCCCGCCCGTCCGACGTCCTCACCATTGGTCAGGAACTCGACGCCGTGGTGCTGGGCATCAACAAGGAAGAGCAGAAGATCTCCCTCGGCGTCCGTCAGCTCGACGGCAACCCATGGGATGCCATCGACGCACGCTTCCCGATCGGGATGAAGATCAAGGGCAAGGTCCGCAACCTCACCGCTTATGGTGCCTTCGTGGAAATGGAAGAAGGCATCGACGGGATGGTGCACGTCTCCGACCTTTCCTGGACCCGCAAGGTCAACCACCCGAGCGAAATGCTGAAGAAGGGCGACGAAGTCGAAGCCACCGTGCTCGAAATCGACAAGGCCAACCAGCGCATCAGCCTCGGCATGAAGCAGCTTGAGAACGATCCTTGGCACGACATCGACGAGAAGTTCCACGTCGGCGACCTCGTCAAGGGAACCGTGGCCAAGATCGCCAGCTTTGGCGCCTTCATCCAGCTCCAGGACGACATCGACGGTCTGGTGCACATCAGCCAACTCAGCGAAGACCACGTCAACCGCGTCAAGGACGTGCTCAAAGTCGGTCAGGAAGTCGAAGCCCGCGTCATCAAGGTGGACAAGGTGGAGCGCCGCATCGGCCTCTCCGTCAAGGCCGCCAACTACAGCGAAGAGGACCTCCGCAAGGAAACGGCCGCCTTCGAAGCGCTCCGTCCGTCCACCGACATGGTGGGTCTGGAAGAAGCCTTCAAGTTCGCTGCCGAAGAATGGCGCCCCGGCCAGAAGTAAGCCTCCGCTTACAATTCAAGCAGCCCCGCGCTGCCTGACAGCAAAAATCACAAACACCCCGCAGATGAAAGTCTGCGGGGTGTTTGTTTTTCCAACCTTGGCGCCCGGACTTCGGGGCCGTCCTGGCTTGGCGCAGCCTTGGACTTGCGGTAGTGGGGGGCCTCCATTAGGGGGGCGGGACATGAGACCTTTGGACCAATGCCGCCTCTATGGCATTCTTGATACCGGCTATTGCGCCCCGGAGCGGATGGGCGCGATATTGGAACAGATGATCGCCGGTGGCGTGGATATCGTGCAATTGCGTGCCAAATCCATGGCTCCGGACCGGATCGCGGAACTGGCGAGGGAGTTGCATCCGGTCTCCCAGGCGGCTGGGGTGCCTTTCATCATCAATGATCACCCGGCTCTGGCGGGAGAGACGGAGGTGGAGGGTATTCATGTCGGCGTGGAGGATATGACGGTGGCAGAGGCACGGCGGCTGGCTGGGCGGCCTTGCTGGATCGGCAAAAGCTCCCACAGCCTCCCCCAGGCGCACGAAGGGGCCGGGCAGGGCGCCGATTATCTGGGGTTTGGCCCGTTGTTCGCCACGCCGACCAAGCCCGATTACATTCCGATCGGCACCGATCAAATCCGGGCGGTTTATGAGCAGGTCCAGGTTCCTGTATTCTGTATCGGCGGCATCAAGCAGGAGAATCTTCCCGGCGTGATCGCGTCCGGGGCACAGCGGGTGGTGATTGTCAGCGGCATTTTGCTGGCGGTGGATCCGGCGGCTTATACCCGGGCCTGTGTGGATCAACTGGCACAGACGGGCATTTCAGGTTGAAGCCCCGGAGCGGGCACGCTAAGGACAGGGTCTCCGATTTCCTTTCCCAGCTTCAGCTCTTATTTTTCCATCATGTCAGTCCTTGTTTCCGGTTCCGTCGCCCTCGATTCCATTCACACCTCCAGCGAGATTCATCATGAGTTGCTGGGAGGAAGCGCCGCCTACGCAGCGCTGGCGGCCGGGCTGAATACGCCGGTGCAACTCTGTGCCATTGTGGGCTCCGATTTTCCGGCGGGGCACCGGGCATTGCTGACCGGTCATGGGATCGATCTGGACAATGTGGAAGTGGTGGAGGGGGGCAAGACCTTCCGTTGGACGGGCCGCTATCATGATGACATGAACCACCGCGAAACGCTGTCGGTTTCCATCGATGTGCTGGAACAATTCAATCCCAGGCTGAATCCGGCGGCGGCGGCGGTCAAGGTGCTGCTCCTTGCCAACATGAGCCCGGATAATCAATTGGATGTCCTGAAACAATGCACCGGCCGCCCCTTTGTGATCGCCGACAGCATGGACCTCTGGATCAATATTGCCCGGGACCGGTTGATCGAGCTGATGGGGAAAGTGGATCTGTTCGTGATCAATGAGGATGAGGCCAAGCTCTTTGTGGATACCAGCAATCTCATCAATGCCGGCCACAAGCTGCAGGCCATGGGGCCCAAGTATGTGGTGGTGAAAAAGGGCGAGCATGGAGCCCTGTTGTTCGGGCCGGACCAGTTGTTCATGACCTGTGCCTATCCCTTGCGGAACGTGGCCGATCCGACCGGGGCGGGCGATACCTTCGCGGGCGGCGTGGCGGGTCACCTGGCCTGTCTCGGCAAGCGCGAGTTCAGCTTCGCCGACCTGTCCGCGGCCGTGGTCTATGGCAGTGTCCTGGCTTCATTCACCTGCGAGGAGTTCGGGGTCAAACGTCTGGCGGCCCTGACCAGCGATGAAGCGGCGGCCCGTCTCGCCGAGTTCCGCGCCTGCACCACGATCGCCTGAGTTCGGTTCCGGCTCCCAGCTTTTTATATCCCGTATGGCCCGCGTTTCCCCGGTTGCCCCCCTGCCGCTATTGCCCTTTTGGCAATTGCCGGCCTTCCGTTGGGGGGTGATCGCCATTTCAGCCATTTTCCTGCTTTTCGGCATCGGATGGATGGAAAAACTGAATCGTTCCTATCAAATTGAACGACGGCTGGGCGAAGATGCGCGGCTGGGTCCGATGGTCCATAAACTCAAGCAGCAGATCGAAACCGCAGGGAAAAGCGGCATCCTGGAAAACGCCGCCCAGGCGGCTCAAGGACAGGTGCCTCAGGCCCTGTGGCTGGGACGGGTGGCGGAAGTGGTGGAGAACGAAACCCGTGATGGAAGCATTGTGGTGCTCTCGGATGCTCATCTGTTGGCGGGCCGGCCGGGGCCCCATGACCGGGGGGGGCAAGTGAGGATCGGCCGTCGCCGTTACGTCTACAGCGGGATCCGTCCCAAAGTGGGGGAAAATTGGCTGATCTCGGTCTGGCGGGATGGCTCCGGCAACGCGATTCATTCCGCGGCCCGCTATACCTCCCCGCCTTGAGAGGCGCCGTTGCGGACCCGCATGGGTCTGGCTCTATCTCTAACCCCCATTCCTCTCCCGCCGTTCAGAGCGCCCGCCGCATCGAAGTCGCGAGGCCTTCAATTTTGAGGCGGATGCTTTCCTCCTCTTTGATTTTGGCATCAATACTACGGCAGGCATGCATGATGGTGCCATGGTCGCGGCCACCGAAGGCATCACCGATTTCCTGGTAGGAAGAACTGGTGAGTTCCCTTGCCAGATACATGGCGACCTGGCGGGCGAAGGCGATATTGGCCGGGCGTTTGCGGCTGGTCATATCAGCCAGACGGATGTCGTAGCTTTCCGCTATGGTTTTTTGAATTTTGTCGATGGTGATCGACTGCCGGGATTCCTCCTGGAGGAGATCGCGCAGGAGATCTCCGGCCTGGGCGATGGAGATAGGGCCATGCAGGGAGATCCAGGAGGCCACCCGGAACAGGGCTCCGTGCAGGCGGCGCACATTGCTGCGGATGCGGGAGGCGAGGTAGTCGATGACGTTGGGTGGCACGTCCACGCGGAGGGAGACCGCCCGGTTCCGCAGGATGGCCACCCGGGTTTCCTCATCCGGTGGCGTGATTTCGGCCATCATGCCCCACTCGAAGCGGGAGGCGAGGCGCGATTCCAGATTCCGCATTTCTGAAGGCGGACAGTCACTGGAGAGGACGACTTGTTTATTGCCATCAAAAAGGGCATTGAACGTATGGAAGAATTCCTCCTGGGACCGCTCTTTGCCGGCGAGAAACTGCACATCATCGATCAGGAGGACGTCGGCTTGGCGGAACCGTTTGCGGAAGCGGGGCAGGGAGTGTTCCTGGAGGGCTGCAATGAACTGATTGGTGAATTCCTCACTGGTGATATAAAGCACGCGCGCTTTGGGCCGGGTCTCCCTGATATGGGCTCCGATGGCATGCATCAGGTGCGTTTTGCCGAGTCCGGTGGTGCCGTAGAAAAACAATGGATTGTAGGCCCGGGCCGGGCGTTGGGCGACCGCGGAGGCGGCGGCGTGGGCGAACTGATTGTTGGCCCCGACCACAAACGTGTTGAAGGTATGTTTCGGGCTGAGGCGCTCGTCGGTTTCACCGGTGGATTGCACTACTTCCGCGGTGGTTTCGAAACCGCCCTCCGGAAGCGGGGCCGTTGGTTCGGAGTCGGGGATGCCCGAAGGAGTGATCACCAGCAGGGCGGGGGCGGGAATTGGCTCCGCTTTCACCGGCTTTGCGGCCGGTTTGCGGACCTTTACCGGAGCGGCGGCAAAAATGGGAGCGGTGGATTCCCCGGCCAGAAATTCAAGTGAGGGCATGATGCCCGTGATGGCGTGGAATGATTCCTTCAATGGAATCAGATAATTCATCTCGATCCAGAGTTGATGGATGGAATCCGGGACAATGATCCTGACCCGTTCATCATTGGCTTCCGTCAGGCAAAGCGAAGAGAACCATCGGTCGAAGGCGTCCGGGGTGATCCTGGTCCGCAAATTGTCAACGACATGTGCCCAGAGGACAGCAAGAGGATTCACATGGGACATTGAAGACGGTATCGGCAGAAGGGTGGCAGCAGGCGGGGCGGGTAGTAGCATCCGGGTCAGTCTGGGGGGGCGGATGGAACGACGGCGGCAACGCGGTGGGGGGGCCGGTTGAGGGGGTTGAGGATCAGAGCAGTGGCGTGAATCAAGGCAGACTGGATAGGGGAAGGGCCGCAGGGCCAGGTTGGGAGACAGAATGGGGAAGAAGCAGGGAAGAAGGACATCGCGTTTGGTGGACTGGACAGCCGGTGGGGTCTCCTAACGGGGGGGGGGCGGGCTGGACATGAGGGTAGCCAGACCGCGGGTACCGACAAGGATTTTTTGGAAAAAGGCATGAACTTTTTAAAAAGATTTCAGTTGAAATCCAAATGCTAGGCACGTCCCCCGTTGTGGCTCTGTGGTGGCTTTGGCCCGGATGGCTTTTCTGCGGGATAATGGTTGTCCTGGCGCGGGTTGGCCTGATAATCTCGCGGTTTTTCAATCCCTCATGAGTAAATCCCCCGAGTCCCACCTGGTCGAAGAGCGCACTTTTCATCCGTCCCCGGAGTTTTCCAAAGCTGCGCAGGTGAAAAGCCTTGCTGCTTACAAAAAGAAACATGCCGAAAGTATCAAGGATCCCGGAAAGTTCTGGGCAGCCGAGGCATCGGAGCTGACGTGGCAGCAGCCGTGGGAGACGGTGCTCGACTGGAAGCCGCCCTTCGCCAAATGGTTCTCGGGAGGAAAACTGAACGTGGCTGAGAATTGCGTGGACCGTCATGCTGCCAATCCGGCCCGGAAGAACAAAGCCGCGATCATTTTTGAAGGCGAACCCGGGGACCGCCGGACCTTGACGTATCAGCAGCTCCAACGCGAGGTATGCCGCTTTGCCAATGTCCTGAAGGCGCATGGCGTGAAACCCAAGGACCGGGTGATGATTTACCTCCCGATGGTCCCGGAGGCGGCGATTGCCATGCTGGCCTGCGCCCGCATCGGCGCGGTGCACAGTGTTATTTTTGGTGGATTCAGCAGTGAGAGCATCAAGGACCGCACGGAGGACTGCGAAGCCTCCATGATCATTACCGCGGATGGCGGCTACCGTCGCGGCAAGGTGGTGCCGTTGAAGGACAACGTGGACAGCGCCCTCGCCAGCGGGGCTCCTTCGGTGAAGAAGGTCATCGTGCTCCGCCGGACCAACAGCACGGTGCATATGCAGCACGGCCGCGATGTTTTCTGGCATGAGGAAGTGGAGAAGGTGAATGCCAAATGCCCCGCCAAAGGATTTGATAGCGAACATCCCCTGTTCCTGCTCTACACCAGCGGCTCCACCGGCAAGCCCAAGGGCATTCTGCATACTTCCGCAGGGTATCTGACCGGCACCTACTCCACCTCCAAATATGTCTTCGACCTGCGGGATGAAGACGTTTACTGGTGCACCGCAGATGTGGGCTGGATCACCGGGCACAGCTACATCGTTTATGGTCCTCTGGCCAACGGAGCCACCCTGCTGATGTATGAAGGCGCGCCCGACTGGCCCGACAAGGACCGGTTCTGGAAGATCATCGAGGAATATTCCGTCACCATCCTTTACACCGCGCCCACCGCGATCCGTGCCTTCATCAAATGGGGGGACGAGTATGTGAAAAAACACGATCTTACCTCCCTGCGGCTCCTCGGCAGCGTAGGCGAGCCGATCAATCCTGAAGCCTGGATCTGGTATCACAAAGTCATCGGCGGTGGCCGTTGTCCGATCGTTGATACGTGGTGGCAGACTGAAACCGGCGCCATCATGATCACCCCGCTGCCCGGAGCGACCCCCACCAAGCCGGGCACCGCCACGCTGCCCTTCTTCGGCATTGATGCCGCCATTCTGGATGAGACCGGCAAGGAGTGCGGTCCTGATGAAGCGGGTAAACTGGTGATCCGCCAGCCGTGGCCGTCCATGCTGCGCACCATATACGGCGACAAACAGCGGTATAAGGACACCTATTGGAGTGAATACCCGGGCGGGATCTACCTTGCCGGCGATGGAGCCCGCCGCGACAAGGATGGCAATTTCTTCATCGTCGGCCGGTTGGATGACGTGCTGAACGTTTCAGGGCACCGTTTGGGCACTGCCGAGGTCGAAGGCGCCCTCGTTTCCCATCCGGCCGTGGCCGAAGCCGCCGTGGTGGGGCGGCCTGATGAAATCAAGGGGCAGGCAGTGGTCGCCTTTGTCACGCTGAAAGGCGGCATCGAACCCTCCGAAACCTTGAACAAGGAACTGAAGCTGCACGTCGGCAAAGTCATCGGCGCCATCGCCCGCCCCGACGACATCCGTTTCACCGCGCTCCTTCCCAAGACCCGCAGCGGCAAAATCATGCGCCGCCTGCTGAAGGAAATCTGCGCCGGCGGCGACGTCAAAGGAGATACCACCACCCTGGAGGACTTCAGCGTCGTGGCCAGCCTGCAGGCCTCCGGCAAGGAGGAAGGGTAGGGGAATCTCCCCTTTTCCCCGTGGCTTGACGGATTCCGCAGGCCATCTGCGCTATCATTCCGCACTGGGATGGATTCCCTCCATCCCGGTGCCGATGATGCTCAGCTGCCGTTTGCCATCCGGCCCGGTCCGCGCTTCATTGCCCTCCCCATGTTGCTTCCTGTTACCCCTGGTATTTGTTATCTCGTCGGCGCCGGTCCCGGCGATCTTGGTCTGGTCACCCTCCGTGCCAAAGAGTGCATCGAAGCCGCCGACGTGGTGGCCTACGACTATTTGGTGAACAAGCAGGTCCTGGCCTGGATGAAACCGGGGGCCGAACTCCTCTACGTCGGCAAACAGGCAGCCAACCACGCCTTGCCCCAGGAAGAGATCAATCAGTTGCTGATCCGCAAGGTGTTGGAGGGCAAAATCGTGACCCGTCTCAAAGGAGGCGACCCTTACGTTTTCGGGCGGGGGGGCGAGGAGGCACAGGAACTGCATGCGGCCGGTTGTCCCTTTGAGGTGGTGCCGGGCATTTCCTCCACCATCGCCGGCCCCGCCTATGCGGGGATTCCGGTGACCCATCGCGATTTCAATACCCAGCTCACCATTTTTACCGGCCACGAGGATCCCACCAAGGAAGTGAGCAGCCTCGATTTTGCGAAAATCGCGCAGGCCGATGGCGTGAAGGTCATGCTGATGGGGGTGGGCCGGATGGGGGAGTTGACCGGCAAGTTGATGGAGCATGGGGCCGCCGCCGACACTCCGGTGGCGCTGATCCGCTGGGCCACGACCGGACGCCAGCAAACCTTGACGGGGACGCTGGGCACCATCGCCGCCCTCGTGGAAGCCCAGGGATTCAAAGCGCCGGCGGTTTGTGTGATTGGCGGAACGGTGGGGCTGCGTCCCGAGTTAAACTGGTTTGAGCGCCGCCCCTTGTTTGGAAAACGCATCGTCGTCACCCGCACGCGGGCCCAGGCAGGCGTGCTCAGTCAGGGACTGCGGGCGCTCGGTGCTGACACTTATGAGTTGCCCACCATCCGGATCGAAAAGCCGCACGACCTGATGGGTTTTGGCGAAATGGTGCAGGAGTGCCACAAATATGAGTGGATCATCTTCACCAGTCCCAACGGGGTGGAGGCCTTCTTCAATCTCTTTTTCAAGCTCTACAAGGATGCCCGCGATATTGGGGCGGTCAAACTGGTGGCCATCGGTCCCGGGACTGCCAAAAAAATCGCGGAATACCATCTCAGTGTGGACTTTATCCCGGAAAAGTCCGTGGCCGAATCCCTCGTGGAGGAATTCATCGAGCATGCCGGCAGCATTGAAAACCAAACTGTCCTTTGGGTCCGCGGAGAATCTGCGAGGGATGTGGTGGCTCAGAAACTGATGGAAAAAGGCGCGATCCTCGATGAGGCGATCGCTTACCGCACCGTGCCGGAAACTGAGGATGTGGCCGGAGGCCAGGCGCGGTTCAGGGAGGAAGGAGCCGATGTCCTGACGTTTGCCAGCGGGAGTGCGGTCGATCATTTCATGGCGCTCAACATTCCCATCCCGCCGGAGACCAAAATCGCGAGCATCGGTCCGGTCACCACCGCCGCCCTGAAGCGCCATGGCCTGAAAGCGCATATCACGCCGGCGAGTCATGACATTCCGGGTTTGATCAAGGCGATTGCGGCGCATTTTGCCAAATGAGAGGACCCGGCCGGCGGGGGCATGCCAAGGGCCGGTTAGAATGTCAGCGATCAGGATGGTAGGTCACTTTCCCGGCTTGCTCCCCATCGCGGGGCCGTCGAAATAAAAGAATGAGTTCCACTCTTCCCGAAAAAATTCAATTCAGCCCCCGCACGGATTACAAAACCGTGGAGTCGGGCTTGGGCTTTGCGCCGAAGTTCGACGCCGCGGGCCTGATCACCGCTGTGGCGGTGGATGCCGATGACGGCACCGTGCTGATGGTGGCCTACATGAATGAGGAATCGCTCCGCCTGACCCTCGCGCTGGGGGAAGCCGTCTATTACAGCCGGAGCCGGCAGGAGATCTGGCACAAAGGAAAGACCAGCGGACACACCCAGGAGGTGGTGGAACTCCTGACCGATTGTGACCAGGATGCGTTGGTGCTGCGGGTGCGTCAGCACGGTGCGGGGGCCTGTCACACGGGCTACCGCAGTTGCTTTTTCCGCAAGGTGGCCGTCGCCGCACCCGCCGGGGATGGCAACCAGGCTGCGGGACTGGTGCCGGTCTATCCGTCCAAAGCATACGATGCGGACGCCGTTTACCGCAAATAAGTCATCAAATCTCCCCCACGCCGGTTTCATCCTCTTGCAATCACCGGGCGTAAATTCTAGGAACTTCCAACCATGCCTCCGCTCGTCCAGTACCTCATCCGCTTTTACCAGTCTTCCATCGGGAAGAAAATCATTGTGGCCCTGACTGGAGCAGCCCTGATGGGCTTCCTCGTCGCCCATCTGCTGGGAAATCTCCTGATCTTCAGCGGCCCGGATGCGATCAATAGCTACGCAAAAAAGCTGCAGGACTTGGGGCCACTGCTCTACGTGGCGCGCGCTGGACTGCTCCTGTTTGTGGTGCTCCACATTGTCTGCACCATCCAGTTGGTGAGAATCAACCGTGCCGCCCGTCCTCAGAAATATGCCGTGGACACGGTGCGTCAGGCTACCAAGTCCTCCCGCATCATGATCTGGAGCGGGCTGACCATCCTCGCTTTTGTCGTGTATCATCTCGCCCATTTCACCTGGGCCCTGGGCAATCAATACCACAATCCCGGTATCGCCCGCTACTGGGTTGAGCCGGGGGTGCACAACGTTTATAACATGGTGATCGACGGTTTCAGCGTCTGGTATGTTTCCGCCTTTTACATTATTGCCATGTTCCTGCTCTGCAGCCACCTCAGCCATGGCTTTTCCAGCATCTTCCAGACCCTCGGTCTGGCCACTCCGCGCACCCGCCAGCCCATTGATCTGGCCGGAAAAATTTTCGCCTGGGGATTGTTCCTTGGCAACATCTCGATCCCGCTGTCCATCCTCTTCGGCATCAAATCCTAATTCTTTCCCCCATCCTCCGAGCCATGATCAGCGAACTTCACGATGCCCCGGCCACCAATCCCAACCGCGTCAGCGATACGCCGTCCGATGGTTCGCCCAAGGTGCCGCTTCCGGAAAAATGGACCAAACACAAGGCGGGTTCCAAACTGATCAATCCCGCCAACCGCCGGAAGTACAATATCATTGTGGTCGGCAGTGGCTTGGCCGGCTCCGCCGCCGCGGCCAGTCTTTCCGAACAGGGCTACAACGTGAAGTGCTTCTGTTATCAGGACAGCGCCCGCCGGGCCCACAGCATCGCCGCCCAGGGCGGGATCAATGCCGCCAAAAACTACCAAAACGATGGCGACAGCACCTACCGGCTTTTCTACGACACCATCAAGGGGGGCGACTTCCGTGCCCGGGAGTCCAACGTCCGCCGGCTTGCCGAGGTCAGCGTTCAGATCATCGACCAATGTGTCGCCCAGGGCGTGCCCTTTGCCCGAGAATACGGCGGACTGCTCGCCAATCGTTCCTTCGGCGGCACCCAGGTGGCCCGGACATTCTACGCTGCGGGCCAGACTGGCCAGCAGCTGCTGCTGGGAGCCTATGCCGCCCTGAACAAGGAAATCGCCCATGGCAGCGTCAAGATGTATCCCCGCACCGAAATGCTGGATTTGGTGGTAGTGGATGGCCACGCCAAAGGGATCGTGGTGCGCGACATGGTGACCGGCAAAATTTCCTCCCATGCCGGGGATGCGGTGCTGCTTTGCACCGGAGGATACGGCAACGTCTTTTATCTCTCGACCAATGCGATGGGCTGCAATGTCACCGCCACCTGGCGGGCGCATAAACGCGGGGCTTGGTTTGCCAATCCGTGTTACACCCAGATCCACCCGACCTGTATTCCTGTCAGCGGCGACTATCAAAGCAAGCTGACCCTGATGTCCGAGAGCCTGCGCAACGATGGCCGCTGCTGGGTGCCCAAGCGCAAGGAGGACTGCGGCAAGCCCGCCGCCAGCATCCCGGAGGAAGCCCGCGATTATTATCTGGAGCGGAAATATCCCAGCTTCGGCAACCTCGCTCCACGCGACATCGCCAGCCGGGCGGCCAAGGAACAATGCGATGACGGCCGTGGCGTGGGTCCGGGCGGCCTCGGCGTGTATCTGGATTTTGCTGATGCCATCAAGCGGCTCGGAGAGGACCAGATCCGTGAACGTTACGGCAATCTGTTTGAAATGTACGAGCAGATCACCGGAGAAAATGCCTACAAACAGCCGATGCGCATCTACCCGGCGGTCCATTACACCATGGGTGGCCTTTGGGTGGACTACAATCTGATGAGCAACGTTCCCGGCCTCCATGTGCTGGGTGAGGCCAACTTCTCCGACCACGGGGCCAACCGGCTTGGAGCCAGTGCGCTCATGCAGGGCCTTGCTGATGGATATTTCATCGTTCCCGCCACCCTGCCGAACTACCTCGCAGATCAAAAGCCCGGGCAATACAAAGCCGACAGCCCGGAATTCAAAGCCGTTGAGGAGGAAGCCCGCGAGCGGGTCCGTAAAATTTTGTCAGTGAACGGCACGCGGTCCGTGGCCAGCTTCCATCGGGAGCTGGGCCTGTTGATCTGGGACAAGTGCGGCATGGCCCGCACCAAGGAAGGCCTTGCCCAGGCCCTGAAGCGCCTCCCCGAACTCCGCGAGGAATTCTGGAGCAACGTCCGCGTTCCCGGCAGTGGTGATGCGTTCAACCAGCAACTCGAACAGGCCGGCCGGGTCGCCGACTTCCTCGAGTTCGGGGAATTGCTCTGCCGCGACGCCTATGAGCGCGAAGAATCCTGTGGCGGGCATTTCCGCTCGGAACACCAGATGGAAGGCGAAGCCAAACGCGACGATGAGCACTTCTCCTACGTCGCAGCCTGGGAATACACGGGCGACCTCGCCAAGCCCAAGCTCAACAAGGAATGGCTGGAATACGAGGAGGTCCACTTCTCCACCCGCAGCTACAAATAACCGTATCGTCCAGTTCCTCCTGTCCTTCGTGGACTTCAAATCCTTTCCCTTTTCCCAACTCCCAAGACCATGGCTGATTCCAAGTCCTCTCTCGATCTTACGCTGAACGTCTGGCGACAGACCGGTCCTGATGCCCCCGGCCGCTTCGAGACCTATGCGGCCAAAGCGATTCCGGAGACCGCCTCGTTCCTCGAGATGATGGACATCGTGAATGAGGACATCATCGCCAAGGGGGGCGAACCGGTGGCGTTTGACCACGATTGCCGCGAAGGCATCTGCGGCATGTGTTCCATGGTGATCAATGGCATGCCGCACGGTCCCAAGCGGGGAGTGACCACCTGCCAACTCCACATGCGCAGCTTCCGTTCGGGCGATACCATCTGGATCGAACCCTTCCGGGCCACCGCCTTTCCGATTGTACGCGATCTGGCGGTGGACCGCAGCGCGTTCGACCGCATCCAGCAGGCTGGTGGTTACATCACGGTTCGTACCGGATCAGCTCCGGAAGCGAACAGTGTTCCGGTCCCCAAACAGGATGCGGATGCTTCCTTCATGGCGGCGGCCTGCATTGGCTGCGGGGCCTGTGTGGCGGCGTGCAAAAATGCCAGTGCCATGTTGTTTGTGGCGGCCAAGGTGGCGCATTTCAATCACCTCCCGCAGGGCCGGCCGGAAGCGGACAGCCGAGCGCTGGGAATGGTCCGCGCCATGGATGAACAGGGATTTGGCAACTGCACCAACCAATATGAGTGCGAAGCAGTGTGTCCCAAGACGATCGATGCGGAATACATCCGCCAATTGAACCGTGACTACCGCAATGCGGCCGCCAAGGAAGTGGTTGGGATTTGATTCAAGGGCAAGGCCGTGACGCACGGCAAGCCGCGGGTTTGCTTCCTGCAGAGAAGTTTTTAGGGTAGGCGAATGGTGCCGCATCCCGCCCGATCCTTCACCTGTCTTGTGACCGGACAGCCGGTCAGTGCGTCTGATTCCACCGCGCTGGAAACCCTGCGGCCCGGCCTGCAGGAATTGATCCTGATCGACTTCCCTCAGGCGCGCCCGGATGCCCGTATATCCCTGGTCGCCCTGGTGGATTACCGGCGCAAGTGTGTGGAGGCAATTCTGGAGAAGGAACGCGGCGAACTCTCGGAGCTGGAGAAGTTGGTCATTGAGGCGGTCAGGTCGCTGCAGTGCAGGCCCCGGTCATCATGATGAGCCAGAACCGCAACGAGGCGCGGGACCGTCTGGCCGCCGGGCACGACTATCAGGTCAATCTCAAGGCCGAACTGAGAATCCGGCACCTTCATGAAAAAATCGATCACCTCCTCGGCAAACAGTGGGAACGGCTCGCCGCGATCCAATAAATGCAGATTGAGTTATAGGAAAGCCGGTTGGGGGAAAAGACTGCCCCACGCAGCGGACCGGTGATCCCTGCTGATCCTTCCGGGAATGAATCCCAAGCCGGGATGACCCGCCTGCGGTGTCCCGGGTCGTCGGAGGCTGCTTTGGCGTGGCAGCGGCTCCTGGCAGGAAAAGCGGAACGCCTTGGTCTATTTGGTGACCCGGTAGAATCTGCGGATTTGATCGTAGACGATAGGATAGGGGCTGCGGGCTCCGCTCTGGGGTGTCCAATTGTCCAGGTTGGGCGAGGTTTCGAGGATCAAAGCCGGATCGTCCCAATAAAGGAAGGGGGATTGATTGATCTGGAAGACGCTGAACTGTCCCGAGACGGGAGGTTCGAGCGTCAGGGTGAGAGCGGCATCGCACACCATGTCGCTGGATCCGGCGCTGCCTTGGTGGACCTCAATGGACAGGACATTCAATCCCGGGACCAACGCGCCCAGCACGGAACTGTCAGCCGTAAGCTTGTCGAATACTGTTTCGGCGGCGCTGTCGCCTTTGGTGCTGGTGGCCAGCTTGTCGGAGGCAATACCGGAGATCCCGCCGACCGCCGTGCCGGGATCAATGTTGATCGGTGGGAAGGCGGTGCCATTGATAAAGGCGATGGCTCCATCGTCATTGAGGATTTCCAGTGACAGGGCCCGGACCAGGGAAGGATCGGCGACGGTGAAGGTTTTCCGGAAGTAAGTGGTGATGCCCCGTTCCGCATCCGGCAATGCGGTGCCGAGCACGAGATAGGGACTGGCGGCACCGAGGTTGCCGTAACCGATGGGGGCGGTTTTGTTGGTTTTCCAAGTGGCGTCCTGGGTGTAATCCACCGCGGTCCATGCCCGGTTGCTGGCGTCGTTGAGCGGTTTTTGAGCATTGGCGGCAGGCGCACGGTTGGCATAATAACTCCAACCGGCAGAGGCCTTGCCCAGGAGAACTTCGCTGGGAAGCGGCGCGGTGTTGCTGAACCAGGCATCGTCCCCAGTGACTTGAGCATTGGTGGGGGAGCCAAGATGGATGCGGACCAGGTCGTAGGGCGGGCCTCCTGGCAGCGGGGCGGCCAATGTCTGGACTGTTTCGCCGGGCTGGAATGTCAGGGTGCCGCTGGCCAGGGTGGTTTCTTCCACGGCATCCCGGTAGGGTTTCCCCGTGGCTTGCCACGGAACGGTAACTACCTGACTGCTGAAGGTACTGAGCCGGACCGTGAAGCGGCCACCGGCAGGGTAGAGGGAGAGCGGGTCGTTATAATGATCGTGGAGCAGGGCGACTCCCACCGCAGATCCCGGAACGGGCATGAAAACGGCGATCTGGCTGGCATCAGCGAAGGGATTCCAGAGGGTGCTGACGGGCGTGTCTTCCGTCCCCTGCTGATGGGCGAGGTCGGCAGGGCGGGTGTATTTGGTATTTTTGGAGACGAGACGGGCATCCTGGTAGTTCCAGTTGCTGGCGGTGCGCCACTCCATGGCAAAGGCATCACGGAAAGTGTTGTAGAGGAGAAAGGAGTTCACCACGGTGATCGTGCCCTCATAATTGCTGAAGGAGTTGTAGTTATCGCCGTAGCGCGCGCCGCATTGGTTGCCGGCGAAGAGACAGTGGTCGACCAGACTCTGGGGACCGGTGCTGCTCTCGCTGTAGCCGCATTCCATGCCTTGCCCGCAGTTGAAGTGGACCCCGTTGCGGGTCTGGGGAACCCGGTTGCTGCCAGAGTTGGAAAAGGCTTCGTGGATGCAGTTTTCAAACCAGCAGCCGTCGCAGATCACCGTGCCGGGTCCGGAGGCGCCGGAGTCGATGCCGTCATCCTTGGTCCAGCCGATCACGGTTTTGGTGAGGCGGTAAGTACGCCCACTGCCGGGAACCAGATAGATGCCGTCATTGTCCCGGTCATCAAAAGCGGTGCCATCATCCGGATCCGTATTGGGTTCGTTGCACTCCAGCAGGGCGGAGCTGTGGATCTCGACACTGCCGCCGACTTGTTCCCCTCCGGTGATGACACGTTGCATGGAGGTATGGGTGAGCTGGAGGGTGCCTTCTTCGGTGGAGAATCCAGCCCCGCGGATTTGGCCGGCGGTGATGGGACCGATCAATGAACAATCCGTCAGGCTGCAGATGGCGCCCGTGCCGATCGCGACGCAGGGCTGCTGCTCGCGGTGCCGGGAGAAGATGCCGCGATCCGGGACAATGCCGGCCTGGGTATACCAATTCTGATTGGCTCCCCAGCAGCAGAACAGGGTGCCGGTGGCCGTAAAGGAAGCCTTGGCGGCCGTGGTGGTCTGGTGAAGCCAGACTCCTCCCCATGGGGCGGCGGTATTGTCAGGAACGATGACGATGGGTTGGCTGGTGGTGCCATTCATCTGCACCGTGCCACCGGGCTCCACCCAGATCTCGGCGCCGGGAGCTGCCCGGATCACACTGCCGGCTCCGACGGCGAGGGTCGCTCCGGCTTTGATGGTGAGGACGGATTGCAGGTGGATACGGCTGTCCGCGGCCCAGTTCTGGATTCCTGTCAGGTTACCGGTTTGGACGGTCCAGGTGGTGCTGGCTTCAAACTGGATCGGGGCAGTGTCGGTGAGACTGTGGACCGTGCCCGCGAAGTCTGCTGGCCCGGCGGTGGTTTTGGCAGGGAGAATGGTGGAGCCCCAGCCCCGGCGCAATTGAACGGGGTGGTCCGGATAATTGGCAGCCCGGGCCATGCCATTGAGGAAAAGCGGATCCCCGGCGGTGACCCCGGCAGAGGCCCCCTGCTTCAGCCGCAGCGCCACGGGAACCGGCAGATTCAGGGGATATTGCGCCGGGGCGATGACATCCAGCACCTGACCGGTGAAAGCGGAGGGGGCATCGTTCACCAGCCGGAGCGGCTCCATGATGGGCACACCGTGTTCGGTCGTGCCGCGCCCGGGATTGGCGATGATGAACTGAAAGGCGAGACTGGTGGTCGAAACACTGGTGGTGGTGTTGAACTTGGTTTCATACACTTCGTGGTAGCCCGTGGTGCACACCACCGTGCTGCCCAGCGGCAGAGGATTCCCGTCCAGGGTGGCGGTGATGGTGAATCCGGCTTCGGGAGCGAGGGTCACAGTCACGGGGATCAGCGTGGTGGTCCCTGCCGGATAGTTGCGGGTGGCCAAGGCGCTGCCGCTCCGGGTCGCGGTGACGAGGGCAGTGGCAGGCAGGATGGAGATTAACAGGCAAACGATCGGAAGGGCCAGTTTCATATGGGGAAGAAAGGGAGGGAGGACCGGTTCTGGGCCCCAAAACCGCATAAAAGCTCCTGATGCACCAGGTTTCCACGGCGAATCGGGCGGAAAAACGGCAAGACCCTAAAACGCCATGGAAGAACCAGCTCCGTGTTGCCCCAAATTTAAGCGGGAGATGATCCAGCGCACTGCAAAGTCGGGAAGAAATGCCGGCGAAATCTTCTGGGGGTGTCACGGATTCCCGGCCTGTCGCGGTACGCGCGCCATGGTGCGTGCCATGGCACCGCGGCAGTAACCGAAACTTCAAATTACGGACTCAGAGGAGGACTTGAAGTCCTTCGCTTTGCTGAAAAGCGGGACAGAAAAGAAAACCTCTTCATTCGTGTCTAAACAGAAAAACGGACGAAGTTTTTTGTTTGGAAACGAAATGAAGAACGCGGAAAAGCCTGCACACCGATGGTCCAGGCCGTGGGCGGAGCCACGCCATCAGGAGGGGCAGCCGACTGGACAGTTTTGAGCGGCAGGAGGGCTTTGCCCTGCCGGGAGAATCTGTCATGCTGCGCCGACCGGTGCGGATCCGGGGCGGAGTAGCTGACGCGGGCCTTGGGATCCCCGGTGCTGGCCGGGGTGCCCAATGGGCCGTTCCCCGTGGCATCGTCAAACCGCGGTCTGGTGGTGCTGGCACGACGGCGCTGCCAACCTCCGCCGGAGCAGTCGCGGAAAAGCTCCCGGTAGCCTGATAGATGAGCTTTACCCGTTCCACCGCATCGTATTGCGTCACAGTAATCAGGCTGCTGCCGGACAGCGCTTGGCGTGCGGTCCGTCCCATGGCATCGTGAAACCAGTTGTCCACGAGGCTGTTGTGCAAACCGTTTGGCATGCAACTTGCGCATAATATCGGTAAAAACGGGCGTTTTCTCTCGCTATTTAGCCGGGAACTTGCAATCTGGGGAACTACGGCGGCGAAGTGGGAGTGGGGAAAGAGAAAAGCCTGATCACTTTGATGTCTTTTCCCCACCCTGCTTGTTATCTTTCGGAGTCTGGGCACTTGTGGAGTCCAATGGTATGCCAGTGCCTACGACAAAAGACGGCAAGGACATCTTTCTTATAAGGGGGACGGCCTCACGCGTAAAACTACCATGTCCTATTGAAAGGCTCTTTAAGTTTGGAAGCTTCAACAGTTCCACGAGAGCCTTCTCGGTAAGTGCAACTCGGCCAGCTAAAGAAGTGGGAACGTGGCCAAATGCTAAAAACTCTAGGGATTCTAGCTTGGCGAGGGACTTGATCGCTTCATCGTCAATTTTTACTGGAGTCCATTGATGCCGCGATGATTTACCCAATGGTGTCATGGTGCGGTCAGGGTATTCTATAATTAAATCTTGAAGATTCTTCATGCGAGAGATGACTTTCAAATGCTCACCACTCAGACCATGTATGGACAGGTGCAGACACCTGAGTTTTTTGAAATACAATATTCCCTCCAACTCAGTGGATGATATCACTACTCCTTCGATCGAAGCGCCAACGGTTATTTTTTCCACATCAGGAAAGTGGGAAAAACTCACCAAAGCCTGCTTGCTCAATACACAATTGTTTAAGTGGATATGTCGAACTTCAGCTCGACGTGGGTGTGCTTTGATCAATTCGGTTACTTGGTTCCAATATGATTCGTCCAAAATGTCCGGCCCTGTATACCAAAGAGTAGAGGTTCCCTCAGGTTCGGCCTCCGATACACTTTCTCTATCAAAAGTGAGGGGCACTAAAGCATCTTCAGCGGTATGCGTTGAGCTGGTAGTGAGACTACCACTGATAGGTTCGGGAGAAAACAATTCTAACGAGAAAAAGAGCATGGAGACTGCGGTGCTGAAAACTGATTTAATTTGCATATTGTATGAGAACACTATTCTTTGAAGTTTTCTAATTAACTAATTTTTCGTTGGACGTGAAATTCCTGATAAAGTAAATTAATTGGGTTTTGGTATCTCAAGCACATAATCAAATTCCAAACCAAATGCTATTTCATGAAAAGCTGCAACCGGACTCCTATCTATTAATTTACCATGGGCGTTGTATGCTTTTCCATTGGCTACCACCGGCAAGTCGGCTGTTACCTTAATTAATTCTATTGAATTTGGCAAGATTTCAAGCATTGCACTATCTTTTGAGTCAAATAGAAGCCACGAATCCCCCCAGTCTCCTTTAACTTTTTTAACAAACCCACAAACTGAAATGCCTGAGTTGCCCTCAATTACCCCAGCCAAAACAGCGGCAATCGGCACGGGAGGATACTTCAGTTTCGGTCTTGGATAATTACCTACGGAGGATACGATAGTATGGGATTTGGCATTTGCAGATGAGGCAAATCCAAAGATATTCAAAAGTAGATTTCTACGAATCATAGCCATATCAAAAATAGTGTTATCGTGCCGGTCGGGAAGGATGGGCGGGTTTTTCAACCGGTTCCTAACGGGGAGCGTAAACGCCGAAGTCGTTGAAAAAGTATTTTTTGGCGAGGCGGTACATCCAATGTTTTTCCGGAATCTCCTCGCCAGGCACATGTTGGCTGAGGCGCGGGGTCATGCTTTCCAGCTCGGCCATGGCGGTGCGGCGCATGGTGGTGTCCACGGCCCCGTGTTTTTCGGCGAGCTGTTTGACGAGATCAGGGCGCTCGAGAACGATACAGCCGCGGGTGTGCTGGGCGCTCACTTCACGGAAGTCCTTGAGGAACGGGGAACTGGTCAAAAGGTCGTAGATGCCGCGGGCGTCATGCACGTTTTCCTTGGCAAACTGGATGATGGGGCAGGGCTCCACATGGCCCCGCGGGCTGATATGGTGACTGATTCCGGTGGCCATGGGGCAGAGGGCCTGGCCTTTGTCATCATAATAGGCGTCCACAATGGCGATGGGAGTTTTGGCGCGCTGTTCGACCACGAATTTCCGGACTTTGACCAATTGATCGGGGCGCAGCGCAAGGTCGGAATTGATCTTGGGACCTACCGGCCGGTAGGTGTGATACCAAGTGTAGTGCACCCCCCAGTCGATCAGGCGGTGCAGCCACTTTTCGGTGAGGAGGTCGTCGATGTTGGTCTGGCAGAGGCTGGTGGCGACGCCGGTGAGGAGTTTCTGATCAAGGCAGTTCCGCAGGCCGCGCAGGGTGCGGTTCAGCACGTCCTTGCTGCCGCGCCGCAGATCGCTGACCTCGCCGGTGCCTTCGATGCTGACCAGCGGCGTGCAGTTGCCGAGTTGCCGCAGCTTTTTGGCGACTTTTTCGGTGATCATCTGACCGTTGGTGAAGATCTGGAAATAACAGTCAGGATGCTGCGCCAGAAAATCGAACAGTCCGGGGTGCAGGAAGGGTTCGCCGCCCAGCACGCCGAAAAAGCTGTTCCCGTGCTCCCGGGCGTCGTTCACCAACCGGTTCAATTCATCCAGTTCGATCATGTTCCGCGGCGATTCCACATCGACCCAGCAGCCCTGGCAGCGGAGATTGCAGCTGTTGATGATGCTGAGGTAGAGGAAGGGGGGGAAAACGATCCCCTTTTTCAGGCGTTGCTTGAAGAGCAGCACAGACCGCGCGCCTTTGAATCCGAAATTCCAAGCCATGGTGGCCAGTAAACGTGGATCGACTGTGCCGGCGATGCGAGAACCGAGTTGAAGAATCATGCAGGTTTTTGGGGGGACGGTGAAGGGCAGCTGGTGTGGCCAGAGGAACTGCGGGGCACGCAGGGACGGGCGGAGATACGGTGCAGAAACGCCACCGATTGCACGGATGTGACGGATGCGCACGGATTTTGGCTGCGACTTCAGCAATGCGCGTCCGGAGGCGGAGAAGCAACCCGGACCTGACGCCGCAGACATATCGGTCCGCGGGAGCGGTTGGCGCTTGCGGCACCGGGGTGGTGGCGGAAACTGGGTCCCCTGTCTGACTCATCATGTCCTGCCGATATCTTTACCGCCGCCGGGTTCTCTTTTCAGAGACCGATCTGGCTGGAATCGCGCACTTTTCCAATTTCTTCCGTTGGATGGAGGAAACGGAGCATGCGTTTTACCGGTCCGTGGGGCTGTCGGTGCATCCCATGCAGCAGGGGGCGACCGACACCAGCACGGGCTGGCCTCGATTGAAGGCTTCGGCCGAATACCGGCTGCCGCTGGTGTTTGAAGAAGAGTTCGAAGTGGAACTGCTGGTCGCCGAAATGCGGTCCAAGGCGATCCGCTACGAACTGAAATTTTGGAAAAATCCCGACGATCCTGCTGCCCGCAAGGTGGCCGCACGGGGGGAATTGGTGGTGGTGGCGGTGAAAGCAGACCCCGGCACGCGGGAAATGCAGGCCACCGCGATTCCTGACAACTTCCGCGAACGTATCTCCTGTGCCCCGGCCAATTTGCTGGGGAATTCCCCGTCCTGAACATCCATCCTCTCTTCCGTGAATCCTCCCAAGATGAATAATACCGCTTTGTTCTATGCCCTCGGCACCGTCGTTTGCTGGGGCCTCTACAGTGTGCTGCTCCACAAGGGCAGTCTTCTGATGAACCCCGGAGGACCTCCGGATGTCGGTTCCCGCATGAAGGCGTTTCTGATGGTGGGGATCGCCTACTTCATCGTGGGCATTGTCGGTCCGATGCTGGTGATGAAGGCCAAGGGCACTCCCCTGACGTTCCCCATGGGCGGACTGACATGGAGTCTGCTGGCTGGCTTGGCCGGGGCGGTTGGCGCGTATTTCCTGCTAATGGCCCTGAGTTCCGGCAAGGGACCGGTGGAGTCGAAGGCCTTGGTATTGCTGGTGCCTGCGATTGTGTTCGCCGGTGCCCCGATTGTGAATGCCATCGTCAGTATCACCAAGGACAAGGTCTGGGGTGAAACCCATTGGCAGTTTTATGCCGGCATCCTCCTCGCCGCCGCAGGGGTGGCGATGGTGATGAAATACCGCCCGCTGGGCCATGGGGCGCCACCTCCCAAAGCAGCAGCCGCTCCATCGGCCCTGGTCCAGCCTGTCATGGCTCCAGGCTATGTGGACGTGACCACCCGGCAGTGGATTGTCAGCTAGAGCCGTATTGGCAATCCCCTTCTGTCCCGTGCTACGCAGCGAAGAGATCGACCGGTTCCGCCATGCCATCCGTGCCCGGCAATGGGAGCGGCTCCGTGCCCTGTTGGACACGGTGCTGATGACCAATCCCTTCCACCGGAAGCGCTTGATGAATCCGACGATGGAAACGCTGGAGGATTTCGTCAGACTCTGCCCCCTGATGACCAAACGGGTGCTGGTGCAGGACCGGGAGAATTTCCCGCCCTACGGTTCCAATCACACCTATCCGCTCGAGAACTACACGCGGTTTTGCCAGACCAGTGGGACCACCGGACCGCCCCTGACGTGGCTGGACAGCCGGGATGACTGGGGCGGAATGCTGAATCTTTGGCAGGGGATTTTTGATGAATTCGGCGTGCAGCCGGGGGAGGACCGCTTGTTTTTTCCTTTTTCCTTCGGTCCATTTCTCGGCTTCTGGACGGCCTTTGAAGCGGCCAGTCGGATTGGTTGTCTGGTCATTCCCGGGGGCGGCATGAGCACCAATGCCCGGCTGCAACTGATGCTGGATCACCAGGTGACGATCATCTGCACCACGCCCACCTATGCGATTCATCTGGGCGAATTGAAGGCACAAAACGACACCTTGCGGGAAGGAAAATGGGCGCTGCGGAGCATCATCGTGGCGGGTGAGCCGGGGGGAAGCCAGCCGGAAATCCGGGCCCGCATCGCGGTGCTCTGGCCCGGGGTGCAGGTGCTGGACCATCACGGTCTGACGGAAACCGGGCCGGTGAGTTATCAGGATCCGGCGGATGCCGGGAGGCTGCGGGTGCTGGAGGATGCGTATTTTGCGGAAGTGCTGGACCCGGCGACCGGCAAGGAGGTGCTGGAGGGAGCCACCGGTGAACTGGTTTTGAGCACCCTGCACCGGCTGGGCAGCCCGATGCTGCGCTATCGGACCGGGGATCTGGTCCGGAAAGTGTATGCCGAGGATGGCGGCCTGTGCCTGGGGGGCGGAATTCTCGGCCGCCTTGATGACATGATTTGTGTGAGGGGCGTGAATATTTACCCCAGCGCCGTCGATGGGGTGCTGCGGCGGTTCCCGGAGGTGGTGGAATATCAGGTGAGGGAAGTCCGTCAGGGGGCGCTGCTGGATCTCAAGCTGGTGGTGGAAGTGCCACTCAGTGTCCGCGACCCCGCGCCCGTGGCGGACCGGATTGCCCTGGCCTTGCGTGATACTTTCCAGCTGCGTATGGATGTGGAGGTGGTGCCGCAGGGCACGCTGCCCCGCTTCGAATTCAAAGCCCGCCGCTGGATCAAGGAAATCCGATGATAGCCGAACTTCAAAACGTCTCCAAAGCCTACCGTGCCGCGCCCGATGCCCCGGAGCAGCGGGTGTTGTCAGGGCTGGATTTGTCCATCGCCGCCGGGGAAACCCTCGCCATTTCCGGTCCCAGTGGTTGCGGCAAAAGCACGGTGCTGAACCTGCTGGGAACCCTTGATGAACCGGACGCCGGCAGCGTGAAGCTCTTTGGAGCCGGGGTGCCCTACGGCGACGAAGCGGCCCTGAGCGCCCTTCGGGCGACCCGCCTGGGTTTCATCTTCCAACTGCATCATCTTCTCCCTCAGTGCACCGCGCTGGAAAACGTGCTGATCCCCACCCTCGGCGGTCCCACCCGGCCGGACCCCGATGCCGCCCTCGAGCGGGCCAAACGCCTGCTGAACCGGGTCGGGCTGGGAGCTCACATGGACAAGAAACCGGCTCAGCTTTCCGGCGGCGAGCGCCAACGGGTCGCCGTGGTACGGGCCCTGATCCGCGAACCCGGTCTGCTGCTCGCCGATGAGCCAACCGGCGCCCTCGATGCCGCCAGTGCGGGCCGGCTGATGGATTTATTGATGGATTTGAATGCCGAGGAAGGCACCGCCCTGGTGCTGGTGACCCACGATCCTGCTTTGGCCGCCCGGATGTCCCGGCGTTACCGGCTGGTGGATGGGGTGCTGACCGCAGGCGATTAAAACCTGCAAGTCCTGCAGGCCGCTTTGTGATTGAATGGCGGGGTGACCTGGCCACCCCGAAGCATCACTCCCCGCGGGCTTTGATCTCGATCAGCATCTGGTTGTTGTTATTGTATTTGCCCATGATCTGGAGGAGCCGCTCGACGGCTTCCTGGGGGCGGTGCCCGGAGAGGCCGCGCCGGATAAGATGGACTTTTTCGAGCTGGTGGGGAGGAAGCAGCAGTTCCTCCCGGCGGGTGCCGCTCTTGAAAATATCGACCGCGGGATAGACGTAGGCCTGGGAGATCTTGCGATCGAGCACGAGTTCCATGTTGCCGGTGCCCTTGAACTCCTGGAAGATGAGGTCATCGCCTTTGTTATTGGTCTCGACGAGCGCGGTGGCCATGATGGTGAGGGAGCCGGCCTCGCGGGTATTGCGGGCGGCGGCAAAGAGGCGGCGGGGCGCTTCGAGGGCCCGGCTGTCGAGGCCGCCGGACATGGCCTTGCCCCCGCCTCCGCGCATGGCGTTGTTGAATCCCCGGGCGAGCCGGGTGATGGAATCGAGCAGCATGAAAACATGCTGGCCGGCCTCGACCAGACGCTTGGCCCGCTCCACGGCCAAGCTGGCCATGCGGATGTGATTGCGGGGATCCTGGTCGTTGCTGCTGGCCATGATTTCGGCGCCGGGCAGGGCTCGGGCGATTTCCGTGACTTCCTCGGGGCGTTCATCGACGAGGAGGACAATCACTTTGACGTCCTCATAGTTGTGCAGGATGGCCTCCGCGATATGTTGGAGGAAGGTGGTCTTGCCGGCGCGGGGCGGGGCGACGATGAGGCCGCGCTGGCCCCGGCCGATGGGGGAGATGAAGTCGATCAGTCGCGTGGTGTGGCGCTTCCCTTCCGTTTCAAGGATGTAACGTTTGTTGGGATTGATCGCGGTCAGTTCCTCGAAGAGGGGCAGGGTGCGGTACGCGGAGGGCTCCAGTCCGTTGACCTTTTTCAGTTGGGTCACCTGGGGGCCGCGGCCACCGCGTTGCATGACTGCATCGACCCAGACGCCTTCACGCAGGCCGTGCTGGCGGACCAGTTCAGCGGAGACGAAGGGGTCATTGGGAGAAGGGATGAAACCACGTTCCTTGGGGCGCAGGAAGGCGAAACCCTTGTCAGTCATCTCAAGGAGGCCGGAGCAATCTTCCGGCGGGCCGAGAGGGATTTCCGGGCGCGGCGGGCGGGGTTCCCACTGGCGGGGTTCATTGCGGGGATCCTGGCGCGGTTCGCGGCGCTCGGGGAATTCCCGGCGATCCTGGGGTTCGCGGCGATCCTGGGGTTCGCGGCGATCCAGCGGATCGGTTTCGCCGGGAGGGCCGCCCGGGCCGGGCAGGGGTGCGCGGCCGGTGCGTTCCAGATAGCGTTGTTGTTTCTGTTGTTTGAACTTCTCTTTGCGTTCCTTCCACCGCTCCCATTTGGTCAGGCGGCGGGGTTCGCCCGTGGGATTCTCCTGGGAGGGGTAAGGCTGGGGGGCAGGAGCCGGACCGTCGGGACCAGCACTCGGGCCGGCGGCAGGATCACGGGGCGGATAGGGCCGGGGCTGCCGGGGCGGATAAGGGGAAGGACGTTGCCCTGGCCGCCAGGTTTCATGGGGAGCATGAGCCATATCGGCGGACGTGGCTGGCGAGGGACGTCCGGGAGCCGATTCGACAGGGAAAGAGGATTCAACCGGCGCGGGGGCGGAGGGCGACTCCGGTGCGGACTCCGCCGGGGCTGGAACCGTCTTTTTGGAAACTGTCTTGCGCGGGGCGCGGGCCTTGGGGGGGGCGGCGGCTTCCTCCACTGGCAAAGGAGCGGGAGGGGGAATCGGAGGGGCGACCGCCAAGGCCAGCACCTGCTGCTTGAGGACGGCTTTTTTGGCGGCGGCTTTTTTGACAGGCGCAGTCACCACCTCGGGCAGTGCCGCGGCCGGGCTGACCTTTTTGGCAGCAACTTTCCGCACCGGTTTGGCGGCAACGATCGGGGCGGGCGGAAGCGGTGGGGCGGCCGGGGCCGCTTTTTTGGCAGCGGTCTTCCTGACGGCTTTTTTGGCCGGGGCCGGGGTGGCTTCAGGGACGGTGGGGGGAGTAGTGGTTTTTTTCATGCCGGATGGGGCGGGCGTTGGTCAGGATAAGCGGGACCGGACGCGGAAGGGAAAGGGAGAAGAGTCAGGAATCGAGCTGATCCATCAGCTCATCGGAAATTTCAAAATTGGCGTAGACGTTCTGGGTGTCGTCCAGGTCGTCGAGAAGATCATAAAGATTCAGAACCTGCCGGGCGGTTTCCGCATCAGTCAGGGTGATGGTGGTGGCGGGCTGGTAGTCGAGCTTGATGAAGCTGGCGGTGAGGCCGCGTTCCTTGAGAAATCCGGCAACGGCGTAGAGTTGGCTGACGCTGGTGATGACGGTGTGTTCCTCTTCGTCGGATTGCACGTCATCGGCCCCGGCTTCAATGGCCAGATCGGTGATTTCTTCCGGGGACAGGGCGGAGGCGGGAATTTTGATGGAACCGATGCGTTGGAATAGGTGGGCGACGCTGCCGGCGCTGCCCATGGTACCGCCGTTCTTGTTGCAGGTGATGCGGACATCGGCGGAGGCGCGGTTTTTGTTGTCCGTGACGCATTCGATCAGCATGGCAATCCCGCCGGGGGCGTAGGCTTCGTAGGTGATTTCGTCGAGGGTGGCACCTTCGATTTCACCGGAGCCTTTTTTGAGGGCCCGGTCGATGTTATCGTTCGGCATGTTGGCGGCCCGGGCGCCGAGCAGGGCGGTGCGGAGGCGGGGGTTGGAGTCGGGGTCTTTGCCGCCGTGCTTGACGGCGAGGGTGATTTCACGGGCGAATTTGCTGAAGACTTTGCCTTTTTTGGCATCAACGATTGCCTTGCCCCGTTTGACCTTGGACCATTTGTTGTGACCTGCCATGGAAGAGAATGAAGTTCCTTTGGGGGATTTTGAGGATGAGTGTAAAGGGGGACGGAGTCAGCTCCGGAAAGACCATCCGGGTTGGGACGGACACGGCTGCGGGTGCAGGCCGCGGCGGGCTGGAAAAAGTGCTGCGGGGAAAACAGATGGGCAAACCAGTGCCGATCCGGAGTAGGATTTCCGATACATCTCCAGCCGGGACGTTGCGGTGAGCCAGCCCGGCATCCGAGGTATCTCTGTGCAGGTCCTGAAACCCGCCTCGTGAAATCCTAAGCCTTATTAACCTTCCTGCGGGCCAAGGTGCAAGCAATTTTGTGCGTCTTTTTTAGGGAAGGACCGGCCGATAGGACCAGGCTGGATGTTGCGTTCCGGTAGCTTCCGTCAAACCTTGCGGTCTCTTTTGCCATGCTGCGTGCTTTCTTCCTTATATTCTCTGCCGGTTCCCTGACCGCGCAAACTCTGGATACTTCCCTGGTCCGGGAGTCAGGGCCCTTGTCGCCGGAGGAGGAACTGCGGCACTTGAAGGTCCCGGATGGATTTGAGATCCAGCTTTTTGCCGCCGAACCCCAGGTCAACAAACCCATCAACATGGCTTTCGATACCAAAGGCCGGATGTGGGTGAGCAGCAGTTATGAGTATCCCTATGGGGCTCCCAGGGAGCGTTGGGTGGATGGGGAGGGCAGCCGGGTCCGGGACAGCCGCGATGGTATATTTATCCTGGAGGACACGGATGGGGATGGCCGCGCCGACAAAAAAACGGTGTTTGCGGACGGACTGAATATTCCCACCGGAGTATTGCCTTACAAAAAGGGCTGTATCGCCTGGAGCATTCCCAATATCTGGTACTTTGAGGATACCGATGGGGATGACCGCTGCGACAAAAGGACAGTGCTCTTCGGTCCGCTGGGCTGGGAGAAGGACGTGCATGGGAACTGCAGCAGTTTCCGCCTCGGTCCTGACGGATGGGTCTACGGGACGCATGGTTTCAGCAACACCAGCCACTTCAAAGTGCGGCCGGAGCATTTGAGGGGGGCCAAACCGGGCGATCCCGGCACGGAATTGAAACTCAACTCGGGGAACGTCTACCGCTTTCTTCCGGACGGCAGCCGCATCGAATTGTTCACTGCCGGGCAGGTGAATCCGTTCGGGCTGGCCTGGGACCGTTGGGGACATCTCTACAGTGCGGACTGCCACAGCGCACCGGTCTATCAATTGATTCCCGGCGCGGGGTATCCCAGCTTCGGAAAACCCCACGATGGCCTCGGCTTCGGACCGGTGATGATCCAGCATACCCATTCCAGTACGGGTATCTGTGGGATCGTCTATTTGGACGGCGGGATATGGGGGCCCGAATGGAATGACCGCACTCTGATTGGAAATGTCGTGACCAGCCGGGTCAATCAGGACCGCATTACCTCCACCGGCAGCACTCCCACGGCGCATGAGGAGGCCGATTTCATCACCAGCGTGGATCCTTGGTTCCGGCCGGTGGACCTGCGTCTCGGGCCGGCGGGGGAGTTGTATGTGGCGGATTTTTATAACAAGGTAATCGGGCATTACGAGGTGCCGCTGACCCATCCGGGGCGCGACAAGGAACGCGGAAGGATTTGGCGGGTGGTCAGGAAAAGCGGCGCCAGGGCCCCGGTGCCGCCGGGCGGAGCGGTGGCGGATCTGCGCTTCGCGGCACGGGCTGGAGCCTTGTCAGGTAGTCAGTTGGAACAGGCCGGCCGCTTCCTGCAATCGGCCGATGCCCAGGAACGGCGTGCGGGGGTGGAGGCGTTGCATCGTCCGGTTTCGCTGGAGTGGTTGCCTCGGTTAGTGGCTCTGTTCAGCACCACTCCGGCGGAAGATGCCAGCCTGCGGCATCTGCTCCGGATTGTGATCCGGGAACACCTGCGTCTGGCAGGTTCAACGACGGTGCTGGAGCGTCTGCCCATGACGCCGGAAGTGGAATCCGAGGTGCTGACCATCGCCCGGGCGGTGGGTTCGCCGGAAGCGGCGCGTTTTGTGTTTGGACGGATGAGACAGAACCCCCGGCTGCTGGCGGATACCGGTCCGGCCCTGACGCAACTGGCTTTGCAGGTGCCGGTGGAGCAATTGGTGGATTTTGTCAGGACGGGATTTGCCGGTGATGCGGCGCGGCAGGCTGATTTGCTGTTGGCGATCGTGGAAGGGGTGCAGCAGCGTGGTGAATTGCCGCCCGCGATGCTATTGGCCTGGGGCAATCAGGTGGCCGCAGAATTGTTGGCAGGTCTGCCGGATGGGCCGGTGCTAGCATGGACCAACCTGCCATTGGTTCCTGCCACGGCTTCACCCTGGGGGCTTGAAATACGGACGATGGCCGATGGCAAAAAGGAACAGGTCATCTCCAGTTTGGCCTCAGGGCTTGCGACGGCGGAACAGGCCACCGGGACTTTGGTGTCCCGTTCTTTCAAAGCCCCCGCGAAGCTGTCCTTTGCGCTATGCGGGCATGATGGCGATCCCGGAGGGGCGGCGGGCGGGCGGAATTTCGTGAGGTTGGTGGATACGGCATCGGGGATGGAATTGAAACGCGAGGTGCCTCCCCGGAATGATGTGGCGCAGCAGGTGTCCTGGAATCTGGAGAATCTGGATGGCCGCCCGGTGCGGTTGGAAATAACAGATGGTGATCCCGGCGGAGCCTATGCCTGGTTGGCGGTGGGACGGTTTGAACCTCCGGTGGTCAAAGTGGATACCTTCCAGTCGGAAGCGGCAGGGGCAGGCCGGTTGGCGAAGCTGGCGTCGCTTCTGAAATACGCGGCGCCTCCGGTGCTGCGGGATCGCCTGGCGGTATTTTTGCCGCCAGCCCCGCCGCCGCCCCCTTCGTCGGTCACGCCGGAGCAGCGGGCCGAAGCGGACCGGTTGATTCTCGCCCGGGCCACTGCCTACCGGTCAGGCAAACCTGATAAAACAAGGGGCGAGGCCGTTTTTACCACCCATTGTGCCGTCTGCCATGCGATTGGAGGCAAGGGCGCATTGGTGGGGCCACAGTTGGATGGGATCGGAAACCGGGGAGTGGATCGTCTGATGGAGGATATCCTGGATCCAAGCCGCAATGTGGATTCACATTTCCGGCTGCATGTGATTACGCGGCAGGATGGATCGGTGCTGGCTGGGCTGGAGCGCGGAGAGCTGGGACAGGTGTTGATCGTGGTGGATGCGGCCGGGCAGGAGCAGCGCTTGCCCAAATCCGATATCAAAACCAATGAAGAAACGGCATTCTCCCTGATGCCGGCAGCCTTTGGCGCCTCCATTCCCGAAGCTGATTTTCAGGATATGCTGGCCTGGCTGCTGTCCCAACGCAGTGGGTTATAGGAATCTCCGGCCGTCGGTCAAAACTCCCGCATTTCCACCGCCGGAGGGTGTCAGGTTGTGGGGAACACCCCGGCCTTGTCAGGATGCGGGGGCGTGCAGGGGCCGGGTCAGGCGCTTCCAGAGGTATTCCAATTGGGGAGCCATGGCGGCAAAGGCGTCCGCACTGCCCAGGTTGAGGGAGCCCCTTTCGGATTCCCGCAGCACTTCGTCGGTGGCATAACAAGCGGCCAGCGTGGGGTGGTCCAGGGTTTGGAGGTCGAGAAACTGGGCGCGTGCGGCGACGATTTCATCCTGATGCAGCCAAACGCCAAGATTCACCGGAGCTGAGGCGGCGGAAAACATCACCAAGCGGCTGCCGGGCACATAGGCCGAACGTTGGCGGGCGAAATCGATCAGGGCGGCCCAGTAAGGGCGGTCTTCGTAGGGTTCCGATCCGAAGAGGATTTCGGCATCGGGCGACTGCCAGACCCCGGCGATGGCCCGGGGCAGTCCGGGCAGTCCTGTTTCAAGAAAGCGGACCACCGCAAGACGTTGGCCGGACAGCTTCATGAGATGATAGAGCCGGTCCTGGTCGAGGAGGAGCCATGGCGAGGAGGCAAAGTGGGCGCGGAGGGTGTGGAAGCGGACTTGCAGGGCGTGGTCGGGGCCGACCGCACGGGAGGTTAGAAAAGGGGAAGGGGCGGGAGTTGGGGTGCGGGGGGTGGCCGGAACCGGGTCCGGCAGGATGGCACCGGAGTGTGTGGAAGGCCCGGGAGATTGCGATCCGTTGGCATACCCGGTGGTGGCGGGAGGGCCTGGAGGAGCCGTGGGGGCGGGTTCTCCTGCAGGAGGCTGAGGAGCCAGACGCTCCCGGAGGCGGTCCAGCATGTCGCGCATTTTGGCCACAGGAATGGCAGGATCTCCCGAGGGGGCTGTGGGGGCTTTCCAATGCTCATGCCACGCGTGGGCGGCATACCGGAGGACGGCGCGGGGCGAGATGAGTTTGCCGGCTTCTTCCGCAAAGTATTGGGGAAGGGCCAGCGAGTGGGTGAAATGCACGGAGACGGGCTCCGGCACGCGGGCGGCCGCGAGCCGCAGACGGATGAGTTCTTCGGCTGCCTCCCGGCTGATCCCGCCCAGGGTGATTTGCGAACTGGTCAGACGGTCTTCGAGGGCGCTGGGCAAAGTCTTCAAAAACGTCTGCTCCCACAGATCCTGATTCACGCTGAGCACAAAACGGGTCCGGCCTGACAGACGGCGCCAGTCGCTGAGGAAATTGGCCAGGCGCAGCACCTTGTCGCTGCTGCGGTGGAAGCCGTCGAGGTGATCCAGCACCAGCACCAAGGGGCGGCAGGCGGCGGTGAGGCGGCTAAGTTCGCCGAGTTTTTCTTTGTGGAACGCATCGTTGTCCGGGGTGGCCTGAAGAAAACGCATTCCTCCTGAGGACGGCGTGAACGCACCGGATTCCGGCTGTTTGAGGGCCCATCGCAGAGTCGCCAGGCGCGTCGGGTCGCCTTCGGCTCCAGCTTGAGCGTAGCCACAAAGGGAGCGCAGCCAAAGCGTCGCCGCCTCTTCGGAAAGACCGGATTCGTCATGCAGAAGCGGAGTGCTGAACGGCAACAAACGCTCAAAATGCTCCTGAAACCAGCTGGCTACGGGTTGGTCTGTTTGAGCAAAGTCAAACAGCTCGGCGTAGCGGGCTTCAAGGGCCGAGGCGGCTTCCTCGGGTTGCTCACAGGGGACTTTGCCGGTGCGGATCATGCCGGCATTGACCATGGCAAAGGTCCGGCGGGCGATCAGATCCAGCGCGGTCGGCATCCCTTCAGCGCTGGGTTGGTGCAGGGCCGTAAGCACTTGGTCAAAGAGGGATTTCCAGGAGAGCGGTTCCTCTGGATCGAATTCCAAGGGCAGCACAAAAGACTCGCCGCCGGTCCCGGACTGAAGCCGGCTGAGGAGATATGACTTCCCATATCCGGCCCGGGGCGCTCTCAAAAGGATGACCCTGCCTTGCCCCTTGCGCACCGAAGAGACGGGTTCGTGGGCGGCTTGGGCGATCAACTCCTCCAAACGTTCCTTGGCGTCATGGTGTAGGATGAGTCCAGCATCCGCAGGCGACTCCCCATCAGGGAAGATATCCGCTGCAAAAGGATTGCAGAGTTTGGTGGAAAAAGAATCGGAAGCCATGGCCAGGGAGGGCGTCATCCAGGATCAGGATGCAGTCTGTTTCAGACGAGGCGCACTATATGACATGAGCCGCTGTAAAGAAAAGCAGCTTTTTACGGAAATTGCAAATAATCTCAATTATGCGCTACGTTTTTATTAATCGAACCAAATTAATTGGGCCTGTTACGTGAAAATTACGATTAATCCCCATTATCTCCTGTTTTATCTGATGGTTTGAGGATTCGAATGAAATCGGCTCATTGGCAAGCGGGATCGGGAAAAGGGGCTGAAATTTAGGCAAACCGTGTTAAGCTCTTGCATCGGGTGCCCTTCTTTCCGAAGGCAACTGCTTCCCAAACCTCCCCCTCCATGGAACAAGCCGCCAACTTCTTCACCTACCCCTTTGTTTGGGGCCTCTGCCTCGGACTGTTGTTCTTTTTCTTTTCAGCCTGGGCTCATTTCAAGACCAAGCGCGAACTGCGGCGTTACCGGAAACACCTTTCCGACAAGTTGGAATTGGAAGCCCGGCAGTATGAAATTGTCCGCCGGGAAAAAGAAACCGTCGGCAAGGAAAACGAAAATCTGCGGCTGCGTATTGGCCAACTTAATGAGAAACCGGAGCAGAAAATGCTCAGGGACCTCGAAGTCCTCAGCCGCGCCGAGAAGCGCATGATTCTCCAAGCCCCGGGCTTCGCAGGAGCATGGGAGGGCGCCAAGACGGCCGCCATTGAGGAACTGACCGCCGAAGACCAGGGCCGCAGCTTGCCCAAACGCATTTTCACACGGCTTTTTGGCACCAGCACGGTCACCAATCAGGCGGATCCTTCCTTGCTGAACAGTCCAGCTCCGGTCACCGAAGCCGAAGTGCCTCCGTCAACTCCTCCGACTGGAACCGCGGAAAAGTAGCCATCATAATCTACCCGCACCACGGAACGGCCATTGGCAGCCGGTGGCACGAACGGAATGCCTTGGAGCCATCCCGTGGAGGCGAATGCGCTGAACCGATTTTGAATTAAGACAAATGATCCTCTCCATCCCCCCCGGTGACTTTGATGCCTACATTTTCGACTGCGATGGCACGCTGATTGACTCTATGCCGCTGCATCTTCATGCGTGGCGGGCGGCGCTGGAGCAGCACGGGTTTCCACCGGAACAGTTCACGGAAAAGATGCACTACGACTACGCCGGGATGCCGGGTCCAGCCATCGTCCGCCGGTTAAATGAAGGGTTCGGCACTGCCCTCATGCCTGAAGCGGTGGAAGCGTCCAAATTGGCGTGGTATTTGGCGCATCATCATAAGATTAAACCAGTCCAGACGGTCGTGGATATCGCTCTGGCCCACGCGGGAAGGAAACCCATGGCGGTGGCATCCGGCAGCGATGCGGAGATTGTGGTCCAGGGACTGGAAGCCATCGGCATCCTGGAATTGTTCCAGACCATCATTACCCCGGTGGATGTGGCCCGGGGAAAGCCGGCGCCTGACATGTTTCTGCTTGCGGCAAACCGGATGGGGGTGGCGCCGGAACGGTGCCTCGTCTTTGAGGACGGACTGCTGGGCATTCAGGCCGCCGAGGCGGCGGGCATGGCCTCGGTTTTCGTCCCCACGGTTCTGGCGGACACTGACCTCATCCAATAAGGCACAGAGTCCTGAGGTGGATGCGGTCATCCGCCCGCGAGCGCTCCCCACAATTTGGCGAGGAGCCAGAAGGCGAGCACGCACAGGGCGATGAGCAGCAGAACAAACAGGACAAAGGCCGCCAGGACCCATTTGCTTTGGGGGGAAGCCGGAGGATCAGGATTGCCTTCAAGGAAAGTGTGCAGCAGGGCGTAGTTTTTGGTGTTCGACTTGAACCAGGCCGAGAAAAGATCTCCCGCCACTGGGATAGCCCCCACGCTGGCGTTAAGCAGCATGTTGCCTCCGATGCGCACCATCAATCGGCCGGGCACCCGCCGGCGCAGGGCTTCCGCCATGATCACCCCGCCCATGAAAGTGGAGATGGCATCACCAACGCCAGGGATGAGTCCGATGATAGGATCGAGACCAATCCGGGCGGTGGTTCCGGGGATCTTCAGGAAAGTATCCAGGACATGGGCGATCCGGCGCGACCAGACACTGGCTCCCGGGCCAGTCAGGGGATCGGTGGGGGCTGGGGAAACAGTAGTCATCACGGAAGGAGAGCGGCGGTAGCCGCAGCATCTGCTTCGGCCTTCAGCCGGTTCTTGACAACCGGGCGTGCTGCCGCCACCAGCAAGGGGCAGGCATCGGTGCAGAGCAGGGGCATGGAGGGAACGGCCGGGTCTGCCGGACTGGAACACAAAGCCTTCTCCGCAGGCAAAGTGGTCCAGGCGGTTTGCTCATCCCACGTCCACTGAATCCTGCGGAGGCAATTTCCATCATGACAGGTGGCGGCCACCAGGGATTGCGCCTCATCTTCCCGCAGCAGTCCGGTGATGCGGTACATGCCGGTTTGTCGGCCAAGAGTTTCCGTGAGCGTATGCGGGGGAATCCTGCCATCCAGAAAGCCTATCCAGTTTGCCACTGTGGCCGGGTAGAGGTAGTCCAGGGCTTCCAACAGGCCGGTCTGATTTGTCAGGAAAAGTTCCCAGCCTTGTTTGAGGGTGGGAGCACTTTTGAGGGGCCGGAACGCCCCTGCGGCATCATGGCGCGCGATCTCCCGGGCTTCAGCCGGCGAACTGAAGCAGATCAAGGCACCGGTCCCCGCGGCCGCTTCATCCTCCTGATGGAAAAGGCGCCAGCCGCCCGATTCCGGACGGACCATCACCTGACCAATCTGACGGCCGCCTTGGTTGATCCAATCGATGAGTTTTTCCGGGAGAGTCCCTGACGCGACAGTTTGGGACAAGGCCGGGGATGGATGATCCAAATCAAAGGCTTTCACCTGGTCCAAAATCACCTCCGCCAGCATCGGTTCGGTGCCGATGGCGCTGCTGTAATAAAGTTTCCGGCCACGCAGGGAGTGGGGATTCTGTTTGAAAACCGACATTTGACTGGCGGCGGGGGTGATCTCCTCCTCGATTCCCAGCAGCACGGGAATATCCTGGAAACTATGCAGCCCGTCTGCGATGAAAAATGGCACCACGATGACATGGGGAGCTGTTGTCATCTTGTCCCATTCATTCACCAGTGGCGGTTCCTCCATGTAGGCATCCAGCACTTCCGCAAACCCTGCGCCGGATTGTTTGATGAGATCGACCTGGTCCTTGATCGCCTTGGTGGAATTCTCATTAAGCCCGGTCCCGTGACCGACAATGATC
Organism: Verrucomicrobiota bacterium; assembly: GCA_040387795.1. Classification (GTDB taxonomy): domain Bacteria; phylum Verrucomicrobiota; class Verrucomicrobiia; order Verrucomicrobiales; family V1-33; genus CAIZWU01. Next base: position 315,103 of record JAZKDC010000025.1, read on the forward strand.
AGAGCACTCTCCGCTCTGGGAACCCCCGGGGCCACTTCTGCGGCGCGCGCCAGCAGGAGCCGGGTCATGGAAGGATGCAGTCCCACCGGTTCGCAATAGTGGATCTGCCGCTCCGGGCCTCCGGCGAACAGGGGAGGCAGCACGGTAGTCCGGCCGCTGAGGCTGAGTTCACGCGGGATGACTTGCTGTGTGAAGTAACCTTCACTGATAAAATTGGGCACCACATAAACTTCCGGACTGTCCACCATCCGCAATACCTCCCGCATGGAGGGTTCCTCTTTCCAAAAGGCGCAGACGACCTCTCCAAAAACTCCGCGCTGCCGGATGGTCTCGGCGTGATTCATGGTGGGAGTGGATGAGTCGGGATTCAAGGTGGACCCGTGACCGATCAGAACGAGGGCGCTGTGTGGTTTTACCTGCATACTGATCCAGAAACGCCGCTCAGCTCCCTGAGGGCAACCGGAACACGTCGAATCTCTGAGCGGAGTCAAGTTCTGTCACCTCCGGCTATTGGGAAAACTGGACAGGGAAAGCCTGCTGCACTCCATCGCGTTGCGGCCAAGCCCCCTCTTGACATAAGCCACCCCTCAAGCACTTTTCCCTCCCATTCCTGCCGGTGTAGCTCAGTGGTAGAGCAGCGCATTCGTAATGCGCGGGTCAGCGGTTCAAATCCGCTCACCGGCTCCATTTTAAACCCCTAAAAATAAACGGTTTACGGGGAGTTAGAGGGTGCCGAATCGGTCGCCCCGGGGAGCACGGAAACGCACGGAAATGCACCATATTTCCACGAACGGGTATATATTACGTATACGAATTCCCTTAATCCCGGCCGCCCAGCCGCTTGGGACCAACACCGTGCGCTCCAGTTTGGGCATCAATGACGAATTTGAGTCCATCAACATTCGGGCAGGCAACGACGCGGGCTCCACTACGTTCTCAAACAGCACAACTCAGTATACATCCCCGTTTGGGATACCGGTACCCACCGCAGGGTGGCTGGCCGGTCTGGCCATGCTGGGCATGGTGCGCCGCCGAGGTTAAAACGATCAGAAGATGGGGGAGGGGGCCTGAAGCCCGCAAAACTGGCAGGGGGGGGTGCTCCAGCGAGGGGAAAAGTCAGTGGCCGCTGACACCTCCATTAGGGGGCTGGATGGTTCTCAATATAGACATCCACATGCTGTCATTAAGACGTAAACGTCGGAATTCCTTACAGTATTGATGTGGCTTAAACTTGGTCCCATGTGCTTGATGAAATCTAAATCGTTCAGAATCAATGACTTAGTATTTTAGGTAGGTGGATTGGCGCAAATCTTGCTTAGAATTCGTTCCTCCCCCCACTATGAAAAATTCAATCACCACATTCCTATCACTGACCGGCGCGATTCTCGCGATTGGTTCCCCCACCGCCTCGGCAATCATAATCCAAGATTCCAATGCAGGTGGTAATTCCGGCACAGACAACGTCCTGTTCAACGCAATTGTCAATGACGCTACCAACCCTCTGCAGGCCTCGGTTAACGGGCAGGCGGGCTTTATCGTCAACTTCAACTCGACAAGCGATACACTCATTGGAAATGGCGGGCAAGCGACGCTTGGAACAGCGGATGGCTCGTTCTCCAATTTGTCCATCTCCTTGGCCAACGGTACGTTCACAAAACTGATTCTAAATCCGACAGCCGGGCCCACGGGCGGAACGATCAATTTTTCGGTCAATTATAACGTCGGGAACCTCATCTTCCTGGACTCATTTAGCTTGAGCGCCAATGGCAACAACTTTTTCCAGGTCCTGGCTGGAGGTGGAGAAACCATCAATTCAGTCACGTTCAACACGGTGGGCACTGGGATCGTAGGAAGCGGTCAGTTCCGGATTGGCGGACTTGCCGGCCCCACCACCAGCGTTCCTGACGGGGGTGCTACCGTGGCCCTGCTGGGGCTTGCACTCGGTGGCTTGAGTGTGGGACGCCGTTTCTTAAATAAGGCATAAGATCCTCAAGCGAAAGACTTACTTCGCGAGAGGCACAGGATACCCCCCTGTGCCTCTTTTTCCGTCTACATCTCGGGCCTGACATTGACGAGCATTGCTCACATCTTGCGGCGAGCCTATTTCCGTCGCCCCATCATTCTCTCCGATTGTCTGTGGAGGTGACTCCGGAAGTGCCGCGCGGCGGCCCCCTGCTCGGCACGTGAGGCGGAGGGCGCAGCGAAGTGGGGCTCCTGATGCCCTCGCCTTGGAGATGTGGAATTCTCCCGGGGCAGAAATGGCGGGAAAGAAGCCTCCCCCCTAAATTTCAAATGCTGTCTCCATATGTGCGCGTCACTTCCCGTGTCGGTGTTACTGATGAAAGGCACAGCGATCTGACCCACCCTCCCCTCCGTCGCCCTCCCCCTCACCCCCCCCGTGAAGCTCTGCGTACAGGCCAAGCGTGGCGCCCTTTGGGCGAAGGGAAGAAAGAGTTGTCCTTCGGAGGTGGGATGAAGTGATGAGGTAGCGGCCAAGTCGAACTAACTGTTTCAATCTTTGATTTGAAAACCACTCATTCCCGTTGGTCCTCGGTTTTGGCATTCCCACAATTGCGATTTGCAGTTTCAACTCGCAGGATGCAAGCGAATTGCGGCCTATTGGGTCGGGGATTACCCGATGAAACCACTGGCCCATCTCCTGCAGCTGAATTTATCGCAGTCGGAAATCTCAAGGCAATTATATCCCCTGAATTCAACCTGAAAGTGACTTGAAAACCTACCACGCGACAATTTTGGTGATTGAACCCGATCCGAAGTTTCAACTCCTTATAGAAACTTGCTTCCGAAAAATTGGGGTAATTGATCCGATCCACCTCCTCTCGGATGGGGAAGAAGCCATCGCCTACATGTGCGGCGAAGGCAAATATGCCGACCGGGAAGAATTTGCATATCCCACGTTCATCATGACGGACTTGGATATGCCCCGGGCTGATGGTTTCGAGGTGCTCAGTTTTCTTAAAAGGAATCCCGAGTGGAAGGTCATCCCAGCGGTAGTGCTCTCAGCCTCGGTGGACTTGGATGACGTCAAAAAATCCTATATGCTTGGCGCCAGTTCGTTTCATGTGAAGCCAAACACGAGTGAAGAGCTGTGCAGACAAATAAAAGTTTTGAATGACTACTGGCTGACCTGCGAAGTACCTCAGGTGGACTCAAGCGGTAAGCAGCTAAGGACGAATAGCAGCGGTAAATTGGGAGAAAGATTCCTCCAGGATTGGACTAGGGAAGTCAGGCCGCAGCGCTAAGCGGGCTATCGCCCTCTCACGGTCGGGGAGGGTGCCTCAATTGATAAATACTGGCCGGGTCAAGCTACGGATTCAGCATCACAGCGAAGAAAAGGGCTCCCCTCACCCGGGTCTCTTCTTCAGCGGCCCATCGTGGGAGGCTGGAAAGTTCCGCCAGATAATCCCCGTCCGGCCCGGTGACTTCGTGGCGGTGTGGGGAACAGAAGCCGAAGCGAGTAATTCGGAAGTTCTATGATCTAGTCCCGCTTGAAGCCATTCTGTTCCCGGCCAAGCAGCCACAGAATCTGTCTGCTACGGCACAAGCCCACAGCCCCGATGAGTAATAGCATTACGGTTGAAGGCTCAGGGATGGTTGAAATGGTGAAGTCCTGTCCTTGATTTGTGCTGGCTACCTTCCAAGGCGCGCCTTCACCGGATCTCCCGACTAAGCGGTGTCTTCGCAAATCAGGCAATTTCCTGACAGGTTTCCGGGATGACCGGCGTCTCTTGGATACTATGTTCAACAGATTGACCCGTGGTCTGGAAGTGGCCCTGCGTGACAGGGCTTCTTCATTCATGCTTTGTTGCTGAAAAAATGGGCGGGACGACGCGGACGAAGGCCTCACTTGGTGGTGCTCCATTTGGAGGGTTTCTTCCATATCCTGCGCACCGGTGGTCCGTGGCGCGACCTCCCCCCGCGCTTCGGGCCATGGAGCACAGTCTATTCCCAGTTCCGCCGGTGGTGCCGGTGCGGCGTCTGGGATGCCGTGTTGGCATGGCTGGGCAAGCAGGCCAAGGGCACCTTGCGGCATGTGGACGGCAGTTATCTCAAGCTCCACCAGCACGGCCTCCAAGGAGCCAAAAGGCTCCGGGAGCAGGAGGCCATCGGCCTGTCGCGCGGCGGCATGACCACCAAGCTGCTGGCAGCGGTGGATGAGGCGGGCAACCTCTGCGCCTTCGTCCTGACCTCCGGCAATCTCCATGACCAGACGGCGGCGCGGCGGATGATGGAGGTGGACCCCGAAAACCGGGCCACTGGCTAAGCTAGGATTGGGCTGGACCTGG
>JAZKDC010000026.1:0-136467 GCA_040387795.1 Verrucomicrobiota bacterium
CCAGATTAACAGCCCGCCCACAGCAATGTGGGCGGGCTGTCCCCGTTCTGGGAATCGCTTCAGGGAGACATTTCCCCCCATAATGGTCCCAGTCCGGGGATGGGCCCCACACGCCGATCACGTCCCAAACGCTCACGTCCCAAATGATTGTCGTCACATTCCGACGAGACCGATCAAGTCATTACGCTTTTTTTTGATCAGTCCGCAAACCAATTTTCGGTAGGCGGTTTAGCATTATGGCGTAAGGTTGGTCACTAGAAACCTCCCGTTTTTCCTATGCCCCAACTTTATTATGCTGGTCCCAACCGCCAACCGCTTCCTGTCGCAGACGATGTGGTTGATGCCATGCTCAAAATCGGCTCCCTCACGGGGGATTCCTTGGTCTGGCAAGAGGGAATGAGCGAATGGAAACCGCTCCATTTGGTTCGGCCCGACCTCATCAAAGTCGGCCCCCCTGATCTGCCAGGAGGCATTCCCCCCCTGAATGTCCTGCCGGTTACTGGAACACCACGATCCCACGAAATTGATTACAAGATCATGGGGGATGATATGCAGATTGTGGAAGTTGAATTGGATCCGGGGGAGGCGGTAATCGCTGAAGCCGGTTCGATGAACTACATGGAAGCAGGCATTCAGTTTGAGACTAAAATGGGTGATGGATCGAATCCCAAGGCCGGTTTCATGGACAAGTTGATGAGTGTTGGGAAGCGGGTGCTTACGGGTGAAAGCCTTTTTATGACGCATTTTACCAATCGCGCTTCGATGAAGCAGGCGGTTGCATTTGCCGCACCCTATCCGGGTAAAATCATCCCGATGGATCTGACTCACTTCAACGGGGAACTGTTCTGCCAGAAGGACTCTTTTCTGTGTGCGGCCTTTGGCACCAAAGTGGGCATCGCCTTTGCGCAGAAGCTTGGAGTCGGTTTCTTCGGTGGCGAAGGGTTCATCCTTCAGCGTTTAAACGGGGATGGGAAAGCCTTTATCCACGCCGGTGGTACCATCGTCAAAAAGGAACTGAAAGGGGACACACTTCTGGTCGACACGGGGTGCCTGGTCGCTTTCACCCAAGGGGTGCAATATGACATCCAACGATCCGGAAACCTGAAAAGCATGGTTTTCGGAGGGGAAGGCATGTTTTTAGCCACCCTGCGCGGTCATGGTACGGTGTGGCTCCAGAGTTTACCCTTCTCCCGATTGGCAGACCGGGTCCTGGCAAATGCCAGAGGCACAGCCAGCAATGATTCCGGCTCCGTACTTGGTGGTTTGGGTAATCTGTTCAGTGACCGCTGAGTTTGAACAATCCGCCTTCCCCCCGGTCTATTCCGACACTCACTTCGTTTCCTTATACTGAACTATGTCTTCGCTCGCCCATCGTATGAATGATATGCTGCTTCGTGCGGCAGAAGCCGGCGGAGCCGAGGACATGGAAGCGGTCGCCAAGCTGATCGCAGATTCCAATCAGGCCCAGCGCCCGGTGGTGGAGGATTTGTTGGATGCCCGACTGGCCACGGAAGAAGATTTTTTGGGGGCCTTGAGTGCCTCATTGGGACTTCCCTGGGAAACAGAACTCAAACCCCGGAATTCCCGCCGCTTGAAGGATGTGTGTTCCTCGTCGGTGGCTCTGCGCCACCGGCTGCTGCCTTTGTGGTTTGGTGATCCAGCCACTCAACAGCAGGACGAAAACGGGGATCTCACGCCTGAGGCGCAGACCGCCAATGATGCTGCGGGCGACAGCGGGCCCAAAGTTTTGGCGCTCTGCACCTACGACCCGTTCAATTTCCATGCCCGGCAGGCGGTGACCCAGGCCATCCCCTATCAAATTCAGTGGCACATGGCCAGCCGGACCCGGTTGCTCCAGGGCATTCAGAAGCTTTACGGGGTGGGGGCAGACACCTTTGATGCAATTTTGAAGGCGCGTGATCCCAACGACACGGCTGCGATGGATCTCAATGAGGAGACCAACGTCCTCGATGAAGACGACGAGGAAGCGAGTGTTGTCAAATTTGTCAATGCGATCATCCGGCAGGCGCTGCACCAACGGGCGACGGATATTCATGTGGAGCCGATGGAAAGCAGTTTGCGGATCCGGTATCGGATTGACGGACTTCTCGTTGATGTGCCGGTCCCGGAAAATATCAAGGCCCTGCAAAGCATGGTGATTGCCAGGCTTAAAATCATGTCCCGCCTCGACATCGCGGAGCGACGGCTGCCCCAGGATGGGCGCATTGGGCTCGAACTGGATGGCAATCAGATCGATGTACGCGTGGCTACGGTGCCCACCGTCCTCGGCGAAAGTGTTTCCCTGCGGCTGCTCAATCAGCAAAAATTCAACCTCGATAAGTTGGGGCTGATTCCGGAAGTCCGGAGTGTGGTTGATGGGTTGTTGCAGTTGCCCAACGGGGTTGTTCTGATCACCGGCCCAACCGGTTCGGGCAAGTCGACCTCACTATATACGTTCCTCAGCGAGATCAATACGATCGACAGCCGCATCATCACGGTGGAAGACCCAGTGGAAAACAAGATTGAGGGGGTGGTGCAGATTGCGGTGAAGCCTGAGATCAATCTGACGTTTGCCAGTGCCCTCCGCAGTATCCTGCGGGCAGACCCTGACATCGTGATGATTGGGGAAATGCGGGACCTTGAAACCGTGGAAATCGCGATCCGGGCGGCTTTGACCGGGCACCTTGTGTTCTCGACTCTGCACACCAACGATGCCATTTCGGGGATCACCCGTTTGGTGGATATGGGGGTGGAGCCATTTCTCGTGGCGGCTTCGGTCAGGGCCTTCCTTGCCCAGCGGCTCGTCCGTCGGCTTTGTCAGAAGTGCAAACAACCGGTCAATATGTCGGCAGTACAGCTCCGGGCGGCAGGCTTCTCGGCCGCGCGGGAAGACCGGACTGTTTACAAAGCCAAACCCAAAGGTTGCGATTCCTGCAATCACACCGGATTTTACGGCCGGATTGCGATTTACGAAGTGGTGGTGGTTTCCAAGGCCATTGAAGATTTGATTGTGCGGCGGTCTGCGGAAGCCACCCTCAAGGAACTCGCCATCCGGGAGGGTTTCATTCCGATGCGCGACTACGGTTTCCACAAAGTACTGCAAGGCGAAACGACCGTCGAGGAAGTCATCAGCGTGACCGCTATCGATATGACCTTGGGTGAGCCGGATTGATTTTGAATTGAAGTAAAGACCACGAATGACTGGAAGGAGGAGGTCCGGGTTCGTGATCAGTTTTTCCCCATAAAGATTTTCCGATCATGGCAGTTTTCACCTACTCAGCTCTGAACAAGGCCGGCGTGCTGTCGAACGGTGACATCACCGCCAACGACCGGGCCGATGCTTTCCGCCGGCTGGACCGGAACGGGTTGCAGCCCGTCTCGCTCAAGCCCAAGGAGGAGGGAGGTGTCCCGGTGACGGCGAAGGAAGCCAAACCCGCTGCCGCCAAGGAAAAGGCCAAGCCCGAAACCAACAAGGCCGTGGCTACGGTGGCCCCCAAACCCGCCGGTGCCAAAACGGGTGAGCCGGAAAAGACAAAAGCCACGATCCCTCAGGGACCAGTCAAGCTGAAGCGGGGCGATATCATTCTTTTTACGGAGGAACTCAGTGACCTGTTGGCCGCGGGCCTGCAGTTGGAGCCGGCGCTGCGGATCATGGAAAGCCGCGATGAACTCTCGGGCGTCAAGGACGTTACGACCATTCTGCGGTCCCGGATCCGCGATGGCGCCAGCTTTTCCCAGTCACTCAAGGTGGCCAGTCCCAATTTCGGGGAACTCTACTGCAACTTGGCTGCTGCGGGAGAGATTTCCGGGGCCTTGCCCAAGATCCTGCGCCGGCAGTCGGAATATTTGCTTTCGGTACAGGCCCTGACGAACAAAGTGACGGTGGCCATGATCTACCCGATCTGTCTGATGGTTGCAGGCTTCGCGGTGAGTATTTTATTTGTCTCCTACCTGATTCCTCAGCTCACCCAGCTGCTCAAAAGCATGGGCAAGGAATTGCCGATGGCGGCCAAGGCCGTGCTGGGAGTGGGCGATTTCGTAATGGGTTATTGGTGGGCAATCGCCTTGGTGATCGGGCTTGTGGTCTATGGTTTCCAGCGGATCACCAGTTCACCGGCTTACCGGGAACCATGGGATCGCATCAAACTGACCTTGCCATTTTTTGGCCCTCTGATCAGCCAGCGCTTTTTTGTGCAGTTTCTTGAAACCCTCTCCAACCTCGTCGGCAATGGACTTCCGCTGCTGCGGGCCTTGGAATTGACCCGCGATGCCACGGTGAACCGCCATCTGCGCAGCCTTCTCACCAAGGTCATCGCCATGGTGGGAGAAGGGGGATCACTCTCCCGTTCCCTGCGCAAGGTTGGTTTTTTTCCTTCCCTGCTTACAGACATGATCACTGTCGGCGAGCAGACCGGGGACATCGAACACTCCCTGGAGCGCACCGCGATGCGCTATGAGAAGGAACTGCAGAAGACGATCGACCGGGGCACCGCCATGGTCACCCCCATTATCATTTTCTTCATGGCGATTATCGTCGGGACCATGGCCTATCTGATGGTATCCGTGATTCTCCAATCGGTCACCAGTATCAAACGATAAAGCCTCCTTCAAGAAAGGCCTCAACTTGAAAAATCATCAGCGCGGCAGATTGGTCCGTTGTGCCGTGCCTTGGGCGGAAATAATGGTTTTCAGTAGTGAACTCGACTTGAATGAGGAATTCGGATGGATTTTCTTCTTGGAAAACTGAGCTCTTTTTTAAATCACCTTCAGATTATTTCGGCCGTGGCGGCTCATCCCCGGCCCTCTGGAGAAAAGGCGTGGCGGAATTGCCTAAGTTGGGTTAAGCTTTTCCAAGCGATTTTTGCCGGTTGTCCGGTGGCATGGTTTCCGCTAAATCTTTAATCAACAATGAAGGAATTGATCACACAGGGGGGCCCCCTCATCTTTCTCCTCCTCGGGTGCAGCCTGTTGGCGGTCGGGATTTTTCTCGAACGCTTCTTCCATTATCACCGCTCCACCATTGTCGTTCAGGATCTCCTCCAAGGTTTGGGCAATTTGATCAGCCGCAAAAACTACGCGGAAGCGCTTCACGTCTGTGCCGGCACGCCAGGGCCGGTCGCCCGGGTGATGAAGGCCGTTCTGACCCGTCATGAGGCTGACCGGATTGAATTGAAGGAGATCGCCCAGGAAGCGGGTCAACTCGAAGTCCCCCGTTTGGAACGGTCCCTGCCGGTATTGCTTTCCATTGCGTACATCGCCCCACTGATCGGTTTGCTCGGCACGGTGCTGGGTTTGATCGATACCTTTCTGCCAGTAGCCCAAAACGGCTACGCGACAAATACGGAACTGGCCCGAGGCATTTACCGCAGTTTGGTCACCAGTGCGGCGGGCATTGCTGTCGCCATTCCTTCCTACGTGCTCTACGCTTATTTGGCTCAGAATGCGAAAACCCTGATGCATGATATGGAGCGGGCCGGCATCGAAATGGTGAATCTGCTGCTTCAAAGCCGACAGACCACCGATATCGTGGAATTCAAAGAGGGGGCGCGGAGTATCGAGGAAAAACGCAGGAAGGCTGCTGGTGGGGGACCAGTGGTGGTGAAATAATAGATCAGGTCCGGCTGGAAGGCGGCATCGGGCGCGAATTCGGAATCCAGAACTTCAGGAAAACCACCTCATGAAACTCCAGAGCACCCTTACGCTCCGTCCGGATTTTCTATATCTGGCCCCGCTGCTCAATATCGTGCTGCTGCTGCTGATTTTTTTCCTGCTGAATTCCACCCTGGTGGTCCGCAGTGGGATCCGGGTACAATTGCCGGTTTCCCAATCCAGTCTGAAACTGGTGGAGCGGGCCCACATTATCACCATTCAGGCGGGAGACACCCCTTCCGTTTGGTTGAATGACAAACCCATTTTTACCGGCGATCTGGCCGCGGCGCTCGAGGCGGTGAAATCCGAGACCCGTAATGTCGTGGTGAACGCGGACCAAGCCGTTCCTCATGGGATGGTACAGCGGGTTCAGAATGCCGTTCTGGCGGCAGGGTGTGAGCTGGCCATGGGCACCCAGGTTGGTCCGTAGTGCGGTCCTGCTTGCCAAGACCGGGCGACTGGTCAGAATAGGTGTCATGAATCAGGTCAAAGACACTGCCCGGGCCACGGTTCGACTTGGATACGATGGCAGGGTCCACAAAACCTTCCGCGGACCTCATGCAGAGGAGCGATTTGCCAACGAAGTCCGGGTTCTCCAATACCTCGAAAAGCGCGGCTGCCCGTTCGTGCCGCGCCTGCTGGAGCATGACCCGGCTCAGCTGATCATGGTGACCACCAACTGTGGAGGGCGGGTTGATCGCATGGACGAAGTCCGCGTCGCCCAACTCTTTGCGGAGTTGGAGGCCTTTGGCGTGCGTCATGAGGACCGCCACTTGCGCAATATCACCTACAGTCCGCAGTTGGGGCGGTTTTGCCTGATCGATTTCGAGTTTGCCACCATTTTGGATGAAAACGAAGCGGAGTCAATGAACCCCGAACCTCCGGTCATGAAGACCTCGGACAGCTTTGGGAATGCTCCGGGTCTGATTGAGGCACCAACGGCAGCCATCACCGATCACCGGTAGCCGCATCGATCCCCCCCCATCACTGTCTCCTCCATGCCATCCGTGGATTCCTTGTCCCCCCCCCTCTCCTCTCCGGACCTCAGGTGGTCCGGCTTGACTCATCCAGGCAAAGTCCGTCCCAACAACGAGGACGCTTTCCTGGCGCTGTCATTCAATGCCGCCGAAGTTCGTTTTCTTGGTAAAGTCGGGTCCGCCTCCCTTGGGGAGTCGGACTTTGTCTTTGCGGTGAGCGACGGCATGGGCGGGGCCAAAAGCGGCGAGTTTGCCAGCCGTATCGCGGTGGATAAAATCACCAAACTGCTGCCGCGGAGCTTCCGTCAGCGGGCCCAGGGCCGGCCTCCCGACTTTCAGGATGTGCTCCCGGAACTCTTCACATCCATCCACCGCGACCTGACGGAGTTGGCCGGGAGCTACACCGAATGTGCTGGCATGGGGGCCACTCTGACCTTGGCCTGGTTCGCTCCAGGCTGGCTCTATTTTGCCCATATTGGTGACAGTCGGCTATATTACCTGCCTGCCGAAGGACCGCTCAAGCAACTCAGCAAGGATGACTCCCAGGTCGGATGGCTGCGCAGGAATGGCAAACTTTCCGAACGTGAAGCCCGGACCCACCCGAGGAAAAATGTGCTCAATAAAGCGCTGGGGGCCGGGCACCAATTTGTCGAGCCTCAGATTGGGGCCGTCTCCTGTCAGCCGGGGGACCGGTTTCTGCTCGTCACGGACGGCATCACGGATGGTCTCTGGGATCACCATTTGGAGGAAGTGCTCCGTAATCCTGACACGGTGATTACTCCGGCCCAGCAACTGATCAATGAAGCCCTCGAACGCTCCGGCCGCGATAATGCGACCGCTGTGGTGGTGGAGATGACGGGTTAATCATCGGTTTGCGCCGGCCTCCCCAGTCCCGCCACCGGTGGCGGTGGCCGCCTGACTACAACAGCGGTGGGGCGATTTCGATCAATTGGGCCAATCCCGGAATTCCCTGAGACGGTAATATTGCCGTGGCTGACTGGCCGTGGAAAAGGGCTCCGCCCACTGATATGGATAGCCGGAAACCCCGGCCGGGGCAATGGTGCGCGGCGTCCAAATCTCCGTCGCCGGATCACTGGTGGACTCCACACGGGACCACCGGCCAGGGGCGGGAGTCCATTCCAGCGACACCGGCCCTCCAGCAGCAGCTGGAGGGATCATACGCAATTCAGCCGGAACCGGCACGGGACCTTGATAGCGGGCCCGGAGGATGTAGCCGGAGTCGTTCGTCGCCATCAGTAAATCCCCATTCAGGGCTACACTTACCGAGCGCAGTTCACTCAGCACGGCACTGCCCAGGGCCGGCAGAGCCCGGGGCAGGGTGGCTGGCACGTTGGCATTCGCGTCGTTGCCTTGGATCACCAAGGTTATGATCCCATTGCGGTCCACATACCACAAATCACCTCCCTTGTGCGTGGCCAGGAAATAACCGCCGGCCGGATGGAAAGCGATCCCCCGCACCCCACGGATGCCAACCTGGGTAGCCAGGGAGCCGCTGGCGCTGGGCCCGCTGTCCGTGCCCCCTCCTGTTCCTGCGACCACCTGCGGCGTGAAGTTGGATGGGGTGGCGTTCGGGGCAATGCGGAAGACTTTGGAAAACGTGGGATCAGTGGTCAGGTTCCCCCGGTCCGTCAGGTAAATATCACCATTCGCCGCGACATCAATATTGCCCAACTCGGAGAAGCCACTGGCCATCACGGCCCCGGGATTGCTTCCGAAGGCCGGGGTCCAGCGCTTCAGGGCGGTGTTGGTGCAGTAATAAATCAGCGAACCGTCCCGTTTGACCCACAATCCGCGGGAGAGACCTGTGTTTTCCACAATCACCGTGCTCATCTGTCCGGCAGCATCGACACGCCTGATCCGCTGGTTCCCGGTATCGAGGATGTAAAACGAGCCATCCGGCATGGGATAGGCGTTCTGAGGACCATTCAGCTGCCGCTGCCGGGCCGGACCTTCTCCATTGTAGCCAGCGGTATTGGTCCCGGCCACCGTCCGGATTCTTCCACTGCGGTCGATTACCCGGATGGCATTGGCATTTTTATCGGCGACATAGATGTTCCCCAAAAGATCGCCGGTGGCGGAGTGGGGCTCGCTCAGATCGACAGCAGTGGCCAATTGCCCCTCATATTCCGGCTTCCATTCGCTGCTGTTATCCAGCACCTCGCCATTGATGCCGCCGATCCATTCCAAATCGCCGAAATTCTCCAGCACGGCATCGGACTCCGGCGAGGCGCAGGCCTGGCCCAGACCCATTATCAGGGCCAACATGCCAGCTGTACGATGGGAAGACCGGGGGGAGATGCTTTTCATCAAGGCGAATGTAACAGAAATGTCACTTAAGGGAGAATGAAAGCAGCCCTCGTTTGTAACCGCTCTGCGGCAGGCTGGACCGGTCTAGACCATCCGGATCAGACGGCGGCGCAATAAATCAAGCGCCGCCTGGGCGGTCAGCTGCTTGAAGGTCTCGCGTTCCACTTTGAACTGGAACTGTTCCACCAGCGGTTCCTCAATCCCCTTGGAAGCAAGGCCCACAAACACGGTGCCTACGGGCTTTTCCACACTTCCTCCGCCCGGGCCCGCGATGCCTGTGACCGCCATGGCATGATCCGTCCCCGACGCGTGGAGACAGCCGTGGGCCATGGCGGCACAGACTTCGTGGCTGACCGCTCCCCGCACGGCAATCAGATCTGCCGGCACGCCGAGCAGGTCGGTTTTGGCTTCATTGGCATAGGTCACCACTCCACGCGGGAAGATCGCCGAGGCTCCCGGCACGTTGGTGATGCGATGGGCAATCAACCCTCCGGTGCAGGACTCCGCGGTCGAAACGGACTGCCCCATTCTCACCAGCAAATCCACGACCGTAAACTCCAGCGGCTGATCCCTGGAGCTGAAATAATGGGCCGGAAAGGCCGCGCAGATGATCGATTCCGCGGCCGCCAGCTGCGCCGGAGTGCCTATTACCCGCACAATCACCTCGCCGGCCCTCGCGCAGTAGCCCAACTCCACATCGCCGAGCGATTGGATGGAATCCTCCACGGCTGCCGCCACTTGGCTTTCCCCCATGTTGGCGAGGCGGAAATTACCCATTTCCCGGATCACGGTGCGCCCCTCACAGATTTTTTTGAGCAATGGCACCACCACCTCCTTCACCATTGGGTGCAGTTCCCGCGGCGGACCAGGCAGTAAAATCAAATGAGGCGAAAGGGCTCCGTCTGCGGCCGCCACCGGCCCCGGTGGAAGATACAATCCCGGCGCGGTGCCCCACGCATTCGCTAAAACGGCCGCCCCTGCCGGTACCATGGCCTGACGCCGCGTGGCCGCGCTCATTTCACGCCGCCGGTTCCATAACAAGGCTTTGATCGCGCCCTCCACTTCCGGATTCAGTTCCAGCGGCAGGCCGAGCAATTCTGCAATCAGCTCCCGTGTGATGTCATCGCTGGTCGGTCCGAGGCCACCCGTGACAATCACAATGTCCGCCCGCCCCACCGTTTCCAGGACGGCCTCGCCGATAATGGCCCCATCAGGAATGGTAAGCTGCCGGCCGATCCGGAGCCCCAGCGGGAGCAGTATTTCACCGAGAAAGGCGAGGTGGGTGTTCAGGGTGTTTCCCAGCAGCAGTTCCGTCCCGGTATTGATCACTTCAAGGCGCATCCGCCAGCTATCGCCGGGCGGTGCGGCCGGTCAAGCCGGCTTGATTTCCCTCCCGCTCCGGGACTCGCGCCACAGCAGCCATAGCCCCATGCCGAGCAGGGTGGCATTTAACACCAGATGCTGGAGATAGCCCAGCTCCAGATCGGTCTTCCCAAAACACCCGCAGGAGATATCCAAACCCCGGTGCCACGACCACGCGATGACCACGATGAATACAACGAGGCTCGCCGACAGTATCGTCACCGATCCCGCATACAGCCGCTTCAGCAACACCCCGGTGGCACAGAGCAACTCCAGCCACGGCAATCCCAGGGCGAGCAGCCCCGCATAGGGGTCCGGGAGCAGATGGAAACTGCGGATATCCAGCAGAAACTGGATGGGGTCCCGTGCCTTTTCATAGCCAGCCACCAAAAAGACCCCTGCCAGCACGAGGCGGAAGATCCATTCAAGCACACGGGAATAACTCATGGGGGAAAACTAAGGGGCATATCATGGACAGGGACCGGCATTTGGCTACCGCAGATCGACACCCGTTCCGGAAGCGGGAGGGGAGGCGTATCCGGCACCTCCGTGCCCACCCGCAATGCGGCTTGCCTCCGGCGCAGTTTCCGCCTAGTCAGAACCAGCCATGCCTGAACCTGCTGCTGCCCCCACCCCTGCGCCCGCGCTATCCAAGTCGCGTGTCTTCGCCCGGCGGTTGAGCAGTACCCTGTCGCTATGGGCCCTCGTCGCTGCGGCCATCGTGACCGGGAAGGGAGCCCTGTTTTTTGTGCTGCTGGGCTTGCTGGGAATCGCGGGCGTGCGGGAATTTGTCACTATGGACAAAACGCTGCCGAAGCCATGGCGTTGGGGGCTGATTGGAGTCACGGTCGCCTGGTTTGCCGGGACCTTCACCATTTGTCAGCGCACGGGTCAACCCTGGTCCCCCCTCGTGGATCTTGCATTCATCGCCGGGGTAACTCTCGCGTCTTTTTTGCCGGTGTTGTTCCGCCCGCTGGAAGGCCGGGCCACGCTCTGGGCCATCGTCTATACGATCGCGGGTTTCCTCTACGTCCCCTGGCTCAGCAGTTTCATGACCCGGGTGCTCTACCTGCCGGGCGTCGATCCGGACGGCTGGTTGCGTGGTCTGCCCTATTTGGTTTTTCTGATCGTGACCACCAAATTCACGGATTGCGGAGCCTACGTGGTGGGTTCGTTGATCGGGAAACACAAGATGATCCCCCACATCAGCCCCGGCAAAACATGGGAAGGCATGATCGGCGCGGCCCTCGGCGCGCTCGTGGGCGGCCTGGTCGTTTATTTTGCATGGCAGCACCGCATGCCGATGCTCACTCCGGTCAGTGCCACCGTGCTTTGTCTCATTCTCGCGGCGGTCTGTGTGGTGGGCGATCTGGCGGAAAGCGTCATTAAACGCTGTCTGGAAGTGAAGGACTCCGGGAACTTCCTTCCCGGCATCGGCGGCTCGCTCGACCTGATCGACAGCCTGCTCTTCACCGCTCCGGTCTTTTATTTCTATCTCTGGTATGTCAGCAGTCAGGCCCTCTGAAAAGCGGAAGCGCGTCATCCTCCTCGGGTCCACCGGCAGCATCGGCACCAGCGCCCTGAAAGTCGCCCGCGATATCCCGGCGCGGTTTGAAGTGGTGGGTCTCGCTGCCGCGCGCAGCACCCAGGCCCTCGCCGCCCAGGCCGTGGAGTTCGGGGTCAAACATGTGGCCCTGACCGATGCCGCCTCGCTCCCTGCGCTGGCCAGTGCCCTTCCGGATGATGTCAGGATTTTTCCGGGCGAAGCCGGCCTCGTGGAACTGATCGAGGCGGTTCAGGCGGACATGGTGCTCATCGCCATTGTCGGCACCGCCGGGTTGCGTCCGGCGCTCGCCGCCATTGAAGCCGGCTGCGACCTCGCCATTGCCAGCAAGGAAATTCTGGTCATGGCCGGCGAAATCGTGATGGAAGCCGCCCGCCGCCAAGGCGTGGCGGTGCTGCCGGTGGACAGCGAGCATAACGCCATTTTCCAATGCCTCGAAGGCCGTGATCCGGATGAGGTGACCCGTCTGATCCTCACTGCCAGCGGAGGCCCGTTCCGCACCTGGCCGAATGACCGGATCGCCGCCGCCACCCTCGGCGAGGCCCTGAAGCATCCCACCTGGGAAATGGGCCGGAAGATCACCATTGATAGCGCGACGCTTTTCAACAAAGGCCTCGAAATGATCGAAGCCCGCTGGCTGTTCAACGTTCCCATGGACCGCGTGGATGTGATCGTCCATCCGCAAAGCATCATCCACAGCATGGTGGAATTCATCGACGGCAGCGTGCTGGCCCAACTCAGCCACAGCGACATGTGTTTTCCGATCCAGTATGCGGTCACCTGGCCGCAACGGGTGAAAAACAGCCTGCGTCCGCTCGACTTTGCGGCCCTGCGCCAGCTCGATTTCGAAGCGCCGCGCCGCGCCGATTTCCCGGCCATCGACCTCGCTGTGCAAGCCGGCACCATCGGGGGATCTCTCCCTGCAGTCTACAATGCCGCCAACGAAATCGCCGTTGCTGCCTTCATCGAAGGCCGCCTCTCCTTCCCCGGGATCTGGCAGACGGTGGCCCGCATCATGGAGCTGCACCAGGCTGAACCGCACGCCGGTTTGGACGCCATCCTCGCCGCCGATGCCTGGGCGAGGAAGGAGACCGGACGGCTGCTGAATTCCGGCTAATGCCATGGAAAGGAGCATCAACGGATGATGCTGACCAGCAGAGCCGGATTTTGCCGGAAGGTGCCATTCCTCCACCGGCCTGGATTCCGTGCCTGACGCATTCAAAGGGGATAATCATTGACTTGGCCGGGGGATTTCCGTTATTCATCTGAACTTGTGCGCAACGGGGCGTTGCCACTTCCATGGCAGGAATTCAGGCCTCTTTCAGAGCAATGTCGTCCATCGATTTCCCATGAATGCGCTGCTGACCAAATCCGATGAAGATCTCCGCACGGAGTTGCGGGGATTTCCATCTTCCGCTCTGGACGCCGTGATGACGCTGCGGGGCGATTTCACACCGGTCCGGCTCCGCGCCGCCATGTTGGGACTGCTGCAGTTCTATTTGCCCAAAACCAATGCCCGTTCCCTCGCGGATGTTCCGGACGACGCCCGGCTCAGCGAGGACCTCGGGGTTGATTCCCTGACCTTGGCCGAGGCTGCTTTCAAATTTGATGAACTGCTGGGCGTACCTATCGAAACGCATGAGACCGCTCAGGTGAAAACAGTGGGTGAACTGCACGCGTTGCTGTGCCGGAAACTCGACCTGCCCCCGGAGGTGGTCTCCCCCTGACCTCCGCATGGAATCCGTCTTCATCACCGGCCTGGGATTTGTGACCAGCATTGGCCACAGCCGCGCCTCCGTAGTCGAATCACTGACGGAAATGCGCAGTGGCATCGTGCCTTGGGATCCCCTGCCGGGCACCACACTTCCCGTCAAAGTGGCCGGCACCTTGAAGGGATTCGACCTTGCGGCGGCAGATCCCGCCGGATGGACGTTTCCTGACAATGTTGAAATCGACCGCCAGACCGTCCGCAGCCTGCCACCCCATGGCGCCTGCGCGGTGCTGGCAGTCCACCAGGCCCTTGCTGAAGCGGGGCTTTCCCTCACTGGAATCACGGATGGCCGCACCGGGCTGGCCTGCGCGTCGGGCGGGTCGCCGCAGGTGATGTTTGACCGGCTGTCGGCGATGGCGCGCACGGGCTGGCAGCGCGGGCACCCGCTGGGTGTGGTGGCATCCGTGGCCGGGACCCTGAATTTCAATCTGGCGGCCCACCTCGGTATCCGCGGGGCCTGCTGCGGTTTTGTGTCCGCCTGCGCTTCGTCCGCGCATGCCCTCGGTTATGCGTGCGATGCCATCCGGCTGGGACGTCAGGACCGCATGATCGTGGTGGGGGCAGAGGATTTGAATGTGCCGATGCTGCTGCCGTTCCACGCCATGGGCGCGCTGTCCTTGGAGGCCGATCCGGCCCGGGCTTCCTGTCCGTTCGATGAAGGGCGGAACGGCTTCACGGGCACGGGCGGCGCGGTCGTGCTGATCCTCGAATCCGGGAGCGCTGCCAGACGCCGCGGTGCCACCCGGATGGCCAGGCTGGCCGGCTGGGGGGAGGCTGCCGATGGATTCAGCGTGGCGGCGCCTCATCCGGAGGGCGATGGTTTGGCCCGTGCCATGGCCCTCGCTTTTTCCGATGCCGGCATCAATCCTGACGAAATCGATTACGTCAATGCCCATGCCACCAGCACGCCCGCCGGAGACCGGGCCGAGGCGCTGGCGCTGCACCGGGTGTTCGGGGCGCATCGTCCCGCCATTTCCAGCACCAAAGCCCTGACCGGCCATGGGCTCTCGCTGGCGGGCGCCATGGAGGCGGCGTTCTGTGTGCTCGCGCTCCGGGAAGGCTTCATTCCGGGCCAGGCGAATCTGGTCAATGTCTTGCCCGAAGGGGCCGGATTGGATCTTCCCCGCGAAACCCGGGACACCCGCCCTGCCATCATTGCCAGCAACGCCAGCGGATTTGGCGGGGCCAACGTTTGCCTTATCCTGACCCATGCCTGACATTATCACTTCCACCATGCTCAAACTCGCTTGGACCGGCATGCTGCTCGGTGTGGTCAGTGGCGCCGTGATCGGTCTCTTCTTCGCCCGGGAGGACTGGATGGGCGGCTATTCAGGCTGGCGCCGCCGCCTTACCCGACTGGGTCACATTTCGTTTTTCGGCTTGGGCTTTGTGAATTTCTTCTTCGCTTTCACCCATCACGCCCTGCATCTCGATCCCGCCTGGGCGCTGCGGGGGGCTTGGGCCTTTGCCATCGGCGCGGCTACGATGCCCACCGTCTGTTTCCTGAGTGCATGGCGGAAGCCGCTGCGGCATCTTTTTTTTATTCCTGTCAGTGGCGTGGCGGTGGGCGTGCTCTGCACCTTCATCGGCTGGCCCTGAATCCGATCCGTCCGCGCTGGACCATCCTTTAAACCAATGACCCTCGGCCTCATCGCCATGTCCGGCATCCGCTGTCAGAACGCGGAGCTGCTCGCCATCGGGCTCACACTTCCCGGGTTCCTTGAACGCAGCAAGGTCATTGCCTCGCTGCCCAGCCTCGGGTTGCTCACGCTGGCCGGGCTGACCCCGGCTGATGTCGATATCAGCTATGTCGAAGTCCCGGACCTGGCCCGGCTCGATGGGCTGCCGGGTGAATTTGATGTGGTGGCCATTTCCAGCTTCTCGGCCCAGATCAAGGAGGCCTATCAATTGGCGGACCGTTACCGGGCGGCGGGCACGCTGGTGCTGCTGGGCGGCCTTCACGTCAGCGCCTGCCCGGACGAGGCCGCCCGGCATGCCGACGCCATCGTCATCGGGGAAGGGGAACCGGTCTGGCCGGACCTCATGGCGGATCTGAAGGCCAACCGTCTGCAACCCCGCTACAATGCCCGCGGCCGGTCGTTCAATCTGGCGGAAGCCCCGATGCCACGCTTCGATCTCCTCGACATCAGCCGCTACAACCGCATCACCGTGCAGACACAGCGGGGGTGCCCTTACAATTGTGATTTTTGCGGGGCCAGCATCCGGTTGGATCCCCGCTACAAGCTCAAGCCGGTTCCGAAGGTGATTGATGAAATCAACCGGGTGCGGGAACTCTGGCCGCATCCGTTCCTGGAGTTCGCCGACGATAACACCTTCGCCGACCGCCGCCGCGGGCGCGAACTGTGCCGCGCCCTGATTCCCCTGGGGCTCCGCTGGTTCACGGAAACCGACATTTCCGTGGCCTGGGACGACGAATTGCTGCACCTCATGAAGGAAAGCGGCTGCGCCCAGATTCTGATCGGACTGGAAAGTCCTGACATCCGCGAACTGGACGGCGTGGAGCGCAAGGCGAATTGGAAACAGCGTCAGGCCGACCGCTACCGGGAAGCCATTGCCCGCATTCAGGACGCCGGGGTCACCGTGAATGGCTGTTTTGTGCTGGGGCTCGATCAGCAGGACACTACCTGCTTCGACCGGGTGCTGGAATTTGTGAAGGAGACCGGGCTCTATGAAGTCCAGATCACCCTCATGACGGCTTTTCCCAATGCCCCGCTCTACGACAGGCTTCTCGCTCAGGGCCGCATCATTGAACCCGGGGCATGGGAAAAATGCACCTTGTTCGACGTGAACTACCAACCCGCCCAAATGTCCATCGCCGAGCTGGAGAACGGTTTCCGCAACCTCGGCCAGCAAATCTACGACCGCGACTTTATTGAAGAACGCCGCCGCCGGTTCCTGCAGAGGCAGAGTGAATTGCGTCAGCAGCGGGCGGTGGAAGACTCAGGGTAGGGGGTTCCCGCCGCTTCAGGCACTCAGTTTCCAAGGGTTGCGCAGGGGGCGGGCAAGTTTGGCGTTGGCGTCAGCATCGGAGCCAAAGTTTTCCGCGACTCCATCATACTTCACCGGCCGGCCAAGCGCCGCCGAGATGGCCCCCAGATGGCAGAGGGTGGCCGCGCGCTGGGCCACCGGGGCAGGGGCCGCCGTCTGGCCGCGGGTGAGCACTGCGTCGATGAAGTTGCGGTGGTGGTTGGTGGATTCGAAGAGCTTTACGTCACCATCCTTGGGCCGCACCGAGCGGAGGCTGACGGGATCGGTTTCCAAGCGGTCATTTTCCGTGAAAATGGTGCCTTTGGTGCCGACAAAACGGATCCCCCATTCCTTCTCGTTGGTAGTGCTGGTCATCACCATCCGCGTGCCGTTGGCATATTGATATTCGATGCGGAAACTCTCCGGAGCATTGAAGATCCCCTTGTCGCGGCGGACCACGCCGGTGGCGGAAATTTCCGTGGGCGAGGTGTCGTCCATGCCTGCGCCCCATTGCGCCACATCCAGAAAATGCGCGCCCCAATCCGTGATATAACCGGGAGCGTAATCGGTGATCCAACGGAAATTGTAATGCAGCCGGGCCTGATGATAGGGAGCCTCCGGGGCCGGGCCCAGCCACATTGGATAATCAATCCCGGCAGGAACCGGCTGCGCCGCCTCGGTGCCGTCGAAGCCGCCGGAAGGCCGGAATTGTCCGGGCACGCCGACTTCAATCACTTTGAGATCGCCGATGTGGCCGTTGCGGACCCACTCGCAGGCGAGGCGGGTTTTCATGCCCGAGCGGCGCCAGGTGCCGCATTGCAGCACCCGCTTGTGAGTCTCCACAGCGCGGCAGATGGCCCGCCCATCCGCAATACCGGAGGCTAGCGGTTTTTCCGTGTAGAGGTCCTTGCCTGCCGCGGCGGCGGCCGTGGCGATCACGGCGTGCCAGTGGTCCGGCGTGGCATTCATCACGGCATCGACATCCTTGCGGGCGAGGACGTCGCGGAAGTCCCCGTAGAGATCGCCATCTGTCAGTTTGGCCAGCTCCCCGGCGGCCCGGCGGTGGTTGACGTCAATATCACAGATTGCCACCACCTGCACGCGTTCATCACTGAGGAAGGACTTCAAATTTCCCGTGCCCATGCCTCCGACGCCGATGCAGGCGAGCCGGACTTTGGAATTTGGAGCCACGGCTCCGTCCAGTCCCAGGACGCGCCCTGGCAGAATCAAGGGCGTGCCGAGGGCGGCAGCGGAGGCGGAAAGGAAGCGGCGGCGGCTAACGGTTTTGCTCATGGAATGCGGAGATGAAGACACCTCTGCAAACGCGCCGGCCCGGCGACATGTTTCCTCCCATTTCCAGCCACTTTGCCGCGTTTTCCATTTTCAAGCCGGGACCCCTTCCGTCAGCGGCGCTCCGTAGGGCAGATCGTCCGGGAGATCCACGAACTCACTGATCTGGGCCCAGAGTTCCGTGTAATCGCGGCCAAGGTCGCCGGAGAGGCAATCGGTTACCGCTCCGGCCGCTTCCGGGAAGCGCATGATGAGATCCTTGAATGAAAAATTGGGGTCGTAGAAGGCATAGACCAGTTTGCGCATGTTCTCCACACTGGTGCGGATGGCCGCAGCGTAGCCGGCGAAACGTTCCGGAGAGACATCGTCCGCCTCCAACGCTTCATGCACGGCATCGGCGGCGAGGACTCCGCTCTTCAACGCCAGCATCACCCCGCTGCTGAAAACGGGATCAAGGAAGGCAAGTGCGTCGCCCACCAGCAGCAGCCCGGGAGCCGCCCCGTATTTGCTATGACGGGAGTATTCACTGGTGATCCAGTATTCTCCCTCCTGGCGGCCGGTGGCGAGACGCTCGCGCATCCATGGATTGCCCGCGATTTCGCGGTCCATCATCTGCTTGGGATCGCGCACGCCATCGCGGCTGAGATATTTGCCTTCTGCCACCACGCCGACGCTGATGCGGTCGCCATGCTGGGGGATATGCCAGAACCAGCCTTTCTCCGGAATAGCCGCCACGGTGGTGGTGCCTTCATCAATCCCGGATTCGCGGGAGGCTCCTTCATAATAGGTCCAGACGGCGACCTTGTTCAGCTTGGGGTCCGGCAGGCGCCAGCCCAGCCGGTTGGAGGCGAAGGCTTCCTTGCCGGTGGCATCAATGGTCAGGCGGGCGGTGAGTTCCTCCTCGCCGCCATCCGAGTTTTTCACCCGGACTCCGGACACGGCGTTATGGGCATCCCGGAGCAGGGTGGTGACGGTGCATGCCTCACGGACTTCCGCGCCCTTTTCAGCCGCGTGGCGCAGAAGCATTTCGTCAAACTCCGAGCGCAGCACCTGCCAGGTCTGGGCTACCGTATTGATGTCGTAGCGGGTGTGGAAGTAGAAGGGCTGGGAGCGTTTGCCGTCCGGCTGGACAAACATCACGCTGTATTTCTTCTGGAAGTGTGAGGCCTTCATCCGTTCCACCAGGCCAAGCCGTTCCAAAGGGCCGAAGGTGAAGGGAATGAGGGATTCCCCAATATGATAGCGGGGAAACTTCTCGCGCTCCACAATGAGGACGCGGTGGCCATATTCGGCGAGAAGCGCGCCGGTGCTGGCGCCCGCAGGGCCGCCGCCGATGATGAGGACATCGTAGTCTGGAGTCGGGGGCATTACCATGATAGGAGGGAGGTTGCGGAGGCTGATGGGAAAATCGTTGGAATTACGCCGCGATCGCGGGGGCAGTTTCATTTTCTGCGCCCTCGTCTGCGTCGGGTTCGCGGGAGACGCCATGCCGGCCCACGAGGTATTCAAAGAGGGGGGAGGCCATGAGGGTGGTGATGACGGCCATGATGACGAGAGTGGCGAAAAGGCCTTCGGATATGATGCCGCGCTGCAGGCCGATGTTGATGATGATGAGCTCCATCAGGCCCCGCGCATTCATCAGCACACCGATGCCCATGGCTTCGCGGTTGGAGATCCCCGTGGCCCGGGCCGCCAGCCAGCAGGCGACTCCCTTGCCCAGCACGGCGGCCACGAGGACGGCACCGCACATGCCCCAGAGATACCAGGAATCCAGCAGGCCGATTTTGGTATTCAGCCCGGAATAGGTGAAGAAAAGGGGCAGGAGCAGCGCGACCGCGAGCGGCTGGATGCGGGCGATCAAATCCCGTGCGATCACCCGGCGGGGCATGGCGGCGCCCATCACAAAGGCCCCGAAAACCGCGTGCAGCCCGATTTTATCCGTGAACCAGGCGGCAAGGGACATGCAGGCCAGACCAATCACGAGGCCGCCTTCTGTCAGGGAACCTTCCTTTTCCAAATGACTCTGGAACCGGGCCAGCAGGGGTTTGACGACAAGGAGGGTGATGGCCACAAACCCCGCCCCATAAGCCATATTCACAAAGGCATGGCTGATATTCTGGTCAAAGCTGGCCAGCACCACCGCCAGCAGGCACCACGCCGTGGCATCGTCGATCGCCCCTGCTCCGATGGCCACTGTGCCCATGGTCGTGCCCGTGAGCTTTTTGAAATGAATGATCCGCGCCAGCATGGGGAAGGCGGTGATGCACATGGAGGCGCCCAGGAAAAGCATCGCCTCCATCAGGCTGGTTTTTTCCGGGAAGAGTTCCGTGTTATAAAACAACACCCACGCCAACCCGGCTCCCAGAAGAAACGGGGCGATCATTCCGGCCATGGAGACCGCGAGGGAGCTTTTCAGGCGTTTTTGCACGATATCCATGCGGAACTCCATGCCGACGATAAACATGTAAAGGGCCAGCCCCAGCTGGGAGGCCGGGAAAAGGTAACTTTGAGTGTCCCGCGTGCCCTGAGCAGGATCCCAGGGAAACAAAGCCCGCTGCATTTCCGGGGCCAGCAATCCAAAAAGCGAAGGCCCCAGCAGAACCCCGGCAATCATCTCCGCCACCACCTGCGGTTGCCCGAATTTCGCTGCAATCATGCCCACGAACCGGCAGAACAGCAAAATGACCGCGATCTGAAGGAAGAACTGGACGGCGAGATGGACATTATTCACTAGGGCATCATTCCCCATACCCGGTGGTAACGGAAATACTCTTTCGCTATCGGTGTGATGCTGATATGGTATCACCGCCCGGCCCAGCCCGCCGCGCTCCTGACCACTCATGGACCTCCGCCATCTCCGGTATTTTCAAGCTGTCGCTGAAGATCTCAGCTACGCCCGCGCTGCGCGGCGGCTGCGGATTGCCCAGCCCGCCCTGAGCCGTGCCATCAAGGAACTGGAGCACGATCTCGGCGCCGAGGTGCTGGAGCGCAGCCGTCACTTCGTCCGGCTCACTCCGGCCGGGGCGGTGCTGCTGCAGGAGACGGCATTACTGCTGGATGGCTGGGAGGAAGCCCTGCGCCGCGTGCGCCGCACTGCCAGCGGCGAGGAGGGCGAGTTGCGGCTGGGTTATATCGGGCCGCCCACCCAGCCGTTTCTGGGACGGCTGCTGCATGAATACCGGCGGCGTTATCCGTTGGTCAGCCTGCATCTGGAGGAACGCACCCCGGAGCGCGTCTGGGAAATGGTGGCCAAGGGCCGCCTCACCGCCGGTCTGACGCGGCCGGTGCCCAGCCACACCGCCCTCGGCCTCCACACCCTGACTTTACGTGAGGAACGCCTTGGCGTGGTCCTCCGCCCGGACCATCCGCTGGCCACCCGCCCCAGTCTGCCGTGGAAATCCCTCGCCGGGGAGCCCCTCATTGTGCTGGCCCGCCGGGAAGGCGCCAGCCTCCACGACGCCATCCTCGCGGCCTGCCGCAGCGCTGGATTCATGCCCCGGCTGGCGCGCACGCCCAGTGTCATCGGCACGGTGCTGAGTTATACGGAGGGAGGGGCCGGGCTGGGCATCGTGACCGATTCCGTAATGCCTCCGGGAACCACGCTGCGCTTCGTTCCCCTGACCCCGGCGCAGACGGTGCCCTTGGTGCTGGTGTGGCAGGAGGACCTTGATCCCCCTCCCTTGCAGCGTTTCCGGGGGTTGCTGGAGGACTGGAAGACGACGCGGCAGCTTTGGCCCGGACGCCCGGAGTAGACATTCCCCTTCCGGGCGGCCAACCGGGCGGGCCCGGCTCCGGCTTCGGGGGCTGCTTCCGGAGATTTGAAAAATCCGCCTTGTCCCCCCGTGGCATGGGCTATGCTTGGGCTGGACCTCTGCCCCCCTCTGCCATGCCTGCCCTCACCACCCATGTTGACGGTCTCACGTTGCCGAATCCTTTTATCATTGGATCGGGACCGCCCGGGACCAACCTCAATGTCATCTACAAGGCCTTCAAGGAAGGCTGGGGCGCGGTCATCGCCAAGACCGTGAGCCTGGACGCCACCAAGGTGAAAAATGTTACGCCCCGTTATGCCAAACTGTACTCGGCGGACCGTCAGGAAGTGATTGGATGGGAGAATATCGAACTCATCAGTGACCGCGCCTTTTCCACCTGGCTGGATGAATTCAAAAAATGCAAAGATGCCTTCCCTGACGGTTGCCTGATCGCGTCCATCATGGAGGAGTATTCCAAGGACGCGTGGATTGAGATTGTGGAGCGTTGTCAGGACGCCGGGGTTGATGGTTTTGAACTGAACTTCTCCTGTCCGCACGGCCTGCCGGAGCGCCGCATGGGGGCGGCCATGGGGCAGGATCCTGACCTCCTCGAGGAAGTCTGCGGCTGGGTGATGGGCGCCGCCAAAAAGCCGGTCTGGGCCAAGATGACGCCGAACATCACGCACATCGAGGAACCCAGCCGGGCGGCCCTGCGCGCTGGTTGTCAGGGAATCAGTGCCATCAACACCATCCGCAGCGTCATGGGTGTCAATTTGGAAAC
The DNA here is from genome assembly GCA_040387795.1 of Verrucomicrobiota bacterium. GTDB lineage: Bacteria > Verrucomicrobiota > Verrucomicrobiia > Verrucomicrobiales > V1-33 > CAIZWU01. Next base: position 22,463 of record JAZKDC010000026.1, read on the forward strand.
CCTGCGCCCGGAACCCAGCGTGGAAGGCTACACCACGCCCGGTGGGTATTCATCCAAGGCCGTCAAACCCATCGCCCTCCGCATGGTGATGGAAATCGCCCAGATGATCCGCAGTGAGTTCCCCGGCCGCAGTTTGTCAGGGCTGGGCGGGATCGAGTCCGGTGAAGACGCCGCGCAGTTCATCCTGCTGGGCTCCGACACCGTGCAGGTCTGCACCGGGGTGATGAAGTTCGGTTACGAATGTGTGAAGCCGATGTGCGAACAACTCCTCGCCTTCATGGAGAAGCACCAGTTTGAAACCCTGGCAGACTTCAAGGGGCGGAGTCTCGACTACTTCACCACGCACGCGGATCTCGTGAAACGCCAGACCGACCGCAAGGCGGCCGCCAAGGCCGCCGGGGAATCCAGGAAAATGATCGGCTCCGACATTGAGTGGAGCGGCGATGAGTTCGTCAAACAATCCGATGCCCTCGCCCGCGGCTGAGATGACGCCGGGCATGAGGGGATTTGCGCAGAACTCCACCATCACAGGCAATTTGGCGGGTCTGGAATCGGTGAAGTCTCCTGTTCCCAAAGGCGAAGGGCGGCCCGAATCCGGAACGTCCCGGGCATTTCGTCCGGATTGACAGCTCCGGCATGGTTTTTGCGTTCCCATCTTGCCGGGAGGGAGGTGCGTAGTTACAATGTGCCTGAATTCCTGATGCTCCGTCCAGTTATGAAATCATTCCGCTTTTTGCTGCTGGGTCTGGGAATGTGGCTGGCTGCCGGGCCGTCCGCGCAGGCGGAAGGGCTGGATGAGCTCCGGGCCCGCGAGGAAAAGGTAAAAGCCATCGTGCAGCGGGTGATGCCCTGCGTGGTGGCCGTGACTTCGGCCGATGAGGACAAGCCCGGCTCGGGTTCCGGCGTGATCGTCAGCAAGGACGGCCTGATTCTGACCGCAGCCCACGTCACCCAGGCCACGGGGAACAATCTTACCATCATTTTCCCGGACGGCCGCCGGGTGAAAGGCACGTCCCTGGGGGCGAACCGCACCACCGATGCCGGAATGGCCCGGATCACCGAACCGGGAGACTGGCCGTTCGTGGAGATGGGCAGTTCCGATTTGCTGAAGCTGGGCGAGTGGGTGGTCGCCATGGGCCACCCAGGCGGCTACAGCTATGAGCGACGGCCTCCGGTCCGGCTGGGGCGCGTCTGGCGGCGGGATTTGGATGGGGCCCTGTTTACCTCGTGCCCGTTGATCGGGGGCGATTCCGGCGGTCCTCTGTTTGACCTCGAAGGCCGCGTCATCGGCATCCACTCCTCCATTCATGGCAGTGTGGAGATGAACCGGCATGTGGCCATCGATACCTTGCGGTTTGACTGGGAGAAGCTGGAGAAGGATCAGACGTGGGGGAAGGTGTCGTTCAATTCCAGCAATGAAACGCGCCCCATCACCGGAGCGCTTTTTGACCGCGAGAGCCGTGACGGGGTGGTCGTTAAACAGGTTTTTGAAGACCTGCCCGCGGCCAAAGCCGGGCTGAAATCCGGCGATGTGGTGAAAAAATTTGATGGCGAGGAGGTGGCCAATTTTCACGCCATGCAGCGCCTGCTGGGCCGCCGGAAGCCCGGGGATGTGGTTCCCTTGGCGGTGCAACGCGGGGACGAGTTGGTGGATCTGCAGTTGGAACTGGGCCGCCGGTTTCTCCCCCGCCGTGATGGCCAGGGCAATGTGCCGTCGGACGAACCGGAAGAGGGCCCCAGCGTTCCTTTCGTGCCGGAAGCTCCGGGGCCGCGGCCTTGGTTGGGCGCCGCGGTGGAACTCAGTGCCGACGGGCCACGCCTGGGCCTGCTTTCCCCCGAAGGACCTGCCGCCAAAGCCGGTCTGAAACCGGGGGATGTCCTGACGAAAATCAACGGCACCGCGGTTAAGGATGCCACGGAAGTCTCCGACGTCCTTTTGGCCCTGCCGCCGGAAGCCACCGCCACCTTCGAACTCAAGCGCGAAGGCCAGCCGCTCAGCCTTGAGGTCAAACTGGGAAAAAAATAACCTGCCTGCCACCATGAAACCGCCCCTTCTCCACCGCCCCCTTCTCCTTGCCGGCTGGTTGCTCGCCGCCACCGGGTGGGGTTTTGCCAAGGAACCCGCCACGCCCGAGGATGAAAGTGCCGATGGTGTGGCCGCTGCTGTATCAGATCGTGCCCAGGATCAGTTCAGCCGCGAAACGCCGGAGATGGCCGCCGCCTGGTCTTCCCTGCTGGAGACGGCCCGCCGTAGCACCGCCCGCATTCTGCGAGAGGGCAAACCCATAGCCTTGGCGACCACCGTGAACGAAAAAGGCTGGCTCCTCACCAAATCGAGCGAGGTGCACGACAGCAAAGGCAAGCCTCTGGTCAATCTTTCCGCCCAATTCTCCGGCGGCATCACCCTTGATGTCAAAATCACCGATATCCACGCCCGCTATGATCTGGCCCTGCTCAAAGTGGAGGCCCGTGGCCTGACCCCGGTCGAGTGGGACACGGCGGCCACGCCTGCACCCGGCAGCTACCTTGCGGCAGCGGGCCCCGAGCGGCTGCCGGTGGCCATCGGGGTGGTCAGTGTGGCTCCACGGAATATGGATGAATCCCACAAAGGGTTTCTCGGGATCTCGCTCGAAAATGAAGAGGGCAATCTCCGCATCCGGGAAGTCGGCACGGACAGTGCCGCCTCCGAAGCCGGACTCCTCAAGGACGATGTGCTCATTTCCATCAACGGGCAGTCCATCAATACCGTCTCCGACTTCATCCAGAAAATCGCCACCCATAAACCCTACGATACCGTCAAGGTTCTGATCCGGCGGGGCCAGGAAGACAAGGAACTCAGCGCCACCCTGCGCCGCCGGGAGGAAAATCATGTCGGCCTGATTGAGGACGCGAGAAACCTGATGAGTGGGGCGCTCAGCCGGAACCGTACCGGTTACCCGGCCGCCCTGCAGCACGACATGTTCCTCGAACCCGCTGAGTGCGGCGGTCCGGTGATTGATCTCGCGGGTCACGTGGTCGGTATCAATATCGCCCGCTCCGGCCGCATTGAGTGCTTTGCCATTCCTTCAGCCACCATCGTCGAGCTCCTCAAAAAAGTGGAGACCGGAAAATTCGCCCGCCCTGAACTGGACGACCTCCGCAATGAAGTCAAAAACGCCGAAGCGTTGTTGGAACGGGTCCGCAAGGACACCGACCGGTTGAAGTCGCAGTTGAAGGATGCGGAAGGAGGGGAATCCCCATAACAAGCTCATGAACTTTGGGCCTGGTCTCCCTTCGAGGTCATCCTTCAAAGGAATGGTCCCGATCGACTGCAGCGAGGGGTGACCGCATCGCCTTGTGAAAGTCTGACTGGTTCCCCGGACGGTTGTCTCCGGTCCAAACTTGGAGCATCCAAGGAGAATCACTGATTATTTCCTGCCCATGACCTCCGCCATAATCGTCGCCGCCGGAAGCGGCACCCGTATGGGCTTTGACAAGCTGCTGGCCAGTCTCGGCGGGGCTCCGGTAATCCTCCACACCCTGCGGGCGTTTCAGACCTGTCCGGAGGTGGATGAAATCGTGGTGGTGGCCTCCCCCGACCGGCAGGAGGTGATTCAACGGCTGGCGGATGATGCGGGGCTCACCAAGCTGCGGGCCTTTGTGCCGGGTGGGGCAGAGCGGCATCTTTCGGTATGGGCGGGGATTCAGGCGGTGGCGGCGGAGTGTGATTATGTGGCGGTGCACGATGGGGCGCGGCCACTGATCCATCCCTCCCAGATCAGCCGGTGTCTCGCCAAGGCCCGCGAGACCGGTGCAGCGGCCAGCGCGCGTCCCGTTTCCGAAACCTTGAAGCGGGCCGACGGGTCGGGGCGGGTCTGTGGCAGTGTGGACCGGGCCGGCCTCTGGATCATGGAAACCCCGCAGGTGTTTGCCCGCCCGCTGCTGATCGATGCCTACGAAGCCGTCCTGCGGGAGGGCGTGCTGGTCACCGATGAAGTCTCCGCACTGGAGCGGTTGGGGCATCCCGTTTGGCTGGTGGACAATCCCACGCCGAATCCGAAAATCACCTGGCCCCCCGATCTGGCGGTGGCGGAGCGGCTGTTGCCCGTGGACTGAGTGGGCTGCCGGGGTCTTGAGGAAGTTTTGGTTTCGGACTGGCCGGGACGCGTTTTTATGTTAAGTTTGGAATACTCATGACCAAGTATCATATGTTCAATCTGCCATACGGCACCCCCGTCTGCGTGGCGGAGATGCCTTGGATGGAAAGCGTCAGCACTGGCATCTGGGCCAACGTGGGGGGGCGGCACGATCCCATGCGCAAGACCGGCCTCGCGCATTTTGCCGAACATATGATCTTCCAAGGCACCAAGCGCCGGTCCGCCCGCCGGTTGAACAGTGACGTGGAAGGTCACGGTGGCACCATGGACGCCTACACTTGTGAAGACCACACCGCCTTTTTTGTCCGCGGTCCAGGGGCCCATTTCTCCCGCTTCATGGATGTCCTGCTCGATATCTATCAAAACTCCCTCGTGGACGGCGAAGTCGTCAAAAAAGAGCGCGATGTCATCGCCGAGGAAATTTCCATGTACCGGGAACAGCCCAGTCAGTATGTCGAAGACTTGCTGTGCCGCACCGTCTGGCCGCGCCATCCCCTTGGCATGCCCATCGCCGGTACCGAAAAAACCATCGACCGTATTACCCCCCACGACATCAAATCGCATGTCTATAAATACTTCGGCTCGGGAAATTCTGTGATTTCCGTGGCCGGGCGCATCACGGTGGAGGAGGTGCGCGAGGTGCTGTCCAGCATCCTGCCCTCAGACCTTCCCGTCGATTCCAAGCCCGGCCGCCGGCCCTTCCGCCTGACTTCGCGCCGCATCCCGGCGGTGATTTCCGAGACGCGCGATACCGACCAGGTGCAGCTCGCCCTGGCTTTCCATGCGCCGGGCCGTCTCCATCCCTCTCAACACGCCCTGCGTCTGCTGAACGTGATCCTGGGCGAAAACACCAGCTCCCGTCTCTGGACCGAACTGCGGGAAAATCGTGGCCTCTGTTATGATGCCGGCTCCGATATCAACAGCGTTCAGGAGACCGGCCTGCTGGACATCCACGCAGGAATTGATCCTGACAAAATCGAGCAGGTCCTCAAGGTTATCTTCGCCGAACTGAGGAAGCTCGCGGAAAGACCCGTCCCCGCCTCCGTGCTGCGGGCGGCGGTGGACTTCACCATCCATGCCAGCCGCATGGCCTTGGAAAGCACCGCGCACCAAATGACCATTATGGCCGAGAGCGCCCTGCTCTACGGACGTATGATTGATCTGGAGCGGGTCCACCGCAGACTCCTCGCCGTCACTCCCGAGCAGATCCGGCGGATCGCCGCCACCATCTTCCGCCCCGGCCGGCTCACTGCGGCCATGGTGGGTCCGGAAATTGATCACGAGTTGATCCTGAAGGCTGCCAGGGTCCTGAATTAAGGTGGGACGCGGGACCACGGCTAGCCGCGTTGTTTGATCCCGGCTGCCTCGTCGTAGTAGGATTCGAGAATCGCAGTCTGCGCCCCCCGCTCGAATTTGGCACTGACTTCCGCGCACGCGGCGGCAGCCATGGTTTGATACCGCGGGGAATCAGCAAGCAGATCCAGGGTGGCCTGGGCGAGGGCAGGGGCATCGCCTTCAGGGACAAGGTATCCGCTGTGGCCATGGGTGACGGCTTCCGGGATGCCGCCGTGGTGGGTGGCGAGGACCGGGAGGCCCGAGGCCATGGCTTCGAGCAAAGCGTTGGGCACTCCCTCGCGGTTGCCGTCCGCAGGGGTTTCGCTGGGATGGAAAAAAGCGTGGGCCGAGTAGATCAATTGGCGCAGCGCCTCCTGATCCAGGAAGCCGGGGAAGTGGATGCGGTCCGCCAGCCCTGCGGTGGTGGCCGCGGTGCGGAGTTCCTCCAGGAGGGGGCCATTGCCTGCGAGGGTGAGGGTGGATTTGGGATAGCGGGCCGCGATTCCGGAGAAGGCCCGCAGGGTGGTGCGCAGGCCTTTTTTGGGAACGAGGCGGCAGGCCTGGACAAAATGCCAGGCCCCATCGGTAGGAAACGGGCGGGCCACGAAGGACCAGGCATCGAGGGGAATGCCCGTACGCTGGAGGCGGAGTTTCTGCGGAGGGCAGCCCAGCTTCTCCAAGCCGTCGAGGAGGGATTCGGAGCGGGCGAGAATGAGGGTGCTGCGCTGGAAGACCTGTTGGAGCGCGGCGCGCCAGGCCGGGCGTTGGGCGTCCACGCCGACATCGGCCCCATGAAAGGAAACCACCACCGGGCGCGGGCTGGCGGCGATGAAGGGCAGCAGTTGCACCCCAATGTGGCCGAAAAAGATATGCACGACCCTGGCGTCGAAGCGCAGGGATTCGTAAATCAGCCGTTGTACCCGCGACTGGGGGATCACCAAGGGGGCGTGCTTCACATGCCGGAACCAGGCGCGGCGGAGATTCCTCCAGGGCAGAGGCGGGAGGACGGTGAGGCGTTTCTTTTCCTGGGGGAAGGGGAATTGGTCCGCGTTTTCACGTTTCTGGGTGATCACCGCCGGTTGCCAGCGGGACAGGGACATGATCTGCCGGTGGACATGCTGCATGTCCGGCTTGAGGAAATCCTGACAATAACAGGCGACGGTGGGCACGGGGGCATCTACCGCCCGGGATCAGCCGGTGCAAGGGAGGGAACAGGCTGGAGCCGGAGTCCGCCCGATCGATCCGGAGGCGTGTCAGGCAACTTGCTCCCCATGAATCAAAAACGGCAGCCCTGTCAGGGCTGCCGTGGTTGAGGAAGAGATATGGAGTCTGAAGCTTGCCAGGGAAATCAGGCGAGCGCGAGGAGGCGCTTGATGATTTCGGACTTGGGCTGGACGCCGAGGGCCTTGTCTTTCAGTTCGCCATCCTTGAAGAAGAACAGGGCGGGAATGTTGCGGATGCCGTACTCAACCGCGAGGTCGGGCTCTTCATCGACATTGACTTTGACGACCTTGACGGCGCTGCCTTTTTCGGTGGCAATTTCGTCGAGGACCGGGCCCAGCATTTTGCAGGGACCGCACCACTCGGCCCAGAAATCAACCACCACCGGGACGGTGGCTTGGAGGACTTCGGAAGCAAAGGTGGCTTTGGAGACTTGGGTGACTGCAGCGCTGGCCATGGATTGGGTGTGGGGTATGGGGTGGAAGTGATCCTGCGTTAAACTTAGTCGGTTATGGCACGATGCAACAAAAAAGCCCGATTGGCTGCGGGAGCCAATCGGGCGTTCTGAAAAGGGGTAATTCCCGGGAGGGGGGATTACTGGAGGAAGGTCAGGACCACCGCGGCGAGGGCGGCAAGTGACGAGACGACAAGAAAAACGGCAGGACCCATGGTAGTATCAGGATAGGGAGTGAATGAGTTTATTCAGCAGCCGGCTTGGTGGGGATGGTCGGCTTGACGGTGTCATATTTGGACAACACGGCACCATCGTTCTTGGAATCGAACGGAGAGTAATCCAAGGGAAGCTTGAAGGAAGGCTGGATGTTGTCGGCGGCCCAGTCTTCTTTTTTGGCTTGGCTGTCAGCCAAGCCATTGGAAAGCGGCCAGGCATCGACTGAAGCGAAGGCGAAGAACAGCATGGCGAGACTCGCCACCAAAGCGACCCAGGCCATGATATTGAGCGGGCCGCTATCCACTTCTTCATCGTCGTCGGCCATGGAGGTGGTCCGGATCGGGGCGCTGGAGATCGCGGCCGTAGGGGAAGCAGAAGGAAGCTTCATCGTGGCGCGGGGCAGCGGCTGGGTGGCACTTCCACCGGCTGCCGGAGTGGCCGGAGCGCCTGCGGGACGGGCCAAAGCGGGAGTCGCCGGGCGTGGCGGGGTGGCACCGAGAGGAATCGTTTTGCTGCCGACCGGGGAAACGGGAGGAGCCGGGCGGGGTGGGGCACCGGGAGCGGTCGGAGCGCTGGGGGCAGGAGGGGCACCGCCCATGGAAGGACGCGGAGGTGGGCTCAGTGGCACGGTCGGGGCCGGAGGGCCACCGATGGACGGGGCCCCGGGAGCCGGACGTGGGGTCAGCGGAACCGTGGCCGGAGGAGCATCCGCCCCGGGGGCATTGGCACGCAGGGTGATGCGGACCGTCTCTTTTTTCAGAGGCACCGCCGACGTTTTGGTCGATGGCATCGGGGTGGGAGTGGGGGCGTTTTCTTCTTGGCTCATTGGAAAAATTGATTTTTTGGGAGAATTTCCACCGATCAATGGCAGTTCCGACGGGGGGTGTCAACTATTTGAGGGGAAACTCGGAAGGAATCAATGGGGGATCACGGACGGGGTTTCTTTTAATCCTCGCAGCGGGGAATTTCCAGAATAATTTGAGGTTCCATAGATCAGCGGGCACTTTCCCGGACCCGTCTCACTTCGTCGGCGATAATATGCAAGGCTTCCCGGACGGTTTCCGGGTTCCCCGAGCAATTGAGCCGCAGGCACTCGGTGCGGTGCGGCCAGTCGTGGGGCAACCCGAAGAAGAAATCCTCGCCGGGAACCACCAGCACTTGCCGGGTTTTCAGCCGCTGGTAGAGTTCCCGCGTCGAAATTGGAAGGCCGGTGAGGCGGAGCCAGCGGAAGAAGGCGCCTTCGCAGCGGTGCAGGGACCAGCCCGGGGTGTCGCCGAAGGCCCCGGACATCCAGCGGCCGGCGTCGTGGGCGCGGGTTTCATAAAACGGCCGGATCACCTGCCGGGAAAGCTGGAGCAGTTCGTCAGAGTCGAGCAACGGTTTGACGAGCTGCTGGCCGGCGTTGGTATTGGCCAAGCCGACCACCGAGGTCATGGCGGCGATGGCACTGGCGATTTCCGGCCGGGCGACCACGATGCCGGTGCGGGTGCCGGGCAGGCCCAGCTTCGAGAGGCTCAGGGTTAATATAACATGGTCACCGAACACCGGGATGGCATCGGTGAAGACGGCGCCGGGGAAGGGCAGGCCGTAGGCGTTGTCGATGATGAGCGGGATGCCGGCGGCGAGGGCCAGTTCCGAGAGGCGGGCGATCTCCTCATTGGTCAGGACATTTCCCGTGGGATTGGTGGGACGCGAGACGCAGATGGCTCCGATGTTTCCCTGGGCCAGGGCGGCTTCCACGCGGGGGAAGGAGACTCGGTATTTGAATTCGCGGTCAGGCAGTTCTTCGATCTCCGGCTGGCAGGCGATGAACAGCTCGGCGTGCAGTCCCTGATTGGCGTAGCCGATGTATTCCGGCACCAGTGGCAGCAGGACCCGGCGGGAAGTGCCGTCCGGCATGGGGCCGGCCAGCAGATTGAAGAGATAAAAAAACGCGCTCTGCCCCCCGGCGGTGATGGCCAGATGGGCTGGCGTCAGATCCCAGCCGCAGTGGCGGTTGAGGAACCCGGCGAGACTTTTCAAAAACGGGGGATTCCCCTGGGGCGGATCGTAATTGCCGAGGGTCCGCTCCAAGGCGTCGCCATCCGCCATCAATTCCGTCATCCTCCGCCGCCACACCGCATCCACCGCGGGGATGTGCGCCGGATTGCCGCCGCCCAGCATGCGCATCCCGGGATCGGTGGTCAGGGCCTTCCCGAGGTCATCCATCAATTCAAGGATGCCGCTTCGCCCGGCAAGCCGGGAGCCGGAGGAGGAAAAAGGGTAGGGCTGGGACATGAGGGAATTGGAAAAGATTTCCCAGGAGGCTGTGGCAGGCAGGGGGTTTCCCGCAAGGCTGTCTTTTGGTATGAAACCAATCCTGGTTTGGGGGCCCGCCTCCCGGGGGGGGCTTGCAGGAGGAAGCCCGGCCGGAATGGCAGTGCAGGGCAGGGGTGCATGGGGTGCATGGGGTGCATGGGGTGCATGGGGTGCATGGGGTGCATGGGGTGGTGCGGAGCCCTGGCGGAAAGCAGGGGGGCAACCGGGGTTTTGTGATAATTTGCTGGCAAAAGCCGGGCGTCATCCTATCATTCCACGGGATCGCCCTGTCCAAACGGCCGGATGGGGTGCCATCCGGACCTTCCCTGACTTCACCCTCACCTTTACCATGGACGACGAAACCCTCGAAGACATCTACGCCAAGCTCGACCACTCCGTGGAATGCGATTTCGCGCTGGAGAAGGCCCTGCATGCCATGCAGGCCAGCAGCCGGGCCAGCCATAACTCCCAAATGTCGCTGACCCACGAGTATGTCCGGCTGCAAAGCAAAGTCCAGGCTCTGACCACCATGATGGCCGAGCTTTGCCTCCTGCAAGGGATGCCGGCGGAGGCCTTCCTCGGGCACCTCAGCCACCGGACCAAGGTTTTCCACGACACCCTCCTCACCAGTCTGGAGACCACCGACCCTGATGTGGCCGCCCGCTTTGATAACCGGGAGATCTCCGACCTCCCGGACGAAGACCAGTATCCCCCCCTCTTTCCGCCGGGCTGATCCCCGCCTGCCATCGGCGCGCCCTGCCACTATCACTGCTCCGCCCATTCATCCTTATGGAAGAAATCATCGAAAACCTTCGCCGGCAACTGCGGGCCTCCATGGACCGCGAGGAGCAGGTGCATGCCGCGCTCCGGTCCCTCGCTGAAGCCGGCCAGGCCTATCATAAGCAGCAAATTGACATGATGCAGCGGTCGATCCGGCATCAGAGCATGATGAAGTCCATGACCTCCATCCTGGCGGAAGTCTGTTTCCTGCAGGGCATTGATGCCGAAACGTTCCTCTCCCACCTCAACCAGCGGGCCGGCTACTACCACGACCAATCCCTCACCGAGATGGAAACGGCCAGCCCCGGCTTCGCGGCCCGGTTCGACTCCCGCGCCGATTCCGAGATCCATGACGGGGAAATGTATCCCCCCATGTTCATGGGCGAAGAGTCTGGGGAATAGTCCTGGCATCCCTCCCTCAAAGGGGGCGGCCCGTCCATTCGGCCCGGGCAAAGCCGGTGGTGGTTCCATGCGAATGCCTGTCGAAAGGAGCCCCAGAGTCGATGCCAGCTCCAAAGGAGGGATCGCGGTGGAAGGCCCCGTCGCATGAGTCTGCCGGAGGCATTTGGCGGCTTCGTCAAACCTCGGCTCCGGCCGCCCGCTCCGCGTGTGAGGGGGCGACTTTTTCCCACCAGCGCGGGGGGAGGGGGCGGGAGAGGTTTTATGGGGGAGGAGGATGGGTTGATTTGGGGACTGATGCTTTGGGGTGGACGGGAAATTGGCGCTCCCATGGGAATACGGTTGATTGTGCAGAAATCCAGACTACTTTTACATATGTATCGTGTTTAACGACGGTTCTGAATATTAACGAAACCGGGTGTCCTGTCAAAATTTACTTTCAAAGAGCAGTTATGGGCAATTCGACCAATACGGAACAATGGGCGGCGATGGAGCGGCTGCGGTTTATCGAGCGGGCGGCGTGGTGGCGGGGGATGGTGGGGCGTCAGGATGTGACGGAAGTGTTCGGAGTGGGGGCGGCGCAGGTGAGTGCGGACTTCCAGAAGTATCTTGAATTCAATCCGGGATCGCTGGCCTACAGTCTGAGCCGGAAACGTTATGAAGGGGCTCCGGGGATGAAACGGCTGCTGGACTCCAGCACGCTGGAGGAGGCCATTGCGCAATTCATGGACCGGGCGGGGCGGCCACCGGGGACGGGGCGGATGGAAGTGCCGGGATCAAACCGGGTGGATTGGCTGGTGCTGCCGGACCGGCGGGCGGCCGCGGAGGTGGAGCGGCGGGTGTTCCATGCGGTGCAGCATGGGATGAAGCTGGAAGTGCTGTATGCCTCGGCGCATGGGAAATCCCGGAAGTGGCGGTGGATGATGCCGCATGCCCTGGCGTGGAGCGGACACCGCTGGCATGCGCGGGCGTGGTGCCTGGAGAACGGGGCCTACCAGGATTTTGTGCTGGGGCGGATGGAGGAGGCCCGTTGGCCGGAAGCTGCGGAGCCGGTGCCGTTGCGGGATGAGGCGTGGGATACGTTCCTGACGGTGGAACTGCGCCCGCACCCGGATCTGGACGAGGAACACCAACTGGCGATCGCGAATGAGTTCCGCATGGAGAAACGACGGCTGAAGCTGCGGGTGCGCCAGACGATGGTGCAATACCTGGAGACGGCGCTGGGGCTGGTGCCGGCGGACGGTAAGCCGTTGCCGCCGCGGCTGGAGAGGGTGCGGTGAGCGGGGAGGGGGAGGTCAGAGGTCAGAGGGAAGCTAGGGACAGCGGATTGAGGATGGGGTGAAGATGACGAATTAGCTCATTCCGAACCCGCTGATTGCGGGCAGTAGGCGGAGGGCAGAGCTTGATCTTGGAAAGCGTGGTGGCTTAAACCGCAGAGGCGCAGAGAGCGCAGAGCATCTAACGATAGGCGATCAAGCACCAGGGCTGTTGCTTTTACCCTGATGACGAAGCCAGCCTCTTTGGAACTTCTGCATTCTCTGCGGTGAATCCTTTTTCCATCAATGTTGATCCGTGGGCATCTCCCTTCAGGGAACGCGGAAGGTTTTTCCGGTATAGGGGCATTTCACTTTGGTGCCGGTGGGGATGCCGCTGACATCCACGAGTTCTTTTTTCGACCAAGGACTAATGACAAATCCGGTCTTTCCCGGCACCAGTTCGCCGAAGGGAAGATCCTCGCGAACGCGGGCCGGAGGAAGGGTTTTTGGAGGGGACGGCGATGGGGGATCCGCAGGGGCCGGCGGTTTCAGGGCGGGGGATACTGGGTAGACGCCAGCGGGCGATTGCGGCACCTGACGTTGACCCGGGACACGTTGGTTGGCCCCCGCAACTGCCGGGCGGGCGCTGGTCTGATTCCGCCTGGCCGGGTCATCCGCGTTGGTGATGGGGAGGGAAGTCGAGCCATCCCTGCTGGGGGCGGTGGGGAGGGTGGGAGCCTGGGGACCGGAAAGCTCCGGCCGGCTGAGGGGCAGCGCCCCGTCAACATAAGGGCCCCCGGAAGAGGGGCGGGTTGCGTCAGGGTAGTCCGATGGGTTGACCGGTCGGACCGCCACCCGCGGCGCTGGTTTCAGGGGCGCGGGCTTCAAGTTTTTGAGGGCCGCGCCGATCCGCCGGGGATGGACCACTTGCTTCACTTTGGACAGTCCCTGTTTGGCTTTGGCGCCGAGAAATTTAAACGGGTTCTCCGCCTGCGCGGTTCCAGCGGCGAGGGGCAAAAGGGCGAGCACGACGGCGATCCGCAGCGAATGGGTCAGGGAGAACGAGCAGGTTTTCATGAGGGAGGAATCCGGGGAATCAGGGCGCGGCGGACGGAAGAGACCAAAACAGTGCTACGCAGGAGGCGTGCCGCTGGCCGGGTTTCCGTTTAAGTCGTTGACTGCCAATGGGAATCAGGTCGATCAGGGCAGGCTGGGACCCGGGGTGATGCCGAAAAGGCGCGCCAAATGCGGTGATTTCCGGGCGCAGGACTGGAGATTTGCATGTGGTGGCGCCCGGTGGTTCATCGATCCACCATCCATGTATAAGTGGATGGGGGCGGTGACGCAGGATTGTTTTGATCAAGGGCAGGGCTTTTTCGCGTATGCCGGAGGCGGGACCGGTGGCCGCTCAAGGTCAGGTGGTCCGGCATTACTCGAACCTGGTGCAGTCCATGAATATCGTGTCACCCGTCTTCCGGTCGGTTATGGTTCTGGGACAGCTGGCGGGGGCCATTTGGCTTTGCGGCACTTTTGGCGACTGGTGGAGGGCCGGGCGCTACGATCTGCTGGTGGCCATGGGGACGATGCTGTTGATCCTGAGGTGTCAGGGCCGGTGGTGGACCGGTCCTGTCCCCAGCCAGAAGAGCCGGATCGGACTGGGCCGGCCGGAAGTCACCGGGCTGGATGGGCATGAATTCAGTGATCGGGATATCCAGGAGTTGCTGGAGAGAGCCACGCGTGGCCAGCCGGAACTGGATTGGGCGTGGGCTTGGAAAAAACAGCGCGACAATGGCGGTGGGGGAGGGGCTCTCTGGCTGGACCGGGTGAGACTGCTGCGCCGGATGCTGGAGATCGAACGAAGCCGGACACGTCCTCTTAACGCCCGCCGGAAGTTGGCAGGAACCCCGGGGGCGCTTTGAGCACAGGGTCCCGGGGAGGAGTGCAGCGGCCAGGAAACCGGTGCCGCCGCGGGTGCGGGTGCGGCAGGGGGGATGGGCGAGGGGAAATGTTATGGAAGGCGGGTGGCCTCCCGGTTTGCGGCTTGTCTTCCCGGAGGAAGGCGGGAGGGTAGGGACTGTCCACCCCGCTTGTCATGATTACTCTCAGAGAACTGATCCGGATTCTGGGGGTGGGATTGCTCGCTTTGGGGGTGATGCTGGCGCCACGCGGGGTTCCCCGCGAACAGCCGTTTTTGAAGGAGACCGGCTTTACCCGTCTGGCGGAGGCGGGTGCTTTTGAGGAAGGGAGTAAAATACTGCTGTTGATCGGGGCCGGAGTTTTTGTGATTTCCTTGATTCCACTTCCACCATGGGGGGCCAGGAAGGCCAGCCCGGAAAAACCTAAAAAATGAAACTGATCCGATTTGGAGAAACCGGGGCCGAACGGCCGGGATTGTTGTTGGCGGATGGGACGCGGGTGGCCGCGCCTGATTTCTGCCGGGATTATGATGAACGGTTTTTCGCTTCCGGCGGGCTGGACCGGCTGAGGGAGTGGGCGGCAGGTGATTTGTCAGGACTGGAAGAGGTGCCTGTGGAGGTGCGCTGGGGCGCGCCGGTGGCGCGGCCTTCGAAGATTGTCTGTGTGGGGCTGAACTACCGGGCGCATGCGGTGGAGACAGGGGCGGCCATTCCGGGGGAGCCGGTGTTGTTTATGAAAGCCTCGTCGGCCTGGCACGGGCCATATGATGACGTGTGGCTGCCGCCGGGATCGGTGAAGCTGGATTGGGAGGTGGAGCTGGCGGTGGTGATTGGGAAATCGATGCGGCGGGTGCCGGAGGGGGAGGCGCTGGATTTTGTGGCGGGGTATGGGGTCATGAATGACTACAGCGAGCGGGCGTGGCAGAAGGAGCGCGGAGGCCAGTGGTCCAAGGGAAAAAGCGGCGATACTTTTGCGCCGTTCGGGCCTTGGCTGGCCACGCCGGAGGAGATCGGGGATCCGGGGAATCTGGCACTGGGATTGAAGCTGAATGGGGACGTGAAACAGGACAGCAGCACTTCGGATCTGATTTTCGGGGTGGCCCATGTGCTGAGTTACATCAGCCATTTCATGACGCTGCTGCCGGGGGATGTGGTGAGCACCGGCACGCCCAGCGGGGTGGGGGCCGGGCATCGGCCGGAGCTTTTCCTGAAGGCGGGGGATTTGGTCGAGGCCACGGTGGCCGGGCTCGGCACGCAGCGGCAGCGGGTGGTGGTGACGCCGGCAGGATGAGGCCGGTTCAGAATACGCGTTTGCGGATGAACCTTTCGGAGGGAGCGCCGTCAGAGGATAGGTGAAGCAGCGGTTTGGCAGGTGCCGGGCCGGAAGCTTCCGGCAATCCCAACTCCCCAACACCCATGAAAACATCCCTCTCCCTCCTGCTCGCTTTGGCGGGTCTGATCGCCCTGTCCGGCCCGGCCGGAGCCCAGGATACGCCCCGTCCCCCCCGTCCTGAGGGAGGTGGTGGTGCCCGCGGCGAATGGCGCGAGCGCATGATGAAGGAATTCGACAAGGACGGCGACGGCAAGCTGTCCGATGAGGAGCAGAAAGCGGCCCGCGAGGCCGGTGAGAAGCGGATGCTGGAGCGGTTTGACACTGACAAGGATGGCAAGCTTTCCGACGACGAGCGCGCCAAGGCCCGTGAGGCGGGTGGCGGACGCGGCCCCGGCGGACCTGGAGGCGATGGCCCGCGCCGTCCCCTCACTCCGGAACTGCTGAAAAAGTATGACAAGGATGGCGACGGCAAATTGAACGAAGCCGAGGAGAAAGTGCTGCGCGATGACCGCCAGAAAGAAGCACTGGCGAAATACGATGCCGACAAGGACGGCAAACTTTCCGACGAAGAGCGCGGTAAAATGCGGGAGGACTGGCAAAAAGAACGCGCTGCCCGCACCGGGGGAGAGGCCGCTAAAAAAGTCGAGGCTCCCAAAGCGCCGGAAGCACCCAAGGCTCCCGCAGCCCCGGCCGCGGAGCCGAAAAAAGAATAACGTTGGTTCTCCAATGCCCATTCCTCCGCCGTCCCTGCGTCTTCCGTGCAGGGGCGGCGGTTTCCTGTTCCACCATAACCTGAAATGATGCCATGATCCGTCCCGTCACCTTTGCCTGTTCCCTCACGCTCACCCTTGCCGCTCTGGCAGCCGGGGTAAATCCAGCCCGGGCCGATTGGCCGCAGTGGCGGGGCCCCCTCGCCAATGGGGTGGCCACCGGCGCCACTCCTCCGACGGAGTGGAGTGAAACGAAAAATGTGAAGTGGAAGGTCAAAATCCCGGGGAGCGGCACTTCGACGCCGATCATTCTGGGCGACAAAATTTATCTCACGACGGCGGTGGCCACCGGCAAAAAGAGTGCGCCGCCCGTGCTGGATCCTTCCCTGAAACAAGCGGATGCCCCGCCCGCCCCGCCTCCGCCGGCCGGTCCCGGGGGAGAGCGGCGGGAACGCCGCCGTGAAGGCGGAGGCCCGCCCGGAGGTCCTCCCGGAGGTCCTCCAGGTGGAGGCGGCGGCCGGGGCCGGGGCGTCGCTCCTGATGAGACCTATCAATTTCAACTGCTCTGTCTCGACCGGGCGACCGGCAAGACCCTCTGGCAGCAGACCGCCATCGAGCAGCTGCCGCATGAAGGCCACCACCAGGACCACGGGTATGCTTCCCATTCGCCGGTGACCGATGGCACCCATGTTTACGCCTACTTCGGCTCACGCGGCTTGCATTGTTATACTCTGGAAGGGAAACTGGTCTGGTCCAAATCCCTCGGCCGGATGCAGACCCGCAATGGTTTTGGAGAGGGCAGCTCGCCCCTGCTGACAGGCGATGCCATCGTGATCAACTGGGATCATGAAGGGGCCGACTTCATCGTGTGCCTCGATAAAAAAACCGGAGCGGAACGCTGGCGTAAAGAGCGCGACGAGCCCACCAGCTGGGCGACGCCCCTCGCGGTGGAGCATGACGGCAAAACCCAGATTGTGGTGAGCGCCACCAACCGCATCCGCAGTTATGACCTCGCGACAGGCGACCAGATCTGGGAGTGCGGCGGCATGACCACCAATGCGATTCCCACCCCGCTCACGGGCCACGGGATGCTTTATGCGGTCAGTGGCTTCCGGGGCAATGCGGTGCTGGCGATCCGCCTGGGCCGCACCGGTGACCTGACGGATACCGATGCCATCGCGTGGAAGTATGAGACCAAAGCCCCCTACGTCCCCTCGGCTTTGCTGGAAGGGGACCGCCTCTGGTTTTTCTCCCAGAACACGGGGATCATTTCTTGTCTCGATGCCAAAACCGGCAAGGTGCTGGTGGATGCCGAACGGGTCGAGGGACTCGGCGGGGTGTATGCCTCGCCGGTCGTCGCCGAGGGCAAAATTTACCTGACGGGCCGCAATGGAGAGGGCATCGTCCTGCGCGCCGGACCGAAGCTCGAAATCCTCGCCAGCAACAAATTGGACGAAAAGTTCGAAGCCTCGCCCGCCCTCTCCGGGAAGGATATGCTGCTGCGGGGGCATGAGTTCCTGTATTGCCTCGCGGTGCCGTAAACGCAGGAAGAATCAAGCCCCCCGCAGCCGCGGGTTATTTTTCCGCCTCCGCCAGACTGGTGCTGAGTTGTTTGACGCGGTGGGCGTAAGCATGGTGGAAGCGGTCGCCTGACAACGGGTTGCCGGTGCCTTCGTGCGCGGCTTTCGCGAAAGTGTCGCTGAGCAGTTTTTCGAACTGCGGCGTCAGGATCTCGGTGCGGCCCAGGATGACGCGCACGGACTCGCGGGGGGCGGGGGTGACCTTGAGAGGCAGCACTTCGTTGACGTAGCTGGCCGGCACGACCCAGAAGACGCGCACGCCCGGCTTGGCAAAATAACTCGACCACCATGTTTGCAGCATCCCGTCCGCTTCCTGCCGGGTCAGTCCGGCCGTGGTCAGCATGGCGGCGGCGTCCTTGTAGAGCTGTTTCTGCCAGCCGGCGCGGTAGGTCTGGGCATTGAGTGGCAGGGGTTCGGCATTCTTGCCGGTGTGCTTCATGGCGGGCACCGGCGCGGGACGCGACCAGCGGGCTTCATGCCGGTCGTTCAGGTCAAAGACCAGCAGGTGCTGCAGCGTTTCCGTGCCGCAATTCACCACGTTGAGTGCCGAGTCGGTGGCGGCGAAACGCACCGGCGGGTCCAACCGGCCCAAACCGCGGTAGAAGAGATATTTTTCGGTCTCACCGTCCTTGGTGCTGACGAGCGCGGAGTCGGGCTGGCGCGGGTGCAGCCAACCTGGCGTCTCGCCGCCGCGGAAGACACGGCCAAAAGCGTCAGGGCCCGCCGGTTCCACCTGGACATCCCACGAGATGGAACCATCATAACGTTTGGCAAAATCGAGGGTGTTTTCCTCCTGCAGGGGCAGCCCTTTTTCGTTGCGTTTCAGCGCGGGCAGCGTTTCGCCGCCGCTGCGCTGCGGATACCATTGGCTGATGGTGCCGCCTTTGAAACCGACCTCCACCCGCGCCTGGAACGGTGTTTTGGTGTAGAAATAAATGACCGGCGTCTCCATGCGCACCGTGACGTTGGCCAGCGGTCGCGTCCAGGCGATCCCTTTGCTCAAGGGAAGGGCGATGGAGTTGTTATGATGCATGGCCTCATGGGCGTAGGTAAAGGAAGGCAGAGCCTCCTCCGAACGCTCGACCCCCGGCAGCAAATTTCCGTCGGAACCGGAAACGCTAGTGAAAGTGCCCCATTCGTGCAGTATGAATCCGCCGGAGGGTGGCGGGAGATTTTCGTCCAATCCGGCCCAGGAAGGCACGGCCAGGATCAGGGAGAGCAGCAGGGCAGATGTGGTTTTCATGGTGTGTTTGTTTGGTGGGTTGGTGGATGGGATTGTGATCCGGTTTTTTCGTGTGGACTGAATGAACATGAGGCTCCCGCCGGGTTTCCTCCGGACTTTCCACAGGGCAGGTGGTGGGCCGCAGCGGACTGTTATCAGGGTCCCTCCGTCAGCCGTTTGGTACGTTCGGCGGACCATTGGACGCGTCCGAGATAAGCCCCCGCGGCGGCTGCATCTCGGGTGTTCCAGCTTCTCCAGACGTGATCGATGGTGGCTTCCCGGGTGGCGGCATCACTGACCGTATCCGCCCAGGCCAGCGCGCTTTCGGGGTCGAGATCATTGACTTGGCGGGCAAAGGTCATGCGGGCCGTGTCGCTTTGTGGACCGGACGGTTGTTTTGAAAGCCAGGTCCCCGCTTCGTTGGGATTTTCCTGCGCCCAGATGTTGATGATTTTCACCAGGGTGTCCGGGCCGGGCGCACGCTGCAGCCACCATTCCGCCG
Source organism: Verrucomicrobiota bacterium (assembly GCA_040387795.1). Lineage (GTDB taxonomy): Bacteria > Verrucomicrobiota > Verrucomicrobiia > Verrucomicrobiales > V1-33 > CAIZWU01. Next base: position 41,821 of record JAZKDC010000026.1, read on the forward strand.
CCGCCGCCGGATCGGTTTGCAGCCACGCGAATCCCAGACTGTCCATCAGCCGGGTGCGTTCCCATGGGGGCTGTGCGGCATCCACCCATGCGGCGGCAGCGGCGGGATCCTGTTGTGCCCAATGCTCCACTACTGCCCGCCGCGCCTGCAGCCTCACTTCTTCATTGGGCACGTGGCTGATCGTTTCAAGCATGGTCTGCCGGGCCTCTTCCGTCTGCACCGTCTCCATCATGCCGCGCAGGGCCTGCGCCCGGCCGTTGGCACTTTCGGTCCGGGTCAGCCATTGGAAGGCTCCCTCAGGATCCTGCGAGGCCAGGGTTCTGAATACGGTGGCCATCAGGGAATCCTGGACCGGCGGCGCCGCCAGGGTGCCGGTCTTCGATTTCCAGCCCAGCATGGATTCAGGATTCCGCGACGCCCACGCAGTCAGCACCCCTTCACACACCATGGTGCGGTGTTCGTCCGGCACTTCATTCCGGGCGAAAGCCAGGGCGGCCGAAGGATCTTTTTCCGCCCAATAGCTGAGCAGATATTTGTAGAGCAGGGGGCGGGCGGAAGCGTCGGGTACCTCTGCGATGCGGGCCAGGGCCCCGGGCATCTGCTCCGGGCTGATGCGGGTGAGAAAGCCCAGCGCCGCGTTGACCGCGGACACATTCTGCGATCCGCCGCGGAGGGCTTCTGCCGCCTGGGTGATCAGGCTGGCGACATCCGGTACTGCGGAAGCCGGAGCCGGGGCGGCCGGCGATGCGAAGGAGGAGAGAGCGGCGCTCTCAGGGATTCTACTCAGAAGGCTGGCGTTTTCGGTCTCCAATGCGGAGACCCGCCGTTGCTGCCAGACCACGGGCACGGCCGCCGCCACCACCACGGCGGCGAGGCCTGCCGCGGCCCGCTGCCAGCCGCTGGCCCCGTGCAGCAGAGCCAGCCAGCCGGCGGGGCGGGCCGCGGCCATGGCGAGGGCTTTGCCGGACACCGAGGCGGAGAGCGCGGCGGGTGCAGGCGGTGCGCCAAAAGTCATGAGGAGGGCGGGCAAGGCCGCCGCCGTGCCATAACCGGACCCGCGCCGGGTCAGCAGACCACGCAATTTATCCAAGGCACGGTTCACCCGTTTCTGGGCGGTGTCGTCGCTGACTCCCAGGGCGGCACCCACCGCGCGGAAATCCCGGCGTTCAAAAAAGCGCAGCACCAGGGCATCGCGATCCGCGGAGGGCAGCGCATCCAAAGCCGCATCGAGCAGGGGGGCCGTGGCGGCCCACGCAGGATCCTCCGTCGGTTCAGTGAGCGTATTCATAACAGCAGCCTCCTGTTCCAGCACGCGGTGGCGTTTTTCGCGGGCGACGAGTTTTCCGGCAACAAAACCCGTGTGCCGGTGCAGCCAGCCGCCCGGCACTCTGATGCGAATCAGGGCCGGTGCCTTCCGCGCAAAATCCGTGAAAACCGTCTGCGTCACATCGGCCGCCAGCGCCCGGTCGCCGTTCACCCGCCGCAGCGCCGCCGCATAAACCTGCGGCATATGGCGCCCCACCAACTCCGCAAAGGCCCGTTCGGATCCGCGCTCTGCGTAGTCACGCAGCAGCGTCAGGTCGTCAGGGGAGGGATCGGGGGCATTCATGAACGACAGCGTTTCCTTATAGAACCACGCGACCGCAGGAATCCGACAATTATTTTTTGGGTTCCTGAAGGAGGGGGGTTCTCCCTGGGTCAAGTGGCGTAGGGGGATCCCGGGTTTTGGCGGGTGAGGCATTTTCGTTCTTTCTTAATTCCGGGCTTCCGGGGCAGAGTGACGGAATGTTCACAATCCCCCAGGTGAGCCGCGTGGCGGCTTTGTTCCCGTTCCTCTTTGGGACTGCCCAGGCCCAACAGGTCGTCATCAATGAAATCCACTACGATGAAGATGATCCCACGGTGCACAGTGAATACATTGAGCTGCACAATCCCGGGACCCAGCCGCAGGATCTGTCCGGGTGTTATTTCAGCGAGGGGATTGCCCTGACGTTTCCAGCGGGCACGGTGGTGGCGCCGGGCGGATTTGTGGTGGTTTGTGAGGATCCGGCGGTGCTGCAAAGCAAATGGGGGGTTGGCGGGGCCGGGGTCTTCAGCTGGAATGCGGGCGTAGTGCCGCCGGTTTACGGACAACTCAAGAACAGCGGGGAGCCGGTCACCCTGCGTTCCACTGCGGGCACGACCGTGGACGAGGTGGCCTACGGCCGGGGGTTTCCGTGGCCGACGGTGGGGGATCCGCCCAATTATTCCATCGAACTGATCCATCCTTCGTTGGACAACAATCTGGGCGGCTCGTGGCGGCGGTCCGATGCGGTGGGCGGCGGGGGATCTCCTGCGGTGACGTATGTGCCGTTGGGCAGTGCCTCCTGGCACTACCGGAAGGCGCAGAGCGAGGCGTCCTCGCCAATGGAGGCGTGGCGGGCCCTCAGTTTTGTGGAAGATGCCACCTGGCTGACCAGTGCCGGCGGTGCCCCCTTTGGTTATGGGGAAGCCGTGGATACCCTCCTGACGGACATGCCGCCCAATGCCGGCGCGGTGCCTCCGGTGGCCGGTTACAGCGGGATTTACCTGCGGCATACCTTCCAATTGACGGGCCCGGTGCCCGGCCAGCTGCAGCTGCGGGTCTTCAACGATGATGGATTCGTGGCCTGGATCAATGGAAACGAGGTCGCCCGCTTCGGCCCGGCCGCCGGGCAGGCGGTGGCCTACTCCGATTTTGCGGGAAGGAATCACGAACACCAGACGGCGGATGTGATTCCCATTCCGCTCCCTAACGCGATTCTCAACGCAGGCACACCCGGTGCCCCCGCGCAGAATGTGCTCACCATCCACGCGCTGAATGCCAATTTCACCAGCAGCGATTTTTATATCGATGCGGAATTGTCCTTCCCCGGCACCACCGGCACCGCGGCCCCTTCGCCCCGGGCTGCCAACACGGTATTGTCAGGGGTGGCCCCGCCGGCGATCCGTCAGGTCGACCACACCCCGGTCGTGGCGCTGCCGCTGCCGCTGCCGGAGTGGCCGCCTTCCGGGCAACCGGTCAGGATCACGGCGCGGATCACCGATCCCCAGGGCATGGGAGCAGTGTCCCTCGCCTGGCAGGTGGTGGAACCGGGGGATTACATCAAGATCACCGATGCCCGCTACAATGCGCCGGCTTCGTGGACCACGGTGTCCATGACGGATGACGGGCAGGGGGGCGATCAGGTGGCGGGGGATGCGCTCTACTCGGCGTTCATTCCCGCTGCCGCGCAGCAGCACCGCCGTCTGATCCGTTATCGGATCAGTGCGGCGGATGCGGCGGGGACGGGGGTGCAGGTGCCGTATGCGGATGACCCGCAGCCGAACTTTGCCTACTACGTTTACGATGCCCTGCCGGGCTACACGGCCAAGGCCACGCCGGCGGCAGCCGAAGTAACCTATCCGCCGGCCCTGCTGGCCACGGTGCCGGCCTATCACCTGATCACGCGGACGGAGGAGCATTCCAATGCCCAGAATGTGCCGGTGATCCAGCCGGGCGGTGCCACCCTGAATCCCACCGCCGGGGCCTACGGGCACAGCCTTTACAATTGGCAGGGAGCCTTGTGTTATGACGGCAAAGTCTATGACCACATCCGCTACCGGGCGCGGGGCGGGGTGTGGCGGTTTGCGATGGGGAAAAACATGTGGAAGTTCGACTTCAACAAAGGCCACGACTTCCAGGCCCGGGATAACTACGGCCGCAAGTATGACCAGCCGTGGAAGAAGCTGAATTTCTCGTCCTGCATCCAGCAGGGCGACTTCGCGAACCGGGGCGAGCAGGGATTGTTTGAGAGTGTGGGCTTCCGGCTGTTCCAACTCACCGGCATGCCGGCCGAGCATACCCAATTCGTCCACTTCCGGGTGGTGGAGCGGCCGTCGGAAACCAATGGCACCACCAACCAATTCGATGACGACTTCCAGGGATTGTATCTCGGCATCGAGCAGCAGGACGGGCAATTCCTTGACGAGCACGGTCTGCCCGACGGGAATCTCTACAAGATGGAATCCGGCACCGGGGAACTGAATCACACCGGCACCCTCGGGCCCAAGGACAAAAGCGATCTCAATGCTTTCCTGAACTACGGCACCACCGAGGCGTGGTGGCGTGCCAACTGCGATCTGCCCAACTACTACAATTACCGGGCCATCATCGACAGCATCCACCACTATGACATCGGCGATGGGAAGAACTACTTTTACTACCGGAATCCCCTCACCACCCGATGGACCGCGCTGGCGTGGGACCTCGATCTGACCTGGGCGGATAACATGTACCGCAGCGACAGCGGCATCGCGGGCCTGTCCCCTTCCGGCAATTCAACCGAGCCGTTTTTCAGCCGGGTGTTTGGTCCCACCCAGACCGGGACCGGTCCCATCCCGGTGCTGCGTCAGGAAATGCGGAACCGCGTCCGGGAAGTCCAGGATCTGCTGTTCACTCCTGAACAGACGGGGATGCTGATCGATGAAATGGCTTCCTTCATCTTCCAGCCCGGGCAGCCCTCGTTTGTGGATGCCGACCGGGCGATGTGGGACTACAATCCCATCCTGGTTTCCGGTTATGTCAATTCCAGCAAGGCCGGGCATGGACGGTTCTATCAAAGTGCGGTCAACAATCCCGCCACCCCGGAGAGCGAGCTGGCAAAGTTCACCGGCATGATGGTGAAGATGAAAAACTACATCACCACCCGGCGGAATGTGATCGCCAGCCAGGTCCTGACCTCCGCCGAGGAAGCCCTCGTGCCCACCACCCCGGTGCTCACCCGCAGCGGCAGCGGCCCCATTCCCACCAATGCCCTGAGCTTCACCAGCAGCGCCTTTGCCGGGAAAAACGGAGCCGCCTTCGCCGGCCTGAAGTGGCGCATTGCTGAAGCTACCGATCCGGCCGCGCCTGGTTATCTACCCTATGATCACACGACCCGGCGCGCCTATGAAATCGAGAACGCCTGGGAGTCGCCGGTGATTACGCCCTTTCCCGGCACCCTCACTGCTCCACCCATCGCCGCCCGGCCGGGGGGCAACTACCGGGCCCGGGTGAAACACCTCGATTCCACCGGACGCTGGAGCCACTGGAGTGCTCCGGTTTCCTTCATCGCGGCGGAGCCGGACGTGACGGTCTATCTGCAATCCCTCGTCATCACCGCCGTTCACTATCATCCGGCTCCGCCCAACGCAGCGGAGGCGGCGGTCTCGCCTGATCCCGAGGCCTACGAGTGGATCGAACTGATGAATGTGGGACCTGCCACATTGGATCTGTCGCCGGTGAGGTTCACCAAGGGAATCGACTTCGCTTTTGCCGGCAGCGCCGTCACCAGCCTGACGCCGGGCCAGCGGGTGCTGGTGGTGAGAAACCTCGCTGCCTTCACCGCCCGTTATGGCATCTCCCCGGGGGGCACCCTGGTGGCGGGAGTCTGGCAAGTGGATGACGCCCTGAGCAATTCCGGTGAGCAGCTCAAGCTCAGCTATGGCCAGGGCAGCGCCATCCGCGATTTTGTTTATGATGACAACGGGCCGTGGCCCGATGGGGCCGACGGTGGGGGGCATGCCCTCGTCCTGACCAATCCTTCCACATTGCCTGATCCGGCCAATCCGATGCAATGGCGGCTCAGCACCCAGACCGGCGGCACGCCCGGGCAAAGCGACCGGATCAGTTATGCCAGCTGGGCCGCCGCCATCGGGGGACCTGCCGCCAACCTGGACTCCGATGGCGATGGGGTGATCAACCTGACGGAATATGCGCTGGGTTCCTCCGCCATCACCGGTTCGTCCCTGCCGGCCATGGCGGCGGATGTGGAGTGGGTGGAAGGCATCGCCTACAGCCGCATCACTTTTGTCAGGCGGGCCGGGGCGGATGATGCGGTGGTCCTCCCGCAATGGAGCTCGCAACTGCAGAACTGGGACAACCCGCCGATCTCGTTCCAGCGCATCACGGTCACGTCCCAGCCGGATGGGACGGTGCAGGAAACCTTCCGCAGCACCCTCCCGCTGGCCCAGCAAACCAATGCCTTTTTCCGTCTGAAGATCATGTCTGTGCCCTGAGCCCGGGAATGAGCGGCCTGGAAGACCGGGGTGAACCGCTTGGCTTTACAGGTTATTTACCCGGGAAGAGTTGCCGGCGGCGTTCTTGGAGATTAGGATGCTATAAACCACCCATTCCCCATTTATGAAATGTCTCCTGCCCATGCTTTGTGGTCTGGTTTCGCTGGCCACCGCCACGGCGGACACCCGGGCCGTCGCGACCAGCATCAACACCTTCGGCCTCGACCTGCACCGGCGGCTGGCCGGGGCGGGAGGGAATCTGGTGACGTCGCCGTGGTCCATCGAAAGTGCCCTCGCCATGACCTGGGCCGGGGCCGCCCAGCAGACCAAATTGGAGATGCAGACCGTCCTCCGCCTGCCGGAGGATGGGGCGGCGGTGCACGCCGGGTTTGCCAGTCTCGCGGCGGATCTGGACGGGTTGGCGCAAAAAAGTCAGGATCGGGTGAAGGCTGCCAGGAAATCGGGCGGCCCCGCCACGGCCTTGGAGATCAATGCCGCCAACCGGCTGTTTGGAGACCGGGGTTATCCTTTCGAAAAGTCCTTTCTTTCCCTGACGGAAAAGTCCTACGGCGCCCCGCTGGAGGCGCTGGACTTCCGGAAGTCACCGGAAGCGGCGCGCCTCCGGATCAACGGGTGGGTGGCCTCCCGGACCAAGGACCGCATTCCCGAACTGATTCCCGGGGGCGTGATCGACCGGGACACCCGGCTGGTTCTGACCAATGCCATTTATCTGAAAGCTCCGTGGGCCCAGGAATTCGAAGAAGAACCCAACGTCCCGTTTTTCGTCAATGGCACCCAGGCGGCCAAGGTTGCCGGTCTGGTCCGGGAGAGCCGGTTTGGGTATCAAAAACTCCCTGGCGGCGCAGCGGTTACCATTCCCTATGCGGATGCCGGGCTGCAGTTCGTGTTGTTCGTTCCCGCGGCCAAAGATGGACTCCCCGCCTTGGAAAAGAAACTGACCCCGGAGCTGCTGGCCAAAACGGCGCAGGCGGAAGGCCGCGACATCCTGCTCCATTTCCCCAAATTCAAACTGGAGCCCGGCCGCGTCATGTTGTCGGAAAACCTGATCGCCATGGGCATGCCCAGCGCCTTCAACCGGCCCGTGGGCAGCGCCGACTTCTCCGGCATCGCGCCCCGCAAACCCGATGATTATCTATATATCAGCCAAGTGATCCACCAAGCCTTCATCGCGGTGGATCAACACGGGACCGAAGCCGCCGCGGCCACCGCCGTGGTGATGCCCCGGGCAGTGTCCGCTCCCATGGAAAAGCCCAAGCCGCTCGAAATCCGGGTGGACCGGCCGTTTGCTTTTGCCATCCAGCATCAGGGCAGCGGGGCCTGCCTGTTCCTCGGGCGGGTCACCGATCCGCGGTGAGCCAAGGTTCAGGGTTTGGCCGCGAGATGGGCTTGCAGCTCCGCGATGAATTTCCGGGCGTCGGGGTCGAGGCGTTCCAAGGGGACCGGGTAGGCCTTGTGGTCGATGAGGAGGCGGACCTGGTTGTTTTTCAGCACGGTGGGCCGGGTGGTGACCGGTGGGGCGGAGGCCGATTGGGGGGAGGGGCCGGTGGTGACGGTTTCCTCCCAGGCGATGAGTTTTCCCATGAGGGTCTTGCCATCCGTGCTGGTCCACTGCCGGAGCGGGCTGAGGGTCAGGTAGGTGATGTGTTTGACCGTGGGAGCGGTGGAGGGCGGGTTGATGGCGGCCCCGGTGGTGGCGGTCGCGGCCCCGACGGGTTTGGCGCTGAATTTGGTGGGGGTGGTGGGGACCACCTGGGCCAAGGCGGCCGCGGGGAGGGCGAGCAGCAGGGCAGACGTCAGGCGGCGGCTTGTTTTCATGGAGGAAACATCGCAGAAAAGGCCGGAGGTGGCAAGCTGGGAGGGCCTGGCCGGCGGGATACGAAAAAGGCCGCCATCCAGTGAAGGAGGCGGCCTTGGGGAAAAGGAGGGAAAGGCGGAAGAGATCAGGCTTCGGCCGTGGTTTCCGGAGTTTCGGTTACGGTTTCCGGAGCGGCGGCGGGAGCTTCAACAACGGCTTCCACCTTCTTGGCTGCAGGCTTTTTGGCTGGGGCCTTCTTCTTGGCAGGAGCCGCCGCTTTCTTGGCTTCGGACGCTTTTTTGGCGAGGGCCGGATTGGCTTTCTGGTCGCGGGCGATTTCTTTCTGGCGCTTCACACGGGCGAGGCGGCGTTTGCGTTTGGTGATTTTGTTGAGTTGTTGGCCCATGGAATTAAGTTAGGGTTGGGAATTGGTTGGAAATAGAGTTTAGGGGGCTGCGCCCGGGGGGCAATGGGAAATTGCAGGGATCAGCGGGGAAGTTGAGGGAGGGCAGGGTCTCCGCTGGAGGGGCCGGATCCGGGTGCGGCAGGGGGCACGGGAGGACGGGGATTACTGGAGGAATCAGGAATGAGGCCGACCGGAGGCGCGAGCATCACAGGGGGCTGGGACAGGTTGAAATTGAGGCGCAACGGGACTTGTTTCCAATCGCTGAGGGCGAGGTCGGTGGCTTGGACCACCCAGAGGACCACTTTGGCGGAGCCCAGCGGATTGCTGCCATTGGTGGCTTCCCGGAGAATACGAAGGCGGGAGGCGTTCCGGCCGTCGGCTTTGCCGGGGAAGACGTCGGGGGTGGTTTGGAATTCGAAGGCGAGTTGGTCGGCGAGGCTGGCGAAGGCATCGGTGGCGCCGGCGGGGTTGTTGGCTTCGCGCCAGGCGAGGATGGTGTGGTCGCCGATGAGCGCAAGGGGGTGGCCGCCCTGGGAGAAGGTGACCGAGCGCATTTTGCCATCGGCACTGCGGCCGATATTCCGGAGTGCGAGGGATTCGGCGACCGCGGTGCCGGTGGTGAGGGTGCCGGTGTAGTTGAGGACGGAAGCTTCGGTGATGAGGGGGCCATCCTTGGCGGTCTGGTTGGCCCACGGGGCGCCTTTGAGGGTTTGGGCGATTTCCTGGGCAGCGACCTCGGCCCCACGCGGGGACCAGACGGCGGCAGTTTTGGGGAAAACGGGGCCAAGCTTTTTATGTTCGCGGGTCGCGAGGAGGGCGTCGGTGGGATCGATCACCCGGACCCCTTTGGCGCGGAGGGCGGCGTAGGTGGCCTGCAGGGCGGAGTCGAGACGGGCCGGGCGTTTCCCTTTGACCTTGATCTTCAGGTCCTTGTCAATTTTGTCGGGGAAGATGACGGCTTTGGGAGGAACCGGGACAAAAATGAGTTCCGTGCCTTGGCGTTTCAACTGATCCCGGTAGTCGGCGATGGCCGTGGTGGCGGTACGCAGGGAGGTATTGGCGGGGTCGGAAAGGGTGGCGAGGCGTTGCAACTCGTTGGCGGAGAAAAAGTAGCCATCGCGGCCCGCGATCGTCAGGCTGGTGGCGCCGAGGGTGGCGCATTTTTCGAGGAAGGCGGATTCTTCGGGAGTGCGGCCGGGGGCCGCCGCGGTGGCGGAAGCGTCCGTGGTTTCCGCGGGGGCGGATTTATCCTTTCCCTTGAATTTGGGGAGTTTGAAACCGGATTGCTGGCAACCGGTGAGGCTGGCGAGCAGCAGACAGCAGGGGAGAAGGCGGAGGGTAACAGCGCAGGACATGCGGGGTGTGTAGCATCCTGCGCCATCGAACGGTAGCTGAAAAACGCACAATCACGTTCCGGCGCCGTTCCCGCGGGAGCAGTTAGGGATTGATGGCGAGGGGTGGGGAGGACGGTTGAGGAGAAAGCGATGGGGCGGGCAACCCGGGACTGGCCGTCTGGGAGGCCGCGGTGCGGTCGGTGGAGACCACGGTGGAGGCGGCGCCATTGGCCTGGGCCGGGGTGCGGGAGAGGGTTTGCGCCTGCCATTGATGCCACGCAAAAGCCCCGAGCCCGAGGAGGGCGGCGGAACTCATCGCGGGCACCAACCAGCGGAGGACGGAGGGGTGGCGGCGGGGTTTGGCGGCCGGACGTGCGCCGCCAGCAGGACCGGGAATGACCGCGGTCCGGCGGGTCGGACGGGGACCGCCAGGCCAGGCCGGTGGTTGGCCGAGCTGGATGCGCCGGAGGACGGCGAGGGCGGCGGCGGCATCGGCCGGACGCTGATCGGCGCGGCGTTCCATCAGCCAATGGACCCACTCATGAAGTGGCCCGGGAAGCTGGGGGCGGTAGTGGCGCAGTGGCCGGAAGCTGTTGGCGAGGTGGGCGGAGATGACCTGCTGCACCGTTTGCCCTTCGAAGGGGCGGTGCATGGAGAGGAGGTAATAAAAGACACATCCGAGGGAATACAGGTCCGCCCGTCCATCCAGAGCGCCGCGTTCGAGCTGTTCCGGGGCCATGTAAAAGACCGAACCCATCACCGTGCCATCCGGGCGGACGGTTTGTTTGGACGGCTTTTCAAAGAAACGGGCCAGGCCGAAGTCGACGAACTTGCAGATGAAGGTGCCATTGGCCAGCCACGTGATCTGAATGTTGGCGGGCTTGATGTCCCGATGCAACAGGTTGAGCCGGTGGGCGTTGCTCAGGGCATCGAGGGTTTGCTCCGCGACTTTGTAGAAGTCTTCAACGGTGATGGCCGCTTCGGTGACGGCTTGCTCAAGGTCCTTGCCGTTGAGATACTCCATCACAACGCAGGGGCCCCCGGGGTCGTCCGGCAACACGTCATAAATCGAGACGATATTGGGATGCTGCATGGCGGAAAGCACGGTGGCCTCCCGCATCAAATCAGGATCGATCGCTCCCCCGTCGGAGCGATGATCCGGGGGGAGAAAGCGCTTGATGGCCACGGTGCGCTGGAGCCGGGTATCCCATGCCCGCAGGACGATGCCGACCCCGCCCTGGTTGATTTCTCCTTGGATTTGATACCTTGAATTCATGGTAATTATAAAAATTACCATATAATTACCTAATGGCCAAACGAAATGATTGGGAAATGTGGAAGGTCGTTGGAGGAGGAGGCTGGCACACGGCCGACCGGGGCCGGCGGACTTTTTGCCTCGAAGTGACGCATTACCCTGCTGCGGGCAGGCACGGACGTTTCTTTTTCATGGCGTAGTACCCCGAATCACGATATACGACCCCTTGTGAAGGTCATGGAAGGTGGTTTTCCAGACCGGCCCTTTTTACTCCCCGTCAGATGCTTGCTGCCGGTTTCATCTCCGGCCTCTCCTTTTTTGAATCGATCCTGAACACCTTCCCCTTTCCCGGGGCTGGCACCACCAAAATCCGGGTCTGGAGCCATGTCATCACTTTCGCAACATACCGCCAACGCGCTGATCAAATTCGGCAGATTGATCGTCTGGTTCTATTATTCGCCCATCCGGATCATTGGCCGGAACCATCTTCCGCCCGCAGGGCCGCTGCTGCTGGTGGCGAACCATGCGAATTCCCTGATTGATCCGGTGCTGGTGGGCCTGGCGGCAGGGCGACGCGTGCGCTTCCTCGCCAAGGCGCCGCTCTTTGAGATTCCGCTTTTTGGCCGGCTCCTGACGTGGATCGGCATGATCCCGGTCCACCGGCCGGTCGATGATCCCACCCAAGTCCGCCGCAGTCTCCAGAGCTTGGCTAAAGCCGCGGAATTCCTCGCCGCCGGTGCTGCCATTGGCATTTTCCCGGAAGGGAAATCGCACGATTCACGGACCTTGGCCGAACTTCCCGGGGGCACCGCGCGCATGATCCAACAGGCCCTCGAGGCGGGGGCCGCCGGGCTCCAAGTGGTTCCGGTTGGGATCAATTATGACGACAAAAGAGTCTTTGGCAGCGCGGTCTGGATCGAGGTCGGCAAGCCGGTCGACGTCGCCGCGCTGCTGGCCCAGGCCAAATCCACTGCGGAGGGCCGTCGTCTGCTCACCCGGGAAATCGCCCACCGTCTGCGCGGGGTCATCATTCATCTGGACGATCAAAAGCTGGAGCCTTTCCTGGAGGATCTGGAACTGCTGGATCCGGCGCTTCAATCCTCCAGTGATGAGAAGGTGTTCTCGCTGCAGCAGCGCAAAAGCGTGGCCGATGCCCTGAATCATTTCCGGAAAACCCGGCCTGACAAGGTCGACAGCATCGGGCGGGCCCTCGTGGTGCATCGGCTCCAGCTGCAGGCGCAGGGCCTGCGGGTGGGATCGGATCTGGTCAATGTGAGCGGCCCGCGGCGCGTGGGGCATCTGCTTGGGAGGACCCTGAGTCTGGGTTTTGGTCTGATTCCGGTGCTGGCGGGTGTCCTCCAGAATGCGCTGCCTTTGGCGGTGGAACGATTGATCGTGCGTTTTCTGCCGCAAACCGGAGCCACCACCATGGCGCTCTCGCGGCTGGCCGTCGGGGTGCCGGTGTTTGCCCTTTGGTATGCCTTCACCTGGTGGCTGTTGAGGGGCTACTTTCTTCCCTGGGTGGCTTGGTTCTGGGTAGTGGCCACTCCGTTCGCCGGGCTTTTTGCCTATCGTTATTTCCGCACCCTGGCTTGTGTGGCGGGGGATTGGCGGGATGAATTCCGCATGCTGTTCAAACGCGGAGTGCTGCACCAACTGCGGGCCACCCAAAGCAAGCTGCGCAGCCGGCTCAGCCGCCTCAGCGATGAGTATGCCTCCCTGCGGGCGCCGATCCCGGCGAAGCGGCAGAAGCTGCTTGAAAGCCCGGCCTTCCGCCGGGTTATCCTGACGGGATGTGTGGTTGCCAGTCTGATGTTTTTTATGGTCTGCAGCCTGCGGGTGGGATTCAGGGGATACACCCTCGAGTCCCTGCCGGGCCCGGCGCCTGACTTCAGCAAGGTAGAGCCGGCCGCCATGGAACTGGTGGTCGCGGGCGACGAGGCGCGCCTCGTCCGGGTGCTGGAAACCATGGCCGGGATCGAGGGCGGCATCCGGGCGCTGAAGTCAGGATTCGACTCCAATGCCCTATCGTTTTTCGATGATGCCGACAACGACCGCATCAGCCAGCAGATGCTCACCTATCTGAACTGCCGGCAGGAACTGCTGGAACTCATTTTCCGGTATCGTGCCGGAAATACCATCACGGCACCGCAGCTCCGGCTGCGGGCCTCGCTGATTGATCTCACGGCCGGATGTTCGCTCTACCAACGGTCCACCCAGTTTGTGGCCCTTTTTGCCGATGCGCCCCGGGCCCGGCGGAAACTGAATGAAGGGGATCCTGCCTGGGGCATTCCCGGCGGCCTCTATGACAATATCCGCGCCAATCTCACGGATGAGCGGAATCTTGCTCCATTCCGGACCGCGCTGGCGGAATATCGCGCCGCGGCCGGTCAATATGATGCGGCGGGACTCTCCGCGGCGGAGCCCCAGGCAGGCTTCCACCGCCTCATCCAGCAAACCACCATCACTGCTCCTGCTGATACCGGATTTATGGCCAAGCTGTGGCGGGAGGCCGGGAATCTACGGGCCAGCACGCTCTATCACGGGCAGTCCGCCATCTCCCGCGCCGTCGGCAGCACCCGCGTCCGGCAACGCCGGGAAGGTCCCCGGGTGCAACCCGGACAGCTGGAAAAAATCCGCCAGCTGGTGCGGCCGGGGGACATCCTGATTGAGCGCCAGGATTGGTTTCTTTCCCGCGCCTTCATGCCGGGATACTGGGCTCACGCGGCGCTCTATATCGGCACCGTGGAGGAGGTGGAGGGCCTTGGTCTCCAGACTCATGAATGGGTGGCCCCGCACTGGGAAGCCTTCAAACGCCTGGACGCCGACGGTCACCGCCACGTCATCATCGAAGCCGTGCCGGAAGGGGTGCGCTTCACCACGCTGGAACACTGCCTCGGGGCGGCTGACTCCGCCGCCGTGCTGCGGCCGTCATTGATCAACCGGGAGGAACTCGGGAACGCTCTGGCCCGGGCCTTCCATCATCTCGGCAAACCCTACGACTTTGAGTTCGACTTCTTCAGCGCGGACAAGATCGTCTGCACTGAGCTGGTGGCCCGTTGTTATGCCGAATCCACGCACCTTGGCTTCCCTCTCGTCAATGTGATGGGCCGCCCAACCCTGCCGCCGACCGAAATCGCCCGGAAGTTCAGCCTGGAGCGCCACACCCCGGCCCGGCAATTGGACCTGATCATCTTCCTGGATGGTCATGCGCACCGCGATCAGGCCATCGAGGCCGATGAAGCCGCGTTTGTGTCGACCTTGAAACGCCCGGGCATGACGTGGTTCAGTTCGGTGGACTGATGCGGGGAAGCCTTGTCTTGAAAATTGATCCTCCATCCCTGGCTCCAGCACTCTCTTCTCCGGAAGAATAGAGTTACCGGATCAAGGCAGGGGCTCGATCGTGGTGAACCGTCCGAAGATGGAGCCGGTCATGGTCTTGTTTTCGTGGGTGTGGAATTCGTCGATGGTGGTGAAGCCATTGGTGCTGGTTGATCCGAAGCTGAGCACGAGATAGAAGGTCTGTCCTTTGATGATCGTATTGAACTTGGTGGAAACCTTGGGGATGTAGACATAGTCGGCATCGGCATCCGGATCGACCCCTTTGTTGGTGGTGCTGAGGAGGTTGAACGTGAAGGGCAGGGTTTCCACCACTCCGGGAGTGGTGAGGTTCAGGGACACTTCCAATTGAACACTGGAAGCATTGGTGCCGGCGTAGGTGCTGCCATTGTAGTAGGTCAGAGTACCAAGTTCGAAAAGTTGATCCGGAGCGACGCTGAGGAAACTTTTGCCGCCGAAAGTGAGGGAGTTCGGCTTGGTGTAACCAGAGGAGGTCGCCGGGCTGCCAAAGGTGAAGAAGCTGTTGGACAACCCGCCCAGGAGATTGCTCGCCAGTCCGGAATCGCCTTTGGGTGCGGTGAACTTGCCGCTGCTGGTGCCGCCGAAAAAGATGGTTTCGTAAAGGGTGCTGGCGACGGCGCTTTGTTCAAAGTGGTCGGGATCGAGGGGAGAACTGAAGGCGCGGAGTTCGGTCGTGAGGGCCCGCGGAATGGAGATGGGCAGCCCGTTCCAGCGCTGCCATGGACCATTGGCGATGGAGTAATAGGTGTCCGCCTGTTTCACGTCGTTGCGTTCAACGAGGGAGACTTTCATGTCGGGGTTGAACGCGTCATAACCGTAAAGCGCACCAGGAACAGTAAATTCCGGGGCCTGCAATACCTTCATGGTGGAAGCGGTATTGCTGGCCAGAACCGGGTTTTCCTGGACGGCGGCGCCGGCGCGGGGAGCACTGGAGGCTTTGGTTTGATCAGTAAAGCTCCAGATCCATTGGTCGGAACTGTCCAGCTCCATCGAGACTTGGCGGGTTTCCTCAACCTGGGTGGTGGAAGCCACCCCATCCAGACGGAATTCGCGGAAACCGTCTCCGGTATTCTGCACCACAAACAATTGCTCCGTTGCGTCCCAGAGCGCGCGGGGACTGCCATCCACACTGGTGGGGATGCCCTGCAGCCGCAGGTCGACCATGGAACCCCGGAGCCCGGCGATCGTGGTCCGCTGGCCGGCTCTGGCCTTGGTTTTGAGTTTTGCGATGACATCGGCACCGCTGGTGACGGCGGACAGATCACCTCCGCTGATCAGATAAGTGCGCACCGCACTGTTCAAGGCCGCAACGTCCTGACGGAGCTTGGCCGTTTTGACCGAATCGGTGGTATTGGAGAAATTCATGAACGCCATCGCTGCCACGGAAGACAAGGCCCCCAGCACAATGAGCATTTCCAACAAACTGAAGCCATGCGGCCGCCGGGCATTGCGGATCATTTTGCGGGAAAGGGAAGAAATTTTCATGACTGAGGTGAGTAACCATAAACTGATCTATAATTTCCGCAACAAATATTTTCGTAATAATTAGAAAACCGCTGAGAAAATTCGCGAAATTAAGAAGTTTTCTGGGGCGAATGGATTCCGCGACGGCACAAACTGTCTGGTATTCCCGGAACCATATCCCCTACCGCGTTGATTCCCTGCGACCTACGGGCATGGGTGGCACTTTGCAGGCTTGGGGGGCGCGCAATGCTGCATCCGGTCCAGGAAAAATGCTTTTCCTCATTCCTGCGGGGAGAGCAGGCCAACCAGGACCCGGCTGAATCCTCCTGCCTGATCACGGGGAGGATCGGAAACGCGGATCCATCGCTTTTCACGGCAGGGAGGGGATTAGAGTATATTCTGGAAATAACCATAAAAGTTGTTTTCCTCGCCGGTGGACCGTGCTTGATTATGCAGGTTCAGCATTCACTGCCTATGAGTCGCCCGCTTTTATCCGCCGGATCATGCCTCCTTTTTCTCTGGCCCATGGCGTGC
The DNA here is from genome assembly GCA_040387795.1 of Verrucomicrobiota bacterium. Taxonomy (GTDB): domain Bacteria; phylum Verrucomicrobiota; class Verrucomicrobiia; order Verrucomicrobiales; family V1-33; genus CAIZWU01. Next base: position 58,047 of record JAZKDC010000026.1, read on the forward strand.
CCCGCCGCTCCTGTGACGGTGGAGCTCACCCAGGGTGGCTCCGTCCGGGGGGAAGTTCTCTCGGAATCGGCTGAGAGGGTCGTGGTGGATCTGGGCTTCACCATCCTCCAGGTCCCCCGCGATTCAGTCGCCCGGATTGTCAAGGACGAGCCCGGCACTGCAGCGTCCTTCACTGCGGGAGCTGATCTTTACCGTACCGACCCCGTCGCCCGCACCCAGAGCGTGAAGGATTTGGTCAATAATATCGGAGATCGCGTGGTCCTCGTCAAAACCCCTTCCGGGTTGGGCTCCGGGTTTATCATTCATCAGGACGGCTACCTCATCACCAATGACCACGTCGTCGCCGGGGAAACCCAGGTGACGGTGACCGTTTTTGCCAATGGAGAGAAGGGCATGGACAAGCAGACCTGGGAGAATGTGAAGATCGTGGCCCTGAATGGCGATCTCGATCTGGCGCTGCTGAAAATCGAAACCCCCGATAACCGGAAATTTCCCACCGTGCCGTTGGGCGACAGCGACGAATTAAAGCAGGGCCAGCCCGTGTTCGCCATTGGGGCGCCCCTGGGACTGGAGCGCAGTGTCAGCCAAGGTATCATTTCCCTGAAGAACCGGCTGGAGAATGGGCGCATGTACATTCAGACCACCACCCAGATCAATCCGGGCAACTCCGGCGGTCCGCTGTTCAATCTGCGCGGCGAGGTCGTCGGCGTGAACAACATGAAAATCGTGGCCGCCGGTGCTGAAGGCCTCGGATTTGCCATCCCCGGGGCGGTGCTGAAGGCCTTTCTCAAAAACCGCGATGCGTTCGCCTACGATCCAGCCAACCCCAATGCCGGGTTCCGCTACAACAAACCACCCCGGCCCGAAGCTTCCCCGCCCAAGCCCCTTTAACTCCCCGTTCCGTCCTGCTGGTTTTTCATCCCTCTTCCACCAATTCCTTCTCCCATGCGTCCTCTTACACTTCCTCTCGTCGGCCTCTTTGCTCTGGGTAACTTTATGCCGCTGTGGGCGGCCGATCCTCTGGTGGCTGTGATGCCGGAGGACACCACGTTCTTCGTGAATTTTTCCAGCCTCACCAAGCTGCGCGGAGCCAAGGATCATCCCCTCATGAAATCCTTGCGCAGCGGAGAGCTGGGCAAGGTCCTCGAACCCATGCTGGAGAAACTGGCGGGCGAGGCCGATGCGCAAACCGAGGCTTTGCTCAAGGAGGAAACCGGCCTGACCGCTGAGGAACTGATGGCCAAATTCCCGGGGGCCGCGGCTGCTTCCGTGAAGCTCTCCTTCAAAAAACTGCTGGAAGACGGCGCTGGCGGAAACCCTGACGTGGGCCTCACCCTCGTGGCCGACTTTGCCGGTGATGAGGAGCTGATGGCCAAAATGCTGAGCGCGTTCGACAGGTTTGAGGAAAAAAGTTCGGCTGCCAAAAAGAAAGCCGCCGAAAACGAGGAGGACAAAGACGAGGATGAGGAAGAGCCGGACGACAGCCGGCCGGAAGCCAATTGGCCGGCGGATTACGAGGAGACCATCACCGAGGCGGACGGCGCCAAAATCCATGAATGGACCGTAAAGGATCCGGACAAGATGGGCGGGGATAATATGTCATGGAGCGTGGCCCATGGCAAAGCGATGCTGTCCATCGGCGACTCCGACCTGAAGGAAGTGGCAGAGCGTCTGGCCAAGCCTGCCGATTCTGGAAGTCTCGCCGCCACGGCCGCCTGGAAGACGGTGCCGGAGGCTGACCGGGAAGCGGATCTGTTGATGGGCTTCAATCTGGAGCGCATGCTCGGCGAAGTGCAGGAAGGATTGCGGGTCCAGATGGAGAAAGGAAAACTGAATACCGGCGGGCTGCCCATCAATCCGCTGCAGGCCTGGGTCGGGGCGGGATTGGACCAGTTCCGCATGGCTTATGTCAGCACCACCCTCGAACCGGAGGATGCGGCGATGCACATGGGCCTGACCTATCAGGAAAAGCCGGCTCTGCTCAAAATTTATGCGGCCAAAGGCCCGGGCACCCCGCCCGACTTTGTCCCGGCGGATGTGCAGCAGATTTCATGGGGCACCATGGACTGGGGCGCCATGTTTGACAATATCAAGGAACTGGCCACCGCGGTCAGCCCGATGGCGGCCGGTGGCATGGACATGGGAATGACGGAGTTGAAAAAGAAAATCGGGGTGGACCTGAGGGCTGATATTCTCGGTCAGCTGGGCGATGATTTGTGGAGTGTTTCCCATACCGATCCGGGGGCCGCCCAGGATCCGGAGGGGGAAAAAGAGGAGGATGCGGATGAGGATGCGGTTCCCCTGGGCCTCTCCGCGCTGGCTCTCACCCAAGGCCAGGCCCAGGTGGTGGGCATCGCCCTGCGCGATGCCAAGGCTTTCAATCTCAGCCTGACAAGCATGATCAATACCCTCGCTCCCGGGCAGTCGCTTTTCGAGGACCGCGATTTCATGGGGGTGAAAATCCACCAGATCAAAGGCACCCCGCCGAACATGTCGGTGGCCTGGCTGATCCACCGCGACACCCTGATTTTCAGCGTCGGTAAATCGGAACTGTTGGAAAAAGTGCTGGGGGGGATGGAGAAAAAGCCTGCCAACCCCCTGATCGCGGAACCCCATGTTAAAGCCGCCTTTGCCAAACTGCCGGAAGGCGGGGTTTCTTCCGGCTATCTCAATGCCGGGCAAATGATGGATGTGATCCTCGGTGCCCTGAAGCCCGTCCTTGAAGCCCAGGCGGAAGGCGAGGCCGCGGAAATCATCAAAGGTCTTCCTGACAAACTCGAACTGCCCTGGTATGTCGTCACCCGCACCTACCTGGGCGATCAGGCGGCAGACGTCCGGCTCCGCCTTTCCGCCAAACCCTGAGCCGACTGGTTCCCCACTTCCCTCACCATGCGACTGCCCCTTCCTTGTCTTGCGTTCTGCAGCCTCGTTTCCGTTTCCGCGGCCGCGGAGGTTCCGGCCCCCATCCGTCTGGATGGACCGGAGGTGGCCCGCTTGGCATGGGACACCCGCAGCATGGTGGCGGCGGATTTCGACCGCGATGGCAAGCTGGATGTGGCGGTGATCAATAACGAAAATGCCAAGCTGGTCCTGCTCTACCAGCGGGTGCCGGGCAGCCCGGCCCTGAGCGCCGACCGCCGGGCCGTCGCCCGCGACCGCTGGGAGCCGCAACTGGAGGACAGCCGTTTTCAGAAAGTCTCCCTTCCCGCCGACCAACGTCACTTTGCCCTCGTGGCAGGAGACTTCGACGGGGATGGCCGGCCGGACGTGGCCCTGACGGGTTCGTCCGATGCTCTCACCGTGCGTTTCCAGGGGGATGCGGCCGGATTCAGCAAGTCGTGGACCTATCGGAATTTTGAACCCCTCCAGGGGAACCGGTCCCTCCTTGCCGCAGACCTCGATCAGGATGGAAAAGCTGACCTCGCGGTGCTGGCCAAAAACAAACTGCTGGTTTTCCGCCAGCAACCGGGGGGAGGATTCGGGGAGCCGGTGGTTTACCTGACCACCGAGGAAAAAGCCGGTTATCTGATGGCCGAGGATGTGGATGGCGACAAGGATCTGGATCTGCTCTACCTGGCTGGATCGGGCGAAGGTTCCCTCCGCCTGCGCCAGCAGACGGCCCCCGGCGCCTTCTCTGCCGAGATGTCGCTAGACTACAAAGTGCCGGCCTACGGGGTGACCACCTCGCGCGACGCCACCGGCCAATTGGTGCTGAACCGCGTCAATGCCAAGAGCCGCCTCGTAGAGCGTCATACTCTGGCGATGCAGTCGCCCGGCGCGGTGCAGCAGGACAAGCTGCTGCCCACCCTGCACGCCCCTCCGGGAGGCGTGAGCGGAGCTCTGCATGCGATGGGAGATTTCAATGGGGATGGCCTGACAGATGTTGCCCAGGCGGATGGCAAGTCGGCCTCGGTTTCCCTCTACCTGCAGCAGCCCGATGGCTCGTTCGCCGAGCCGCAGACTTATCCCTCGCTTTCCGGCATCAATGGACTCGCTGCGGTGCAACCGGTGGCCGGCCAGCCGCACCAGCTGGTCGTCACCAGCGCCCGGGAAGGCCTGGGGATCAGCCGGCTATCTGCTGCAGGACGTTTGGAATTCCCCATTCTCCAACCGCTGGATGGCGCACCGATGAACATCACCACAGTCCGGTTGCCTGGCGGCACCATCCTGCCGGTGGTGCTCGCGGAAAAAGACAAAACGTGGTCCCTGCACTTCCTGACGGCTGCTCCGGAAGGCGCCTGGACCGCCACCCCGCAGGCCCTGAAAACGGTGAAGCGCGAACCGGCCGGCCTCCGCACCGGGGACTTGAATGGCGATGGCCGGGACGATCTGGTGATCCTGCTGCCCAAGGATCCTGCCATGATTTTGCTGGCGAAACCCGATGCGCCCGGCTTCGCCGAGCCCCTCAAGGAAACGCCCATCCTGAAGTCGCAACTCTCTGATCTTACTCCTGAGCGGGTCGCTTTGTTCGATATCAATAACGACCAGCGGGCGGAAATCCTGACGGCTGCCCCCGGTTACGCCCGCACCCTCCGCCTGACCCCGGAGGGGAATGATCTGGTGATCGTGGACCAATACAATGCCCGCACCGCCAGTGATAAACTCACCATCCCGGTCCTCGCCGATGTCGATGGTGACGGGTCGCCGGAACTGCTCTTCCAGGAAGCCGGCAGTGCCTTTTGGCAGGTTCTGAAAAAGGACCCGGCCGGGGTTTGGCGCTCCACGACCCGGCTGGAAGCCGACCCGTCCGAGACTGCTGCTGCTTTCGTCTTGCCCCTGGGCAAGGAAGCCCGCCCGCACCTGCTCGCCCTGGGACGGGACCGCTTTTGGACGGCCCCGCTCACCGGCGCCCGGCCTGCGCTCTCCCTGACCGCCAGCTATGAAACCGATCTCAAAAACTGCACCTACTTCCAGGTGGTGCCGGCCGATTTGAATGGCGACGGCAAGGAGGAAATGGTGGCCTTCGATGGGGAAAGCAAGCTGCTGGAAGTCCTCCAGCCGGGCGGGATCACCGGGGAAGGGTGGAAGAGCCTCCTGCACTTCGTGCTGTTTGAGGCAAACATCCACTTCCGGGGGCGCAAAGGGGAGGACAATGTCCGCGAAGTGCTCACCGGCGACTTCACGGGTGACAACCGTCCCGACCTCCTGCTCCTCGTCCACGACCGCATCCTCGTTTACCCACAGGGGTGAGGACTCCGGTGTCCGGAATGAGCATCGGGCACCACCCGGGGTCATCGCGCCTTCTGATGCGGAGTCACCGCCGCGCGGGTCCAGCCGATCCGGATTTCATCCACGATCCAGGAGGTGCCTGGCGCGTCACGCTCCTTATGGCCGGCGCCAAGGCGGAGGAGCTTCAGGTCACTCCACGCCGTGAGATCGGAATCATGGGAGGTGAAACTAAAACCGGTGTTTTCGGCAGGCGGGCTGGCCAGAGGCGGGTTGATCCACAGCGTGGCCCGTTCCTTGGTGCCCTCCGCGTTGCGTTCCAGTCGGACGAGGAGAAAGGACGGCCGGGTGGTGGGTTGATCCGAGACGGCGGCCTTGCTGAATTGACCTGAAGTGCTCCGGTCCCAAATCTGCCAGACCTGCGGACTAAGCCGGCTGCGCATCCCAATGGCAAGGATTTCATCATCATTCGGATCGGAGTCGTCCGGCTGGTAGACGTTGTCCGGACCGCGGAAACTCAAATTAAAAAAGCGTCCATTGGTGCCCGCGGTCTGCTGGGCGAGCAAGGAAATCCAAAGTTCCGTTTCCGGCCCATTGGGGATTTTCAGAGAAGTGATGTGCCGGAGAGTGGATTCTTCCTCGGCGGCGTCCAGGAGGGCAGCGCGGCCACTGGTCAGGAGCACCGCGCCATCAGGTGCCGTATAACCCATCCCATCGGCAGTGATGTCCGCGATCGAGTCTGAGGAATCCTGAGTGCCGTAGCGGGGCGCGAGGGACAAACCATCCTCACCGGGCGGGTAGTCGAAGGATTCCTCAAAGATCAGGCCGGTTCCCGTTTGGGCTGGATCCCGCGTTGGGGCCAAGGGGCTTTTCCGAGAATAGTGGACGGCGCTGCCCGCCGCCGCGCCAGCCAGGATGAGGGCCGCGGCTACTCCCCAGCGCCGGGATTGGGGCAGTCCGCCGCTGCCCAGGCGGAGAGTTTGGAGCGCGGCGTGCATCTCCGTGATGGTGGCAAAGCGGCGGCTGGGGTCCGCCTGCATGGCCTTGTCCACAATCTCATCAAGACGCCGGTCTAGGGGCTGCCGGTGGGACGGTGGCAGGAACACCCCGCGGGGCAATTCTCCTGTCAGCATTTCATAAATCAGCACCCCTACCGCGTAGACGTCCACCCGTCCGTCGATGTCCTGGCCGTCCAACAGCTCAGGGGCCATGTAGTCGCGGGTGCCGATGACCTGGTGGGTGCCGGTCAGTTGGCTTTCGGGCCTGGTCTTGTCGATCGGGCGGGCGAGGCCGAAGTCCACCAGCTTGATGCGCCCGGTGGCGTCCATCAGCAGGTTCGCTGGTTTGATATCGCGGTGCAGAATCCCCTGGGAATGGGCTCCGATGAGGGCCTCACAGACCTGGCAGGCGATCTCCAGCACCTGCCGGGGAGGGAAGGGCGGCGTGTCGGGGTGATTGGCTTTCTGCTGCAGGAGGAGGTCGGCCAGGTTGGTTCCCTCCACATATTCCATCACAAAGAAAAGATGCCCGTCGGCGGTGGTGCCGAATTGATAAATATTGACAATGTGAGGGTGCTCCAATTGCGCCAGCGCCCAGGCTTCACGCCGAAACCGGTCGGCAAAACCAGGAAGCCGGCTCAATTCCGGCGGCAGGATTTTGATGGCCACCGGCCGGCGCAGGGTGGGATCCGTCCCTAAATAAACAGCTCCCATGCCGCCCCGGCCGATCATGCGGGAAATATGGTATTCGGTGAAGAGATGGCTGAGTTCCTCCAGGGCGGGGGGGATCCATCCCGTAGCAGAACCGGGAGACGTCGTCGCGTCGAGCGCGTCCATCAGCAGCCACCTGGCGGAAGCCGCGTCCATGGCGGGCCGGCCGGAACCGGGCGGCGGCGTCTCGGACTCGGGGGCATCGGACATCGTGCGATATGGATTGGGCGACAGAAAATTCAATAACCACGGCGCAGCCGGAAATAACGGGGGCCGGGGCCTCCCTCCGGAGTCTCATAAGTGACCGGCCCGGCGACCGGGCCATTCAGCCGGAGGCTGTCCAGATAGGGAATCCATTGGGTCAGGTCCGGCGACCATTCAACGCCATCTTTGAACCCCGGAGCCGCCATCCACCCGATCTGCACCCGTCCCGGCGAGGTGCCAGCCTCTACTGAAGTCGGAGTAAAAGGCCAATAGGGCAAAACCTCGTGCCACGTATCCGCCAGGCGGATTTCGTCCACTTTCCAGCCGGAAGGGTCCCCCGCGTTGTAGCCCGCGGCGAGCCGGAGTTGCTCCAGATCGGACCAGACATTGAAGTCCGAGGCGCCGGAAACCATGGAGAAACCGTTGGCTTCCGCGGGGGGGCGATCCAGCCTTGGATTCACCCAGAGCGTGTATCTTTCCAACACGCCGTCCACGGCATTCAACTCCACCCGCGCCACAATCAGGGACTGCTGGGTGGTGGGAGTGGGGGAAATGGCCGAAGCCCAAAGATTCTGATTGGTGCCCCGGTCCCACAGGCGCCACAATTGCTCCCCGGCACCGGAAGGCATCCCCAGAATGACCACTTCATCCATGTTGGAATCAGCATCAGGAGGCTGGAGTGTATTGTCAGGCGCCCGCAGCGAGAAATTGAAAAACCGCAGAGTGCTGCCAGCCGTTTGTTGTCCCACGAAGGAAATCCAAAGCTCACTTCCTGACGGTTGTTGGGTTGGCAGGCGCAGCACGGGGGCGATGTTGCTGACCGTGGCACTTTCCTCATTTGAGTCCACATGGGCATGATGACCCGTGGTCTGGAGGGCGTTGCCCGCCGCATCCATGTAGCGCAGGCTATCCGGCTCGATATCCGCGTCTGCTCCCGTCGCCGGCGCCGGGGTGGCCGCAAATCCTCCCTGATATTTCAGCCCGTCTTCTGCCACCGGGTAGTTAAAACCCTCGTAATAAAGCAGTCCCGCCTGGGTGGGCGCAATTGCCCCGCTGACCAGCAACCCCAGGGATACCTTTGAAAAACACCAAGTAGTCTTCACTTGGATATTTTAATACAGGATAGCTGACTTTTGGCAAGCCGGCAGGCCACACAGAATTGCAGCCCACGGCTTGATTCCTTAAGAGGCCCAAACTATTCTCCCGCCCATGAGCGAACCGATTTACGACGAAGACAGCATCCGCAGCCTCGACTGGGTGGAGCACATCCGCCTGCGCCCCGGCATGTACATCGGGAAACTGGGCGACGGTTCCGCCCCGGACGATGGTATTTATATTCTCGCCAAGGAGGCGCTGGACAACTCCATCGATGAATTCGTCATGGGTCACGGCAAACAGATCGACATCGAGCTGGCCGATGGCCGGATGAAGGTGCGCGACTACGGCCGCGGCATCCCCTTGGGCAAACTGATGGACTGCGCCGCCAAAATCAACACCGGGGCGAAATACGATTCCAAGGCCTTCAAAAAATCGGTCGGCCTCAACGGGGTCGGGATCAAAGCCGTCAACGCCCTCTCCAGTTTCTTCGATATCCAGGCCTACCGGGAAGGGGAGACCAAGCTGATCGAGTTCAGCAAAGGGAAGGTGCAGCAGGAGATGAAAAAACCGCAGCCGACCCGGGAAGGCAACGGCACCCGCCTCAGCTTCACGCCGGATGCGGCTATTTTCGGTCCCCGGGTGAAGTGGGATATCGAGACTCTCGAGCGGATGTGCCGTTATTATTCCTATCTGAATACCGGACTGACCTTGAACCTGAACGGCACCAAATTCCGGTCCAAGGACGGCCTCGCCGACCTCCTGCGCGATAACCTCCCCCAGGAGGCCCTCTATCCGATCATCCACCTCAAGGGCGAGGATATCGAGATCGCCTTCACCCACGCCGAGCAGGCCGGGGAGGATTACTACAGTTTTGTGAATGGCCAGAACACGCACCAGGGCGGCACCCACCTCGCGGCCTTCCGCGAGGCTCTGGTAAAGACCATGCGTGAGCACTTCAAGAAGGACTATGACCCTTCCGACATCCGCACCGGCATCGTGGCGGCGATTGCCATCAAGGTCACGGAACCCGTGTTCGAAAGCCAGACCAAGACCAAACTGGGTTCCACCCACATGGAACCGGACGGCCAGACCGTCCGTACCTTTATTGCCAATTTCCTGTCCAAGGAGCTGGAACTCCACCTCCACAAAAACAAGGACACGGCCAAGGCCCTCCTGGAGAAAATCCAGATGAACGAAAGCGAGCGCAAGGAACTCGCCGGGGTGGCCAAAATCGCCAAGGAACGTGCCCGCAAGGCCAAGATCCATAACAAAAAACTGCGGGACTGCCGGGTCCACCTCGACTCCACCGCCAAAAACAAGGAGGAGAGCACCCTTTTCATCACCGAAGGCAACAGCGCCAGCGGTTCCATCACCAGCGCCCGTGATGTCGATACCCAGGCCGTCTTCAGCCTGCGCGGCAAACCCCTCAACACCTTCGGCCTCAACAAAAAAATCGTGTATGAAAACGAGGAGTTCAATCTCCTCCAGCACGCCCTTAACATTGAGGACAGTGTGGACGATCTGCGCTACAACAAGGTGGTGCTCGCCACCGATGCCGACGTGGACGGCATGCACATCCGGCTGCTGATGATCACCTTTTTCCTGCAGTTCTTCCCCGATCTGCTGCGCCGCGGCCACCTTTTCGTGCTGCAAACCCCGCTCTTCCGCATCCGCAACAAAAAGGAAACCATCTACAGCTACAGTGAGGATGAGAAGCAGGCGGCCATGAAAAAGCTCGGCAAGAACCCCGAAATCACCCGCTTCAAAGGACTCGGCGAAATCAACGCTTCCGAGTTCAAACACTTCATCGGCAAGGACATCCGCCTCGACCACGTCGGCATCGATCACAGCCATTCCATCAAGGAGCTCCTCACCTTCTACATGGGCAAGAACACCCCGGAACGTCAGGAGTTCATCATCCGCAACCTCCGCGTCGAGCAGGATATCCTCCCGCCCGAAGGGCCGCAGCCCCGGCCGGATGACGTCGTTGAGGAGAAGGTGGCCTGAGCAGGTACCGGCCTTGAAACGTTGCACCTGACTTGTGATGGTGCCGGCTCAGCCTGGAAAAGGCGGGTCCGGCGCTGCGTAGGCAGGGGATGATACTGTCCATGAGGTTTGGTGCGGGGATGCTGCTGCTGATGATGGCTGTGCTGGCGGGGGAAGCCGCGGAGGCCCCGCCTGTAGTGCTGGAACCGGCCCGGCGGCATCTCGGGCAATCGGGCCAATGGGAGTGGGAGAGTTTCAAAGACCGGCCGGTGGATGCCTCCCGCCTGGAGTTCCGGTTTCAAGGCAAGGCCAATGCCACCGGGCAAACCCTCCGGATCTGGCAGCGCGACGTCAAACTGACCTGGCCGGTGTTGCTCAACGGGAAGCGTGTCGGTGAGTTGGTGACTGCGGAAACAGCCCTCGAAAGCCTGCTGGCCATTGCCCCAGGGGCTTTGCAGGATGGGGAAAATACTCTGGCGATCGACGCTCCGTCAGCACTGGATGATATCGAGGTGGGTCCGATCTCCCTGCATTCCGGGCCGATCGAGGAGGTGCTGGGCGAGGCCCGGCTGGAAGTGACGGTCCTTGATGGATCGAATGGAGAAACGATGCCCTGCCGGCTGACCCTGACAAAACCGGATGGCACTCTGCAACCCATGCTCGCGGAACCGGCGGGCGGGGTGGCGTTGCGGGTGGGGGTGTGTTATACCGGCGGCGGCAAGGCCCGGTTGTCGCTTCCGGCCGGGGACTATGTGCTGCACGCGGGCCGTGGTTTTGAATGGAGCGTGGCGCGGACGGAGATCCACCTGCAGGAAGGGGAAACCCGGCCCGTGACCCTCAAACTGCTCCGGGAAGTGCCGACGGAAGGGTGGGTCGCCGCCGACAGCCACATCCATACCCTCACCCACAGCGGCCATGGCGATGCCACCCTGACGGAACGCGTCCTGACGATTGCCGGGGAAGGCATCGAGTTGGCGGTGGCAACCGACCACAATCATCACACCGATTTTACGCCTGCGGCGGCGGGCCGGGGGCTGCTGGACCGGTTCACCCCGGTGGTGGGGAATGAGGTCACCACCAAGCATGGACACTTCAACGCCTTTCCCATTGCCCCCGGCGCTCCGGTGGCACCCTTCCGTCAGGAATCATGGGCCAAGCTGCTGCCGGAGATCCGCGCCACCCCGGGGGTCAAGGTGATCACTTTGAATCATCCCCGGGATGTGCACAGCGGCTTTACCCCCCTGGGAGATGGTCAATTCAATCCGGCCACGGGAGAGCACCTTCAGGCAGAGGGCCTGCAGATCGATGCCATGGAAGTGGTCACGTCCGCCGCGATGCAATCCGACATCCATCTGTTGTTCCGGGATTGGTTTGCCCTGCTGAACCGGGGCCACCGCATTGCGGCGATTGCTTCCAGCGATACTCATGATGTGAACCGTTTTATCCTCGGACAGGGACGCACCTATGTGGCGGCACGGGATGCCGATCCGGCCCGCCTTGATCTGGATGAAGTGTGGCGAAGTTATCAACAAGGCCGCCTGCTGGTCAGTCTTGGCCTCCTTGTTCAGTTGAAGGTGGAGGATCGGTTTACGGTGGGTGATCTGGCGACCGGCCTCCCTCGGACCATCAAAGTCGAGGCCATCGTGCTTGGGCCTTCATGGGTCAAAGCCGACCGCGTGGAACTGTATGCCAACGGTCTGCTGATCCGGGAAGCCGCCATCGATGATGCCAACCGGCCCGGCGAAAAGGCACGTATGGTCTGGCATCTGCCCAAACCGGAGCACGATGTCCATCTGGTGGTCATGGCCACCGGGCCCGGGGTGGTCGAACCCTTCTGGGAGATCCCCCGGCCCTATCAGGCCAGCAGCAAAACGTTTATCCCGCGGGTGATGGGTTCCACCAACCCCATCTGGCTGGATGCCGATGGGAACGGCCGGTTCCAGTCCGCCCACGACTATGCCAGGAGTCTGCTGGCAAAACATGGCGGAGATCCCCTGAAACTTCAGGAGGCCCTGCTCCAGTATGATCAGGCCGTCGCCGTCCAAGTGGCATCGCTGGCCGTCAGGTGATGGAGTCCACCTGAAGCCGGGCGAGGCCTTGCAGGGTTTTGGTGAGGCTCTGCTCCAGTGGACCAGTGGTGCTGATTCTGAAACAGTGGCCGCGTGGCAGCTCCGTGGGGGGCTGGTAACGCTGGGTGAGGGAAGCGAAGTCCTCCAGCCGGGCATCAGAGACTTCGCCGGGACTGGCCTCGCGGGCGCGGAGCCTTTGTTTGACCGCAGCCTTGCTGGCATGGGCTTCGACAAAGCACCATGCCACTCCGCGCTTCCCGAAGTGTTTCACCAGCTTTGCCCGCTGCGTGCGGCGGGAAAAGGTAGCATCGAGGATGACGCTGCTGCCGTGTTTCACCTGCGCGGTGGCGGCCTCGAGCAGGCGCTGGTAGATCTGTGCGGTCATGGTCTTTGAATAGAGCTGCGGCCGGGCGGAAACCTTGCTGCGTTCGTACAGCGGCAGGCCGGCCGCTTCTTTGCGGAGCCGGTCGGAAGCGAAAACTTCCCACCCGAGCTCGGCTCCGAGGGCCTGCGCGAGGTTGCTTTTGCCGGAGGCGATGCCGCCCATCACCACCAACACGAGAGGCTGCGATCCAGCGACGGCATAACGCAGCGCCAGCCGGAAGTAGCGCCGCGCCCGTTCCGCCCCCGCCCGCCGCTGACGCTCCGGGGCGGCATGGGCCACGCTCTGCAGGCTTTCGACTTTGCCCCGCACATAGGCACGGTAACATTTGTAAAAATCCATCAGGCGCAGCATCCCGTCATCATGGAGCGCCCCCGCCATCCGGATGGCGAACTGACGCGCCAGATCGGAGCGCTCATGGTAATCGAGGTCCATGGCGAGAAACGCCGCGTCGTTGGCCACATCCACATAACGGAAACGGTCATTGAACTCGATGCAGTCGTAAATCTGCAGGGTGCGGGGCGTGAGATGAATATGCTCCAGGTGCAGGTCCCCATGGCAGTCGAGAATGCGCCCTTCCCGGAGCCTTGAGGCAAAGAGCCGGGCGTGGCGGGCATAAAACCGGTTGGTATAAAAAGGCAGGGTGGCGGCTGCGGCCGGGGAAAGAGTGTGGCCGATGAACTCCCGGGACTGGCGGAAATTCTCGTCGGTGCTGATGCGGAGATGGTCAATGCGTCCCCAGTCGCGGATTTCCCCGGTGGGTTGCTGGGCCTCATAAAACTTCTTCAGGAACGTGGCAATCCGGTTCAGGTCGCGGGGGCCGATCTTGTTCCGTTTGAGGAGTTGGTCGAGAAAATGGCCGTCAGGAAGCTGACGCATCTGGACGGCGTATTCCACCACGGGGCCTTCCTGGCCGAAACCATAGTGCCCGCCGTGCTTCGTGATAGGAACGACCCCGAGATAAGTGCTGGGCGCGAGCCGGCGGTTGAGGGCGACCTCACGTTCGCAGAAATGCAGGCGCTTCGCAGGCGTCGAAAAGTCGAGGAAACCAAAGTTGACGGCCTTCTTGACCTTGTAGACAAAAGGCGGCGCGATGAAAACGAAAGAGGCATGTGTCTGCACCAGCCGCACCCGTTTCGGGTGGTGTGGATAGGACTGCGGATCGAGCAGGAAGGGGAGCAGTTGTTCCTGCGCCACCAACGCCCCGTCGGACTGATCGTTTGGTTGGGTCGCGGTCATGAGTGGCGATTTATTTCCAGCAGCTATTTAAAATACTCCCGCTCCAGCGGGGAAGCTTTTTTGAGATGTTTTCAATCCAAACTTACCCTGACCCGGTAGAACCAAATGGACGAGAAGGGCGCACCCAGCGGGACGGTGACCGTGGCTCCACTCCCGATAAAAGTCACTGTCTCCGCCCATCCGGCGGGATTGATAAGGTCCAGTGATCGTTCCACACGATAACGGCGTCCTGAAACGGTCGGGAACTTGAGGGCGTGGGCAGAGGGCGTGTATTCAAATTCGATGGCGAAGCGGTCGGAGCCGTTGTTTGGCGCGGTCAGGAACACTTCCAATTCCTGCCGGTTGGTGAAGCCGTCCCCGTCGAGGTCTTCATCTCCGTCCTGGACCCCATCCGCGTCGGTGTCCTTCACCAATGGGTTTGTTGAAGTGACTTTGACCTCGGTGCCGTCCTTCAGTAAATCGCCATCGGTGTCCTTTTTGGTCGGGTCCGTGCTGTGAACGTTGACTTCTTCCTGATCGAGCAGACCGTCCGCGTCTGAATCCCCGGAGTACGGCGAGGTGCCCAGAGCGGCTTCCTGGGAATTCGTAAGGGTGTCACCGTCTTCGTCCTCCACTCCGTCGGCAATGCCGTCGCCGTCGCTGTCCTGTTTCACCGGATTGAGCTGAAACTTGACTTCGAAGGAATCGCCCAGTCCATCACCGTCAGTGTCCAGGCGTAGCGGATTGGTGCCGCGTGTCCTTTCCTGTCCGTCACTCAATCCGTCGTCGTCGGAGTCGGCGTCCGTGGGGTTGCTGGCGTAGCCGGTTTCCAGAATGTATCCATCGCGGGTGGTGATACTGGCGCGGTCATACCACTTCCCGATCTCCGCGCCGGCCCCGCCCGCTACCTCTGCATAGTCGAGCGTATTGCCGGTGATGGTGCTGGGTCTGGTGGCAGCCCAGCGCTGATATACAAAGGCTTCGCCGTTCACCCAGGTCCAATTTCCTTCCTCCGCCGCGTCGCCCGCACCGATCCATAGGCCGGCGTAGGGATCGAGTGCATTGGCTCCCAGAGTTTCCATGACCCGGTTCCACCGGTTTTCATCCGGCAATGATGCCAGATCGCCACCCTTCGCCTTGGCATCAGTCCGGGCCTCTTCCCACGTGAAACTCCCCTGGATGATCGAGAAACGACCCACGCCAACCTCCCAAGCGTCCGTCAATCCGTCACCATCGGTATCCGTCAGGTTGGGGTTGG
Source organism: Verrucomicrobiota bacterium (assembly GCA_040387795.1). Lineage (GTDB taxonomy): Bacteria > Verrucomicrobiota > Verrucomicrobiia > Verrucomicrobiales > V1-33 > CAIZWU01. The sequence goes on from JAZKDC010000026.1 coordinate 73,137, forward strand.
TGCCATACACCACTCTCTCAAGATACGCGGTCAAACCGTCCCCGTCGGCATCGCTTGGGTCAGGTCCAAAGGTGGCACCTATCGTCTTGTCCGAGTCCATTGGGATTGAGAGCGGGTTTGCCGTGCCGCTGGCGTCGCCGGTCCATCCGGTGAAGACATAATTTGCGGCGGGAATCGCAGTCAGCGTGGCCGTCGTCTCCGTGAAGTATTTTCCATCCGCAGCAATCCCCGTGATGGAACCATTGTTAAGCGTGGTGGTGGTCAGTGTGAATTGTCGGGTGAAATTGGCACCGACCGTCTTGTCCGAGTTCATCAGGATCGAAAGCGGATTCGCCGTCCCACTGGCATCACCAGTCCAGCCAGTAAACCCGTAGCCGGGGGCACCGATGGCCGTCAGAGTGGCCGTGCTGCCGGATGTGTAAATGCCGTTACCGGTTATCGTACCGTTCAGTGCGGATGTTAAAAGCGAAAAGCTGACCAAATCAGCAAAAACGTAGGCGGCACCGGAGCCCGGGGCCGAATTGTCATCCTGGTTGCCGTTCATCCCGGTCGAGTTGCTGTCCTCCCAATTAGCCCCAATCACCACCGTTTCGCCGGAGGCCGCGACGGACCTGCCAAACACGTCTTCAGCCCCCGTATTGGAAGCCTTGAGGTAGGCCTGCTGGCTCCATGTGGTTCCGCTGCGCACAAATACGTAGGCGGCCCCGGCATTAGCAGCGGTATCATCAGCTTGGTTGCCGTTCACCCCGGTCGCGTTGCTGTCCTCAAAAGGAGCCCCGACCACCACCGTATCGCCGGACACCGCGACAGAATGGCCGAACCCGTCCCGAAAATCCGTATTGGAAGCCTCGAAATCCGTATTGGAAGCCTTGAGGTAGGCCTGCTGGCTCCATGTGGTTCCGCTGCGCACAAATACGTAGACGGCCCCGGCATCGGCAGCTGTATCATCAGCTTGGTTGCCGTTCACCCCGGTCGCGTTGCTGTCCTCCTGATCTGCCCCGACCACCACCGTGTCGCCGGAGATCGCGACGGAATAGCCAAAGTAGTCCTGAGTTCCCGTATTGGAAGCCTTGAGGTAGGCTTGCTGGCTCCATGTGGTTCCGCTGCGCACAAATACGTAGGCGGCACCCGAGTTGAAATCCAGATCGCCAGTGTCATTTGGAGTGCTGTTCACCCCGGTGGAATTGCTGTCCTCCTGATATGCCCCGACCACCACTGTGTCGCCGGAGACCGCGACGGCGAGACCGAAGTAGTCCCGAGTTCCCGTATTGGAAGCCTTGAGGTAGGCCTGCTGGTTCCATGTGGTTCCGTTGCGCACAAATACGTAGGCGGCCCCGGAACCGAGGGTGGAATTGTCCGCCTGGTTGCCGTTCACCCCGGTCGCGTTGCTGGCCTCCCCGAAAGCTCCGATCACGACCGTATCGCCGGACACCGAGACAGAATGGCCGAACCCGTCCCAAAGATCCGTATTGGAAGCCTTGAGGTAGGCCTGCTGGCTCCATGTGGTTCCGCTGCGCACAAACACGTAGGCGGCTCCGGAAATCGCAAGCCAATTGTCAACTTGGTTGCCATTCACCCCGGTAGCACTGCTGCGCTCAAAAGGAGCCCCGACCACCACTGTGTCCCCGGAGACCGCGATGGACCAGCCAAACTTATCGTCAGCCTCCGTATTGGAAGCCTTGAGGTAGGCCTGCTGGCTCCATGTGGTTCCGCTGCGCACAAATACGTAGGCGGCCCCGGCATTAGCAGCGGTATCATCAGCTTGGTTGCCGTTCACCCCGGTCGCGTTGCTGTCCTCAAAAGGAGCCCCGACCACCACCGTGTCGCCGGAGATCGCGACGGACCAGCCAAACTCGTCTCCGGCACCCGCATTGGAGGCCTTGAGGTAAGCCTGCTGCGCAATTGGATCAACGGTGATGGGATACTTCGCCTCCGCGTCATCGACCACCACGCCAATCAGTTGGCTTTTTCCTGCCCCCTCCACGAAGCGGGCCTGCACGGTTTTGCCGTCCGCATCCCATGCTTTGAGTCCGCCGTAGGTCAGGGCCGCGCCGCCGGATTCATTCAGGAATGCCACGCTGGCTCCCTCCGGGGAAACTTGCGGGCGCAGGCCACCGCGCACCGTGAGATCGAGGCGCACCGGGCCACTCGGTCCAGCGCGCTCAGGGCGTTGGGTGAGCGTCCATCCCTGTTCCAATCCCCGCGTATCATTGATAAACCACTCGGTCAGTCCATCCTTCCTGGCATAAGAGATCTTTCCGCCCTCCTGCCACGCTCCGGTTGGCTTCCCGTATCCCGCCAACTCCAAGCCCCACGTCCACCCTCCCGCATCGGGCGTCACGGTGAAACCCTGCCCATCTAGCCGCGTCAGCCACTGCTGTCCCGGATTCCTCGCCTGCCATCCGTCCCCGACCGGTTGGAAAGCATGACGGCCGGCCTCGTGGGCCGCACGGATGCTCTGCCAATCCGACTTGGCCAAACCTTCCGGCACCTGATCGGGCGAAGCGAGTTGCTGTGTCTTCCCCTCCAAGGTGTCGGTGTATCCGAACGACGTTAAAAGAACCAGCAGGAGAAGGCCGATACAGGTCAGACGGGTATTCATAGTGTTGGTGGAGCGGCGAATTATCGCAAATCGCATGTGCTGCCAGTTGTTCCTCCTGAAGCACTTGAGGTGGCCAAAGTCCAATGCAGGACCCTGACTTTAACACTCCCGTCAATAAACCTGGTTTGCAACAGCTAGGATTTCCCATGGCAGCCAGGCGTGCCCCCGGGCAGCCTCGCCGGCAGCAACGCCACATCTGCAAGTCTCCTGCAACGATCGTGGTGATGAGGCGCTGGTTTAAAATCAGCGCCCTGCACCCCCCTTTTTTTATAGCAAAATTATGTTGAGGGGTGGCTGGAGCGGGTTGAAACGGCAAACTGGAAAGCAAGCTCGCACCTCGGCCTGGTTTAACGCTCCAACTTCTTTTCGAAACGGGCCTCGAGAAAGGCGCGGACTTTGATGGGGACTTCGGGGTCCTTGAACCCACCGTGACCGCCGCCGGGGACGGTGTAGAGTTCGTGGGGGACCTTGGCTTTTGTAAGGGCGGCGGCGAGGAGTTCACTCTGGCCGTGGGGGACGAGCGGGTCCTTGTCGCCGTGGACCATGAGGAAGGGTGGGTCAGTGGGGTCGACGTAGGTGATGGGGTTGGCGCTTCTGACTTTGTCAGGGACGGTCTGGACCGGCGCTCCGAGGAGTTTCGATTCCGGGGAGTCGGCGGAGTCGTGTTTTTGGCCATCCGGCAGGCGCTGGGCATCCATTTGGGAAACATCGGTGGGTCCGAAGAAGTCGATCACTCCGGCGACTTTGGTATTCTGATCCGTGTCAGGTCCGAGCGTGCCGTCCATTTCGGGCACCCCGGCGCTGGTGCCGAGCACGGCGACAAGGTGGCCGCCGGCCGAGGAACCCCAAACGACAATGCGGTCGGGGTCGAGGTTGTGCTCTTTGGCGTGGGCTTTGATCCATCGGATCGCCGCCTTGCAGTCGTGGATCTGGGCCGGCCATGGGGCTTCGCTGCTGAGGCGGTAGCCAATACTGACTCCGGCGGCCTTGCCTTCGGCGACGGCACGGAGGACCTGACCCCGGCCTTGGGATTTGTCGCCGGCCAGCCAGGCACCGCCGTGAATGAAGACCAGGACCGGGAGCGTTTTCCCGGCTTCACGTGCTTTGGGCAGGTAGAGGTCAAGTTGCTGGCGTTTGTTATCGGTGCCGGCGTAGGGCAGGTCGGGCATCGCTGCCACGGTGGGTGGAACGGGCGGGGCCTGGGGCCGGTCCGGACGCTGGGCGTGCAGGGCGGGAGCGGCGGCCAAAAGGCAGGCGAAGGAGAATGGCAGGAATCGGCACATGGGGGGGAGCAGGATGAGGGATGAAGAAGCCTGGATTGCGGGACAGGACGAAGCCGGGGAGGAGGAGGTTACGTTGACCTCAGCCTCAGGTAGCCTGTTCCGTGGCCCATTTCATGGCGGCGGGGAGTCCCATGCCGCCGCTGCCGCCGAGCCGTTGGTCGATGGCTTCCAGTTCATGGATGAGGTCGCGGACTTCCTTGCGGGAGTAAGGGCCGCCGGCGGCTTCGCAGAAGTGGGTGCGGCAGGCAAAGGGGCGGGAATCGTAGATGGTGCAGCGGCCGTCCGGGCCCAGCAGCGGGCAGGAGCCATCGGCCGGCAGCGGGAGTTTTTTCTTTCCGGCGGCGCGGGCGGCGGAGTGGGCCACGAGGGCTTCGCCCCGGGTGAGAAAGGGGGTGCGGCCGGTCAGGCGGAACCGGCAGCATTCGGTGCGGTTGAGGCAGTTCCGCTCAATGGGCCGTTGGGCGAGTCGGGCGTAGATCTCCCGGACCTGGGAGAGGAGAGCGGTGCGTTCTGCGGAAGTGAGGCCTCGGGCCATGGGGAAGTCAGTTTGAGGGACGGGTGAAGCGGAGGATCGTCGGGCGTGGAAGAGAGAACGTCCAACGTGGAATGAGCAAAGCGGGACGTTGCGGGACTGGCGGGGCGGTGGTAAAGACCGGCATGCTTTGGTATTACGTTTCGGATCGTCAGGAGCGCCTCGCCGTGCCGGAGGACCAATTGCCGGCGTTGGCGGGCAGCGGGGTGCTGCGGCCCACCACGTTGGTCTGGCAGAAGGGGATGCCGGCGTGGGTATCGGCTGGGGAGGTGAAGCCGGAGCTTTTTTCAGTCACGCCGGGAAGGCAGGCGGGTCCTGCGGGGGAATCCGCGGAATCCGGAGGCCTCGTGGCGGAGCTGGCGCGGACCCTGCGGGGTTATGCCGGCTGGGTTGAAGTGTCTGGCTGGCTGCACGGCGCGACCGGGGTGGCGTGTGTGGCAGTGGGCACGGCGATTGGTTATTTTGCGTGGTTGAAGCCGGACCGGCTGACGGAATGGAGCAAACGGGTGCCGCCGCTGCTGCGTCCGGTCATGGAGCACCCATGGGCGACCGTGGGCGGCTTGGCCCTGGTGGCGCTGCTGCTCCTGTTCATGGCGGCGCAGTTGATCGGCGGGGCCGCCCGGGCGCGGCGGGCGGAGCAGTTGGGCAGCCGGGAGGAATTGCGGATTGCCCTGCGCAGCATGGGAAGTTTTTTCCGCTCCACCGTGCTGACCCTGTTGCTGGGACTCCTCCTGCTGGCGGGGGCACTGCTTTATTTCTACCGTCCTGTCAAAACTTCCGGGGCGCCTGCTCCGGAGCCCGCCGCGGCGCCCAAGGAACGGGTGACCATCTGATTCCGTGATGATGGCCCCGATCTTGATTCATCTGTCTGATTTGGAATCCTGCCCGTACCTGCCACGTCAGGACGAGCCGTTGTCAGCAGCCTCCGTGGCGGTGCTCGGGGAGGAGCGCGGTCCGGACTTTTACCTCGCGGCACTTCATTACGCGCAGAGTCTGTGGCAGCAGGGATTTCCCGCCCGCTCGATTCTGTTGCTGAACCGGGCCCTCGGGGCGGAGTTGGATGGATCGGAGCCGGTGTTGCGGCAGTGGCCCCTGCCTTATCTGGCGATCGGTTGGCTGCTGGACCACCACTTGCCGGAGCACTTTATGGGAAATCCGAGGCGACATTGGCAGCACCTTGCCACCCGGATGTCCGGGCCGCGCGCGGAGTTGCGGACGTGGCGGGCCTGGGCTTGCTGGAGGATGGCCTGTGTGGCGCTGCCGGACATGCCCGCGGATGAAAAACAACTGGCCGGGGAAGATGTCAGGGAACCGGGTGAGGAGCAGATTGCCGGGCACTTGGAGCGGCTGGGGCATCCCGGCGAGGTGGGGCTTTGGCGGGAGGTGCTGGAAGGGCTGGGGGGATGACTTTCCGGCTCTCATTCCTGCCGTTTGGCCAGTGATTTCCGGCCCCGGTCGCGCCTGCCGGGGTGAGGGCCTCACGAAATCGAAGTAAACGCTCGAAATTGCGGGCGGTGCTGAAACTATCGCCGCGCGGTGCGCGTATGGCGCAGGAATCGGCCGCCTCCAGCACAAACAGTGGCGCGGACCATCGTTCTGCGTAATTTTTTCCTGCCAGTCACAACACCATGAAGCCCATCATCCTTTCATTGATCCTGACGGCTATGCTGTCTGGCGCTGCTTCGCTCCGTGCCGGTGAGCCGCCCGTTTGGAAATCCGACTGCGACAGCGGTGCCGCCGTGGTAAAAAACGCGGGCGGTGCGGAGGTGCTGCGCCAGGAACGGGGCTTCAGCGCGCTTCAAATAATGCTGGGCCGCTGGCTGGGGGAACGCTACGGCAAGTTCGACAAGGTGCTGTGGATTCTGGGCGCCTTCGAGCCGCCTGGCGGGGGGCATTCGGTGTGGGTGCTGGAAGGAGTGAATCCATGAACCGCCGCGAATTCCTCGCCATGACCGCCGCCGGCACCGCCGCGGTCAATTCGCCCCCGGCAAGTTTCAGTGCCGGAGCTCCGTCCGCTTTTCAGCAGCGCGGCTACTACCTCTGCTTCATGCGCATGCCGACGTTGGGCCTCGGCGTGTGGGAGGAAATTCTCGGCGACGCGGCGGCGGACGGCGCGAACACGATCATTCTCTGGATGGGCGGCGCGTTCCGCTCCAGGAAATTTCCCATCACGTGGCAGTGGGCGAAGGACCACGAGAACGTGAAGGCGGATTTCGGACGCGAACTCATCGCTCACGCGCACCGGCGTGGCATCAAGGTGCTGCTTGGCTTCACGCCCTTCGGGTACGACGGCGTGAACCAGTTGCCCTTGGAGAAACCGGAGTTGAAGGCGGTCGGCAAGGACGGTAAGCCGGTCGCAGAGTTCGGCATCGGATGCTGGGGTTGGAACCTTTGCCCGGCCAAGGCGGAGTCGCAACACTTCATGCGCGAATATGTGCGCGAGATGGCGTTCGAGTTTTATCCCGGGGCGGATGGACTGTTCATCGAGTCGAGTGACTACGCCATCTGCCATTGCCCGGAGTGTGGGCCGAAGTTTTTCGACCATGAGTTCGCCTTCGTGCGCGACCTCTCGAACGAAGTCTGGGCGCGCCAACCCGATGCGACCGTTGTCGTATATCCGCATTACTTTTCCGGCGCGAAGCTGCGCTTTTCCTTCGACGAAGCGACCGCAGGCAAGCAGCCGTTCGACCCGCGCTGGACGCTCTTCTTCACACCGCACAGCGCGGCGCTGGAGCCGGCTCTCATCGCTCAGGCCAGGGGCTCATGGTGGTGGAATGAAGCGCTGGGCCGTTTCGATTTGGCGAACATCCGCGCCGGTGTGAAGCAGGCGCGCGACGGGAAGTGCAGCGGCTACGTGCCCTCGTTCGAATGCTACAGCTACGTCGTGCCGCGGACCGAGTTCGGCGAGCCGTGGCTGGTCGGGAAGCGGCAGATTCCCTTCGGCTTCGGCTGGCTGAAGGACGGCGAAAATCCGTATCGCGAACTGCCCGTGCGCGCCATCCGTTTGGCCTTCCGGGAACTCACCGCGAATCCAGACCTGACCGACGCCGAACTCCGCGCACGTCTGGGCGGCGAACTCTTCGGCCGCGACTGGCAGCCCGCGCAGGTGGACGACCTCTTCGCATTGTTCCACGTCTTCAACACCGACCGCGACTGGTCCGTGCCGGGTGCGCTCACCACGCCGGGTTTGGTGAGGAACCGCGCCGGGCGCGGCAGGCTCGACGCCACGAAGCGCACCCTCCTCCGCGACCAACTGGCCCGCGTCCGCGCCATCGCCGCCCGTCACCGCGACGACACGAGCGGCGGCGCAAAGGAACTGCATCGCATCGCCCAGTGGCTGGCTGATCAATGGTCGCCGGAGAACACCGCCCTGCTGGACTAGAGCCTGAAGTTGCCCGCCGCCGATGAACAATAAATCCTCAGTGGCAATGCCCGCCAACTATTCCGCCAATGAGAATCCAATTTCTGTTATTTATCATGCTGCTCTGCGGGAGCGCCCCTGCGCAGACGGATCCTGCCAAGCCGCGCGAGGAATGGAACTTTGATGACACCGCCAATCTCCAAGTGCTCCCGGGGGTGCCGGAGGGATTTGCGGTCACGATGTTTGCGAGGGAGCCGCTGGTGCGGAATCCCTGTTCGATCACCTTCGATGCGCACGGGCGCATGTTCGTGGGGATGGGACCGCAGTATCGGAATCCCACGCCGCAGACGCCGCCGGACAGCGTGGTCATCGTGCGGGATACGGATGGCGATGGCGTGGCGGACGAGACGCACACGTTTGCTGCCGGCTTCAATTGCATCCAGGGACTCGCATGGCACGGGAGCGATCTGTGGGTGGCGAATGCGCCGGACCTCACCCTCGTGCGCGATCTGGATGGCGATGATGTGGCGGATGAATTTGTGCGGGTCTTCACGGATCTGGGAAACATCGAGCATGCCTTGCACGGCCTGAACTGGGCGCCGGACGGCAAGCTCTACATGACCAAGGGGAATAGCAAAGGTCTCGCCATGACCGCAGCGGTGCAAGGCGAGCCGGAGCGGATCGCGCCGAAGCCATTTCGAGAACTGGCGGGATTTCCCGGACCGGCGGGAGCGCCGGATTTTCCTGCGACGAAAACCTACACGAGGGACACCTACCAGCGCACCTATCAGGATCCCCGGGACGACTGGGGCGGGAAGGGCGGCGTGTTGCGTTGCGATGACCTCGGCGCGGATCTGGAGATCGTTTCACGCGGGCTGCGCAATCCGTATGGAATGGCATTTGATCACGGATTTGAGTGGCTGGGCACGGATCAGGATCAGAACGAGGGCGACCGCTTGTTCATGCCGTTTTACAGCGCGGACTTCGGCTGGTCGCATGCGTGGAGCACCCATTGGACGGGCGACAATCATCTCCCCACCGCGCCGATCAGCGGGCCGGTGTTCCCTGGCAGCGGCACAGGGGTGATCTTTGCGGATTCTCCCGCGTGGCCCGCGAAGTATCGCGGCGTGTGGCTCATCAATGACTGGCTGCGGAAGTCCACGCAGATCTATCGCGCCGCATGGAAAGGCGCGCTGCTGCAGCCGGCGGGTGGCCAGTGGGAGGGCTTCATCTCGTCTAAAGAAGAGCGCGCGCTGTATCGTCCGGTGGACATGGCCTTCGGCGCGGATGGGGCGCTTTACATTCTCGGCTGGAGTCGTGGTTATGGCGTGGAGTGGGACAAGGACGGCCAGATGAGCAACGAGGGCCGCATCTACCGCATCATGCCCGTGGGAGCGAAGACGCTGCCGCCGCCCCCGGACATGGCCTCCGCCAAAATGACGGTGCCGCAATTGCTCGCGGAGTTCGACAGCCTGCTGCCCGTGCGCCGCATTGATGCGCAGGATGAGCTAGCGCGCCGCGGTCCAGCGGCGCTTGGAGAACTCCTCACCGCATGGAAGAGCGGCGCGCTGAGTCAGGCGCAGGAAACGTGGACGCTGTGGGCATTGATGCGTGCCGGTGCCGGGGACGAACTCTTTGCCAGGATCGCAGCGGATGTGGCATCGAAGCTGAATCCACGGCTCCAGGCTCTCCGTATCCTCGGCCAGCGAAAATCCGCTGCGCTCGGGAGCGTTAGCGCGTCCGCCCTGAGTGACCCGGAACCGCGCGTGCGCTTTGCCGGCGTGCAGGCCGTGCATCAAGCCCGGCTCGCGACGCTCACTGTGCCGCTCATCGCTCACGCAGCCGTGGAAAAAGATCGCGTGACCTATTACGCCACATGGCACGCGCTGCGCGATCTGGCCGGCGCGGAAGAACTGCGGCCTCTGCTGGCAGATGCACGCAGCGGCGTGCGTTGCGCGGCCCTGTTGGCCTTGCTCGATCTCAAGGTCCTGACGAAGGCGCAATTGCAACCCTTCACCCGCGACGAGGACGAAAGCGTGCGCGGCGTGGCCCTGCTCGGCATGGGCGTCGGCATCCATCCAGACCCGAAGTCCAAGCCTGCCGCCGCGCCGCCCTTTGCGCTCGCGGCCAACATTGTGGCGGAGAGCGGACGCAACTACCACGCCGGCACCCTCCGTGAGGGCCAGCCAGGATACACGGACCGCAACTACGTCTTCCAGCAGGTTCCGGAAGCACTGCGCGATGCCTTCATCATCCGCACTGCCAACGAGGACGATCGTTCGCAGGGCCAGAGTTTCCTCACCTTCGATGTCGCGCTGGAGTCCACGGTCATCGTGGCGCACGACACGCGCATCAAAGAGCGTCCCGCGTGGCTGCGTGGCTTTGCCGACACGGACTATCGCGTGATCACCGACGACAGCACGTTCCATTTATGGGCGAAGGATTTTCCCGCGGGAAAGGTCGTGCTCGGTGGCAACAGCGATGCCAAAACGTCCGGCAACATGGCTCATTATTTCGTCATCGTGCAGCCCAAGCCTCTGCCACCGCGCACCACCGCGACCACCATGGACGCCGCCCTGGCCGCGATGCCGTCGGCAAATCCGCAGCGGGGCGAAGCGCTATTCTTCGTCGGCACCGGATGCGCGGGCTGTCATCGCGTCGGCGGACGCGGCATCAATTTTGGACCCGACCTCACCAATCTTGGCGACCGCATGGAGGCGAAGTCCATCGTGCAATCCATGCTCGATCCAACTGCGGTCATCACCGAGGGCTTCTCCGCACGTGTCGTCGAGGCGGCCGGTAAAAGCTACTTTGGCATGGTGCTCTCCACCGGCAGGACGCTGAAGCTAGGCCTCGCGGGCGGCGAAACCGTGGAGCTGGCCGCCGACACTATCACGAAGCACGAGACGCTGCCTGTTTCGCCCATGCCGCCGCAGGGCGCACTGCTCGGCCCGCAGGACGTGGCCGATGTCACCGCATGGCTGCTTTCACAAAAGGGCCAAAAGGCCGGTACCGGCACTCCCGGGACCGTGCCGGCGGGTGACGGCTTCCAGTTTGACCTGCGGACGGACCGGCTCGTCATCGGGCACACCGGCCAGCCGGTGGCCGAGTTCGTCTTTCGCGATGAGAAGATCCTGCGGCCTTACTTCGCAAATGTTCATGCCCCCGGCGGTGTGAAAGCCACCCGCAATCATCCGCCTGTCCCCGGCGCGGATGCCACGGACCACGACACAATGCATCCCGGCATCTGGCTGGCGTTCGGCGACCTCAGCGGCGCCGACTTCTGGCGCAACAAGGGGCGCATCGAACAGGTGCGGTTCTCCCAAGCGCCCGCCGTCCAGGACGGCCGTCTAACCTTTGCCACCGAGTGCCGCCTGCGCACCGGCGATGGATTGACGCTCTGCACCATGACCAATCGCTTCACCATCACAGCCCAGGTCAATGCGTGGCTGATCGTTTGGGACGCGACGTTCCGCTCGGACGATGGCGATTTCACCTTCGGCGACCAGGAGGAGATGGGTTTTGGAGCACGCGTGGCCACGGCCATCACCGAGAAGAATGGCGGCCGCATCACCAGCAGCACCGGCCTGAAAACGGCGAAAAATACCTGGGGCCAGCCTGCCGGATGGTGCGACTACTCCGGCACCAGCGAAGGCCGCCGCATCGGCATTACGCTGGTGACCGACCGGGCGAACTTGCGCCCAAGCTGGTGGCATAACCGCGATTACGGAGTGCTGGTCGCGAATCTTTTCGGCCGCGCCGCGATGAAGCAGGGAGACCACAGCGTGATTGCCGTGAAGCGCGGAGAGAACTTCCAGGTCCGCTTTGGTGCGGTGATCCATTCGGGCGATGATTACGACGCTGCCGCGGCCTGCCGCGAGTTCCTCGCGTCCGGGGCCCCGGAGAAATCCGCTTCCGGCAAGGAGGAGTTGATTCAACGGGAATCGCGGAAATGAAACGCTTCTCCAAGCCGTCAGGAATCATGCCGGCACGACATGCTCCACATTTGAACGGCATTACAAAAAAACGCACCCGGCGGACCGGGTGCGTTTCGGGAAAGACTTTCCGGGGGGCCGGCTACTAGGCGCTGGCGTGTTCTTCGACGTATTTCACGACGTCTCCGACACTCTGGAGTTTTTCGGCTTCTTCATCGGGCACTTCGATGGAGAATTCTTCTTCAAAGGCCATGACGAGTTCCACGGTGTCGAGGGAGTCGGCACCGAGGTCTTCGATGAAGCGGGCGGCGAGGACAACTTGCTCGGCATTCACGCCGAGTTGATCGACGATGATGTCACGGACTTTTTCTTCGACGGTTTTTTCTGACATAAAATGGTTGGGTGGTGGGACGGGATGTTCTGGCCGGTCCCCTTATCAGGACGTGTTCTGTTTGCAACTGAAAACAAAATCAGCGGCCGGACGGGGGGACTAAGCGGCAGGGGGAGGGGAGGCACTTTCCGGAGTGGTTCCGGCCGCGGGAGGGCGTTCGAGATCGATCAATTCACCGTGAAACTGGGACATCAGGCGGTCGAGCACCCGGCCCGCGCCATCGAAGACAAGGTCGTCGATCACGGCTTTTTTGGTGACTTCCCCATCCTGCCACCAGAGGTAGGCAAGGGCTTTGTTATCCCACTTCCGTTTGTCGATCCTGCTGACGCTGGCGAAGGGGATGGTGACCCCTTCCGGAGTGGTCAGGGTGGTGGCATTGGCCCGCAGGACACGGTCCTTGTTGCGCATGAAGGCGATCAGCATGCCCAGCCCGGCCAGGCCGGTGCCGACGCCCCAGATGAATTGCTCCTTCAGCTTGTAGTTCCAATCCTTCTCCTTGGGGCTTTCCGGCCAGCCGTTGTCCTTGGCCTTGGCCAGCCAGCCTTTGTCGTCCTTGTTCTTGACGGAAAGTTCCTGGTAGACCGGCCAGTAGGCATTGTATTCCTGCTGCTGCTTCGGATACCCGACCTTCCAATCATAGAAGAAGTAGGCGCTGAAGCCGAGCAGCATCGCCACCATGAGCAGACGGCGTTTTTTGTACCACGGGGTGGTGCGGCAGATGATCTCCTCGGGTTCGTTGGTCATGCTGGGGATGGATTTGTCAGGAAACAGGAGGGAGGGCGGTTTGTCAACTTGGGGTCGCAGGCCCGGGAAACCTTCGCCGGAGGCGGGTCAGGGCAATTTCCGGATGCAGTAGAGGTGGGTTTTGGTGCGGAGGAAAAGATCGGCCCCGGCCGCCGCCGGACCGGCCATGATGCCCTCCGGCAGGGAATTGCGGGCCAGTTCCTGGTAGGTCCGGCCAGGCTGGACGACGTAGGATTCCCCCCGTTCGTTGCAGAAGATGAGCTTGCCATCGGCAAAAAGCGGCGACGAGCTGCAGGAGCCTCCGGTGCGCTCGCTGAAGAGGAGTTCACCGTTTTTGGGATCGACCGCACTGAGGAATCCGTTGTCGGCCATCACATAAATCAATCCCTCCGCCACCACCGGCGAGGAACGGGTCGGGATGTACTTGGTCTGTTCCCAGACGAGGGCATCAGTGATGTCGCCGGTGGTTTCCGGGGTGATGCGGTAGGCGCGCAGAATAGCTTTGCCATGGCCGGTATTGAGCACCAGCAGTCCGTCCACCCAGGTGGGGAGACTGGCGTTGGAAAAGCCTTTGTAACGGGCCCGCCAGAGCTCTTTGCCGGTATCGGGATCGTAGCCGACCGTGGCCCGGGAGCCGGTGCTGACCAGCTGGGGCTTGCCGCCGGGATCGATCAGAATCGGCGTGCTGTAGGCCTTGCGGTAGTCCCCTTCCATCATGGGTTTTCCGGCAGCGTCGAGATCGTCATACTCGGTGTTGCGGTCGGTTTTCCAAACCGTGGCCCCGGTCTTTTTGTCGAGGGCGGTGAGGTATTGCACGTCCACCCCGTCCATGGTCAGGATGAGGGTCTCCTTCCATGGGAACACGGAAGATCCGGGTCCCCGGTAGTGCCGGCAGGGCAGGTCGGTGCGGCGCCACAGTTCCTTGAAGGTGGTCGTGTCCAGGCAGGCGGTCCCGTAGCTGCCAAAGTGGAGGTAGACACGTCCTTTTTCCAGGAAACCGGTGGGAGAGGCGTAGGAATTCAGGGCATTGCCCAGCGGCTCCGGGGCCTCGCTGGTAAAGAGTTTGACCTCGTGCAGGATTTTCCCGGTGCTGCGGTCCAGGCAGTAGGCCCAGTATTCCTTCCCGTCCTCGGTGGCGGTGGTGAGCCAGACCTGGTTCCCGAGAATCAACGGAGTGGACCAGCCTTTGTGGGGAATCGCGACCTTCCAGGCTACATTTTCAGTGTCGGACCACTTCAGTGGCAGACCGGCGGCGTCGCCATGGCCATTGCCGTGCGGGCCACGGAATTGGTTCCAGCCCGCTTCCGCGGGGTTGTCCGCTCCCTGCATCGCCGCAGGTTGGAGGGGCAGGACCGCGAGCCCGGCGGCAAGGAGGGAGGAAAAGGCGCGACGGTTCATCATAGGTTGACTGCCACTACGGGAGGCTCCCGTCAATCTTTCGCTTCGGCAATCCCGGGGGGCGGTGCGTGAATTATCTGAGACTCGGATCTGATAATTTGTCTAAATATTGTGGCATCGGCGATTGACACCACTACCGGTAGTCTCTATTTTGAGAATATCCCGAACAGGATGCCGACCCCATGCGCTGCCCCAAATGCCAAAACCAGGATGACAAGGTGATCGATTCCCGGACTTCCCGGGACGGCGCGGCGATCCGGCGGCGGCGGGAATGCCTCGCCTGCAGCACCCGCTTCACCACCTACGAGCATGTGGAGCAGGCGGACCTGCTGGTCGTGAAACGCAACGAAGCCCGCGAGGCGTTTGACCGAGAAAAACTGGTGCGGAGTTTCACCAAGGCCTGTGAAAAGCGGCCGGTCAGCATCGAGAGCCTGCACGCGGCGGCGGACGACATTGCCACCGACCTGGAGGCCTCCGGGCAGCGCGAGATTCCATCCAAGTTGCTGGGACTCAAGGTGATGGACAAACTCCACAGCATCGACCCGGTGGCTTACGTCCGTTATGCCAGCGTTTACCGGGAATTCCAGGATGTCGGGGAATTCATCAACGAGATCGAATCCATGGAACACCGGGTGCCTGCCAGCGTGGTCCATCCCGAACTCTTTTCCCAACGCTGAGATCCGTCCCATTTTCCTCCCCTCGGTTTCCTTCCACCTCTTACCTTTCTGCCCTGTGATTGCCTTGCCCGCCCAACTTCCCCTTCTCCGCGTCGGCCGCTATGAAGTCACCACCTATGGCCAGGACTGGCTGGAGGAAAACATCCGGGATGCTGCCCGCGCGGCCGGGCAGGCCGATTGGTGGTTTACTCCGGACATCGTGCGCAGCCTCATGATCTATCTGCGGGAACGCTTTCCTGGGTCCACCATCACATTGGAAGAACTCACCGGGAAAATCCGCGGCATCCTCGAAAAAATCGGATTCACTGAAATCGGTGACCGGGTCGCGCTGACCCCGCCGGCCCTCAGCTTGTCACTGGACGACCTGGCCCGCGAGGCGGGGGAGGGGTTTGAACTCCGCTTTTTCCAGCTGCTGGATGCCCGGCTGCAGGAACTCGCGGATCTGGGCGCACCGGCGGTTTCCCTCACCGAAGCACACGATGGCGTGAAGCGGCTCTGTGCCGCCAAATACTGGACCCAGAACTGCCGGAAACTGGAGCAGGAGATTGCCATCTTTTTGAGGAACCGCATGGCCGGTTCGGAAGGCTGCCGGATTGAACTCCGGGCTGCGGCTTGACCTGCTGGCGTTAAAGGGACACTGTGCCGCCATAACCCCGTCCGAGCGGGGTGTCCTATCACCGCTATCCCGCCATGACAATTTTTCAACGCATCATCGCCCGGGAGTTTCCGGCAGACATCGTCCACGAGGACGAAGAAACCTTCGCCTTCCGCGACATCAATCCGCAGGCTCCCGTCCACGTCCTTATCGTGCCCAAACGTGTGGTCACCCGCGTCGGCGAAGCTTCGGCGGAGGATCAGGCCTTGCTGGGTAAGTTATTGCTCACCGCCGGGGAGGTGGCCCGGAAGCTGGGAGTCTGTTCCAGCGATACCGGCTTCCGTCTGGTGATCAACCATGGCCACGATGCCGGTGAAACCGTGCCCCACCTGCACATCCATCTCCTCGCCGGCCGGCCGCTCGGTTGGCCTCCCGGCTGACCGCGAACTGGGAGCGCATCCGGGCCGGGCCGCGCTCAGCCCGGTGGTTTCACCTGAACCAGCGAATCCGCCAATCGCCGGGCATGGGCCAGGGTATCAATATCCGCCACGGTCTTGTCGCGGCGGATGGCTTTGATCCGGGGGAAGCGGAGCGCGAGACCGCTGTTATGGCGTTTGCTGGGCTGGATGCTGTCGAAGCCAATCTCCAGCACGAGATTGGGCACCACGGTGCGGCGGCGTCCCTCGTCGTGGAGGGTATGCTGTTTGAAATGGGCGGTGAGTTCCTCAATCTCAAGATCTGTCAGGCCACTATAGGCCTTGCCGATCACTTTGAATTCCCCGGTGGATTCATCCCGGACCGCGAAGGTGTAATCACTCAGCACATGGCTGCGTTTGCCGTGGCCCTGTTCGGCGGCGGTGACCACGACATCCAGACTGAGGGAACTGGTTTTGAGTTTCAGCCAGGATTTGCCGCGGCGCCCTGCGGCGTAAGGACTGTCAGGGTCTTTGATGATGAGGCCTTCGTTGCCGGCGGCTTTGGCCGCGAGAAAGGCCGCCTGGATGGCCTCGGGGGACGCTGCGTGGGAGACGGCGATGCGCTCGAATCCCGGGGGCAGCACGAGAGTTTCCAGCAAGCGCCGGCGTTCGGTCAGGGGTTCCTTGAGCAGGGGCCGGCCATCCAACCAGAGCAGGTCGAAGATCACAAAACGCAGAGGGATTTCCTCCGGCATGAAGAGGTCGGCCTCACGGCGGCCCAGCCGCTTCTGAAGATCGAAAAAGCTGAGTTTCCTCCCCTCCGCGAAGGCGATGATTTCGCCATCAAGGACCACTTCCCGGCTGAAGCCGGCAGCTTGCTGCAGGACTTCAGGGAATTCCGATTCCATCTCCCGGAGGTCGCGGGAAAAGATGGCCGCCCGGTCTGCGGTGCGGTGCAGCTGGGCGCGGATGCCGTCGAACTTGTCTTCCAGCCAGACGCGGGCCGGCCTGGGGAGTGGCAGATCCTCCTGTGGTTCAGGATGGCCCAACCGCTCCCAGACTGCGGCAGCTGTTTCCTCCGGGCTGGCCAGCATGGCCCGGACCGGCTGGAAGGGGCGCATTGCGGTTTCCTCCAGACGGCCGTTCCGGGCCCGGAGACTGGTTTCCCCCAGGTCGCCACTGAGCATGTGGGCTTCCCTCACCAGTTCCGCCGGCTGATCAAACGCGGCGGCGAGAGCCTCCTCCAACAATCCTTCCTTGAGTCCGAGACGGGTATCGCCGGTGAGGATTTTCACCACATACTGGCCGCTCATGGGGGAGAGGGTCCGGAAGGCTTTTGTGAGGAGAGCCGATTTGGCCGAAGGTCCCCGGGCGAGGCGGATGCGGTCGAAGAGTGCCTGGATTTCCTCGAGCGTCCACGGTTGCGGCGTGGTGTTATTTTCGAGCAGGAGAAAAGCGGTGCGCCCCGCATCGGCCTGGGTGCGGGAGATTTCCTTGTAACGGATTTGGCTTACCCCGGTGGCTTCCAGCAGGGAAAACCGGATGATGGCCCAGCCGGTGCCCATGGCCTTGAGTTGTTCCCGGGTCACGGCCGGCCGCCCTGACAGAAACCGCACCGCTGCCGGCAGGGTGCCGGGCTCCGTGAGGCTGCGGAAATAATCGGCCAGCAGTACAATTTTCCTCAAACGCCCGGACGCTGCGGCCACGGATTCACCGACGGCGCAGAATTCCCCAAAAGGTCCATCGGTAAGGGAAGGGGCGGCGGCCTGCGGGAGGCTGGGGCCGCTCGCTGGTTCCCTCCCGGGCCTGCCTTCCAGCACCAGTTCCATCTGATCATTTCCTGCCAGGGACCAGGCATTCCATCCGCGTTGGCGGAGGTCCTGGGCGAACCCGGCGCTGTTTCCGTGGGTGGCGAGGATGGTTTCAGGTTTTGTCAGGGAAAGGAGCTCCAGCAGCTCTCCATAATCGGCATGGTCGCTGAGGGGAAAGGCTTCGTCCACCTGATAGGAAAAGCGGGCCCCGGCATTCAGTGCCCAGCCGCTCACCATCGCGGTCACCTTGGGTTTCACCTTCCGGAGCAGGGTGGACTTCACGGTTTGCGGCGGGAACACCAGCACGCACCCCGACGGATTTGCGGTGAATTTTTCCCAGGGAGGCAAGGCCACGCCCAGCGCCCCGTAGGCCAGATTCATCTCCGCCACCTGCGGGTGCACCGCGATCCTGAAGCCGCCACCAGCCAGCACCGCCTGGATTTCCTGGGCCTTCCCCAGGGAGTATCCCAGCAGAACGGGCGTCTCGCCGTGGTCCAGGGCATCCTGGCACCAGCGGTGCATCGCGGAGCGGACTTCAGCCAGTGGAGGAAAACGATAGTGAGGCAGGCCGAAGGTGCACTCCATGATCAGCGTATCGGCCGCCATGGGGCGGGCGGGTTCCGCCGTCAGTCCGTGGCGCAACTTGAAGTCGCCCGTATACAGCAGGGTCGCACCGTCCGTCAGGCGGGTCAGGTGGATCATCGCGCTGCCCAGCACATGCCCCGCCGGCGTCAGCACGATGCGGTGCCCGGCGTGCTCCCATGGCTCATCCCACTCCAGGGCGGTCATCTCCCCTTTGAATCCAAACCGCTCCTTCAGCAAAAAGGCGGTCGCTTTGGAGCACACCATCCGCTGATGCCCTGCCACATGATCGGCATGGGCGTGGGACACAAACGACAAGCCCTGACCCCGGTGGGCATCCAGCCACAATCCCGCCTCCGGCAGGAAAATGCTGCCTCTGATGAACTGATAGGGGATCGGGGTTTTCAGGGGACGGGGAAGGTGGAAGGACAAGGTAGCAGAAACGCGGGCATCGCCAAGACGATACGTCTGCCGGCGGCGGGTGTGGCAGAGGGTGTGGTTTTTTACGGATTCTTAATTGACAATCTGTGGTTGAGTGAATGGCTAGCATTCCATGAAACTGCTCCTCGCCACCGCTGTCATTCTCGCCTGTCCCCTGATCACTCACGCCCAGGAAAAGGCGGCGGCTCCCGTGGAGCAGGCTGCCGGGGCCGATCAGGAAGCGGCCGCCGGGGAGCCCGATGAGCAGACCAAGGCCCTGATCCAAAAGGTGAAGTCCTTCAACTATCAGACCGGCAGCGTCACCCTGAAGGCGGACCGGGCAACCCTGAATCTGCCGGAAGGCTACCGGTTCCTGGATTCCAAGGACGGCAAAACGGTCATTGAGGAGTTGTGGGGGAATCCCCCCGGTTCCGCCAGCGGGATCGAAGGCCTGGTGCTGCCCCGGGGACAGGATGTGGTCTCGGCCGATTCCTGGGCGATTGTGGTCCAGTTTGAAGAAGATGGCTATGTCTCCGACGAGGATGCGGATGAGATTGACTACGACGATCTGCTGAAGGACATGAAGAAAAGCAGCATCGAAGCCAGCAAACGCCGGGTGGCCGCTGGCTACGGAAAGATGGAGCTGGCCGGCTGGGCCCTGCCTCCCCGCTACGACAAGTCCAGCAAGGTCCTTTACTGGGCCCAGGAATTCGTCACCGACAATCCCGAGAATAGTTTGAACTACGATGTCCGCGTGCTCGGCCGCCGGGGCGTGCTGTCCCTCAACGCCATCGCGGGGGCTTCCCAGAAGCAGGAAATCGATGCCCTGACCCCGGAGATCGTGTCCCTCGTCTCCTTCAACACCGGCCACACCTACGCCGACTACAACTCGTCCACTGACAAAAAGGCCGACTACAGTTTGGCCGGACTGGTGGTCGGTGGAGCCGTGGCGGCGAAACTTCTCGCCAAGGGCGGGATTCTGGTGCTGCTGGCCAAGTTCGGCAAGCTGCTCATCATCCCCGCCGTCTTCATTGGCGCTTGGCTGAAGCGGAAATTCAGCAACGGATAGCGCGGGGCAGGGATTCAGGCGCTGAAACACCCGGGTCACTACCTTCCGGGCAAGTGTCTGCCATGGCTCCGGAAACGCCGCCATCCCGGTGCGTGACTGCCAGTTTTTTGCGGAGAGAGTGATCCGAGGCATCGTTCAGCCATCAATCAGTTAATGTGAATGAGTGGACAACTGGCCCGGATTCAGGCTATGGATGCTTCATGGCCATAAAAGAAATCCCGACATCTGGGAAGTTTCCAGGCGGTGCTGCCATTCGGGCATCGCTGAAGCCTGTGCTATGGTGTTCGTGGTTTGGAGTAATCCTGTTTTTGCTTGTCTTCAATGAAGCAGCAGGGCGGAGCGTGCCTTTTAACACGGAGATGTCATTCGAGGTGATTTGGAGCCGGGTGAATTTATGGTCGGGAGCGCAATCACTCCTGGACGGCCCGTCGGCTTGGATCACCTTGGTTGGAGGAGTCTGGGTCACCGCTCAATTGGCCAGTGGCAAGGATATGCCAAAGCGGAAGGCTGCGGTGCTGATGGGTATCCTGCTCCCTGCACTTCATGGTTTTCCTGAGATTTTGTGGGGTTATTTGTTTTGACCTCTTGGGTTTTTGATGAATCTTGGAGATTTGATGAGCGGGAAAGCCGACGGAGAGCTATTCCAGGATGCGGGTTTTTACTTTTCCGGACTTTTTTTCTGGTTGGTGGGATGCGTGGGGGCGGGTTTTTGGATGTGGCTTTCCAGGGCGGGGAATGAGGCGTCAGGTTTCATCCCGGAAGAAAGGGTGAATGCCGGATTTTGAAGGCCTGTGTTTGCACGGGAGCGACGACCGCCTGGGAGCCTGATTCCGGCTGATCCCAACAAATCCCCATGAAAATTCATTCAAAAGTAATCGCTGCAATTTCAATTTTCACAGGCTTTGTGTTGGGCGGAGCGGCATGGGTGAGCGAGAGATCCAGACAAAAGCTTCCCCACAGTGAAGACGATCTCAGCCCTGGCCAAGTTGCTATGAGGCAGGACGAAGTTCCGCAGAAACCCTCCGAAGCTTTTGTTGAGTCGGCTGCTCCTGATTTTAAAGCAACTTGGATGGCTGCTCATGGTGCCGGAATCGAAAAGACGGAAAAATATGAGGAGGCTACCGATAATTTGATTACCGAGCTTGCAATTGGTTCAGAGATTTTACGACTGAGCTCGGAGGGAGGGCGTTTAGGAGACAAACGACTTAGGTATAAATATGCCTTAAAGTCAGTGTCAGGTCCGTTGCTGCTTGGAAACAGTTCAACCAGGCATCGGAAGGAGTTGGTGATTTTTTCCCTGATTGCACCTGAGGGCAAACACTTTCCGGAATTGGAGGTCGCATGCTACATTCCTTATATGTCCAAATCGGTAGGGTTTGCATTTTACCGGGATCAAACCGAGCTTTCCTCGATTGGACTTTTGATCCCGGACTTTACCATTCCTGCAAATGAAAGTCCGCACTCAGAAGAATGGAGCATGAATGTGCGGATCTATAAGGATGGGACTTTTCAATCAGACCTTGGACGGGAGCAAATCATGAGGTTGGCAAAAAAAATGAACCCGGGGGAAATCGTGCAGTTGCATCCGGATGGTTCGCATCCTGATACTCAGGATCCTCATGTTTTGTGGTTTTCGATCGGCAAGAATGGATCCTTTACTTTAACTTCCCCCTGACTCTATTCCGGCGTGTCTGAGCTTGCAGTCAGAGTCAGGGCCGGATGTTTCTTCCCCACTACGCCATGACCTCCCTCGGAAGAATCATGCTGCACCGGGAGTGGGCGGTTTTGGCGGTGTTGACGGCGCATCTGTTGTTTTTTGCAGTGGATCTGCTGGCCGCCCGATTGAGAGCGCCGGGTCCTTTTCGTTCCCTGCGGCGGCGGTTGGTCGGGGTGACGGTGGTGGGCCTGTATCTGCTGATGTGGAATCGCTGGATTTCCCCGGAGTTTCCTCACGTAAATGGGGCTATGGTTCCCCCCCAGTTTCCTGATGAGCAGCAACGGTTGGTCTCACTTCTATCGCTGCTGATACCCGGAACCCTCCTGCTGGTGAGTTGGCAGGCGATCGTGGAGAGACCGGTCCATGAGGTCCGGATGGTCCGGGCTTGGATCAAATGGGGGTGGAAGGGCCGGATATTGGGCAGGATATTCTATCCGGGGTGGCCCTCCGGGGTGGTTTTTGCTTTTCTCCTCGTCTGCAGTTTCGCCGCCTTGCTGGGGTGGCGGGATTTTGAAATCTGGCAGCGTTATCAGGTGAAAGCCGGCATTCCTGATTACAATTGGAGTGAAATTCTTCCTTACGATTGGCAGGATTTGCTGAGACGCAGCCCTTCCCATTGGGCCGCTTTCACCGGCGTGCTGATTGTGCCGCTGGTTCTGTGGCAGTGGCTTTTGCCAAATCTGCTGCGTTGGAACGTTTTTGGGTATTTGCTCATCTTCGCGGGAACGGCGATGTTGCAGAAGTCAATTTTGGCTTTGGCTGTGTTTATGGGAGACAGGGGGATAGCCAAGTGGGCTCTGCCTTTCCCGGGGATGTATTGGTATTGGCCGGCCTATCAGCGGCCGGGGTGGCGTGAGTTTTGGACCGTAATCGTCCCGGGAGTTGATTGGTCATCCGGCACCATCCTGATCCTGAGTGGAGTGGTCTGTGTGGCGTGGTGGATGGCGGCTTTGGCGTTCGCGGCGAGGGCTTTTCGTTCCGTCAGGGTGGTGGAACGCAAGGCCGAGGCCACGCTGGCCGCTGGGCCGCCGGTCCCGGACGGGAGTGGCGGGATGGGTCCGGACCTGGCGGTGTTTCCGGGAAAGAAACGGCCCCGGATTCAAGGATGTGGTCCTGCGGCGGAGTTGCCCCTGAAACCCCAGCCTATGGAAAGTCAGCAGTTCAGGTGTGACTCCTTATCAACGTAACCTTCGCGCCAAACACCAGCATGACGCCGGCGGCGCGCAGGCCGAAGGCTCCTCAGGTGATCCAGAAGAAGGCGGCGTGGTGGTGGGCGAAGAACCCCCCGCTGCCGTAATGACCGCCCCCGTCCACCTCACTGCGGAGCCCACCAGCAACGCCGGGGAACTGAGTGCCCGCTGGAGCGCCGTGCCCAACAGGAAGTTCTACGAAGTGCAGATCATCCCGGTCGGAGAGGCCGCCGTGTCCACCGTCTGGGAAGAGCTCCCCACCCGTGCTTTCAGCCACCGGCAAATCGACCTCGACGGGTTCACCCCCGGCAGTCTTGTCAGCCTCCGCGTCCGCGCCGTCGGAGCCAGAGGTGCCGGTCCGTGGTGCCACTCCATCACCGCCCGCGTCTGATCCTGACCGTCAGGATCCAGTCCGCGCAGCGCAGTGAGTCCCCACCACTCTTGCTAAACTCATCCACCGGACCGGTCCAGCGGATGGGTGCTGTCTTCGCTTTTCCTTTGTGATTAGCATGGCGAGTTGAACTCTATGGATTAACATGAACGGAGGAACTGGAGCAATAGGCGCACGCAGGCAGCATTTCAATTAACAGCATTATGAAGTGGCTGAGCTTGTGGGTATAGCAGCGGGGTGCGTGCTGGTCGGGAGTCGTGTGCCCCCTGCCATACCTAGCGCTGCAGCCAACGCCCTCCACGTCGGCTTGGTCACGCAGGGATTAGCATGACTTGCCAAATGAGTAATACTCATCTACTGCTGATCAAATCAGGGGTAATTCATATTTGCAAAAAAAAAGACTCTTTGAATTTCAAAAATATTATGTTTAATACATTATTGATTTCGCTAAAAGGAAGGCTCGTAATTGCGTTTTTAGTCTTAATTTCATCGAATCATTTAATAGGGCAGACCTCCAAAGAGGGTCCAGAACTGATTCCTCTTAAAGAGGCCAACGCACTGCGGGAAAATGGAATGCCGAAGGAGGCAGTGACAAAGTGCGATGAAGCAATCTCGCTGAATCCCGGATGGGGCCGGGCTCATCTGCTGCGGGCAGTGTGTTTCCAGGACATGGAGGAATATGACAAGGCCTTGGCTGACAGCGAGCGGGCGGTGGAGCTGGATCGTACCAGTGCGGCCCCGCTGTTTGTCCGGGCCTCCATTAAAAGGGATCTCGGGGATTTTGAGGGAACGCTGGCAGATGTGGAGCAGGGCATAAAATTGGCTCCGGATGGTCCGGGCCCCTACAAATTGCGTGGCAATGCAAAGCAGGGACTGGGGGATTTGAAGGGAGCCCTGGCGGACTATACCAAAGCGATCGGACTGGCCCCGGACTACCTGGATGCCTATGCGGCGCGGGGAAGTGTCCGTGCGGAATTAAAGGATTACCCAGGAGCCACGGCGGATTTTAACACCGTGATCAAACTGGCTCCGGAGGACGCGGCTGGCTACAGTGGGAGAGGGTATGTTTTCATGACGATGGAAAAATATGGGGAAGCCCTGAAGGAATTCACCCGCGCTGCCGAATTAGATCCTGAAAACGGCCAGATCTGGGCCCACCGGGCGGAAGTCAAAAACCGCACCGGGGATGCCAAAGGGGCGTTGAAGGATTACACCAAGGCCATCGAATTGGAACCCGGGGAAGCGGAGGCATATGTCAGCCGCTCGGGGGTCCGGAAGCAGACAAATGATGCGGAAGGGGCTTTGGCAGATCTGGACAAAGCAGTAGAACTAACCCCGGAAGACGAAGAGACGCTGCTGGAGCGGGCCACGTTACGAATCGCCACCGGCCGGCACGGGCAGGCCATCGAGGATTGCGAAAGCGCCCTTAAGGTTCAACCCGACAGCACGTTGGCCCGTTTTCTGAGAGGAACGGCCCATTTTGGCTTGAAGGAATTTGCCGAAGGAAATGCGGATTTTGAGCATCTTCCGGGCAAGGCCGAGGAGGTCTATGACGCCCCGGTCTTTCTGTGGTATGGTCTGATGAAGCTGGGCAAGAAAGCCGAAGCCCAAGCCGCACTGAAGAACTACAGCAAGGCGGAAGCGAAGAAACCCGTAACGGGGAAAGTTAAAAAAACAGTGCAGTTTCTGACAGACGCGTTGAGTGAAAAATCCTATCTCGCGACCGCCGGGAATGCCGAAGTGGACGGCCTGCACGCTCTCCTCCCCGGGCAGGCGCAGTTTTACGCAGGGCTTAAGCATCTGTTTGCATCCGACAAGGCGGGTGCCAAGGCCTGCTTCGAGAAATGCCGTAACGCCAAAGAGCTACTGTCCTTTGAATCACAATTCGCAGCCATGGAACTGGGGGGTCTCTGAGATGCACCGTATATGGCATGCTGGCGAGAACGGAATCTATTACATGCCCTTGGGCGGTGAGTTATAGGCGGGACTGAAATCGAATCCGCTCGATCTCCCGATCTCCTCCAGCGTGATGTTGTCCGCAGTGCGGTCATATGTATCCGTCAAACGCCCGTGGATGGGCTTGACGTTGCTTGGGGGCGTCAGGTCGTCAGAAGGTCCTTGATCACATGGCCATGCACATCCGTCAGGCGCCGCTCGACGCCGTTGTGATAGAAACTGAGGCGTTCATGGTCGATGCCGAGAATGTCCAGGATGGTGGCGTGGAAATCATAGACCGTGACCACATCCGCCACGGCCTTGTAGCCGAAGTCATCGGTGGCTCCGAAGCTGTGGCCCGCCTTCACACCGGCGCCGGCCATAAAGGCGGTGAAGCCGGCGGGATTGTGGTCGCGTCCGCTGGCTCCCAGCTGGAAGGTGGGCATGCGGCCGAACTCCGTGCACCACACTACCAGGGTGTCGTCCAGCAGTCCCCGTTGCTTGAGATCGGTCAGGAGCGCGGCGGTGGGCTGGTCCATGACCTCGCCGTGTTTGGTGTATTGTTCCTTGAGCGCCTTGTGGCCATCCCAATTGCTGACGCCCTCCCCGCCGGTTTGATAGGCTCCGTTGAAGAGCTGGACGAACCGCACGCCTTTTTCGACCAGGCGGCGGGCCAGGATGCAGTTCCGGGCATAGGCGGCTTTCAGATCCTTCACCGGATTGCCCGCTTCATCCGCGCCATACATTTTCAAAATGTGGGCGGGCTCATTGGAAAGATCCGCCACCTCCGGCACGGACAACTGCATGCGCGCCGCGAGTTCATAGCTGGAAATCCGGGCGGCCAGTTCGGAGTCGCCCGGGAACCGCTCGAGGTGATGCCGGTTCAGCGTGCTGATGAATTCACGCGTCGCGCGATCGCCGGCGGGACTGACGGCTGCGGGCCGCGCCAGATTGCGGACCGGCTGCGAGGCATTGAAATCCGTGCCCTGAAACGCGGCGGGCAGGAATCCCGAACCCCAGAAATTCCCGCTCGATTGCGGGGCGCCCCGCGGGTCGGGGATCGCCACATAGGCCGGCAGGGTTTCATTGGCGGTGCCGAGCGCATAGGTCGTCCAGGCTCCCATGCTGGGGAAACCGTCGAGGGTAAACCCGGTGCCCATGAAGTTTTCGCCTGGGCCGTGGGTATTGGTTTTTCCGGTCAGGGAATGCACGAAGCAGAGGTCGTCGGCCAGAGCCCCCAGATGGGGCACCAAGTCCGAAATCATTTTGCCCGTCTGGCCGCGCGGGCGGAAGGCCCAAGGGCTTTGGTTCAGGGCGCCCTGTCCTCCCTGGAAGGTGATGATGCCTTCACCGCCCGGCATGGGCTGGCCGTGGAGGCGGATCAGTTCGGGTTTGTAGTCGAAGGTGTCCAGCTGACTGACGGCTCCGGAGCAGAAGATCATGAGGACGTTTTTGGCCCGGGGCTTGAAATGGGGGCGCCGCGCCGCATTGGGGTTGGCGGGATTGATGTCCGGGCGGATGGGCCGGGACAGTCCGGCAAGGGCGTGCTCCTGTCCCAGCAAATGCGACAGGGCAATCCCGCTCAATCCCGTGGCGGTGCGGGAGAGGAAACCTCGGCGGTTGAGCAGGGGGTGCATGTCGGGAAAGGTGTCAGGGGTCAGAAAACGAAGAGGAATTCGCTCGTGTTATAAAGCGCCCGGCAAAACGCGGGGAGACCTTCAGCCTGGATGAGGGCGGCGGATTGCCGGCGCTCGAAGTCATCGGGCGGGCGGCCGTAAAACAGGGAAAAGGCGGTTTCGACCTGCTGCTCCGGGGTGGTCCCGGCTTCTGCCTGCAGGCGATCCGCGAGCAGCCCGGCCTGTTGGAGGACGAAGGGACTGTTGAAAAGATTGAGGGCCTGCAGGGCGGTGTTCGAGCGGCTGCGGCGGGGCATCACCTGACTGCCGTCGGGGCAATCGAACGAGCCGAATACGCCATCGGTGGTCTGCCGGATGCGGGTTTGATAGACCATGCGGCGGAACTCGGCGGCAGTGAATTTTTCCTTCACGTGATAGTGCATCACATTCTCCTCCTCGACCTCCATGAGGTAGAATCCCGGTCCGCCTGCGGCCGGATTCAGCGCTCCGGAAACGGCCAGCATGCTGTCGCGGATGGCCTCCGCTTCCAGGCGGCGCGGCGGAAAGCGCCAGAGGAGACGGGCCTCCGAGTCCACTGTCTGGGCCTCCGCGCGGGGCAGGGAGGATTGTTGGAAAGTGGCCGAAAGGAGGATCAGGCGCTGCAGGTGTTTGACGGACCAGCCGCTCCTGACGAATTCATCCGCCAGCCAGTCCAGCAATTCCGGATGACTGGGCCGCGCGCCATTCACCCCCAGATCGCTCGGCGTGTCCGCGAGGCCGTGACCGAAGATGTAATGCCAGAGGCGGTTCACCATCACGCGGGCCGTCAAGGGATGCCCGGGCTGGGCAATCCATTCCGCGAGGCGCAGCCGGCGGCGTTGCTCCGGCTCGTCCTTGGAAAGTCCGAGCGATCCCAGCACCGTCAGCCCGCCGGGGGCGACTACTTCGCGCTTCTGCAAGGGATCGCCCCGGTAAAGCCGATGGGTTTTCCCCGGCTGGGAAAAGACGCCGAGCCAGGCGGGAGTGCCGCCGGAGAGTTGGGTGATACGTTGGCGGGCGGCGGCGAGTCCGGTCTGGACGCGGCGGGCGGTGGTGGCTTCCTCCTCCGTGAGATCTCCCAGCCAGCCATCCGGATCTGCCGTGCTGTCAGGATCGAATTTCACCCGGTCGCGGGAACTGGCGAGGAGGATCCACTCACCGGTGGCGGCGGTGGTTTCGATGCGGTAGTCCGTGGCCAGGCGGTCCTTGTATTTGCCCTCGCGGTCGCGGCTCCAGACGATGCGCTGCATCTTTGATTTCGCGGGCAGATCGACCTGTACCCAGCCCTGGCCCGGCGTGTCCGCGATCCAGCTGCGTCCGTTGCCGGGTTGGCCATCGTTGACATGCTCCAGCCGGTGGAAGGCATTGCCACCCAGCGATCCGGAGGTGGTCACGACGGCGCCGGATCCTGCCAGGGCGAGGTTTCTTCCGGCATCGTCCATGATTTCCAACTCATCCAAACACGGCTCCGCACTGTTGGTGGCGAGAATGGTGAAACGCACTGCCGTGGTTTCGACCGGGGCAAATTCCTCGACATTGAGGAGGGCATTGACCGGCGGGCGCAGCTTCCCTCCGGCGGCGGCCTCGCGGGCCCGTTCCGCATGCTGGCGGTGGACGGACAGTTCACGTTCCAGTCCGGAAGCCGTCGCTTCCAGCCCGGCCAGTTCTGCTGTGGCGGACGCGTCCGGCGTTTTCCGCAGCGGCCGCTCCCCATGGGTCACTCCGGCAAAAACCGCCTGCATGGAGTAGTAGTCCTTTTGCAGGATGGGATCGAACTTGTGATTGTGGCAGCGGGCACATCCCATGGTCAGGCCCATGAAGGCGGTGCCGGTCGTATTCACCATATCGGCCAGTTCGTCCTCACGCTGCATCAGGGAGAGGTTGATGTCGGGGCTTTTGACGATGTCGTGGGGACCGGCCACGAGGAATCCGGTGGCGGCATCCTCGCCGAGGGCATCGCCTGCCAATTGTTCACGGATGAACTGATCGTAGGGTTTGTCCTTGTTGAAGGCATCGATCACATAGTCGCGGTAGGGCCAGGCGGTTTTCCGCTCGCGGTTGGTTTCATAACCGTTGGAGTCGGCATAGCGCACCACGTCCAGCCAATGCCGCGCCCAGCGCTCGCCGTAATGCGGACTGGCCAGCACCTGGTCCACGCGCTGTGACCAGGCATCGGGATGGGGATCGGTGACAAAGGATTCGACTTCCTCCGGGGTGGGCGGCATGCCATGCATGAGGAGAAACAAGCGGCGGATCAGAGTGCGGCGGTCCGCCGCCGCCGAAGGAGTCAGGGCTTTTTCCTGCAGGGATTTCAGAACGAAGCCGTCAATACTCCCCCGTATCCAAGGATCATTGATAACAGGTTCCGGGGGGCGTTTGACGGGCTGGAAGGACCAATGATCGGTGGTGATTTTTTCCTCCTGCGCCGCCAAAGCCGCCCGGGCTGCGGCTTCGCCAGGAAGCATGGCTCCGTTGCTGATCCAGCGTTTCAGCAAATCAACGGCCGCCGCTGGCAGGCGCTCTCCTTTCGGCGGCATTTGCAGGTGCGGATCGGAGGATGTCACGCGGCTGATGATCTGGCTGGAGGCCGGGTCCTTGGGAATAAAAACCGGATCGCCCGATTCTCCGCCTTTCAACAGGCCCGTCACGGTATCGAGGCGGAGATCATGTTTGGCGTCGTCACCGCTGTGACATTCCACACAATGCGTTTCGAGGAGGGGGCGGATATCCTGCTCATAGGAAACATCGGCCGCAGGGCCGGCGGCGCCCACCGCGGTGGTCCCGGAAGCCAGCAGGGCCAACCCCAATGCCACCTGTCTGACCGCAACGGACCAGGGTTTTTGCGCAATGGATTCCCCTCCGGCAGCCGGGGGCTGGCGGGTCAAATTCAGTGGGGAACAGGGAAGGGACATGATCGATTCAGGGTAATGGATAATGCCGGAATCTCAATTCCCCGTTCGGGGGAGCGTCCGGGAGCGGGCGGAACCAACATGAAGTCTTATACCAGGCGCAGGAGAGAGGTTGGTATCAGTTTGTCAGGATGCGGATCCGGAGGAGTTTGGCGGGAATGTCCATTGGGGTGGTGGCGCGGATGGTTTCGGTGCCGTCACCGTTGTCGCGCACCACCATCAGGGTTCCCGTCACGGGCGTCCAATGGCTGCCGGTGGTGCTCATTTCGGGGAGATAGGTCAAGTCCGGAGCCTGCTTCAGACGGGGGAATTCAAAGTGCAGCATTCCCGGGGATGAAGTGACCTGAAACAGCGTGGCCGGTGGCGTGGCCTTGGGGGCGAGTCCGAAGGCATAGCGCAGCAAATTGACCAGGCCCGTCCGGCCGGGATCAGCGGCCGGTCCGCTGATGGCGGGATCACCCAGCTCCGTTGCGTTGAAGTGTAATTCACGCCAGGCGTCGTATCCCACTCCTTCAGGCAAGGTCCGGGTCACCGTGATGGAATCGGACGCCAATGGATTGCCGCTATATCCGATGGATTCGAAGCTGATGACATTCGGCCCGGGAAGGAGGGGCACCGTGAGCTGCCACTGTGTCAGGCTGCTCCAGACGACGGCGGAGGGGATCCCGTCGCGCCGGATATCCCGGACGTCGATTCCGGCCGTGCCCTGCAGCAACACATCCGCCGCTTCCGTGGCGAAGGGGGCTCCGTTATTCGTAGTCAGGACAAAGGAGGTCTGCGATGGCATCTGGCCCAGCGCGAAAGCCCGGCGGGCCGTGATATAACTGGCGGCTCCGCTGAAGTTTTTGCCCACGACCGATCCATAATGCGTCAACCATGGCGTCAGTTCCGAGCTTTTAAAAACCGTGTCGCAAAGATGCCTGACATGCCCCAGATACCGGCGCTGGTGGGCAGGGCTGCTGGTGATGAGTTTGGCGAGGGCATTGCCGGAAGGCTGCAGGGCCGAGGTGGCGGAGGAACTCATGGCGAAGTCCATGTCCCATGGGAGAAACTGGATGCCCCGTCCGCTGTCCGGCACAAAAAAGCGCACATTATGCTGCAGGCCGCCCGTGTAATAACTATCTCCCACCCCCCACAGATTCACCAGAGCGGTGCAGCGGAAGATCTCGTCAAGATCCAGCAGGTCCGGGGCAGCGGCGGCCAGGGTGGTGGAGGGCAGGGCCATCGTTTGGGCGAGCCGGATCACTCCATCGTATTGGTCGCGACGTTTGCCGGAGCGGATGTCGAAGGGGCCGCGGTATTGTTCCTTGTCAGGGCCGAGATCGGCCAGATCGGTGCCCACATGCACAAAAGGGGAGGGCAGTTTAAGGCTTTCCGGATTGCCGGGCTGGCTCAGTGAGGTGGGATCGTAGGTGATATCCAGATTGAACACGGTGCCTTCCTCCGCATACTGCGATTCGGCCCACGACCCTCCGTAAGCCGCCATCTGCAGGATGGCGGGGCCGGTGTGGATCCGGCCGGGGGCGATGAAATAGCATAAATCGTCCTGCGGGCAGGGCAGGCCGGCGCGGTGGAAGGTGTGGCGCACATAGATTTCATCCTGGCCGCGCACGGCAGGCGTGCGGCCCGAGCGGTCGATGCCGATGCTCTCATGGATGCCGTGGAATTTCCGCTCCGCCGGAAAGCCGATGTCATAGCCGATGTAGTCATTCCCATCCCGGGCCCGGGCCGCCGCGCTTCCCTTCAGGGTCACTCCCACCCCATAATAAATCTCTTCGTTGCGGCTTACGAGGGTGCCAGGGAGGGGCTGATTGCTCAAGAGGTTCGGCACTGCCAGCAGAGCGGCATGATCCGCGGCCCGCATGATCAGCCGGAGCTTTGGTGCCGGAAGATTTGAGATCTGATCATCCTGCCACTGGATCAGTGCCCCGCCCGCGGCGCCTGCGGCGGGACCTTGCGTGGACGCTCCGGCCGGGTCGGAAAACTCCACATAAAATTGCAGGATGGCCCCGGCCGCGCGGCTGGGCAGGACTGCCGACCAGCGGCCCGTGTTCAGCGTCATCGGAGTGGCCGTGAAGGTGGTAGCGCCATCCAATCTGGAATGCACCACCGCGGTTGCGATGCCGTCAGGATCGGTGGCTTCGGCGGAAACGGTGACCGGTTGTCCGGCAGTCGGCACGGCCGGCTCGTGGGTCACAGAATGCACCACGGGTCCGGCATTGGGGGCCGCGCGGGAATTCACGGCTCCGGGCGTGCCCCGCCGTGCGGGTAGGGGCAGTTCCCAGGTCCTGGCGAGCTTTTGATAGTAGGCCCGGGTGTTCATTTGGTTCGTGCCCGACAGCCAGCGCGCGCGGAAGCTGATTTCATGAATGTCCGCGGCATTGAGGGCCTGATTGTTCACGAAGGTGGATTCCGCGTGATTGTGATTGGTCTCCGTGGGACCGCTGGCGGCGAGGTGCAGCACATGGTTGGAAGGCGCCCCAGGCTCGGGAATGACCGCGCTGGTTCCATGATTGCCGAGGAAGCGCCAGTTACTTCCGCTGGGCAAGGTTTCGAAATTGCCGTTCCGGATCAGCTCCTGGGGAACACCGTCGGGATTCCGCTTCACGCTCAAATCATCGATCAGGCACTCGCCCGCATCCAGCATGCCCAGCCGGAATTCGTTCCATGTGGCGGGGCCGAACCGTTGCTGGCCGTTGCTCCTCCAGGTAAACGTTTGCCATGCGCTGGCCGCCGTTTCATCACTGTCGGCCCACGCGCCGGGCAGCGAATTGTCCGCACGGGCATCACGCAGTTCCAGCGTGGAACCGCCGCTGCGGCTCCACGTTCCGGGCACATAAACGACTTCATCCGCCGGATTGCCGGTGGCGTCCAGGAGTTCGAGGCGCTCCCCATCGTTGTCGAGCTTTCCGGTCAGGCCACCGATGATTTTCGTGGCCCGTTCCGGCCATGCGGTGGTGAGCGGGGCAGCGTCGTTCGCGACCACGAGGTAATCTCCGGCCGCCAGTTGCGTGCCGGCCGGGAAGGTGAAGGAGACCGCGTCGTCAAGTTGCCAGCCGCTCAGATCCACGGCGGCGCTTCCTTTGTTGTGAAGTTCGATCCATTCCTCCGGATTGGAGCGCACCGGTTGCCCGGGCACGGCGGGCGCGATTTTACGGAGCGCGGAGAGCCTGACTCCGCAAATCATGTCATTGCTGGTGGCAATCTGTTGGTGCACCTGAACCGAGAGGCGGTTCACCCCGGCGACCAGGGGCAGGCCCGCCACGGGTACATCCACCGGAGTCTGGAGCACGGCGTTGCCCACACCAGCCGTCGTGGGAGTCGTGGCGGTGATCGTTCCGGCGGGGAGGTTGAAGCGGGTGCCAGGCAGTTCCACGCCGTTCAGAAAAAACACCGCACCGTCATCGACCACATGTTCCAAGCGCAGCACCGTCAGCGAGGCCCGCTCTGCTTCCGTCAGGGTGAAATCGGTCTCAAAATAATAACTGACCGCATTGCTGGGGGCGAAGGGCGTGCGTAGCGGTTCGGGAAGCGAGCCGGGGGTGGTCTCGAAGCCCAGCAGGCCCTGACCCTGAAGCCAGCCATTGCCCACCGGATGGTTCACCGCCGCCCAGCCCGGCCCCGCCTGGCCTCCTCCCGACAGATACCTCCAGACGGCATCAATCGTTACCAACCCGGAGGTTTCCACGACCTCCGGCAGGGCGGGTGAGCTGGGGAATGGCGGGGCATGAAACAGAATTTCATTGATCACCACGTCCGTAGAAAGCGTGAAGGGATTGGCAGTGCCGAAGCTGGGGGAGGCCGGAACCATCATGCGCCCCTCCCGGCGCGCACGGCCTGTGGGGCGCACGATGACGGCATCCACCAGAGTTGCGCCGCCCGCGCCGTGCAGGAACAACCGGTCGCCATCGATGGGATGGAAGCCCAGGGCTGTTTCGTCGATCACGAGAAATTCCCCCGCATTCAACGTCAGCTCCGGCAGAACGTAGGAGCCTAGTTTGAAATCATGGAGGGAAACCGCCGCCGGACCCTCGTTCACCAACTCCACCCGGAAAACCGGATCAAGGGCTCCGGAAATTTCCGAGATCCTGACCGCCGTCGTGGTGGTGGCCACAGCGGGAAAATTCGCGGCTCCCGGCGTTCCGCCGATTCCGGAACTGGCGGCCCATGCCTGGGGACCGGAATCTGCACTGCGCCGTCGCCGTGAAAGCGTGGCCCCGGAACCATCCGCGCCGAGGGGCCAACGACCGCCATCGAGATAATCCAGTTCATCCATGATCCGTCCCGCGACATTGACGAGCTGGATCAGTTCGCCGCCATTGGACAGCCGTCCCTCCCAGGGCCCTAGCGCCCCCGGAACTGTAGCCAGTCCATTGGAGATGACCTGGTAGCCCCCCGCGGCAAGCACGGTGCCTTCCGGAAAGGTAAAACCGATGCCTCCCGTGATCTGCCACCCGGACAAGTCGATGTCCGTTCCCATCAGGTTGGTCAGCTCGATCCATTCGCCTTCCCCCACGGCGTCGTTATACATGACTTCATTGAACAACGCCGTGCTGTCCGAACCCCTCGCGGTCATGGCCGCACCCAACGCGGCGGAGCCCGTCAGGACTGCCAGCAGACACCGGGGGAACAGAGGGAGGAACCTTTTCATGGGGGGCAATGTGGGGGAAAAGGAAAGGTGCCGGAAGCCTTCGGCTCACGGCACCTTCTTACTCGACCGTGCAGAAAATAAACAGGACGGAGGCACGTGCCGGGATTTGAGGTCAGGGAGGCGTCACCCGGACCGACCGGTAATAGAGACGCTTGGGAGCCCGGGTGGAATACAGCCGGGTCATCTCTCCGCCCCGGCCGATGATGCCCGACTCCACCGTTTCCCAGTCCTGGAGATTTGCGGAGGATTCGATGCGGTAGGTGCGGTTTTTAGCCGTGTGAAAACTGAACTCGATGGACGTAAAAATGTCCGTCTTGGATTCCGGAGTGCTGAGCGGGTTGTTGGGATTGAACCCCAAAGCTGTCTCAAACGTATCGTCGAAACCATCGCCGTCGATGTCAGGATTCACCACGGCCGGCCCGTAAAGTTCGATTTCATCGATCGCGGTGCCGGCGGGACTGATGCCGGTGCCGGGCACCAGAATACGGAAGCCGGTAGCCTGCACTCCGGCTACTCCTTCGGCGATTTCATATTCATGGCGGTAGTAGGCGGTGAACCCCCCACCGATCACCGCGTCTTCACTGGCGATGTAGTCGAGGGTTCCAACGGTCACCCAGCCCGTGGCGGCATCGCCGGTTTCCTGCGTGGTGGCATCCGGAGTTGCGATGCGGGTGATCTGAATGGTGTAAAGACCAAGGCATCGGTCGGGCAGTTGACCGAGGTAGCCATTGTCCTGGGGATCGGTGACATTGTTCCCGTTGTCCCGGCCAAAGGCGAAGGAGGTAATGGTAGTGAGTTGCCCCAGCGCGATGCCGGCAAAGGCCGGAGAGTTGCCATCCGCGCCGATCCAGCTGTTCGCGTTGCCGTAGAGGCCGTCGTTGAGTGTGGGGATGTAGTGCGGGCCGACAGCCAACTCACCCGAGGCGATCGCGGTGGCTCCGGCCCCGGTGGCCAGGTTCGGTGGAACCGGAGCCGGATTTTCGGCGCTGAAGTTATCCCCTTCATTGCCGTCCCAAAGCAGGATGAAGCCCTGGGACGGAGTAATAGTGACGTCCGCCTGCACCAGCGGAAGAGGAGTTAGCAGGCAGGCGGTGATCAGAGGGAAAGCGGCGATGGTTTTCATGGCGGGAAATCAACAAATCCGGCTGGAAGATGGGGTGGGGAAATCCTAACGGCGGCGGAAAAACCCCGCGCCGGCCAGCCCGAGAAGGAGGATCAGGCTGGTGGAAGGCTCGGGAACGGCGGTGCCGAAAAGTTCGATTTCATCGATCGCGGTGCCGGCGGGGCTGATGCCGGTGCCGGGCACCAGAATTCTGAAGCCGGTGGCGGTCAGGCCTCCCCCGGCGGCAAGACCGACCTCAAATTCGTGACGGTAGTAGGAAGTAAAGGCACCGCCGAGCACGGTATCGTCCTCACCCGCATAGTTCAGGGTGCCGAAGGTCTGCCAGCCGGTGGCGGAAAGGCCGGTATCCGCAGCGGTGGAAGGTGAGGCCACAGAGGTGAATTGAAGGGTATAGACGCCAAGGGACCGGTCGGGCAATTGCCCGAGATAACCATTGGCCTGGGGATCGGTGACGTTGTTGCCGTTGTCCCGCCCGAACGCAAAGCTGGTCAGGTTGAAGGTGCCGTCGAGGGCAATACCGGCATAGGCCGGGGAATCGCCCTCTCCACCGATCCAACTGTTGGAGTTCCCGTAGCGGCCATCGTTCAGGGTGGGGGTGAAGTGGGGGCCGACGGCCAACTGACCCGAGGAGATGGCGATCGCGCCGGCGCCGGTGGCGAGATTGGCGGGAACCGGGGCGACTTCCGCGGCATTGAAGTTTTCGCCTTCATTGCCATCCCATGTCAGGGCAAATCCGGCGGAGGGCGTGATCACCAAGGCCGCATTAAGCGCCGGCGGAAGAACAGGAAGAAACGCGATGAGGCCGGCCAGGGTCGAGGTTTTCATGGGATGGGATGGAATGGGTGTTTGTTATGAAATAGTATTCCTTGGAAACCCATTAAATATCCAAAATATCCGGAGATGGACATTCCCCGTTCGGGGGAGGGATAAAACAAATTCCCCATGGCAAACTCCGCTTCACCGTCCCCGTATGATGTCCATGATTTTCCGTTCCGCTTTGCTGCCGCTCTGGCTGATGGCCGTAATGGCAGGGGCGGAGGTGAATCCGCCCGCGGGGCAGCGGGGACCGGTGCATCCACGCTATAATGTGGAGGAGTTCGCACCGGTGCGTGCGCGGTGGCTTCGGTTTACGATTTTCCAGACCAATTCCAATGAGCCCTGCCTGGACGAGTTGGAAGTCTATGGCCCGGAGGAACCCTTACGGAATCTCGCGCCTGCCGAAACCGGCACCCGCAGCCGCTGTTCCGGGAGCTTGGATGGCTATCTCATCCATGATTTATCGCACCTCAATGACGGCCATTATGGCAATGGGCACAGCTGGATCGCGAGCACCAAGGGCACCGGTTGGGTGGAGCTGGAATTTGCGGCACCC
The DNA here is from genome assembly GCA_040387795.1 of Verrucomicrobiota bacterium. Lineage (GTDB taxonomy): Bacteria > Verrucomicrobiota > Verrucomicrobiia > Verrucomicrobiales > V1-33 > CAIZWU01. The sequence continues at coordinate 109,896 of JAZKDC010000026.1, forward strand.
ATGCTGATCGACCGGTTGGTCTGGAGCCGCGACCGCGAGCGCAAATTCATCGACCGGCTGGCGACCGGCTATCATGTCGAGGTCTGCCTTGAACCGGGCCAATGGCAGCGGGTGGCTTCGTCCGCGGACCGCCAGCCCCTGCCGGAGACTCCGGATGGCAGCGGTTTGATGACCGGTTGGCCGGATCTTTTTTCTGCGGCTTCCACGGATTTTCCCGCCGCGGAAAGGCCCGCCGGACGCGAATACCTGCTGCAATCCTGGCAAACCGCGGACGGTTTGCCGGCCAGCACCGTCACGGCGCTCCTGCAGACCCGCGACGGCTGGTTATGGGTCGGCACCACCAATGGTCTGGCCCGTTTCGACGGGGTCCGTTTCACGCTTTTCGGCGAAGCCCATGGCTTGCCCAATCTGACGATCTCGTGCCTGCATGAAGACCGCGCCGGCACTCTTTGGGCAGGGACGGAAGGCGGAGGACTCGCCCGCTGGCAGGACGGGACCTTCCTGACCCGGTCAACCGGCGAAGGGTTGGCGGGCAATACCGTGTACGCCATCGAGGAGGATCCTGAAGGCCAGCTGTGGGTAGGCACCGCCGCCGGGATGGGCGTATGGGACGGCACGGCGATGACGCGTCACGTGGAGGGCCCGGTGGCCCGGCTGGCGCAAGGCCAGGAAGAGTTATGGATCATCCATCCGGACCGGCGGCTCATGGCCTGGGATGGCAAGGACCTGGCACTGCTCCCGGCTTCGCTCGACCGGGCCCGGTTTTCCTCTGTCAGCGCCCTCGCCGCCGGTCTGGAGGGAACCCTTTGGTTTGGCGGGGCGAACGGTTATGTGGCTCATCTCGACAAGGGGACGGTTTCGACTTTTGGCGAGGGCGAGAGTGTGCTGTCCTCCAACGTGCTGGCGCTGATGCCTGCCCGCGGGGGAGATCTCTGGGTTGGTACTTCCGCCAGCGGGCTGGCCCGGCTGCGGGGGCAGGACTGGCTGCATCTGACCACGGATGACGGACTGCCGTCCAATGCGGTCCGGGCGCTTTGCGAGGACCGCGAAGGGCAGCTTTGGGTGGGCACGGCGGGAGGCGGATTGACCTGCCTGCGGCCCAAGCGTCTGGAGACCATCACCACCCAGGACGGTTTGTCCCATAATGCCATCATGGCCCTGTGCAACGACCGTGAGGGCGTGGTCTGGATCGGCACGCACGGCGGCGGCCTGAACCGCTGGGATGCCAAGGGAGCCTCGCCCCGGGCCCCCAGCTATCTGTTGGACAATCAAAGCATTTCTTCCCTGGCAGTGCGGCGCGACGGCACTTTCTGGCTGGGCACTTCCGGCCGGGGAGCCTACCGGCTGCGGCAGGATGCGGCCGGTCCCCTGACGGAAGTGGCGGGATTGCCGGGAAAGGTGGTCACGGCCTTTTGTGAGGATCAAGGCGGCCGCCTGTGGTTCGGCACTTTGGATGGCGGCCCGGCCTGCCTGGAAGGGGAGCAGATGACCTTTCCGCCGGGCATCGCGGCGCTGGCCGGCCAGCCCGTCACCTCCATCATCGCTGATTTGTCAGGCCAGGTGTGGTTTGGCACCAATGGGCACGGCGTGGCCCGGCTGGACTTTGCGGGGAAACTCGACCGCTGGACCCGTGATGACGGATTGGCCAGCAGCTTTGTCCGCACCTTGAGGGAAGACTCCACCGGGACGGTGTGGGCGGGCACCAGCGGGGGACTGACCCGCTGGAAGGGCGGAACGATTTTCAATTTCACGGACCGCCATGGACTGCCGGACAACGTTGTCTCGCAGGTGATGGACGATGGAGCCGGAGCGCTGTGGATTGGTACCAACCGGGGCATTGCCAGAGTGCCGTTGGCCTCCTTTGACCTCGTCGCGGCGGGTCGGGCCGCCGTGTTGGAAGTATTGTCTTTGGGCATCGGCGACGGTTTACCAAGTCTGGAATGCACCGGCGGATATCATCCGGCCGGATTGAAGACTGAGGCCGGAAAGCTCTGTTTCGGTACGGTGGGGGGATTGGTGGTGATCGATCCCGCCAATTTCAGCACTCCCCGGGAAGCGCCCCCTGTGATTCTGGAAGCCGTCACCGTCGGGACCGCGCAGGGGTTCCTGACAAACCATGGCGGACCGATGGACATCCCCGCCGCTTCGCGGTTGGGCATTGAATTCACGGCGCTCGCCTATCACGCCCCTGACCGGGTGCGTTTCCGCCATCGGCTGGTTGGACTTGATGATGAATGGTCCGCCGCCAGCACTTCCCGCACCGCCTCTTACGCTCCCTCCGTACCGGGAAACTATCGATTCGAGGTCATGGCCAGCGCGGATGGCGGGATGTGGACGGACGAGCCCGGCCGGCTGAGCTTCCGCATTCTGGCCCCCTGGTGGAGGACACCATGGGCCATGACCTCCGGTGCACTGCTGGGGGCCGTCGGCATCGCGGGGCTTGCGCGCAGCTTCACCCGGCGCCGCATGCAGCGGCATCTGCGGGAGGTTGAGCGCCAGTTTGCCCTCGAACGCGAACGCTCCCGCATCGCCCGCGACATCCATGACGACCTCGGGGCATCTCTCACTCAAATCAGCCTGTTGAGTGCCGCCGGAGCCGGGCAACCGCATGATCCTGACAAGGTGCTCGACCGGTTTGCCGCCATCTCGTCCACCTCCGGGGAACTGGTCCAGGCCATGGACGCAATTGTGTGGGCAGTCAATCCTCGCCACGACACCCTTGAAAGCCTGGCCCGGTATCTGGTGAGATTTGCGGGAGACTTTTTTGCGTCCACCGGGGTCCGTCTGCGGTTGGATGTGCCGCCGCAATTGCCGGAGGCGGTGCTCAGTTCCGAGTTGCGGCACAATCTTTTTCTGGCTGCCAAGGAAGCGCTGCACAATGCGCTGCAGCACTCCGGTGGCAGCGAGGTTCAGCTGAGGATCTCCACCGCCGTCCGGCAGTTGGAGATCGAAGTCAGTGACAATGGCGGTGGTTTCACGCCCAACCCCGCCCGGCAGGGCAATGGTCTCGTCAACATGCACCACCGGCTTGCCGAAAACGGCGGCGAATGCCGTATCTCCAGCACCCTCCGCGGCACCCGCGTAACTTTCCACATTCCACTTTCCTCCCTTCTATGAACCGTGCTATCCGAGTCGCCCTGGTGGAGGACAACACCAGGCTCCGCCATCAACTCACCCAGCTTATCACTTCCTCGCCAGGCTTCGAGTGCGCCGGGGCGTATCCTGATGCCGAGTCCGCCCTCACCGGTCTGGCCGCTGATGTGCCTGATGTGGTGCTGATGGACATCGAACTCCCGAAGATGTCAGGGGTGAACTGTGTCGCCCGGCTCAAGGACCGGCTGCCGGATTTGAAAGTGGTGATGCTGACCGTTTATGATAATAGCGAGAACATTTTCGAGGCCCTGCAAAACGGAGCGAATGGCTATCTGCTCAAACGGACCCCGCCGGCGGAAATCCTGCGCTCGATCCATGAGGTCCAGGATGGCGGAGCGCCCATGAACAGCCACATCGCCCGCCTGGTGGTGCAGTCCTTCCACCGCCGGGGCAACTCGCCGAGGGCGGCGGAAAACCTGACTCCCCGCGAGGATGAAGTACTCGGCCTGGTGGCCCGGGGATTGATCAACAAGGAGATCGGCGAACAGCTGGGCATCACTCTCGAAACGGTGCGCCAGCATTTGAAGAATTGTTATGCCAAGCTGCATGTCCGCACCCGCACCGAAGCCGCCATGAAGCGTTTCCGGTAGGCCAGTGCGGTCTTTGGCGGGCGGGATGCGGCCTTTTTCCGGGGGAAGAGCCTCCGCCTTCCCCAAGGGATGGTCAGGACGATGATGCGCGGCGCGCGGTGTTGGAGAAGCTGGTGGCATTCCCTGCCGGATTTCACCGGTCCGGCAGGGAACTGTCTAGTGCTGGTTATTCAACGTAACCTTCGCGCCAAACACCAGCATGACCCCGGCGGCGAGCAGGCCGAAGGCTCCGCAGGTGATCCAGAGGGCGTCGTGGTGGTGGGCGAAGAGCCACATGCCGCCGACGGGACCGACCATGGACGAGAACGACCAGGCCATACTCATGGCGCCGCTGTAACGGCCCCGCATTTCCCGGGGGGCAATGCGGGCCACGTAGGCACTCTGCATGGGCATGGCGATCATTTCACCAATCGTGAACAGGGTCATGGACAGGATGAGCACGGTCAGGCTGTCGCCGATGGCGTTGAGCGCGAAACCAATGCCGAGGATGGCGTAGCCGAGGGCGATGACACGTTTGGGAGCAAACCGCAGGGTCAGGGAAGTGAGAGGCAGCTCGAACAGGATCACCATCAGTCCATTGAGCGCCAACAGGGACCCGTAGTAGGTGGTATCGAAGCCGCGCCGGGTGACTTCCAGCCCATAGGACGTATTGAATTGGCTGAAAACGATGGCGGAGAGGAGGGCGCCGGCAAACATGGTCACGAAGGCTCCGTCGCGGAAGATGCGTCCCAACGCGACAGACCAGGGAACATACCCATGGCCCCCCCGCTGGTGACGGACGCCATGCGGCAGAAAGGCGAGAGCGATTGCCCCAAAGATCAGCAGCGTGAAGGCGTCACCGAAGAAGAGCCATGCGAACGAATATTTGGCGAGGAATCCCGCTGCGGCCGATCCGATGCCAAACCCGGCGTTGACAGCGAAACGCAGCGCGGCAAAGGCGCGGACCCGCAACCGGTCCGGCACAAGGTCGGCAATGAGGGCGCTGGCGGCGGGACTGTAGAGGGCATTGGCAAACCCATTCAAGGCCGCGACGCCCATGATGACAGGCAAGCCCCTGGCATAATAGAGGGCGATCAGGCAGGCGGCGGCTCCCCATGATCCGACCACCATGGTATGGCGCCGGCCGATGGTATCCGCGAGGTGTCCGCCGATCAGGGAGGCCAGCAGCGCCCCGGTACCATAGGCGGAAATGGTCAGGCCTGCCTGTCCCACGGTGTAGCCTTCCTTCACCAGGTAGATGGCTAGGAAGGGCATCACGAAGGTGCCGAAGCGGTTGATGAATGTGCCGGTGAACAGCACCCAGAACGCCCGGGGCAATTCCCGCAGGTCGCTCATCAGCGCGCTTTGCCCGGCCCGGGCCGGCAAGGGCAGGGCGGGACCAAAGCCAGGTTCGAGGTCTTCTTTCAGATTCATGAGGGTAGGTGTCAGGGAATAAAAAACCCTGCCCGGTGGATCGGGCAGGGTGGGTGGGTTTCGGAAAGTGGGCGACTGGAATTTGCGGCCGATTTGGGTTTGCCGGCGGAATTCAGCCGCGGGCGACCGTCAGGACGATGATGCGTTGGGCGCCGGCTTTTTTGAGGGCGGTGGCGCATTCGTGGGCGGTGGAGCCGGTGGTGAAGACGTCATCGATCAGCAGGATGTTGCCGTGCGGGGGGAGGCTGGCTTTGGGTTTGACGATGAAAGCGCCTGCCAGGTTTTTGAGGCGCTCCTTCCGGCTGAGAGCGGCCTGCGCCGTGGTGTAACGGGTACGCCGGAGCAGGTCCTGACAAGGGAGACCCGTGAGCCTGGAAAGGGTGCGGGCCAGCTCGGCAGACTGATTGAAGCGTCGCTCGCGGAGGCGTCGGGGGTGCAGGGGCACGGGCACGAGCATCCAGTCCGGAAAGGAGTCAGGAGATTCAACAAGGGGCGGGCCAGGCGCCTCCCGGCGGGCCGCCGCCGCAGCCGGCTGGGTGATCCGGGGGTCGCCGAGGGTATCGAGCAGCTTCCGGGCGAGGGGTAGCCGGAGGTGGAGGTGCCGGCCGTATTTGAAGCGGTGGATGGCTTCACGCAGGGGGCCGCTGGAGTGCCATGCGGCAATGGCGCAGTCGAAGGCGAAGGTTTGACCGGTGCAGTTCGGACAGGAGAACCCATGCGGCAGGAGACCGGGAAAAGGCTCGCTGCAGATTTGGCAGGCGGTGGCCGCGACGGGTTCGAGCAGGTCCTCGCAGGCGGGGCAGAAGTCGGCCGCGGCGGGGGACGGGAGCCTGACCACACAGGCGGCGCAGCGGGGAGGGTAAAGCAGATCCAGCGCGGAGCGGAACAGTGGTCGGGGCCATGCCATCAGGCGATGGGCGAAGGAGGGAACCACGGATTTCAGGAAGGGTAAGGAAGACCGGGTTCAAAGTTGAGGGGGCACGGGCCGGAGCCCCTGCTCCGGCGGGTCAGGCGGGGAGCTTTTTGAGGCGGAGCCGGAGCCACCAGAGGACGGCGAGACTGGTGAGGGCGAGCACCCCGAGGGGGAGCAGGCCGATCTTGAGTTGGGCGCCGATAAGCGGGATGGCACTGTCGCCGGTGCCAAGATTGAATTTCCCGGCGCGCATGGCTTTAGTGGTCAGGGTGGTGCCCATGTAGAGGGTATTCATGAAGATCCAGCCGGCGTGCAGGCCGATGGGCATCCAGAGCGAAGCGGTGCGGGTGCGGGCGAGGGCCAGAATGAGACCGATGGCAAAAAGCGTCAGGAATTCTGAAAGGAAAAGGGCCGGCTGGGCATTGCGGCGGAAGATCTCCGCGGTCATGGCGAAGCCGGAGGTGGCGCCAATTTTGGAGGGCGCGAACTGGGCCATGGAGGGATCGGTGATCCAGTCGTTTTTGGCTGGGTCCGTGGCGTGGTTGGTGGCAAGGACCGTCCAGCGTTCCTTGCGCATGACGGAAAGCTCCTGGCGGGTGGTCTTGTCCTTCACATTCAGATCCGGCGCCTGCATCAGGTGGAGGATGGAAAAGAAGGCGGAGACGAAGACAATGGCTTTCCAGGGTTTGGCGGCGCGCAGGGCGATGCCGAGGAAGAGACCGCGGAAGATCCATTCTTCCATCAGGGAGGCGCCGATGGCGGCGAGGGTAGCCTGAGTGAGGACGCTCTGCCAATCGGCGTTGGGCTTGGCGGTGAAGGCTCCGAGTTGGAGCAGGACCAGTCCCATGAAGGCGAGGAAACCGCCCGCAATCAGGAGGCCCATCAGGGTATCCGCGAGCTTGAGCGGGTTTTTTTTGAGCCCGAGGGAATCGCGGGAGATGCCCATCCATTTCAGAAAAGGCCAGAGGAGCCCGAGGGCGGAGACGAGGAAGGCGCGGTTATAATAACTGTCGAACTCGTGGATGGTCAGTTTGTTGGCCAACCAGCCGAGGACAGGGGTCTGTCCCTGTTTGAAACTGACAAGGAGCGCCGCCAGCCACTTGCCGCCGGCATAGAGGACCGGGGCGAGGAGCGCTCCGAGGAGGAGGACACAGGCGAGGTAGAGGGCGATCTTGAGGATCGGTCCGGGGCCGCGGGCGGGGGGGGAGTCAGGGGAGAGGGAAGCCACGGGAAAAAGGAAGGGGGAACGGATGGGAAACGGAGGGCACGAATGGCACGGATTTAACGGAGGGGCACGGAAGTTGTTGGGAAAAATGAAGAAGGGATGGCCGGGCGGAAATTGCTTCCGCGGCGGCCATCCCTTTGATGGATTTTTGTTCCCGGGGGGATTGCTCCCGATGGCGGGCACTGGGGCGGACTGAAAGTCCGCGCTCCATGGTCAGACCTTGCCGAAGATGGTCTTGCCATCGGAGCGGAGGTCGAGGCAGGCTTGGTAGAGGCGTTTGCAGAGGCCTTCCTCGCCTTTCTTCAGATAGACCCGGGGGTCGTAAATTTTCTTGTCGCCGATTTCGCCATCGATCTTCAGCACGCCGTCGAAATGACGGAACATGTGCTCGGCGATGGGGCGGGTGAAGGCGTATTGGGTGTCGGTGTCGATATTCATCTTCACCACACCGTAGTCGAGGGTCTCACGGATTTCCTCAAGAGGGGTGCCGGAACCGCCGTGAAAGACCAGATCCATTTCGGCGGTGGGGCCGTATTTGGCAGTGACGACGGCTTGGCCATCACGGAGGATGGTGGGCTTGAGTTTCACGGCCCCGGGCTTGTAGGCGCCATGGACGTTGCCGAAGGTGGCGGCGAACATGTAGCGGCCGATGCCTTTGAGGGATTCGTAGACTTCCAGCATGTCCTCGGGGCTGGTGTAGAGCTTGTCATGGGAAACCCCGGAGGTATCGTGGCCGTCTTCTTCACCGCCCACCACCCCGGCTTCGACTTCGAGGATGATTTCGTTTTCGGCGCAGAGTTTGAGGAGGTCCTTGGAAAGGCGGATGTTTTCCTCAAGGGGCAGCTCGGAGGCGTCGAGCATGTGGGAGTTGAACAGGTTGTTCAATCCGGCGGCGCGGCGTTTGGTGGTCTCGGCGATGAGGGGTTTCAGGAAAGTGTCGACTTTGCCGGGCTGGCAGTGGTCGGTGTGGAGGCCGACGAGAATGTTGTATTTTTCCGCGAGACGGTGGGTGGCTTCTGCGAGAACGATCGCGCCGAGGGCCATGTCCTTGATGCTCATGCCGGAAGCAAACTGGCCACCCCCGGTGGAAACCTGGATGATGCCGTCGGATTTGGCATCGGCGAAGGCCTTCAGGGCGCCATTGATCGTAGTGATCGAAGTGATGTTGATCGCAGGGTAGGCGTAGCTGCCCTTTTGGGCGGCATCAAGCATGGCGGCATATTGCGCGGGAGTGGCGACGGGCATGGTGGTGTTAGTTTATGGATGTGAAAACGGAGGAACACCTTGACGTGCTTTCCGGGGGCGGCAAGGCGGCAAATCCCGTGCCGGACGGGGAGTTTATCTTCGCCGCTCCGGAACTGGAAGCTCTCCAGGGAGGAGTGGAACCCGGCTGCTGGATGGGGATGCGGCCATCCGGGAGGGCTAGCCTTTCCATTCGGCCGCGGGACCGTTTTTGCGGAAGAATTCGATGTAAACTTCAATCTGTTCGGCGCGGGTTTCCGGGAAAGGGTGGGAGCTGAGAATTTCTGGCGGGCGCTGGCCTTTGCCCATGCCTTCGGCGAGGACTTTCATGACGCTGAGGAGTTCCTCGGGCTTGTAGCCGGCTTCCAGCATGAGCTGGATGCCGATGCGGTCGGATTCGCTTTCGTGTTCGCGGCCGTACTTGGTCTGGACGACCTGGCCGACCACCTGGGCGATCTGGGAGCTGTTGCCCGTGCCGTCCGACGTGGCGACCACGGCGGCATTGACGAGCCCGGAAAGGAGACCGCTTTTGGCCATCTGCTGCATGGAGTGGCGGGCGAGGACGTGTCCGATTTCGTGGCCGATGACTCCGGCGACGGCGTCTTCGTTGGGAAGCTTGGCGAGCAGCGCCATGGTGATGAAGATTTGGCCGCCCGGGAGGGCGAAGGCATTGATGGTCTCCTTGTCGGCGAGGACGTGAAATTGGAATTTATAGTCGTATTCAGAATCCTGCTTGCCGCGCTTCGTGACGATGCGTTCCTTGGCATCAAGGAGCCGCTGGCCGACCTCGTTGATTTTGCTGCGGAGGAGCGGGTCCCGCACCTCTCCCCCGAACTGCTGGGCCATCTCCGGCACGGACTGCAAGCCGAGCGCGGTTTCCTGCTCAGGCGTCAAGTCCTGCACGGTGACGACTTGGCCGGTGAAGGGGTTTTCCTGCTTTACGGTAGTGGTATTGTATTTAATCACTGCAAAAACAACCAATCCCAAAGCCATCAGGATGCGGGGATGGCTGAAGAGCATGCGGAGCAGCCCGCCACCTGCGGGGGATTGCCGGGAACCGGGGGAAGATGGATTGTAGGGCATGGCCGTGTGGAAGTCAGAGTTGATGGGGATTGCTGGGAAGCAATGCTTGCGGTGGAGAAATGGTTGCCTGAATCCGGCGCCCTGGAAACGGAAAAATAAGGCTGTGAAAAATTAATCCGTCAGGGTTGCACCCAGTTATCGTGAATGAATTTTTCGATCATGACCTGATTGGTTTTCCGGCCTTCCGGAGGAAAACGCAGCCGCAGGATACAGGAAATGGCGACCTTGCCATCCTGATTGACTTGCCGTTGGCGGCGGGCACTTTTGAGATGGAAGAGCAGTTGGGATGCGGCTTCGGAGTCTTTGTCGCAGTAGGCCCAGCAGGAGCCATAACGCTCAGGATCCTCGATTTTGAAGCACATCAGATCCAGTTCACGGCCTTTGAAGGAGTAATTGTAATACTGATCGCTGGGCTCGTGGGTAACGGTCACGCGGAAGTCGACCGATTGCTCCGGGGGCGTTTTCAGGAAATCCTTCCAGGGAAATTCAGACCAGTTGACGAAAGACTCCCAGTCGACCTTGGGATCGGCCCCCGGAAAGATTTCCAGAGCGATGGGATAGACCCGGAAATCATCCAATTCCCACGCAGCCCGGATGAATTCCGTCTCTGCGATCCGGATTTCACTCCAGGACTGGCTCTCACTGCGTTTCTTGCGGGGTTTCAGGGGATTGGCGGCGTAGTAGCGCTCCATCCGGGGCCGGGAGAGTTCGGGGTGACGCACTTCGGCCGCCATTTTTTCAAGGCTGTCCGCTTCGAGGAAGCGTTGCATCACCCGCCGGGCATCCTCCACATTGCGCATCACATCTTCTTCGGCTTTGGCTTCCTCCTGGGAGGTGCCTTCCGCGGCGGTTGTTGCCGCCCCCGGGGCCTGGAAGGCGTGGCGCAGCACGTAGAGGCCCACGCCTCCTGCGGCGAGGAGAACGATCAGGAGCGCCAGGGAAACGAACCGGCGGGAGCGGGCGGCTTCTTCCGGCGTGTGGGTGGCGCCACCCCAATCGCGGGCTTCTGATTCCAGTTCCGGCGTGTGGACGGGGCTGAAGTGGAGATTGCGTTCGGCCCCAAGGCGGAAGCCCCGCTTGGCGATGGCGTCCTCGCCCGACGCTTCATCCGTTTCCGGGGCAACATCGGGGCGGGGTTCAGGAGGCACGGCGGCTGGTGGAGTCGCCCCGACAAAACGGGACGGTCCGCGCAAGGGAGTGGCGCTGATTTCGATTTCCGGAGGGGGCCCGATCGGTTCGACGGTCCGGATGATGGGGCTTGGATCCAAGGGGGCGCCAGTCACGCGCCGGGTTGGCAGAATCTTGGCAGGCCGCATTTCTGCAGGGACGGGGGGAGCCACTGGTGCGCCGCTTGGCTCTGGAGGAAGCGCCCGCTTGGTGGGAAGCACCGTGCGATGGTGATCTGCAGGCAAAGTGGCGGCTTCGGGTTGGAAGGAATGGGCCGCGCCTGCGGCGGCGGCGGCGGCAGCGAGGCGTTTGATTTCCTCTTCGGTCGACTTGGTACGGCCCTGGGGCAGGGCGGATTTCGGGGCTGAATCAGCACAGGGCCGGGTCTGGGCTGACGCCGCGTCAGTCGGTTTAGCCGGCGGATTTTTTTTCCGTCCTTTGGCGGGGGCTGATTTGGCCGGAGCGGAGGGGAGATTCAAAATCTCGGGCACGAGACCGGCCGAAATTTTGGAGGGAAGCCGCAAGTGGGCGTTGCAGTCCGGACAAAAGACTTCCTGTCCGGCATTCTCTTCATCGAGGATGAGGGCCGTGGAGCAGGAAGGGCAGGGCAGGGAGACGGATGGCATATGGACGCGGCGTGGGGGAAGCAGCGCGGCCCCGGCGGGCGCGTGAAAGCTTGGAAGGAAACCGGTAAACCGTTATGCGGAACTGGGCTCCCGTCCAGGGAATTAAGGAGCGGCTCCACCCCGGCTGGCCGGGGCACGGCCAAACGGAGTGAAGCCAGGGGGCGGGATGCCGGAAAGGCCTCCGGATCAGGGCAGAAACAGCTGCCAATCGGCCATGCCATGGGCATTGCGGATGCAGGCACTGGCGGGCAAATCCCGCGGTGGCAGCGGAGCCCGCAGGAGGCGCAGTCCGGCCTCCCCGGGGGTGCGGTCCCCTTTCTTGTGATTCACCCGCTGATCCGCCAGCACGCAGTTTTCCCAGGAGGTGGCGCCGCCCCGGCTGCGGGGAATGACGTGGTCGATATTCGCCTCGTCGAAATGCAACCGTCGGCCGCTGTACTGGCATACCCCGCCATCCCGCAGCCAGAGGCCGCGGCGGGAAAACGAGAGCCGACGCCGCGGCATCCGGGAATAACGAGCCAGCACCAGGACCGTGGGCGACCGCACCAGACCGCGTGGGGTGCCCACCCCGGTGTCCTGTTCCCGCACCGGCAAGGACAACCAATCCTGCCAGGATACCGGCAGCAGGGCCCCGGCCCCGATGTCCAGTGCACTGGCCGCACCTGTTGCCATCATGGCAAAAGCCTGCGCCGGCGTCTTCACGTCGATGGCCTGCCAATTCCGGTTCAGGATCAGCACCGTGGAGGTGTGGAGCGGCTGGTTCATGGGCGGTTGGGGTGGAGTTTGTAAAAAGCAGGGAGGCGGGGGGCGGCGGTGTTTGGTCCTTGATACACACCCCCGGATGCCGGGCCCGGAAGCGGTCGCTTCCGGGCCCACCAAAAATAAATGAACCGCCACGGTGCTGCCCCGTGCTCCGCTGGTTAAAAGCCAGCTGCTTCGCGGCAAAGCTTGCGGTCCTCACAAAAGTGGTGCTCCAGGCGGGCCCCCACCCACGCCCTGGCGGGCGCTCCGGCGCCGAGTCTCTTGCCTTGGTAAAAATGGCCACCCCGCCGGGATCTGCCCCCGGGTCTTCTGGTTGAAAGCCAGATGTCCTGTCTGATTGGACGACAGGGTGGAAAAACGATGCAACGCGGAAGGCCGGATGAGGCCGCGCTGAAAATGGCGGAAGACGGAGGACTTGCACCCCATGCCGCACGCTGGCGGCACGATCCCGTTAGCACCGGGTCCCGGCCCGCTCGTCCGGTTCGTCTTCCCGTTGGACCCCTGGCATGACCCGCACCCGCAACTGATCAGCCTTGAGCCGGTGGCGTCTGCTGCCAGGGCCACCGGAGGGGGTGATGGAAGTTGGTATCCCCGGAAGGATTCGCACCTCCGGCCTGCCGGTTATCGACCGGCTGCTCTGCTGCTGAGCTACGGGGACGCAAAATTGGCGGAGGTCAGTGGTCCCGCCCCACAACCGTGCCAGGCACGGTCCAGCCGGTTTCCAACCGGCGGGGGATCTCATCCGCTTTGACCTCCATGATTTCGCCAGGAAATGGTCCCTGCGGCAGGAATTGCACCCGCACTGGCGCCGTTCTGAGCGGCGTGTCTCTGCTGTTGGACTACGCAGGGGAAATGGGTGCTCCCGGCAGGACTTTCGCCCGCAACCTCCGCGTTCGAAGCGCGGCGCTCTCTACATTGAGCTACGGAAGCATAAACGAGAAGGGATTTATAAGAACCGCAGGGGCGCGGAGAACGCAGAGGAAGGGAATGGACAGATCCTGCGGCCCAGGGGCCGTCCATTCCGGGCAATCCCATTAACTTCTTTCCTTCTCTGCGTTCTCCGCGCCTCTGCGGTTCCATTTTCTCCCTCAAAATGGGGTGGTCCAGCTGGAGTCGAACCAGCACCTGCGGGGATATGAACCCCGTGCTCTACCGTTAAGCTACAGACCATCAACAAAAGTGGAGGTGCGCCTGGAGTCGCACCAGGTAAGGCAGTTTTGCAAACTGCTGGCTCCACGGCTTCACCTTGCGCATCGGGGGTGTTATCAAAATTGGGGAGTTCGACCGGTGCTGCCCCGATTCCTCGACGTTCACAGTGTCGTATGCTTGCTGTTACACTACGAACTCCATAAAGTCCTGGCTCAGTAGAGAGCCGGAACCCGGATCGGCGGCCGCATCGCCCACGCGCTGCGGCTGGTGCGCCAGACCAGATCCAGATCACGGTCCGGGGCCCCATTTTTGGTGGGGAAGGTGCCCTGGCAGGCAAACCCCAGCCGGGCCGGCACGGCGGCGCTGCGGCGATTGTCAGGATCGCAGACAATCGTGACCGTCTCCAGCGGCCAGGTCGCGAAAGCCACTGTGGTCAAAGCCGCCGTGCTTTCCGAAATGAAGCCCTGGCCGGTGGCCGATTCCCGCAGCCAATAACCGATCTCGCGGTCCTGCGGTCCATGGCGCGGGTGGAGCCCGGTGCCGCCCAGCACGGCGGTTTGGTCGCGGTTGAAGATGCCGTAGATAAAATCCCGGCCTTCCTGGAAATCGCGGGCAAACCGGGCCAGCCGCACGCTGATGTCATCCAGCGTGGAAGGCTCATCCCGCGCCCAGGGCATCCACGGGCGCAGGTGGTCCAGACTGGAATCCAGCGCTTCCTTGAGCAGCGGGGCGTCAGCCGGCCTCCAGCAGCGGAGCACCAGGCGGGGCGTGTAAATAGGAGTGAGGGAATGGATCATGGCAGGGAAGGATGGAGGGTGGAAAATGGGGGGATGGATGATGGAGGGTAGTTAGCAAAAGGGTCCCCCGGCGGGATTCGCACCCGCATCAGCCGGTTTACAAAACCGGTGCCTTGCTGAAATCGGCCACAGGGGAGTGGGTTGGAGAGGAAAGTGTTCCCGGCCGGAGTCGCACCGGCAGCCTCCCGCTTCGCAAACGGACGTGCTTCTGTTGCACCTCGGGAACGGAAAGAAGTGGTGTGGTATGCCAGTGCTGCCCTGGCGCTCTCCAGGTGGAAGCCAGACGTGCTCGCTGTTACACCAATACCGCGAATGGTTTGAGGTGGCTGGATCCTGGGAGCGCGGACTTGTAGTCCGCCCCGGCTATCCGGTCTTTGTTGCCTGGACCTGTCTTGGGACGATCCGGTTTACTGTCTGTCAGGGACTTTGCCGATGCTCCGGGGCGGACTTCAAGTCCGCGCTCCGTTGGAAAAAGGCCGCCAGAGCTGGAATTGCACCGGCCTCGTCGCGTCTTCAGCGCGCTGCTCATCTCTCTGAGCTATCTGGCGAGGAATTAAAATGGTCGGACACCCCGGTGTTGCGCCGGGCTTCTCCTGATCCCGAATCAGGCGGGAACGCTGGCTCCCTCGTGTCCGTAAAAAATAGTGGCTCCCCAACATGGACTTGAACCATGACGTCCGGTGTAACAGACCGGCAGGCTTCCTTACCTCATCGGGGAATGGGAAAATGGTGGAGGATGGTGGTAGTGCGCCACTGGTCGCTTCCGGCCTCTTTGGGGTGACGGCGGGGTTACAGTCCGCTGGCCGGGGCATCCTCCGGGAAAAATTGGTGCGGCCAGCCGTCATGGCAGCGGCGTCACCGGATTGGCATACCGGAGTCCTGCTGTTGAACGATGGCCGCGATTGGAAAATAAAATGAATCGCCAGGCCGGGCGGCGGAGGATTCCGGCCGCCCGGGTGGCGTGTGTGATGTGTATAAAGAACAAACACCGCTGCCGCTCCTCCCGGAGCCGCACCCGCTGGATTTCACGGCGGATGTTTCGGTGTTTGAATTCGGCACACCTGATAAGAAGCCTGTATGGATATAAAATGGGATCTCATACAGACAGAAGTGATAAGCGCGCAATAGGTCCTGACATCATCCCGGAGGGTCCGGGTTGACTTTTACCGTGGCGGCCGCGAAGTTGGGCGCGGGTTGGCCGTGGGAGGGGATAAGCGTCGAAGCACTCTCTGTCTGCGGTCCGTCCACCTGCCCCTCCGCTGGTTGCACCCGGCGGAGGGGTCTTTTTTGGGGATTGAGGGAAACGGACTCGGTTGGGGTTGGAAATGATTCCGGGTGGGTGGGCCTTCGGGATTCGGGGGAGGAACGGCTGGCTGTGGAGGATTTCCGGGAGCGGTTTAGTGACTCAGGGGAAATCAGCCGGACGCGCGTCCGCCGGGGGAAAGCTTTGGATTGGGTTGGTTTTTAGGGGATTACGGGGAAAATGGGAAGGGAGAGGATGTTTCCGGGACAAAAAAGAAGCCCCGCTCTCCAGTGTGGTGAGCGGGGCTTCAGGAAACTTTTTGTTGTTTCAGGGAAGTCAGGTCAGGCACTGGAAGCCTGTCCGCTCTGGTTGTGGTTTGAGGTTCTGGACGTTAAAGCCTGGACGGTAACTGACCCCGGCTGGCCACATCGTTCCCATCACACAGGCACCCTCCAGCGCCTGGTCCGCACCCAAATGGGAGGACGGCCGGAGGGCTGGATGAATGGTGGCGGATGATTTCATGAACGTTTTGGAAGGTGCACGGATTATGGCACGCGGATTCAAGGCGTCAAATTTATTTTACAAAATAGCGTGAATTTTCCAGGAGATGCCCTCTGGACTAGCGGACTCTATCAGATATCCGCCAGCCGTCCGGTGCTGTCGCCGAAGCGTTCCAGGCGGGGCACGCCGGCGTGATCCAACATGTTCAGGTAAAGATTGCACATGGGGGTATCCTCCAGTTGCAGGAAGCGGCCCGGGTTCAATTTGCCGCCGCCGTTGCCGGCCACCAGAACAGGAAGGTTGCTATGAGTGTGGCGGTTGCCGTCGGAGTTGCCGCAGCCATACACGATGGTGCTGTTATGCAGGATGGACTGTCCATCGGCATCCTTTTTGGACTCCAGCAAATTGAGGAATCCCGCGAGCTGTTCGATATAAAAACGGTCGATCCGGGCGACCTTGGAAATCATGTCAGGATCGTTGCGGTGGTGGCTCAGGGAGTGGTGGCCTTCCGCAATGCCGATCTCACCAAAGGCGCGGTTGGAGCCATCGTGGGCGAGCAGGAGGGAGGCGATGCGGGTGCTGTCCGTTTCAAAGGCCAAAGCCATCATTTCAAACATCAGCTTGATGTATTGATCGTATGCCGCCGGAATGCCGGCGGGGGTCTCCATGGCAGGGTCTGCAGGGTTGGGGAAACGCTCGGCGGCGGTGATCCGCTGCTCGATTTCCCGGACTCCGGTCAGGTATTCATCCAGCTTGGCTTTGTCGCGGTGGGTCAGTTGCTGCTGCACCGCTTTGGCGTCATCCATCACAAAATCGAGAATGGACTTCTGCTGGGCGCGGCGGCGGACGAGATTGGCGGAGCGTTCGCCCGGAGGTCCCGCGCCGAAGAGGCGCTCGAAGACAAGGCGTGGGTTTGACTCCGGGGAGAGCGGGGAGGTGGGGGAGCGCCAGGCGAGGTTCGATTCGTAGGCGCAGGAGTAACCGGAGTCGCAACCGCCGGATTTCCGGTGCGGGTCGGTGGAAAGCTCGAGCGAAGCAAAGCGGGTGGTCTGGCCGATGTGCTGGGCGGCGATCTGGTCGATGGAAACGCCCGCATAAATATCGCTGCCGGCGGTCTTTTTGACGCGGACGCCGGTGAGGAAGGTGCCGTTGGCGCGGGCATGGTCGCCCGCTCCGTCATTGCCGGCTTCGGCATTGGCGTGGGCGAATCCTGACACCACTTGAAGACGGTGCTTCAGACTTTCCAAAGGCGAGAGCGTCTGGCCGAGGGTGAAGTCTTTTCCGGTGCCGGTGGGCCACCATTGATCATGGATGGCGCCATTGGGGAAATAGATGAACGCCATCCGCTGGGGAGCCCCGCTGGCGGTGGTGGCGAAGGCCGGGGCCGCGGCCGTGGCTTTGGCGGAGAGCGCCTCGAAGGCAGGGAGCGACAGGCAGGCGCCGATGCCACGGAGGAACCGGCGGCGGTTGGTGAGGGTGGCGTTCATGGGAGGGAGTGTTGGCGTTTTTGGAACGGCGGGCTTTCGACGATGCCCATGATGAGAGTGGAAAACCTGCCGTCAGCGGCTTCGAGTTGATTTACGATGGTGTCGACGGCCTGAATATCGCAGGGCTGCGGGCCGCGGCCGATGGCATAGGTCAGCATTTTTTCTGTGAGGCAGCGGTAGTAGTCGGCGCGGCGGGAAGTCACGATAAGCTGTTTGAGGGCACGCACGTCGGCGAAAGCCTCGCCGGTGACCAGCTTGCCGGAGGCCGGGGGCAGGGCTTCACCGCGATCCTTTTCACGCCATAGGCCCATCGCGTTGAAATTTTCGAACGCGAAGCCGAGCGGGTCCATCCGGTTATGACACGAGGCGCAGAGCGGACTTTCGCTATGCAGGGCGAGGGCTTCACGCATGGAGAGTTCGCGGCCGTCGCTGGATTTTTCCGAGGCTTCCAGTGAGGGAATGTTGGGCGGGGCGGGCGGAGGTGGCGTGCCGAGGATGTTATCGAGGATAAAAAGCCCGCGCTTCACCGGAGAGGTGCGCGTGGGATTGGAGGTGACCGCAAGCACGGTGCCCATGGTCAGGACGCCGCCCCGGGGGCTGTCCGGTGGTAGGTCCACAAGGCGCATGTCGTCACCCTCCACGCCGGGGATGTCATAGTGTTTGGCGAGGTCCTCGTTCAGGAAGGTTTTGTTGTTCGAGATGAGTTCGAGCACGCTGCGGTCCTCCTGGAGCAGGTGACGGAAGAGCATTTCAGCCTCCCGGCGCATGGCGCTGCGGAGATCGCCGCTGAATTCGATGCGGCGGGTCCCGAATTTGGCGCGCAGGGCGGTCATTTCCTCACGCAGGGCGGCTACTTTGGCGTCGTCGTGGGCTTTCTCCGCCTCGTCGATTGCTTCATTGAGCTGCCGGCGTTTTTCAAAGCGCTCGCGCAGGTCTTGTTCGGACCCGGCATCGCGGGCCTGGATGACGCGGGCGTCGATGCTGACGCTTTCCACATCGCGGGTCTGCAACCACTGGCCGGCGAAATTCCTGACGAATTCTTTGGACCGGTCGTCGGCGAGGAGACGTTTGACCTGGGCCGCCAGGTTTTTGCGCAATTCGCCCCGTGCGGCGAGATCCATGAGTTCGGAATCAGGCATGGTGGACCAGAGAAAATACGAAAGCCGGGAAGCCAGGGTATATTCATCCAGGACAGGATGCGCCTGCGGATGATCCGCGGGAAGGGTATCCTCCATGCGGAAGAGGAACCGCGGGGAGGCCAGCACGGCGGTGAGGGCGCGGGCGATGCCTTTTTGGAAACTGCCGTCCGGAGCCACCATGGTTTCCTGGGCGAGGGCAGCGAGGCGGTCCACGCTGCGTTCATCCACGGGACGGCGGAAGGCGAGAGTGGTGAAGCGCCGGATGATGTCTACCGCGAGGGATTGGCGGGCGGTGGGATCGGCCGGGATGCCGGAGGCGGGGAAAAAGCGGGCGTAATTGTCAGGGCGGGTGGCAAATTCCGGCTCCAGCGGGCCTTCGATGATGGCGCCGCGGAAGCGCAGATCCACCCACGGCTGGCCATCGCCGGGGATTTCGCCGGGCCGCTGGCTCCTGTCCTGCGCAGGGACCACTTTCATCCGCAGCGCGTAAGTTCCGGCGGCCCATTTCCGCTCCACCACGTGCTCCATTTTCTTTTCCGCCTG
Organism: Verrucomicrobiota bacterium; assembly: GCA_040387795.1. Classification (GTDB taxonomy): domain Bacteria; phylum Verrucomicrobiota; class Verrucomicrobiia; order Verrucomicrobiales; family V1-33; genus CAIZWU01. The sequence goes on from JAZKDC010000026.1 coordinate 128,929, forward strand.
CCACTTGATCTCCTGTTCCCAGACCGGTTGGTCCTCAATGAACCACGTGGCCGTGGCCTTGCCGGGATCGTAAGCGAATGAGCCCACGATGGAGGCATTGAGGGCGATGCGGTAGGTGCCGGGCTGGGTGATTTTGATCTCCGCCCTGACATCCGCGCCATCGTAGACGGGCATCACGATTTCCGAACGGTTCTTCTGGCGGTCGCCCTCGCCGCGGAAGTCATTCTTGTCCACCTCGCGGCGGGGAATCACCAGATCCGTCAGAGGAATGGCACGGGCGGTGATGGTTTCCGCGGCCTGCATGTATTTCTCCAGCAGCAGCGGCGAAGTGGTCAGGACATCGCCGATATTGTCAAAACCGTAGCCGGTGTCATCGGCGGGGAATTCCTCATCAGCTCGGAAGTCGATCCCCATCAGGTCGTTGATGGTATTGCGGTATTCCACCCGGTTCAGGCGCCGCAGGGTGACCCGGCCGGGGTCGGGATTCTGCGGGTCAAGTTGCAGGGCTTCGCGTTTCAGCCAGGAGACCAGCTTCTCCCGGTCAGCCGCGGGGATGCGGTCCTTTTTGGCCGGCGGCATGAGGTCGCTGCGCACATTTTTCAGCACGTGGACCCAGAGATCGGTTTTAGCCATCAGGGCAGCGAATCCACCCGGGCCATCGAAAACCACGTTTCCTTTATCTGCGCCGTCGGCGTGGCAGTCGAAACAATGCTCCGACAAGATGGGCTGGATCTCCTTTTCGTAAAAAGCCGCGCCGCTGGTGGGTTCTGCCGGCACATCGTCTGAAGCCATGAGGCCCGGGCAGAGCATCAGCAGGGGAAGGAACCGGAGCGCGGGATACATGGGGGATGCGATGGCGTGGTTCAACGAATCAGGCGCCAACTGATACTACGGAGACCGGCACCGTCTTGTTGCTGAGAAATCCGGCTGGATTTATTAAGCAATGTGCCGGCCGGCGATGCCAAGGCCGGAGACATTTTCCGCACGATTCCACTCAGACCGGCAAATCCACCGTGGCGATGGCCATGGCGCACATGCCTTCCTCGCGGCCGGGGAAACCCATGCGCTCGTTGGTGGTCGCTTTGACACCCACCTGACCGATGGAGAGACCAAGGACGGCGGCGAGGTGTTCCTTCATCTGCGGGACGTGCGGCAGGATTTTCGGGCGCTCGGCGATGAGGGTGGCGTCGATGTTATGAATCACGGCGCCTTTTTCGGCCAGAATGGCGGCGATCTGCCGCAGGATTTCCAAACTGCTGATGCCGCGGATGGACTCATCCCCGGGCGGGAAAAAGTGGCCGATGTCCGGTTCCCCGATGGAGCCAAGCAAGGCATCGGCGATGGCATGGCAGAGCACATCGGCATCCGAGTGGCCTTCGAGCCCCACATGGTGGGGGATCTCCACGCCGCCGAGGATGAGCTTGCGGCCTTCAACAAGGCGGTGGACGTCGTAACCGATTCCGGAGCGGATCATGGGAAGGAGGTTAAAAAGGATTAATTTGGAACAGGGTAAGAATCAGCTTCCCTTGCAAAATACGCTAGGATTGCGAGCCCATTTCTTCCTCCACGTCCGCGAGCGGGAGCAGGCCGTTGGAACAGCACATGGAGTATTTTTCGGCGGCCTTGTCCTTGACGTAAAGAGGGGCGCGGCCACCGGCAGTTTCGACGAGGAGGATGCCGGCGGCGACGTCCCAGAGGCTGATGACTTCCTCGATGTAGGCGTCGAGCCGGCCGCAGGCGACGTAGGCCATGCCGAGGGCGGCACTGCCCAGGATGCGGGTTTTGCGGACCTGGGTGAGGAGGCGCCGGAAGCGGACCATGCCGGCCTCGATGGATTCCTTGTTTTTGCTGAATCCCACGGTGATCATGGCGTCCGCCAGCTCGCTGCGCCGGCTGACGTGGATGGGCTTGCCGTTGAGGGTGGGGGTGCCGCCTTTTTCGGCCACGAAGAGTTCATCCATCATGGGGTCATAGATAACCCCGAGGATGATGTCCGGGCCTTTCCGCAGGGCGATGCTGACGCAGAAATGAGGGATGCCGTAGAAGTAGTTCACCGTGCCGTCGATGGGGTCCACGATCCAATGGTATTCGCTGGTCTGGTCGCCGGCGAGGCCTTCCTCGCCATAGATCGCGTGGTCGGGGAAGGCGGTGAGGAGGATGCCGGTGATGAGTTCCTGGCTTTGGACGTCGAGTTCGAGTTTAAGGTCGTATTGCAGGGTTTCATTGACGCCGAGATCGGTGCCGTAGTTGGCCTTGATGAGGGCGCCGGCCTGGCGGGCGGCGTCGATGGCGGCGGGGAGGAAGGGGGAAACGGGCTGACTCATGTGGGGGAGGGGACCATGAGTTCGCCGCAGACGCCAACGAGAATTTCCGCGAGGCGGGATTTGGAGGCCCGGGGCAGGGCGCGGATTTCGCCGCTGGCAAAGACGAGGGTGATTTCATTGTCGTCGGTGTCGAAACCCGTTTCTGAGCCACTGACGTCGTTGGCCACCATCAAATCGCAGCCCTTCCGCTGGAGTTTTTCCTGTGCGTGAGCCAGCACACGCTCGGTCTCGGCGGCAAAACCGACCAGCACGCCGGTGAATCCCGCGGCGCGCACCGAACCAAGGATATCGGGGGTGCGCTCCAGCGTCAAAGTCAGGGTGTCTGCGCTTTTTTTGATTTTCTGCACAGCGGCTTGGACGGGACGGTAATCCGCCACCGCTGCCGCAAAAACCGCGACTTGCGCGGTGGGCAGCGCGGCCATGACGGCGTCATACATTTCCTGCGCCGTGGTCACTTTCACGACCGATACGCCCGGTGGAGGAGTCAGGGCCGTGGGGCCGGCAATCAGGGTCACGGCATGACCGGCCTGCTGTGCCGCAGCGGCTACCGCGAACCCCATTTTTCCGGACGATCGGTTGGACAGGTAGCGCACGGGATCGAGTGGTTCGCGGGTGGGGCCGGCGGTGATCAGGAAATGCATCGGGCGATTCAACCACAGACAGCGGGGTTCTGCCAGAGCGGACCAGCAGATTAAAGCCCGGCTTGCGTGGTGATGGCGCAGCATTACGATGGACCGTCTTTCCGTCCCCCTATGAAACGCCTGTTCTGGTTGCTCTGCCTGCTCTTATCGTTCGGTTCCGCCCCCGCCCAGGCCCCCGTTTCGCCGGCTCCGGCCCCGCCTGCCGCCGGGATCACGGTTCCGGCCGAAGTGGCCAAGCCGAAACCCAAACCGGTGGCGGTCCTGGATATGGTCAAACAGGGCGGCTACACCATCTGGTTTCTGATGGGGTTGTCGGTTCTGATGGTGGCGCTCACCATTTTTCTGTTTCTCACCATCCGGCGGGGTGCGGTGGTCAGTGATTATTTCATGAAAACGGCCGACGCCCTGATCCGGAAACAGGACTACCTTGGGCTGCTGGCGGTCTGCAACCGCCGCAACGAAGCGATCTCCAGCATCACCCAAAAGGCGCTCGATTTCGCCACCAAGAACCCCATGGCCACTTTTGACGAAGTGCGCGAAGTCACCTTGGCCGAGGGGCAGCGCCAAGCCAGCCAGCTCTACCAACGCATTACTTACCTCAGCGATCTCGCCAATGTCGCTCCCATGGTGGGGCTGCTTGGCACGGTGATCGGGCTGATGAGCGAATTCACCCGCATTTCCAAAGCCGACATGCAGCAGGCCCAGATGGAATTCGCCGGGGGCACGGCCGAAGCGCTCATCAATACCGCAGCCGGACTGGTCATCGCCATTCCGGCCATGATGATTGCCTCGCTCTACCGGGGCAAGGTCAATACCCTCGTCTCCGAATTGGAGTCGGCCGCCACCCACATCATGGCCCTGCTGAGCGCGCAATATAAACGCGTCACCGCTTCCCGCGCTGCCGCCGCCCAGACGGCCCAGGCCGCCCGGCGCGCCTGAGTTTCCCTTCCCGAGCTGCCATGAATTTCCGCGCTCCCCGCCACACCGAAGCCCACGGGATGAACCTCGTGCCGCTGATCGATGTGCTGCTCATTCTCCTGATCTTTTTCATCGTCACCTTCAGCATGGCGCAGAGGGAGAATGATCTCAACATCTCCGTGCCCGCGGCCGATTCCGGGGCGCCCAAGGACCGGCAAGTGGGAGAAATTGTGGTCAATATTGCCCGCGATGGCTCATTCAAAGTCAATACCCAGGTGCTGACGGATGAGCAGCTCGGCCAGCGCTTCAAAGACATCTTCGCCCTCAATCCCAAGCAGGCCATCATCATCCGGGCGGATGAAGAGACGGTTTACAAAAACATGTTCCGGGTCCTCGATCTTTGTTATCAGGCAGGGTTGTACCACGTCTCCTTCGCCTCCCGTTCCCCCGCGCCGGCGCCCCCGCCTTAACCCTCTTCTCCAGCACCGGCCGCCGCCGCCCCGCCCTGCGGTTCAACGCTTGCCCGTAACCACCGGGCGCGGTTGATTTCCTCTTTTCCCTCCCTGTTCCGAGCCATGAAATTCCCTGTCCCCTCCCGCTGTTGGAGCCCCGCCCTCCTGGTGGGATCGACCCTCATGGCTTCGCTGCTACCGGTGATGGGCCAGGTTCCAGCGCCGCGTCCCGAGATTGTCGAGGAAGATCCTGCACCAGCCCGTGGTCCTCAGATTCCTCCGCCTGACCGCACCGCCCCCCGGCCGGAAATTGTGCCGGAAGAAGCCCCGCCCAAGGCCCGTCCGGCGGCGCCCCGGGCCAAAACACCTGAGGACGATCTCTTTGACTATAGCGAACTCCTGTTTGGCAAAGGAGACAACCTGCTCGCGATCCGTCAATATGAGGAATACCTCAAAGTCTTTCCCAACGGCAAATACCGCGAGGAAGCCCGCTTCAAAATCGGCGAGGCTCATTACCGCAACCAGTCGTTGGATCTGGCGCTGATGGAGTTTGACAGCTATCTGAATGATTTTCCCACCGGCCGGAGCCGGGCCATTGTGTTATACCATGCGGGCGAATCCCACCGCATCCTCGCCGGCAAACTGCTGATCGCCGAAGAAAAAGCGGCCCGCATGGCGATCGCCGAGAACGCCTACCGGGCCACTCTCCAGACGACCAAAACCGGCCCCTACGCGGCTTATGCGGCCTTCCGCCTCGCCAGTTTTGCCTACAATGCCGCGGCCACCACCCCGGACCGCTACAAGGATGCCATCCGCTGGTTTACGATTGCCTCGGCTCAGGCTCCCAAGGAACAGGCTGCCATCCGGCACGCCTCCCTTTTCTTCAAAGGACGCAGCTGCAAATTCACCGGTGCCCTGAAGGATGCCGCGGCTGCTTTTGAGGAAGTCACCCGCATCAAAGCGGGCAACGACTACTATGAGAAGGCCCTGATGGAGTTGGCCACTCTTGATATGGAGGCGGGCCGGGCCGATGCCGCCATGAAGAAGTTCGAGATGTTGGCCAGGGAAAGTGCCGCCGCCGAGACTCGTGCCGAGTCCATGGTCAATGCCGGGATGATCCATGCCGATGCCGGCCGCACCGCCGAAGCCATCCAGCATTTTGAAGACGCCGCTAAAATGAATGGGGCTCCCCTGGCCCAGGCCCGCGCCCGTTTTGGGCTCGTCTTTGCCTACTTCAAGCAGAAAGCCTACGACAAGGTCATCAGCGCTTGGCGCGGCATGACGGACTATGCCTCGCTGGACCCCAATAACCGCGCCCGCCTGCTCATCATCGTGGGCACTTCCTACGCTGCCATCGACCAGCACCTCCGGGCTGCGGAGGTTTTCGGCATTCTGGAAGAAAACATGCCCGAGCGCGACGAAGCCCACGAAGGAGGATACAAGCGCCTCGTCAGTCTCTTCAAAATGAACGATCCCGGACTGCCTGAAGCGGTCACGGCCTATGTGGAACGCTGGCGGGAGCGCAAACCGGAAAGTGATTTCCTCGACAAGGCCTGGCTGGTCCGCGCCGCCTATTATTATAACCGCGAGGTCTGGGAACAAGCTGCCGAAGCGTACCAACGGGTGCGGGAAAAGAAACTCGAACCGGAAAAAGTCGCGACCTATCTCTATCAACGGGGCAGCGCCGAAGCTTCCAGTGGAGACAAGGAGGCCGCCGCCACCCTGACGCAGTTTGTCGAAAAATACCCAACCGATGAACGGCTTCCCATGGCCATCCTCCAGCGGGGAAAGGCCAATCTGAAGACCAAGGACTACCCGGGAGCCATTGCTGACTTTGAGACCGTCCGGGACAAATACCCAAAATCCGATGCCGCCGAAAGCGCCGCCTATCATGCCGGCAAGGTCAAGGGCATGAAGCAGGATTACCCGGGCATGGTGGCCGATTTCCAGCGCCTCCTGAAGGACTTTCCCACCACCAAAGTCGCCCCCGAGGCGTGGTATTGGATCGGCACCGGTCTGTTCCAACAGCAGAAATGGCAGGAGTGTGTGGAACCGCTCCGCACCGCCCGTGACAAGGATCTCAAGAGCTATTACACGGATGCCACCCTGATGATCATCGGGGCCCTCACTGCCCAGAAGGATCTCGATCCCCTCATGGCCGAGGTCGATGGTTACCTGAAGGGCACCCAGGAAAAGAAAATCTCCCCGGACATTCTGCGCTGGCTTGGACGAACCGTCTTTGCCGAGCGGCAGGATTACCGGGCCGCCTCCCGCTACCTTTCCCCGGTCGTCACCTACGACGACCCGCGCAGTACGGCCCCGGAAATCTGGAGCACCCTCGGAGAGAGCCAGGTCGAGAATGGCAGCCATGAGTCCGGCATTGTCGCCCTCGACCATCATCTGGCGGCCGAACCTCCGGCCATGGAAAAGGTCAAATCCCTCCTCCTCAAAGGCCGCGCCTATTTTGCGCTGGGCAAGCTCACGGAAGCCACTCAGAGCGCGGAAGCCGGGCTTGATCTTGACAAGGAAACCCTGCTCTCCGCCCAGCTCCGTCTTCTGCTCGGTGACATCGCCATGGCGTCCAACCGGCCCAACGAAGCGATCAGCAGTTATGGTCTGGTGATGCAGAACTGGGAAGATCCCACCTACACGCCTTTGGCCATGACCAAGCTTATCGTAGCCTTTGAAAAATCCGGGGACCCTGCCAATGCGGCCAAAGCCGAAAAAGTGCGTGACGAGCTCAAAAAGCGGTTCCCCCGATACCAGACTCCTGCCAAAACGCCTTGAGCCACACTGCCATCAGCAGGACCAGCACCGCCGCCCGCGCCTTCGGGAAAAGTGGTGATGCCGGCCGGGCCGAGGAGCGCCCCGCCTCCCATCCGGACTCTCAAAAAGCCCAGCACCAGCAACGCCTTCGGTCCCGCCTGGCTCCCTTGCTATCAAACCGGCGCCGGCTCTCTGGAAGCGAAGTGGGATGGGGGGTGAGACCCTGCGCCTGACACACAGTTTATGGAACTGCCTCCTCAGTCTCCAGCGGAGCATCTGCCGGTCCTTTCATCCGAAATTACTTTCGTCTACAAGTTCCTTCTGCCGGCTCCCTTGATTCTCATGTCCACAGCCTTTCTCTTCTTTGCTCTCTCCGATGGGGGCACGGCAAACGCATCTAATTTGCTAGGGAAGGGGTTTTGAGGAGGGAGGCGAGGT
>JAZKDC010000027.1:0-171786 GCA_040387795.1 Verrucomicrobiota bacterium
CCGCTCGCCACCGGCCTGACCACCACGGGTTATACCGACACCACGGCTGCCAACGGCACCCTCTATTTCTACGTGGTCACCGCCAGCAATGCCAGCGGCGAAAGCCCGGCCTCCACCGAAGCCAGCGCTACCCCCACCGCACCACCAGTGGCTCCGGCAGCTCCGGGCTCCCTGACCGCCACGGTAGTTAGCAAGTCCCAGATCAACCTCACCTGGACCGACAATTCAGCCAACGAAACCGGCTTCAAAATAGAACGGAAACTGGGCAACGCGGCGTGGAGCCAGATCGCCGTTACCGCCTCCAATGTCACCACGTATTCCTCGACCAGCCTGACTGCAAATAAAACCTACAGCTACCGGGTCCGGGCGGCCAACGCCGCCGGCGACTCCGCCTATTCCAATACGGTGACTGCCACCACCCTGCGCAAATGAGGAACCTGGGGGTGGCCGTCTGGTTGGTCCTGACCGGAGTCGCTTCCGGCCATGGGGATCTCCACGACAGCATCCAGGCGGCCACTCTGAAAATCCAGCAGGCCCCGGCCGACAGCACCCTGTTCCTAGGACGCGCGAAGTTATACGCCGCGCATGAGGACCCGGCCCGGGCCTATGCCGACTTTGACCGCGCCGAGGCTCTTGGAGCCGATCCTGCCGCCGTTGCCCCGGGTCGCGCCAAACTCCATCTGGCCACCGGACGTTATGCCGAAGCCTGCCGCAGTCTCGATGACCTCCTCAGGCACGATCCCCGGCAAGTGGAGGCCCTGATCATCCGCGCCCGGGCCCGCGCCGGGCTTCATGACGCCGCGGGATCGGCCGCCGATTACACCGCGGCCATCGTGGCCAGCTCCCAACCCGAACCTGAATACTACCTCGAACGGGCGGAGGTCCTGAGCCGCGCCACGCCGCCGCAAACCGACGCCGCCATCCGCGGCCTCGACGAGGGACTGGCCCGGCTGGGGAAAGGCATCGTCACCCTGCAGTTGGCCGCTCTTGATCTCGAGACCAGAGCCGGACGCTTGGAGGCCGCCCTCACCCGGATCGATGCCGCCGCCGCGTCTGCCCCCCGCAAGGAACTCTGGCTCTCCCGCCGCGGGGATCTGCTGGCCGGCGCCGGACGTCCCGCGGAAGCCCGGCAATCCTATCAGGAGGCCCTGAAATGCCTCGCCGCGCTCCCTCCCCGCGTCCGCGCCGCCCGGACTACCTCCGACCTCGAAGCCCACGTCCGCCGGGCTTTGACCAGTCCAAGCCCCGCTCCCGAATCTCCTTAACGATTCCACCCTCCACCCTCCACCCAGCCGATCGGGCCGTCCGGGCCGGCGCTCCGGGCTTCGGAGGAACTGCCGGGACCGACGATACGTGATACCCGTCCGGCATCACTGCAATCGCGAGCAGGTATTTGCAATATCACAGCATTCCCGCACGGTAGGTTGAAATCGAATGAAATTCGGGCGCACCCTCCTCTCCTTCACCATCGCCTGGCTCGTGCTCATCACGCTGCTGCATGGGAAGCTGAATCTTGGATGGTTTGAAGCCAAAAAGCCCGGGGAAAACGGCGTATCGAAATTCGGCATCGGATTCCTGCCGGTGACCTGCCATCTGACCTGCCCCGTCACCCATTTCATCAACAAGGAAATGTCAGGCGAGGACATGTTCAAACCCATGCGTTTCAGTGGGTGGCCGGAATTGAAGGAGATGTTCATCGGCCGTCCGGGGGAGATGCCCGCCTCCTTTATCCTGGCGCCCATGGCCATCGCGCTGCGGGAACAGGGCGTGAAAATCAAGATCGTTTACCTGGGCCACCGCGACGGCTCGGCGGTGATGGTCCACAAGGACAGCGGCATTTTCCAAACGACCGACCTGCGCGGCAAACGGATCGCCGTGCCCGGCCGTTATGCCAATCAGCGGCTCATCATCTACCGTGAGCTGAAAAAGGCCGGCATGACCCTGGATGATGTGACGCTGCTGGAAATGCCGCCTCCGGATATGCCCGCGGCACTGCTCTCCAAGGCGGTGGATGCCATCACCAGCGGCGAACCCTTCATGGGCCAGACCGAACTGGATGGCTATGGCCGGGTGCTTTGGCAGGCCAAGGATGTGTGGCCGGGTTTCATCTCCTGTGTGCTGGCGGTGCATGAGGACGCCATCCGCGATCACCGGGCCGAAATTCAAAAACTGGTGAATGGCATCGCGGCCAGCGGCAAGTGGGTGGACGAGAGCATGGAGCACCGCATGGACGCTGCGCAGTTTGTTTCCGCCAACTATTATAACCAAAATCCGCGCCTGCTCAGTTTTGTGCTGAGCAAGCCGCCAGACCGAGTCACCTACTCGCGTCTCGCTCCTTTAAAGGAAAATTTCGAGGAGATCGAGCAGCTTGCTCTGGAAGCCGGGATTCTGAAAGGCACGGCCCATTTCGCTGATTATGTGGACGACTCCTTCGCCCCGGAAGCCTCGGCCATGAAAGCCCCTGAATTTGAAGTAAAGAAATGAGCGACCCCGCCCCGCCCCCTGTGGCCCGCCGTGGAGGTTTTGCTTCCGCCCAGTTTATCCTGCCAGGAATTGTCGGTATCGTTTTCCTGGTTGCCTGGCACTTTGCGGTCAAAATTTCAGACAGCGACATCTTCCCGACGCCCCTGCAGGTGTGGTCCGGTCTCGGTGAGCTGGCGCAGCAGGGTTTGCTCCTGAAATACATCGTCGCTTCGCTGTTCCGCGTGAGCTGGGGCTTCGGACTGGCCGTGCTGGTGGGCGTGCCGTTGGGGCTGGTGCTGGGATGGTTCAAGCCAGCCTTTCTCGCCCTGAATCCCTTCATTCAGATTCTCCGTCCGATCTCCCCCATCGCCTGGATCCCGGTGGCGATTCTTTGGTTTGGCGTCAAGGACACCGCACCCGTCTTCCTCATCTTCCTGGCGAGTGTTTTCCCCATCACCGTATCATCGATGGCCGCTGTGCAGAACATGCAGCAAGTCTATCTGCGGGCCGCCCAGAACTTCGGTCTCTCCGGAATCCCGCTCTTCCGTCGCGTGATTCTCCCCGCTGCCCTGCCACAGATCATCACCGGCATCCGCATCGCTTTAGGCGTCGCCTGGCTCGTGGTAGTGGCTGCGGAAATGATCGCGGTGAACAGCGGCCTCGGTTACCTCATTATTGACGCCCGCAACGCCGGCAAACGCTACGATCTGGTGGTCGCCGGCATGGTCATGATCGGCCTGATCGGCCTCCTGCTCGACCTGCTGGTGCGACGCCTCGAAAAATTCGACGAAGTCCGCTGGGGCTATGGACAACGCTAATATGGACCCCGATCCCATCATCTCCGTCAGTGACACCTGGATGTCCTTTGCCGGCAAAACGGCCGCCCAACCCGTCCACGTGCTGGAACGCGTCAATTGCACCGTGCGTCCGGGCGAATTTGTCTGCATCGTCGGCCCTTCGGGATGCGGTAAAAGCACGCTGCTGAACATCGTCGGCGGGTTCCTTCAGGAAACCCGCGGCGAAGTCAGGGTGGAAGGCGCCCCCGTCAACGGCCCGGATCCCGGACGCATCTTTGTGTTCCAGGAAAACGGTGTGTTTCCGTGGCTCACCGTTGAGCAGAACATCGGTTTCGGGCTGCTCTCGCGGCCGGAAAAGGAACGCTCCGAGCGGGTCACCCACTACATCGCAATGGTGGGCCTGACCGGTTTTGAAAAATCCTATCCCCGCGAGCTCAGCGGCGGAATGCGGCAGCGTGTGGAGATTGCGCGTGCTCTCGCGGCGGACGCGAGGGTGCTCTACATGGACGAACCCTTCGGGGCACTCGACTTCTTGACCCGTCTGAAAATGCGCGCCGATCTCATCCGCATCTGGCAGGCGGAAAAAAAGACCATCCTGTTTGTGACCCATGACATCGAGGAGGCGGTGCAACTGGCGGACCGCGTGCTGGTCATGACCAAGCGGCCCGCCACTGTCGCCGAGGAAGTCGTGGTGGACCTGCCCCGTCCCCGCGATCTCGACTCCATTGGTTATCTGGCCACCCGCGATCGCATCTTTTCCATCATGGGCATGGACGCCCACGGCGGCGGGGCCGGGGCCTGACGTTTACCATTTCAGCCGCCGCAGGAAGGCAACCATCAGCAGGAACGCGGCGATGGCCGCCAATCCGATCAGGTTCCCGTGCAGGGTTGGCGGGAAGATCAGGACAAAACCCGCGTCCTTGACCAGCGCCGCAAAACTCGACACACAAAATGGCATCAGAAACAGCCGGAAGGTCTGCCAATGATCCGCCTTGATCCGCTTTCCGCCGGTTGGGCGCGTGCTTAATATCAATGCCAAGCCGATGATGGCGCTAAGTCCCAGCGACGTGAGCCACAGACGAGGACTCGGATCGAAGTGCAGCGCCACAATCACAATATACCAAACCGCATAACACCACAACACAATGCGCCCGGCGGGAATTTGAGCGAAGTAGCGAAGCAGTCTCATCGGAAAGGATATCAATCAGACGACCCATCAAGAAGCGGAAACTATGCAAGGGGACGCCAATTTCCGTGGGCGGTTTCCGGAGCAAAAGCCCAGGACCGGTGTTCCTGGTAGGCGGCGCCCGTCCACGCCCAGTCCGAGATGGTGAGGCCATGCACATCCCCATCAATTACATGGAATCCATTCGGCTCACCCTTCAGGCGGTGCGAGGTGGCGGTGGAAACCGAGGACAGGACGCAGGTGCCCGGAGCTATGCCCCCTGGCAAAACGAGCGCCTGGGTATAACTCATATGAAAGTGTCCCGTCAGGACAAGATCCACGCCCGCCTCCCTGAGGGCATCCGTGAACTCGCGCAGACGCCCGATCAGGTGCCTAGGGGTGCCGTGCGGCGGCGCGGCGGGAGGATGGTGCACCACAAACACCCGCAGCGCCTCCGGATCCGCTTCGCCGTACAACGCATTCAGCCGCTCCATCTGGCCGCGGGAGAGCTGGCCCCGCGACCAGTCCAGATGCCACCCCGCCGGCCGCGCCGAGTTCAATCCCACCACAATGACACCCGGGGCACGCCATACGGGTTCAAGGTCGCGGCCGATGGTCCTGCGGTAATTTTCAAAAGGCGTCAGGAAGCGTTCCCAGAACATCCACGAACCCTGCACGTCATGGTTGCCCGGCACTACCACCAGAGGCAGCGGGATGGAATCGAGGAAGGCTTTGGCCTCCCGGAATTCCTCCATGCGGCCGCGCATGGTAAGATCGCCACTGACCGCCACCACGGCCGGATTGGCTTTGAGGATGGCGGTGCGCAGGTGGTCCTCCATTCCTTCATGGACGGCGCCGAAATGCAGATCGGAAATGTGGACCAGTCGCATCAGTCAGGATTCCGCAGGGGAGGTTTCGGTGAGTCGCGGCGCGATGACGCGCAGGGCTTTCGGGACCAATTTCACACGGATGGGCAGCGTCATTTTCTCCAATTCCCCGTCCTTCATCACCGCAATGCGGCGCTTCCGCCTCACATTGATTTCCAACTCGGTGGCATGGATGATGGTGATCTCCCGATCCTCCTTCCAACGCCCCAGAATCCATGTCAGGGCGGATTTGATCATGCCCCACTGGGAGGTGTGCTTTGAGATATAGACCGTGAAATAACCGGCATCCAGGCTGCGCCGCTTCGGGATGATGCCGAAGAGATCCTCGTAGTCGTTATTGGCGATCACGGCCATCCGGGTGCGGTGATTATACACCGCCGTGCCATCGTTCAGATGCAGATTCAGCGGCGGAAAAGTCGCCGCGCTGCCCAGCGCTTTCACCAGCGTGCGGAACGTCTTCACGATCCAGCTGCCGTGATATTCCGGCTGTCCCAGCACCAGAGAAGGATAAAACCCCAACACAATCACGCACAGATACAGCTTTCCCTCCACATCCAGCAGATCCATTTCTCCTGCCGGGGCGGTAACCAGCAGCTTGGCCGCCTCCTGCCAGTCCAGTGGCATCCCGACATCCCGGGCCGCTAGATTGAAGGTGCCCAAGGGAAGAATCCCCAGCGGCTTCTCCTGCCCGGCAAAAATCGTCGCCGCCGCCGCCACGGTGCCATCCCCGCCCCCCACGATCACCGCATCGGCATCGCTCTCCCGCGCCTCCCGCAATGCCGCCTCCACCTCCTTCCCCGGCACTCTCCGGATTTCCACCCCGCAGCCCAGTTCCTCGAAAATCCGCCTCAATTCCACCTCCACTTGTTCCGGCCCCAGCTTCAGAAGGGTACCGGACTCCTGATTCAGAATCACCACCAATTTCCCACGACGTGCAGAACTCATCCCGGCACCTAAGAGCCCCTGGCTCCCGATGCCAAGGGATGATCCTGTGGATTTTTGAATTGACAGGGAGGATGCCCGGCTGGTTTTACCTCCGCAGGTGTCAGGGTTCTGTCAACTCGATCCAGCCGAATCGCTCCGGGGTATGGAAGGTGCCGGTGAGGGTGGGACTCCACGCCAGACCCGCGCCGTGCTCCTTGTCGTGGCGGTAGAGATTGATCCTCCACCGGGTCCCGGCCCGCGCCGGATGGGACGTCAGGGATTGCATGGGGATGCGCACCTCCACCCGCCACACTTTGGCGGCTTCATCCACGGTGACGGCGCTGTCCATGCCGCTGCTCCATGGGAAATCCTTCCCGGCCGGGTCCAGTTTCAGATCCAGCTGCTCACCGGTCGGTGCCCATTCGTATTCCGTATAGCTTTTGAGAGATCCGGGGTCGGTTCCAATGAAGGCCTCCACCACATCATTGTCCCACAAGCCCAGCCGCTCCGTGGGGCTCACCGGGGTGAAGGTGTTCAGTTTGGTGAACGGACTTTCGTATGCCAGATACAAATAAGTATCGCTCCACATCGCACGGACCGTCGTGCTCAGGGCAGGCAAGGCCACGGCATCACCGGACCGATACTCCACGCTCACCGGAGTTGCCCCCGCCCAGGCGGCGTCATCCAGTTTGCCGTCCGGCGCAAAATCCGCGGTCACCCGCGCCGCCTTCATTACCGGCAGGGGCAGCGAATTTGCCAACAGACGGCGGGCATTGTCGAAATAGATTTTGCGGGTCACCTCCGGAGGCAGGCCGATGGCACTGATGGTCCAGTCCCCCTGGATCGGCGTCATATGGGCCCAGTCCCGGTCATTGGTTTCCAGCCAGCGCCAGCATTTGTTGTAAAACGTGACCCCATCGTCATCGGTCGGGCGTTCGTCATCGCCGGCCGACCCGAGGATCAGCCGGTCATACACCATGAAGTCCGTCGCAAAAAGAATGCGGTTCGCATGTTTGGTGAAGACCCGGCGCACCTCCTCCGGCGCATGACGGCCGATCTCCGGGATGCGCGCCGCGAGGTCAGCCATCATGTTGGGATATTTGTCCAGCATCCGGTCCACCCACGCCAGGTCCTCCGCGTTGTTGGCAAAATGCACACAGACAAACGTGGTTTCCGGATGACGTGCAATAACGCGGTTCAGGGCCTCCAGCAGTTCCTCCCGTTTGGGGAATTTCGCATGATCCCCGAACCACCAGTTGCGGTGGTCCTTCAGTTCCTTCCACCGCTCGTTGTTGCTATCAAACGCCTTCCAGAAGGCTTCCGGGTCCGCCACATGCACGGAGACCGGCAGGCCCAATTCCCCGCACTTGGCCCACACCGCGTCGAGCCGCGGATCATCGATGGAAATGAGCTTTTGGTTTTTATCCTTCAGAAACAACCCCAGCCGTTTGTATTCCTTGAAGCCCGCCGCCCCCAACCGGTGGCCCGCCTCGATTTGTGCCGCGGCCCGGGCACTGAAATCCGGCTCGTCCCACGCCGCATAATCCAAGTTCATGTAATGCACAAACCGGCCCGGATACCGCCCATCCGCCAACGCCTTCACCTTTTCGAAGGCGGACTTTCCGTCCTTTTCCGGCGTGACCGTGCCTCCGCTCAAATTCACTCCAATGCCCACCCCGGCCTTGTCCATGATCCTCACCGCCCGGTCAAACCGCTCCGGCGTTCCGTCGATGTGCATGTGAAGATCGATCACCCGCTTCTCCGACCGCCACTGCCCTGGCAATCCCTTGGTGATATCCGCCGGCTCCTCCCGGGCCCATGCTGCCCACCCTGCCACCACCACTGCCAGCAAACTAACCGCTGCTCCGGCCGGGGAAAAAGGAAAATGCAATTGCTTCATCCCCCCAGTAACCGCCTCCATTTCGCCAAGGCAAGAAAAACCTCCCGGCCCCCGCTCCTGGCGGGCGCACCGTCGGCTCTGCTGGAGCTTGTCAATTCCCTGCCGTTACGATATTGCTGCGCCATGCCGACCTCCCCTGACCACATTCTGCAAACCGGTTTCGCCTTCTGGAGTTCCAAGACCCTGCTCAGCGCAGTGGAAATGGAACTGTTCACGGAACTCGCCAAACACCCCGGTGATCTTGCCACCCTGCAGGGCCGGCTCGGCCTGCATCCCCGCGGGGCGCGGGATTTCCTTGATGCCCTCGTGGCCTTGGGATTCCTGTTGCGGGGCGGAGACGGCCTCTACCGCAACACCCCGGATACCGATGCCTTCCTCGACAAAGCCAAGCCTTCCTACATCGGAGGCATCATGGAGATGGCGAATCACCGCCTGTATCCGTTCTGGGGCAGCCTGACTGCCGGCCTGCGCACCGGCGAGGCCCAGAATGAATCCAAAAACGGCCAGGATCCCTTCGTGGCCATCTACGCGGATCCCTCGCGTCTTCGTGAGTTCCTGCGGGCCATGTCCGGCGTCAGCCGCGGGGCCAATATGACGATTGCGCAGCAGTTTCCATGGGCGGAGTACCGGACCTGCGCCGACATCGGCACCGCCCAGGGCGACCTCGTGACGCAGATCACCCTCGCCCAGCCGCATCTGCAGGGGATTGGTTATGATCTTCCCGAAGTCGGCCCGGTCTTTGAGGACTACATTGCCGCCAACGGGTTGTCCGGCCGCGTCAGTTTTACCGGCGGCAGTTTTTTCACGGATGATCTGCCCAAGGCGGAGGTGCTCCTCTTCGGCCACATCCTGCACGACTGGGATCTGCCCACCAAAAAGATGCTCCTCGCCAAAGCCTGGGCCGCCCTTCCCCCCGGCGGTGCCGTGGTGGTGTATGACGCCATCATCGACGATGACCGGAAACAAAATGCCTTTGGTCTGCTGATGAGTCTGAACATGCTGATCGAAACCCCGGGCGGCTTTGACTATACCGGCGCCGACTGCATCGGCTGGATGCGCGAAGCCGGATTCAAAGACTGCCGTGTGGAGCATTTGACCGGGCCTGATTCCATGGTGATCGGGATCAAATAACTTCCAGGAGCTGCTCCCCTCACGCGAATTCAAACCACTCCCATCCATGACGGACGCCGCCTCCCCACCCTCCCCCCAGCTGTTCTTTGAAACGATCAATGCCTTCCAGAAGACCGCCGCCCTGAAGGCCGCGATTGATCTGGGATTGTTCACCGCCATTGGCGGCGCGCCGGCCACCGCCGCAGAGATTGCGGAGCGCTGCCAGTGCCCGGAACGGGGCATCCGCATCCTCAGCGACAACCTCACCATCCTGGGTTTCCTCACCAAGGACGGGTTCCGCTATTCGCTCACGCCATCGTCGGCAGTTTTCCTCGACCAACACTCCCCGGCCTACTTCGGCGGGGCCGTGAAGTTCCTCCTCGCCCCCGGTCTGACGGAGGCCTTCACCGACCTCGCGGCCACGATCCGCCGCGGCAGCCTTCACACTTCGGAACACGGCACCACCGCCCCGGACCATCCGGCATGGGTGGAGTTTGCACGGGCCATGGGACCGATGATGGGACCGGCCGCGCAAGGCGCCGCGGAACTGGCCCCCCTCGATCCCTCACGTGATACTCTGGTGCTCGACATCTCCGCCAGCCACGGCGCTTACGGCATCGCTTTCGCGCAAAAGAATCCGCGCGCCCATCTCGTCGCCCTGGACTGGGAAGCGGTGCTGGGCATTGCCTTGGAAAATGCCATCGCGGCCGGAATCGCCCACCGTTTCAGCCGGATTGTCGGCGATGCCTTCACGGTGGAGCTCGGCAACGACTATGACGTCGTCCTGATCCCGAATTTCCTGCATCATTTCAATATCGCCGATTGCACCCGTTTCCTGCGCCGCATCCATGCCGCCCTGCGTCCCGGCGGGCGCGTGGTCATCGTGGAGTTCGTTCCCCATGAGGGCCGCATCACCCCGCCACCGGCCGCCAGCTTCAGTCTTGTTATGCTGGGCACCACCCCGGAAGGAGATGCCTATACTTTTGCGGAATATCAAACCATGCTGGCCGCAGCCGGGTTCCATGATGCCACCCTGCACCCGCTGCCGCCGACTGCGGAATGCGCCGTGCTGGCGACGGCCTGAGGAAAAGCAGACCAGCTTTCCCTGGCAAGATCACGACACCAACAGGTTCATTGCGGCCAGGATCTCCGGACTGCGCAGGGTGATCTCGGTGATTTCCGGCGGGCACATGACCCGCAGCGGCACGCCCACGCAGCCGATGCCACGGTTTACATACAGCTGCATGGAGCCGATTTCGAATCCGCCGGCGAGGTATTTTTTGCCCCACCGGGCCCGGCGGAAGGCCATCGGCGGCAAGCCCATCAGCCGCAACTGCCCCCCATGGGTATGGCCGGACAGCTGCAACGCCGCGACCTTTGCGGCCACCAGATCATCCACCACGTCAGGCTCGTGCATCATCACCACCAGCGGCTGCTCCTGCTTCCAATCCGCCAACGAAGCCCGCAGGTTGGGCCGCCCCACATAACGGGAATCCATCCCTGCCAATTGCAACACCCCGCCATCGGTATGGACGGAGCGGGTCTCGTTGCGGAGCACCCCGATGCCCCGCTCCTTCAGCGCCTTTTCCACGGCCGCCGCATCGCACCAGAAATCATGATTGCCCAGGCAGGCAAAGACTCCGGAAGGAGCCTTCAGCCCGGCCAGCAATTCCCCCAGCAGTCCGGCCGGGCCCGCGGTATTGGTCACAAAATCGCCCGTCATCGCCACCAGATCGGGCTGGAGCGCATTGCAGGCATCGATCATCCGCAGAATGTGCCTCGCTTTGGTGAACGGCTCCAGATGCAGGTCGCTGATCTGCGCTATCCGGAAGCCGTCCATGCCCGGCGCCAGATTCGGCAGCACCACCGAAAAGCGCGTTACCTTCAGGCGCTTATGCCCTCCCGGCTCCCCAGCTGATGGGTTCGGAACGGGCACGGCCATTCCTGCCGGGGGTGGCATCTCGCGGGAATTCCGGCGACGGGGGGACGATGGAAGCACTGCCATGGATACGCCCGGACTGGAACCTCCGGATGCCCCTGGGAGCCAGGTTCCGTCCAAAACGGCGGTGCTCCAGCCCACTGCCCCAACCCTACCGATGGGGGTTTTCCCCTGTGGGCCAGGCCAACAGGAGTGTCGCCGGCCGATTCTCCGCCCGCCCCTTTTCCCGGGGAATCCCGCGCAGAAAATATCTTGCGCCGTCCCGCGTGCCCCGGCGATTATAAGGTCCGTCCAAACCCTACCCGCGATGCTGACCTTTCAAGACCACTTTCGTCAGGCGGGCCGCTGGCACCGGCGCCAGTTCCTCCGCGCTGGCGCGCTGGCCCTGGGCGGAATGACCCTGGAGGACCAATTCGCCGTCCGCGCCGCCGCCACCGGGACGGACAGTCCGCTCAAGGACCGTTCCGTTATATTTCTGTTCATGCATGGCGGACCGTCACAATTCGAGACCTTCGATCCGAAGATGGACGCGCCATCGCACATCCGCAGCACCACCGGCGAAATCAAAACCACCCTGCCCGGAATCACCTTCGGCAGCACCTTCCCGCGGCTCGCCAGACTGGCCCACAAATTCAGCATCGTGCGCTCGTTCGCCACCGGTGACGGGAATCACGACATCAAACCTCTCGTCGGGGCGGATACCCTCCGGGCCAACATGGGCTCGCTCTACTCCAGCGTGGCCGGCCCCTCCCGGGTCGACACTGCCATGCCCACCAATGTAGCCCTGTTCCCACGCTCGGTCGATCCAGGCGCGAGGGCAGCGGTCACGGACTTCGGGAACTTCGAGGCCACCGGCGAACTCAGCCGGACCTTTGCCCCCTTTGTCCCGGGCGCCGGCGCGGATCTGCAGCAGGACATGCGCCTGAACCTGCCCGAAGGCCGTTTCCACGACCGCCGGGCTCTGCTCGGTGCCCTCGATAACTGGAAACGCTGGGCGGACGGCAGTGATGCTGTCGCGGGCTTCAATGGCTTCCAGCAGCAGGCCTTCGATGCCCTGCACCGAGGGGTGTTCGACGCCTTCGATCTCTCCCGCGAGGATCCGCGCCTCCTCGAACGATATGACACCGCCCCGTTGCTCCCGCGCAGCCGCATCAATGAGAAGTGGAAAAACATCGACCACTATGCCACCAACGCCCTCACCCTCGGACGGCAACTCCTGCTGGCCCGGCGCCTTTGCGAACGCGGAGCCGGCTTCGTCACTGTTACCACCAGTTTCATCTGGGACATGCATGCCGATGTGAACAACGCCCCTATGACCACCGGCATGGAATATGTCGGTGCTCCGTTCGATCACGCCGTGTCCGCGTTCATCGAAGACGTCGAAGCGCGCGGCTTGAGCGATAAAATCCTGCTGGTCTGCTGCGGCGAGATGGGCCGAACCCCGGCCATCAACAAGGACGGCGGCCGCGATCACTGGGGCAATCTTGCGCCGCTCCTCCTCTACGGCGGCGGCCTGAAAATGGGTCAGGTAATTGGACAGTCCTCACGCGACGGCGGCGAACCCGCCTCACAACCCGTCACCCCCAAAGACCTCATCGCCACCATCATGCACAGTCTCCTCGACATCGGGAAAGTCCGCCTCATGCCGGGCATTCCGCCGCGCGTGCTCGAAGCCATGACCAAGGGCGAGCCGATCCACGGCCTCGTTTGAACCACTGGCTCCGGTCACCCGCCCCCGGCCCGGATGGGTTTGTTATTCTCCCGTCCCGGAAATTTTTGCAGAGCCCCGCCGTATGGGAAATAACAACCAGCCCACCTTTCTATGAAACCGATTTTCATCGAATCCAGCCAAGCCCCCGTGATCCTTGCCTTTGGCGATGAACTCCACGTCCATCTTGATGGCGCGCAGACCGGCGGCGCGTTCACCATGGTCACTGATGTCACTCCGCCCGGCGGCGGACCTCCGCCCCACTTCCACCGGCATGAGGATGAATGGTTTTTTGTGCTGGAGGGCCGAGCCGGGTTCTTCGATGGCGAAACCTGGACAGGGGTGGGCCCGGGCGGGGCGGTCTTCATGCCGAAGCATTCGTTGCATACTTTCCAGAATGCCGGAGACACCCCGCTGATACAGATCGTCCACACCACGCCGTCTGGCATGGAGACCTTCTTCCGGGAATCAGCCGCGGAGTTCCAGGACGGCAAAGCCCCTGACATGCCGCGCATTCTGGAAATCGGTGCCGCACACGGCATTCATTTTCCTACCATCGAACCCGAATCCAGGGCCCTACGTGGGCAGCCTGCGTTCCACCCCGCCATCGTCCAACCCCATCAAGGACGCCTCCTCCGCGCCTTTGGTGAGGAAGTCACCGTCCTCCTGGATGGCGCACAGACCGGCGGGGCGGTGACCCTGTTTGTGGAGACCACTCCGCCCGGAGGCGGCCCGCCCCCGCACTTCCACGAACGCGAGGACGAATGGTTCCATGTCCTCGAAGGCTGCGTCAGCTTTTACACCGGAGGCCAATGGACCGACGCCCATCCCGGGGACGTCGTCTTCGTCCCGAGGCAGTCCGTGCACACCTTCCGGAACAACACCGGCCAGCCCGTGAGGATGTTGATTCATACCTCACCCTCGGGCTTCGAAACCTTCTTCGCCGAGGCCGCGGAAGAATTCGCGCAGCCGGGCGGTCCTGACATGGACCGCTGCATGGCTATCGCCGCCGGTCACGGCATTCATTTCGTGCAAGAGTAAGCTGCCCGGCCAGCTTCCGGAGAATGCCCCTGCAAAAGGCCGCCGGACGGCAACGTAGGAACGTGGCTGCCCTCCTCCGGCATCCACCCGCATCCTAACACTCAATTGACATGCCGCCGGCCTCACCCAACCCTTCCTCCGTCACCTCCCGGCGCTCGTTTCTGAAAACCACCGCCGCCCTGACCGCCAGCGGGCCGTTGCTGGCAGGTTTGCCTTCGGCGCAGGCGGGCGAAGCCAAGGGGACGCTCTTCGCTTATGTCGGCACCTTCAGTTCCCCGCTCCGCGATGTCCTGCCCACCCAGGTGGACCTGCCTCCGGGCAATGGACGCGGCATCCATCTGTTTCAGGTGGACCGCACCACCGGCGCCCTGACACCGTCCGGCGTGCAGGAGATGGGCACCAGCCCGAGCTGTCTGATGATCAATGCCGCCGGCACCCGCCTGTATTCCTCGAACGAAACGGACCGCGTTGGAGAACAGAACGAGGGAACGGTCAGTGCTTTCGCCATCAACCGGGCCGACGGGCAACTGAAGCTGCTCAATACCGTCCCTTCGGGTGGCGCCGGGCCGACCTATGTCAGCCTCCATCCCCACGGGCGCTTTTTATTCGTCGCCAACTACTTCGGCGGCTCCGTGGCGGTGCTGCCGATACTGCCCGACGGCAGTCTGGGTGCGGCCACGGATATCAAAATCGATGCCGGCACCCTCGGTCCGAAAAAAGCCACCCACGCGCCTCCGGGAAGTTTTGCCATCAGCGGCCACGACCGCACCCACGCCCACATGATCCAGGCCGATCCCACGGGGCGCTTTGTGCTGCATGTGGATCTCGGACTGGATCAAATCTTCCTCTGGAAGTTCGATGACCGGAAAGGGGTGCTGACCCCGAACGATCCTCCCTCCATCGCCCTGCCCCCCGGAGACGGGCCGCGGCATTTCCATTTCCATCCGAACGGCCGTTGGTTTTATTCCATCCAGGAGGAGGGGTCCAATCTCGTCCTGTTTGACTACGATGCCACCCTGGGACGGCTGGCCCCGCGGCAGACCATCTCCAGCCTGCCGCCGGGTTTCGCCGGCAGCAATTTCTGCTCGGAAATCATGATCTCCGCAGACGGGCGTTTCCTTTATGCCGGCAACCGCCTGCATGACAGCATCGCCATTTTCGCCATCGGCGGAAACGGGACCCTGACTTATGTCAGCGAGGAATGGACCCGCGGAAACTACCCGCGCAGTTTCAATTTTGATCCCACCGGTCAGTTCCTCTATTCCTGCAACCAGCGCGGCGACAACGTCACCACCTTCAGAGTGGACCCTCAATCCGGCCGCCTCGCGTTCACCGGCCACTACACCCCGGTCGGCAATCCCTCCAGCATCGTTTTCCTCGATCCCGCCCAGGCCGTCCAGTAAGGCCACCCCGGGTCACCTCCCGCCGCGGGCCGGGGAGGACTGCCTCACCAATCCACCAAACCATTTCCCCACCGGTCCCGTTCCGCGACCCCGGCCCCCGCTGGCAGATTCCGCTTTGCTAAACCGTCCATCGCCGCAACGATGCTGCGGAAACGCCGGGCCCGGACCGCCGCCACCGGAACCAAGCAACAGACGAGGAACCCCCCATCATGAGGAGCCAGAAACAAACCAACAAAGCCCCCCGCCCCCACAAGGCCACCAGTTCAGCCCGCGGCTGGTCCGGCGGCCCTGCTGGCTTTATCCCGCCCCCGAAATTCTCCCTGAAGGCCAGGAAACCGGCCGCGGAAACCGGACCCCCGGCCCCTAACATGGCAGCCCTGGGCGGAGACGCCGCAGGCGACATCAGCAAGGAGAAGGAAAACCGGTCCGCGCGCCCCTGATTTGGCGTGGAAGGGACGATGGCAGCGGAACCCCTGGCCACTTGCGGGTGGCTCAAGGTTCCACCACATCCGCATCCGATAGAAACTTCCGGGCCGGTGAGGATCAATGCGCCTGCTTTTCCGCGGGTTTTCCACGGAGTTTTTTGAAGGTTGCCACCAGCAGCAGCACCAGGATACCGGCGATGAGTCCGCACAGCCCATTCAGCACGGGAGGCGCGGCCGGCGCGAGCACGGCGCCCATGGCTCCGGTGGCTTTCAACCATCCGGCCGCGTGCTCAATGAGATGATGCAGCCAGGGAATGCCATGCGTGACAATGCCGCCACCCACGAGGAACATCGCGGCCGTGCCCAGAACGGACAGGCTCTTCATCAGGAAGGGCGCTCCCCACAGGATGGCCCGGCCCGCCCGTTGTGACAGAGGATTGCGCCGTTGGGTGAGGTAGAGGCCCGCGTCGTCGAGCTTCACAATCCCGGCCACCAATCCGTAAACCCCCACCGTCATGACCACCGCGATGGCGGAAAGCACCAGCACCTGCCTCGTGAAATTCTCGTCCGCCACCGTCCCCAGGGTGATCGCGATGATTTCCGCCGAGAGGATGAAATCGGTGCGCACCGCCCCTTTGATCTTCTCCGCTTCCGTCTCCACGACCTCCTGCGGCGAAGTGGCTGCCAGCACCGCGATCTCTTCGCCGGCGGCTTCCGGCGATTTCCTTGCCCGGTGCTGCATGGCGTGGTGCAGCTTTTCCACCCCCTCAAAGCACAGAAAAAGCCCTCCGACCATCAGCAGCGGGACAATGGCCCAGGGAGCAAAAGTCCCGATCAGCAAAGCCAGGGGAACGAGAATCAGTTTGTTGAGAAACGATCCTTTGGCGACCGCCCACACCACCGGCAGTTCGCGCTGCGACACTACCCCGCTCACCTTTTGGGCATTCAGGGCCAGGTCATCGCCCAACACCCCGGCCGTCTTCGCCGCCGCTTTTTTGGTGAGGATGGAAACATCGTCGAGAATCGACGCAATATCGTCGAGCAAAGTGAGCAAACTACCGGCAGCCATGGTTCGTGACCTTGGGGAATATTCCTCACGGAGCAAGGGCCAACGGCTGGAGGGACAGCGCGTTTGTCGCCCTATTCCCCCCTGCCCCTGGCTCCGCATCAGCAGGATGGCACCGCAACTGCGGGAACAACCTCAACTTCGTGGACCCGATTTTTCCTTACCCCTCCCGGTTCCGGGATCAACCTCTGGGCGGCCATGCCACCCCCTCAAGTTCCTTGGGAAGTTCCGTCGGATCGGTTGGGTAAATCAGCGAGAGGTCCATTTCCGATTTCGAACCTTGAAGAAACTCCAGCTCCTCCGGAGCCCCGATGATGAGCCAAAGCACCTCTTCATCTGTGTCGTTGAAGACTTGGCGCAACTGGTCCGGCCCGACCAGCACGCCACCGTATTTCGGCACGGTCAGGGTTTCGTCGCCCACCCGCAGGCGGCCCGTGCCTTCCAGCACAAAATAAAACTCCTCGGCCCTGATGTGCTTGTGCAGCGTGTTCGCACTGCGGGGTGGCATCCGCCATAACCGTGCGCCCATGTTCCCGCTCCCGGTGCGCTCCAGATAATCCGCGTTCGGGATCTTCATCAGATTGGACGGCCGCCAGCAGAGGTCTTCCGGCTTGATGAGATGGTAACTTTGAATGGCTTTCATGGATGCGCAGAAGGAAATATCGCCGCCGGAATCATGATTCGCCACGCAGAATCCGCAGTCCCTCCAGGACGCCAACCCCATTCCGGGCATCGTCACCGAGGGTTTTGACATGCGTCCGCCAGGAGCGCCCCGCTGGGGAGAACCGCGGCCAAGCGGCCGTGACACCTCCGGAAAGGCCAGGACGGAAACGAAACTCCGGTTAAACTCCGGCCATGACTGCTCCCGTCGTCCTCATCACCGGTGCCTCCCGCGGTATCGGATTCGCCGCCGCCAAACAACTCGCCGCCCGCGGGGTCACCGTCATCCTCGCCAGCCGCGACCTGCCGCGGGCGGAAGCAGCGGTGCGTGAAATCGGAGCCCCGGCAGAGGCCCTCCAACTCGATATCACCGACGAAACCTCGGTTCGCGCCGCCGCGGAGGAGATCGGTCGGCGTCACGGGCGGCTCGACGTGCTGGCCAACAATTCGGCCATCCTGCTCGACCATTACGAAACCTTGTCAGCCCTGAAACCCGAAACCCTGCGCGAAACCCTCGAAACCAACCTCATCGGCACCTTTCGCGTGACCCAGGCCATGCTGCCGCTGCTCGAAAAATCATCCTCGCCGCGAATCATCAACGTCTCCAGCGGAGCAGGTCAGTTGGACGGCGCGCCCCAGCCGTGGGCTCCCGCCTACTCGATCAGCAAGACCGCGCTCAACATGCTCACCCAACAACTCACCGCCGCCCTGCCGCAGGTCATGGTCAATTCCATGTGCCCCGGCTGGTGCCGCACCGAAATGGGGGGCTCCGAGGCCCCGCTCAGCGCCGACGAAGGTGCGGACACCCTTGTCTGGCTGGCACTCGACGCGCCCTCCCCGCTGCGGGGCTCCTTCGTCAAGCAACGCCGGGTGATTCCCTGGTGAGTGAATGCGCGGGGCAGGCTCCATCGGTCGCCCCCCCGCGGCGGGGCTAACTTTCCAGCTCTTTCCCAAGACCCCGAGCAACGCTGGACTGACTCCGGGCAGGCTGCGGATCGTAAAGTCGATCTCAGGGCAGCGGAAGACTTCGGATATACTCCCAGTATGTTCGCCACCGCCACTTGTCCGGATCAGGCTGGCCCTCGCCTGGGGTTGCGTCTGGTGCTCCGCCTTCTGGTCACCGCGCTCACTTTTGGACCGTCGGACTGCGAAGCCATGCATCGAAAGGTGTCGTTCCCGCAATCGGATGGGGCCCAGGCGTCAGGCTTTGATCAGTGACCTCGGTGCCAAAATATCCGGCATTTGGATCCGTTTCCACGGTGCGGGCATCCTTGGTGGCGCTCAGGTATTGACGGACGAGTTCATCGAGCCGGATGGGTTCCGGCCCCGCGATCTCGATCATTCCATGAATCGGTTTGGCGAGAGCCAGATTGACAAGGGCGTCCGCCACGTCCGCGGAAGCCACCGGCTGCATGAGAACCGGCGACAAACGCACCGTTTTCCCGTTGGTGCTGGCGTGGGCGATGCTGCCGACAAATTCAAAGAACTGGGTGGCACGGAGAATCGAGTAGGGAACGGGCGAGGCTTTGATCAGCTGTTCCTGCACCAACTTGGCGCGGAAGTAACCACTTGCGAGCAGACGTTCCGTGCCGACGACGGACAGGGCGATGTGATGCCCCACCCCGGCCACCGCTTCTGCCGCCAGCAAATTGCGCCCTGACGTTTCAAAAAAACTCATCACCGGTGCATCCTCAAACGAAGGCGAGTTCGCCACGTCCACCACAACCTGGGCGCCGGCCAAGGCCGTGGCCAGCCCTTCACCGGTCAGAGTGTTGACGCCGGTACTTGGTGAGGCGGCCACCACGTCATGGCCCTGCTGACGAAGTTTCTCCGCAACCTGGGACCCGATGAGGCCGGTGCCGCCGATAATTACGATTTTCATGGGGTTGATTTGAATGTTCGATTGGTCGTTGTTCATGGTGGAAGCGACCTTGTCGCGGTCCGGTCATTCCGTGTAGCCACCTTTGCGCATATCAGTCATACAGGATTTGCATGAGAGCCTTCGAAGACCTCACCCTGCTGCAGGCCTTTGTTTGCATCGTGGAATGCGGCAGCATTTCAGCCGGATCAAGGCGCCTGCGGATTTCCCAACCTACTCTGAGCCGCCAGTTGCGGAATCTTGAAGAACGGTGCGGCACCACGTTATTGCGGCGCGACACGCATCAAATGAGCGTCACCGAAACGGGTCAGCGGTTGCTGGCCGACGCCCGGGCCATGCTGGCCCATGCGGAAGAGGCGAACCGCCGGTTGCACACGGACCACACGACCCTGAGTGGCCAATTGCATCTGTTTGCCACGGTGGATTTGGGGCAATGGGTGATCACGCCATTGATCAGCCGCTTCTTGCAGGAAAACCCCGGGGTAAGCGCCACCCTGGCCCTGACCAACCGGCCGCTGCACGTGATCCAGGAGGGCTGCGATGTCGGAATCGTGCCAGGTAAGATCACTGACGAAAGCGTGATCGCCCGGCCTGCGGGCAGGATCAGCCTTCACCTGGCCGCCTCGCCTGTCTTGGCGGCCAGCCGGCCCGCCGTGAGATCCTTGGCCGACCTCCAATCATGGCCTTGGATCTCGTTGGCAGGGTCCCAGTTCTGGAGTGCTACGGAGGTTGCCCTTCACGACTACAAGGGGACGGCACAAACCCTGCGCACCGCGCCTGTCCTAATCTCCGAAGGGGTCACCAGCGTCCGGGAGGCGGTGCGGACCGGACTCGGCATCGCACTGCTTCCTGACTGGTTGATCGCACAAGATCTCGAAGCAGGCACCCTCGTCCGGATCCTGCCACGCTGGAAAGCCCATGACCTGCCCATTCACGTCGTGTATGCCGGACAACGCATTCTCCCCGCCCGCGTGAGCGCCTTCATCGATTTTTCGGTCCGTTATCTGGCGGCTTTCGGAAAATCCGGGCCCCCCGAAGCCACTGATTGAAAACGATGCGTTCACCCTCAACCGTCCCGCCGCCCGCCAGTTATTTCTGGCGGGCGGCGATTGATTAGTCTGCCTGCCGGTAAATCCACCCCAGGACTCAGCCTTCGACAAATTGCGCCGCCTTCGCCAGCCACATCCTGCTGGATGCGGAATTTCCCGCCCACCTGCAGGTCCATCGATACGGACTCAAGTGTCATTTCTTCATCCCCGCCATGAAGCCATTGTTCAACGCGGGCTGGCTCAGTCCAAGTTGGCAAGACCTGGTCCAGCGGAGCATTGAATTCGCGCGTCACGAGAAGCTTGAGACTGGCCCCTGCTCCACATAGTCCTTGAGATCCGAGCCAACAATTTGGGTCCAGCCACGGAGAAAATTTTCGCGGGCGAAGGAGGGAAGGTGCGGGAAATTTTCCAGACCCTCATGCGTCAGCTTTACGCGCGTGCGGTCCCCCTCTGCAAATAATTCAAAAGTGACCAGCGAATCGCCCTCATATCCGGCATAGCGCCAGGAGTAAGCGAGTTTCTCAAGCGGAATGACCTCAGTGACCCGGCAGCGGTGATCATAAGTGTGACCCTCATGATCGACCACGAACTGGAATTCAAAGCCCACCAGGGGCTTGAAATCATTCAAATCGAAATACCATTGGCGCATGGCGTCGGCATCGGTGAGCGCCAGCCAGACCTGGTTGGCGGAAGCGTTGAAAGTCCGCTCAATGACGAGGGACTCAGTGACGTTAGGTTGGGTTGTCATTTTGGTTTTCAGTGGTTTGAAGTTGTTTCAGGTAGTCTTCCAAACGGTCAAAACCCGCCTCCCAGAAGCGCCGGTATTCCCCGATCCATTCCTGAGCCTGTTGCATCGGAGCGGCCTCCAGCTTCAGGGAATGGACCCGGCCCTCCTTCTGCCGCGACACCAGCCCCGCCCCCTCCAGCACCTTTAGATGCTTCGATACCGCTGGAAGTGACATCCGATGCGGCTTCGCCAGATCCGTCACGCAACAGTCGCCCAAGGCGAGATGCTCCAGGATGCTCCGCCTCGTGGGATCAGCCAGCGCGGAGAAAATCCGGTCGAGCAGTTGTGACGAATATTTAACCATACGGTTAAATGGTTTCGCATCAGCTGATGGATCGCAACAAAATTCTTCCCGGATTTCAAATTGCGCGGTTTTTGCCCAGAATCTTCTGGATTCATTCCACATTTTGATTATATCCAGCCCCATGTCTGAACCCGCCGCCCTGCTCCGCCAAAACGGAATTCCCGTCACGGCTCAGCGGCTGGCCGTGCTGAAAGCGGTTTCGGACCGGCCCCATGGCACGGTGGACGCGATCGCCGAGCAGGTGCGCGCCAGTATTGGAGCCATCTCGCAGCAGGCGGTTTATGATGCGGTGGGCATGCTGGTGAAAAAAGGGCTCATCCGGCGCATTCAACCGGCCGGTTCACCGGCGCTTTACGAAGATCGGATCGGGGACAACCACCACCATTTGATCTGCCGCACCTGCGGAAAAACCGATGATGTCGATTGCGCCGTCGGTGCCGCACCCTGCCTGACCGCGGCCGGGACCTCCGGATTTCTGGTCGATGAGGCGGAGGTCATCTACTGGGGCACCTGCCCCGATTGCCAAGCGGCAAAATAGCCATTCAGAAACAACGAAAACTTTTCATCCCAAACCACCCACCACCCACATGTCAGATCCAGCCACTCCGGGAAAATGCCCCGTCGACCACGCCGCCGCCACGCCCGCCGGTAAATGCCCCTTCAACCACGCGCCCAGCACCGGCACCTCCAACCGCGACTGGTGGCCGAAAGCGCTCAAAGTCGAGCTGCTGCACCAGCATTCCGCCAAATCCGATCCCATGGGCGGCGGTTTCAACTATGCTGAGGAATTCAAGAGCCTGGACTACGCTGCGCTGAAGGCCGATCTCGCCGCGCTGATGACCGATTCCCAGGATTGGTGGCCGGCCGATTTCGGCCATTACGGCGGCCTGTTTATCCGCATGGCCTGGCACAGCGCCGGCACCTACCGCACCGGTGACGGCCGGGGCGGTGGCGGCCGGGGCCAACAGCGCTTCGCCCCGCTCAACAGCTGGCCTGACAACGTCAGCCTGGACAAAGCCCGCCGCCTCCTCTGGCCGGTCAAACAGAAGTATGGCCGCAAGATTTCCTGGGCAGACCTGATGATCCTCACCGGAAATGTCGCCTTGGAAACCATGGGCTTCAAAACCTTCGGATTCGCCGGTGGTCGTGAGGACACCTGGGAACCCGACCACGATGTGTATTGGGGCCGCGAAACCACCTGGCTGGGCGGCGACAAGCGTTATGCCCATGGATCTGAAGGCGTGGTGGAGAATCACGGCGTGCTCGTTTCTGATGACAATGCGGACGGCAAGATCCACGACCGCAACCTGGAGAATCCTCTGGCCGCCGTCCAGATGGGTTTGATTTACGTGAATCCCGAAGGTCCGGACGGCAATCCTGATCCTCTCAAATCGGCCATCGATATCCGCGAAACCTTCGCCCGCATGGCGATGGACGACGAGGAAACCGTGGCCCTCATTGCCGGCGGCCACACCTTCGGCAAAACCCACGGGGCCGGTCCCGCTGACAATGTCGGGGATGAGCCGGAAAAAGCCGGTCTCGCAGAACAGGGCTTTGGCTGGAAGAACAGCTTCGGCACCGGCAAAGGCGGCGACACCATCACCAGTGGCTTGGAAGTGACTTGGACCAGCACGCCCACGCAGTGGAGCAACGGCTACTTCGATAACCTCTTTGGCTACGAATGGGAACTTACGAAGAGTCCCGCCGGCGCCCACCAGTGGCGGCCGAAGAATGGGGCCGGAGCCGGCACTGTGCCGCATGCCCACGACGCCTCCCAGCGTATCGCCCCCAGCATGCTGACATCGGACATCGCCCTGCGGGCCGATCCCGCCTACGAACAAATCTCGCGCCGCTTCCATGCAAATCCGGACCAGTTCGCCGACGCCTTCGCCCGCGCCTGGTTCAAGCTGACGCACCGCGACATGGGCCCGCGCGACCGCTACCTCGGGCCGGAAATCCCGGCGGAAGTCCTCCTCTGGCAGGACCCTATCCCCGCCGTCGATCACCCTTTGGTCGATGAACAGGATGCCGCTTCCCTGAAGCGCCAGATTCTCGCTTCCGGTCTGACTGTTAGCGAACTGGTCTCCACCGCCTGGGCCTCCGCCTCCACGTTCCGGGGATCCGACAAACGCGGCGGTGCCAATGGCGCCCGCATCCGCCTCGCTCCGCAGAAGGACTGGCCCGTCAACCAACCCGCCCAGCTTGCCAAAGTGCTGGCCAAGCTGGAAGGCATCCAGGCCGCCTTCAACACCACGCAGAGCAGTGGGAAAAAAATCTCCTTGGCGGATCTCATTATCCTCGGCGGCAGCGCTGGCGTGGAACAGGCCGCCAGAAACGGCGGTCAAGAGGTCACCGTGCCCTTCACCCCGGGCCGCATGGACGCCACTCAGGATCAGACCGATGTCGAATCCTTCGGCTTCCTCGAACCTTACGCCGATGGCTTCCGCAACTATCTCAAAGGCCGCTATACCATTCCGGCCGAGGAACTGCTCATCGACAAAGCCCAGCTCCTGACCCTCACCGCCCCGGAAATGACGGTGCTCCTCGGCGGCCTGCGGGTCCTGAAAACCAATGCCATCGAAAGCCAGGCCGGCGTCTTTACCACCCGTCCGGAAACCCTGACCAACGACTTCTTCGTCAACCTCCTCGATATGAGCACCGCCTGGGCTCCGCTCAACGAGGGCCAGGACGCCTTCGAAGGCCGCGACCGCAAAACAGGTGCCCTCAAGTGGACCGGCACCCGGGTCGATCTGGTCTTCGGCTCCAACTCCCAGCTCCGCGCCTTCGCCGAAGTCTACGGCACATCGGATTCGCAAACCAAATTCGTCCACGACTTCGTGGCCGCCTGGACCAAGGTGATGAACCTCGACCGCTTCGACCTCGTGTAATTCCCCTGGCTGAAACAATAGCCTGACACAGCGCCCCGGATCCCAATAAGGGTCCGGGGTGTTTTTGTTCCGCGGAACGGGATTACTAACACACACGAGCAAGCAGGGAAGTCAGGGATGCCGCACCCGATGGATGAATCTTTCTTTCAGCGATATCCGTGACCATCAGTCAAATCCGTGCCATCCGTGGCCCGTCGGTATCCTTTTCAGGAAAAACTCCGGCACCGCCCCGGCTCAGACGTTCATCATCTCTTTGATCTGCTTGGTCGCAATCCCGATCGGGCGGTCCAGCGGCACACCGGCACACGCCAGCAGGGTGGTGAGAAGATCCCCTTGGTTGCCTTTGATATTGGCCAGGAAGCGTCCGGTGTTGATTGATCCGCCCCCCTTTCCGGCCACGATGAAGGGAAGGTTCTCGCGGCCATGGGTGTTCCCGTCCTCCAAACCGGAGCCCCACATCATGATACAGTTATCCAGCAGAGTGCCTTCGCCTTCCCGCAGGCTGGCCATCTTTTTCACCATGTAGGCGAACTGCGAGATGTTGAAGGCGGTGATCGCGGCGACTTTGGCCACCTGCCCGGGCTTGTTGTTGTGATGGGTTTGGGAGTGGTGCTCGTCCTTGAATCCAAGTTCCGGATAGGAGACCCCGTTGGGCGTGGAGCCGATGTAGGTGCTGACGCGGGTAGTGTCGGTCTGGAACGCCAGCACATTGAGATCGCACATCACCTGCATGTATTCGCTGCGTTTGTCGCCCTCGGGGATCCTGATCTCAATCGGAGGGGAATCGGAAGCATGGCGTTTGCTGGCACCGACCCCGGCCTTCTCGAGGGCCGCCTCCTTCTGGCGGTATTCGATGGCGGCGATGCGGCGCTCCACGGAGCGCACGCTGTCGAGGTATTCATCCAGTTTGTGTTGGTCGTCCCGGGGCAACTTCCGGCGCAGGTCCCTCGCGCCGCCAAGGACCAAATCCAACATCTGCCGGTCCAGCTCATCTGCCTGGGTGAGGTTGCCAGGCTGGTCGGATTTACCGAAGAGCCGATTGAGCACGCTGCGGGGATTGGTCTCGGCAGGCACCGCTTGGGTGGGCGAGCGGAAGCTGCAGTGCGAATAATATCCCTCGTTGAGTCCCTCCTGGTTTTCCTTGTGCGTCTGGGGCATTGTGGCCAATTCCAGTGACGGCAAGGACGTGAGCCCGCCCACGTAGTTGGCGGCAATCTGATCAGCGGAGATGGCAATGTTGATCTGATTCCGCCGGTCCGCATCCGGCAGCACCGCGGTGAGCCAGGTCGATAGTTCGAGCGCATGGGGCGCGCCATTGAATGGAGCGATCGGAACCCCCGAAATACCCTTCATCAGCAGACACTGGTCGAGCACCGGACGCAGCGATTCCAAGGCCGGCGGCGGGGTTGTCAGAAAGTTCCCCGCATCCGCCGGCCAGAATTGATCCATGATGACCCCATGGGGCATATACATGAATCCCAGGCGGACCGGGGGTTTGAAGGGCTTGCCCTGGGTGGAGTCAGCCCAGCCCATGGTTTGCAACAGCGGCAGGGCGAGTGATGCTCCGAGCCCTTTCAGGCAGGTGCGGCGATCGATGAAGAAGTTATTTCTCATGGGACGGGGAGGCGGCTGGGGCCTGGATGCGTTGATTGAGGAAGGGATAACTGGTCAGGATCCCGGTGATCAGGGTTTGCATACGATAGCCGTCCCTGGCGATGATGTCCATCAGTTGATCCACGACGATTTCGTCATACCCTTCCAGCTGACGGCACAGGGCATAGGCCAGCAGTTTCTCGGTCAGGTTGCGCGCCAGATCATCCGTTCGTGCCGCAATGATGGTTTTCAGTTCCCTGGGCGACGCAAAGTGTTTGCCGCCCGGCAGCTCGCCCGCCGCGTCGATTGTCCCACCGGTATCGTCCTGGTCACGCCAGCGCCCGATGGCATCGAAGTTCTCCAGGCCGAAGCCGATGGGATCAAGGATCTTGTGGCAGTTGGCGCAGACGGCATTGGTGCGGTGCAGTTCGGTGCGCTGACGCAGGGTCAGGTTGGCGACGGTGCTCTGGTCCTGTTTTTCCAGAGCCGGCACGTTGGGTGGAGCCGGCGGCACGTGTTCGCCCAGCACTTGTTCCAACACCCACACGCCGCGTCGGACGGGACTGGTGCGGTTGGGAAAGGAGGTGCTCGCCAGAATGCCGGGCATCCCCAGAATCCCGCCCCGGTTGGCATCCGTCAGGGTCACCCGGCGCATCTCCGGGCCGGTGATGGTTTTTTCCAAGCCATACAGGCTGGCGAGGGTTTCGTTGAGGAAGGTGTAATCGCCATCCACAAAACGGACGACGCTCTGGTTTTCCCGCACCATGCTATCAAAGAACAGCCGCGCCTCGTCGACCATCGCCGTGCGCATCGCAGGGGTCATCTGCGGGAATTTGGTGGTGTCGAACGTCTTGCTCTTCAGCTCCCCCAGCCCGAGCCACTGGGCCCCAAACCCATCAAACAACGCCCGGGACCGCGGATCCGCCAGCAAACGCCTCACCTGCGCCTGCAGCACTGCCGGCTCATGGAGTTGCCCTCCATCGGCCAGGGCGGACATCTCGGCATCTGGCATGGTCGCCCACACCAGATACGACAAGCGGGACGCCAACTGATGATCATCCAGGGGAACAATGGTGCGGCCCGGTTCCGCCTCTTTGGCCGGGGTGATAAAGAGGAACTGCGGAGAAACGAGGATCGCTTTGAGCATCAGACGCAAGGCCGCGGGATAGCCAAGGTTGTTGGCACGCCCCAGATCGAA
Organism: Verrucomicrobiota bacterium; assembly: GCA_040387795.1. Taxonomy (GTDB): domain Bacteria; phylum Verrucomicrobiota; class Verrucomicrobiia; order Verrucomicrobiales; family V1-33; genus CAIZWU01. The sequence continues at coordinate 27,187 of JAZKDC010000027.1, forward strand.
GACGCCGCTCAGCACATCCAGTTCATCCTCGGACGGAGGCCGGCGATAGACCTTCCGGGCCAGCGTGCGGGCGACCAGTCCCGCCGCCGCTTCGAGGTCCGTTCCTGGTGCAGGCAGTTCCCCGAACAGACGTTTTTGCACCTCGGTGGGCGGCGCATCATCGGGGGCCAGGATCCGGTCCAGCACCTGATTGGCAATCCCGAGATACTGCTCCGACTGGAGGGGGGACAGCGTATTCAGATACCCCGCTCCCGACACTTCATCCGGCAACTCATGGGCGACCGCCGGATCCACCCCAAAAAGATCATGCAGGGTGTTGCCATACTCCACCTTGGTCAGGCGGCGGATCACAAAAAGTCCGGGATCCTTCGGGCTGAGCAACTTGATATTGCCTATCCAGTCGAGGAACCGCTGCCGCTCCTCCTCCGTGGGCTGCCGGTCCGCCTCTTCCGGCGGCATGTCATGGGCCTTCACATTGGCCTGCGCCTGCTTCCAGTGTTTGCGGGAGGCCGTGCCCCCGGGATTCTTCAGCGCGGCCTCGTAGTTGAGGCCCCCCTTCGATTTCTTATTCCCGTGGCACTCCGTGCAGTAAGTGTTCACGAAGGGGGTGACCCCCTCACGAAAGGACTTTTGAGCCTCAGCCTGCCGCGCCGCAAACCGCCCGTCGTCTGCCGGCTCCGCCCGGCAAGGCAGGGCCAGAGTCAATGCCACGCCCAGGAGCGCCATGGCCATCACGCCACGGGATGAAGTTTCTTGGAGTGTCATTCTTTTTTGATCTTCAACCAGGCACTGAAACGGACCGTCCGCTTCTGTGTATCGGATTTTCCGGGTGGCCGCACCGGGCGTCACTTGACTGGTGCGGCATTCCAAATCCTGATATCATCGAACCACCCGCTCTGACCGGCCACCCCAAGCTCGATCTTGGACTTGGTGGCATGGCCGATGCCGGGGGACTTCAGATAAGCCACCGGTTTGCCGTCAATACTGACCCGCATCTCGCCGCCCACCGTTTCCACCACCACCGTATAAATCTGATCCTGCTTCAAACTCACCGGGAAGGTGGCGTTTTTGCCCTCCATCAATTTGGTGACTTCCGCTTTTTTGGCAGGATCCTCCCGCATCGCCTTGATGGCCTGATTCTGACTGCCCTCGCGCTCATCCATAATCGTCACCTTGTCAGGACGGATCTGGGCACGGCAGAGGTGGCCATAGTGGGAACCAGAGTATTTCCGGTCGTCGAACTCCACGTCCATCATGGTGCAGCCGTCGAAACGCATCTTGACCTCGACTACGCTGTCCTTCGTTGGCAGTTCCAATCCATGCACCGCCGCGTGCGCCTTGATCGTCGGCTTCCCATCCTGCGATGGCTGGTCCTGCACCCGCGTCTGGGTGCCTTTGAGCGCTCCTTTCCCGAACGCAAAAGTGTCCACAACCCGGTGCCATCGCTTGTCCCGCTCCGTGCCTTCGAAATCATCGGAGAACAGCAGTTCCTTCTTCACGGCAATCGGATTGGGGGGGATTTCCGGCGATTCAGGGCCATCCGCCGCGAAGCTGGTCCAGGAAAACATGATGCAGGAGAGGGAAAGCAGGAGGATTCGCATGGGGATGACAGGGTAGCAGGGAGGTGATATCACACCGGTTCCGGTTAATCCACTTGGGGAAACGGTGCTGATGATGCGGATTTGTCTTATTTCCCGAAACCTGCCCTGCTCCGTTGGAACCCCTCCCCTTGGTCTTGATCTGGCTTCGCATCGTGTTCCTTTGGCCGGAGCCATAGTCGTGGATCCAATCCATAGAATCGCATCATCTCATCGTAGAGTTCCGGCCTCTTCCGGAACAGTTGCTCAGGCTTTTCAAAAAAGGTCTCCGTCGCCACCGCAAAGAACTCCGCCGGGTTCGTCGCGGCATAGGCATCCAATACCGTCTTCCTGCCTGCCTCCGTCCGTTCCAGGAAATTATCATAGTTCTCCTGGAAGACCCTCGCCCACGAACGGTAGGCCCCGGGACCCGGGAGTCCGGGCGCTCCGTCCGTCGGTCCATCTTCATGATCAAGCTGGTGGGCAAACTCATGGAAAGTCACGTTTCCTCCATCGGCCATATTGCGGGCCCCTTGGGCGACCGAATCCCACGCCAACACCACGGTCCCCAAACCCCACGATTCCCCCAAACGGTGCACCACCCCCTCGGTCACCATTCCATGGGCATCCACCTGCTTTATCACTGAGCTGAAGGTGCTGGGGTAAAGATAAACTACTTTCAGCTTCGGATACGGCTTCCCCTCGCGATGAACCACCAGCAGACAAGCCTGCGCGGCCACTGTCAGGATCATGTCCTCTGTCAGCTCCAGGCCACCACACCCTTCAAAGCGGACTGTCGCGATGAAATGCCCGATCTGTTCGTGCAGACAGAGCCGCAAGTCCTCCGGCAAGCGCTCATAGAGAGGGACATTTTTCTCCAGCAGCTCGATCCATTCCTCACGGAATACCTCCGGGATCGCCTCCGCCCCGCCAAACAAGGATTTCAGTTTATGCCAAATCATGGAGCCGAGGTTACTCAATCCGCGGCTGGCTTCCATCTCATTCATGGGCGGAAATGAACCCAAAAGGGGAGCGGGGCGGTGAGCCCCGGAATGACGTCAGTCCTGATAGCGTGGGCGCGAGCTTCGCGTTGGCATTGACCGCACCGCACCATAGCGTGCGCGCCCTCCTCCATGCCTGCCCCCACCACGCTCCCCATCTGGAAGATCCACCCCGACATCCTGCGCACGCTGCGGGACGGCAATCGCCTCGTGCTGGTCGCGCCCACGGGCTCGGGCAAGACCACCCAGGTGCCGCAGATGCTGCTGGATGCAGGGATTGCGGGCGATAAAATGATCGTGGTGCTGCAGCCCCGCCGCGTCGCCGCCCGCACCGTGGCCACCCGCGTCGCCTGGGAGCGCGGGGGGAAACTTGGCGCGGAAGTGGGTTATCAGATCCGTTTTGATGACCACACCAGCGTGGGCACCCGCATCTGTTTTGTTACGGAAGGCATCCTGCTGCGCTGGCTCCAGGATGACCGCACCCTGGCCAATGTCGGGGCCGTGGTCTTCGATGAGTTCCACGAGCGGAACCTGCTCAGCGATGTCGCCCTCGCGCTGGTGAAACATCTGCAGCAAAGCCAGCGCCCCGACTTGGCCATGGTCGTGATGTCCGCCACGCTCGATGCCGAGCCCGTCGCGGACTATCTGAACGATTGCCCGATCCTGGTTTCCGAAGGGCAAAGTTATCCCGTGGAGGTCGGTTATCTTTCCCTGCCCGACCAGCGCCCCATCAGTGCCCAGGCAGCGGAGGCGGTCGGGCGCATCATCAATAACGATGGCCGCGGCGACATCCTCGTCTTCATGCCAGGGCGTGGCGAGATCAACGGCACCCTCGACGCGCTGCGCGGTCTGAGAACGCAGGAGCGGGTGACCTGCATCCCTCTGCACGGCGAGCTCGAACCACAGGAGCAGGACCGCGCCTTCGCTCCTAACGCGCTGCGCAAAGTCATCGTCGCCACCAACGTCGCCGAGACCAGCATCACCATCGACGGCATCCGCCACGTGGTGGACAGCGGCACCGCCCGTGTGGCCCGCTACGACGCCGAACGCGGCATCGGCACCCTCCTCCTCGAACCCATCAGCCGCGCCAGCGCGGACCAGCGCAAAGGCCGCGCCGGCCGCACCGCGCCCGGGACTTGTCATCGTTTGTGGACCGCCATCGGCCACAAGAGCCGCGACGAACGCAACACCCCGGAGATCCAGCGCAGCGACCTCGCCGAGGTCGTGCTGCTGCTGCACTCGCTCGGCATCCGGGAAGCCGCCACTTTTGACTGGCTGGACAAACCCGATCCCCAGGCCGTCGAACGCGCCGAGCGCCTCCTCACCATGCTCGGGGCTTTGGAAAACGCGGACCTCACCGCCATCGGCCGCCAAATGCTGCGCCTGCCCATGCATCCGCGCTACTCCCGCATGCTGATCGAAGCCAGCCAGCGCGGTTGTGTGCCGGACGCCGCTCTCTGCGCCGCCTTGGTCAGTGGCCGCGACCTGCTCGCCCGCGTGGACCGCGATGATGCCCACACCAAAACCGCGCGCGAAATGTTCGAGAACAGCAGCGACTCCGACTTCCTCACTCTGATGCGCGCCTACGACTTCGCCAAGGCGAACGGCTTCAGTTTTGACCGCTGCCGCGCCCACGGCATCAACGCCCAGGTCGCCCGCCAGGTGGAGCAGACCTGTCAGCAGATCCTGCAAGCCGCCGGCCAGCAGCGACTCCACGACCGCCACGCCACCTCCGTCGCTTCCCCTGACAAAAACGACGAAGCCCTGCGCCGTTGCCTCATGGCCGGCTTCGTCGATCAACTCGCCAGACGCCGTGAGCCCGGCCAACCCGCCTGCGACCTCACCGGGCAACGGCAGGGCCAGCTCGTGCGCGAAAGCGTGGTCCAGGACGCCGCCTTTTTTGTCGCCGCCAACCTGCGCGACATGCCCTCCCGCGGCCCCGCCCCCCTGACCCTGCTCAGCCTCGCCACCGCCGTGGAGCCCGGGTGGATCGTCGAAATGTTTCCCCAACATCTCAGCACCACCATCGAGCACCGCTTCGATGCCAAAAACAAACGCGTCGCCGCCATGAAACTGGTCCGCTATCACGATCTCGTGATTGAACAGACCCCGCAACAACGTGACCTCGACCCCGCCGCCAGCGGCCGCTGCCTCGCCGAAGCCTACCGCACCGGAGCCTTCGACCTGCCCCTGCTGGATCATCGGCTGAAACAATTCATCGCCCGGGTCAACCTCCTCCACACCACGGTCCCCGAGCTGGAGTTCGCCCCCTTGGATGAAGCCGCCATCACCGCCTGTCTCGCCCGCGCCTTCACCGGCCTCTCCCTCGTCAAAGAAGCCCAGGCCGCGCCCCTCACTTCCGCTTTCCATCGCCACTTGGAAAAAGGCCAATCCAGTTGGCTGGATGAGCTGGTGCCCCTGTCCATCCCCTGGCCGGACAATGGCACCCTGAAAATCTCCTACACCGGCGGGGAACCGGAAGCCCAGGCCAAACTCCAGGAATGCTTCGCCCTCAAAGCCCACCCCACCCTCTGCGAAGGCCGCCTCCCGGTCCTCCTGACCCTCTGCACCCCCGACGGCAAACGGCTCGCCACCACTGCCGATTGGCCTACCTTCTTCACCCGCGAATGGCCCAAACACCGCGCCGCCGTCGCCAAAAAATTCCCCGGCCACCTGTGGCGCTAATTTCTTTTGCTTTTCATTGCCATGAGCCAATTGGACCGGAGTGACTTAAGCGTTGGCTTTAACGCTCTTGCCGGATCGGTGGCGTGAAGGGGCGCAAAGACCCGGAAACTCCCGTCCAGTGGACGGAGAGAGCCTTTGACAATCCGGCGGGGATCCGGCAAACTTACAGCATTGAACTCTACCTCACCAGTCCCCGTGCCCTCGAAGAAGCCCACGAGCACTTCGGTGGTTCTCAAGGGCTTCTCCGTAGCTCGGCGGAGAGCGTTGCAGACGCAGGGCGCAGTGACGATGGAGCAGGTTCGCGCGAATCAGGCGACGATGAAGTCCGTGCCTTGAGGCAGTTTGTTTCCGGGGCCGGTCTTTGGATGCATGCAGCGGGAGTTATTGCGCTGCTTGAAACTTTTCCCATGCGTGGCGGCAAGGAGCATCGCGTGGCCTACCTTGTGGAGGATGGCCGGGTCATCAAGGTCGCCGATGTTCAGTCGCTCGCCACCGGGTCGATCTATGATTACCTGACGGATCTGCTGCTCTCAAATCACTACTTTCACGATGATCTCCGGATGCTTGGCGGCTACGAGGAAGGCGGGCGCCTGCACCTCGTCACCTCGCAGCCCTATGTGAGCGGCACGCATCCCGACTGGATGAAACTCAAAACCGGCCTGGTGGCGCAGGGTTTGCGCGATCCTCATCCCCGCGCTCTGGGCGGCAACTTTGTCATCGACGACGATGTGATTGGCGAAATCGACGTCTTCGACCTGCACGTCAACAATGTGGTTTGTGATGCCACGGGCTGGCTGCATCCCATTGATGCCCATTTCTACTTCGATGACCGCGCCGCCAGGATGGCGGCCCTCCGAAGCCTCGGATTGGACCACGCGTCCGGACCTACCGCGCTTGCCGCATCAGGACTGCTACGGGCAAGAGACTAACGGGAAAGATTCGTTGGATTTTGAGGCATCGCCCTAAACAATTCATCGCCCGCGTCAACCTCGTCCAAACCACGGTCCCGGAGCTCGAATTCGCCCCCTTCGACGAGGCCGCCATAACGACCTGCCTCGCCCGCGCCTTCACCGGCCTCTCCCTCGTCAAAGAAGCCCAGGCCGCTCCCCTCACTGCCGCTTTCCATCGCCACTTGGAAAAAGGCCAATCCAGTTGGCTGGATGAATTGGTGCCCCTCTCCCTCCCATGGCCCGACAACGGCACCCTGAAAATCTCCTACACCGGCGGGGAACCGGAAGCCCAGGCCAAACTCCAAGAATGCTTCGCCCTCAAAGGCCACCCCACCCTCTGCGAAGGCCGCCTCCCCGTCCTCCTCACGGTCTGCACCCCCGACGGCAAACGCCTCGCCACCACCCCCGACTGGCCCGCCTTCCTCACCCGCGAATGGCCCAAACACCGCGCCGCCGTCTCGAAGAAATTCCCCGGCCACCTGTGGCGGTGAGTTCGCAAATTGCCTCCGATTCGATTCATCGAGCATTTTTCAAAATGAACCGCAGATAGTCACGAAGTGGTTCGTCCAAGACGGATGTTCGCACTAAATCCGTCAGTTCGGAGCGTTTGTTGTCGGTGATATTGACAAAGGAGCGATTAAAGCCGGAGGACCACACCTTGAACGACGTCTTTGTGGCATCGGCGAGAAGAGGGGACTCCGTGCAGCGGAGAAGGAATTCCAGCGCGATCCATTTCCCGAAGAACGGGGCGGCCTGAACAAAAAGGATCTGAAGAGGAAGGGAGGAAGAAATAAAATGGCCGAATTCTGATAACAAATGGTGGCCAACGATAGACGGGATCTGCAGCAGGCGCTTGCGGGCGGCTTTGGCGATACCCGGCAAGGGCGATCCGGCCTCTTTGATGAGCCAACCAAGTTGTTCGCGCAGGGAATCCTTATTCAGGGCAAGAATGGCGGCTTTCCTGACGGATGGAATCCCGGATTGAAGACGGGCGAGTGCTTCGCCATTGGCCTCGTCAGGCGCCAGTTCAGCCAGTCCGGCCAAAGCCCCGACTTCATGATAAGGGTCCATCAGCGATCTGCGGTAATGGGCGATGAAATCCATGGGAGCCAGTTCCGTCAGGTGGAAGCGGGCGAAGGATCGCAGGCTGCGGCTTGTATCCGTGAGGGAATCCATCAAGCTTTGATGGGCTTGCGCCGGCGCGGTCTTAGCGAGGGCGCTGATCCACTCCCGGCGCACATGCACCGCGCGGACCGTGGAAATGATATGGGTGGCGGCATGGGTTTCGTTGCTTTCCAGGTGAGGAAGAATTCGCTGAATATACCAAACAAGTGCAAAACGATCGTGGCTGCGAAGCAGGGCTGCCCTAACGTCCGGTCCGGGTATAGTATTTTGGTTTTGCAGGAGATTAATGTAGATACGACGGTCTCTGGCGGCGCATCGCTGCCATGAGTCGAGCCAACTTTGCTCGTCGAAGGATTCCGAAAGAATCGCCATCCACTGGCCAATAGCCTCCGCTTCTCCGTGTCTGCCGCATTCATGTAGCCGCTGCACCAAGGGCACCATCCGCATCCTTTCGCTGGGATTGAGCAAGTCCAGAGAGCGTGGAAGAGACTTCTTCGCCAACGATCGAATGGAAGCCACCCAGTCGTTGACCCGGATCAGCAACAGGCAGGAGCCTATCAATGGTGGTATGCGTGGGAAAAGATGGATCGCCTTCTCCCTGATAAATCCGGATGGATGGCACGCGGCGGTGATGATCCCCGCCGCGTCATTGCCTGGCGCCACTGTTCGTGGAAGCACACGATATTGCCTCAGATCCTCATCCAGCTTTGGCCAAGCCGCCAAAGGAAGACGGAGCGTAAGTTTGAGAAAGGTGGTTGAAACCTCCTTGCGAATCTCCACGTCGATACTCCAGACCATTGAAGCAAGAATGGGGAGAAGCTCTTTTGGATCTCCCTCGGACAAAGTATCGCAAGCGACCTTGATGGGATGGTCAGGAAACCTTTTTTTAAAGATTCCGAACCGGGCTGATGCATGTGCTTCTGCCTGTCGAAGGACCGCCATGGCTGACTCTAGATCGGAGTGCATGAGGAAAAAATCGGACAGCGGGGTGAAGTGAGAGGGTGAATGGAGCTTCCCGAGCGGGCAAGTGGCAGGAAAAAGAGTCGTGGATGACTTGGCAATTAGCCAGGTCGCAGAGGATCGGAAGCCGATTTATGCGGCTGACAGGGAAGGGATCCTTCAGGGATCATTGGAGACTCATGGGAAAGCCTGACGGAAAGCGCAAGGCTTTACCCGGGCCCACTGGCGCAGCCACGGCGCGCTGAACCCCTGAAACCACTCCGGCTCGCTACCATCAGTAGGGCACCACCGTCAAATCCGGCACGCGGCTGAATTCGTCCACATTGTTGGTGACCACTCCCATGCCATGCACCAATGCGGTGGCGGCGATCCATAGATCGTTGGTGCCGATCAGTTGTCCTTTGGCCGCCAGCGCCCGGTAGATTTCGCCATACTGCCAGGAGATGTCGCTGGACCAGGGGAGAATCGGGTAGGGTCGGCACAACCGCTCCCAATCCCGTTTCGGGCTCGCCGATTGACCGCAGGCCAGCTCGCCCGCCACCGTGAACGTGATGTGGAAAGTCTCCTTCGCGCGGCTGGCAAAAAAACGATCCACCGTGGCCGTTTGGCCGCGCCTGGCTTCCCGTTCGGCGACGATGATGAAATTGGTATCGAGAATTAGGCCCATGGATCATCAGGGATGGGGTCCTGTTTGGCGGCCTCTTCCACGGCGTCCAGATACTTGCCGCTGACGCCACTGCCGCCCTTCCGGTAATACTGGAGCAGCGTTTCTCCGGTCGCCGGGGCATCCAGCCAGATGGCGCGGCGCACCACTTCAGTGAAGGACTCTCCGCCGCGTTTGACTTGCCGGAGCTTCTCGTAGGCATCGAGTTCCAAAGTGATTGTTTTGGTGGCCATGCACGAAAAATACACGAAAAACCGGAAAGCTCAAGATAGATCTTCCGGGCCGACCGCATGTGGCAGATTGGAATTCCGATCAGTGGATGAACAAGCTGCACCAATCCGTCCTCTGCGGCAGGTGTTTTTAAGACTGCTCACCTTGGCTGTGTCGCCAAGTCTCCAGTTTCCGCCAGCAGCTCCCGCACCCGGTCAGCTTGGGCAGGGTCCTGGGCGAGGTTTTGCAGTTCGTGCGGGTCTTTGTTAAGGTCGTAGAGTTCCACGGAGGGGCGGTGGTGGTAGCGGTTTATTGTGGCGGCGGCAGCGGGGTCGGATTCCGCAGCGCGGACCCAGGATTCCCAGTAGGTGCCCCAGTTGCCGGGTTTGCTTTCGCGCGGGGCGAGGTCGATGTGGGTGGTGTATTTGGCGTCGGGCGTGAGGTTGAGGATGAGTTTCCAGTCCCGCGTGCGGAGGCTGCGCATGGGATAGTTATTCATTTTCCCGTCGGCGCTGTGGGTGGTGAAGATGCGGTCGCGGTGATCTGTGGCCTGCCCGCGCAGCACCGGGACGAAAGACCGGCCATCCAGATCCGCCGGAGCCGGACCGCCAGCGAGGTCCACGAGCGTGGGCAGAATATCCACCCAGCTCACCATGGCGCCGCTCCGCGAACCGGGCGCGATCACGCCGGGCCACGAGACCAGGAGAGGAACGCGGATGCCGGCGTCATAACAATTCCATTTACCGAAAGGGAACTGCGCCCCGTGGTCGCTGGTCATGAGGGTGACCACGTGGGGGCCGAGGGTTTCGCGGGCGGTGTCGAGCACGCGGCCCAGTTCGTCGTCCATGCGGGCGACGGCGGTGGCGTAGGCGGTGCGGGCTTCGCGGGTTTCGGGCGTGGCGATTTGTGAGGGCGGGAGTTCTGCCTTGGCGGGATCGGTCCAGGGAGCGGGCTTTGGCCATGGCACATGCGGCCAGTTGGAACCCACAAAGAGGCACAGCGGTTTTTCGCTGCGGCGTTCCCGCAGCCACTTCAGCGCGGCCGGGATGGCTTGGTGCTGGTGGAATCCGTCGAACTCGAAGTGGTCAAATCCGTAATCCGCCGTGTGTTTGTAGTGGGAGACCTTTCCGAAGGCCACCACCTCGTAACCCTGCTCCTTCAGAAAGGCGGGCAGCTTTTTGAGCTCCGGACGGGGTTTGCTGTGGTTCACCTCCGCGCCATTGCGGGCGGGCATCAGTCCGGTCAGCAGCGCGGCCCGGCTCGGGGCGCAACTGGGCGAAGCCACGAAGGCATGGGAAAACGTCATCCCCGCCGCCGCCAGCTTCCGCATATTGGGCGTGCGCACATCCCCCGCGCCCTGGAGTTCCGAGTCCAGAAAGCTGAAATCATCCGCGAGGAAAATCACCAGATGCGGTTTCCCAGCCGGCTCCGTCGCCCGGCCCGGCGCCAAGCTGGACAGCCACAGCGCCCCCCATGCCAGGAATCCCGCCAGCCGCCGCCCCGTGGACAAGGCATGGCACGATCCCTGACACAAAAATTTCGGAAAACGGATCATGAGCGAGCTTCAACGAGGAGTCCCTCCCCTTGCAAGCGCCGCCACCCTTTCCCGTCACTCACCGCATACCGATGGTTTGCAGCCACTTCAGGGCATCCTCCGGCCAGGCTTTGGCATCGCGTTCGCAATGCAGACCATAACCGTGGCCGCCGGTGGGGTAGAGTTTGAACCCGTGCGCGATCTTCGCGGCTTCCAGCGCCGTGTGGTAGATTTTGCTGCCGATGACATGGGTCTTGTCGTCGTCGCTGTGAATGATGAGCGTGGGCGGGAGCTTGGCCTTCAATTGGAGGTCCGGCGCGACGCCGCCCTTTTTGTCGTCGAGATAGGCGGGATAAACCAGCACCGCGAAGTCCGGCCGGCAGCTTGACTCATCAGCGGCATCCAGCACGAGGTAGGCGCGGGCTTCGAACAGCGTGCTGGCCCTGGCCGCCAGATGGCCTCCCGCGGAGAATCCGATGATCCCGAGGCGCTGGGGATCGATGCCCCATTCGGCGGCCCGCGACCGGGTGAGGCTGATCGCCCGCTGCGCATCCTGCAACGCTCCCTCACGGTTGTTCGGGGTGCGGTACTTCAGCACGAGCGCGGAGATGCCCTTCGTGTTCAGCCACGTCGCGATGTCCGATCCCTCCTTGTCGATGACCGTGTAGCTGTAACCGCCGCCGGGGCAGACGATCAGGGCCGGAGCGGGGGCAGTGTCCTTCCGTGTGGCCCGGAACAAAGTCAGGGTCGGGCGGCTGACATTGGTGATGCGCTGAAAGCCGTCGTTCCTCGGCACGGCAGCCTCGGGTTCCTTTGCCCCCTTGCCCGGCATCCGGCCTTCGGGCCACACGTCCACCGTGGTTTGAGCGGACAGGAACGACGTGGCCGCGAGAAACAGGAGAAGGGTGCGGAGCATGGTAAAATTCAAAACATAAAAATGACAACCTGGCCAGCAATTGCGGCCGAATCCCGGCGGAGACGGTCAGGCTTTCTTCGTTTCAACTGTTGGGCTTCCGCCGGTTTGACGGAAAACCTCAACGGTCAGGCGGTCGAGGTTCTGCTCGTTGGCGGGGCGGAGGAAGTGTTCCAGACGTTGGGCGAAGTCAGGGTCTTCGAAGTCCTGCCGCCAGGTCAGGAGGGTGCCGGCGGCGGTGGGGGCCAGGGTAATCGTGAGGATGAAAAAAGGTTCGCAGGTGTGCTGAATGACGATTCGTTCCGGCGGATGGATTTCGGCGAAGACGCTTTCGTTGGGATAGTTTTGCCCATCCGGCCCGTGCATGGTGAAGGACCATGTGCCGCCGGTTTTGAAGTCGCAGACGTCGAAGGTGTTGGTGAATCCGGCCGGCCCCCACCAGCGGGCAAGCCGGCCGGGATCGCTGAAGGCGGCGAAGATTTCCTCGGGCGTGGCGGGGATTTCGCGGGAGGCGGTGAAGGCACTCATGGTCGGATGCTGGGTTTTAAGAGTTAACTTTGGTGAGGGGGGGTAGAGCGCCCGGGTCCCGGCTTCAGACCCTCAGCACGCCCCTGAATCCGCGGGCGGCGTAATACGACTCCGCGCCATTGCACCCGATAAAAACGCGCCCGTAGCTGCGGCCTCCCCAGAGCGCCCCGCCCTGCTTGCGGAAGTCCGCCGGGGTCTTCACCCAGCTGGAGCGCTTCCTGTCGAATTCTCCCAACTGTTGCAGCGCGAGGTATTCCTCTTCCGTGAGCAATTCAATCCCCATGGCCTTCGCCAGGCCCACGGCACTGCCCTTCGGCTTGTGTTCCTTCCGGGAATGCAGCGCTTCATCGTCGTAGCAGAGACTGACGCGGCCGGAGGGCGTCTGTTCGGAGCAATCATAAAAGAGGAATTCGCCGGTCTCCGGGTCATGGCCTGCCACATCCGGTTCCCCGCCGGTGGCCTCCATCTGATGCAGCGACCACAGCTTTTCCGGGTGGGCTTCGAGCCGTGCCCGCACCTGGGCCCACTCCACGCCCTCATGCCGGTTGCTGTGTTTCCCGAAGCGGCTGGCCAGTTCCTCCAACAGCGCTTCGCGATCCCTCGTTGATAGTTCCTTCCGGTTGCTCATGGGGTTCTTCATGGTTGGCATGGTGCTGGTTGAACGCGTCCGGATACCAGCATCGGCGCAAACCGGTAGCGTTTTTGCGCCGGGCGCTTGCTAGCAGATGATGCCTGCCTCCGCTTGAGTCACGCCTCCAGGGCCTGGGTAAGATCCGCTTTGATGTCGTCGATGTGTTCGATGCCCAGCGAGACGCGCAGCATGCCGGGCTGCACGCCGGCGGAGGCCTGCTCGGTGGCGGAGAGCTGGGAGTGCGTGGTGGAGGCAGGATGAATGATGAGCGTCTTCGCATCGCCGACATTGGCCAGGTGCGAGATGAGCTTGAGGCTATTGACGAATTTCTCGGCACGGGCCCGGTCGCCTTTGAGCACGAAGGACAGGACCCCGCCAAAACCACGCGTCAGATACTTTTTGGCCGCCGCGTGCGTGGGATGATTGGCCAAGCCCGGATAATTCACGGACTCGACATCGGGATGCGAGGACAGCCACTCCGCGAGCGCGAGGGCATTATCGCAGGTGCGTTCGACGCGCAGGGACAGCGTTTCCAGGCCTTGCAGCAGCATGAAGGAATTGAACGGGCTTTGGCAGGGACCCCAGTCGCGCAGGCCTTCCACGCGGCAGCGGATGATGAACTGGATATTGCCAAACGGCCCGCCGATGCCGAAGACGTCATTCAGCACCATGCCATGATAACTGGCCGACGGCGACGTGAACTGGGGATACTTGCCATTCCCCCAATTGTAAGTGCCGGCATCCACAATGACGCCGCCCATGCTGGTGCCGTGCCCGCCAATCCATTTGGTGGCGGATTCCACGATGATGTGCGCACCGTGCTTGAGGGGCTGACAAATCGCCCCGCCGGCCCCGAAGGTATTGTCCACGATGAGCGGCAGATCATGCTTCTTCGCCAGCGCCGCGAAGGCCTCGAAATCCGGCACGGTGAGGCCGGGATTTCCGATGGTTTCCAGATAGATCGCCTTGGTCTTCGCATCGATCAGCGGCTCGTAACTTTCCACCTTCACGCCATCGGCAAAACGGGCTTCCACGCCGATGCCTTTGAAGGCGTTTTTGAATTGGTTGTAGGACCCGCCGTAGAGATGCGAGGTGGTCACAAAGTTATCGCCCACCGTGGCGATGTTGTTGATGGCGATGAACTGCGCGGAATGCCCGGACGCCGTCGCCAGCGCCGCCACGCCGCCTTCCAGCGCCGCCACCCGCTTTTCGAAAACATCCGTCGTCGGATTCATCAGCCGGGTGTAGATGTTGCCGAACTCCTGCAGGGCGAACAGCTTGGCGCCGTGCTCGGAATTCTTGAACTGATAAGCGGTCGTCTGATAAATCGGCACCGCGCGGGACTGGGTGGCGGGATCGATTTCCTGGCCGGCATGGAGCTGCAATGTTTCGAAATTCATGGGTAAGTGGGTAGTTGCGTCGGGAGCCCAATTCTTGCGGGATCCGGCAGGCCGGACAACCCTAATTTGCGGAGAATTGACCTGCGGCCCGCCCGCCGGTGGCCGCGGTTTGTGCTGACCCGGTCGCGATTTTCCCCGGAAACCTCCGGCGACGCTCCGCTTTTTGGGGCAATAGCGCAAACCGCCCTGCTTACCCGCGGACGGCGGCTTCGATTTTGGCGACATCGATTTTGCCCATCTCCATCATCGCCGCAAAAGCCCGCTTGGCCTCGTCCCCGCCCGCCGCCATGGCCTCGGTCAGCACCCGCGGGGTGATCTGCCAGGAAATCCCCCAGCGGTCTTTGCACCAACCGCATTCACTTTCCTCGCCGCCATTGCTGACAATCGCGTTCCAGTAGCGGTCGGTTTCCTCCTGAGTGTCCGTTGCCACCTGAAACGAAAACGCCTCACTGTGCTTGAAGGCAAGGCCCCCATTCAGCCCGATACAAGGGATGCCCATTACTGTGAATTCCACGGTAATCACCTCGCCCTCCTTGCCCGACGGATAATCGAGCGGTGCCGGATGGACGGCGGTGACTTCGCTGTCAGGAAAAGTCGCCGCATAAAACCGCGCCGCCTCCTCGGCGTCCTTGTTGAACCACAGGCAGATGATGTTTTTGGCTTTCATGGTGGAATGTTTGAGGGGGGCAGGAGCCGACCGTGGCTCGCTGTAATTCTACACATCGACGGAGACTTTTGCCATTAAAAGCCGCGCCCCTCCTCCCATCAGTATCTGCAACAAACCCAAGCCAGAGTCCTGGTCGATTATGCCGGCTTGCGTCGCACCCGTTTCGGTTTCTCAGGAGCCGAGGTCATCTGCGGAGTGACCTTGATGCCCATGCGCTTGTAGTAGTCGAGCATCTTTTCCGTCGCCACGCGGCTTGCCTCGAAGACGATTTTTCGATATCTCCGACATTTCACGAGGAGTCTCTTCTTAAAGACCCTTGGAGTTGAGCGTGGCGTGGCGTGGAGAGCAGGAAGCGGTTTCCCCGTGATTTCGTCGAGCGGATCCCGCAGGCAATTCCTGGAGGACTAACAGCTCCCGCGCTATCTCATCCGCATTCAAAAACCTCATCCAGCCCAGCCGTGGCAGCAACTCGCGGGCGAGCGTCATCTGCCCCACGCCATTACAGCCTTCGGGAATGCAAAGGACTGGGATAATGCGAGTCTTTAGCCCAATAGAGCCACTCACCGCAAAGCGGGAATAGCCGGAATTGGCAAGGGGACGGTTTGTCAGATTTCCGCACCCTGCCAGCGTCCTTCCTATTTGACTGGAGCCGCGTTCCAGATCTTGAGAGATCATCAAAGAAGCCGCCTTTGCCCATGCAGCCGAATTCGCCCTTGGACTTCGTCGGGTGGGCAATGCAGGGGGACTGGAGCAAAGCGACGGGCTTTCCGTCGATGGTGGCGCCCACCGTCCCGAGCATGAAATGAACCGCAACTCCCCCGGCCGTTTGTCGGCTTATTGCACTCTGACCCGGTTTCCCCATGAGTCGAGACAAGTGACTTGAACTTGAGCCAGCCGATCCATCAGGTTTTGGCAGCCTTGGAACCCTCCGCGATGTTCTGCTTTCCGGAGCGGGCGGCCTGGACCATCTGATCGGTGGTGCGGTTGCCCCGGCTGAGGAATTTTTGGCAGAAGCGGAAGGTGAAATCGTAGATGATTTCGGATTTCCGGCAGGAGAGTAGCTGCCGGTAGTTGCCGGTTTTGGAGAGGAAGCCGGGAGTGGGTGGATGGTCCTCGGCTGGCATGGTGGTGTGGGCAGGGAAGTGGGAGCGGGCAGAAAAATAGGTCCTATAAGACGTATACGTCTTATAGGACCTATCTTTCCGCCGTTGAGTGTCAGGCTGTGGTGTAAACTTCTGCGCCGCTTTCGACGAACTCCCTGCTTTTTTCCTCCATGCCTTTGGCGAGGGCTTCCTCTTCGGCGATGCCTTGTTCGGCGGCGTATTGGCGGACGTCCTCGCTGATTTTCATGGAGCAGAAGTGCGGGCCGCACATGCTGCAGAAGTGGGCGGATTTGGCACCGTCCTGGGGGAGGGTTTCGTCGTGGTAGGAGCGGGCAGTTTCGGGGTCGAGGCCGAGGTTGAACTGGTCTTCCCACCGGAATTCGAAACGGGCTTTGGAGAGGGCGTTGTCGCGGTATTGGGCGCCGGGATGGCCTTTGGCGAGGTCGGCGGCGTGGGCAGCGAGTTTGTAGGTGATGACGCCGTATTTCACGTCGTCCTTGTTGGGCAGGCCGAGGTGTTCCTTGGGGGTGACATAACAGAGCATGGCACAACCATACCAGCCGATCATGGCGGCTCCGATGCCGCTGGTGATGTGGTCGTAGCCGGGGGCGATGTCGGTCGTTAGCGGCCCGAGGGTGTAGAAGGGGGCCTCGTGGCACCATTCGAGTTGTTTGGCCATGTTTTCCTCGATCATGTGCATGGGCACGTGGCCGGGGCCTTCGTTCATGACCTGGCAGCCTTTGGCCCAGGCGCGGGTGGTGAGTTCGCCCTGCACTTCGAGTTCGCCGAACTGGGCCTTGTCATTCGCATCGGCGATGGAGCCGGGGCGGAGGCCGTCGCCGATGGAGAAGCTGACATCGTAGGCGGCGCAGATGTCGCAGATTTCATCCCAGTGGGTGTAGAGGAAGTTTTCCTTGTGATGGGCGAGGCACCACTTGGCCATGATGGAACCGCCGCGGCTGACAATACCCGTCATGCGGCTGGCGGTCATGGGGACAAAGCGCAGCAGGACGCCGGCGTGGATGGTGAAATAATCAACGCCTTGTTCGGCCTGCTCGATGAGAGTGTCGCGGTAGAGTTCCCACGTCAGGTCCTCGGCTTTGCCATTCACTTTTTCGAGCGCCTGATAGATCGGCACGGTGCCGATGGGGACGGGCGAGTTGCGGAGGATCCACTCGCGGGTGGCGTGGATGTTTTTGCCGGTGGAAAGATCCATCACGGTGTCGGCGCCCCACTTGGTGGCCCAACGCATTTTTTCGACCTCTTCCTCAATGCTGGAAGCGACGGCGCTGTTGCCGATGTTGGCGTTGATTTTGACCAGAAAATTGCGGCCGATGATCATCGGTTCGCACTCGGGGTGATTGATGTTGAGCGGGATAATGGCGCGGCCGGCGGCGACTTCGCTGCGGACAAATTTCGCGGTGATTTCCTTGGGGATGCGTTGAGGGAATCGCCCGAAGATGCCGGGCGTGTAGGGGCTGTCAGGCGACTGGGTGGAACCGTTGTGCTGTTTGTCGAGGTTGTTGCGGACGATGTCCTCTTTCAAATCGGCGATTTGGGCGCGGCGGAGGTTTTCGCGGATGGCGATGAATTCCATCTCCGGCGTGATGATGCCCAGGCGCGCGTAATGCAGTTGGGTGACCGGTTTGCCGGTGGCGCGGAGGGGCTGGCGGCGCTCGGCAGTCAGGCCGGGGAATTCGATGAACTTGTTGGCGCGCTCGGATTTGGAGGCGAATTCGGCGTGTTTTTCGGTCAGGTAACCGTTGTCCTGCGGCTGGACTTCGCGGCCGTCGTAAGCTTCGACGTCCTGGCGGTTGAGAATCCAATCGCGGCGGAGGGCGGGGAGGCCTTCCTCGGAGCTGCCGGTGAAGGAGGGATCGCCCCACGGACCGGAGCAATCATAGACGCGGACGGCGTCGTTTTTCTCGATGCGGCCGTTGAAGGATTTGGTGTCGGACAGGGCGATCTCCCTCATGGGCACGCGGATCTGCGGGTGGATCTGCCCGGGAACATAGACGCGGGTGGAGGCGGGCAACGGCTTGCGGGAAGCGTCGTGGGTGGCGGCTGCGCCTTCGGTTTCGGGCGAGCCGGGGGATTCGTGGGAGGAGATCATGATAGGGAAGGGTTCAGTTTTCAGTGTTTTGGAAAGGAAAATCCTGGGAGGATCGGCGCTGGTTTTGGACGCGGAAAGGCCACGGTCGCCGGGGTGGGCGGACGTGGCCTGCTGATGTGACTTTGACTCCCTGCGCCGGGACGGGCCGGCTCAGGTTCAAAGGGTTCCTCCGCGTGTGATTTCGGAAGATCTCAGCCGGATTCGGTCCAGCGCCCCTGCGTGATGTGGCTTGGACCGTAGGTGGGAGGGGGCAATTGAAAAGGGGAATTCTGGGAGGAGAACCGTACAAAATTTTATTCGATGACACCGGCCCCGGAGTTCCCTATTTTGCCTCCATGTCCCTTCCCCAGTTGGTCAAGCGCCACCGGTCCCTTCCGCTCTGGGGACCGCCGCTGGTGATTGCGGTCGGGGTGTTTGCGTGGGCGCAGGGGCCGGAGCCCAATCCGCTTTCCATGATACGGCAGAGCAATGGGGAAACCGCTTTGACGGTGACGGTGCCGGCCGGACAGTTTGTGAAATTTGAAATCTCGCCGGACATGGCAGCCTGGGAGCCGCTGCACACCGCACAGAGCACCGGAACCGGAACCGCGTTGTATACCGATACCGGTGCCCCCTACCGGCAGCGCCGGTTTTACCGCGCGGTGCCGGTCCCCGGAACCAACGGGGTGACGGGGGATCACGTGCAGACCAGCGATGGGGTGGTCACGATCAAACCCATTTATCATGGGAGTTTTTATCTGCATTGGGCAGGATCGGGCGGAACCAAAATCATCTACAGCGACCCGTCCTCCCAAGGCGCCCCGGCGGGACGTTTCATGGGCTTGCCCAAGGCGGATCTGGTGGTGTTGACCCACCGGCATGGGGACCACCTGAATGTCACTACCCTCGAAAGTCTGCGGAATGGCACCGACACCAAAATCGTGGCTCCGCAGGATGTTTTTGATGGAATGGGCACCACTACCACAGGCACTACCCTGAAAAGCCTGACCACTATTTTCAAAACCGGGCAGTCCAGCGCCGCCGCCAATTCGCCCGCGCTGCCGATCCAGGGCCTCACGATTGAAGGGGTGCCGGCCTACAACGCCAACCATGTAAAGGGCAACTGCAATTCCTACATCCTCACCATTGGAGGGAAGCGATTTTACATCAGCGGGGACACCGGAACCACGCCGGAAATGAATGCCATGCCAAACATTGATGTGGCGTTTCTCTGCATCAATGTGCCGTTCACCCTGACGGTGGCCGATGCGGCCGCGGCAACCCGGGCATTCCGCCCAAAAATAATTTATCCCTATCATTACCGGAATCAGGACGGCAGCTTTTCCGACCTTGGTTTGTTCAAAACCACGGTGGGACAGGATCTGGGCATTGAGGTGAGGAACCGGAACTGGTATTGAGCACGGGGACAATCCTGCCGGCGCAGGCGCGGGATCGAGGAGCTGGCCGCAAAAAAACGGCACTGCTTTGGAGCAGTGCCGTTTTGCGGGGAAACGCTGATCCCAGGCCGGGCCGGCCGTTCTTGGCGGGTTAAAGGCAGGACTTCACGAAAGCGTAACCATCGGTATAGACTTCCTCTTCGTTTTTGAAGAAGGAGCGCCAGACGCGGGTGGCGGCAGCGAGATCCGGGAGGGAACCGCTGAAAGCTTCAATCGTGAGGTAGCCGTTGTAGCCGCCCTCCTTGGCGATGGCGATGGTTTCACGGCTCGGGCAGTGGTCCTTGCCGGGGGTGCCGCGGTCGTTGGCGGAGATGTGAATGTGGCGGACGACGTCGAGATTGTCCTTCAAGGCCGCGAGGGGGTTCTTCTCCTCGATGTTGGCGTGGAAGGTGTCATACATGGTGCCGAAGTTCGGGTGGTTGACGCGCTTCACGTAGGCTTTGGCCTGCTCCATAGTGTTGAGGAGGTGGGACTCGAAACGGTTCAGGGACTCGATGGCGAGGGTGATGCCGGCCTGCTGGGCGTAATCGGCGAGCGGGCGGTGGACTTCGGCGGCGTGCTCCAGTTCGGTTTCGGTGGGGAAGGCACCGGTGAAGTTGCCGAGCACCTGGTAATAAGGGCCGCAGAGGAGCTTGATGCCGGCGGCATGGCCGCAATCAATCACCTTCTTCAAGTGGTCGAGGGCGCCTTGGCGGTGGGCGGCGACGGGGCTGATGGCGTTGTGCTGTTCATCGGGACACACCGTGACAGCGGTGGATTCCAGACCGTTGTCCTTGAGCGCATCGCCGATCTTCTTGAAATGACCCACGTCGCTGTTGTCGAAGATGGGAATCTCCACGCCATCGTAACCGGTGGCTTTGAGCTTGGTGAGGAGATCGAATTGCGACTCAACAAAGTGAGTCGTCCAGAGGAGGAGATTGAAGCCGACTTTCATGGGCCGCCATATTGTATGGGAAATCGGCGGATGACAATTGGCGAAATAAAGGAAAATCGGGCGGCGGAACCAAGGATTTGCACAGCAACCGGATAAGGTCTGGCGGGGGGGACGGAGGGCCTATCTTTGCCTGCCTCCCGGATGGACGCTTGCGGCAGCGGTCCAGCAGTGGCATTCCGTTCCCATGAACCGCAGCGTTGCCACCATTCTTTATTCCTTTGCCGCCATGCTCCTCGTTTTGGGCCTGGTCAGTGGATTTTACAGTCACGACCACGTGCTGGGATGGAATCCCAAAGGGAAATCCGGCCTGATGGTCTGCGGCATCTCGGCGGCGCTGGCGGTGTCGTTTGGCTGGCTAAGTGACCAGGGAAAACAATGGCCGCTCTACGCCGGGCTGGCCCTGTCGTTTTTGACAATTGCCATGCCGGGTTCCCGGTTCTTTATGGCCGGCCGGGCTTATTCCGGCGGCGATAGCACCAAGTGGCTCAGCATGGTGGTCCTGGGCTGCACCGTTCTGGTCGCCTTGCGCACTTTTGTTTCCCTGAGCCTGCTGGCCCGCGGCGGGAAGCAGCCATGAGTTCCGCCCCGGTGACGCCGCGTCCTCCGAAAAAGTTCGTCTCCACGCCGTTCTCCTGGCATCAGGAGATCGAACTGGAGATCGCCACCCTGACCAACATGGGCCAGGGCCTCGGCCGGCTGGACGGCTGGGTGGTGATGGTGGCCTTTGCCCTGCCCGGCGAGCGGGTGCGGGCGCGGGTCTTCCGCAATGAGAAGAACTTTTCCGAAGCGGATCTGATCGAAGTCCTCACGCCTTCCCCGGACCGGGTGGCACCACCCTGCCCCCTGTTTGGACAATGCGGGGGCTGCCAATATCAAAACCTCACGTATGCCGCCCAACTGCGCTGGAAACGCCAGCAGGTGGCGGAATTGCTGAAGCACATGGCCAAGGTGGAGCACGAGGTGCTGCCCGTGATCGGATCCCCCCGGGAATACGGCTATCGTTCAAAAATCACCCCGCACTTCGAAGCACCCCGCGATGGCGGGCCGGTAAAGGAGATTGGATTCCTCAAGTCCGGCCGACGCTACGATCTGCTGGATGTGCCCCGCTGTGACATCGCCACCGACGCCATCAATGCCGCGTTGCCGGCCATCCGGGAAGGTGTCAGGGCGAAATCAGCCAGTTTCAAAAAGGGGGCCACCCTCCTCCTGCGCGATACCCTGGAAGGCGTGATGACGGACTCCAATGCCCTGGCCCATGAGAAGGTGGGGCCGCTGGAGTTTGAATTCCTCGCGGGCGATTTTTTCCAGAACAATCCTTACATCCTCGAAGCCTTCACCTGTTATGCGATCACCGAAGCCCGCTCCGCCGGAGCCCGCTATCTGGTGGATGCCTACTGCGGCAGCGGATTATTCAGCTTGTTTGGCGCCCGCGAATTCGAGCAGGTGACGGGCGTGGAAATCGCCGCCAGTGCGGTGGAGCGCGCCGGCCGGAATGCGGCGCGGAATGGCCTGACCAATTGCCAGTTTACCGCGGGCAGTGCGGAAGCGATCTTTTCAAAAATCACCACTCCGGCCGCAGAGACCGCGGTGCTGATCGATCCGCCACGGCGGGGCAGCGATGAGATTTTCCTGACCCAGCTTTTTGCCTACGGCCCGCGCACCGTGGTCTACGTTTCCTGCAACCCCGCCACCCAGATGCGCGACCTGAGGTTGTTCCTCGATCATGGTTATCAACTGCGCAAGGTGCAGCCCTTTGACCTCTTTCCGCAGACCAAACATCTGGAGTGCGTCATCACCCTGGAGCGGGCCTGACCGCGGCCGATGAGCCGGGACGGGCGTTTTTGGCCCGCGGCTCATCCCCGCCGCACGGAACTTGCCGATCCCGCATTGCGCCCTAAGTTGTGCCAGAATCCGTCCGCCTTTTCCCATGCCTGCCGCGCCCCGTCCCCGCCTGAACATCCTGAAAACCTACAAGCTTTTCATCGGCGGGAAATTCCCCCGGCCGGAAAGCGGCCGGGTCCTGACTGCCACCGCCCCGGCAGATGGCGCGCATCTGGCGCATTTCGGGCGCGGTTCCAAAAAAGACCTGCGCGATGCCGTGGTGGCCGCCCGCAGCGCCTTGCCCGGCTGGTCGGGCAGCACCGCCTACCTGCGCGGACAGATCCTTTACCGGCTGGCCGAAATGATCGAAGGGCGGGCCGAGGCCTTTGCAGCGGAACTGGTGCAATCCACCGGAGCCACGCCAAAGGCAGCGGCAGCGGAAGTCGCAGCGGCGATTGACCGCTTGGTTTATGTAGCCGGCTGGACCGACAAGCTGGCCCAGGTCTTCGGTTCGGTGAATCCGGTCGCCGCGCCGTATTTCAATTTCTCCACCTTCGACCCCGCCGGGGTGGTGGTGGCCTTCGCCCCGGACCGCCCTGCCCTGCTGGCCGCCGTGACCCTGATCGGCAATGCCATCGCGGTAGGCAATACGGTCATCCTCGTGGCCTCCGACGCATACCCCCTGCCGGCCATGACCCTGGCGGAAGCGATCGCCACCTCCGATGTACCGGGCGGCACGGTGAATATCCTGACAGGGCAACGATCCGAGCTGGTTCCGTCCGCCGCCGACCACCGGGACATCGACAGCCTCGTGGATGCCATTGCCGACCCTGCCCTGACAGCCCTGCTCCGCGCCGGCAGCGCGATCAATCTGAAGCGCGTCACCGTCTTCCCTGACAAGGTCGACTGGTTGGATCACGACCAGGCCGCCGGACCCTACCGGCTCCTCGAATTGACCGAAACCCGCACCACCTGGCACCCCGTCGGCGCCTGAATCCTTTCCCAATCTTCCCGCCGTGCACGTCCCTTCCCTGATTGCCCGCAAACGCGATGGCGGCGCCCTGACCGCCACTGAGATCGAATTCCTCGTCGCCGGCCTGACCGATGGCTCCATCCCGGAATACCAGTGGAGCGCCCTCGCCATGGCGATCTTTTTCAAGGACATGACGGCGGAGGAAAAGTGGGCCCTGACCCGCGCGATGCGCGACAGCGGCGACGTGCTGGATTTCGGCCCTCCTGACAAACGTCCGGCAGTAGTGGACAAGCACTCCACTGGCGGCATCGGCGACAAGACCTCGCTGGTGCTGGCCCCGCTGCTTGCCGTCGATGGCTTGTGGGTCCCCATGATTTCCGGGCGCGGCCTCGGGATCACCGGCGGCACTCTGGACAAGCTGGAAAGCATCCCCGGATTCCGGGTCGGCCTGAGCCGTGAGGAAATGATGGCGCAGATTCAATCCCTCGGCGTTTTCATGGCCGGCCAAACCCCGCGCCTCTGCCCAGCGGACCGCAAACTGTATGCCCTGCGGGACGTCACCGGCACCGTGCCCAGCATCGCCCTCATCACCGCCAGCATCATGAGTAAAAAGCTGGCCGAAGGACTGGACCGGCTGGTGCTCGACGTGAAATTCGGCAGCGGGGCCTTCATGCGCACGCGGCCCGAAGCCGAGGCCCTGGCGCAATCCCTGATCGATGCCGGAACGCTCGGGGGGGTATTCGTCAAAGCCCTGCTCAATCCGATGTCGGAAACCACCGGCCGCAGCGCCGGGAATGCCCTGGAAGTGCGCGAGTGTGTGGATTGCCTGCAGGGACGCGGGCCGGAAGATCTGGAGTCCTTGATTCTGGACCTGGCCGGAGGAGTCTCCGGAACTCCGCGGGCCACCCATGCCGCACGGCTGCGCGATGGCTCCGCCTGGGCAAAATTCCAGGAGATGGTCAAAGCCCAGGGCGGTGAAGTAGCCGCCCTCGACACCCTGGGACGCAGCACCGGCACTGCACCGGTGATCGTTGATTTCAAATCGGACCGCAGTGGAACCCTCACCGCTTTTGATGCCGGGGTGATCGGCCAGGTGGTGCTGAATCTGGGGGCGGGCCGGCGCGTTGCCGCCGATCCGGTGGACCACCGGGTGGGCCTTGATGAAATCGTGAAAACCGGCAGCCAGGTGGTTGCCGGAACGGTGCTGTGCCGCATTCATGCTGCCAGCCCGGAATCCGCGGCAGAAGCGGCCCTCCACCTGAAGGAAGCCCTGATCTTTTCCTGACAAACCCATGCGGTGCCTCCTCATCCGTCGCGCGCAGGCATGGGCCGGCCTGACTGCCCTGATCTGCTTGACAGGCTGGGCTCTCCACGCCGTCGCCGAGGAGAAAG
Source organism: Verrucomicrobiota bacterium (assembly GCA_040387795.1). Classification (GTDB taxonomy): domain Bacteria; phylum Verrucomicrobiota; class Verrucomicrobiia; order Verrucomicrobiales; family V1-33; genus CAIZWU01. Next base: position 51,804 of record JAZKDC010000027.1, read on the forward strand.
AGGACCGGCAGGAAGCCATCCGGGCGCTGATGGAAACGTCCAAGTCGATGGAACATATTCCGTTCCGCGAGGTGGTCTTTGCGGCCACCGGCCATCGGGTCATCCCAATGAACCGGAAAGCGGCAGCGGACCAGGCCCTGCTTGATCACCTTGCCAAGGCCGGCGATGGACTGCTGGCATGGCTGAATGGTCCGGAAAACGCGGCCAAAAACCTGCGCCGCATCAACGAAGCAAGCCGGCTGGTGGAGGGCAGGCTGCGCACGCTGCTGCATCAGGGGGACTTTACCTGCACCCTGCCCTCCACCCGGGAAGGCAAGGCACAACGTTCCGGTTACCCCGATCTGCAGATCACCCATCTGCCCAGCGGTCGCGTGACCTATCTGGATCCGAAGCTTTTCGAACGAACCTCGCGGGCCAGCAGTCTCCGGTCATTTTATTACGAACCGGACGCCCTCACCGGCAAGGTGCAGCATGAGGCCCGGCACCTGCTGCTGGGGATTTCCCATAACGGAAAGGACGGTGCGTGGACCTTCGTGGGCTGGGAGTTGATTGATCTGCATGACTTTCATGTCAGGCTGAAGGCGGAGTTCCAGGGATCGAACAAGGATCTCTATCAGGAAAAGCTTCTGCTGAGGAAATCCGGCTGAGAAGCCGCCCCGCTTCCGGGACCGGTCTCTTCCGCCCCCCGGCTGCCGCGTCCCGGAATCCGCTAGTGAAAAATATCATGGCAAAGCGGACGCCCTCGCAGGGTTTGTGCGGCCTCTTGCTGATCTATGTGATCTCGGTCAACCTCGCTGGTCTTTTAGGCCGTTCCCAGGCCAACCGCGCCATCTCCGGATCAAGGTTTTTGAACGAAGCCGGTGGATTGGCCCAAAAATGGAACATGTTTGAGGACACTCCCTCCAAGGATGGCTGGTATGTCGCGAGGGCGCTGCTGAACGACCGCTCAGAAGTCGATTTGCTCCGGCAGGGCACCCCCGTGAATTGGGAAAGACCCGCTTGCCCCGCGGTCCTCTATCCAAACCATCGCTGGAGACAGCTCTTCCGGGAAATGTCCTATGAGGACGCCCTGGGCTACCAGGTGTTCCGCCAACCGGTGGCCGGGTTCCTCTGCCGCCGGTGGAATACTCAACACCCACCCCCAAGGCAGGTTTCCAAGTTCGAATTCATCTACAGTATAGAAACCTCATCCATTGATGAAAATGGGTCCAAAGTCGATGTCACCAGCCGCGAACGGCTGCTTCGCATCAATGTGAGTGGCAAGTAGGCCAACCCGGGTCTTTGCCGGGATTCCATGAAGGGGTCCTCCGTGGCCCAGCTTACCCCTGGCTTTTTTCAGCCGCGTCAAACTGCTGCCGCCAGAAATCGAGGCGCTCCTTGATCCGCAATTCCTGACCATTCACGGTGGGAGTGTAGAAGCGCCGGCCTTCGGGGAGATAGGCCTGCGGAATGTAGTTGCCCTCAAAGTCGTGGGCGTATTTATAATCCCTACCGTGCCCGAGATCCTTGGCCCCTTGATACCCGGTGCTGCGGAGATGGACGGGCACAGCGAGGGTGCGGCCTTCCGTCACTTCCTTCATGGCGGCCCCGAGGGCCGCGTAGGCACTGTTGCTCTTGGGCGCGGTCGCCAGATAAACCGTGGCATGGGCCAGAGGAATGCGGCCTTCCGGCAAGCCCACCATTTCCGCCGCTTGCCAGGCGTCAATCGCCACCCGCAGGGCGTTGCTGTCGGCGAGGCCGATGTCCTCGCTGGCGGCAATGATCAGGCGGCGGGCAATGAACCGGAAATCCTCCCCAGCATATAACATTTTCGCCAGCCAATAGAGCGCGGCGTCAGGATCACTGCCCCGAATGCTCTTGATGAAGGCACTGATGGTGTCGTAGTGGGCATCGCCATCCCCATCATAGACCACAGTCTTTTTCTGAATGCTTTCGGCAGCCACGGAGAGATCGATAACGATTTGACCCGCCTCATCCGGCGGGGTGGTGATGGCTGCCAGTTCCAACGCGGATAGCGCCTTCCGGGCATCGCCATCGGCCATCACAGCCAAGTGGCGCAAGGCCTCCCCGCTCACGGTGAGATTTTCCCCGCCGAGACCCCGTTCTTCATCCTCCAGCGCAGCGCGCAGCAGTTGGACGATATCGTCCGTGGCCAGGGCTTCGAGCTGAAAAACCTGACTGCGGGAGATCAGCGGTGAGTTGACATAGAAAAAGGGGTTATGGGTGGTGGCTCCTATGAAGCGGACCGTGCCCCGCTCAATCCACGGCAGGAGGACGTCCTGCTGGCTTTTGTTGAACCGGTGGATTTCATCGACAAACAGGGTGGTGGTCCGTCCATGAAGCCGGCGGGCGGCTTCCGCCCCTTCAACTGCTTTCCGGATGTCGGCGACGTTGCTTTCCACCCCGCTGAGATTCACAAACCGCGAAGCCGTCCGCTGCGCGATCAACTGGGCCAGGCTGGTCTTGCCCACCCCGGGCGGTCCAAAAAAAATCAAAGATGTAAACCGGTCCGCCTCCACCGCCCGGCGCAGGAGCTTGCCCTCACCCAGCACGTGCTGCTGCCCGGCGTATTCCTCCAACGTGCGCGGTCTCATGCGGGCGGCCAAAGGCACATGACTTCCCTTCCGCGCCGGCGGGGGCGCTTCCGGTTCGTCATCAGCGAAGAGTTCGTCCATGCGTGCAAAATGCCCGCTTCGCCGCCCGGCGGAAGCGGAAATACCGGTTTGCCGATATTGGAAAACCAGATTATCCCATGAAGTTCCGGCTCTCGTAGCTCAGTGGATAGAGCAGCGGATTTCTAATCCGTCGGTCGCAGGTTCGATCCCTGCCGGGAGCACCACTGATAAAGTGCTGATAATCAGATGCTTATCAGCCACAAATCAAGGTTTTCAGGGTTTCCCGAAACGCACCGAAACGCACCGTATAACACCAAAAAGCACCAATTTAAGCGACCGATAAGCGACCGCTTTTTGCCGCATAGCAATATTTCCGGGGCGCCACCGTCGACTTTACCCCTGCGGACGTGCGGCAAATCGAAAGAATAGCACAGTCGGATTTCTCCCGGCGCAGAAATGACGGGAAAGAAGACTCCCCTGATTTTTGAAAGGAGTCTCTGTGTGCGCGTGATTTATTGTAAAAAGCGAACGGTCCCGCCCTTTGTCATGCCCTTCCCTCACAGGGCGTAAGGAATACCGACACTTTCCCTTCCATCCGCCTCCTATGGTAAAAATATCACCTTGCCCGTCAACGGGTTAAGGAATCGCGGCATGATCTAGGCTTGAAGGGGTTGCCTATGAAAACCCTACCCTTGCTGATTGCTGTTTTTGCCCTGTTTGTCGGATCGGCCGGGGCGGCTGAGATTAGCTATACCGCAACAGGATCGGATTCCAACACGGGAGGCGTGGGCCGCATTGATCTGCGTGTTCCAGCTTTTGACACTTTACGCCCCGAGATTCCGGATGCCGCGTATTTAATGGGGGTGAATATTGAAATTGCCGCAAACGGCTTAGGCGCCGCGGCCGTGTGGCAGACCGACAACGCAGACGCCTTCACCGTTAACGCCATCGGTTCCATCCAATGGGTTCTATGGACACATGCGGTGGGAGGGGAATCCCTTTACTCCAGCCAACCTCTCAGCATCCCCTCTATTCCTGGGTTTGCCTCATTTGGGGGCCTGTCGAATTTCTCAACAACAGACGCGAACCTTGCGGCTTACGATCGCTCCCTACTATTAGGCCCAGAAGTGAGATTCAACCTTGAAGGGCATGCGTTCATGACGCTCTTAGCTCCTTTTCCCGCGCAGGATAGTGGATTTATGGGATTTGCCACGGTTGATATGATCGGAGCAAATGCTACCGCCAAAGTGACCTACACTTACGGCGTGCCGGACGGCGGCTCCACCCTGCCGCTCCTGCTGGCGGGTCTGGTCAGTTGCCGATTGATGCGCCGACCAAAAATTTGAAATGCTGTCTCCGTGTGCGTGTGACTTCCCGGGTCGGTGTTGCGGGCGTAAGGCACAGCGATCTGACCCGCCCTCCCCCTGCTTAGCGTAAGTCATTCCGACACCTTTCCGACCAAACCCTGATTATGGAAACAATATGCCGTTGCCTACCAATGCGTTGCGGAAATCGGGCACGATTACGGCTTGAGTGCCCGGCCTATGAAAACCCATTTAATTCTGGCCGTGTCTCTTTTTTCGATTTCGGCGGGGATGAGCGGAGCGGTTGAGATAACTTATACCGCCCTCTCCAACCAATCGGGGCCAGCTTCCGGGTCAGGATCGATCAGCCTCCCTCTATTCGACCCTGCCTCAGCGCAAATCCCCGACAACGCCGTTCTGATGGGAGTGAGAATTACACTGACGGACCGCAGCATCGGGTATTTCAATGTTTCCAATAACACCACAGAGCCCATTGAATTCAGCGGCATCGGCCGACTGAATGTTCGGTATTTCGGGCTTAATGCCACGGCGTCAGCCGGAGCAGGGTTTGAGGATACGGAAATCACCCCATTTTCCGTGCCCGTGGCAGCGGGGGGAGTCGGCGGAATGGGCTTCTTTGCTGACAATACATGGTCAATAAGCGGGGACCCCTCCCGCTTCCTGGCATCGAACCAGGATTACGACTGGTTTAGCTTAACGAGAAGCACTGGATTTTTCCTTTCCTCTCTGTCCCCAGCCCCAAATGGAAACCCCTTCTCAGGGATTGTTCTGATAGGAGAAATGAGTTCCGTGGGAGCAACGGGGACGATCACTTATACATATTCCGTTCCAGACGGCGGATCAACGGCGCTCCTGTTCGGCTTTGGGCTGCTCACGCTCCGCCATTTAAAGTCCCGACGTTGAGCAAGGCTTTACCGCGAAGTTCGGGAGTCCTCGGGCCGGGATTCAGGCCACTCCATAGCCCCGGGAGGTTCTAGCCAGCTACGGCGGGGCGCGTGCTGCTCGCCCCCTATGCGGGCCCTGTGGGATCTAGGGGGATACGAATTGCTTCTCGCAAAGCTGCCCGGAGGACTCGGAGATTCAAATCGGGCAGGCTATACGGGCGGTCATCAAAGTTTCCGGGCGGAGTGCCCAATATTCCAAGAATAGGCTCAAGCTCGGAACGAATATTTAGAACCTCCATTCCACTCAGAGAGACAGAGGGGTGATTTAACCGGACTAAAGCCTGTTCAAGAATCGCTTGGTGAGGAGTGAGTTGAGGCATATCATAAACACAACGAAGGGTCGTCTTTCATGTCAACCGCCTTCCTTGCCCCTCCGGCGGATTGCTGGGTGAACTGGTGCGTGGGGCCGGGTGATGTGGCAAGACATAGGGAGGTAACGGGCCGGTCCACCTTGGCCATGCAATCGCCAGGTCCGCCACCGGTGACGTTGCGCCGGCGCGTGCTGCCATTGCTGCGCTGGCGATAGTGTGGCCGGAGGGGAGGGCACTGATGTTTGATTATGAGGCACTGGGGGCTCTCTGGTGAGCCCCACGCAGCCCCGTGAACTTTTTTCTGCCGGACATGGAGTATTAGCTGGCATCCCTGCGGCATTCCGCGCAGGTTGCAGGAAATCCAGCACCAAACTCCTGCCCTTATCCATGATTCAATATTCCCCTGACACCCCTGCTGGAGATAAGGTTGAGCACTCTCCTTCGATCCTGTCGGTGAATCAGCCGTTCGGCCATGAACCAAGTCCGCCACCATTACCATGTATCATCTAGTTGCCGCGCTCATTGTCGGAGGAGGTTTCGGAGGATTTCTTGCCGCCTTTGGATCATCTTCTCTTCACCAACTTTCTCTACCTCACACAGACGGGCGCTGGTCCCTCGGGTTTATTGGAGACATCTTAATCGGAGTGGGCTCTGCCATTGCGGCTTATGCTCTTCTAACGAATGTATTGCCGCCAGACAAGACCGCTCCCGACTATGCGATTCGAGTTGCTGGATTTGGTTTGGCCACCGGATTTGCAGGGTTGAAGATTATGAGGAAGGTGTCCCTCGATTTCCTAAAAGAAAAACAGGACAGTTTAAGCTCAGATTTAACCGTTGTTCGTTTGGTGGAGCGTGGACGAGACGAGTTGAACAAGAAGCGCTATGCTAGCGCGGTTGATACTTTCGAGAAGGCATTGGCACTAAGTCCGCACGACATTGAAAGCAAACTTCTATATGCCACAGCGTTGAGCTTCAAAGAATCATCCCAGCATAAGCGCCCCGTAAAACTCCTTAAGGAAGTTATTGCTTCTCAGCCAGACAATTCCAAGGCACATTACAACATGGCATGTATCATGGCTTTGAACACCCCAGAATACACTATGGCAGAGATTTTTGACTCTCTTGAACAGGCAGTCGCGCTTGATACAGATTACGCCATGTATGCCAAGGGCGATCCCGACTGGGACGCGCTCCGAAGTGATGGAAGGTTTCAGCAGATCATAACATAACACCAAATGCAATGGGGGGGGAGACCAAGGCGGCGGAGGCAACTCCCCTGCCCTCCGGCCGCCTCTAAAGCCCTCCAGCCACGTAACTGGCGGGGACTATGGTCCCGAGGATGGCCGCGGCTTTTTTTACAATGTCATTTTCGACCTGAAAGCGGGCACAGTCACGCGGCAGAGCCCGCAGTTCGTCCGCTTCGGACCGCTCGCCTCCGGCCGCAGTCCTGCGCTCCCGAGCTGTGGGCCCTGCGCCCGGCACGCCAGTTGTAGAGCAGAGTGCTGCTGACTCAAAGCTCCCCGGCAAACTCCGGCACCGGTTTTCCGGCAGCCAGCGGTTCCACGGCTTGGGCTGCGCACTTGCTAGGGTGTCGTTTACTCTGTTTCATGGTTTGTTCTGGGAGTTCTTGGTCCAGGCATCTACCGCACTTCAGGCCAAGGATTCCCTCGCGAAAAAGCGGGCTAAGGCGACACATACCGAGGTCGGCGTGATTCATCAGCGGGAAGCGCCAAGGCTGATGACCCGGGCGATCCCGTGCCAATAAACTGATTCCCTTCAAAACGTAGAGTGCGCGAAGGCGAGATGTTACTGATGAATTTTGTGGTATGATTAATGAGGTCTTGCCTTTTTGTTGAATTCAAAATTTCTTTTAAAATCATGTGAATGTAAACATCGAATGAGGCACCATTAGAATGCTCTAAGTCACACCCAATAACTCCATCAGCCGGATTCAGAAGCCCAATGTCTGTTTTGAATGGAAGCGTGACCGCGCTCTTTTCAACCCCATCAACCCACACGCGTAAAAATGTGGAGTCTTGCTTTATTCCCACCTCGCATCCTAGAGAGAATTTACGACCCGTCGGGACGTAACCATCGCCAATCGGCAGAAGCACCGGATGCGGCTCTCCATTGATGTCATATAGGCACATCGTGAAAATGTTATCCGGCGAAATGTAAACGGATAAACGTTCTTTTTGAAATTTTCCAAAGTCGAAAATGTACTGCCTCCGACCATTCCCCATTGGCCTGATCTCGATTATCGTGAAGAAAATTAGCCCAGGTAATCCATCTGCTGCCTTGGACCTGGCCTCTGAGTCAGCTTTCAACCTCTGAAGTTCCTGAATGGGAATGTTTGCCTCATCCTTAGCTTTCATCAGAAGAATCTCGTAATCCGCCTTGGCCCTTTCTTTTGCCCAACTAAGAAGGGCCTCCTGCATATCTGGTGTGGGCTCTAGGCTGGTTTTCGTGACCGCCTGCATCTCAGATATCCTATCTTTTATGCGCAAACCGGCAATAACAAACGCCAAGCCTAATATCGGAGCTAAAACAGTGAGCCACCATAAGTAATTGGAAAGCTGACTCTCGGGTATCCGGTTGATGAGCCAGTCCATGATTTTGATTCTTTTGCGTAACATTGAGCTGAGGCGTACTCGGCAGGACTAGACGGGGAAATGGATCAAGTCAATTTCGCCTTGCGGGGAATATGGACGGGATCGCTGATGGCTCACAAGCAGAAATTCCAGCCAGTTGGTGGAGTTGATTCCGTGCGGAACCTGTCCTTGCCAGAGACTTCCTCGGCAGGGTAAGCCGGCAGGCGGAAAAGGTCTTCTGCTCTGAGGGTGATTGCATGGTGGCGGCGATTTTGGTGGTGGAGACGTTTCCGCGTTGGGTTGCGATTTTCGCCTTTGGAAACTTTTTGTTTCCATCCGGTTTCCACGAAGTTTCTGGTTTTGAAGGTGGGTTTCCTAGTTGTTTCCGTGGGAGTTTCCGGATTTGTCAGGAAGTTTCCAGGTTTCCATCCCTATGGGGAAAACCGCGGAAACTTTTTCACGGGGCGGCCAAGGTGATGAGTTGGCCGGTCTTTTTGAGCCGTCCGGAGTTGCATCCCTTTTTCACCCAACGGCTGATTGTCCCTTTTTGCTTGCCCATGAGGTCGGCAAGGTCAGTGACTGTCTCCACGCCGTCCGCGATATGCCGCAACATGGTTCCATACTCGCTTTCCTCGGCGGGTTCGCAGTGAATTTCTGTGCGTCCTTTCTCCGGGTCTGTGGTGAAGTGCCAGAGGAGGTCCGGGATGGCTCGCCCTGTGTTTCGGCTTGGCTTGGCGAAGTGGCTAATAAACCGCGCTCCTTCCTGTCCCTCCTCCTTGGCGTCCCTGAGCTCGATAATCCATGAAGCGGCATCCTCGCGCTTGCTGTGGCCACGCATGAAGCCTTCGCGCCCCGCGTGGTGAACCATGATTACTGTGATCTTGCGGCGGCGGAGTTCCAAGAGCCACGCGGCAATGGGTTCGTAGGCCAGCCCCTTGTTTTCATCTACCCCGGAGGCCAGACAACTGAGGTTGTCCAATACCAGAAAATTGCGCCCTGTTTCCAAGAGCAACGCTGTGATTGCCTCCTGATGAGTAACCTCGGCAATGTTGAGCGTGCGCCCGATCTTCTCGAAAAGCATATCATGGTGAAGATAGGCCACGTCCCCGCCTTCCTGCTTTAACGACGTGTGGCGGGCCTTGCTGAGTTCAAGCGGCATTTCCCCATCAAGATACAGGACGCGGGCTTTCTCCTCGCCCTGCGTCCAATGCCCCAGGGCAAGCCCCGCACTCACGGCATGAGGGAGGGCCATGGAAATCCACGTTTTGCCCACCCCACGCGGTGCGAAGATAAAGCCAAGGTCTCCCCGGCATAGCCATTCATCCAGGAGGCGCGGGCGCTTCGCCACCACAAGAGTGGTGAGTTGCGGTCCCGTCAGGACGCATTCCCGGATGTTGGCGATTGTGATCTCAGGCAAACCTTGCAAGGACTGTGCGGCGCGTGGCGGCGAGGCTTCCGGCTGATCGCCGGGCAGCTTGTCCGAAATGGTGGCATCGGGAATCATGCGGCACCTCCTTGCTTGGCAGTGGCGGGATAAGCGAGAATTGACCTCATTGCGGGCACTCCATCGGAGCCCATTTCGAGGATTTTGCGGAGGTCCTGGAATCCGTCCGGCATGGTGGCAAAGTCCAGGCGGCAACCAACGGCCCGGAGTTCGTCACGCCAGACACGGGCAGCGGCGATTCCCTCCTTCCCGGCGTCCGGTAATATCCTGATGTGATGGCCGGTAATGGCTCCCAGAATCTCCGGCTCAAAAAAGAAGCGGCTCGATTTGGAATGAGCGGAAAGAAACCGCCAGCGACGGGCGAGAGGAGCGCAAATCCATTGAATGGAGAGGCATTCCAGCAATCCGATTGCACCCTCCACAAGGAAAAGGAGGTCGTCCTTTTCGAGGTTGGCGAATTGGAGGAATTGGCAGAAAAAGCCCCGGGCTGGAAATCCTTTGTAATTCTGTGATTTTGCCCCGCAGGAAGTAACGGTGTCATCGATTTTCCGTCGCTGCCTGAACAGTCGGTCCGTCAGAACGTAATGCCCCGGGTAGACGTCATCAGCCAGGACAAGCCGGTTCTGTGCTCCAATCTCAACAGCGGCCAAGGTGAGACTCCTACTGCTGGCAATCTGGCCTTTTTCCTTCACTGTGAGGTCCCGCAAGGGGCCAGCAAGAAGGCGATCCTTGGCCATTTCCTCCACCTTTTCAGCGGGGTGCGGCAGTGGTGGGGCTGGCGCGGCGGCGGGCAGGATGGCGGGCCTATTAGCTCGCCCTGAGGGTGCCGTGTTGCGGTCATCAGGCTTGAGCATAAAACCCGGCTCCCTCCGGCTTTCGGTGCGGCTACGGCGGATCTTGTCGATTAGTTCACGCTGGGACCACGGCGGGAGACAGCGAGCGTTCCAACCGGAGGATTCGAGGGCGTTCAAGGCTTGGCTGTCGCTGAGAAGCAAGCCAACCGTTAAACCTGAAATCAGGTTGAACGCCGTGGTGCTGCCTGAACAGCCTTGGACGCTTGATGGGGCGCTTTGGGCGAGTCGAAACCCGCGCTCTGAATTATCAATCTTCATAGGGTGCAATGTGGTCGCACCGTGCTTGCGGAATCGTCCTGAGTGGGTAGGCTGTCGGTGGTAAACCGTGGGGCCTTCCCATCCCGCCCGCTGTCTCTGATAAAGGCAGCGGACGGGGACCTTCGCGAAAGCGCGGCAGGTTTCAGGCGGCGTTGACGCGGTAGGAGTTTTTGAAGGCGTCCACGTCGGACGGTTCAAACCGGATGGCACGGCCAATCCTCACAAAAGCGAGGGATTTTGCCCGCATGAGGTTATCGACGGTGCGCTCGCTGATGCTGAGTTTTTTGGCAACGTGCCTTTTCGTCAGGAGGGTTTCCCCGTGTGGGGCCGGTGTGTTTTCGGTGGTCTTTTTCATGGCGTTTGATGGGCCATGAACCAAGCTGGCTTCCGGCAGATGCCGGGGGAGCTACAACAGGTTGGTTACATGGCGTGCGGCAGTAAGCCACACCCTTCGCCATGATGCCAGTTCGCTCCTAACAACTGAGGCCAATATTATTCGCCGGGAATTTTTTTGGGGTCATTTGCTCATGTTCCACCCAGCCTGCGTGGTGACTTGTCCTTGCCCCTAGGCTTATTTTCGAGGCCTTCAAGCCCCGCTGCTAGTCTGGCTTTTCGGAATGTTTCCTCATCGGTTTTCCATCTCTCACCCTTGTTGTATACTTCCCGCATCCGCTTCTCCAGTTCCTCCTTGTAAGGAGGGCGGTTTAGTTTGATGCAGAGGGCAATTGCGACGGGAATTAGTTCCAACGCCCGTTCCACAATCGCTTCTGGCTTCATGAGGACATGGGAAAACCTGCGATCTATTACTTTTGAAACCCATTTCAAGGCTGTCTTTTTGAGGCGTTGAGCATCCGCCTCTGTCTGGGGCAGCCAATCCCATACTTGGTTCCATTTGTCCCCAGCTTCACAAGGAGGCATGGGCATTGTCAGGAGATGCGCAAGGGGCAAAAGGAAGCTCACCATATACCGGATTTCTTCCGGCGCCGGGGGATCATCGGCTAGGTAATCGGTGAAGTATTCATCATCATGCAATGCCGTGAGTTCTTCCCCATCCTTGGCTAATCGCATTGCCCTATGCTGCATCATCTCAACCGCGATGAACGCCCCTTGGATTCCCTTGTCGGCAATGTTTTCGATGCGCAGCATTTTAAGTTTTAGATCCGCCTGAATCGCCAACAGTCGCGGCGTCATTTGCCACGGTTTCCCGTCCGCCGCAATGTCCTGGAAGAAAGGAGGTTCTGAGTGTGCCGCCGGTGCGGAGGATTGTTTTTTCATGTCGTCGGCAGGTGTCAGGCGGTTTTAGCGGAGGGCAGATCAGCGTCCTTTCCTTCCGGCCTATTCGCCGGGGTGATTTTCCAAAAGGCGGCAGCGGCAGCGGGTTTCACCAACTGGCGGTAGTGCTTGAGGATGACGGCGGGGGAGTTCCCCATTTCGAGGGCGAGGGCGGCGGCATCGGGCCACTGGGCGAGGGCATAGGAGGCGTAGGAATGCCGCAGGGCGTTGTTGAGCCACGGGCGCAAGCTCTTGTCATCCTTGCAGGCGGCGGGCGTCCCAAATCCAGCGGCAGCGCGGGCCGCTTGCAGGTGCGCCTTGGCGGCTCTGCCGACTGGGTGAATCAATCCACCGGTCTGCCGCAACGGTGCCAGCCACGCTTTTACGTTCTCCCGCAGTGGCACAATTCGGCGTTGATTCACTTTGGAGACGTTCGCCCCGATGATGAGGGAATCACCCTCCCAGTCCACTGCCCGCCAGTCCAGGCGCCTGACTTCATCGTCACGCACCCCGCAGAAGATGGCGAGGGCTAGGGCGGGGCGGATGCTGTCATGGGCGCCACGCATGAGCGCGTCACACTCGCCCACGGTGAGGATTTCGATTTCCTCCTCCACCTGCTTCATGCGGACGGTGCGGCGCATCACGTTCTGCGGGGCGAATCCGCGCTCTGCCGCGTAGTTGAAGAGCACGGCCAGGCAGCGGCGGAAATTGTTGGTGCCGACGGGGGCGAGATTCAGGCCGGAAAGCCAAACGCTGATTTCCTCCGGCGTGATGTCGCCAATGGGGCGGGTGCCATAATCGACGGCGAAGCGTCCCAGTCGGCTCTTGAGGTCCCGCAGGTATCGCACGGCCTTTCCTTCCGTCCGCTTGTGGCTGAGGAGGGTTTCCACCATCGCGGCCACGGTGGACGATTTGGCGCTGGCTTCCAAGTGGGCCAGGTAGAAGTTGAGCGCGTCCACCACGGTCTTGCCGTAGGGTGCCAGCCGCTCTTTCGCGTCCAGCATGGCGCGGCGTTCCTTGTCCCCGATGGTGGAGGCGGCACGGGTTCCGGCGTTCTCCGCTTCAATCTCCTGCCTCAGGGCATAGGCTTTGGCTGCCTCCAAGGTCTCAAACCCTTTGGTGGTGGACTTGCCGCCAACGTGGACGACGACGCGGGCCACGAATTTTCCGACCGTGCGTTCCTGAATAGTGATGGTGCCACCGGCGATCTTCTTGCGCTGGATGGGTTTCCGGCGCACCTTCCGGGACTTGGATTTGCCGGTTCCAAGGGCGGGCGTGGGCTGTTTGATGCTCATGGCGCACCATCACGCACGGCGGGGAATTGTCCAGAAATAAGCGACCGATAAGCGACCACTAAAGTTTTGAATCACTGAATATTGGATTTCTAATCCGTCGGTCGCAGGTTCGATCCCTGCCGGGAGCACTTTTACAAAGGCTTTCACCGGAGGCCGTAAGGAGGCTACGAAACACCACCACTGAACGACGGGATTTTGAACAGACTGCCAAGGGGATGCCCCCGCTTATAACGTTCCACCAATGAAACCCAGTTTCTCCCGATCCACCCTCCTTGTGCTTGCCGGCCTCCTGCTGGCTGGAGCGATAGTTGGACTGATACGCCTCGGGACGCCCGCCGCCTCATCCATTCCGCCTGCCGCTGCCGAAACGGCAGATGCGGTAACCGGGCCAGCTTGGGGGTATGATCTGGAGGGGCACCGGGTGGATCCTCTGGCATCCATGGACGGGCTGGCGGTGGTCCTGATTTTTGTGGGAGTCGAGTGTCCTATTTCCAACGGATATGCTCCCGGGATCCGGCGGCTGCATGAGGAATATACGTCAAAGGGAGTGAATTTCTGGGTGGTGTATCCCGATGCCGGCCCCTCCATGGAAGCTATCGTCAAACATCAGACCGAGTTTCAACTGCCATCGCAGGTCCTCCACGATCCGGAGCATTCCCTGGTGGCCCGAAGCCAGGCCAGCGTCACGCCCGAGGCGGCCGTTTTTCTTCCCGGCGGACGACTCATTTATCACGGACGCATCGACAACCGACATGCAGGGTTTGGAAGCTCCCGCCCTGAAGCCACCGAACACGACCTGCGCGACTTGCTGCAACGCATTGTGAACGGTGAGGCCATTTCCCCCGCCAGCACCCGCGCCGTGGGTTGTTATATTCCCCGGGTTTCATGAAGAAAAAAGCCAAACACCGCCCTGCCCGTGCCCCAAGCCCTGCCCGCGAAGAGGTCGCGCCCCCGCCAGCGCCATCCCGGAGACCGTTGGTGATTTGGTCAGTAGTGCTCACACTCAGCGCGGTCACGGCTGCAGTCCTGACCACCCGGAAGCGCTCCGGGCGGGAGCCCTCCGGTTCCTCCCCCGTCTATGTGCCCCGCCCGCCCGGAACCCTGACATTCACCAGGGATGTCGCCCCCATCGTCTTCACGAAGTGTTCCTTCTGCCATCGCCCTGGCCAGGCGGCTCCGTTTTCCCTGCTGACCTACCGGGAGGTGAAAGCCAAAGAGAAGGGCATCCAGGAGGTGATTTCTTCAGGCTTCATGCCGCCGTGGCTTCCCGAACCAGGTTATGGCCATTTCGCGGGGGACCTCTCCCTTAGCCCGGAGCAAAGAGGATTGTTCCAGCAATGGCTGGCGGAGGGAGCGTCCGAGGGCAATAGCGGAGACCTGCCGGAACTGCCCCCATGGCCCGCGGACTGGCAGTTGGGCCCGCCTGATCTGATAGTCAGCCTGCCGACTGCCTACACCTTGCCTGCCGAGGGAAAAGACATTTACCGTAATTTTGTGGTGCCGATTCCGCTGTCGGAAAACCGCTTCGTCCGCGCCGTCGAGTTCCGTCCAGGCAACTCCAAGGTGGTGCATCATGCCTTTGTGGAATTTGACGCCTCCCGCCAATCGCGCTTTCTGACGGGCAGTTCCCAGCCGCCTGGCTTCGATGGGATGGACCTTCCCCCCAGCGTTCACATGCCGATGGGCCAGATGCTGGGCTGGCAGCCAGGCAAGCCAGCCATGGAATCGCCGGAAGGCCTGTCATGGTTGCTTGAAAAACGATCCGATCTGGTCCTGCAACTGCACCTGCATCCTTCAGGAAAGCCGGAGGCGGTCCAGCCTTCGGTCGGCTTCTATTTCACGGATCGCGCCCCTTCCAACACCCCGTTTCTCCTCAAGCTGGCGCGTTACACCATCGACATCCCAGCGGGTGAAAAGGACTACCGGATTCAAAACAGCTACGTCCTGCCGGTGGACGTGGACCTGATGCGGATCAACCCGCACACCCACTATCTGGGCAAACGGATTGAGGGCTGGGCCATCCTCCCTGATGGCAGCCGGAAAGAACTGCTGCTGATCAGGAATTGGGATTTCAACTGGCAGGGTGATTACAAGTATCAGGAGCCCGTCGCCCTGCCCAAAGGGACCACGCTGCACATGCAGATCTCGTTCGATAATTCCGCCGAAAACATCCACAATCCCAACCAGCCCCCCCAAC
Organism: Verrucomicrobiota bacterium; assembly: GCA_040387795.1. Taxonomy (GTDB): domain Bacteria; phylum Verrucomicrobiota; class Verrucomicrobiia; order Verrucomicrobiales; family V1-33; genus CAIZWU01. The sequence goes on from JAZKDC010000027.1 coordinate 66,910, forward strand.
GGGTCCGCTACGGACTGCAGACCACGGATGAGATGGGCGAATTGTGGTACCAGGTTCTCCCGCGCCACCGCAATGACCTTGCTATCCTTTCCAAGGACTTCTTTGTCAAAGCCACCCGTGACAGCGTGGAGTCTCTCCTTCTGAAACTGCAAACCGATCCGCAGGATGCGGTGGCTCATGCCAAATTGGGCAGCGCCCTCTTCGCCCTCGGACAAGTCGAACCGGCCGTGGAGCACCTGCGCACCGCGACCCGTCTCGACCCCGCCAATCCACTGGCCCGCGGCCAGCTCGGTTCCATTTATCTTCGCCAGAATCTGCTGCCGCAGGCCCAGGCCGAGTTCGAAGCCGTGGTGCGGGTCAATCCCCAGGACAATGAAGCCCAAGGCAGCCTCGGTTACATTTGCATGCAGCAACGGCGCTACGCTGAAGCCGAAATCTATTTCGGTAAAGCCCTCGCCATCAATCCGGAAGACACCGTGGCCCAAGCCAATTTAAAGGCGCTCCGCGACGCACGCCGCGGACGACCGTGAGGGGACTACCCCAACCAGGATCAGCAGAGGTGGACCCGACGGAGTTTCCCCGATCTCTGGGTGAGCGGGAGTGAGAGATTCAGTTCTTCTTCAAGTCCGCCGGATAGCCCTCTGAGCAACACCTCCCCATGGAGGTTTTGATTCCGGCGAGGTTTCATCATCCGGCAGCAAGATCAATGCGTTTCGCTGCCAGCAAGAATCGAACTCTGTCTTCCAAGGAGCATTTGGCACAGCCCGGGCGTTTCGTGATGATCACCAGTTACCTGATGATTCGCGAGGCGGCAGGATAGCCCCCAAAAAGAAAGCCACCCAGCCTGGTCGGGCTGGGTGGCTTTTGTAGTTTGGTGAACTCTGATCTTAAGGCTGAGTGACCTTGGCCCGGATGAAGCGACGAGGTCCGCTACCGATGGCCTGGACCGAGCGGATGACCACTTCTTCCTGACCTGCCCCAGCCGGGGTGAATGTGGTAGTCACATTGGCCGCACCAGTCACCCAGTTGAGGGCTGGGGTGAGATCTGTTGAGACTTCACCGCTGGTCGTAATGTCGGTGCGGTTATTCGGACGGGTCCAACGGATCTGGAGGAACTTGTTTGCTCCCACCGTGGCCAGTTCAGGGGCTGGTCCGGCGGAGGAGACGCTTGGATTGGTGTTCAAGGCGTATTCCATCAGGTTGTTGATTCCATCCTTGTCGGGGTCGGCCGCCGGGAGACGGTCACCGGCTGGCGTGCCAGCCGTGAAGGCAGTGGCTGCCCAGACGGCATAACCGCCGGCTGTCACATTAAGCACGAGACTCTTGCCCACGATGGCAAAGGCGCCGGTGGATCCTCCTCCCAAGTTGCTGGCGGAGAAATCGCCCGCAACAAAGTTGGTGGTGCCGGTCCAAGTGACCAGAGTATAGGTTCCAGCGGCGCCAGTGTTGGAGAAGTTGAAGGCGAAGTTGCTTCCGCTTCCCTTGGTGAAGTCGCCGGTGATCGCCAAACGGTCGCTCACGGTGGTGGCTCCGAGTTCGTAGATCCAACTGTTCCCCGCGTCCCAAGTGGTATTGGCGGCGATGTTCAGGGTTCCGATGCCTCCGGAACCCGGAGCAATCCCACCAGCGACCGTAGTCACTCCACCCACCGTGCCGGAGCCACCGAGGGTGGCGCCTGCTTCGACGGTTACGGCACCGGTAGCGGTACTGAAATTCCCGTTCACGATCAGCGTGCCGTTGCTCACAGAGGTCGCCCCCGTGTAGCTTCCAGTCCCACTCAGGATCAGTTCATCCGTGGTGTAGTTGCTGGATCCAGTCACCGCCAGGCCACCCGTGCCGGAGATGTTGCCACTGATGGTAGCATCGTAACCGTTCATGGCTGCGGTGCTGATGGTCCCTGTGGTGTTCAGGATCACTGCATTGGGAATGGAACGGTTGACCGGCTGGTAGATTTCGTAGTTCAGACCAAGTTTGATGTAATCGGTCGCGGTTTTGCTGGCGTTCACACCACCCGCACCGTCGTCCGGCAGGGTAAAGGAATACCCGATACCCATTTGATCCCAGCCTGGGAATGCGTTGTTGTTCCCGTTGTTGGGTCCGGAACCACCTCCGCCGTCCCGCATGCTGACCCGGAAGTCATGAGGCCCTGGACTGAGGCTGATCTGACCACTCGTCACGGTGTCCCAAGCGGTGTTGTTCAGTACCACAGTGCCATCAATTTCGAGGTAGCTGTCGTCATCGTATTGTTCCGCGAAGGTGAGGAGCAGGTCGGACGCGGTGGGGTTGTTCAATTTGCCCGTATAGCTGGTGCGGCGGTTGCCTCCCAGAGCTTGCCGGGAATTCACCCCGGAAAGCGCTGCGTCAATCACAGTCTTATTGGCATCATCCAAGACCGCATCGCGTGCGGCGGCATCAATGTATTCCTGGCCTCCGGCATTGGTGAACGCCAGAGTGGAGGAAGTATTGATGTTGATCGGGCCCGTGCCGGCAGCGGTATCGGAAGCCAGAACGGTATTGCCCGCCCCGTTGACATCCAAACCACCGGTGTTCGTTCCGGCACCACTGAGGAGGAGGGTGGCCGCGCCTTCCTTGCGGAATTTGCCGTCCCCAGCGAGAGGGCCGAGGATGTTCAGACGCAGATCCTGTCCGTTGCGCGCAGGTGGTTCACCGTTGGTGTGGATGTTCGCCCGCAAAATCCCTGTATTGCCGGTGCCGACGGTAACCTGACCAGAGTAGGTCAAGTCATCATCATCAAAGCGGGTTTCGATCACGGCATTGTTATTGAGGAGCATTTGGGCATCGCGGCGCGCGCCTTGGCCACCCCATGAAGACAGCGTGACGCCAGATGCCAATTCGACGGTGATGTTGGGATCGAGACGCGTGCCGCCTTCAAAGGCAGTGAAGCTCTGGAGCACCATACGGGAACCAACGCCCCCTATGACATTGGTGCCTCCCAAAACCGTTTCACTATTCCCCTTGGTTGTCAGGGTGAAGACGCCAAGGTCGAGGCGGTTTGGGCCATCGGCAATCCGCAGGTTGGCGCCATTTGCGGTGGTGGTGCCGTTGCCCACCAGCGTGAGGTTGTTGGGCATACCCCAGCCGCCACCTTCGACGTAGAAGAAGCCGTTATTGTCCGCCCCCACACCCTGGGCATTGACCCGGGCATTGACGCGGCAATCGCCACCACCCCCCTTGTTGCTGAAGATCTGGGCTCCTGCCGCCAGATTGATCTGGCGGCCGCCGCTGTCCGGAATCGTCAGGTTGTTGAGGGCGAAGGAAATGACTTCCCCGTTTCCTAGATTGATATTCGTGCCGTCATTCGTTGGAGCAATATCGCCCACCCAGTTGGTCTGGTCGGTAATGTTGTTCGGGTCGGTGCCGCCACCTTCCCAGACGTAGTTCTGGCCTGCTGCATTGAAGATCCATGTTTCCGTCCGGGCAACGGTTGCAGGAGTGGTGTTGTAGGTCAGGGAGACCGTGTGATCGCCAAAGGTCCAGCGCGCCCCATTGGTGCTGGGCAGGTAAGAGAGGACAGTTGACAGACCGTTGTTGGTAACGGTCGGGACAACCGCAGCGCCGTCGACGACCAGCGCGATGCTGCCATCGTTTACCGCAGCCAAGCCATCCACCAATTCGATGGTCAGCGGGTGTTTGTTGTTGTTGACGAGAGTTCCTGGATACGGGGCAATGGCATGGATGGAGGACTTCGAGAGCACCCCAGCGTGGTAGGCCCTGATGGAGTCCGGATCGTTGTTTGGGTCGTTAATGAGCAGGCGGGTTCCGTTCGCTTTCACACTGAAGAATTCAATGTTGGCTCCGCCACCGCCTTCCCACCAGAGCAGGCGGACTGGATACAGACCGGCCACGGGGACCTCCAGATCAAACTGGGTATCGGTGGCTCCGCGGCCGCCATTGAAGACACCGGCAGTGATCTTTCCGAAGTGGTCGAGCGGAGAAGCTCCAACAGACAGGGTGAATCCGTCGTCGCTGTTCACTCCCAAGCGGACGGGTCCGGCGGGAAGGTCAAGCCAAGTGAAGATTTCGCCGGCGATGTTGTCGTTGTAACCGGGTGTTGCGGGGATGCCAGGAATCGGCGCTTCCGGAAATCCATTGTTGAGGGTGAAATTCCCTTGTGCAGCAGAGTCCTGATCCCAATTGAGTGCACCAGCGATGATGGTTTCGAAGCCAGCCGGCTGGGCGACGTTGGGAGCAATGGTGCCCAAAGTGGAGTCCCAGTAGCCATTTTGGATTTGTCTTTCCGGCAGAGGCAACGTATTGGTGTCGCCGGGAGTGCGGGCGAAGGACAATTGGTGGACCCGGGCGAGCATCGTCTCGTTGGTGGTGTTGACCTGTCCAGGAGCGGCTTTCCATGCTGTATCAAGCGTGGCGTAAGCGGCTACCCGGAAGGACCATGTCTCGGTGCGGGTGACGGCAGCGCTGTTGGTGAAGGCCAAGGAAACATTGTGCGTGCCGGCTGGCCACAATCCGCTGGAAGGCAAATATTCGAGTTTGGTGTTAATGCCGGCGTTGGTGAGGGTTGGGGTCACCGTGATATCGTCGACTTTGACGACGATGCTGGCGTCGGTCACCGTATTGACGCCATCCACCAGCTCGATCAGGAGCGGGTGCCTGTTGTTGGCGTCGAAGGTGGTGCCGGGATAGGGAGCGATGGCGTGAATGGAGGGATTCAGCGGGACGCCCGCGTAATAGGCTTTGATGCCCGCGGCATCCGTCGTGTCATTGATGAGGAGGCGTGTGCCATCGGGCTTAACACTGAAGAACTCAAGATTGGCTCCACCGCCGCCTTCCCACCAGAGGAGACGGACCGGATAGAGACCGGCGGTAGGGACGGCGAGGTCAAACTGAGTATCGGTGGCACCGCGACCGCCATTGAAGACGCCGGCGGTGATTTTGCCGAAGAAGTCGAGCGGGGAGGCTCCGACTGACAGGGTGAATCCGTCGTCGCTGTTCACGCCCAAGCGGGTGAGGCCCGCGGGAAGGTCAAGCCATGTGAAGATTTCGCCGGTGACGTTCTCATCGTTGCCGGTGGTGCCGGGAATGCCAGGGATAGGAGCTTCAGGGAATCCGTTCCCGGCGTTGAAATTACCTTGGGCGCCCGAAGCTTGGTCCCAATTGAGAACCCCGGAAATCACTTTTTCAAAGGTGAGGGGATTGGTGAACCCGGCAGGATTGGCGACGTTGGGAGCGACGGTGTTGAGAACGCGGTCAAAGTAACCGTTCTGGATCTGAATCTCCGGCAGGGGCAGGAGATTGGCGTCTCCTGGAGTCCGGGTGAAGGAAAGCTGGTGGACGCGGGCGAGCATGGTCAGCTGGTTGGCAGGGGTCACCGTATCGACCTGACCGGCAGCAGCTTTCCACGCAGGATCCATGTTGGTGTAAGCCACCACGGCATTGCCATTGAGGGTGATCGGATTGTTATTGGTATCTCTGAAAGAAATGACGATCGGGTGGTTTCCGATCGCATAGAACGCCGGAGAAACGGCCGAATAGGTAAAGGTAGTTACATTGCCAGCCTTGGAAGCCGCCGCCGCCACCGTATTGCCATCGATCTTGACCGTAAAGGGCTTGGTAGGATCGAGGGCCACCGTAAGGGAATCGGTGACGACCGCATTGAGAGTCAGCGCAGAAAGTGACGCTGAGGTAAGGATCGGAATACTGGAGACGGTGGTGGTGATCGCGATGTTATCAACATGGTGATTGGAGTTGGCACCTCCAGTGCGCCCGGCAAATATGAGCTGCCCGGGGCCCGGGACGTATCCCGTAGCCAGGTTGCTCACGATAGCCACACCCTTGTAGGTCACGTCCAAGGTGCCATCGGCCTCCAGTTTCACCGTGAGATTTACAAACGAGTGATCTGCCACATCGAAAGTGATTGGATCCGGTACCCGGTCGGCAGGGCCGGTTTGCAGGGAAGTGGTATCGGCAGCGGTGCCATTGCGGGTGGGAAGGGCGAAGTCGCTTTTTAACACGCCATCGACGCGGACGGAGATACCGACCACATCAGGGCCCTCGTTAAAAGGATTACCACTGTCCCATTCGTCCAGACAGATGGCGAGCCCGGTATCGGTGCCTTCTTCACGGGCCTTTAGAAATCCACCGCCGGTGATGGCAGGATCGCCTGCTCGGGCGAAGCTGACACTGTAGCCATCCGCAGGAGGGTTGCCACCGGTGCCACCGCCGGTACGGAGGTCGCAGGAAAAAGTGAAGGCATTCACAATCCCGCCCGGATCCAAGTCATCAAAAACGATGGTTCCGGATTGGCCGCCGACGGCGTCGGTGATGGACATATAGCCGGTGCCGCCCACGCCGCCCGTCTCGCGCCAGATGGAATTGCCGAAAAGAGTGAGGATACCGCTGGGATCGGTATTAAAATCAAAATTGGCAGAGCCTGCCTGAGCGCCGCCTGTGAAGGCGGCCACGCTGAGCAGCAGCAGCGACTTGGTTATAGAGAATAGTTTCATATAAAATACCAGGAAGTGAAAAAGTGGAAGCGGGAGAGAATTGCAGGGGGCGGCGGCGTGAAAATTGCTCAAAGTTGGCTGGTTTCAGACCCTCCGGTCCAAAGGAAGGTCCGCTTTGCTGTGTTTGATGGGCTGAAGATTTTGGTGTCGTTGAACGCAAATTTCGTCCTTAAAAAAGACGATTTAATCCATTTCACAGGTAGGAATGAACAAATGCACAATTTTCTTCAATCAAAAAATGACCCGAACGGGTGCGGGAGGTCACTTTTTTAACCAAAATAAAGGTTTTCAGCGCTTTACAGGGCGTCCCACCTGCCAATCGGCCGAGGCCGCGAGTTTTTCCGCCTTTTGAACCTCCTCCGGCTTCAGACTGGCCTTCAGACGCTCGGCGGCGGTGCCGGCTTCGCGGATTCCGCCCTGCAGGGCCCGGAGATGATAAGTGAGGCCGACGATGGGATCGACGGCGATGCCAAGTCCTTCGTCGTAAATCCGCCCCACGAGGTAGGCGCCGCGCGGGTTTTTCAACTGAGCGGCTTGGAGGGCGAATTCGAGGGCGAGAGCCTCATTCTGCCGGCAGCCGGTGCCATCCAGGTAACAAAGCGCCAATCGGGCAAAGGCGGGAGCATGGCCATAATCGGCGGCCAACCGGAACCAGCCGGTGGCCGCGACGGGATCACCGGGCAGGCCGCGGGCCGTGGCGTAGAATTCGCCCATGCGGTGCATGGCATCGACTTGACCGGCCATGGCAGCCTGGGAGCAAAAATTCACGGCTTTATCCACATTGGGGGTCAGGCCCGCGAGACCGGTATCGTAACAGCGGCTGAGAAGCCAGAGTCCGAGGGGATCCTTGGCCGCAGCCGCTTTTTCCAGCCAGGGAAGGGCGGCTTCCTCATTGGCGGGACGGTGATGACCTTCCAGTTCGGCCTGCCCCATGCGGCCAAGGGCGGGAGGGTCATTGGCTTCGGCGGCCTTTTGCCAATAAAACATGGCCTTTTCAGGGAGGGCCGGGGTGCCGATGCCTGATTCGAGACAGCGCGCGGTGGCCGTGAGAGCTTCGGGAACGCCCGCTTGGGCGGCCTCTTCGAAAAGGGCAAAGGCCTGCTTCAAGTCCACGGCAGGGGCGCCCCGTCCCAGTTCATACATCTGGCCGAGGAGATAGGTGCAGGCGGGATCGCCCTTGGCCCGGCCCCCGGTGGCGGCCCGGAAGGCACCCGCCGGATCATTTTTGGCGATGGCTTCCATGACGGCTTTGGCGGCAGCACTGCGCACAGGGGCTGCCGGGGCCGGGGAATCCACTACCGTCGCAGGCTTCTCCGCAGAAGGGTCCTGGGCTGATAGGATTGAAGGCAAGGCCATGGCGTAGAAGCCAGAGACCAGGAAAAGGGATTTCATGAGTGGGAGGGGAGAGGGCGAAGGGAGCGGGGGGGAAACCCACGAGACAAATTTTTCCGGGGGGAATTCCGCAGCCACGCTGCATAAAGGGGAGAAGCGGCGGTGGGATGCCGCAGTCCCAGGATTGGTTACCGGGACAGGTCTATCACCCGGGTTCCGGCGGGCACCGGCTTTTCCGTGGTGCGTCCATCCGGCCATTCGATACGCAGGGTGGCGGCTCCGGTAAGTCCAAAGGTGAGGACGGGGGGGGCTTGGCTGAGGTAACCGGCCCCGGCGTGATATTCCTGCATCCGGGCGGGTTGGCCGGCCTGGATGAGGGTGACGCGGGACCCCGGAGCCTTTCCGGCCGGGAGGCGCACCCGGAGGAAGTTGGCAGGGGCGGCGGTCTGATTCAACAGGGCGGCGGCGGCGTTGTTATTGGTGGTGATGAGGAGATCCGGCACGCCGTCGTTATTGAGGTCAGCCGCCGTCGCCGCTTTGCAATCGCGGGGCAGCACCAAGCCGCTGGAGCCGGCGGGGAGGGCGGAAAAGGCCCGTTTGCCCCCGTTGATCAGGACTTGGCCAAGGCCGCCGTCGTAGTGTCCGGTCTCGATCTGCGGACTGTGGAAATTTTGGGCAAAACAGAGATCCGGCGCCCCATCGCCATTCACATCCGTGACTGCGATGCCAAAGGCCGGAGCAACCTGTACGAGGCGTTCCAATGCTTGGAACTTGAACACAGGCTGGCCGGAGTCGTCATTGCCTTCATTCCAAAAAATGCCGGTCCCCAGGGCATTGGCCTCGAATTTCTGGCCTTTGTCGAGGGAGTCGCCATAAACTTCCTTCAGACTGGCACTCGCGAAGGCATGGTAGGTGGGGAACTTGGTTTTCAGGAAGGGCATGGCGGTGGAACTGCAGCTGCGGCCTCGTTCCGGATAGAGGGTATCCCCCTCCCGCTTCACCTCGACAATGTTTTTCCGGCCGGTGTTATCGCAATCGGCGTAATAGAGCAGCTTCGGTTTTTCAGGAGTCGCCTCCTTGTATTTGGTATTATACCCGAAATTCCCGGCAATCAGATCCATCCTTCCATCGCCATCAAGATCGGCGGTTTCCACACTGGTCCACCAGCCGGTATTTTTGGCCAGATCGTCCATGGTTTCCACCCGTTCGGCGAGTTTGCCTTGTTGGTTCAGGAAGAGTTTCACACTACCCCACTCGTGAGCGAGGAGCAGATCCGGGGCGCCGTCCAGATTGACATCCGACCAGACGGCCCCGCTAACCATACCGGACTTCCGGAGGGCGGCTCCTCCGACGGCTATGGTGACATCCGTGAAGAGGACTTTGCCAGCCTGGCTGTCATTCCGCAGGAGACGGCTCTCCGGGGCGATGGGATATTCCGCCGGGACCACGCGGCTGCCGATGTAGAGGTCCACATCGCCGTCCTTGTCGAAATCCACCGCGGCCACCGGGCCACTGGATTTCAGGAAAACCGGCAGGGCTTCCGCGGCCGCTTTGGTAAATCCGCCTTTGCCATCATTGAGGTAAAGGCGGTCCGCGAGGAGTGGATTGCCTTCCTTGAATTGGTACGATCCGCTGGCCACCAGCAGATCGGCATCCTGATCCCCATCGGCATCGAAGAAGACGGCACCCATATCTTCGTGGGCTTTGTCGGCTTGGAAGGCATCCACCCACTGGGCGGTGAACCCACCCTTGCCATTGGCGAAGCGGAGTTCGCCGGGCTGACCGGCGCCGCCTCCAAGGTAAAAGTCATCAAATCCATCACCATTCACATCGGACCAGGCGATGGCCGGCCCGAGTTGGGACAGGGCATGGGGCAGCAGGAGTTGGTCGGAATAGTCATCATACGGGACTTCCTGATGCCGGATCGGCGGGAAGGCGGGAGCCGCGGCAAAAATCGGCGGGACCGGTTTGCTGGCAGCGGGAGGTGCGGCGCCGGTGCCCGGTGCAAGGACGTGCAGTTGGTTCACGGCCAATTTTTCCAAGCGCTCGCTGGAGCCGTCGGGCCAGGTCACGATGGCGGAGTCCACCAGCGGATCGGCCCCAAGGCCGAAGTGGATCAAGGCTTCGTTGTGGGAATGGTATCCGGAACCAGGGAACAACTGGCGCATCTGGGAACCGGACGCCGAAGTCACCGTCACCGAGGCTCCAATGCTTTCCGTATTCGCAGATTTCCCTTTGAAGCGGAAAGCCACGCTGTTGGATTTCGGGCGGCCGGCCGCGTTGTTGCGGTAGAGGGTGGGGGGTTCATCCAAGTTCACTTCCACCAGATCCAGATCCCCGTCGGCATCCAGATCACCCCAGGCGCAACCGTAGGTGACCGCCGTCCGGTTCAGGCCCCACTCCTCGCTGGAGTCATGGAAATGGAGGTCCCCTTCATTCCGGTAGGCGCGGTGCTGCTCCGGCCGGGTGGTCTGGTCTTTATAAAAATCCCACTGATGGCTGCCGGCCTTGCTCGCTTCATCCACCACAAAGTCAGAATGGTTCATAGCCCGGATCACGCCGTTGGTGAGATAGACGTCCTGTTTGGCATCGTGGTCATAATCCCCGAATTTCACCGCCCAGGTCCAGTCCGTGCTGGCTATGCCGAGCATGTAGGCAGCTTCGAGGAAACGCCCGGTGCCGGTGCCAAGGAGGCAGGTGTTCCGCATGTATTGCGGCGGGGAGGACTCGACCGCCCGTTTCAGATTGATGCCGCCCATGGCTCCCATGGTGGTCTTGCTCTTGTAATGGGTGGTGGCTGACATGTCCGCGAGGAAGAAATCCGGCAGCAGGTCGTTGTTCAGATCCCCCGCATCCGCCCCCATGCTGAACCAGCAGGTATGCGGGGCGGCCTGGGCCAGCACATTTTTGAAAGTGCCGTCGCCATTATTGTGCCAGAGCCGGTCCTCGGAGAGGAAGTCGTTGCCAATGAACAGGTCCGGCCAGCCGTCCTTGTTGTAATCCCACCAGGTGCCGGACAGGCCGTCGCCCCGCCCGGAGATGCCGGCGTCTTTGGTGACGTCTTTGAAAACGGGCACCCCGCCCGCCCCTGCCCCGTCATTGCGGAAGAGCAGATCGGGCCGCCCAGCAGGTTCCACCCCGGAATTTTTGGCATCGTATTTCCAAAGGGCATAATACCGGTCCATGCCTTCCAGCATGCGCCAATTGGTGCCATCAAAGGCCACGGGAGCGCGCTCCTTGGAGGGGAACCCCTGCGGGTCCTCCACCTTGTTGGTCAGTAAAAACAGGTCCAGATCCCCATCACGGTCATAATCCACAAAGGAAGCGCTGTGGCTGGAATCCACCGAGGCCACTCCCGCGGCGGCGGCCACTTCCTTGAAGGCCGGCACCCTATTGGCCCCCGGCCCCTGATTGAGGAACAGCTGATTGGGAGCCTCGTAGTTGCAGCAGAAGAGATCCAGATCCCCATCGCCATCCACATCCGCGAGGGTCACCCCGGTGGTCCAGCGCCCCCCGCCATCAATGCCTCCACCAATCGCCTGGGTGATGTTTTCAAAGGAAAAACCGCCTTGGTTCCGGTAGATTTCGTTGGACCCGGCGGCACCGCCGATCACCAGATCCGGCAGGCCATCGCCCGTGAGATCGCCGATTGCGATCCCACCCACCACAAAACCCGAGTGATAGAGAAAGCTGAGCGGGTGATCGTTCTGCACCTTCGGCACCATGGCCACCCCGGATTGGGCCGCCGGGATGGTATCAAACAACTTTCCGGACACTCCTTTGGAGGCAGGTGCAAAGGACTTCGATGACACGCCAGCCTGCAGGGAAGTGACCAGACAAAAAAGCCACGCAGACAGACGCAGCCCGCTGGGGGAAACGGGGAATTTCATGATTAATTAAGCTAAACTGCGGTTCTAAGCAAAATCTATCCTCGAGGTCAAGGCTCCGGAGCGATTCTTTGCCGTCCAGCCCGGGGGGAGCCGGACGCGCTCCCACGACGCAAATGGGCATCAGAGTCTCCTCCTTTTTATGCGGGAGAGTCCGGCACACCAAGGGCGGCCGCTGGCCCTGAATGAATCCGGCTGGCCGGATTTCCTTCTAGGGGGCCGGTGTGCGGAGCCGGTAAAACCGGCGTTTCAGGGGATTGATATCTTCCGAAAACGGCGATTGTGGCGCCGGGAGGATCGCCGTCCACGGGCCACCGGGAGTATCGGCATGCTCCAACTGCCCGGGGCCGGTCCATTGCAGCTGGATGCGGCCGTTCACCAGTTGGGGCGGCAGCAAATCCAAGGGAGGCGCGGGAGTAATTTTCATGGCGCCAAGGTAGGTGAAATGGTTGGCGTTATTGTTATTGGCCCCGGGGGCGAGACTGATGGTGATCTCCCCGGCGGCGGTGGGACGGACGCTGCGCGCCTCCACCAGCCCGTTGATGTTTCCGGCGACCTGAAGGTGGGCGGTCACGGTGTTGGTTCCCACCACGGTGTAGCGGGTTTCGCGATTGTCGGAAACCCCGGTGCGGGAAGCGAAAAAGGTGAAGTCATAACCCTGCCCCGGAGCAAGACCGGTGAGTTTGAACGAGGGAAAAATATTCGTCAGGCTGCTGAAAAGTTCTGTATTGCCGAATAGGGAATCGCTGGTGGCATCCGCCGGAAACACGGTGGAGGCCGTGGTGCCATTGGTGTTGGCGCCGTTGAAGCGCCGGATCATCTGGAAGCCGGCAGTGGTGGCCTGATTGGAGGCGGTGACCAGGGTGGGGAGGACGCCGGTATCGCTGGAGCCCACCGCCGGGGTGATGTTGTTCCACGCATTGACCGGATCGTCCGCTGCTTCCATGGCCGGACTGGACGCGCCGAAATCAAAGAACAGAACTTCTGCCCCGCTGGCCGGGATGATTACCACCACTTGGCTGCCGGCCGCGACCGCATTGCCGGTCGTATCCCGGATGCCGTTGACGGCGACGGTGACCGACCCACTAACTACAGCATCCAGTTTCAGGGCAATCACTCGTCCGCCGGATAACAGGGTGGCGGAAGTGACGGTGACGGCACCCTGATTGATGAGATAGGAGGCCGGATTCGTGATGAAAGCGGGGTCCAGCGGTTCATTGAAGGTCAATTCCAGGGCGGTGCTGGATCGGCCCGTCCCGGAGAGCAACAGCGGCGCTGCGGCATCCACTGGAGCCGGGGGCAAGCCATCCACTTTCAGAACTCCCAGGTAGGTGAACTGGTTCGGACTGGTGTTGGCGGGACCGGGAGCAAGACTGATGGTAATCCCCTGCTGGGCGTCCGGGACCACGCCGCTGACGATGGCCACGCCATTGATATTTTCCGCCGCATTCAGGAGCGCGCTGGTGGTGGCGGCACCGGCCACGGTGTATCGCGTTTCACGGTTGTCGGTGATGCCGGTGCGGGAGGCAAAAAAGGTAAACCGGTAAGCCAGGGTGGGATCCAGTCCATGCAGGCGGATGCCGGGAAAAACATTGCTGTTTCCGTTGAATTCACTGGTGTTGCCATAGAGCGAATCACGGGTCGCCGCGGCGGGAAAAACGGCCGAGCTCTGACTGCCATCCAGGTTGGCCGCATTGAAAGGCGCCATGATTTCCAGCGTCAGAGCGCCGGCCTCTCCGCTGGCGTTGATAACTCCATTGAGGATACCGCCCGGGGTGGCTCCCAATTCGGGGGACACATTGTTCCAGCCACTGACGGGAACCTGGGAGGACGGACCAAAATCAAACAGCCAGGAGTGCTCCGTGGAAAACGGAGCCTCCGCCAACAATGGCGCGACCACCTGCTGCCAGAGGGCGTAACCGGCGGAGTTCATGTGCAGCATATCCGAACCGAAGAGTTCCGGACGCGGCTGGCCGGTGGCATTCAGCATGGGCGTGAAGACATCGGCATAACGCAAATTCGGGCGGGTGGTGCAGAGGTCCCGCAGCAGGCCATTCAACTCCGCCGTGGCCGCCAGCCGGGAAACGCGGCTGGGGCTCGGTTTGACGGCAATGATGATGATATCCGTGCTGGGAAATTCCGTGTCGACCCGGTCCACAAAAGTGACGTATTCCGCAAAAATGGCGGCGGGTGTTTCGCCCGCCCAGATATCGTTGTCCCCTTCGTACAGGACGATCAACGGCGCCCGGTACGGGGTAATGACATTATCGAACTTGTCCAGCACATCGTTCATCTGCGACCCGCCAAACCCCCGGTTGAGCACGGGGTATCCAGGAAAGGCCGCCGCGAGTCCCGACCATCCCACGATGCTGGAGGAACCGGTGAAAACGATCACATCGGCCGGCGGCGGATTGGCCAGATCCTGCGCGGCAAAAGCCGCCATCTCCGCCTCGTAGGCAGCCCACGCCGGCGGCGCCCATCCGATGATCATAGCAATACCCAGCACCAACCGGTGCCACCGCCGGGGAAAGGACAGCTTCATGGGCGGAGGCGGAAGAACTTCCGCTGGCCAGAAACGATATCTTCGGAATACGGCGGCACCGGTGCGGAGGTAATAGGAGTCCAAATTCCTGTCAGGCTGGTGGACCATTCGAGTTTGCCGGTGCCGATCCAATTGAGCCGGATCTTGCCTTCCGAGACCACCGGAGTCAGCATTTCCAAGGGACCGGTGGAGGCATACGGGGTGACTTTCAACACGCCGAGGTAGGTGAATTTATTGTCGGTATTGTTGGCACCCCCCGGTGTCAGGGCGATCGTGATGTCGCCGTTGACGTCCGGCCTCATGCCGATGATGGCCACCGTTTGCGTGATGTTGTTGGCCGCATTCAGCTCCACGAAGTCTTCCGTGGCTCCGGTCACCGTGTAGCGGGTGGTCCGGTTTTCAGTGGGATCCAGGCGCGAGGCGTAGAAAACGAGGTCGTGCATCTCGGCGGCATTGAGACCGCCCAGCCTGATGACCGGGGTAACGTTCTCGAGACCCTGGAAGAGGGCGGTGTTGCCAAAGAGACTGTCCCGGGTGGCGTCCAAGGGGTAGGGTCCGCCGCTCTGGGTGCCGGCGTTGTTGGCTCCGTTGAATCGGCTGACAATCGTCAGGGAAACCGTGGTGGGGTCGCTGTTATTCCGGTAAAGGTCGGGCATCACGTTGCCATCCCCCGAAGCGATTCCGCCGGTGACATTGTTCCAAGCATTCAGGGGATCGTCATTTCCTTGCTCGGTGATGTCGGCGCCGCCGAAGTCGAAGAGGAAGGAAAGTCCGTCCGGCTGGGGAACGGTGATGGTCAGGCCAAGGGTGGACGCCAGCGCATTGCCGGCAAGATCGTTGAGGTTGACTGGTTGCACGAGTGCCGAGGCCGCCAGGGAAGTACTGGGAGTCAGCACCACCGTTTTCCGGTCGGCGAGGAGCTCGGCGCTGTTGAGAAACACAGCTCCCTGGTCCACGATGTAGTTGTTGATGTCCTCGGCGGTGGCCTCGTCCATTTCCTCCGAAAACACCAGCCTCACCTGGCGGGGACCGGTGCTTGATCCTGATACGAGCGTTGGGATGACATTGTCCGGATTGACCCGCAGGGTAGCCTGCCGGCTGGTGCCGTTGAATTGCAGGTTGGACACCTTCACGGAGTATTTAGTATTGTCCAAATCCTGGGTGACGGCGGGAATGGTGTAGGAAAAGCTGGTCGCTCCCTCAATATCCACATTATCCTTCATCCACTGGACGGTGTAGGGAGGGGAACTGTTGACCGCGGCGGTGAAGGTCACCGGACGTCCCAGGATCACGGTGGTGTCGTCCGGCTCATCCGTAAAAACGATCGGCACCTGCACGGAAGTAATATCCACTCGGAGCACGCCGAGATAAGTGAAGCGGTTCCCGTTGTTGTTATTGACCCCCGGTCCCAGCGTGATGGTGATTTCCCCTGCGGCAGTCGGCTGGACGTTTTCCGCAGTGACGGTGGCATTGATGTTGCCGGCCGGATTCAGGGAGACCACGGTAGTAGCCGCTCCCATCACCGTATAATCCGTTTCCCGGTTGTCGGTGACCAAGTCGCGGGAGGCGTAGAAGTTCAGATCGATGCTGTCCGACGGCGACAGGCCGGTCAGCTTGAAGGAAGGAAAGAGACTCGTCGTCACAGTCCCCCACGGTCCGGTGTGGCCGTATTGGGTGTCCTGGGTGGCATGGACCGGGTAAATGTTGTCCTTGACCTTCGTCCCTACTTCGTTGGCGCTGTTGAAACGCTCGACAATAACCAGATTCACCGCCGTCGCGGCGTTCGTGGTAGTAACCGCCCCGGTGAGTTGGCCTCCCGGCACCATGGCGATGGTGTTGTTGATATTGTTCCAATAATTGACCGGATCATCATCCAGAGTCGCCCCATGAGCGGTGGTATTGGTCCCGCCAAAATCAAACAGAAGGGTTTGGGCGCCCACTGGCATGGCCGCGGAGATCGCCAGCATCAGCCCAAGCAGAGCGGCTGGCAGGGTGTGAAATGAGATGGAATGCATGGACATGGGAGCGTGCGGAGGAATGGCCCCTGCCTGAAGTGGCGGGGAAAAATCAGTTATTATCGGAGGCCGGCATCCGGGTGGGATGCCGCTGGATTCAGCGGACAGAACGGCGGCGGCGCAGCGCGCCAGCCGCTCCCAGAATCAGCAGCCCTGCGGAGGATGGCTCAGGAACCGGTGCCGTCGTCAGGCGGAAGGCCCCCAGATAATAAAAACCGTTGGTATTGTTATTGTTGGGGCCGGGATCCACCGTGAGGGTGATCGTGCCGCCTGCGGTGGGGATCATGTTGCTGACAGTGGCGATTTCGGAAACGTTGGCCGAGGCGTTGAGGAAGGCCGAAACCGTGGTCAGTCCCGCCACCGCATATTCCGTTTCCCGGTTATCCGTTACTCCGGTGCGGGAGGCGAAGAAATCAAAGCTGTAGGAAGTGGCTCCGGTGACATCAAGACCACTGAAGGTAAGCGTCGCGGAAGGACGGAGCACTCCGTTGAAGGGCGCCCCGCCTACGGGCACCAGACTATTACCGAAAAGACTATCCTGAGTGAAAGGGCTGCCGAAGATGGCCCCGGCGGCGCCGGTCGGGGAAGTGGTACCATTGGTGTTGGAAGCATTGAATCCAACCGTAGCCACCGAAATCCCGGTGGCACTTCCGGTGGTATCCGTGGCATTGGCAATCGCCGCCTGGGCTTCCACGATGTTATTCGTAGGCGCGACCGCTTGCGTGCCGGCCGCCCCGACGTCAAATAACAAGACTACCGCGGAGGCAGAGGAGACTGTGGCGAGTCCAATAGCCGCAGCGAGGGAGAAAGGAAGGGCTCGGTTGATCATAGGTGAGGGTGGCTTTTTTAGGTTGCTGCTGTTTACCCAGGAAAACCCGGCGGGGGGCGCGCCATCGTTGATTTCCTGAATTAAACCGAGGCTATCAGGAAAGAGGCTCCGGCGTCCATTTACGAGAAGTCGTAACCCGTTCCATCACAAGCTCTCAGGCTCGCAGACCCAGCTCCCGGCGAAACCGATCAGCGGACCGGAAACCTTTACAAGGATCTGACCCATCCTTCACGCACCGCCACGGACACCGCTCCAGCCAAGGACTGCACCTGCAGCTTGCGGTAAATGCAGCGGATCACATAATCGAGGGTGTGGGAATTGATCCCCAGGTCCTCGGTGATCTGTTTGCGCGCCCGGCCTTGGACCATGAGCTGCAACACCCGGACCTCGCGTTCGGTCAGAACCGGATGCGCTTCCAACGGAGGCACCGGCGGAAGCGGCACGGGAGGCGGGGAAGCAAACATTTCGAGCACCCGGCGGGCAATGCTCGGGGTCATCACGGAACCTCCGGCATGCACCTGGCGGACCGCTTTGGCGATCTCCGCAGGAGGAGTGCGCTTCAGCAGATACCCACAAGCTCCGGCCTTCACGGCTTCAAAGATCAGCTCGCTCTCTGCATACATCGTCAGCACCAGACACTGCACCGCCGGGTGGCGCTGGCGCAGCTCGCGGATCAATTCCACACCATTCATGCCGGGCAGCCGCAGGTCCACCAAGGCGACATCCGGGGCAGGCTCGGGAAAATTTTCCAACAATGCCTCTCCAGAGCCATAAACGCCGCCACAGTGCAGGCCCTTGGTCACATTGATCCATTGCTCCAGTTCGACCGCGAGCACGGCGTGGTCTTCGACCAGGATGAGGCGGATATCCGGCGTGGGCATAGGGTCGGGGGAATCAGTTCAGGATTGGGTCAACGGGACCTTCAGACGCACCCGGACGCCGCATCCTTGCGGCCCAGGCGAAATTTCACAGGTGCCCCCCGCTTCCGCCATCCGCTGGCGCATCGCTTCCAAGCCGGTATGGGAAACCCCTGCGGCAGGCGCCGCTCCGAGCCCGCGCCCATCGTCGGTCACGGTCAACTCCAAGACCTCCGCCGCTTCGTTCAGGGTCACGGCACAGTGGCGGGCGCCGGAATGTTTGACCACATTCTGGAGGGCTTCCTTGGCCGCCATCAGCAAATTGTGCCGCACCGCGAGCGCCAGAGGCCGGGCTGGCCGGGCCACCTGAAAGTCCAGCTCGCACGCCATCCCCGCCGCCGCCAGGAAAACCGGGGCGTAGTCACACAGGTAATCCGCCAACCCACCCACCGTATCGTGCCGGGGATTCACCGCCCAAACAATCGTGTCCAAGGCCTCCACCGTGCTCCGCGCCTGGTGCGCCAGATCATCCAGCAATGCCGGTGTTTCCCCCGGCTGGTGCCGGGTGCGGTCCGCCAGCATGGCAATGGAAGTCAGACGGGCTCCGATTTCATCATGCATGTCCCGCGAAATGCGCAGCCGGTCGCGATGCAGTTCGAGATGCTGCTCGGTGTGGGCGAGACGGCCCCGCAGCCGGCGCGCCATCAAAAACCAGGCGGCCGCCCCCGCCGTCGCCAGGGAACCGGAAATCGCCGCCACCACCGAGGGCGCGTGACTCCACCATGGCGCGGCCACCACCATGCCCACCGGCCGGCCCGTGGCATCCCACAGACCGTCGCTGTGCCGGGCCTCTACGACCACTTGGTAGGAACCCGGTCCGGGCAGGGCCGTAAAATGAATCGTCTGGCCCATCACCGCTTCGTGCCAGGAGTCCTGCCACCCCTCCAGACGCCACCGGCAGCCGGTGACACCATCGGTCGCGCCGCCACCCATCGGAACGAAGGAAAGCTGCGACGTGCCGGAAGGAACCTGCACCGGCCCTACGGCGTCCAGCACCCGGCCGTCCGCCAGCCACTGCCGCGCCTCGGCCCGCAGCGCCGGGTAGACTTCGATCTCCGCCAGTTGTGGTTGATCCCCTGCCCCTCCTTCCACCCGGATCATCAGCATCCTTCCGGCAAACTCGCCCGTCCCATCCCCGGCCCGCAGCACCTCCACCGCCGGCCGGGCCTGATCCGCCGACCGCCTCGCCCGCCACCCAGCTCCACTGGATTCGGTCAGCAATGCCACCTCATACCCCTCGGGCGGAGGCACCGCACCCGGCCCCTGACGCCGCCGCACCACCACATGATCCAAGGCCGTGGTCTGGCCGAGATCCATCTGGAAAAAGCCCTCTGCCACCCCTTCCAGCCGCTCCGGCTGCGACCAGGTGGCATGGAATCCATCCGTCAGATTCCGCGAAGGCAATCCTGGCTGAACCTGGCGCGAACAATACACCAGCCGCCCCAGGGCCAGATTGGTGGACCGCGGCACATCCGCCTCCACCCGGAATCCACCCAGCAAAAATCCACCATCCGGACCACGGCCGATCCGCGGCATTCCCCCATCCCCGCTTTCCGGAAAAATCCGGAGCCGGAACCCCGTGATCCCATCGAATGGCACCCTTGCCCTCAACGTCAGCACCAAAGGCGTCACCCGCCGGTCCAGCACCACCGTTGGCGTCGCGGCCACCGCAAAATCAGGATCGGACACACTGGTCGTTTCAAGGATCAACGGCATCCACCGTCCCTCCAGCGCCGGCACGGCATCGGTCGTCACATCCACCCCGAATCTCC
The DNA here is from genome assembly GCA_040387795.1 of Verrucomicrobiota bacterium. Classification (GTDB taxonomy): domain Bacteria; phylum Verrucomicrobiota; class Verrucomicrobiia; order Verrucomicrobiales; family V1-33; genus CAIZWU01. Next base: position 86,686 of record JAZKDC010000027.1, read on the forward strand.
CGAAATAATCCTCTGGGTCCGGCCCCGGAAACTCCAGCTCCATCAGCAACTGCCCGGCGGAAACCGGGACTTCCGGCACAAACACCGCAAAGTGTTCCTGGCTCAGGGCATCGCCTCCCGGGCGCCACCCCTTCCCCGCCCGCACCGGAAGTTCCATCACTGCCTCCAGCGGAAATCCCGGGACCGCAGCTGCGGACGCCGCCACCGGCCGCACCCGCACCGGCACCGCCCCCGCCAGCGGACAGAACCCTGTGGTCAAAAGCAGCAGCCAGCATTTCGTCATGCCGCCTTGTCCCATAAAACCCGCCACCGCGTCCAGTCAGGAGTTCACCCGCGCCCGGAAGCCCGCGCCGGCAACCCAGGAAATCCTGGCGGGATCTTCGCGTGAAATCCCGCTAGGCCCGGCGGACGATGGCTTCGATCTGCCCATGGGGCTCATCGGTGGGGAGGAAGACCTCCCCGGCGTTTTCCCGGCCGAAAGGAGAGAGGTCGATCGGAAGATAGTGCTTGTTGGGCAGCTTCAGGGTGAGATGGGACAGGCCCGGAACCGCTTCGAGCGCGGCTTCGCCCATCTGGAAGAGGGTGCGCTGCACGGACGGGCTCCACGTGGTGGCATAGATGCGGAGAATGGCCTCCAGCACGGCAGCATTGGCCGCCGGGCCCGCTGTGACAGGGCTGGTATGGGTCCAGCTGGCCTCAATGCTGGTGGCCATGATGCGGTCGGCGGTTTCCGGCAGGGTGGTGAAATCACACTTCGGATAACCGGCAAAACCGGATTCGGTGGTTTTCATCACCAGCAGGCCGGTGATGCCGGAGGAAATCACCACGACATCCCGCGTGCGGTGCAACGAGACGGTAGGATGGCCCTGCCCGCGGTCCACAAAGCTGTGCGCATGGGGCTGGCCACCAATCTGCATGCGCTGCCAGACCCGCTCGGACAGGTCCACATCCACGCCGGTGACATGGGCATATTTAATCAGAAAATGCTCCGAGATCTGCAGGGCGAAGGCCTCACTGTCTTCCGTCAGGAGATCCTTGGCGAGCACGTGGATGGTGTTCTTCACGGTATCGGTCGGAACCACCGGTGAATTGTCAGGTCCATAATGCGGTGCGGCAAACTCGCCATGCAGCAGGCAGCTGACCGTGAGTTCCTTGACGGCATGCCGGTCCGGCGTGCGGAAGACTTTGAGGACGCGGACGCGTTGCTTGCCGTAACGGTTTTCTGCGAGGATCATAAGCTGGTAATTGCAGGGTGTGATGCTACCATGGCACAGATTCAGCAATAGTCGCGCCGCGCATGAAACGAACTCCCGCCGAACTCAACGCCCTGCCGGCTGCGGAATTCACCGCGCTGCTGGGCGGAGTGTATGAGCATTCGCCGTGGATCGCGGAAAAAGCCGCCGGCCGCCGGCCCTTTGCGGCTCTGACTGAGCTGAAGGCAGCGCTGCAGGACGTGGTGGATGCCGCGCCGGAAGAGGCCCAGCTGGCCCTGATCCGCGCCCATCCGGATCTGGCCGGGAAGCTGGCGCGCCTCGGCCAGCTGACGCCGGAATCCACCCGCGAGCAAACCGCCGCTGGCCTGGACGCGATGTCACCCGGGCAGTTGCAGGCCCTGACTTCCGCCAACCAATCCTATCACGCCAAATTCGGTTTTCCTTTCATCATCTGCGCCCGCCGGCATTCGACAGAATCCATCCTCGAAGCCATCGCGGACCGCCTCCAGCACGATGCCGCCACGGAACGGGCGGCGGCTCTGGAGGAAATCCACCACATCGCCCAACTCCGTCTCGACGACCTGATATGTCCGGAAAACTGACCACCCACGTGCTGGATACCGCCCATGGCCGCCCGGCCAACGGCATGACCATCGATCTGATCGATCTGGCCACCGGCGGATTGATCACCACCATCCTGACCAATGTGGATGGCCGGGCGGATACCCCGCTGTTGTCAGGCGAAGCCATGCAGCCCGGATGGTATGAACTGCGGTTCCATGCCGGCCTCTATTTCGCGGAGATGGGCCTGCGCCTGCCGGACCCGCCGTTCCTGGATGTGATTCCGGTGCGGTTCGGGGTCGCGGATACGGAGGGGAATTACCACGTGCCACTGCTGGTCTCGCCCTGGGCCTATTCCACCTATCGCGGCTCATGAGAAATCCTGTCATCGACTTTGCAGCCAAGGCCCGGCAACTGGCGGACCGTCTGGAGGAACTGGGCCAGGTCTCGGATGAACCCGGGCGCCTCGTGCGCACCTTTCTGTCCCCGGCCTCCCTGCGGGCCAACGCGCTGGTCGGCGGCTGGATGCGGGAGGCCGGGCTTGGGGTCCGGGAGGATGCGTTTGGCAATCTCACCGGCACCCGGCCGGGCCCGGCAGGATCGCGCACCCTGGTGATAGGATCACACCTGGACACCGTGGTGGACGCCGGGCGTTTTGATGGCCCGGCCGGGGTCCTGCTTGGCATTGCGGTGGCGGAAGCCTTGCCGGAGCTACCGTTCACGTTGGAGGTAGCCGGGTTTTCCGACGAGGAGGGCGTGCGGTTTCAAAGCACCTATCTGGGCAGCCGGGCCTACGCCGGCCTGATCACGGAGGAGGAACTGGCCCTTCGGGATGCGGAAGGAATTTCCGTCGGGGAACTGGTGGCTGCCCGCCGGGCGGCGGGGTTTCCTGACCAGCCGGCGGCGGCTCCGGATCTCCTGGGCTATCTGGAAGTCCATATTGAGCAGGGGCCGGTGCTGGAAGCGGCCGGCCTGCCCGTGGCAGTGGTGCCGGGCATCGCGGGGCAGACCCGGATTCTGGCAGGATTCACCGGCAAGGCGGGCCATGCGGGCACCACGCCCATGGCGCTGCGCCACGATGCCCTGACCGCCGCCGCCCGCGTGGTATTGGAAGCGGAAAGACTGGCGATGAAGCAGCCCCCGCTGCTGGCCACCGTGGGGAAACTGGAAGTGAAGCCGGGAGCGGGCAATGTGATCCCCGGACAGGTGACCTTTACGTTGGACGTGCGCCACCCGGACGATACCGCCCGGGAAAGTGCTATCACGGCGCTCCATGACTATGGGGAAACGCTGGCCTTGGAGCGCGGGCTGGCATGGCATTGGGAGATCAAACAGAACCATCCCGCCATGGCCTGTGACCCTGTCCTGATTTCATTGCTGGGCGCGGCAGTGGCGGCGGGCCAGGACGAGGTGCCTGCGATTTTCAGCGGGGCGGGGCACGACGCCGCGGTGATGGCCGCGGTCTGTCCGTCAGCCATGCTCTTTATCCGGTGCCGCGGGGGACTGAGTCATCACCCTGACGAATACGCCTCGCCCGCCGATCTCGCCGCAGCCCTGGAAGCAGCGGTCCGTTTTGTGCTGTCTCTAGCCGCCCACTCCCATGTTTGACCTCCTGATCCATCACGCCGACACGCCGGACGGACTCTGTGATATTGCGGTCGCGGACGGCATGATCGTGGAAACCGGCCCTGCCCTGACCGGCCGCGCCCACGAAACCATCGACGCCTCCGGCCTGATGGTTTGGCCGGGATTTATCGATGCCCATGTGCACTTCAATGAGCCCGGCCGGACGGATTGGGAAGGTCTGGCCACCGGATCACGGGCGCTGGCCGCCGGGGGAGGCACGGCGTTTTTTGATATGCCCCTGAACTCCTCGCCCCCGACCGCCAACGTGGCGGCACTGGCGGAAAAGCGGCGCTGTGCGGAGGCGGAGTCCGTGTTGGATTTCGGGCTCTGGGGCGCCCTGATTCCCGGCAATGAGGAGGACTTGGAACCCTTGGCGGAGGCTGGTGTGATTGGCTTCAAGGCCTTTATGTCGGATAGTGGGATCGACGAATTTCCCAGCGCGGAGGCGGCGGTGCTGCGGGCGGGGATGAAGCGCGCTTCGGCCTGCGGGCGGTTGGTGGCAGTGCACGCCGAAGACCGGGAACTGACCCGTCGGCTGGCGGCGGAAGCCAGAGCGGCCGGCCGGACTTCGGTCAGGGACTATCTGGATTCCCGGCCCGTCCAGGCAGAACTGAACGCCATCATTCTGGCCTCCGAGCTGGCCGGGGAAACCGGCTGCCCCCTGCACATTGTCCATGTCAGCTCTCCGGAAGGCCTGGCCATGATTGCTTCGGCACGGGCGGCCGGAGTGGATGTGACGGCCGAGACCTGCCCTCATTATCTGCTCTTCAATGACAAGGATGGAGAGCGGATCGGCGCCCTGGCCAAGTGTGCCCCGCCGCTGCGCGATGAGGCGAGGCGGTTGGCGATGTGGCAGGCCCTGGCCGCAGGGGCTGTGCAAACTATCGGCACCGACCATTCTCCGGCTCCGATGGAACTGAAGCAATCAGCGGACTTTTTCAACGTATGGGGCGGCATCGCGGGCTGCCAGCATGGGTTTCCGCTGACGATTGCCGCCGGCTTGCAGGACCATGGCCTGACGGCGGCGGAGCTGTCCCCGCTGCTGAGCGGGAATGTGGCGGCGCGGTTCGGTCTGGCCGGCCGCAAAGGCAGGATCGCGGTAAACCACGAAGCCGATCTGGTGTTTTTGCGAAACGGCGTGGCCGACCGGATCGTGCCGGAGGCCTTGCTGACGAGGCATCCCTTGAGCGCCTACACCGGCCTGACCAACCGTTGCCGGGTGGTCCGCACCATTCTGAGGGGCCAGACCGTCTGGCCCCTGCCGGAAGGCACCCCGGCGCGGGGCGGACGATGGCTCCGGCCGGCATGAATTGCGGACCTGTCACCTCAGTGGTGGCAGTGCAAATCAGCTCAAGGCCCCGCCGCAACTGCTGCCGGCGCCCGCGGTGCAGCCGAGGCAGTGATTGGCGGTGAGGATGTCGCATTGACCGATGCTTTCCGGGGTGACATCCCAAAGAAATAACTCCTTCCCATGGCGGAGCTGCATTCGCAGCATCTGGTTGAAATCGCAGTCAAAGACTTCGCCTGCCATGCCGATGCTGATGGTGCTGCGGCACATCAGGCCATCGACCGTGGCGGGATTGAAGTTGTCCGCCAACAAATCCATGTAACTATCCCATTGTCCCGTTTCGCGCAGGTCAGCGGCAAAGCGGGCAATGGGCAGATTGGTGATGGTGAAGAGGCGCGTGAAGACGATGCCATAGCGTTTTGCCAGCTCCTCCCTGTAGTCCGCTTCGAGTTCCGCCTGATCCGGCGGCAGCCTGGGGCCAAGCGGATTATAGACCAGCGTGAGCGGCAGTTTCGTGCCGTAGCCCACCGCATTGAGCTTTTTCAGGGCGCGGATGCTGCGGCGGAAGACATCGTTTCCCCGCTGGGCGTCCACATTTTCCTCGAGATAACAGGGAAGCGAGGCCACCACTTCCACTTGGTGCTCCGCCAGGAATTCCGGCAGCCAGGCGTGGGACTTCGTTTCGATGATGGTGAGATTATTGCGGTCAATCACGTGGCAACCGGCGCTGCGGGCGGTCTCTACGAAATAGCGGAAGAACTCGCTGAGTTCCGGGGCACCGCCCGTGATGTCCACCGTGGCCGGACGGTATTGCCTGATCCACGCGCCCACCTTGTGCGCGGTGGATTCATCCATCATCTCCGTACGATGCGGCCCGGCATCCACATGGCAATGCGTGCAGGTCTGGTTGCACTTGCGCCCGACATTGATTTGCAGGGTTTGGAAGACCCCGCGTTTCAGCGGGACACCGTGCCTGGCGAGTTGTTCCTGGAATCGGTTCATGACGGAAATGCTGGGGGATCACGGCAACCAACCAATCAGATCCGTTGCTCCTCAATGTCGTAGACATCGAACCAGACATACACCGGGCGGTTTATGCGGATGAATTTGGGAATGTAACCTTCGAGGAAAAGCTGGAGTTCCGGGGGCATTTCGCAGGGGCGGGTATAACGCATCTTATTGTTCCAGAGCACCCGTTCCGTTTCGTCGGTGATTTTCGAGTGGGAGGTGATCCATTCCGCCACTTCCCCATCGGTGGCACCGGTGGCGACAAATTCCTGGAAGGCCCCGGAGTCGATGCCGGTGAAGTCGAAGAAGGTGCGGTCCAGCGGGCAATCGAAGTGATATTCGCCAGGGGTGCCGGCGGCGACAGCCCGGCATTTATCGAGAGTGCGGGCCGCAGCAACGTAACCGGCGAGCATCTCCCGCGGACTGCGGGGGAAGGTGATGGTCAGATCAGGGGCGAGGAGTTGGAGTTTTTCGTGGGGTTTCATGGATTTGGGGAATAAGGGTTGGTTATTGATGGCTTCAGGCCCCGCTCAGCAGCAGTCCGCCCCCGCACCGCTGTCGCAGCAATTGGAAGCAGCGGTGGTGGCGTGGTAGTCGAGGCCCTTGGTTTCCCTGGGATGCCGCAGGCGGGTGGTGGTGCAGTCGAAGGGGACTGTGGTGTCGGCGGGGACTTCGAGGCGGGGTCCGATGAATTCGAAAAAGCTCCGGTAGGGGGCTTTGTTGTAAAGCTGGAAGGTTTTGTCGCAGACCGCGTAGCGTTTGCCGCGTTCCATGGCGTGTCCGTCGTCGTCGAGCACTTTGAGGAATGGGCCTTTGTAGATCACCGCCTGGTTGCGTTCGAAGCACGGCCCTTGTTTCCCTTTCCATGCCTGCACGGTGACACTGCGGAACTCGATGCCTTTCACGGTCTGCCATGGTGCGGCATCGCGTTTCAGGATCTCAATGCCGTAAAATCCAGCCTCCCGAAAGGCTTGCAGAAATCCATCCTCGGTGAAGGCCCCGCTGATGCAGCCACTCCAGAGGACGGGATCTTTCTGCAGGTCCATGGGAATTTCCTCATCACTGACGATGTCCGAGATGACGGCCCGCCCGCCATCTTTAAGCACCCGGAAGATTTCCTCGAAGAGGCGGCGCTTGTGCTGCGAATCCACCAGATTGAGCACACAATTGGACACCACCACATCCACCGAGTCCGTGGCGACCAGCGGATGTTTCATCCGCAGGTCACTGGCCAACTCATCGGCGGCCAGAAAGGAAGCGGCGTCCTTGATGGGACGTTTTTTCAATTCAGCGTCGAGGATTTCAAGATCAAGCGCCAGATCCTGGATGCGCCCCTTGCGGAACTCCACATTCGCAAACCCGGTGCGCTCCGCCACAATGGGGGCATTGCGCCGCGCCACTTCCAGCATGTCATCGGTCATGTCCACTCCAATGACTTTGCCCGCCGCGCCCACCACCTGCGCCGCGATAAAACAGATTTTCCCGGTACCGCTGCCAAGGTCGAGCACGGTCTCGCCGGGCTGGAGATACCTGGAGGGATCGCCGCAGCCATAATCTTTCTCGATGACTTCGGCCGGGATGATTTTCAGATACTGCGGATCGTAGTCCACCGGACAGCACAGGGCGGCCTCGGGTGCTTTGGCCGCGGCGGCGTAGCGCTCGCGGGTAGCGCTTTCGGCGGAAGGCGTGACAGAAGAGGAAGTGCTCATGGGCGGGTTGAAAAGGGAGGACGGTCTCCGGGCATGCCACCCGGAGTCATTGATGGATTAACGGGATTTTATCCGGCTCCCAAACATTTTTGTTGCGAACCTCCGGCGGCGGCTTCGCGCGTGGATCCTTCACCTCCACCCCGCCAGCCGCTGGGGGGAAATACCAAAGACGTAGCCTGCGAGGATCAATTGGTGGCGCAGGAAAGTGCACAACACTCCGCGCTGCTGCCAGCGGCGTGACGAAGTGAGCGCCGCCTCGGGTGTCGTGACGATGCGGCCATGCCCCCGCAGCCTGCGGACGAAGGCCACGTCTTCCAGAATGGGCCACTCCGGGAAACCCTGCAGGGCCGAAAAGAGGGAACGGCGGAGGAACAAGCCCTGATCCCCATAGGGCAGACTGCGGATGCGGCAGCGCAGGGCGACTCCCTTTTCGATCTGGCCAGCACCCCTGAAAGGTTCCCGCAGGCGGAAGGTGAAGGCTCCGGCGGCAGTGCCGGGGCTCATCAGGGTTTTCCTGATAATGTCAGGAAACGCGGCGGGCGGGTCAGTGTCGGCATGGAGAAACAGGAGAAACTCGCCCGTGGCCGTGGCGGCGGCGGCGTTCATCTGGGCGCCGCGGCCTTTGGCGGTGCGGACATGCCGCGCCCCAAACCGGGCGGCCACGGCTGCCGTTTCGTCGGTGCTGCCGCCATCGGCGATGATGATTTCATGAGGAGCAGCGGCGTTCAATGCGGGGAGCAGGCGGGCGAGGTTCGCGGCTTCGTTGAGAGCAGGAATGATGACGGAAACCGTCCCCGCGGCGTGGAGCGCCGCTTCGGCGGCGGGCAGGTCGGCGGGTTCATCCACATCCGGCAGCGTAGCGAGCAGGGCGGGTTCGTGTCCCATGGCCCGCGCGGCATCACACGAAGCGGAAAGCACCGCCGCGGTGCTCCACGGGATGTTTTCAAAGAGGGAGACCTGCGAAGGATGGGTGAGGGCGACCAGATAATAACCGCCATCCCCGGCGGGGCCGAAGACGATACCGTGACGGTGGGTTGCCGTGAAGGCGACCGCCAACCCCTCTTCCGTCAGCGAGGGGCAATCGCTGCCGATGATGACCACCCGGCCCGCCCCGGTCGCGAACGCCCGCAAGGCCGCCCGCCGGAGACGCTGTCCCAGATCACCGTCCCCCTGCTTCACAAAATCAAGTGGCCCCAGCCATTCCCTCATCCGTGCCGCATCGCCGCCTTCAAAAGCGATCGTGAGTTTTGCCGAAGCAATGGTAGCGCAAAAGCTCCACGCCCGGCCGACGGTCACTGCCGTCATACGGCGCTGCAGTTCCGCCGCGCCCTCCGCCCCCAAGGCGGGAATGAGCCGCGTTTTGGCCTGGCCCGGCTGGGGATAGCGGGTGAATACGATGAGGGCGGAGTGGCCTGACATTACTGGGCAGAATCAGCAGCGGCGGCAGCAGGTGCCACCGGTTTTTCCACCGGCAGCCCTTGATCCCGCATCGCTTTTTTGGCCGCCTTGGTGATGAAGACGGTGACGGCCAGGGTGGCCAGCAAACCCACTCCGTAGAGCACCCATTCGAGGGGCGACTTCTCCCCGCCGCGGGCCCCGGCGCGGGCCAGGGACCCGAGATAGACATAAGCCAGGGTGGCCGGCAGCATGGCGGCCCAGGAGGCCACGATGTAGTGCAGAAATTTCACACGGGTGAGACCGAAGGCGTAGTTCAGCAGCGAAAAGGGAAACAGCGGGGACAAACGGATCAGTCCGACCAACTTCCAGCCATCGTCCCCGAAAGCGCGGTCCAGCGCGGCAAAGGCGGGGACGGTCCTGGTTTTCGCGGCAATGGCATCCCGGGCGAGGTAGCGGGCGATGAGAAAAGCCACTGCCGCCGCGGTGGTGGAGGCCAGGGAAACAATGATGGTGCCGTAAAAAACGCCGAACAGGGCGCCCGCCGATAGGGTCAGGGCCGAGCCGGGCACCATCAGCACGGCCGCAAGGATGTACGCCAGGGCGAAGACCACCGGGCCCCACGGCCCCAGTTTTTCCACAGCCGCGATGGCGCTGTTCAGCCAGCCTTTGGGATCGCCGAAGAGGAAGGCGCAGGCCACGGCCGCCATGAAGGCAACGATGAGCATGATCCTGCGGCGGTTGCCGCAAGCGGGGGAAGAGGGGGCCATTTCGGGTAGACCGGCCGCAGCCGGGGGGAAATCCGGGTCCCGGGATTCCTTACTTCAGTTCCTTGATCCGCAGATTCCGGAAACGATAGGTGGCTCCCTTTTCCCCGTGGTGCTGGATGGCGATGGGGCCGGTGGCGTCGCGGTCGTCGGTGATGTCGGTGGTGGTGACGCCGTTGACTTCGATTTTGATCTTGGAGCCGTCGCAGGTGATGCGGTAAGTGTTCCAGTCGTTGCGTTTGAAGGCTCCGGCGGAGCGCTCTTTGAAGGCGGCCTCGGAGGCGGCATCGCCTTTTTTCGGGCTGATGAACCACATCCGCAGGCCCTCGTCATACAGACCACCGGACCACATGCGGGCGACATCGCCGTCCACTTCGGCTTGGTAACCGGTGACGCTGTTGGGTTTCACCCGCCCCCGGAAGATAAACCCGCTGTTGGCCTTGCCCTCGGGGAGGTGGACATCGCCTTCAAAAATGAAATTGGCGTAGGGTTTTTCCGTGCAGAGGAAAAATTTCTTCTCGGCGGTGAGGTGGATTTCGCCGTTCACGACCTCGGCCTTGCCAAAAGTGTAGGGATTGGTCCAGCCCGCGAGGGTCTTGCCATCGAAGAGGGGGCTAAAGCCATCGGCGGCGGCCTTGGCGGCAGGCGCGGGTTCCTGGGCCGATACCGGCAGGACGGCCACGAGGGGGAACAAGGCGGCCAAGGCGGAGGGAAGCAGCAGGGAAATTCGCATAATCCCCATGATTGCCAGCCCGGGGACCGGGAATCAAGCTCATTTCCAGCCCCAGAAATTCCGCAAATCCGGTCACACAATATGGCGCCGGGCCGACGCTTCCCGGTCGCCCGGACTGCCGCGGCATGATTCCTGCACTGATTTCCCTTGTTATTTTTACCCAATCCCCCAAAGAGGGTCTTCTCTTTCGTCGTGGTTTCCCCTAGAGTCTGCGTGAAAATAGAATGATGATCCGGTTCAGGGGCATAACCACATGATAGAAAATGACTTAAGGCCAAGGCTAATCAGTTTGACGGATGGATCCGAAGTGATCCTACCGGAGACGGCCATTTTTGGACGCAAGTCTGACAGCACCATTCCGCTCCCGGACAACCGGGTGTCCCGCCGCCACTCGATGATCCGTCGGCAGGAGGATGATGAATTCTGGTTTTACGATCTGGGCAGCTTCAATGGGAGCTACATCAACGACGAGCGTGTCACCACCACCCGGCAGTTGGAACCGGGGGACATCATCCGGATCTGCGATTTCGAGTTCCGTTTCGAGCTGCCCCAGGCAGGTCTCCGGCCCGGCGGCGACGCTCAGGACATGCAGGTGGTGCCCATGCTGATCCTCGTCAGCGACATCAAGGGCTTCACCCGCCTCTCCGAAGTCCTCCCCCCGGACGAACTCGCCCAGGCCATCGGTTCCTGGTATTCCTACTGCGATCAGGTGCTGACCGAACACGGCGCCGCGATCGATAAATTCATTGGCGACGCCGTCCTTGCCTACTGGACGGATGTGACGCCGAATGCCCGGCAATGGGCGCTCTCTGCGGCCCGTTATCTGAGGGAAAGCTGCAGCCTGATCCAAGAGGAAATGAAGTGGACTTTTGAACGTTACGACGTGGAATTCAGCAGCGGGGTCGCGCTCCACATGGGCGAAGTCTCCTGGGGCCAACTCGGCCAAGGGGGGCTCACCATGCTGGGCGATGCGGTGAATACCACTTTCCGGATCCAGGCCCTGACCCGCCAACTCGGCAGCGATATCCTCGTTTCGGCCGACTTCATGAAAGGATGGAAGGACGGGATGAAACACGTGCGTTCCCTCGGCACCCATGCGTTGAAGGGCAAAGAAAACTCGGTGGGCATCTATTCTGTGGAAAGCGCTCCTGAACTCTTCGTCCGGTGACTGATCCCTCGCTCCACCCCAAAAAGCGGGAAGGCTGGCTCGGTTTGAGCCTGACGGTGCTGCTCTGCCTTGGTTTCCTCTTCTGGTGGTTCCGGCCAGCCCGGGAAACCTGGATTCCCCACTCCACGGCGGAACTGGTTGGCCGTGCCCTGGCGGAGCCGAATCTGGACGCCCCCTTGGACCGGCTGGTGCTCGACTTCGACCTCATGGAGACGGCCATCCTCCAAGCCCGCCTCGCCATGGTGCCGGAAAGCCTCCAGACCGCCGGTTTCATCGCGGATCCCATCGTGCAGGCCCGCACCATCCGGCAACTCGCCCAGGCCCAATTGAATCAGGACGCCAAACAATTGAGCGAATCCCTCCGCATGTGCGACCGCATCATCGACGTGCCCCTGCGCGACCAGATGAAGGAGGAAATCCTGATCCAGCTGGCCATGCTGGGATTCTCCGATGTGGTGCTGCCGGAAGCCAAAACGCCTCTGCTCCGGGCCCGCGTCGCCCGCCGCCTCGCCGAAACCGACGGGCAGGACGTGGCCCGCACTCTGCTCGCGGAACAGGAAGCGCTCCTGCCCACCCTGCCGCCGGCCGATGTCACCGCCTTGCTCCCCGAGTTGGCGTGGACCCGGGTGCAATTGGCCATCATTGACGGGCCGCATCAAGCCTTCGAGGCCATCCGCCGGGTCCCTGCACCCGAACAGGACGCCCTTTGGCTCGACCTTTTCCGGGTCTGCTTCGGCCGGGGAGATACCGCCGCCAGCGATTCCGCCGCAGTCTCCGGCCAGATCACCGCCCCTGCCCTGCGGCGCCAGATTGAGCTGGAAGCCCTGCAATCGAACATCCCCCTGCGGCCCGCCGAGGCCATCCTCGCAGAGATTCAGGAGAAGCTGAAAGCGACGGCCCCCGGTCCGGAGCAAGTCCGTCTCCTCCTTGAATTGGCCGATACCCACCGCCGGGCCACCGGGCCGGAAGCCGCGGCCATTCCCCTCCGTTCGGCCTTGGAAGCCGCCAAAGCCCTGCCCGATCCCGTGCAACGCGCCACTCTGCTCGCCGAACTCACCGAACTGCTTCCCGACGCGCTGCTGTTCCCGGAATCAAAACAGGCGCTGCAGGATGCCACCGAGGCTGCCCGCGGCATCATTGCTCCCGATCAGCGGCTGCCCCTGCTGGTTGTCATCCTGCACCACGCCTTCAACGCCGGCGAAATCCAGACCGCCGCCGCCCTCGCCTCCGAAGCCTTGGAAATCGCCCCCAAAGTCAAACTGTCGCCGCCCTTGGTGACCGAACTGGCAGAATTCCTCACCCGTCTGGGCGATTGGCCCGCAGCCCTCAGCCTGCTGCCCGAAGTCGAAACGAAAGTAGCCTCACCCCCGGATGCCCAGCCTTCCAAAACCCCGGAGTCCGGGAATCCGGTCGCGTCCTCCCTTCCGGCCACGCCCGCTGCCGCCGCGACCGCATCTCACCGCCGCGCCCTGCTTGATGCCATCGCCACCACCGCCGCCGAGGAAGCGATTGGCTACGACCCGGCGGCCCCACCCAACCGGGGCGAGCCGCTGGACCGGATCCGCAATCGGGCCATCTCCGACGAGCCCGCCGCCGCCTCGTATCTGCCGGGGATTCCTGCCGGTTACCAACGTGCCCGCGCCACCCTCGCCATCGCCAAAGGACTGCTCCTGCCTCCTATTCCTTCAGCGGAGACCCCACTGCCGACCGACCTGTCCGGTCCCCTCGACCTCCTTCCAGGTCAAAGTCCCGATATCCCCGTCATGCCGGAAGATCCGGAAGCGAAGTAGCCGCGCGCGCCGGCGGCCCCCCCAACAGCCCGCGGTCCCGGACTTAAATCCCGGCCACACCATCCAGCGTGGCATCCCGGAACGAAACCGGATCCTCGATCGGCTCCAAATGCGTCAGGACATGCAGGCGCGGCACCGCCGCCCGCAACGCCGCCTCCACTTCCTCCGCCAGATCGTGCCCCCGCTGGACGGTCCATTCACCCGGCACCAGCAGATGCACCGACATAAACCGGCGGGCGCCCGCCTCCCGGGTGCGGAGCGCATGCCAGAGCAGCCCCTGCGCCTCGTATTCCCCCAGGACGGCTTTGATCCCTGCCAAATCCTCCGGCGGAACTCCGGTATCCATCAGCCCCAACATCGATTGGTGCACCAGCTGCACCCCCGTGAACACGATGTGAAAGGCCAGCAGCAGCCCCAGCGCCGGGTCCAGCCATGGCCAGCCGGTCAGCTTCACCAGAATCAAGCCCGTCACCGCCGCCACCGAGGTCCACACATCCGTCATCAGGTGCTGCCCGTCGGCCCGGAGGGCCACGCTGTGGTATCGTTGGGCCGCCCGCAGGAGCAGCCGCGCCACCACCAGATTCACCACCGAAGCCACCACGGAGACGGAAAGCCCGGCTGAAAAACCCGTCAGGGCCACCGGGTGGAAAAAACGGTCCACCGCATTCCAACCGATTCCCACGGCCGCGACCAGGATCAACGCCCCTTCCACCCCGCCGGCAAAATACTCCACCTTGGTGTGTCCGTAGGCATGTTCATCATCGGCCGGGCGCGCCGATACCGTGACCGAGGCCACCGCCACGAGAGCCGCCGCCAGATTCGCCACGGATTCCAAGGCATCCGACAACAACGTCACCGACCCGGTCAACTGCCACGCCACCAGCTTCAGGACAAAGGTCACCACCGCCGCGGCCACGGAAAGCAAGGCGAAGCGGACGACAGGGGAAGCGGGAATCATCCGGCCAGACTGCTCCGGCCCGTTTCCGGATGCAAGCAACTACCGCCCACTCCCCCGGATCGAGCGCCCATCGGAGAGGGGCTAACGACATCATGTGAAGATCATCAGGTTCGGCGGGGGAAAAGGATCGTCCGGCCGCGTCGCCGCCCAGCGCTTGAACCCAGGCTGTTGTTGACCCATCAGGACCGGCCCGCCGCTTGAATCGCCGCCATCCGCGTGAACAAGGCGCGGTGGGCCGACAGAATTCTGGCTTTTGCTGCCGCATCGGGTGCCGTATCCCAGTGGCCGCGTTCGTAGGTGCCGCCGAGCAGGATGCCATCAGTTCTCGGGAACATATAAAAATCCCCGCTGATCAGATTGTACTTCACCGCCGGTTGGGGGAGCAGAAAAGTAAGCTGGCCTTTGATGGGGATCATCTCGGGGTCCCCGAAAAGCGCCCCGGCTCCCAGGCCGGTACAGTTGAAAATCACGGGCTGCGGCAAAGCCAGCACTTCTGCAGCGTCCGCAAAAGATCTGATCATGACAGCACCTCCCGCAGTGCGGAACGTTTCCGTCAGTTTCGCGAGATAGGTGGCCGGTTCGATGAACATGGAATAAAACCGCCTCGCGTAACCTTGGGAAAAGGCATGTTCGCCAGGCGCGAAATCGCGGAAATCCACCTGCATGCCGTGCAGCACTCCACCCGGTCCGCCGAGCCATCCATTCGACGGAACGGTATCACTGAGGTAATAATTGGGCAGCCAACTCACCCCCCATTCCGGTCCGGCGAACTGTTGGAAGTATTCATACGAAAACCGGGCGGCGGCGACATACTGCGCGGAAAACGCCTCGGTCCGGCGGCTGTTGTCGAATACGGAAAACGGCCACCACTGCGCCCCTGATACATTGGAGGTTGTTTCCGGCGGCAGGTGCTTTGCGTAAAGGGTCACCTTCGCCCCCTGCGATTGCAGCAGCCGGCCGAGACTCAACCCCATCACTCCCGCGCCCACGACCGCACAATCCCGGCCAGCCATCAGCGGCGCGAGATTCAGGGCCAGTTGCGCCGAGCCCCACGACAAACTCATCCCGCCACCACCATGACCGTAGTTGTGGATCAGAATTTTTCCTGACACATCTTCACGCCGGACGACAAATCCCGAAGGACGGTAGGGCCGCAGACCCACCATGGTCCGGATCTCCAAAGATTCCTCCACCCTCACCGGCACCAGATTCTCACCTTCACGTTTCGGCTTCGGCCCGGACGGCGTCACGACTGCGGTTTCGGGATCCTTCCGGCAGGCCGGAATTGCGGCCGCAGCTCCACAAGCCAGTCCGATTGCATCACGCCGATTCATGGTCAGGACCTTCCCACCCCCGCGTCCGATATCAACCCCGCGAAAGGTCAGTTACCCGCGTCTCATCCAGTCCTGCTTCAATGCCTCCTGAACACCGGCTCTGTGGAAACCAGCTCCACCCGACCTTCACCAAACCCGATGGCGTGCCTGTCTGTTCTTCCGCGTCATCGCCCCGAAACCGCCCGCCATCCGTGATTGAAATGTTGCGGAAGCAGATTCTGCTGGCGTTGCGGCCCGCAGGTCCGCCAGGGTAGTCTTGTGAAAAGATCGGAAAAAATCCTCCCATGGCGTCTCTGGCTGATTTTGACAGCTCTGTTTTTCCTGATCCCAGCCGCTCGCGCCCCTGCTCTCGACCGCCTGCCCTACCACAACCCCGGCCTCGTGGTGGATCTGGGAGTCGGCCTCTGGGCGTGGCCGGTGCCCTGCGATGCCGATGGGGATGGGGATTACGATCTGATCGTCTCCTGTCCTGACAAACCCTCCAACGGGATCTGGCTGTTTGAAAATACCACCGGCGACACAGCTAAAAACAAGTTTCTGGTGTTCAAACCGGCCCGGCGGCTCAGCAGCACTGTCCATTACGTCATGCCCAGTTGGACTGACGGGCAGCTGCGGGTGGTCTCGCCCGGCTGGGAATATCCAGATTTCACCCGCACCGGCCTTGCCACCAAAATCAAGCTGCCGGTCGACCCCAAATTCTACCAACCGCAGGGCACGGCCAAAGGCGGGCCGCGGGTCCGGCATAACCAATGGCGCTACACGGACTACGACGGCGATGGCCAGCAGGATCTCATCGTGGGCATTGAGGACTGGAGCCACTACGGCTGGGACAATGCATGGAGTGACCGGGGCGATTGGCAAAAAGGGCCGCTGCACGGCTTCGTTTTCGTTTTCAGGAAGACCGGCGATGGTTCCTACGCCGATCCCGTGAAAGTCGAAGCCGGAGGAAAGGCCGTAGATACGTTCGGCTGCCCTTCGCCCAATTTCCATGACTTCGATGGTGATGGCGACCTTGATCTGCTCTGCGGCGAATTCCTGGATGGCTTCACGTATTTCCAAAACACCGGCACCCGCACCGCACCGCAATATGCGTCCGGCCAGCGCCTCAAGGACCCCCGCGGAGCAGAGGTCAGGATGGAATTGGAAATGATCGTGCCGGTCGCGTTCGATTGGGACAAGGATGGTGATCAGGACCTCATCGTGGGCGATGAGGACGGCCGGGTGGCTTTGGTGGAAAACACCGGAGCCATGGCTGCCGCAGTTCCCGTGTTCGCCCAGCCGGTCTATTTCAAACAGGAAGCCGATACCTTGAAATGCGGAGCGCTGGCCACCCCCTTCGGCGCCGACTGGGATGGGGATGGCGACATGGATATTGTGTCAGGTAATACCGCCGGATTTATCGAAATCTTTGAAAACCGGAGCGGCCCGAAAGCCGCCTCCCCAAAATGGGCCGCGCCCCGCCGTCTGGAAGTGGACGGCAAACCGTTCCGTGTCATGGCCGGACCTAACGGCAGCATCCAGGGCCCCGCCGAAGCTAAATGGGGTTACACCACCGTGGTGTTGGCCGACTGGGATCTGGATGGCTTGCCTGACATTTTATTCAATAGCATCCTCGGCGACGTCCAATGGCTGCCAAACACCGGCTCCCGCACCGCTCCCGCTTTCAAGGCCCCCCAGGCCATTGAGGTCGAATGGTCCGCCGCCCCGCCAGCCCTCGCCTGGGGCTGGAGGAAACCGCAGGGCAAAGCCCTCCTGACCCAATGGCGCACCACCCCGGTGGTCTTTGACTTCAACGCGGACGGCCTGCCGGATCTGGCCATGCTGGACCACGAAGGGTATCTCGCCTTCTTCGAGCGTGATAAAACCGATACCGGGCTGAGCCTGAAACCACCGCGCCGCGCCTTCCTCGATGATGCCGGGAATCCGCTGCGGCTGAATGCCAAAACCGCCGGAGCCAGCGGCCGCCGCAAACTCTGTGTCACGGATTGGGACGGCGACGGAAAATTCGATTTCCTGCTCAACTCTTCCAACGCAGATTTCCTCCAACAGACGGGAACCAAGGACGGCTCCTGGGTTTTCCGGAATGCCGGAACCCTCGCCAAAAAGAATATCGAAGGCCACGACGTCAGCCCGGCCGTGGTGGACTTTGATGGCAATGGAGTGCCGGACTTCCTCGGCGGGGCGGAGGATGGCCGCTTCTATCTGCTCCAGAACCCCCGCTGATCCTCACATGAACGAACAATCCTCCCCCGCCTTCGCCCGTACCGCATGGCTGATGGTCCTGCTGCTGGTGCCGGTCGCCCTGCTGAACTATCTCGACCGCCAGATGCTGGCCGCCATGAAGGCCTCCATGGTGGCCGATATTCCTGACATCCAGAACAAAGCCGCCTGGGGCATCGTGCTCGGTTCCTTTAAATGGGTGTATGCCATCCTGAGTCCGGTCGGCGGTTACTTCGCGGACCGCCTGAGCAAACGCCACGTCATCTGCGCCAGCCTCTTTGTCTGGTCCGCCGTAACATGGTGGACCGGACATGTCAGCACCTATCATGAATTGCTGTGGGCGCGCGCCCTGATGGGGATCAGCGAGGCTTTCTACATCCCGGCCGCCCTCGCCCTGATCACGGAATTCCATCTGGGGGCCACCCGCTCCCGCGCCGTCGGCTTCCATCAAATGGGCATTTATGCCGGGATCATCCTGGGAGGATTTTCCGGTTATGTGGCCGATGCGCCGGACTTCGGCTGGCGCTTCGCCTTCAGCGCCTGCGGCCTGATCGGGATCGCTTATGCCCTGCCCCTGTTTGCCCTGCTGCGGAATCCCGCGCCTCCCGCCATCGCACCGGAACCGGTTTCACTGCCCGGCGCCACCGGCGAGCTATTCCGCAACAGAAATTTCATCCTGCTGGTGATCTACTTCACCCTGCCCGCCCTCGCGGGTTGGGTGGTGAAGGACTGGATGCCGGATATTCTGCGGGAAAAATTCCACCTCGGCCAGGGCAAGGCCGGGGTCTCCGCGGTGTTGTATGTCCAGATCGCTTCCCTGATCGGCGTCGGCCTCGGCGGCTGGCTGGCGGACCGTTGGATGCGTAAAAATATCCGCGGCCGGATTTTTGTCAGTGCCCTCGGCATGATCCTGTTCCTGCCGTCCCTTTTCGGCGTGGGCAATGCCGGCACGCTCGGCATGGCGGTGTGTTTTCTCATGATGTTCGGCCTGGGCTGGGGGTTCTTTGATTGCAATAACATGCCCATCCTCTGCCAGATCGTCCGTCCTCAATTGCGGGCCACCGGTTACGGTTTCATGAATCTGGTCAGTATCAGCTGCGGCGGATTTGCCGATTGGGGATTCGGCGCCCTGCGCGACCGGCACGTGCCCTTGAATCTGATCTTCGGGGCCTTCGCGGGGATTGCCCTGCTCAGCGCCGTGGTGGTGCTTCTCATCAAACCCCGGACCGATCCTGCCAGCATGTCTCCCCCCTCTGTCTCGTGAAGCCGGTTTGACCCGTCTGCCTGCCCGGGAATGTACCGGAAAACCCAGGCCCGGAAAACCCGCAGAATTTTCTGGTCACAAACCCGGCCCGGCGGGCCATTATTCCTTGATGATGACGAGCGATCAGGAATTACTGAGGGCCTATGTGACCGGCACCCACGGCGCGTTCCGTGAGCTGGTGGAGCGTCATGCCGGCATGATTTTTGGAGCAGCATGGCGGGTCACCGGCGACCGGACCATGGCCGAAGAGGTAGTGCAGGATGTGTTTTGCCTGCTGGCCCGGAAATCGGCCGCCTTGTCAGGGCATCCCAGTGTCGCGGGCTGGCTGCATCGGACCGCGATCAATGCTGCCCGCAGCCAACGGCGCGCCCGGGTCCATCATGAGCAGAAGCTGGCCCGGTTTGCTTCGGAATCCCGGGAATCCGGCCAGGAGGAAGCAGC
This sequence comes from Verrucomicrobiota bacterium, assembly GCA_040387795.1. Classification (GTDB taxonomy): domain Bacteria; phylum Verrucomicrobiota; class Verrucomicrobiia; order Verrucomicrobiales; family V1-33; genus CAIZWU01. The sequence goes on from JAZKDC010000027.1 coordinate 106,162, forward strand.
GCCAGCCGGGGATGCGGAAATCGATTCCGCAATCGACCGGCTGCCCTCGGAGGAGCGGGAGGCGGTCGTGCTGCGGTTTTATCAGGATCAGGACTACGCCCAGATCAGTTCCCAGCTGGGGGTTTCTGAAATGGCGGTCCGCAAGCGGGTCTCCCGTGGTCTGCAACGCCTCCAACGGATCCTCGGCCCGTCGGCCGCCGCGGGATTCAGTCCAGCCTGCCTGGCCGGACCCGCCCCGGCCGGGGTCATGCAATCGGTGATCGCCGCCGCTCCGGCAATCCCCCCGGCGTTCGGTTTCCTCACTACCTTATTTCTTATGAACACCAAACCAGCCCTCGGCATCGCCGCCGCCACCCTGCTCACCGGAAGCCTCACCTGGTGGGGCACCAGCCTTTCCTCGGAAAACCAGCGCCTCGGCACCGAATTGGCCACGCTGCGCGCCAGCCTTTCCGATCCAGCCCAGCCCTCGGCCAACAAGGGGTCAGGGAAGACTACGGCATTGGACGCCTCATCTCCTGCCCCGGGCGTGGCAGACCTGCAGGCCGCTCTGGAGGCCGAGCGCGAAAAACGCCTCGCCGCCGAACGCGATGCCAAATCGGTGCGCGACCAAATCGCCCAACTGCAGGGCGAGGTGGTGGTCTCCTATGGCAAAGTCACTCAGATCGGATCCACCCTTGGTTCCGTTTTCACAGAAGCCCTCGCCTTGGTCGAATGGGAGAAAAATGGCAAACTCGCGACCCCGGAGGGGGAGACCCGCTTTGGCAAATTCCTCGAACAGGCAGGCTCCATTTCCGGGCTGTCCAAGGAGATCATCAACTTCGAGGATGTGCCTGAGGAGGGCAGCCGTTTCATCGCCTCGGCCTATGGTGCCGCCTTCGGATTGGATGAGGCCGGTCAGGAAAAAATCGCCAGCTTCTTTTCCAAACGGCTGGAAGAGGCGGGCGCGAAAAAGTTTACCCTCGCCAATCTTCCGGCGCGCGGTTCCGCGGAGTTCCACCCGTGGCTGGAACAACGCTGGGCTTTCTTTGAGGAAAGCCGCGGTCAGCTCCGCGAACTCATCCCGGAGGCCAAACAATCCGACTTTGATCAGATGATCGAAAAAGGGGGCTACGGCTTTAAAAATCTGACCGTTAAAGGAATGCCGTTGATGTTCTCCCTGGGAGGGGATCCGCGCTGAGGCCTTTTCCTCGTTTTCGAACCCTTTCCAACCATCCAACATCATGAATCAGGCCGAAAAACAGAAAATGCTGCGCACCAACACCCTGCTCTGGCTGGCGGCCATGGTCCTGCCGGGCGTACTTCATATCGCCTTCTCCTCCACACGCTTTCCGTGGCCGGTGATTATGCCCTTTTTGTTGTTCGGGGCTCTGCTGGCTTCAAATCAAATGCTGGCCAGGGCCATCGGAAAACCGACCGATGAACAGGAACCGGACATCAAGCCCGGGGACTGATTCATCAAGGCCAGGTCACCGCTGCCGGGACGCGCTGCCCCTTGCCCCTGGTTTTAGTCAGGGTGTCACCCAGTTCTTCCCGGGCGGCCTGGGCCAGCGCTGACAGTTGCTGCAGAGCGGCGGGCTCGGTGGCGGCCAGGTCCTTGGTTTCACCCGGATCTTTTTCCAGATCATACAACTCCAGCCCGGTCGTGGCGCGACCGTGTTTTCCGGTCAGCCCATCGGCCCCGGTCTTTTCGATGGTCCGGTAGGCATGAGGAAGAATCAGCTTCCATTTGCCACTGCGCAGGGCCTGCAGCTCGTGGTTGCCATAATAAAACACGAGGGATTCATGCGGTGACTTCGCCCCGGCTTCCCCACGCAGCAGCGGGCCGATGTCCTTGCCGTCGATCGCTTTTTCCGGCAGCGCCGCCCCCGTCAGGGCCGCCAGAGTCGGGAGGATATCAATCGTTCCCGCCACCTCCCGGCACACCGTCCCGGCGGGGATTTTACCGGGCCAGCGCATCAGGCACGGCACCCGGATGCCACCTTCCCAACAGGTCCCCTTGGACTCGCGGAAGGGTCCGGCGCTGCCCGCGTGGTTGCCGTAAATCGACCACGGGCCATTGTCGCTGGTGAAAATCACGAGGGTGTTTTCATCCAGCCCCTGGGTCTTCAGAGCCGTCAGGATTTCACCCACCGCCCAGTCGATTTCCTGGATCACATCCCCATACAGGCCCTGGGCCGATTTCCCTTTGAACTTGTCACTGACATAAAGCGGCACGTGCGGCATGGAAGGCGCGACATAGAGGAAAAACGGCTTGGTTTTGTGTTCAGTGATGAACTTCACGGCACGCTCCGCATACCGTGTGGTCAGGGTCGCCTGATCTTCGGCAGACACTTCCGGATCGGCCGCGGCGGCATTTTCCATCAAAGGCAGCGGGGGATAACTCCCCGTTTTAGCATTCGGATTCTCCGGCCACATGTCGTTCGAATAAGGCAGGCCAAGATACTCATCAAACCCCTGCTTCACCGGCAGCAGATCGGGATGGTCCCCCAAATGCCATTTCCCGAACATCCCCGTGGCATAACCTTTCGCCTTCATCACTTCCGCGAGGGTGGTTTCCTCAGGATTCAACCCGGTCCGGCTCTTTGGCCCCAAGGCCCCATTGATCCCCACCCGCGCCGGATAACAACCCGTCAGCAAAGCCGCCCGCGACGCCGAGCACACCGGCGCCGCCACGTAGAAGTCGGTAAAACGCATCCCCTCCGCAGCCATCCGGTCGAGGTTGGGCGTGCTGTAACCCTTCGCTCCCTGCACTCCGATATCCCCGTAGCCCTGGTCGTCGGTATAAATCATCACCACATTGGGAGCGGCCGCCCACAGGGAAGTGGCGGTCAAGCTAAGCAGGAGTAATTGAAGGACGCGGGTCATGGGGATAATTTACGCAGCCAGAGGAAGCTCCTGCACGATAAAAATGACCGCGTTTCCGTCAATCCGGTCCCATGGCCGGGCGAATACAAACATGCCGCCCGGATTATACTCGACTTTCTCCTGACAAAACGTAAGTAGCACCCCTCAACCGTATGAACACCGATCCATCCTCTCCCGCCGCCGATTCCCAGCCTGACCCCTCCTCCCCTCCGCCGCAGGAGTTGGTCCTCGTGCCTGTGGACAGCCCGTCGGAGCAGGATCCCCGCGAAGCCCTGGCAGCGGCGATTGTAAACCGCCACGTCCTCTGGTCCCTCGGTGCCGGGCTGATTCCGGTGCCCCTCGCCGATATCGCGGCGGTCACCGCCATCCAGATGGATGCCCTGCAGCAACTGGCCAAACTCTACCAGGTGGACTTCGCGGCGGATCAGGGGAAACGTTTCGTCACCAGTCTGACCGGCAGCACCGTGGCCCGCACCGGCGCCAGTCTGGTCAAAGCCATTCCCGGTATCGGCACCATGCTCGGTGGAGTCAGTATGTCCGCCCTTTCCGGCGCTTCGACCTATGCCGTGTGTCAGGTGGCGATCCGCCACTTCCGCTCCCAGGGCACTTTTTTCAATCTGCCGATCGACCGTGCCCGGGATCTCTACCAGGAAGCCCTCGCCAAGGGCCGCGAATTTGTGAAATCCTTCCAGTCCAGCGATGTGGCCAAAGCGACCCAGGAAGCGAGCGAAAGTATCGAGAACCTGCATCAACTCAAAAGCCGCGACCTCCTGACCGAAGAGGAATACGAAGCCAAGAAGGCCCTGACGCTGGCAAAATTGAGCGCCGCCGTCGAGGTCAAATCCTCTGCAGCAGGCCCGGTCTGACCGGTCCTGCACGGCCGGTCAGATTTGCACGGCAGCAGGCAGCACGCGCCCGATTTCCTCCACCCTCATGCCAAAGCCGGGACCATGGATGGTTTCCAAGTCCACCCGGCCATTCCGGCGTTGGTAAAGGCCGGGGTGGACCACTGCTTCGGCGGCGGAGGCTGCGGGGTAAAACTGCATGCTGTTGGTCTCCACGCCGGCAATGGTCGGGGCGTGCGCTGCGAGCAGGCAATGAGGGATCTGGGCGAGCATCGGATTGGTCAGGTCCTGCACCATCAGCGTCATCCCATGAGCCTGGGCCCAGCACAGGCTGAGCAGGGCTCCGGTCTGGGTCTTGCAGGTTTTCAAAGCTACCCCGGTCCAGCCAAGCGAGCGGCCCAGCCGGACGTGCTGCCAGTCGTGGGCGCTTTCATCAAGAAAGAGCGGACGGCGGGCACTCACGGACTGCACCGGAATGGGATGCGTCTCCAGCTCATAAGGGAAAGGCTGCTCCACGTATAACAGCAGGGCGAAAATGCGGGGTTCATCGTCACGGAGACGGTCGAGGATTTCGGTGACGTAGTCAGGGTCGGTGACGGTGCAGTTGAAGTCAGCCGTGAGCCAAAGAACCTCCTGCGCCAGGGCACAACGGCCCACCCGGACCATCCGGTCGTAATCCCATGCGGCATCATTCCCCCGCAGCTTGATCTTGAGCGCCTGCAAGCCATCGCGCCGGATCCAGTCGGCGAGCAGCACCGGATGGCCATCGTCCGGCTCCCCGCCCGTCAAATCAGCGGCATCAATGGCATCAAGCCCGCCCACCAGATGCCAGGCCATGAGTTGCTCCCAGCGCTGCGGGCGCAGGAAATCAGCCGGGTATTTTCCCGCGAACGACAGACTGCCCGCACGGTCTCCGGCCGGCGTCAGAAAATCCGCCAGATCCCGGCTCATCCACGGGGAGCGGTAGGTTTCGTAAACCGGCACTTCGTTCACCCGGCCGTAGGCATCGTGAACTGCCAAGTCAAACAACGAGGCACAAACCAAGGCCGCCAGCCAGGGCAATGCCTCTGCCGCGGGACGGCCTGCATTCCAAACGGTCCACTCCTCCCGCAGAGTATGGCTGATGAAATCCTGCCCGCACTCCAAGGCATGCCCGGACACCCCGCAAGCCGGCCAGGCCTTCGCCAGCCTGACACAAAAATCCTGCAAAGCGTCCTGACGCTTCGCATAAGGCAACACCGAAGGCCAGACCCACTGCACGCTGAGCGGCGTCTCACCCCATCCCTCCGCCTCCCGCCCATCCTTCCGCCGCACCCGCAGCCGCGCCCGCGCACAGGTGACTTCCGTCAGGGTTTCGGTACCGAACTTCAGCGGCACCCGCGTGATGACCGGCAGAAAATAAAGCGCAGCGCCGATGACGGTGATGTCGGTGGGGAGCATGAGGACAGGGGTATCAGGGACCTGGGATCAGTTTCAGAATGGCGCGGTTAGAGTTTGGGAATCCATCCTGTTTTCCTACTCCGGCAACGGCCGGCCGTTGGTTTCCGGGGCGAACCGGATGGCGATGATGCCGATCAGATAGACGAGAGTGACCATGGCCCCCATCTGGGCATACCCGCCGTAAAACTGCACGAGGGCCCCACTGGTCAGCGCCCCCGCCGCGGCGATGATGCGTCCGGAATTATAACAAAGCCCCTGTCCGGTGGCGCGCACCCGGGTGGGGAACAGTTCGGGCAGATAAAGCGGGAACCAGCCGTAGAAGGCGGCGGTGCAGGCCCCCGCGCCAAAGACCATCAACAGGAATTGGGTGGTGTAGGCAGATTGGGTCCGGAAGAGCAATCCGCAGACCAGCAACGAGAGCACGCACAGGATGGTATAACTGGTGCGGCGGTTGATCCGGCCCAGCAGGACCGGCGCCAGCAGACTGCCCACCATGGCCCCGAGCGAGGAAATCATATGCGCATTGGCCTTGGCTCCCGGCACGGTCCCGGCGGTCAATTGATCCACCCACAACGGAATCCACTGCACCGAACCCCACGTGCCGATCAGGGCGATCGAAGACAGCACGATGCCGATCAGGGTACGGCCCCGCAGGGTTTTTCCCAACACCTCGCGCACCGGCGATACCCGGTGGCCGCCCAGCTGCCGGGTCTGTTCCCAGCGCTCCGATTCCGGGACAAACAGGCGGATCAAAAAAGTAAGCAGCGCCGGCGAGGCACCGACCAGAAACATCCAGCGCCACGAATCCTGGGTCACCGGCACCAGCGCCGCCACCACGCCTACCAGAACCATCCCCAGATTGGCCGCAGCGCCGATGGCCCCGGCCAGCCACGGGCGATGGCGTTCCGGCCAGACCTCCATCACCAGCGCCACTCCGAGCGCCCATTCTCCTCCCATGCCCAGAGCGGCAACGAACCGGAATCCCGCCAGATGCCATGGCACCTCCGCGAAATAAGCGGCCCCGCTGAACAAGGAATAGCACAAAATACTCAACGACATCGCCTTCACCCTCCCGATGCGGTCGCCCAGCCAGCCAAAGGCCACCCCGCCCAGCGCCGCCCCCAGTAAAAACGTCGCGGTGATGATGCCCATCCAGCTGCCCACTTGCCCTTCCCCGCCGGGTCCCAGCATGGAGAGCAGGGCCGGACGCGCCACCACGGGGAACAAGCCGATTTCAAATCCATCAAACAACCAGCCGAGCACCGCCGCCACGAGCGCGAGTTTGGCCCCGCGGCTGATCCCGGGAGGGGGCGAAGTGTCAGGAGCAGAGGGCGGCATGGAATGGATGGGCAGTTTTTAAAGCGGCGATCACGGCCTGTTGGCCGGATTATTCTCCCCAGCCCTACCGGGAAACCCGCCGCAACGCACGGACAAATGCAGCTCAACGCGCCTTTCCGGAAAACTTCCCGGTCACGCGCCCGCCGGTTCCAAGGTGCCGAGCGTCACACCCAGTTTTGACTGCGCCTTCAGACTGCGCCAAAGATCGGCCCCCTCCGCCCGGCCTTCCAGCAGGGCGCGGTAGGTGTGCAGCACGCGGCGCACCCCGGCCGGGTCCTCTTCCAGCAATTCAATCCGGCAGCGGCGCAACCCAGCGGCGTGAAGCTGCGCGTAATATTGGGCCCCGGTCTGGGCCTGGGCATTGAATAACGTATTCCGGCAGCCGACATCGGCCTTCAGGGGATGTTCCATGCCGACGCGGTCGCGCAGTTTGACGGAATGTTTTTCACAGGGCCGGCCGCAATCGAGGAAAGTTTTTCCCTGGGACATGAAGGCCGCAAAAACGCAATGCTCCATGTGAAACATCGGCATGTGCTGGTGCAGCGTCAGTTCGAACCACGATGGCGGAGCGCCCGCCAGCAAACCGAGCACCTGGGTGATATTCAGATCGTAGGAAACCGTCAGGACATCCAGCCCCTCCTCCTTGAAAAACGCCGCCGTCAGGGGATTGGCGACATTCAGGGAAAAGTCGCCCACCGTTTCCAGCCCACGCTTCGTGAACCACGGCACGGCGCCCAGATTCCTCACCAGCACCCCATGCGGATTGGCGCGTTCGATCAGTTTGAAAAAGCCCTGCTCCCCGGGTTTTTGAATGCGGGGCGTCGCCAGCAGCAGCCGCATCGCGGAGGTGTCGCGGACCCGCTGCACCGCTTCCGCATAACCGCGCACGTCCTCGAAATCCGCATAGGCCACCGCGATCCCTTCCGCCGCGCAGACCTCCACTTGCTCCAGGGTCCGGCAGAGCACGGAGAGTTCCATCTCGGCAGCGGGAGGTGGTGCCGGACGGTTCCGGACCGCTTCCAGGAACGGTCCAACCTCCACCACCGGCCGGGTTTCCGCCAGAGTGTCAGGCTTTCCGGAAGACACCGCATCCAGCCGTTCCACCAACTCCCGGCGCATCCGGTTCAGCTCGCTGACCGGCAGCATCAGGTCGCCGGTGACCCGGTAGTCCACGGCCCCCAAAGCGTAAGCCGTGCCGCCCAGCCGGCCGAGTTGATCCCGCAGCGTCTCTTCCGTGAGCGGCCGCTTCAGCGCCGGCACCAGCGGCATGGTGGAAACCACTTTGATCTCCCCGCAGACCAACTCCAGCGGGCTGCCTTCGTTTCCGCCGACCACCACATTCAAGGCCTGCACCGGCTGCCATCCGGCCTCTTTTTCAAAAGTTGCCCGCAGCCTTTTGTCCAGGGCCGGATCGCTGGTTTTCCAAACCCGGTCGCCCGGCTGAAGCCTGGAAAAATCGACCTTGCCGCGCGCAAACGTCAGACGGTTGCCTATCACTTCAAAAACCCGCCCGCCCTGCTCATCATTGGTGTCGCCGCCGGTATCAAAAACCACGCCATCCCCCGCTTTGAGATTGGCTCCCACCGATTCCAGTTCCACCCAGTCGCGCCCGGCCTGACGGACCCGGCCCACCATGGCGCCCCGTTTTTTGCCGTAACGGGCTCCCACCAATTGCTGGTGGTTCACGCCATGCATCCACCCGCTGAACAAGCCCCGGCTGAACGTCATCTCCAAAGCATACCGGTCTTCGGCGGTGGCCATCGGGCCATCCGTTTTTCCGGCGAGGGCGGCATCAATAGCCTTGCGGTAAACCGCCGTCACCGCCGCGACGTATTCCGGAGATTTCAGACGGCCTTCGATTTTGAAACTGCGCACGCCCCGCGCCAGCAGGGCCGGGATTTCCTCCACCGCCGAGAGGTCCTGCGGGGACAACAGATACCGTTTGTCCCCCAGATCCGTCAGCTCGCCATCCACTATCAATTCATAAGGCATCCGGCAAGCCTGGGCGCACTCGCCGCGGTTGGCGCTGCGTTGCCCGAGACTTTCGCTGGTCAGGCATTGGCCGGAATAGGCCACACACAACGCCCCATGCACAAAAACCTCCAACGGCACCGTGGTTTCCCGGAAACGCTCCAGCTCGCGCAGCGACAACTCCCGCGCCAGCACGGCCCGGTCCAGCCGGAGCCGGTCGTGCATGAAAGCGAGGCCTTCCGGAGAAGTGAGGGTCATCTGCGTGCTGGCATGCAGGGCCAGCTTTGGCGCCACCGCCCGGGCCAGCCGCGCCAGACCGATATCCTGGACAATGATGGCATCCACCCCCGCCGCTTCGAGGGTGCGGAGCTGCTCCGCGGCGTCCGCCAGCTCGCTGGTGAAAATCAGGGTATTCATCGTCACCAGACCCCGCACCCCGTGCCCGTGCAGGTATTCCATCAGCCTGGGCAGGTCCTCCTCCGTGAAATTGTCCGCCCTCATCCGGGCATTGAAGCGCGGCATCCCGAAAAAGATCGCATCCGCCCCATTCGCCACCGCCGCCCGGGCGCACTCCCAGTTCCCCGCCGGGGAAAGGAGTTCCGGAGCCATGTTGTCCTGCATTGTCATCGGAACCTGTCCCCTGTTTTGGGGGCCCGCGCAACCCATTGAAGTCCAAGTGGGCGGCGCGCCTTGGCGTAGAACTCATCGCCAGCACACGACGCTGCTTGGCAAGCGTTGGAGTCATCAAGGCCGCGAACCACCACGAACGACGGCAACATCGTGGAATCTCCTTCGTAATTTGCATCGCAAATTGAATCTCCAAATTGAATCTCTCGCAAATGGATTCAAATTGCTGCTGTAATGTCCCGGCTAATTCTCGTAGTTGAGGCTCGTGTTCGACCCGTCGGCACTTTTAGGAAGAGATGCGACGTTGTTAAACAGCGCCTCATACCTCGAATCATTTCCCCTGCCCAAAATCCTGGAGGAGTTGACTTTAATTTTCGAGGAAAATGTAATTCCATCTTTTACAAAAGAATTCTCGTCAGGATCAGCTTCTCGGCTTCTGATTTCGGAATCCACTCTGAGACGGTTTTCACCATTCATTCCTGTTTCATAAGCCAAGCGAACTTCGGACCCTATGGATTTGAGCATGCCATCGTATCCTGCCAAGTCGCCGACGAATTTAGCTGTAGTGGGATCAAACGACTTTTCGATCTTCTTTTTGAAATCGGACATCAGTTGCCCCGGATCAAACGGTTTGATGACAATCTCCTCATCCCCGGACGCATTCGAATTCACATAGGCATTTTTCACCTCCTCCGATTTAACCGCCGAGACGAAATCATTTACTTCCTTCCTAAGAATTTCCGCGTGTGCAGCATCGAGTTCCAACAACGCAATCACTGCCTCATTAAGACTCAGGTCCTCCGCGCCAAGCAGGTTCAAATGGGAGCCTCTCGCTATCGATGACCACCTTCGGTATTTGGCTTCTTCCAAGGTATTGTCCAAGGGTTTCACAGCACCGCTATCAGCGACACGGAAATCATGAGACCTTGGGGGGGATTGGGTGGAGGCCGGGGGCGCCGTTTTCTGATCGTGGCCGGGCTTCGTCTGAGCCACGGATGAAAGCGGATTAGCGTTGGAAGGGACTGCGGAGAAAACTTGCTGGTCAGCGAGGTGAGTTAACTCATCTGGCGGAGCCTTGAGTTTGGACGTCACCCACAATCCAAGAACCAAAATCAGTACCCCTGCCATTATGAGGCGGTGGACTGGCGTCGTTCGTTGCATCATTTGGAGAGAATGAAATCCTGAAGGAAGAATTTAAGCAATCACAATTCGCGTCAATTTTGTGATGTGAGTGCCGGGACTTCCTCCAAGGCAGGAAATCCGGTAAAATTCAATTTTTCACGCAAATAAGGAGGAAAGTGGAAAGTGGTATTCCATCAGCCTGGGCAGGTCCTCTTCCGTAAAATTGTCCGCCCGCATCCGGGCATTAAAGCGCGGCATCCCGAAAAAGATCGCATCCGCCCCATTCGCCACCGCCGCCCGGGCGCACTCCCAGTTCCCCGCCGGGGAAAGGAGTTCCGGAGCCAAGTTTTCCTGCTTTATCATCGGGACCTGTCCCCTGCTTTGACGGCCAGTGCAACCCGCGCCATGGCCTGCGGCGGACGAATCCGCCGCAGGCTGGTTGATCGGGTCCGGCGGATTACGCGGCCTTTTTGAGCTCCGGTTTTTCTTCCTGCACCTGCTGGGTGGCCTGCCAGGTGGTCAGCACGCTCATCAGCGTTTGGAAGAGACTGGTCTGCGGGCTGGCGTTGCCTTCGCCCTGACCGCCGAGAATGACGAGGCGCTCCGGCACCAGCGGCTGGACGCTCTGGGCCAGTTGGGTCGCCATCAGGTTCATGGCGTAGAGCCGCGGGTCACCCAGTGCTTCGACTTTCAATTCACTGACGCGGGCTTCGGCTTCACCGACCTGGGCAATGCGGGAGGCTTCCCCCTGACCGATCAGCACGGCGGCGCGGCCCTGCCCTTCCGCCAGGGTCACTTCGCGGCGCGCGAGGTTTTCCGCTTCGGCGAGCTGGGCCGCACCCCGGTTGCTGGCGATTTCAATTTCAATCTTGGTCTGGGTCAGGTGCGTCTGGCGTTCGGCCTGGGCCTGGGCTTCATTCAGTTGTTTCAGCTGGACCGCGGCTTCCTGCTGCTTGCCGAAGGTTTCCTTTTGTTCCTCGACCAGACGGCGCTGGCGCAACTGGTCGAAGAGGCGCTCGATCGGATCTTCCGTTTGGGTATTGCGGGGATCCGACTCGGGCCGGCCAATCAGGACCGCCACGCAGTTGATATCATATTCGAGGAACCGCCGGCCCAGCTCCGCGGTGGCCCGCTTCTGAATATCCTCACGGTGGGTGAGCAGCTCCAGCATGCTGCTTGATTGCGCCACGTCACGGAAGTAGGCCGTCAGGATCGGATCCAGCGTCTGGCTGATGAGGCGCTTCACATCGCCGAACCGCTGCACCACGCGGGGGGCCTTTTCGTAATCGATGTGCAGCACGAGGGACAGCGGCAGCAAAGGTTCGTAGGCGTCGGCGGTGATGATGGGAATGCTGGCCAGTTGTTCATCGTAACGATGGGTTTCCGTCTGCCCGCTGACCCAGCGCAGGACAAAGTTGACTGTGGGCACCAGTTCAATTTTCAAGGCGTAGGGATTGAGCGCATACTTGCCCGGAGCGAGGGCCTGCTTCCACACCCCGCGGCTGCCGGAGTTCACCTGCTCGCCATAGCGGAATTGGTTGCCGGTGACGTCCTCGCCGCTTTGGCCGTAGTAGCTGATGATAACCCCGACGTAACCGATGGGGATCAGGGTCTTCGGTTTCAGATCCACCGTGGCGAACCAGCGGTTGATGAAATAGGTGCCGTCCGTCAGCACCTGCAACTGCCGGCCGCGGCGGCCGTTGAGGGACAGGAATTCCTCGATGTCCTGGAAATAATTGTGCCCGCTGTGACCGGCCTCGGCACTGCCGACCTGGGGGGCGATGAATTCACCTGGATCAAGCGTGGGGCCATCCTGCACGGTGACGATGCCGAGGTTATCCTGCATCGCCAAACCGTTTTCCTGGGCGATCGGGCTGCGCTCGTCGCGGACCACCGTGGCGGCATCATACCCCACGCGGACAGGGCTGAAACCGCCTCCGCCCATCAACTCCTTCTGCCAGTGCTCGAACTGCGCCAGTTCCTCCTTCCGGGAAATGCCGGCATAAACGTTCTGCTCACTGATCACGACAAATAACGCCGTATTGATGGCATAGACCCCTTCACGCAAAATGGCACGTTGCCGGCCGCGCTGCCCACCTCCGGTGAGAAAGGTGGCGGCGTCCTGGAAGGCATTGCAGGGCACGCTGCGGGCGAGGGTTTGCACTTGCTCCAGCGGGGCTCCGTCACGGGCATACACGTAGCCGATCCGTCCTTCACCGATGGTGACGAGCGGCACCGTGTGGATGCTGTATTGCCAGAGCGGATAGCCAAAATGCAGCCCGCCGCGCAGCGGAGTCGCCTGCAGTCCGGCCTCGCCGTTCAGGGCGATGATCCGGCCCTCTTCCAGCGATCCCTTGCCGGACCATAGCTTTTCGATGATGCCCACCCGGCTGTGCGGAATATAACGCACGCCAAGGATGAGGTGGATGATGAGCCAGAGCGCCAGAGGCGTGGCCACGATGAACCCGAGCCAGAACAGAGTTTGTCCGGTCATATGTTGTGTTTTCTCCTGTTTTTTGTGGTGATGGCCCGAACCCCGCACTGCGGAGTGTGGATCAGGCGATGACGTTCCCTGGAGGAAAAGAGGCGCTACAGCGCTTCCGGGTTTCCTCCGGTTGGACAGGAGGGAGAACGGGGCGTCGCGGAGTCTCTCAGTGATGCTGACGGAGTTAGCTGTCGGGCTGGAGCCACTAAGTGCCCCCGACGCCGCAGGCGTCGTTCGCCCCAAGTTGCCGCCGGCAAATGAGCTGGCGGAACGGGATTTGGGTCCCCCGTGGTCCCGGCGGCGAAGCCGGAACCTTAAGCTGACAAAGAACTGCCCAAGGATAGGGCCGGTTTTTGAAAATGCAAATGAGGTCCGCACAAGTCCCTCAACATGAACGCCAAACTCCTGAACAATAGTCAGCTTTCCAAGCCGGAACCTACGCCAAAAGCATCATTACGGAATGGCGTTGAGGTATCGGCGTCCAACCAGGCGGGACAGTTCATCTCACTGGGACCAGCGGTGTGACAGAGGCCGTGGCGGCAATGGCTTGACGCAGTTCTGCGAGCATCTTTGGGATTTCGACGAACGAATCATAGCCCTTCCGTTTCATCGACAGGGTCTCGATGGGCACATACCCGCGGTAGCCGGACTGGCGGATGAGTGTGACCAGCTTTTTCATGTCCGTGAGGGGGGAATCTGTGGAGCTGCCGGTGGTTTCCTTGATCTGCCAGTTCACGGCATACGGGGCCACCTGGGCAATGTCGGCGTAGGGATCGGTTGTCAGGTATTTGCCAGTATCCACGAGCGCGGCGCACCATTCGTGGTCGACGCGGTTCAGCAGGCTGAGGTGTTCCGCACCGGTATTGATGAAGTCGCCATGGTTTTGCACCCCTACGATGACGCCAAATTTCTTGCCGTGATCCGCGCACCCTCGCAGATCATCGGCCAGCCAGGCTTCCACCTCCGCCCGCAGGGCATTGCCGCTGGCCTGCTGCCAGTTTTTGAACGGCGGCTGGGAATCAGCAAAGGCCCGGATCACGGGAGCTCCCAGTTTGGCAGCGACTTCGATCCAGGTCTTGAGGCGCTGCACCCCTTCGGCGCGGACAGATTTGTCGGCGGTGGTGAAGTCGTTGCGGACGCCGGTGCCGCTGATTTCCAGACCGAGATTGAAGGCGTGGCGCTTCAGCTTGTAGAGATAGGCATCATCAGGGGCCTTCGGGTAGCCGGGGAAAAAGTAGCCGGTGAAGTCCACTGCCTCAAAATCATGTTTGGCGCAGAAGTCGCAGACCTGGAACAAATCCACTCCTTTGGCAGGGTCCTTGTCGTTGGCATTGAGCAGCTCCAGAAAGGAGTAGGCGTTCAGGGAGGTCTTCAACAAAGCGCCTCCCGTGCGGGAAACCGGAGCGAGCGCGGCCGGGGCCGTCACGACCGGAAAGCCGGCACCGGCAGCCATGGGCAGCAGGGCGGCGTGCTTGAGAAAGGAGCGGCGGGTGGCGGGAAAGGACATGGGAAGTTCAGGGAAGGAGGTGACGATAGCTGACGAAGGCGATTTTGGTGCTGTCAGGTGACCAGGAGGGAACATTCAGGGTGCCCTGCCCGCCGAAGAGGGTGGCGATGACCTTGGGTTTGCCACCGGTTGCGGGCATGAGGCGGAGCACCACGTTTTTATCGGAGGGATGGCCTTTCACGCTTTGATCGAAGGATACAAACACGATCCATTTTCCGTCCGGGGAAGGATGGGGAAACCAGTCGGCGTAGGCTTCGTCGGAAGTGATCTGTTCCTGGCCGGTGCCATCCGGTTTCATGCGCCAGAGTTTGGCAGGACCGTGACGCTCGGAGTGGAAGAAAATGGTTTGCCCATCCGGGCTGTATTCCGGGCCATCGTCGAGTCCGGCGGCATCGGTGAGACGGGTTTCGGGGCCGCCGGCGGAGGGAATGGTGTAGACGTCGTAGTTCTCGTGGCGCTTCGCACAATAAGTCAGGGTTTTCCCATCCGGAGACCAGCCGTGCCAGTAGGAAGGGCCGGTGGGCGTGATCTCCCGGGCTTCCCCGCCGGTGGCTGGCACGATGTAAATCTGCGATCCGTTTTCCCCGGATCCGGAACTGATCGCCAGCCATTTTCCGTCAGAGGAAAGGCCATGGTCATTGTTATTCTTCACGGCCACTCCGGTATCCAGTTTGGCAGGCTCCCCGCCGGCCACAGGAATCGTCCAGATGCTGCCGGTCCGGTTGAAATAAAACAGCTTGCCGTCCGGAGACCAGTTGGGGGCTTCAAACAGGCTGCGGTCGCGGTAAACGATTTTGCGTTCTGATGTCGCGATGGCGAGCGTCTCCAAGGTCGTTTCTCTTACCCTCTTTTCACCGTTCGCGGCGACCCGGTGGGTGAGCTGGACATTGGAAATCAGTGCCGTTTCCAGGTTGGCCGCATTGTGGGCTCCGACGGCAATGCCCACATAAACCGGATCCGGCATCGCCAGGGAAACCGCGCCGATGGGTTGAAAGGGACCGCCATCCTTGGACACTGACGCCGTGAAGACGTCGCCATCGCGCTCCAGTTTTACGGTGGCCGGAGCCTGCACCGGGGTGCGGGCGGCGAGGGTGGTGGCGCCTTTTGCCATGCGGTATTGCATCTCGATCAATCCGTCGCCATGCACCGCCACGTCGACATAAGGAGAGTCGGGGTCCATGCTTTGACGGACCATGGCGCAGGCCTTGCGGTGCGGTTCCTTGCCCGCGGCCTCCCAGCCGGTGTCCATGCTGAAGACGAGGTCTCCCGACATGGTTTTGGAAAGAAACTGGAAGGCATCCTCGGCGAACCAGATGTTTTTGCCGCTGCCGGTGATGCGATACTGATTTTTGTCAGGAAGGAAAGCGGACGACCCCTTCAAATCAATTTTGCCAATGTCGGCCGCGCTTTCAAAAATGCCGATGGCCTGCGCAGGGGCGGAGTGGGCGGCTGACACAAGGCCGAAGCCAAGGGCGAACTTGGCCATGGGGATCATTGAGCTGGAAAGAAATTTCATGGCAAGGGATGCAGAGTCTGGTCTGAAGGATCAAAAGGATATGGATTCCCGGAGTTTGCCAAGCTAATACCGGCCGGACGGAACCTATCTTTTGCCGGGGTTGGAAGCAGCGGGCGGCAGTGCACTCATGCTGATGGTTCTTCCTTGGTTGCCCTCGAAAACGACCTTGGTGGGTTGGGTTCTTTTGACCACAGCCCGCAGCTGCACCCGCAGCCCCGGCCAGCATCAATCACCACGCCGAATCACCCCGGAAAACCACCCCATCAGGGGCAGTTTTAATTGTCGTGGCACATCCGGGCCCGGCACTTCTTTTCCATACCCTCCTCATGGCGCCCTCCCCCCACCCGGAATCGACCTTCGGCCGCGCCAGCGGGGACGCTGCCTATTGACACCTCCGGTAAATTTTTGAGAGAATCACTTCCTCTCGCCCGAAAACCCTCCTGAAGCGCATCTTTCGGATACCAAGGGAGTCACCTCCCCCCACATGCCAGCATTCTCCCCCCGCTTTTGGTCCTGATCGGCCCATCCTGCCCCACCCTGCCCCACCCTGCCCCACCCTGCCCCCGCCTCCTGCCGGGCTGACTCAACTTTACCCCCCGCGCCAAGTTCCGGCGCGATCAAGCACCCCATGTCCAGAAAATTTCCGTTCAATTTTGCTGCCCGCTGGATCGGTCTGTCTTTGGCCTCGTGCTTGGGGGGCCCTTTTCAGGCAGCGGCCGCCCCCATCATCACCGAATTCATGGCCTCAAACGAGGGAACCCTGCTCGACGAGGATGGCGAATCCCCGGACTGGCTGGAAATTTACAATCCCGACGCCACCGTTGCAGACCTCTCGGGCTGGCACCTCACCGACAACGCCGCCAATCCGACCAAATGGACTTTTCCCGCCGGCGTGTCGCTGGGCCCCCGTGAATTCCTCGTGGTCTGGGCCTCCAGCAAAAACCGCACGACCGATCCTGCGAAACTACACACGAATTTTTCCCTCAATGCGGATGGGGAATACCTTGCCCTCGTCGCTCCGGATGGAGCCACGCGGCCGGGCGAATTCGCCCCAACCTTCCCCTCGCAGGAGCCCGACGAATCCTTCGGAGTGCCGTTTTCCACCACAAACCTTCTGTCCGCGGGCGCAGCGTCCAGCGCGCTGGTGCCTCCGGATGGCTCGCTCGGGCAAAGTTGGACCCAGCCCGGCTTCGTGCCTGGGGCGGGCTGGATCCACGGCCCGACCCATCTGGGATTCGGCGTGCCGACGCCGGGCTTCTTCATTGAGGAAAAACTCTCCCCGACCGCCCTCACTTCCATCAGCACCGCGGAGACGCTCCTCAACAATATCAGTGCCCTTGGCCTGCTCACTGGCGTGACCCCCGCGGTCAATTTCACCGGAGACACCGGAGGGGACGGCCGCTTTGGCGACGGTCTCCCGGTCCTGCACGGGGGAGATCAGTCGAATTTCGCCATGCGGGCAACCGCCACCCTGGTGATCCCGACGGGGGGCGCGTGGACCTTTTGCGTGAACTCGGATGAAGGGTTCCGGCTGCTCATCGACAACATTTCGGTCTCTTCAGTCGCAGGCCTGCGGGCGCCGGCCGATTCGCTGGTCACCCGCAGCCTGACCGCGGGCAACCACACCATTGTGCTGACCTATTTTGAGAATACGGGAGGCGATGAAGTCGAGCTGTCCGCCGCCCAGGGCACCCACACCAGTTTTTCCAGTCTTTTCAAGCTGGTCGGGGACACCGCCAACGGCGGACTGCCCGTCCTCACCCCCACTGGCAGCGGGCAACCCATCGTCGCCACCGATCTGGGCGCGGTCATGATGAACGTCAATGCTTCCGCCTACCTGCGGGTCCCCTTCACCGTAGCCAATCCGGCCGGGCTGGACACCCTGGACCTCACGATGACCTACAACGATGGTTTCATCGCTTATCTGAATGGCACGGAAGTGGCACGGCAAAACGCCCCGGCGGCCGCGGGCTTCAATGCCGCCGCCACGGCCGCGCGCCCGATCCTGACTTCCCTGCAGCCCGTCCGGATCAGCCTGTCGGAATTCCTGCCGGCCCTTCCCGCCGGCACCAACCTCCTGGCGATTCATGGGCTGAACACCAGCGCCGCCGACAATTCCTTTCTGGTAGCTCCGCAAATCAGCGCCAGCATCCGGCTGCCGGGCCCGGACCGGTATTTCCGGAAGGCCACCCCCGGCAGCCCTAACACCACCTCCGGTTTTCTTGGCCATGTGGGGGATACCAGCTTCTCTCCCAGGCGCGGCGTCTACACCGCCCCGGTTTCCGTCGCCATCACCACCGCCACCAGTGGCGCGACCATCCGATACACCACCAACGGCAGTACGCCCACAGAGTTGAACGGCACCATCTACCAAGGTCCCATCCTCGTGGACAAGACCATGGTGCTGCGGGCGGCAGCGTTCCGTGACGGCTACGAACCGACCAACGTGGACACCCATACCTATCTTTTCTTCAACGACGTGATGCTCCAGGGCGGACCGGTCTCGCCGTTCCACGCCAAGCCGGGTCCGGAATGGCCCAACCATGGGACCATCGGCGGGCAGATCATCGACTATGGGATGGACCGGACCATCGTGAACCACACCAACGCCACTCTGGGCGGTCAAGCCGCGTTGAGCACGGCGCTCGCGGCCCTGCCCTCAGTTTGCCTGACCACCGATGTGCCCAACCTTTTCCACACCACCACGGGCATCTACACCCACGCCTCCAGCCATGGATCCACCTGGGAGCGTCCCGCCTCCGTGGAAATGATCGGCGATCCCAACACTCCGGAAGGCGGATTCCACTCAAGCTGCGGCATCCGGATCCGGGGCGGTTACAGCCGCTCCGGAGACAATCCCAAACACTCCTTCCGCGTCTTCTTCCGCAGCAACTACGGCCCCTCCAAGCTGGAATACCCGATCTATGGCACCGCTGGCGCCAGCGAGTTCGACACCTTCGATATCCAATGCTCGCAGAACTATTCATGGTCCTTTGGCGGTGATGCCTCCCACAATGCCCTGCGGGAAATCTGGAGCCGGGACACCCAGTTGGCGGTGGGACAACTCGCCTCCCACGGACGGTTCGTGCACCTGTATCTGAATGGCGTCTATTGGGGCCTGTATCAAATCGAGGAACGCAAGGAAGCGGCCTTCGGGGCCACTTATCTCGGAGGCAGCAAGGACGACTATGACGTCATCAAACATACCGGCAGCTCGGGCGGCTACACCACGGAGGCGACGGATGGGGATTTTGTCACTACCACGGCGGGCACGGACAGTGCCTGGAAAAAACTCTGGACCGCCTCCCGCGCCGCTTATTTCATCAACAAAGACAAGAACCCGGCCAATCCCGCGACGTCCCTGGTCTCCACCCCGGAGCAGAAATTGGCGGCCTACTACAAGCTGGCCGGCCTGCAGGCGGACGGCAAGACCCCGACCGGTGGCCCGGCCCTCCTTGATATCGGCAATTTGATCGACTACATCATCATCCTGTTCTTCACCAAAAACACGGACTCCGGCATCTCCGCCTTCCTCAGCAACGCCCAGCCCAACAACTTCTACGCGCTCCGCGACCGGACCGGCAACCTCGGATTTATGTCCTTGCTTCACGATGCCGAGCATTCGCTGAACGCAGGTTCCGCCGGGGACCGCTGGGGGCCATGGCAGACCGACACCAGTTCCTTCTGGAACGGTATCAACTACAGCAACCCGCAGTACTTCCACCAGGACCTGACCGCCAGCCCCGAATACAGGCTGCGCTTTGCTGACCACCTTTACCGGCATTTTTTCAACAACGGCCCGATGACCGCCGCCAACAACCAGGCCAGACTCGACCTCCGCTCCCGTCAGGTCGAACCAGCCATCATCGCTGAATCCGCCCGCTGGGGGGATGCCAAAACCTCTCCGGCACGCAACGCCTCCAACTGGCGCACCGCCCGGACCGACACCCGCAATTGGTTCACCAACCGCAGCACCCAATTCATCTCCGAAGCCCGCACGCGCGGCTTCTATCCAACAATTGAACCACCCGCTTTCAACCAGCGCGGCGGTGCAGTGCCTCCCGGCTTCAATGTGATCCTCACAAATCCAAACGCTGCGGGCGGCACGATTTATTACACCACGGACGGCTCGGATCCACGGATGGCCGGGGGTGGCTTTACCCCATCAGTCCTCATCCCTGAATTCTCCAACGCCTCCTACTTCGTGCCGTCTGAGACCAACGGCGGCAGCACCATGGCCATCGCCTCGTGGACCGGTCCCGCGGCACCGTCCAACGAGGCCAGTTGGCTCAGCGGACAGATGGGGTTCGGATTCAATCCCATCAACCGGCCGGCCACCACCAACTTCACCCCCTTCATCAAAACCAACGTCCTCCAGGCCATGCAACCCTCCGGAGGCACTCCCAACGGCACCCTCTACGTCCGGCTGCCCTTCACCCTGGCTCAGACCCAAATCGATTCGTTTGAATCGTTCCGCCTGCGCGTCCGTTATGACGATGCCTTCATCGCTTACCTGAATGGCCAGGAAATCGTCCGGAAAACCGTCAATGCTGGTTTCGTGCCCCTGTGGAACTCCTCCAGCCTCGTGAGCCACGCTGACACCGCGGGAGTGATCGAGGAGGAAATCCTGGTCCCCAACTTCAAAAACCGTCTCGTGGCGGGGTCCAACCTCCTCGCTTTCCATGTGATGAACCAGTCGGCCACGGAGACCGACCTTCTTTTCAGTCCCCAGGTCCTGGCAGACTCCTTCACGGGCACCTCCGGAAAGGTCTACACCGGCCCCATCACCCTGACAGCCGGGGCCGTTATCAAGTCGCGCGTCCTCACCGGCATGACCTGGTCGGCGCTTCAGGAGGCCACCTTCTATACCGACACCGTTCCCGCCAGCGCCGCCAATCTGGTGGTCTCGGAGTTTTCCTATAACCCATCCGGCCCGCAGACCGCCGGTGAATCAGCCTACGCCTCCAGTGACTTTGAGTTCATTGAACTGCAAAATATCAGCCAAGCCCGGGTGGACCTCTTCAATGTGGTCCTCGGCGGAGCCGTGAGCCGGGTGCTTGGCACCTCCGTCCAGCAATGGGTGCTGGAGCCGGGCGGCCGCCTCATCGTCGCCGCCAACCCCGCCGCTTTCACCCAGCGCTACGGACTCCTGCAGCCTGTGATGGGACCCTTCGACGGCAGCATGGATAATTCCGGGGAAACCATCCGCATCACTGCCGCCAACGGTTTGGTGATCAAAGAGTTCTCCTACGCATCCACCGGCCCGTGGCCCAAAGCCGCGGATGGGGATGGCTTCTCCCTCGTCCTGCTGAATCCCACGGCCAATCCCCCGCACGGCGATCCCGCCAGCTGGCGTTCCAGCGCGGCCCAACATGGCAATCCTGCCGCGCCCAAGGGCACCACCTACACCGCATGGAAAGCTCTTGAAGGGGATCCGGGAGACGAAGCGGACCCGGATAGCGACGGCCTCAACACCTTTGTCGAATACGCCCTCGGGGGAAGACCTGCCCTGCCCGATCCGCAGGCCCTGCCCGTGGCGGGAATCGCTTCCTTCACCGTGGGTGGAACCACCGCCGACTACCTGACCCTCACCTTCCGCCGCCGGCTCATGGCAGACGACATCGTCTACGGCGTGGAATCCTCATCGGATCTGTCCAGCGGGAATTGGACCGCGGGCGGGGTCACTCCAGCCAGTGAAACCAATCACGGGGATGGCACCGCTACCATGGTGCTGCGCTCCCTCCAGCCTTTCACCAGCGCCCAGCGCCTTTATCTCCGCCTGCGGCTCACCACCAGATGACCCTTCCGGCTCCAGCGGGGGGATCATGGCAAGCCAAAGTTCAGCCTCAGACACCCTGAGCTGCCGGGAAAGAGCCTGACCTCAGCGGGATGTATTTCAGCCCCGGGGAGGGGCCCGGATAGCAAGTTTCGGTATTTTTAAGTTATTTGCACAGGGCGGTGACGGCGCCGTCAGGGCCGGGGTTGGCCTGGCAGTGCCGTTCAACGCCAAGGTGACCGTTGGTGCGGTCGGGGTGCGGTTGATGCTGGTATCGATGAGGCCGCGCACGAAGCTGAAGGCGTCGTCAGCCGCCGGATTCACCCCCCGCTTGCACCTCCCCTGATCCGTGGCCATTTGGCGTGATGAGTTTCATCCCCAACGTCCTCGCTGAACGCTACGCCTCGCCCGCCATCACCGGCATCTGGTCCCCGGAAGGGAAAGTCCGCCTCGAACGCGAGCTTTGGATCGCGGTGATGAAGGCCCAGCGGGAACTAGGCCTCGATATCCCGGCCGACGCCATCGCTGATTACCAGCGCGTCCGCGACAGCATCGACATCGCCGCCATCATGCGCCGCGAGCGGGCCACCCGCCACGATGTCAAAGCGCGGATCGATGAATTCTGCGAACTGGCCGGCCATGAGCACATCCACAAAGGCATGACCAGCCGTGACCTCACGGAAAATGTCGAGCAGCTCCAGATCTTCCGGTCCCTCCACGTCATCCTTGTCAAAGGCGTCGCCACCTTGAACGCCCTTACAGACCGCGCCCGGGAAAACAAGGACATCATCCTGACCGCCCGCACCCATAACGTCGCTGCCCAGCCCACCACGCTGGGCAAACGTCTCGCCATGTTTGCCGAGGAATTGATCGGCAGCCTCACCAGTCTGGAGCAACTGCTCCACAGCTACCCGGTCCGCGGGCTCAAAGGCGCCACCGGCACCCAGTTGGACCAGATCAATCTGTTCGGCGGCGACCTCGCCAAAGTCGCCTCCCTAGAAAACAAAGTCGCCCACCACCTCGGCCTGCCTTCCGCTTTCACTGCCGTCGGACAGGTGTATCCCCGCAGCCTCGACGCCCGCGTCGTCTGTGCCCTCTGCGATCTCGCCAGCGGCCCCTCCAGCTTCGCCAAAACAATGCGTCTCATGGCCGGACATGAATTGGCCAGTGAAGGATTCGCTCCGGGCCAGACCGGCTCCAGTGCCATGCCCCACAAGATGAACAGCCGCTCCTGCGAACGCATCAACGGCTTCCACACCATCCTGAAAGGGCACGTCACCATGGCCCACGGTCTCGCCGGCGACCAATGGAACGAAGGCGATGTCTCGTGCTCCGTGGTCCGGCGCATCGTCCTGCCGGACGCCTTCTTCGCCATCGACGGCGTGCTGGAAACCACCCTCACGGTGCTCAAGCAGATGGAAGTCTTCCCCGCCGTGATCGCCCGCGAAACCGAGCGTTACCTGCCCTTCCTGCTGACCACCACCTTCCTCATGGAAGCCGTCAAAGCCGGGGTCGGCCGCGAAACCGCGCACGAAGCCATCAAGGAGCATGCCGTCGCCACCGTGCGCGATCTCCGCGACGGCAAAACCACCGTCAACAATCTGCTCGACCGCCTCGCCCAGGACAGCCGTCTGAAAACCACGCGCGCCCGCCTCGACGAACTCTTCGAAGCCGGCTCCCACAAAACCGGAGCTGCCGCTGCCCAGGTCGAAGCCATCGCCGCCACCGCCGCCGCCTGGCTCAAGAAATACCCTGCAGCCGCCAAAGTGCAGCCGGGCGAGATTTTGTAAGGGCCGGTTCCTGTATGGAATTTCCTTGATGGCGAAGGGTCCTACCACGATCCCCATCCCCTCGGCGCCTCGAGTGATTTATGTCGGCTGGGGTCGGTTCCCGTCCTCCCGCTCTGATTACAAATTTTTCTCGACCCCTCACGGAAATACGGACAGATTTCCCCATGCTGTCCCCCCTCGCCCAGCGTCGCGCCACCCTTCTCCTGATCGGGGCGGGTCTGTATGGGTTCGGCTGGTGGCATCATCACCTGCTGCACCCCGGGGTTCCCGTGCCTCAGGCCGCGCCTAACACTTTTCAGGCCGGGGCCCGTCCCCGCCTCCCCGCTCCTGCAGCGGAGGCGTTTGCCGGATTGCCGGAAAAGCTCCCGCGGGGGCAGCAACTTCCCGACATCGCCTCCAAGGCAGAGCGCGATCCCGGAGCTGCCTTCCGCGCGCTCATGGCCGACCCCCTCCTGCAGACCGCCGACAATGCCCGCGCCCTCTTCCTTGTCCTTGGCAAAAACGATCCCGCCGAGGGCTTTACCCTGCTCTCTCAAATTCCCGCAGTCCCATGGAAGCGGGACGCCATTCGGGGCCTGGCCACCGGTTGGACCCAACGCGATCCCTCTGCCGCCGCCGCGGCCGGCCTTGCCTTGCCCTCCGGGGTGCCCCGGGCGGATTTTCTCGCTGCTACCTTCGCTCAGTGGATCCTCCAGGACCTCACCGCAGCCACCAAGTGGGTGTCCTCCCTCCCCAGGAATCACGCAGCGCGATCATTTCCAAACTGGAAGCTTTCGAAGTCCAAGTCCGGAACGCAGAGGAAATGGCCGCTCTTCTGGCCTTGGCTCCGGATATTTCATCGAACGCCGTGCTCACCAATCCTTTCTACCGCTGGGCGGAAAGCACTCCGGATGCCGCCTTGGAATGGGTTTTGACACTCCCGCCGGATGAGGAAGGCGAGGTCTATGCTTCCCAATTTCTTTCCTTGGCCTTGCGGCAGCTGGCATCGGATCCCGCCCGGGTTCTCCCCCTGCTCCAACAATTAGAGGATCCCACAGCACGCGAAAGCCTGGTCTCCTCAGCGGGTGCCGCCTGGGCTGGACGTGATCCTGCGGCCGCATGGACATGGGCTGAACAACTGACCGATCCGGACCTCCGCGAAAGCTTTGAAGCCAGTCTGGCTTCAGAGTGGGCCCGCCTTGATGCCGATACTGCCATCCCGTGGCTTTGGAAAAATAAAACCTCTGCCATCGGGAACCTGGATTCGGAAAACCTGCGCGTTTGGGACTCGGCGAGCCCGGAGACCGCACTGGAAATGATCCGCAACTTCCCGCCAGACCTCTCCAGCAACGAAGTGGCCGGCGGTCTCATGGCCGGAATCGCCCCGACAAAACCGGTGGAAACCCTCAGCCATTTGGATCTGATCAAGGAGAGTGATCACCGGGCTTACGTGATTTCCTGTTCCCTTGCGAGGTGGAGCCGCAGCGACATTACCGCAGCCTCCGCCTACACCGACGCCCTGCCGCCTGGCAAGGACCGCCAATCCGCCATCAAGGGCATCCTCGGTGCCGCCTTTGAACAGGAGCCTGAAAGCGCCCTGACATGGGCCGTGACCTTGGAGGATCCGGAAAGAAAAAACGAGGAAATCAGCCGGTATTTTCAAAAGTGGCAGAAAACCAACCCTTCTGCCGCCCACGCATGGCTATCCGGGGCGGCGCTGGATGATGACCTGAGACACAAACTCGCATCCTACCCACCCCAAGGCGGTGGGACCGGCGGCAACGAATGATTTCCTGACCGGGTTCCGGCAGAAAGCCTGACCAACCCAAACAGTTAGGCGGACGGATTCAGGGCTGGGTGACCATGACGCGGAAGAAGCGCGGCAGTTGGGGCGTGGCGGGGCTGGCTGGCATTTCCCAATGGGTCGAGGCCTGCCCATCTGCTCCGAAGCGGATGCCCTGATTCACCGGCGCGGGCACCGCGGCGGCCCAGCTGCTGAGGTTGGTGCTGCTTTGAATGTCCACCCGGTATCCGTCGGCATTCAGCCCGACCGGGATTTCGAAGCGGAGCACCGGGGAGAAACCTG
The DNA here is from genome assembly GCA_040387795.1 of Verrucomicrobiota bacterium. Lineage (GTDB taxonomy): Bacteria > Verrucomicrobiota > Verrucomicrobiia > Verrucomicrobiales > V1-33 > CAIZWU01. The sequence continues at coordinate 131,509 of JAZKDC010000027.1, forward strand.
GCACCGGAGGATCGGCGGAAACCGTCAGGGCCCGGCTGGAGCCCGCGTCCGCCGGATTGGTTCCGAAGGCATATTCAGCGAGATTGGGCACCCCATCCCCGTCATCATCCGCATCCGCCACGAGGGTAAACGGCAGGCTGCCTGCCGTTCCAGGGTCGCCTCCTGACGAGGGACCCGGCCGCCAGTTGGAACCCAGGGAAGGTTCCGGCGCCGGCTGCAGGGCGGCATTGGTCAGGATGATGCTGCGGCCCCCCTCGTTGATGAGCGGCCAGGGCGATTGTTCGTCATAGGCAAAACTCCACAGCGTGGCCCCGTTGCCATCCAGCAGGGTGATCATTTCACCAGCGTTATTCAGGTTTCCCGTGAAGGCACCGGCGACCCGGGCCCCGTTCCCATAACGGGCGCGGAAGGCACTGAGTTTGCCGCAGACGATCACCCTTCCGCCCGGCAAAAGCGTCAGAGCGGCGGCATCGCCATTGGTGAAGTTGAACTCCTGCACCGCTCCGCTGAGCCTCACCCCCGTGAGATCCAGGGGGGTGGCACCTGTATTCAGGAGCTCGATGAACTCAAAATCGCTGGCCTCGATGGCGCCGGCCGTGATCTCCGCCGCGGTGGGCGGCAGCGGCGCATAATTGATCTCGGAAACCACCAGCGTCGCCCGGGTGGGTGGTTCGGCGGCGACAATGTAATTGGAACTCGCCAAGGGTCCCCAGAGCCCGGTTCCTGGCACAAAAAGCCGGGCCTTCACCACCGCAGACGAGGAAAGAACCAGCGGGGAACTATAGACCGGCGAGGTGATAGCGGGCGCATTGAGGCCCGTCGGTTTCACCCCCAGACTGCCGGTGAGGCTTGGCACGCAGAGCAGATCCGTATCTGCCGCAGTCTTGTTGAGGGCGAGGACCGCCAGAATGTTAGTTCCAGTTTGCAGATTGCCCAGCACGTGGGAGATATCGACGGTGACACCGGTGACTCCCAGAGTATCCGTGAAGGTCCCGGGCGTGGCATCCGCCGTGGCATTCCACACCGCCGGGCTGGCCGGAAGGATGTTCTGCCGGGCCGCTTCGACACCATTCACAAACAGCACAAACCCATCGTCATACCGGACCTTGGCCTTGAGGCTGACCAGCCGGTTCCGCTGATCCTCCGTGACCGTGAACGGCACCCGCACCATCAGGGCGGAGTTGTTGTCCAGCAGGGCGGTTTGCACGTTGCCCGTTCCCCCTGTCCAAGTGTTGTCATTCAGGTGCGCCCCACCGACATGATAGAGCGTCGGGTTGGTGGTCGAGGAGACCCCGGTGTCGAATCCAAAACCCAGCTGGCCCGCGGTCCACGATGCGGCATTGGGAGGATCGGTGATCCCGGTCCAGTCGGTGAGGGCGAGGGTGGAGCCGCCATTGGCCACCGTCGGAACAAACCAGCTGCCCTGGCCATATTCGGTCAGGAAAGTCATACTCTGCACCGCCCCGGGCAGGCCATACCCGGATGGCCGCGGATCGGTGCCATCGGTCGTATAACGGATCTCCGCATCGGGAAACCGGAAGCCGGGCTGCACCTGGCTGAAAGGCGCTAGGGAGACCTGCACGGAATTGTTGCCGGCATTGACACTGGTCAGGACCGGCGGGCGCATTGCCGTGCTCCCGAGGAGGAATTGGTTGTCGGCCCACGCCAACCGGTCGGTGATCCACTGCTTCAGATGGGCCACTTCTGCCTGGAAGGTGGTGCGGGTGCTGGCATCGGCCGGATTGGGCCAATGGCGGATGCCCAGCAGGGCATGCCGGCGGAACTGCCGCATCGCCGGGCTTTGCGCACTCAAGGGAGTGGAACTGGTCACAGGCGTGGGATTGCCGTCGCGCAGGAGTTCGGACACCGCCTCGATCCGCGCCTGGATGGCGGCAGTGCTCCATACGGAATTCCGCAACTGCCAGTAGCGGTCGAACGTGGCCACGCGGTAGTTGGGGTCCCGGTGCAGCTGTGGGAACCACAGGCTTCCATTCAGCGGGGCCACCCGGGAGGCGTCATAATCCCAGCCGGTGGGGAATTCCCCTTCGGCGTAGTCGGCATTCCCGAGGGAGATGTTGAAATCCCAGAGCGGTCCCGCCTTCATTTTGCCTCCGCGGTCCTTGTGAAAGTAAGTGCTGAAGACATAACCATCGATCTGCTTGGAGATCTCCACCGCCCACTGCCAGTCGATGAAGCTGGGCACGTCGATCCACTTGGCATAACCCGTGGCAGGATTGGTGGAGGAAGCCCCGTAGAGCGCAGTTTCAAAGGAGTTGATATACCCCTGGAGATAATTCCGCTGGCCCGTGGATAACGCTTCGGGATCAGCGCTCTGGATGGAGATCCCCTGGCTGGCGGTGGTCCATGCCGTGGACCCAGGGCTGGCCTTGTCCTTTTTAAAGATGTAGCCGCCCTGGATCAGCAGAGGGTCGGTCACGAGCGGATTGGTTTTCTCCAGGCCAAGCCGGCTGGAGGAACTCTTGATCTTTTCCACCAGAAGGTAGACCCCACGGTAGTCGGAATAACTGACCGGCTGATTGGCTTCCTGATTGAAGAACACTTCCACAAATTTCACCCGCGGCGCGAACCAGTCCTGATGCATCTCCCCGAAGGTCGAATAGACCAGGTAATTCCGCATCATGGATTTGTCGGACCAGGGTCCATGCAGCGCCCAGTCCGATTCCGCAGGCAGACCCAGAACCGATTCATCCTTGTCCTGATTTTCGTTGTTCCAGATTTCCCACGCGTAGGATTTCTGACCAAAACCCGACGAACTTTCGCCGCGCACATGCGTGCCGCAGCGGCCTTGGAAGTCCGGCAGGGCATCCAGCCGGGTGCGGCCGGTGGTGCCATCCGGCGCCAGCATAACTGAATAGCCCGGACGGAAAGGACGGGCTCCCGCAGGATCGGTGGTGCTGTCCACCGCCACCCCGAAGCTGTCCATCACCAGCACCGGCAGGTTGGACGTGAATACGGATCCGGAGCTGTTGTAGTTGGTCAGGGTGGGATCCAGCTTGAGGAAGGTCCGGCTGCTCACCGGGCCGGGCAGCCGCCCTGGCAGGAAGACCCGGGCCCGGACGGTGGTGCTGGCCGTAATGGAAAAGGGGGCGGTATACACCGGCGAGATTTCCGTGGGAATGCTCTGCCCCAACGTATAACGCACCACCGCGCCGGGAGCCACGGGCGGCAGGATCGACAGCACCGCGGGAGTGGTGTTGGCCAGCAGGCCACCTTCACGGGAGAAGACCACGTCTTCCGCCGGGGGACCGGCATCCATCAGGCTGATGTTTTTCTTGCCCGGCGTGGCGACTTCCAAATACCCCCGCTGCCGGGCCGCGCCCAGTTCCCCATACGGCACATCCTCGTGCTGCTGGCCATAGGTATACTCCGAAGCCACTGTCAGATCAGGCCGCACCAAGGCCAGGTAACCGCCGGTTTTGGGCAGCGTGAAGGTCGTATGCCATTGCCCGGCGGCGACCGCCCGGTTTTTCGCGGAGGCGAAGACCACCCGGTATTGGTTCGCCCCCAGGGTGACGGCGGGCAGCGCCCATTTGTTGGGCAGGGCGGGATCATCGGTCAGGAACCAACCGGTCAGGGACACCCCGGCCGCGGAGCCGTTGAACAACTCGATCCAGTCAGGGCTTTCGAGATCCTCGTCCTCATACGAATCCTTGTTCTCCGCCACAAACTCGGTGATCACCGGTCCACCGGTCGCGATATTTGCCAAGGGGGTCGTCAGGACCTGGAGGTTGTCGATGCTGATCTCCTGGGTCGCCACTGGCCCGGTGCGGGCCGAGAACGCCACGGTATCCCCGACGCGCGGGGCGAAGCCCGGCACGGCCAGATTCAGGAAAACGTCCGTGTTGTTCCAGCGCACATCCACTCCCTGAGCATCCCAACGCACCGTCACCGGCCGGAAGGTGGCATCATTGGTAAAGGTCATCGGCGCACGTGCAATGACCACCCGGTTTGCGTAGACCACGATTTCCCCCTCCACTTCGCTGATGGCAGGATCATCATAGGTCTTCCACCCGACGACCAGACCATTGGCCAGCGCCCAGCCGAGCTCCCCATCGCCATCGCTGGGTGGAATGTCCCCGAAATTCACCGCAAACCCCTCGCCGGCGGTTCCGGTGGCAGACAGCTTCAGATTGAAATTAACCGTCAGGGCGGAGACATCCAGACCGACGTCGATCTCCGGCAGCTTGAAGGAAGTGATCGTATCCGGAATGCCGTTGGCAGTGAGGCGGAGCGCACTGCTCTGCACCGAAGCCACCGGAACGGGCGGCGTTCCCGTGAGGGTGCTGTTCAACGCGGTGCCGTCATTCCAGGTGATCCCGCCGGGCACGGTGCCATTGGTGTAGGTAAAACCCTGCGTGCCCGCCACCGCCGGATAGGTGCCCGCGACCGCTGGCAGCCCCTTCCCTGCGCAAAAGGCCACTAGCAGGGTCCGGGTAAGACGGAGAAGAAGGGGGGCACGGCCGGGACCGTTCCTTTTGGGCCGGCAGGGGGGAGTGCCGTTAGCCTGACGGCAGGCAAATTGGGTTTTGAACATAACAGGGATTAAACGGGGGGATAGCGGCGCGTGCCGGACTGCCGCACGGACAGCCAGCGGCACCAACACCCCCGGTTTTCGGAAATACGCCGCAAAAGTCAATGTTCTTCCCCAACCTCAGTTTGTCCGTCGCGGGTGCCGCGGGTTATTCTCCAAACATCCTGGAAATGTCTGGTTCATCGTATCCCAGAATCCAAGCACGATGCCGCCGGTAGATCGGTTCCAATTCATCCTTGCCCACCGCCACCACATCAAGGCCCCGGTCATCGTAAAGATGGAACGCAACGGTGCGGCGGGGATTCAATAAATAACAATTCCCTTCCCATCCTGCTCCAAAATCCGAATACAGCATCAGTTCCAGGATTTTGCCCCAGTCGGCATCGGCTTTCCTCACTGTCACGGTGGCCCGGTTCCAGTGCTGTTTACGCCTCTGGAGATTGCGCGCTTCGACATCCCGCCGCTTCGAAAATTGGATTGGTGTCATCCCCGCTTCTGAAGCCAGGGCGAGCAGAGGATGCGTCAGCGGGATTTTCTTCCGTCCAGCTGAAAACTGCTGCAGCACCAGAATCACCGCGGCTTCATTCTCAAATACGCTTTCAAAAAGAGTAATCGCCCTGCGGCGTGCCTCTTCGAAGTAAGGGGGATTGAGTGCCCGGCCTGGCTTGAGCGCCTCGATTTCCGGTGGGCCGGTTTCGAAACGAAGCCCAGAGGCGTGCTTGTAGAAAAGGGCTGGTTCGAGGCAACTGATGATGTCCATACGCCTACCGGAAGCCGCGCTCACCCCACCGCCCCGAACAACGCTCCCGCCCCGGCGGTGAGGGCCATGGCCAGCGCTCCCCAGAAGGTGACGCGCGCGGTGGCCCGCCAGATGGGAGAGCCGCCCGCCCAGGCCGCGAGGCCGCCGAGCAGGGCGAGGAAAACGAGCGAGCACAGTGAAACCGTCCAGACCAGCGAAGCCGATGGGACGATCAGCACCAGCACCAGGGGCAGCGCCGCCCCCACTGCGAAGGTGCCCGCCGAAGCGAGCGCGGCCTGCACCGGGCGGGCGCTCAGACTTTCGGAAATGCCCAGCTCATCGCGGGCATGCGTGCCGTGGGCGTCATGGGCGGTCAATTGCCGGGCCACCTCACTGGCCAGTCCAGCCTCCAGTCCTCGCGCCACATAGATGGCGGTCAGCTCGGCCAGTTCCTTTTCAGGCTCGGTAGCCAGCTCCAGCCGCTCCCGTTGGAGGTCGGCCTGCTCAGTATCAGCCTGGGAACTGACGGAAACATATTCCCCCGCCGCCATCGACATCGCGCCTGCCACCAGTCCGGCAATGCCCGTGACCAGCACGTTGCCATGGCTGGCATCGGCCGCAGCCACCCCGACGATCAAACTGGCTGTGGAGACAATCCCGTCATTCGCGCCCAGGACTGCCGCCCGGAGCCAGCCGATGCGGTGCGTGCGGTGGTTTTCATCGTGTCGCATCATCCGGTTACGAAACGCAGCAACCCTCCTGTCACAAGCCTTCAACCCAAGCCACCAGGGAGGAGCCCGACCCGCCCGCGGAATTCATTTTCTCAAGTTCTCGTCGAACCAATCCGCGAATTGCCGCACATCCCACATCATGGTCAGCCAGCCATGATTTCCCCCCGGATGGATGATGAGTTCGACGCGGCGGCCCAGCTCCTTGGCCCGGGCCTGAAAGCGTTGAGATTGATCAAGGGGCACCAGGGTGTCGGCGTCGCCGTGGAAGATCAGCGTCGGGGGCAAGGCCGACGTAACATAAAAGATGGGCGACATGGCGCGGCCGGTGATCTGCCAGGCGGGCAGGTCCTGCGGGTCCTGGGCAAAGGCCTTGAGGAAGCTTTTGGGCGCGCCGCCATCGTGCAGGTTCTCCGTGGAAGCCCCGAGGTTCAGCAGATCCGTCACCGGGTAGAAAATCGCCACCGCCTGCACCGCACTGGATTCGCGGTCCACCGGGTCCGGGGCGTCCGCCGGCCCGGGGCCGCCGCGGGTGGCCAGCATCAGGCTGAGGTGCCCCCCGGCACTGCCTCCACTCACGCCCAGCCGCGCCGGGTCCACGCCGTAGTCCCGCGCCCGATGACGAATGAACCGCACCGCCCGGTTCACGTCGTCGACCGTCTCCATCACCGTGGCGGTTGGCTGCGAAACGTGGCAGACCGGGAAGGTCGTATAACCCCGCCGCAGGAGCGGCGCGATGGTCCACGGCTTGAAGGAATCCACCCCTGATCTCCAGCCACCACTCACCACAAAAATCACGCCCAGACCATTGGGCTTGGCCGGCCGCACCACCTCAAACGTCAGATCCTGCCCATGGCGCTGGCCGTACACGATCCGGGGCGAGCGCTCGAAGGTGGGATGAAAATACAGCCAGCCGGAGCCGATGATCACCAAGGCCAGCAGGATAAGCGCGGCGAGAGTCCGCAGCAGGAGACGTAAGGGTCGGGGGCATTTCACGACGGCAGCCTGACGGGAAATCAGCCCCGCCGAAAGCCTGATTTTCAGGGGAAGACAGTTTGCCCTAAAAAAGACGCTGACGGGCCACAGCCGGAGCGGAGCGGAGACAGCCGAAGGCAAATGGCACGAATAGAACTGATAATCACGGATTTATGAAGAACGTCCCATTCACCCTCAAAGTGAAATCACAATTTTGCGTATATCCGTGATTATCAGTATCATCGGTGTTGTCCGGGGCCCGCTACTTTCCCATTTAGGCTTACTCCCCTGCCCCTTCACCGCCGCGACCGGTAGAGCAGCCCCAGCAGAAGAACCGCCCCGGCGATGAACCCGATGGCTCCAGACAAGGAAACGCCGGACACATAATCGCTATCGCTGGCTTTCGTCATCACCAGAAACGTCACTTCATCCAGGATCAGGCCACTGCCGCAACCCAGGACCAGCCGCGCGAGGATCGCCGACCACCGGTGCCGCGTCCCAAAAGCGAGGACAAAGGCCGCAGGAATCACCAGCAACACCCCCGTGAACAAATGGTGCACCAGGTATCCCCCGGGATAGACATGCTGCACGCGCACCAGATGCAGCCAGAGCCGCAGGCCGAGGACAATGCCCACCAGCGGCAGCAGAATCAAAAGCAGGGTCTGCTTCGGCGTTAAGGGCTGACTGGGATCATTCATGGGCTTGGGGGAAACTATCAGGAACGAGCCTGATCAAGGCTCCACTGAAGCGAAGCCAGGGTGACCAAAAGGCGTGAATTTAAAGCGTGAAAAACCAACGAAGCATGATCCCACCGATTAACAGCTGAGCTTTTAGGCATTGGAAGAATTCCCTAAGGCTAATAACCATCGCGACCCCAACAGAAATAGAGAAGCTGTTGTTGCGGATCCAGAATGAAATTGCACCAGCGGCCGCCATCGTCGGTGGCACTGCAGCTGGGAAGAACTGCTCCGAAGCTATAATCACCGAGCACCTTATAGGCGTTGCTTGACACCCAAAGCGGCAGAGGACCATCCGACCCCGCAAACCTCAAGGCTAGTGATGGTGCCATTTCGTGGATTTTCGAACCCGGGAGCACCCGAAGCACGCACTCAAAGCTCATCCTATCCTGCTTCCAACGGCACTCATAAAACCCAACAACCGGCTGGAGATCATCTGGAAGTTCCCGACAACCCGCAAGAAGGGCGGTCATGGATAAGCGGCGGCGGACATGGACATCACTGGCTACAGCCTCAAAGCCGTCCCGACCAAACAAGACTCTCTCAAGGAATGCGGCTGGGAGCAGCGGGATGACCGATACACTTGATGCGTTGAATAATTTATTCCGTGCTCGTCCAAACCAATGACCCGCCTCAGGCGCCCAACTGCCAGCCAAGAGATCGCCACGACAGACCATCACGCCACCGAACCAGCGACAGGCGATGTAAATACCGAAATACACCACCAGACAGGCCAGGGATATCTTGATTGTTTTCGAACGCATCGGGATGACTGGTCCGCCCAAGCAATACCGATCGTCGGAGAGAGGACAAGTGATGAGACGCTCGACCGGTACCCAGTTACTGAAGATTCACCCCAATCCAATTCCCAGCTAACCTGATTTGATCCGGCCGGTTTGAGTGTGGGGAGCTGAATCAACGAGGAGCGAAGGCAACGAGGCTCAGCAGCCCCGGCACGCCAGCCGCAAAAGACAGTCCGGTACCGATCCATGTTTGCCTTGGTGAACTTGCGCGGAGCAAGCCGTAGAGGGAGAACAGCAGGGAAACCAGAAAGCCCGGCCAGAGGTCAGGAAAGGGCGACATGGTGATGCCCGTCAACAGCAGGACGAGAAGCCCTGTGGCAAAGAACAGCCCGCCCCCGGATTTCCGGCCGCGCCAAGTTGTGGGACTTGGATCTGGAGGGCTGGCAGGCGGGGCAGGTGGTCTCACCACGAACGATGTCAGGATTTGCTGCTTCGCTGATTTCAGAGGTCAGAAAAGGGACAGCATCCCCGGCGGAATCCGCGTCAGAGCTACCTTCCCGTCGCCGCTACTTCGCCGCCGTTTTGGCCGGCTCGGGATCATCCGCCGCTTCGAAGAAGCCGATGAACATCTCATCCCAACTTTGTTCGCCGAAGACGACGCGTTTGCCGGGAGCGGGGTTGGCGGGGTTGAGCGCCGAGTTGTCAAACGCGCCCGACACCATCAACCAGGAGCCGGCCGGCACGTGGCGCGGTTGTTCGAGGTAATAACTGAGCTGCCACTGGAAATCATAACGCGGCACGTGGAGCAGGGTCTCGCGTTTGCCGTCAGGGAGCAGGAGTTCATAGCGCATCCATTTTCCCCGGAAGTGCATGTGCGGGAAGAGGCCATAGATGGTGGCAGATTTGGTGAAGGCGTAGGTCGCGGTCTGCCGGGCCTCGGCAACCCCGGGCGGGATGTTGAGGTTGAGCTCAATGGCCTGCCGGGTTTCCGCCGAACGCTCCGGCGGCTCCGCGGCGCGGTAGAGGGCGACCTCGCTCTGATCCGTCTCTTCGGAACCGTTGGTGGTGTAGTGCAACTCCAGCGTCAGCTCTGCATTGCCGGGCAGCTTTTTCGCCACGCCGGGGGGATATTTCATGGCAGTGGAACCGGGTGCCCAGCCGATAAAAAACACCCCCTTGCTGCTGCCGCTGTCCGGCGCGCCGGGCCACTTGGCGTAGAGGATCACGTGGTGCACCACCTTGCGGTTGCCGGCCTTCACGTCGAGGGCGCTCAACCAGACGTCTTCCTTGAAGGGGTTGGCCACCTTGATGTGACGGTAATCGAGCACTCCGGTGGCGGGGATCTTCTGCACTTCGGCCACCTTGAGCACCGCGTCGGGTTTCCCCAGCGGCCACTCGGGCAGTGCGGCCAACGGGGCCTCCAAGGGGTCGGCGCCCTCCCCGCGCGGCGCCCCGGCTTCCACCCACCGGAGGAGGGTCTGCGTTTCTTCGAGCGACAGCGCATGCGGGTCGAGGAACTTGCCGTAGTCCGGATGCGGGTCCCACGGCGGCATGCGGCGGGTCAGCAGCACCTCCTCGATCATTTCAGCCTTGTTGGCCACGCGGCCGTGTTTGTTCATGCTGAAGGGTCCGATCCCGTCGGCGCGATGGCACGCCACACAATGCCGCTGCAACAATGGCGCGATTTGCGTGGCGTAGTCGGGCACGGCGCCGGCTTCGGCGACTTTGGCATAACTGATCCGGCAACCGCGCGCCGGGGTCTTCGGGGTGGCGATTTCCTTGCCAGCCAAAAAGGCGGTCAGGGCCTGTTCGAGATACTTTTCCGTCGCCGCCGGCTTCTCCGCCCCTTCCGCCAATTGATCGTCGATCGCTCCCCGGTAAAAAATGCTCCAGTCCTTGGTGTCGATGGCCACCACTTCCGCGGTGCGCTCCACCTGCAGGGCCAGCGCCAGGCTCTGCTTGCTATCCAGCAGACAGGTCATGCTCCACAAACCCAGTTTCTGGCATTCCTTGCGCACGTCTTTTTTCGAGTCGTCCGCATAGGCGTTCACCAGCCAGAAATTCATGCCCTCGCTTTCGAAGCGGTCCTTCAAGTCGCGGAATTTCAACGCGTTCTTGCGGACGATGGGGCAGCCGGTGCCGGTGAACATCAAGACCACCACCCGGCCCGGGGTGCGGTGCAGTTCGTGATTGGCGTCGTCCAGGTCGAGCAATGAAAAATTGGGCACGGTGGACCGGTCCCCGGCACGGGCCGGCAGGTGGGACAGCAGCAGCGCCGCCAGCAGGATCAGCGCGTGGGGAAAGAACTTGGAGTGCGGAGTCATGATCGTTCAAACGGTTATCAGGCCGGCCTGGCTGCCAGCAAATTGCTGTCAGGCCCCGCCGGCAAGGAGAGAAGGTGCCTCGTGGGGCGCGCAAACCATAGGGGTCTGCCGGATCAATGTCCACCGCAGAGAGGCCCTGCAGCGCACTGACAGCGCCATCATGGTCCCGCCAACCGCCGCCGCTGGCCGCACCCGGGTGTCTTCCTTTCCGCTTACTCGATGATGAGTTCCATCCCCTCCCGGGCGAGGATGGTGTTGGGAAATCTTCCCTGACAGAGTTTTTCCATGTGCAGCAGGAATTCGTCGTCATGCTCGGGATCGTGGTGGGTCAGGACGAGACGTTTCACCCCGGCCAGTTCCGCGAACTTCATGGCCTGATCATAACTGCTGTGTCCCCAGCCACGCCGCTTCGCCATTTCCTCCGCGGTGAACTGCGCGTCATGCACCAGCACATCCGCGCCCCGGGCCAGCTCCACCAGCTCCGGGTCCATCACCTCCAGATGCTCGACATCCGTGCAGATCACCAGCACCTTCCCTTCCCGCTCGATCCGGAAGCTATTCGCGCCGCCCGGATGATTCTGCTGCCGGGTCGTGACCTTGGTTTGCACCCCATTGACTCCGGTGAAGTGTTCACTGGCCTGGGAGATGGCGAGGAACTCGAACTCCGCCCCCATCTGATCCAGCTGCACCGGGAAATATTCCGTCCGCATCTGGACCTCAAAAATCTTCCGCAGTCCGCTGCTGGTCTGGTCCTTGCCAATCGTCAGGATCGTGATTTTCTGACCAGGCACATAGGCCGGGCCAAAGAAGGGGAACCCCTGGATATGATCCCAGTGGAAATGGGTGAAGGCCATCACGATCTGCTCCTGCTGGTGGCCGATCGCGAGCAGATCCTTCCCCAGATTCCGGATTCCGGTGCCCGCGTCGATGATCGCGATGCGGTTGGTGTCCGTGAACGTGAGTTGCAGGCAGGTGGTATTGCCGCCGAACTGTTGGAATCCGGCATCACAGACGGGGATGGAGCCCCGGGTTCCATAGAATTTAAGCTTCATACTGGAGGAAATGGATTCCATTCAGGGGAGGCCCATGGCCGGGGCACGGCAAGTTCAGGATTCCGGCGGCCAGGCTCATGGATTTTAGCAGGGTGCTGCCGTTTCTTAGTGGGAAATCCCAAGGCTGTAAAATCCAATCTGCCAAAACCCGCCCGGACGTCTGCCGGACAGTCAAGGCCGGGGTGGACGAGGCTCCGGCCGAGTCGCATAGCATTGGTAACCAAAGCCTCCGGAAAGCCATCCAGCCGGAACCCGGCAGGAGCCTCGTCCACCCCGGGGCCCTTCATGGGCCGGGCTCAGCCACCGGTTCCGCGTCCGAAGGGGTTCCCGGCCTGCTGGTAGAGGGCCATTTGCTCCGGTGTCAGAATGGCCTTGAGAGCGTCCTGACGGTCAGCCCAGCGGGCGGCCACGGCCTCCTGGATGGCATCCGCCTCTTTGGCAGGATCCAGGACGGGCAGCATGGACTCTCTGGACGCAATTTCCGAAAAGGCGGCAAAGGCCTGGTCCTTTTGCTCCGGGGAGAGGGTCGTCATGGACTGCAGGTTGGAGAGCTCGCGGTTCGCGACCGCTTCCAGGGCATTGGCCTTTTCTTCCGCAAGGAAGGACTCGTATTCCTCCTGCTGACCGGCGGTGAGGGAAGCGCTGATGGCGTCGTCCATTCTCTTAACATCTTCCGGAGTCGCCTTCGTTACCATGACATTGGGTGGGGAAACCTTCATTTTGGATTGCCCGTATTCGAGCGCTTGGGCGATCCTGGTCTCCTGCTCCGGCGTGAGGGAGAGGCGCTTTCCCAGAACGGCGAGCTTTTCCTTCACTTTTCCGCGGTTCAGGGCATCAAAGTCCATGGGGCTGCCTTTATCCATCATCGGGCCGGAGCTGCTGGAGGATTCCGCCGGAGGGGCCTCCGGCAAGTCCTGGAGTTTGGCAGGAACGGCATCTGCAGAGCCCCTTTCCCCGGCAAAGACAGCGACAGGAGTCTTTTTCGGGGCGGGAACGGACGCCCTTTGCTGCAGGGACTGGTTTTCCTCCTGCAGGGCGGCGATCCGCTGCTGCTGGTAGACCATCGGGGCGGCGGCGGCGATGACGAGGGCGGCAGCGAGGGCGACTTTCGTTTTTGTGGTCATGACGGAGGTAGCTAGGGCGGTGGAGGCGGCACCGGTGGCGGTGGGGACCTGGGTGGCGGAGATGATTTTCAGGACTGTGGCGGCGGGCAGATCGCGGGGGACGGTGCCTGCCAGCACGGCGGAGAGGGCCCCGGCGGTGCTGGTGATGCCGCGCCGGGCGAGGATGCGGCGCAGGCGCTCCAGCGCGCGGTTCATGCGCTTTTGCGCGGCATCATCGCTCAATCCGAAAGTCCTTCCGATGCTGCGCCAGTTCTGCTGCTGCCAGAAGCGCATAAGGAGCAGCTGACTGTCCTGCGGCGGGAGTTTGCTGAGGGCCCCATCGATTTCCGGAGTCAGTTCGTGTCCGCCGTCCCCGGCGTCCGGTGCAGCAGGTTCTGGCGTGTCCATCATGAGATGTTGCGAAGTTTCCTCCCGGCGCCGCCGGCGCGCCTCATGCCGCAGGGCATCCAGGGTAAGACCCGTGGCCGCGGCGTGCAGCCATGCCCCGAGCGCGCGGGCGTCCTTCACCTTTTCGGGCGCAGCGGCGAGACGTGAGAAAACGGTCTGCGTGATGTCCTCCGCCAGCGCATCCTGACCACGGGCGATGCGCAAGGCCGTGGCGTAGACCATGCCGGTCCAGCCCGTCACCAGTTCCCGGAACGCGGTCCCGCAACGGGTGGCCGCGTAGGCGCGCAGGAGTTCGTGGGACCGTTCGGGAGAGATCATACTTCGCTTTTCCTATAGTCGGCACGGCGGCGGCCCTTCCGACAAAAAAGTTCACGGGAGAGCTTAACCCGTTACGGGCGGAAGGCCAAGGGCAGCACCAGCCCGGCCGGACCGCGGATGAGCGCCCAGGAGCTTTTCCCGGTGACGGCAAGGCGTCACACTCGTTACCCTGGATCTGACCCGCCACCCCGGGGAAGGCGGCCCGCGAATCGTTCAACCACCGTTATCATCGGGGCTGCGCCCGACGATCACCATGGTCATTAGGCGCTTTATTCATCTTTCAGGAAAGACTTGGTGAGAACAAATGCCTCAGTCTCGCTTCCGCAAACAATCGAACTGCGCGCTTCGCTCCAACTGGGGTAAGCCCACTGAGGATCTCCATCTTTTTTCTTCAGAAACTCCAAGACAAAGTGGGCACTCTTCTTCTTTACGACGCAGAGGTGGTCGCCTTCGCGCACGATACCGACAATTTCCGGATGCGCGCTCAGGTCCTTGGCATCCCAGAAGATCGCACCATCAAGCAGTCCGTCTTTGGGGTAATCGGTGAACATTTTCTTACGACTAACGTTCAAGCACACCCACCCTCTGGGCGGGGAGGCGCGTCGAACGCAGAGTGAGGGTTGGAGTTAGAAAAAGGCAAGTGTGACACATCAGCCCAGAAGGTTGGGTGCCGCGGTTTGTCCGCCTTCGTTGGGTTACTGATTGCTGCCTTCGTCATACTTGTTGTTCCACCAGTTCACGGCATCAACGTGCTGATCCAGAGAAATCCAAGTGATGTTCTGCGAGCTGGTCGGGTCGCCTCCAAAGATGAGGGGCTGAATATACCACTTCACTTGCCCTCGAATCTTTGGGTCGGGTTGTATCGCGGTCAGATCGATGTCAAAGGCAGTCTGACGAAGGTGCGTTGGGCGGGCGGGCACGGTAGGCAGGGTGAAGATTGTCCCGTCTGAGTCGCGGACGATAAAATCATCCCAACTACAGAGTCCAATAATGGTGTATCCGGGCAAACGCCGATCCAACATGTATCTCTGAGTGATGCGCATGGCTTCCAACTGCTCATCGAACAGAATGAAATAGTCCTCGTTGTGCCAACCTTCGATCATGAGTTCTGCGAGCGGTGCGTTGAGTTCAACTAACGACCAAGCTCAGCGACCGCCGCCGGAAACGCCCGGTCGGCTGCAACAATCGCGAGCAAATTATCCGAACCGTCAAACTGCCCAGCGGGGCGGCGGTTAGCTGCAGCGTTCTGGTTCGGCCACGTCATCGTCATACTCACTTTTTTTCTACCGGGCCGACATCCATACCGTCATAGGACTCCAACTCAAACTTCTCTGCGAGCTTGTAGAATTCGGAGTTGCGGGCATGCAATGTCTGTGGTGTGTGCTTTTCAACTCGCTCGACATGGAGAAAGTGGGTGCTCTTGTCTTCCGTCTCAAAAAGTCTGACGAAACGATAGCCACCGTTCGTGAGTGGCTCGACTACACGCTCCAACTTCTTCGGGTCAGAATCCGTGAAGAAATAACCCCACAGCATCTCACCATCAACGTCCCACTTCGACGTGGTGCGCATGTTGCTGAACATGTCCTCGATGGATTGCAGGGTAATTACAGTCTTCTGTTTTTGGTGTGTGGGCTGGGTTGGCGCTGGCTGCTTGCTGCATCCGCCGAAAAGAAATGAGAGTAATCCCATAATCACGATGAAGTGTCTTAGTGACATGAGCGCGTGGAGTGGCCTAACTACTGATTCACCGACAGGATTGCAGGAGAGTGCTCAACCTTATCTCCAGCAGGAATGTCGGGGGAATACGGAATCATGGGCTTGCGGGTGGAAATGGGTGCTGGATTTCCTGCATGGTGAGGGCAATGCCGCAAAGATGCCAGAAAAACCTCCAAAGACGGCAGAAACCGGGATGTCGATTTTCACCAAGGCGTCGGGTGCCGGGGCCGGTGGGGGTGAAGCTGGAGGATCGGCTTAGGGGAACCCCTTTGGACTGCGGGCAGCCTTGCTGCCGCTTTCCGCAGGCAGCCTTGCTGCCGTAGAGCGTGGCTATGCTTCCTGCTGGTTTGGATCTTTGGCATAGTCCATCTTTGACACGGTGCCGGATGGCTTCCTCCGGGGCCCGGCGTGAGGGGAAGGTCTGCCCTGGTCCGACGCCAGCAGGGCTGGCTGGAGAAAGCGGCAGCAAGGCTGCCCGCAGTCCAAAGGGGCAGTGCCCCGGAAGCTCTCCCCCCGGCCACCCGGGCTCTTTGCTGAAAATGAAAACCCCGCCGCCATGAGCACCAGGCGACGGGCCCACGCTCGCCAGCGCCCTGTCAGTGACTGCCATATCACGGATAGGAGCACCGGAACGCCGTGCGGGACCTGCTGTTAAAAATGTTGCCCCATTTGGTGCCGGCGTTCATCAAGTGGAGGCCTCCCTGTGGTCAACAGGTTGGGTCCAAGTGATCACGGGAGCCCGCCTGTTGATCACGAAAAGGCGGACTCTTGATGAAGAGGAGGTCAACTCGTGGTCACGAAATGGGATAATACGGGGCCACTTTTTCCAGTTTGGTCGAATCTGGTCAGGAAGGATGCGGCATTCCATCAGGGCTCATGCAAGCTCTGGCGGCCACTGCCGGAACACGACACATACTCCGGTCCGGTCCAGCAGGGAGAATTCCAAAGCGCCCCAGGGGCGCTTGGTGACCCGGGGGAGGTTGGGGTGGAGCAGGTCGGGCCGCCGGGTGGAGATGTCCTGGTGGATCCCGTCGATGTTGTCGGTCTCGATGGCGATCTCCGGCCGGTCCTTGGCGGCATCCTCCGGACTTTCCATGACGTAGGCCTTCGCGCCATCCCGGCCCACGACGGCCAAGGTGGCGTCCTGGTGGAGCACGGTGAAGCCCAGGCCATTCACGAAGAGGTCGAGTCCTTCCTCCATGTAGTTGAAGAAGATCTTGGGAATAAGTCGGAGCATCATACGGGCGGTATTATGATTTTGATATGCGGCATCCCTGGCAGGGCTGCAAGAAAAACCTCAACGACTGGCGGGAAACGGGGGCGGGGCCGGACCGGTGATTTCGGGTGCCTGCCCGCTGGCGGGGGAGGGAAAGCCGTGTCTTCTTCCGGATCTGATTTCCGCCATGCCCGCCCCTGCCCTGCTCCAAGTCGATCACCTGACGATTTCCTTTCCGGTGATGCGGGGATGGTTCTTCCGGCGGGAGGAGCGGCGGGTGACGGCAGTGGATGATGTCTCTTTCACGGTGCCGGAGGGGAAAACGGTAGGACTGGTGGGGGAAAGCGGGTCGGGGAAAACGACGATTGCACGGGCGCTGGTGAAACTGCAAACGGCGACGGCGGGGCGGATGCTCTACCGGGGGCAGGATATCGTGCCGATGTGGGAGCATGACTTCCTGCCGCTGCGGAAGGAGATCCAGATGGTGTTCCAGGACCCGTTTGGCTCGCTGAATCCGCGCCTGACGATCGGGCAGACGCTGGCGGAGCCGATGGAGATCCATTTCCCGGGGCGGACGGCGGCGGACCGGAGGGAGCGGGCGGCGGCGCTGCTGCAGAAGGTAGGGCTGAATCCTGACTACCTGGGGCGCCGGCCCCGGGAATTCAGCGGCGGGCAGCGGCAGCGGATCGGGATCGCGCGGGCGCTGGCGGTGGAGCCGCGGTTCATCATCTGCGATGAGGCGGTGAGCGCGCTGGACGTGAGCATCCAGGCGCAAATCATCAATCTGCTCCAAGACCTGCAGGAGGAGCTGGGATTGACGTATTTATTCATCGGCCACGATCTGGCGGTGGTGGAGCACATCAGCGATGAGATCCTGGTGCTGCATCACGGGAAGCTGGTGGAAAGCGGGCCGGCGGAGCAGGTGTGCCAAGCGCCGCAGCACGACTACACGAAGCGGCTGCTGGCAGCGGTGCCCACTCTGGGGTAGCGAGCGCTTGCAGGAGCGGGGCAGTTAAGGGATGATGGCGGCCGATCCACGCTCCGTGACCCCGCTTTTCCGCAAATTCCTAGGCCTGCACTGGATCCTCTTTGCCGCCATGGTCGTCATGGTCGCGATGGGGATCTACTCCGTTTACGCGGCGGTGCATTTCCGCCCGGAGCCGGCCTTTTCCTCCCGGTGGAATGATCAGATCCGCTGGGTGCTGATCGGTTCGGTGTTCTTTTTCGGGGCCAGCCTGATCGACTACAAGTGGGTGCGCTGGGCTTCGGTGCCGCTCTATTTGGTGGGGCTGGGGCTGCTGGTGCTGCAAGGGCTGAAGGGCAAGGACGTCTACGGGCAGACGCTGTCGCTGACGATTGGCGGGGTGAGTTTTCAGGCAGCTCAGTTCGCCATCACGGCGACGATCATGCTGTTGGCGGTGATGCTGGGGGAAGGCCATAAATACATTCCGTGGCTGAAGCACTACATGGTGCGCTTTCTGTTGGGCGGGTTGATTTTTGCGGGACCGTTTTTGCTGGTGGTGAAGCAGGGGGATCTCGGGTCGGCCATGGTGCTGGTGCCGATCGTGGCGGCCATGCTGCTGGTGGGGAATATCCCGTTCCGCTGCCTGATCGCGGTGGCCCTGATCGGACTGACGGTGCTGCCGCCGGTGTATTTTTTCGCGCTGAAGGACTACCAGCGGGCCCGGATCCAGGTCACCATCGACCTGCTGATGAACCGGCCGGTGGACGTCAAAGGGGATGGCTACAGCCTGACCAACCTGCTCAAGGCGGTGGGTTCAGCAGGATTTGACGGGAAAGGCCTGCACATCAAGGACCTGCCCCAGGGCCAGAAATCGATGCTGCAACTGGGACTGACCTCCAAGGCCACCGCCCATACGGACTTCATCTTCGCCTCATCGGCCGAGACGTTTGGATTCCGCGGCGGGGCGATCATGATCATCGGGTTTATCTTCATCCTTACGATGTCGTTCATGATTGCGTTTTTCAGCCGTGACCAGCTGGGAAGGCTGATCACGGTGGGGATCATCGCGCTGCTGTTTGCGCACATCTTCGAGCACATCGGGATGAACATCGGGATCACGCCGATCACGGGGATTCCACTGCCGCTGATCAGCTACGGCGGGACATTCATGGTGATGAATCTGTTCCTCTTCGGCCTGATCCAGAGTGTCTGGGTCCACCGGAATGCCATGATCGAGGAGGAGAAAGCCAAGGCCAAGCCAGCCCGGGGCGGGCGTCCGGTGGTCGCTTACAATTGAGGCAAGTCAGGGCCCGGGGCGGTTGGTCCGGCTTCCAGCCATGCGCGGCGCACCCCGTCCGGGGAAAGCTCCAACCGCCACCATGCGGTGTCCTCCGGCAGCAGGCCCGGAAACAAATCGGCCCATTCCACCACACAGACGCCCCCGGCCTCGGCATACTCGTCCCAGCCGATCGCCAGCACTTCCTCCGGCGAGGCCATCCGGTAGAAGTCGAAGTGGAAAATGGGCAGGCGGCCCCCCGGGTATTCCTGCACGAGGGAAAAGGTCGGACTGCTCACGGCCTCAGGGTCGGCTCCGAGTCCGGCGACGATGCCTTTGGTGAGGTGGGTTTTCCCGGCCCCGAGCCCGCCGCAGAGGGCGATAACAGAGCCGGGCACAGCCGCACGGCCGAGGCGCCCGCCCAATGCCAGGGTATCTTCCATCGTCTGCAAAACCAACTGCTCCATGCCGCCCAGTATGGCGGCCCGCGGCCTTGGTTCAAGGCCTTCGCAGATGAACCCGGTCGCGATTCCCCCGGTGGGCGGGAATCGACCGGTCCGGGATTTTCCCGTTGGCCAGGGCAGGAGGGGTGGGATAACGCACCGGAATGCCGTTGCTGTCCCGCCCTGCCCTGACCGCCTGCCTGCACAAGGCTGGCCTGATCGGGGGGGCCGCGGTGGCCACCGGAACGGCCGGGGCGTTTTTCCTGTGGAGTCTGGATGCGGTCACCCGGCTGCGGTTCGCCCACCCGTGGTTGTTATGGTGCCTGCCCGTGATCGGCCTGGGCATGGGATGGCTTTATCTGAAGGCAGGGCCGCGGGCAGAGCGGGGGACGGGATTGATCCTCGATGAAATTCATCAGGCCGGGGCCGGAGTGCCGGCACGGATGGCTCCTTTGATCCTGCTGGGCACCTTGGCCACTCATCTGGGCGGAGGCTCGGCCGGCCGCGAGGGCACCGCAGTGCAGATCGGCGGCAGTCTGGCGGGAAGCATCGGGCTTTGGGGGAAGGCGCCGCAGCACCATTTCCCGGGGCTGCTCATGGCGGGGGTGGCGGCAGGATTCGGGGCGGTGTTCGGCACCCCATGGGCGGGCGCGGTGTTTGCCTTGGAGGTGTTGCGGCACCGCACCGGGCGATGGAAGGAATGGCCCTGGTGCCTGGCCGCCGCTTGGCTGGCCGACCGGGTTTGTCAGGCGTGGGGCGGGCATCATGCCTCCTGGCAGGTGAGCGGGACCTTTCCCCTGACGGATTGGGGGGCCTGGGGGAAAGTGGGGCTGGCGGCGCTTTGTTTCGGGCTGCTGGCGCGGGGATTTGTGGTGGCCACCCATGGTCTGCAGGGATTGATGAAACGGTATGTGCCGTGGTCGCCCCTGCGCCCCATGCTGGGGGGACTGGCGGTGATCGGACTGGTGTGGGTCAGTGGCACGCGCGATTATCTGGGCCTGGGAACGCTGGCGGCCACGCCGGGCAGCATGGTGCTGGGGTCGTTTTTCGAGGATGGGGCGGTGCTGGACCCGTCAGCCTGGGCGTGGAAATCCGGGTTCACCGTGCTGACGGTGGGCTGCGGGTTCAAAGGCGGGGAGGTGACGCCGCTTTTTTTCATGGGAGCGGCGTTGGGATACACCGTGTCCGGGCTGCTGGGCCTGCCGGCAGCATGGCTGGCCGCCCTCGGCATGACGGCGGTGTTTGGCGCCGCGGCCCGGACCCCGGCGGCCTGTTTCCTGATGGGAATGGAACTGTTCGGGCCGGGCCTGGCCCTGCCCATGGCGGCGGCCTGCGGCGTGGCCTCCCTTTGCAATGGAAGGGGGCTGTATCACCCGGCTCCCCTGGCCAATCCTGCCCCCTGATGGCGGACCGGCTTTACAATTCGATCTGGATGCCGAACTCCACCACCCGGCTGGGCGGGATGTTGTAGTAGGCGACCGCACTCTGGGCATTCCGCGACATCACCGCAAACAGGGTGGCCCGCCAGAAAGCGAGGCTGCGGTTGGTGGGGATGATGGTTTCCCGGCCGAGGAAATACGAGGTCTGCATGGGGTCAAAATGCAGATCGTAGTCGGCACAGGCACGCAGCAGCGCGGGTACGTCCGGCTGTTCCATGAAGCCATAGTGGCCAGTGACACGCCAGACATGTTCGGCCAGTTTCTCCACCCGCAGACGGTTCGTCGGAGTGACGTAGGGATGCAGCTCGGAGACGATCGTCAGGAAGAGCATCCGTTCATGCAGGACCTTGTTGTGCTTGAGATTGTGGAGGAGCGAAGTGGGGGTGAGACCGCTGGCCCCTGACAAAAACACCGCCGTGCCGCCCACCCGTTGGACTTTTTTGCCCCGCTCGATACTTTCGAGGAATTGATGCAAGGGGAGCGCCTGTTCATACAGTTTGGCCCCAAGGACCCGCCGTCCGGCCCGCCAGGTGACCATGATCGTGAAAAGGACCACCGCCACCACCACCGGCACCCAGCCGCCATGGAAAAACTTGAGGGAATTCGAATAAACAAAAACCACGTTGAGCACCAATTGGACGCTGATCAGGGCGATCGTCCGGGGAGTGGACCAGCCCCACTTCCGGGTGGCCGCGTAGAAGAGCAGTAGGGTGGTCACCAGCATGGCCTGGCTGAGGGCGATGCCATAGGCGGAGGCCAGCCGCTCGGAAGTCCCGAATCCGACCACCAGCAGGATGGTGCCGATCATGAGCAGCCAGTTGACCTTGCTGATGTAGATTTGTCCGTGTTCGGACGAGGAAGTATGACTGATGCGGATGCGGGGAAGATAACCCAATTGCACCGCCTGCATGGTCAGGGAGAACACCCCGGAAATGAGGGCCTGGGAGGCGATGATGGAAGCGAGGGTAGCGAGGACCGTCAGTGGCAATCGTCCCCACTCCGGGGTCATGAACTGGAGGGGATTTTCGATGGCGTGGGCATTGCCGATGAGGAGGGCACCTTGCCCTAGGTAGTTGAGAATCAGGGCTGGTTTCACAATCCAGAGCCAGGAGAGCACGACCGGGCGGCGACCGAAGTGTCCCATGTCGGCATAAAGCGCCTCGCCGCCTGTAACCGTCAGGAAGACGCCCGCGAGCACCATCATGGCCTGGCTGGGATGCGTGTAGAGGAAATGAATGCCCAGCCATGGATTGAAGGCCTGGAGGACGCCCGGGGCTTCCTTGATCCAGAACACCCCCAGCACCGCCAGCACGAGAAACCAGAGGGCCGTGATGGGGCCGAACGCGGAGCCTACTTTGGCGGTGCCGAACCGCTGCACGGAAAAGATGCCCACAATAATGATGACGGAAACCGGCACCACCCAATGGCTGAGGGCGGGGGCGGCGACTTTCAGCCCTTCCACGGCGGCCACGACCGAAATCGCCGGAGTAATCATGCCGTCGCCATAAAGCAGGGTGGCCCCGAAAAGACCGAGGATGACCATGACCCGTGCGACCGGTGAGCGCCATTCGCCTTTATTGCGCCGGTCCGGGAAGGCCGTGCAGAGCAGGGCCAGCATGCCGCCTTCCCCATTCTGGTCCGCCCGGCTGACCAGCATCACATAATGCAGCGTGATCATGATGGTGATGGTCCACACAATCAGGGAGAGCACCCCCATGACGCTGGCAGGATTCACCAGAGCCGCTTCCCCGTGGAAGCATTCCCGCATGGCATAGAGGGGACTGGTGCCGATGTCGCCGTAGACAATTCCCAGCGCGGTCAGGCATAATAAAGCGGTCCGGGAACGCGACGGCGCAGAAGAAGCAGGTTGGCTCATGGGAGTGAAGGTAGTCCGGCCTTATCCGGGGCAGGGGATACGGCAATCGCGGCAACGGCTGCCTGGCGGGCAGCGTCCCGTTGCGGGAAGGACTGTGGATTCATCTAAGATGCGCTGACTGCGGAGCAAGGGTAATCCGCTATCTGATCAGTGGCACAAGTCCGCCTTTTGTCCATCGGGAGTGGGCGTGGCCTCCGCGGCAGGTTGGCCGCTCCGGTTATGATATCTTTTTCAACCCTTCTCCGGCTGACGCCCGGCCACGGGGCGGGCCAAACGTGCCGTGCCAGCGCTGCCGCCGGCTGAGCCAGGCCCTCTGAGAACCGCTTAAGCAATTGATAGTAAAAGATTTGTTCGACCCGGACAAATCCTTGCTTGCAGTTGTATTTGCGGAAATTATAACGGGAATTGAAATGTGAACTTTTTTTACATTTCCCACATCTGAGAAACTTTTTAAAATTAAAACTTATATTTAAGATTACAGGATTGTCTTTTTTGGAAGATCGTACATTTTAGGAGACTTTCCTTTTTCACAGAATGGTATGAGTGACCGGCCCCTTCAGGCATCCGCCTTAAAAACAACCATCCACTGGTCCCATCAGGACAGTCCCAAGGTAGGGTTGATCCTCACCGTTAAACGTGGCTTGTCGCTCATCGCGTCCCAACCCATCACCGCCGGGGAACAACTCATGGCCTTTGATGGCAGTTTCCATGAATGGGGTGCCACCACCTTGAATCTGCCCAACGAGGCGCCGCTCTTCATCCGTGACCACTGCATCCAGATTGGAGAAGGGAGATCGCGGGATTCCACCGGGCTGGCCCGTTATGCCAATCACTCCTGCGAGCCCAATTGCGGCATCACGGACCTCATCTGGATCACCGCCATGCAGGACATCGCGCCGGGCACAGAGTTGACCTGGGATTACGCCATGACGGAGGACAACGACTGGCAGATGGACTGTTCCTGCGGGGCGAAGCACTGCCGTGGGGTGATTGCGGGATACCGGCATCTCCCGCCGGAACAACGCATGGCTTACCGCGGCTACCTCAGCAGTTGGCTCACCACCCGCCCCAGGCCCTACCTGGGGCCCGCCGCCCTGCTGCACACTCCGGTTCCGGTGGCCAAAGCAGGCTAGCAGGGCTGATCAGGCCAGCGCAGGACGCCGGAACCACTTCAGGGGATTCCAGCCCGGCAATGGGCGGTTGCTGGAGCGCATCCAGAGCACCATCAGCCCGATCACAAGGAAAACTATATTGATCAGCCAAGCGCCCACGGCAGGCGGAAGATAGAGTCCTTCGCCCGCCTTCAGGACTACGGCGGAGAGGAAAAATACCGCAATAAAAAGGCCCACCGCTGTGCTCACCCCACCCAGCAGTCCGCGGCGGGAAGAGACAATCCCCAAAGGCGCGGCCAGCAGAATGAGGAGGAAACACCGGAACGGCAAAGCAAAACGCCAATGCAGCGCTGACTCATATTTGGCCAGACTGCGCTCCGGCAAGGACGCATTGGTCCGGAGATAGGCCAGCAATTCCGGCACCCCGAGATATTCCGGATTGAGCCGGTCGCTGAGAATACTGCCCGGGGTTTCCCGCCACGATTCCATGATCGGCCAGCGTTCCTCGTAGTGGAGGGACTGCAGCTTCAAGCCCCCGGGCACAAAGTCCATCACCGCCGCCTGATAAAAGGTCCACGAACGGGTCGTCGGATTCCACGCGGCCCGTTTGGCGACAATCATGCTTTGTGGATTCCCCTCGGCATCCTGCTGCATAAGCCAGACTTCCGTCATGGAATTCCGGTCCGAAAGATCGTAGGGCAGACGGAAAATCAGCCAGTTCCTCCGGTCTTCCCGGTTCCGGTAGGGCACATTGAATTCCACGCCCTTGGCATTCGCCCGGCTCCCGCTGTCCTTCAGCATTTCCTCCTTGGTCCGGTCCGCTTCCGGGGCCAATTGGTAATTCAGAGCCATCACCGCGAAAAAACACCACGCGCCAAAGATCAGGACCGGGGCAATGATCCGCGCCACACTGCGCCCCGCGGACATCATGGAAATCAGCTCGTTGTAACGGGACATGCGGCCCAGCGCGTACAGCGTGGCCAACAGCAGGGCCGCTTCGGTAATCGTGACCAGGATCTGCGGCAACAAAGCCAGATAGAAGCGCAGAATCTTGCTGAACCCGAACTTCGCATCCACAAAATCGTTGGCGTTGTTCAGCAGATCCATGGTGATCATGATGCCGGCAATCCCTCCCACGCAGAGCAGGAACGGCACGGCAAAACACCGCACCAGATAACGATCCAACAGGCTGGACTGGAAGTAGAGCCCCATCAGCAAGGGCACACTCATGATCAGGAATCCCATCAGACCCAGTTTGACGAAATAGGCCACCGGGGAGGCCTCCATTCCGAGGGGATCATGGAAGGCACGTTCCAGATTCCGGCTCAAGTCCCCCCCCAGCCACCACAAAAAGAGCCAGCCACAGAGCAAGGCAACCGGCAGCACCAGCGCCCGGCGGCGCCTGACCAGCAGCGCCATCAACAAGGCCGGAGCCAGACATTTGAGCAGCAGCACCCAGTGCTGGTTGAAAAATTGGGTCGCCAATTCGATGGCCCCGGTCCGGTCTGCCACAGCCTCGACCTGCAAGCCAATCTGGTCCACCCCGGTCAGCGCCAGCAAGGCCTTGACCGTCAGGAACATCCAGACCGCAGTGCCGGCCAGGGACAGTTTTGTCGCCAAGCCCTTCACTTGCCGCAAACGGTCGATTCCCTTCTGCCACCGGGAGCGGGAATCAGGGGCGGAGGAGCCGGCGGCAGACAAATCCATGAGGAAGAACGGACTATTAAGACGCGCCAGCAATGCCCGCACGCCTCTGCGACGTCAACCCGGAAACCCCGGCAACTTTCCTTAGCACCTCATCTTTTCCTTGGCGAGGCCTCCGCCACGCGGGTCGCTGCCTTCCAAATGGGTAATTCCGATCGCCAAAGCATCGGCCGCATCATGCGGGGGTGTTTCCGCCAGTCCCAACAGGGCCCGGACCATAAAAGCCACCTGCGTCTTGTCAGCATTCCCCCGCCCCACCACCGCCTGTTTCACCCGGCGCGGCGGATATTCGTAGATTTCCAGTCCGGCCTCTGCCGCGGCCACAAGGGCGGCCCCCCGCGCAGCTCCCAGCGTGATGGCAGTCTGGAAGTTCTGGACGTAAATGGTCGCCTCGATCCCGCAGACATTCGGCCGGTACTGCTCAATCAATCCACGGAAACTCCCCGCAATTTCCGCGAGGCAGGAACTCGGCAGGAGCTTCGGGGGATTCCTGATCACTCCCCAAGCCAAGGCCACGTTTTTCCGGCCCTGACGCTCCACAATGGCCCATCCGGTATTCCGCAGCGCCGGATCAATCGCCAGCACCCGGGGCGGCCCGGCCGTATTCGGGGGGGGCAGCATCCCGGCGACCCGGTCCGGTTCCGGCACAGACACCAATTCACGATGGGTCACCGTGGACTTCGCCACCCGCGCCCTTTTGACTGGAGTCTTCGGTACGGCGGCGGGCAGAGAATTTGGTGATTTTGTCATACTTATCGAAGGTCAGACACCGTGGAACCAAGTTTGGCCACCGGTGCACTTTTAGAGCTAAAATCCAAAATAAAGGGCTTCTGACTTATCCCACCCGATCACTGCGCCCGCACATACCGCCGGCCCGGCAATTGTTTGATCAACCGCCGGATCTCCAGCCGCATCAACCCCGCCGCGACCTCCGCGGCCGCCAGCCCACTCTTCCCGATGATCTCATCCAGTTGCAGTTCATCCGTCAGGAGGGTCTCCCAGACCACCCGTTCCCCCTCCGTCAATTCCGGCCGGGCCACCGCCGCCGCATCGGTCTGACGGACTTCCCCGGCTTCACGCGGCAGCAGCAGATTCAAATCATCCAGAATATCCCCCGCATCCAGCACCAGCCGCGCCCCATTTTGGATCAACTTGTTGCAGCCCAGCGACGAGGCCTTGTCGATCGGTCCGGGCACCGCGTAGACACTCCGTCCCTGATCCGCCGCATTGTTGGCCGTAATCAGGGCCCCACTCCAAGCGGGGGCTTCCACCACCAGAATCCCACTGCTCCATCCACTCACGATCCGGTTGCGCTGGGGGAAGGTCTGCTTGTCGGGTTCCGTCAGGAGGGGGAATTCGGATACCACCGCCCCATGCCCATCGGCGATCCGGGCGGCGAGGGCCTCGTTTTCGGGCGGATAGAGCCTGCCCAGTCCTGATCCGATCACCGCAATCGTCCGCCCCTTCGCTGCCACCGCGCCTTCATGGGCCGCAGTATCGATGCCGCGGGCCAGCCCGCTCAGCACCGTCACCCCGGCATGGGCGAGTTGAAACGAAAGTTTCCGTGCCGCCGTCAGTCCATAACTGGTCGCCCGGCGGCTCCCCACTACCCCGACCGCCATCCGGTCCCGCGCCAGGAGTTGGCCCCTGACATACAAGACGAGCGGCGGATCATGGATTTCCCGCAAAGGGGCCGGGTACAGTTCATCCTGCTGGGTGACCACCGACACCCCCATCTCCCGCGCCCGGTTCAGTTCCGCTTCCAGATCCACCACTTCCTCCCAGCGCCGCAGCAGCGCGGCCGTGTCCGGCCCAATCCCCTCGACGCGCCGCAACGAATCACCGGGGGCCTGCAGCACCGCGGCCGCGGACCCAAAATAATCCACCAGCCGGCGCACGCGCACCGGCCCGATTTTCGGCAACATATTCAGCGCCACCACTGCCTCCGCATCCGTCATGCCCCTGCCCTACCCCGATTCCCCCGTGCCGCAAGACGGGAAAGCAAGCTCCTTGCTCTAACCCCCGGCCGGAATTCCCTACCGCTGTTTTCTCCAAGCCAGGGTCTGCCGCATTTCCTGCGTATTGAAGGCCGAACGGATCCAATTCACCGCCGGCTTCTCCCCGGGGATCAACAGCACCTCCACCACATCCAGCCGCCAGGGGATATCCCGTGCGCCCAGCAGCCGCAGGTAAGCGGTGGCACCCCGCACGATCAGGGCTTGTTTATCCACCGTCACCGCCTGGGCCGGACGGCCAAAGGCCGTGCTGGTGCGTGTTTTCACCTCCACAAAGGCCAGCACTTTCCCTTCCCGGCACACGATATCCACCTCCCCGCCCTTGGGCCCGCGGTAGTTCCGGTAAAGCACCTTGCCCCCCTGCGCATACAGCCAACGCGCGGCGATCTCCTCCCCGCGGCGTCCCACCGCATCCTTGTCAGGCTGGGGCTCCCCCGGAGAAGTCCAAGGAGAGTTGAGCAACCGGCTGAAACGACCGGCGATGATGCGGAGAAGGTCCATATTGTTGCAAAGCCGCCAGATGGGCAGCGGTCCCATAACCCTTGTGCGCGGCAAACTGATAGAGCGGAAAGGCCGCGTCCAGGGCAAGCATCAACCGGTCCCGCTCCACCTTGGCGATGATACTCGCCGCCGCGATGCTCAAACTCAGCGCATCTCCCTTCACCACCGCCTGCTGCGGCCATGCAAAATCCCTCACCGGCAGCCCATCGATCAGGACCATTTCCGGCCTTGGTTCCCCCAGCGCGGCCACCGCCCGTCCCATCGCCAAATGCGTCGCCCGGAGAATATTGAGCCGGTCGATCTCCTCCACACTGGCCATGCCCGAGGCAAACCGGATCCTGCCATCTCCTGTCAGCTCCTCATACAAGGCCTCGCGCCGGGGCGCCGGCAATTTCTTGGAATCATTCAGCCAGGCATGCTGGAAAGCCTCCGGCAGCACCACCGCCCCGGCCACGACGGGCCCGGCCAACGGCCCGCGCCCCGCTTCATCCACTCCCGCCACCACCCGGCGACCTGCGGACCAGTGGACCGATTCAAAAGCAAAGTCGGGCATCGGGTGGAATTCGGAATGACCCGCCGGGCAAAATCCGGGCGGCGGACCCCGGCCTGTTGACACAGACCGGAGCCGCGGGCGCCGGTAATCAGCGGAGATCACCCCACTGAAAACAGGCGGAAACTTACGCCTTCAATTCTTCACCCAGGGCAAAGCGGGTGAAGCGGGTGAGGGTGATGGTATCACCGAGCGTCTTGCCGGTTTCCTCGACCAATTGGGCGATGGTTTTGTCAGGATCCTTGACAAAGCCCTGCTCCAACAGACAGATCTGGCTGAAGAATTTGGCCATCATGCCATTGAGAATGCCTTCCATCGCTGCAGCCGGCTTGCCCTTGAGGCGGTCGGAATCAGCGTAGATGGCACGTTCCTTGGCGGCGAGTTCCGGGTCGACGGATTCACGGCCCACCGAAACCGGGCTGCTGGCGGCAATGTGCAGATTGATGTCCTTGAGCAGGGTCTTGAAGGTATCGGAAGCCAGCGTCTCGGCTTTGCCGGCGGTGGCTTCGAGGAGCACGCCGACCTTGCCACCGAGGTGGATGTAGCTGGCAATGGTGCCATTGGCCGGAGCGCCAAACCGGCGGAACCGGCGCAGCACGATGTTTTCCCCGACGATGCCGCCCTTTTCCTTGATCACGTCCTGGAGGCTGAGGCCATTGGAAGCGGGCACGGGCTGAGCGAGAGCGGCAGCGAGATCGGCATCGGCAGGACCGGCGTCCACGATGTGCGTGGCCACGACATCCACAAAGGAGCGGAAGCCCTCGTTCTTGCCCACAAAGTCAGTTTCGCAGTTCACCTCGACGAGGGCACCCACGGTGCTGTCGGCATTGAGGATCGCCTGCACGGTGCCTTCCTTGGCTTCGCGGTCGGCGCGCTTGGCGCTGGAGGCGATGCCTTTTTTGCGGAGGATATCGATGGCGGCTTCCATGTCGCCATTGGTTTCGGTGAGGGCTTTTTTACAGTCCATCATGCCGGCGTTGGTCTTCTGGCGGAGTTCGTTGACGGTGGATGCGGTGATTGCGGCCATAATAAGTGGGAGGGTTGGTTGAAAAGGCAGGTTGGTTAAAAAAGAGCGGCGGCGGAGAGGATGGACCTCGCCGCCGCCACCATGGGATTGGGGAATGGATGAGCGGAGTCGCCCGGAGGGTCTCAGGCAGCAACAACGGGAGCGTCCGTCTTCTTGCGGGGGGCGCGGCCGGACATTTCCAAGGTCGCCAGCAGGGGAGTGACGAGGTGCTGGAGGATGATGCGGATGGAGCGCACGGCGTCATCGTTGGAGGCGATCGGATAGGCAACCTGATCGGGGTCGGCATTGCTGTCCGTCATGGCGACGATCTTGATGCCCAGGCGGTTGCCTTCGGCGACGGCGATCGCTTCCTTGTGGGAATCGACCACCACCATGATGTCAGGAGGGCCGCCCATGTCGCGGATGCCGCTGATGTTGCGCTGGAGTTTCGCTTTTTCGCGGCCGAGGGCGGCGAGTTCCTTTTTGGACATCATTTTGAATTCGGCCTGTGTCTCGATGGTTTCGAGATACTTCATGCGGGCGATACTCTTCTTGATGGTTTCAAAATTGGTCAACGTGCCGCCGAGCCAACGGTGGTTCACGTAATATTGGCCGGTCGTTTCGGCGGCTTCACGGACGGCGTCCTGAGCCTGGCGTTTGCAGCCCACAAAGAGGATTTTTTTACCCTTTTTGGCTTCATCGCAGAGAAAATCAGCCGCGGCGGTGATCTGCTTGGTGGTTTCTTCGAGATTGATGATGTGCACCTTGTTCCGGGTGCTGAGCAGGAAGGGCTTCATCCGGGGATGCCACTTCTTGGTCTGGTGGCCAAAGTGGACACCGGCTTCGATCAGATCCTTGAGCAATTCTGTATTCATGTGGTATTGAAATCCCGTGGCCAACACCGTCTTGGAAAGACAGCTCGGAGATCCGATCCGGCGGCAGGGCAGTTGAGGGTGGTTTGAGTAGGCGATTTCCCCGGCCATTTTGGACAGGGGCGGCGAATTTAAGGGCAAACCGTAGCCACGCAAGAGGTTTTTCCCGTCAGCCGGAAGCCCTCCCGGGGGAGACGCCAAATAAATGAGGGCCGGCGCCTGAAGCGCCGGCCCTCACCGGTAATCGATTATGCTGCCGGGCAGAAATCAACCTTAGTAACGGAAACGCAGACCGGCATTGACGGTGGTTTCATTTTCACCGGCGCTGACCCCGGCGGCGAGATCCCAGTTCTGGGCGACTGCGAAGTAGAGGCGGGCAAAGCCGGCCCACTCGTTGGTCACGTCGATGTTGGACCAGGTGGCACCCGCCTGGAGTTCCAAGGCACCCCATTGAGCGCGGACGTAGGGACGGGCGTAGGCGCTGGCGTCGTTGTCATCGTAGCCCATGGGGGCGTTGTCGTAGCCGTAGAACAGGGCACCCACTTCACCCACGAGGTGGATGTTGTTGGTGATCGGGTAGTAGGCTCCGACACCAACGCTGGCGCTCCAGATGTCGGCGGAACCGCCTTCGTTGATATCAATGGACTGCCAGCCGCCCCCGAGGGAGAGGTAGAATCCTTCGGTCACGGAATAGAGCCA
This sequence comes from Verrucomicrobiota bacterium, assembly GCA_040387795.1. Taxonomy (GTDB): domain Bacteria; phylum Verrucomicrobiota; class Verrucomicrobiia; order Verrucomicrobiales; family V1-33; genus CAIZWU01. Next base: position 162,577 of record JAZKDC010000027.1, read on the forward strand.
GCGGGCCCCCACGCCGTCGCCGGAGTCGAGGTTGGCGACATCATCGAATTCGGTGTGGAGCCAGTCCACTTCGAGATTGTTATAGCTCAAGGCGGTTTCCTGGCCCACAGGAGCAGGAGCTGGAACGACAGGAGCTGGCGATACACCGGCTACCGCAAAACCGGCGAAGGAAAGGCTGGCGATCGTAGTGGCAATTTTGTTCATGTTGTCTGGATGGGTTGTGTTTATTGGATCGCTCCCTGCAACCACAAGTGGTCCAAGCAGCAAATGGGCGATATTTGAGAAATCTTAATTGATCAAGCTTAAAGAGGTTAAAATTTTCATAAAAACCCCGTGCAGATCAAGACAATTTCCCCCCGGCATGTTTGCCTATCTCTTTTTTAGACAGCCTGACTGGCGGGACGGCAAACCCTCCTTCGCTAGGCAAGCAGTGGGTGGATGACATGTCCATGCACATCAGTCAGGCGGCGGTCGACCCCGTTGTGACGGAACGTCAGCCGCGTGTGATCCAAGCCAAGTTGATGCAGCAGGGTGGCATGGATATCATGGACCAGGGTGGGATGGGCACGTTCCCGTGGCTTGTAGCCCCACTGGTCGCTTTCGCCATGGGTCACGCCGCCTTTGATGCCGCCGCCGCCCAGCCAGTTGGTGAAGACATAGGGATTGTGGTCGCGGCCTTTCCCTCCTTGCGACGAGGGCATGCGGCCGAACTCGGTGGTCCAGAGGATCAGGGTATCGTCAAACAGTCCACGCTGCTTGAGATCCTTGATGAAGGCGGCAATGCCGCACGCCATGCCGTGGGCCAGCGGGCCGTGGTCACGCTGGACGTCCTCATGCGAGTCCCAGTTCCGCCTCGGGAAGCTGTTATCGTTTCCACTCCACACCTGCACAAAACGGACACCACGCTCCAGCAGCCGGCGGGCAGTGAGGCATTTCGAGGAGAAATGAAAAGCCTCCTCCTCCGCATTGATCTCCTTCGGCCACGCCTGCGGGCCGCGGTCGAGCCCATAGAGTTTCATCACATGGTCCGGCTCGGCTTTGAAGTCGAGCGCCTCGGGCGCCGCCAGCTGCATCCGGGCGGCCAGTTCATAACTGCGGATGCGGGCGTCGAGCCGCGGGTCCCCGCCCCGGGCCGCCGCATGATCCCGGTTCATGGAGGCCATGAGCTGTTGCGCCGCCGTCTCGCCGGCGGGGGTGACGAATGTTCCGGCAGGATGCGGAAAAAGGTCCGCGATGGGCGTCTCCGTGCCGGGCCGGATGATGGTGCCGCTATGTTGTGAGGGCAGGAAGGCCGCGTCCCAGTTCTTCACGCCATTGGAGGCAAATCCCCGGTGGTCCGGCAGCACCACAAAGGTGGGAAGATTGTCGTTCATGGAGCCCAGCCCATAACCCGCCCAACAGCCTGCCCCGGGAAATCCGGGCAATTGAAACCCGGTGGTCTGCAGCAGGGTGGCCGCACTGTGGACCCCCGATTTCCCCACCATGTTATGGACAAAGGCAAGGTCGTCCACCACATCCCCCAGCGGAGCCACGATGTCGCTCAGCATTTTCCCCGACTGGCCGTAAGGCTTGAAATCCCAGAGCGGCCGCAACCACGGACCCAGTCCATCCTGGAAGGCTTCCACCGGCTCCCCGAAATCGCTGGGCTGCCCGTGGCGTTTGATGAGTTCAGGTTTGAAATCGAAAAGATCCAGATGGCTCGCCGCCCCGGCCATGAAGAACTGCACCACCCGCCTGGCCTTGGCAGGATGATGCAGCTGGCCGGATGAAGGCCCATCGTCCGCCTGCGCCTGGTCCTGCCCCAGCATGGCCGCCAGAGCGAGGCCGCCCAGGCCGCCGCCGGACTGCCAGAGAAACTCGCGGCGCGTGACCTGCCGCAGGGCGTGCTGCCGATGGAAAGGAGAACCGTGGGCCATGGGTCAATCGGTGAAGGTGAATTCGTTCAGATTGAACAACACCCGGCACAAGGCGGGCAGCCCATGGGCTCTGGCGAAATCGACCAGCGGGTCCAGAGCCCTGCCATCCGGCGGGCGGCCCAGCGCAAGTTCGTGTGCCCGGCTGACCTGGCCGGGAAGATCCGTCCGTTCCTGCTGCAAGCGGTCCGCAAAGTGCTGCGCCTGGGTGAGGATGAAGCCGTTGTTCAACAGCGCGAGGGCCTGGAGCGGCGAGAGGCTTTCATTGCGTTGGTCCACCCGCATGGAGGGATCGGCACAATCCAGCGATGTCATCCACGGCTGGGTCTGCGAGCGCACGATGCAGCGGTAGACGGAACGCCGCCACGTCTTCGGGTCTCCGGGATCGGCCAGGCCGTATTGATAGTGCGGCGAGTGCTCGGGCCGCTCGATGACGAAGTCCTGCCAGCCGGGCCCACCCATCGTCAGGTCGAGTTTTCCGCTCACTGAAAGCACCGCGTCACGCACCGCCTCGGCTTCAAGTTTCCGGCGGTTCTGCCGCCACAGGAGCGTGTTGCCGGAATCGATTTTTTCCGCGGCTGCATTTCCCCTGGCCGCTTGCCGGTAGGTCGCACTGGTGACGATCTGCCGGTGCAGGGTTTTCAAAGACCCTCCGCCGTCACGGAACTCCGCCGCCAGCCAGTCGAGCAGGCCGGGATGCGAGGGCAGCGCGCCGTTGCGGCCGAAATCACCGGGTGAAGTCACGAGGCCCTGGCCAAAATGATATTGCCAGACCCGGTTGACGATGCTGCGCCAGACCAAGGGATTCCGCGGATCTGTCAACCAATGGGCGAGGGCCGCGCGGCGGTCTCCTTCCGGGGCTTCCGGAGGCAGCGGAAAGCGGGCCGGGGCAAAGGTGAGGGCGGACAGGGCCCCGGCCCTTACTTCCCGGCCCGGATGCGTGACCTGCCCGCGCGCCAGCAGGAAAACCGGGCGCGGCCGGCCACCGTTGGCGCCGGTGCCCTTGAAGGCATCCGTCCCCTGATGGATGCCGCCAGCATACACTGAATCAGGCGCAGGCAGGCTTTTCAATTCTGCGGCGAGACTTCCGGTGCGGGCCACCAGGGCCAACCGCTGCCCCCGGGTGGCTTCATCCGCCACACTCAGCAGCAAGGCCTCGCGTTCCCCCTGGAGCGCCGCAGGGTCCAGGGGAGCGAGACCATCTGTCAGGTTTGTTTTTTGCCAGCGGGGCGGGGCCTCGATGGAATCAAGCGCTATCACGGGCCGGTCCTGCGCGGCATTTTTTCCGGCACGGTCAAAGACCTGCAATTCCGCCAAGGCGAAGATGAAATCGCCTTGGCGCGGGGCGAGCTTCACCGCAGTCACCCTGACATACCGGCCGGTGATGCCAGCTTCTTCCTTTCCGCCATCCGTGTCGAACCGGGTGAGTCCGGGATTTTTGAAGTCGGCGTTGAAGGTCAGGTCGTGGTGCTGCGGCAGCAGTTGCACGCCCGACCGGAACTCCGGATCGTCACTGGCCTCGATGCGGAAGCGCACCGGGAACCCGAAGCCGGCCCCGATGCCATTGAAATCGTCCTGGCAGGGCAACAGGGAGACTCGGCCGATCCTGACCGGTTGTCCGAGATCGACCTGCACCCATTTCGCTTCGTCTGGGGTGGGCGCAATGGCGCTGTGGTAGCCATGGACCGCCGCGGCGGCACCCGTTTTGTCAGGTGCCTCCAAGGCCGCAAGGGCTCCACCGGCCTTCGCCCGCAGGACTGCGTCCAGGGCGGCCAGGGCATCCAAGTCCTGTTTCTGCTGCCGCAGGAGGTTTTGATAGCGGGCGTTGAGCGCACCATCCCGGTAGTATTTCCGCTCAGTCCGGTCCAGCGCGGAGAAGACCGCCTGCAGGCTGTAATAATCCTCCTGCGGGATCGGATCGAATTTGTGGTTGTGGCACTGGGCGCAATGCACCGTTTGACTGGCAAAAGTCCCCAGGGTGTTCGCCACCATGTCGTCGCGGTCCAGATGGCGGGCAATCTTGCCGTCCGTTTTGGTCTCCGGCACCTCGGCGTGTCCAATAAAATCCCATGGGCCGGCGGAGATGAAACCCAGTGCCTCAATCCCGTCAGGGGAGTCCGGAAACAGGATATCCCCGGCGATCTGTTCCTCCACAAACCGCGCATAGGGCTTGTCTGCGTTCAATGCCCGGATCACATAATCGCGGTAAGGCCAGGCGTTAGGCCGGATCTTGTCCTTGTCATAACCATGGGTGTCGCCGTAATGCACCACATCCAGCCAGTGGCGGGACCAGCGCTCCCCATAACGGGGCGAGGCCAGCAGCCGGTCCACCAGCCGGGCATAGGCCTCCGGGGAAGGGTCGGCGGCAAAGGCCCCGATCTCCTCCGGGGAGGGCGGCAGGCCGGTGAGATCGAAATACAGGCGCCGGCACAGGGTCCGGGCATCCGCTTCCGGTGACGGCGCGAGGCCGTTTTCCGCAAGCTTGGCCTGGATGAAAGCATCGATCGGATGCGCCGCCGCCGTGGGTGGCGCAGGCTTCGTGATCGGCCTCAGCGACCACCAGTCCAGCGGATCGCTGACCGGAGCGCTCGCTGAATCCGGCCATGGGGCTCCGGCATCAATCCACGTCCTGACCGTTTCGATTTCCGCCGGTGACAGCGGCGGGCCTTTCGGCGGCATGGCCAAGTCCTTGTCCGCGCCGGAGATGAATTTCATCAAAGGACTCGCGGCGGCATCGCCGGGGACAATATTGGGCGCATGGCCTTCGCCACCGGTGAGAGCGATGGATTTCACATCCAGCCGGTAGCCGCTCTTCTGTTTTTCCGGGCCATGGCAGGAGAAACAGTTTTTCTTCAGAATGGGCCGGATGGTTTCTTCAAAAGGAGATGCCGCTCCGGCCATGGGAGGCACCAGCTGGAGCACGGCAATCCATGCAGCGGTTGCCATAGCGATCTGCCGGGGGGCTTTCATTGGTTTGGCCACGAGGGGATCAGGGGGCGTCCGGACCGATCAACGGCTGGGGGTTTTCCACCTTGCCGAGGGCACGGGAACCGGGAGCGGGACCACTGGTGCCGAGATCGCCTTTCATGTCCGCGATCCGCTGTTCCAGCCTGGCGACGATTTCGGGATTCTCCGCCGCGACATCGGTGGCTTCCCCCGGGTCGGTTTTGATATGAAACAGCAACGGCGCGGCAGAGGGTTTCGCGGCGCCTGGGGCGGCCCTGCCAGGTTTCAGCCCGGCCCCCGGACGGGCGGAGGGCAGGATCAGTTTCCATTCCACATCGCGGACGGCTTCCAGTTCGAGCCCACGGAAATAATAAAAGACTTCGTGGGCAGGTTGCGGCCCGGCGGCTCCGGTCAGATGCGCTGCGATATTGATGCCATCGATCCTGCGGTCGTCAGGAACCTTGCCCCCGGCAAGGGCGGCGAAGGTAGGGAGGATATCCATCATGCCGCAGATGGCATCACTGGTGGTGCCGGCGGGAATTTGGCCCGGCCACCAGGCGATGGTGGGCACGCGCATCCCGCCTTCCCAGGTGGACCCTTTATTCCCGCGCAGCGGGGCATTCACGGCACGCGGCGTCCCGCCATTGTCACTCGTGAAGATCACGAGGGTTTTTTCCGCGAGGCCGTGGTCCCGGACCGCGTCGAGCAGGCGTCCGACGCTCCCGTCCACTTCCTCCACCCAATCCGAATACAGCCCATGAGGGGATTTGCCGGCCCATGATTTGCCAGGGTAAATCGGGAAATGAACAGCGTTGTGAGGAAGATAGAGAAAAAACGGAGCGTCCTTATGCCCCTTGATGAATTGGATGGCTTCCTCCGTGTAGATTTCGACGAGCGATTGCTGGTCGTCCGGCAGCACCCGTTTCACCACCTTGCCATTGCGCAACAAGGGCAAGGGAGGCTGGCCTTTGCCTTTCGCGGCTGGCAGGGGTTTGCCCAGGTCGCTTTTCACCCCATCCTCCGCCGGGCCCATATCATTGGAGTAGGGCAGCCCAAAATGCAGGTCGAATCCCTGTTGGTTGGGCAGGAACGCCGGTTGATCGCCGAGGTGCCATTTCCCCACCATCCCAGTGGCATAACCGGCGGTCTTCAGCACCTCCCCCACCGTGATTTCGGCGGGAGCCAGACCCACCGCATCCCCGGGGAACAGGACATGGGGAATCGGCAGCGCACGTTTGGGATAACAACCGGTCATCAGGGACGCCCGGGAGGGGGAACACACCGGTGCCGCATAAAACGAGGTCAGCTTGCGGCCCTCCCGGGCCATCCGGTCGAGGTGGGGTGTCCGGTTCAAGGTGGACCCAAACGGCCCGATATCGGCATACCCCAGATCATCAATATTGATGAAGATGAAGTTGGGCTTTGACCCGGCCTCGGCCACCAGGGTTCCTGGCAGAGCAAGGCAGAGGAGCGTGAGCCGGAGGGCGGAGAGTTTCATCGGAGAGAATTGGTGGGGCCGCCCGGGATCCATTCTTCCCATGCATAGCTGGACACGATACGCAGACCAGCGGGGAGTTTTTCCGGGCGGTTGCTGGCACTGCGCGGGGTGGCCCGCCAAAACCCGCCGTCTGGCCGGCAGGATTATCCCACCCTCCGCAGAACCATCCCTGCCCTGAGGCCCGGTCCGGGGCTCCCCGGACCAGGACTTCCGGGAGTCCGTAGAAACTAATCCTTGTGGGCTCCCCCGGCTCGTATAAAAGCGGCCCATGACACTCCGCCTGCTCTGCCCGGTTCTCGCCCTTGGGGCGTCCGCTGTTTTCCTCTTCCCCCTCTCCCCCACCACGGCGGCTGATGCCAAGGTGGCGGCGGCGAAAAAGAAAATCCTCTTCTTTTCCAAATCCAGCGGATTCGAGCATTCGGTGATTTCTTGGAAGAACGGCCAACCCTCGTGGGCGGAAAAACAATTGCTGGAACTGGGGACCAAAAACGGCTGGGAGTTTACCTTTTCCAAGGATGGCTCGCTCTTCAGTCCGGAGTATCTCAAGGGATTTGATGCGGTGCTCTTTTACACCACCGGCGACCTCACCAGCGAAGGCACTGACAAACAACCGCCCATGTCCGCCGCCGGCAAACAGGCGCTGCTCGATTATGTGAAGAACGGCGGCGCCTTCGCGGGCACCCATTCTGCCACCGATACCTTCCACACCGCCAATGAATCCAAAAAGGGGCCGGACCGCTACCTGAACCATGGCGCCGAAGCGGACAGCTATGTCCGCCTGCTAGGGGCTGAATTCATCAAACATGGGGCCCAGCAGATGGCGAAGAATACGGTGATCAATCCGAAATTCCCCGGCATGGGAAAACTCGGAGCCAGCTTTGACCTGCATGAGGAATGGTATTCCCTGAAGGACTTCCGGGATGATGTGCACGTCCTCCTGCTCCAGGACGCGCCCGCCATGCAGGGCATCGACTATCAACGACCGCCCTATCCCTCCACCTGGACCCGGAATGAGGGCAAAGGCCGGGTCTTTTACACGAGCATGGGCCATCGTGAGGATGTCTGGACCAATCCCCTCTTTCAGGACGTCCTGACTGGCGGCCTCGCCTGGGCCATGGGCCTCGTCCAGGCCGACACCCCGGCCAATATCAAGGAAGTCGCCCCCGGCGCCTGGACCAACCCGCCCTACCCCGGCGAACCGAAACCAGCCGCCAAACCAGCCCCCCAAGGCGGGCCGAAGCCGCTCCCGAAATAAAACGTGGACGCGCCGGGGACGGGCCAGGCGCTCCCGGCGGCTTCGCGGATCTGGCGCAGAGGCCCAAAACTTCGACCACAAATTCAGGGCTTCCGGAATCTTCAGCTCAGGGAGCCGGGAAGACGGATTCCCCTAACGCCAATCACCCCCAGCTTCATCCCTTCGGATCCCGGAACGCATACAGCCCGCGCAGGGCGGGTCTGCCGAGTGGTTTTGAGCCACGTTGCCGTTCTGTCCGGCTGCGCCCGGTGACGATCGTCCGGGGTGATCAGGATCACTGCAGGCGCCATCCTTCCGCTGTGACCTCGACGGCGCTGCCGCCGCGGTATTGGTCATATACTTGTTCCATCTCCGCAACACTGTCGAACCAGCCAACGATGTAGGCCGCGCCGAAAGATTCACCGGCTTTCACGGGCCGTTCCCCGACTTCGTGAATAAAACATACGTAACCCGTCCGTTGATGGCACCAGGCCTCGGAAGTGTCCGCGGGATTGAGGGTCAAGCCGGCGAGCCAGGGGCCGTCCCTGCCTGTCTTCGGATCACGCGTGTGATAGGCGCGGATCATCCGCTTCGGCACGCCGTCGCGGTCGCGGCGGTAATTGAATTTTTCATCCGGCGCGAAGTCCGTCAGGAATTCGCTGGCAGGGATGATCCCGTGGTAGCTGAGATAGATCTCGCTGAAGGTATCGCCCGCCTGATGTTTCAGGTGTCCCGGCAGGTCCTGACGGAAAAAAAGCGCCTCTCCCGAATTGCGGCTCAGGATGCGGTCCGCAGAGATGAAATAACGTTTCCCCGCCGGGAAAACCAGGGTCTGATGCCACTCCGAGCCGGTCTGTTTGCCCGGCGCGGCCAGGGTGTAGGTCCAGCCCTGCCTGATGGCCACGAAGTCCTTGCCTTCGATCACCGTGGCTTTCAGTTCCTTTGCCTGGGTGCAGATCTGTGGCCCTTCGATGCTGCGCTTCTCAGTTCTGCCGTGGTAGGCATTGTTAAACAGGTAAGGAAGGTCGCCCGGCAATTGGCTGCGCCATGCCTCGTCACTGCCCGGCTCCATGATCCAGTCCTGGATCTGCAGACCAAAGCCGAGATCCCGCGCTCCGGTTTTCCGGTCCAGAAAACTGCCCGCTTCGACCCCACTGACATAACCTCTGGTCCGGATGGCAAAATCGAGGATCTTTCCGGTGACGCTGATCCGGTCAGGCTGGATTTCGATTCTAAAACCATGCGTGGCGGGGGCTGCGTCCAAAGTCTGAGCAAAGGACAAGCAGGTGAGAAGCGCAAGCTGGAGCGGGACGACAGATAGGATGTTCATAGAAGCGGGGGAGGAATTCAATCTGCACGGTTTTCCTGCGGGCCAGAGCATCTCTTCGGAGGAAGATCATTCAGATTATCCGGGCCTTTGCAACGCAGATTAGAGGCGCGTTTGGCTACCGGCGTGCGGACGATCACTTGCTTCCAAAGGACTTCACCTTGGTGAACAGCAACCGTTTCCTTCGTAATTTGCGTGGCAATTTACATTCCGCTTCGAATCGGCATTTTGTGAGTCTGCTAGTGTAGTGCGCGTTAAATAGAGTAACAAATGGTTGACATTGATGTGGTAG
>JAZKDC010000028.1:0-9848 GCA_040387795.1 Verrucomicrobiota bacterium
CCACCTTGGTGCCCTTCCAGGTCACGTCGAGACTGCCATCGTTTTTCAATTCCACCCGGAAACGGGCCCAGCCAGCGCTGCCGATCGCACCGGTTTGCAGGGACAGCGGATCATCCACCGCTCCATTGCGGACCGGGGCCGGCACTTCCAGCAGCACGCTGCCGTCCAGTTTGATGCTGAAGCCGACGACATCGCCGTTTCCATTGTCATAGGTGTCGAAGCCCACCGACAATCCGGTCGGCGTGCCTTCCTCCGCCGCGCCGCCGTTGAACCCGGCGCCGTCGTCGAGCGTGTTGTCGCCGGTGCGGGCGAAGCTGAGGCTGAAGCCATCCGCCGGATTCGCGGTGCCATTGCCGATGCGGCAGTCCACTTCAAAGATGAACGACTGCACCGCATAACCGGCATCCAGATCTGGAAAGATCACGGTGGAGGTCGTGCTGCCGATGGCGTCCGTCAGTTTCAGATATCCACCGGGATTGCCGTCCGTGGGGCGGACTTCGGGGGGAGCCCCACCGAGAGTGTAGATCGTCAGGCCGGTGGCACCGGCCGAGAAGTCATTGGTATAGGAGCCTGCCGTGAGGCAGGCAGGGTTGGCGAACAGACCGCAGAGCGATCCAGCAGTCACCAACGCTGGGTAGCGAGTGATTCTCATGGTTTTGGGGGGATTGGGGGGAGTTCCGAATCTGATTAAAATGCAGATTCAGCTCCTTTATACCGGCATCAATATTAACGGCTTATGAATGGACTGATCAAGGCGCAGCCTCTGCGCCCCTCTATCCTGTTGAGACTTCCGCGTCCCAAGGAACCGCCCAGCGATTGCAGGCAACCATTCCGTTAAAAATCCTGCTTCGACAGCAGCGGGGAGCCCGGTGCCAGCGTCTGATCCAACATTAATGCCCCCACTCCATCAGGCGCAGGGTGCGAAAACTTTTAAAAAAGGAAAGGAGCCCACCGCTGGGGCGATTTAAGTCTTTTTCCATGAAGTTCCCTTCCCTCCGTTTGCTGCTCAAGATTGCCTGTCTTCCGTTTTTCACAATCAGCGCCGGCCTCTGCCAAACCCTGCCGCCACCCGCCAAACCGGTGATGGAGACCACGATCCAAGCGGAGAATCTGGATGCGGCGGCGTTTGCGGAGTGGGTGGACGGCCGGGAAGTTCCGGTTTCCGGGGCGGATCAGGCGGAAAAACCCGCGTGGGTGCTTTGGACGGACACCACCCGGCCGGGGCATTCCGGCCGGAAGTTCGGCGACACCAACAAACCCGGGGTGCGGCATCTGCGGATTGGATTTAAAACTCCCGTGCGGGCCGGCAGTATTCTGGTCTGCGGGGGCGGCCGTTTGAGCGTGCTCCGGCCGGAGGCGGTTTATCGGGGCGCACTGGATAACAACGGAGACTGGCTGGAGGCCGCACGGATGGAAAACGGCGAAGTCACGCAAAAGGAGGTGGCCGCCGGGGAACTGGCGGTGTGGGTGCTGCCGCCGGGAACCATAACGCGCGCGCTGCGTTTTTCCCATGCCGCCGAGGCGTCGGATGAGGCTTACGCCGGGCATCTGGAGGGCGCTTTCGTTTCGAGGGAGCGCTGGAATAACCTCGCGCCGCAGGCCCTCGCCGGTGCCGCCGCCAACCTGTCAAAAGCCGGCGTACTGAATAACGGCCGTCGCGATACCTTTGCCGAGTGGGACAATCTGAGCAGCGAGGGACGAACTCCCGCGGGGTCGCCCGCAGTATCGCCACAACATTCGCCGCGGGTGATGCTCACCTGGCCGGAGCCGGTGCGTCTGGAGGCGATCAATGCGATCGGTGCTGGTTTTGCTGCCGGGGAAATCCAAGCCTACACCGGACCGGTCGACCGGCATCCGCGCGATGCCGGAGACCAGGACTGGCAAAGTCTGGGCCATGTGGCCGAACTGCAAAACGGCTATCCGGTCCCCCTGTGGCCCAATCTGCTCCGCCTCCGCGAGCCCATCACCACCCGCGCGCTGCGTCTGCAGATGACCGCCCCGACCACGGAAGCGGGGCATTCCCATTTGAAAGGCCGCACCAAGGAAGGAAAACGGGTCTGGCTAGGGGAGCTGATGGCGCTGCAGTCCCTCGGCGACGCCCCCTTGCAAGCCACGCCGCTTCCGGTGGCCGCGGCGGAACCTCATCCTCCCATCCCCGTGCCCTTCAAGCTGGACCGGCCGGGCTTTGTCACCCTGGTGATCGAGGACAGCACCGGGAAGCGGGTGCGCAATCTGATTTCGGAAACCCCCTTCCCTGCGGGAGACAACGTGGCCTGGTGGGATGGCACCGATGACCTGGGCCGCGATTTGGATGCGGCCAGACACGGCGTTTACCGGATTCCGGCGCAGTTCGTGACCCCGGGCGCCTATCAGATGCGCGGTCTGGTGCGCGGGGAAATCGAACCCCGTTATGAATTCCCTGTGTATGCGCACGGGAATCCGGCATGGGAGACGGCCGATAAAACAGGCGGTTGGCTGACCAATCACACTCCGCCGCAAGCCGCGCTGTTTGTGCCGGCGGAGAAGTCGCCCACGGGTGCCGCCATGGTCTATCTGGGAAGCGCGGTGAGTGAGGGCGGCTCCGGTCTGGCGTGGGTGGATCTGGCTGGCCGGAAACAGGGCGGCCGGGGATGGGTGGGGGGGAACTGGACCGCCGCCCCTCACCTCGCGTCCGACCGCGGGCCTGACGCCGATCCTGGCACTTATGCCTACGTCGGATCCACCTGGACCGCTTCCAGCAACAATGAAGACCGGACCCATGGCGAACTGCGCATCACCGCCCTGACGGACAAGGGGGACCGCCCGGTCATCAAATATGCCTTCACCCCGCCGGCCGCCGGTGAAAAGGACCGGCACTGGATCGAACAGCTCGGCGGCATCGCCGCCCATAACGGATTGCTGGTGGCCAGCCTGCATAAAGTCGGCACGCTGCTTTTTGTTGATATCAAAACCGGGGCGGTGCGGGGGGAAGCTCCCGTGGAAAACCCGCGTGGCCTGGCCTTTGATGCCCAGGGGCGCCTGCTGGTGCTCTCGGGAACGAAGCTGCTGCGTTATACAGTGAAGGCTGACGCGCCGGCAAAACTGCCCCTTCCAGAAACGCTGATTGCGGACGGTCTGGAAGATCCGCAGGGCCTAACCCTGGATCCGCAGGGCCACCTCTTTGTGAGCGATCACGGCCGATCCCATCAGGTGAAGGTCTTCCATCCTGACGGAAAACTCCAGCGCACCATTGGCCAAGCGGGCGCGCCCCAGGCCGGTGCCTATGACCCGCTGCACCTGAATCATCCTGCCGGGCTGGCCATCGACGCCAACCACCGCCTGTGGGTCACGGAAAATGATTTCCTGCCCAAACGGGTCTCGGTCTGGAACCCTGACGGCACCCTTTGGAAAGCCTTCTACGGCCCGGCCAAATACGGCGGAGGCGGCACGCTTGATCCCCAGCGTAAAACCCGGTTCTTTTACGCCGACGAAGGCCGGGGCGCGATGGAATTCCAACTCGACTGGGCGAAGGGCGAATCAAAGATCGTGAGGGTTTATTACCGTCCGGGCCCTGGCGATCTGGAACTGCCGGAGCATGCCGCCGCGCCGGAACTGGCCCTCTATCTCGGAGGCCGCCGGTATTTCACCAACTGTTATAATTCCAACCCCACCGGCGGCAGCGCGGGGTTTCTGTTTTTGGACCGCGCTGGCATAGCGCAGCCGGTAGCCGCCCTGGGCCGGGCCGCGGATTGGCCTTTGCTGCAGACCCCGGCGTTCGCCGCGCGCCTGCCCGCCGGGACGGACTGGAAAAACCGCGGACCCGCCTTCCTTTGGTCCGATGCCAATGACGATCACCAGGTGCAGCCGGAGGAGGTGGAATTTCAGGATTCGGTGATCGGCGGAGTGACGGTCATGCCGGACCTTTCGTTGTGTGTGGCCCGCCTCGGGGGGAAGGCGATGCGTTTTGTGCCTACCGGATTTTCTCCCGACGGCGCTCCGCTCTATCATTTGAGCAGCGGCCAGACGCTGGCGGAGGGCGTGCAGCCCCCGGCTTCGTCAGGAGGGGATCAGGTGCTGGCCGGCCCGGACGGTTGGAGCGCGGTGACGCTGGGCCTCGCCCCCTTTGCCCAGCACTCGTTGTCCGGCGCCCGGAATGGCCAGCCGATCTGGAGTTATCCCAGCGTGTGGCCCGGGCTGCACGCCGGTCACGAGGCCCCCGCCCCGGACCGGCCCGGCCAGCTCATCGGCACCACCCGTCTGCTGGGAGGATTTGTCACGCCGCGGGACTCGGACGCCGGCCCCCTCTGGGCCGTGAATGCCAACATGGGAACGATCCATCTGTTCACCGCCGACGGCCTGTATGTGGCCACGGTGTTTGAGGACAAGCGCCTCGGCAAGCCGTGGTCCATGCCCGCCCCGGAGCGGAACATGAGTCTGAAGGGATTCACTCTCAGTGAGGAAAATTTCTGGCCCACCTGGAGTCAGACCCCTGACGGGAAAGTCTATCTGATGAACGGCGCCAAGGCTTCGCTGGTGCGGTTGGATGGATTGGATAGCATCCGCCGCATTCCCGCCGCGCCGTTGCCGGTCACTGCGGACGACTTGCAGAAATCGCAGACCTGGCTGGCCGAACGGGAGGCCCACCGGCAGAAGCAGCAGGGACGCGGGGTTCTCCAAGTGGCCTTGCGCCCGCAGGCTCCCCTGGTGGATGGAAAGACCGATGACTGGGCCGATGCCGGGTGGGTGGATATTGATAAAAACGGCGTCGCGGCCAACTTCAACTCCGACTCCCAACCCTACGATATCACGGCCGCCGTGGCCATTGCGGGAGACCGGTTATACGCGGCGTTCCGCACCGGCGATGCCCGGCTGCTGCAGAACTCCGGGGAGGTGCCGGAGGCGCCCTTCAAGACGGGCGGCGGGCTGGACCTGATGCTGGGCGTGAATGCAGCCGCGGATCCCACCCGCCCAGGTCCCGTGGAGGGCGATCTGCGGCTCTTGGTCACCATGGTTAAAGGCCAGCCCAAGGCCGTGCTCTACCGGCCGGTCGTCCCCGGCACGAAAACTCCAGTGCCCTTCTCCTCGCCGTGGCGCACCATCACCCTGGACCGTGCGGATGACGTCAGCGCTCAAGTCCAGCTCGCGGGGGATGCGTCAGGCCAGTATGAATTTTCCGTGCCGCTGGCCACCCTCGGTTTGAAACCGGAACACGGGCAGGTGCTCCGCGGTGATATCGGCATCCTGCGGGGCAATGGCACCGAAACCACCGCCCGGGTGTATTGGAGCAACAAAGCCACCGGCATCACCTCCGATGTGCCCTCGGAGGCTATGCTCACCCCCATGCTCTGGGGCGGAGTCGAACTGAAAGGCAAGTGATCCCGGAGACATCCCCTCCCCGGGCCTGTTTCCTGGCGCCGTTGGTCTAAATAGGAGACCGCCCGGCCTACCCCGTCCGCTTCCTGGATGTGCCACCGGCGCGGCTTGGGCACCCCCCTGCCGCGCCTGGTCTGCCCGTGCTGGTTTTGGACCTGCGTCCACTGAGCGGGACGGTTGGGGCCTAAAACCCGCCTGGCACCGGGTGGGGGGCCGGATTCGAACACTGATGGGACTGGTGACCACGGATTTATTCTCCGACCACTCCGTTTCATCCGTGGCGGGTGTGATTCCTTCCCCTTTCTTTTCGAGATTACTCCGGACTCATCACCGTCACCTTGAAAAACTTCCTGCTGCCCTCGCGGGTGACTGTTGTCCGGCTGGAGAATGAATCGGCTGGAAGAGGCGTCCCGAGGTCCTCCCAGGCAGCCGTGGGTGCCAAGGAGGATGAAGCTTGGAGAACGTAACTCACCCCCGGTATACTTTCCCATTCGATCGTCAGTTGTCCGGCAGGGGAAGTCGATACAGAGGAGATGTTGAATCGGCTGCCAGGGTCCAAAGGTGAAGTCTGGGCCACAAATTCTTTCAGGTTCGCCGCCCCATCGCTGTCGGCGTCTTCCTCTGCGTTGGAGGGGCTGTTGGTTGGCCAGCCATGCTGAACCTCGTAATAATCCGGCATCCCATCCGCATCAGTGTCGGTTTTGGAAACCTCGGAGAGGCTGAACTGAAAGGTGGCCGCAGCGTCCTCATCCCATTCGTCCAGATTGGTGCTGTAGGTTCTGGCCTGAACCGTCCGGCCATCCGGGAGAAACTCGAGGAGCCGTACCCAACCATCCCCCCCGTTGGCAAGGTCCTGGGTATTGAACAGCATTTCATGGACCTTATTGCCCTTTAGACCTGTCACCGTCCGGAATCCCCGACCGGCATGGCCGCAACTCACCAGGCAGAAATTTTCGTGTTTCCTGACCAGTTTGTTCCAGAGTTCTTCCCCGTCGTTTGTCCCATCGGGATCGGCCGCGATCCCAAAACTGTGGGGATTCATGGTGCTTTGGGATTGAGCCCAGTTAAACCGCGCGGAACCAGATGCCAGGTAGGCGTGGCACACCAAAATGGCCCGATGGAAGGGGTGGTCAGAAACTACCCCGTCCATCCACTCCACCACCTTATCGCGGGGCCCCCATTCGCACGTCAGCACCAGATAATGTTGAGCGCCTGCCTTGAAGGTATGCCAAGCATTTTGGGTGTTTCCTGGAGGATCATCAGGGTGCTGGAAAAATCCCCCTACGGTGGGCTGGGAGGCATAGGGCGAGCCCGGACCGTAGAAAGAGGCAAGACTGAAGGAGGTAGCCCGGGAATCCCCGGAACCCGACGGGCCGCAATCGTGGTTGCCGGAACTGAAGGCACAGGCAAGCTCGTTTCCCAGGATGTCGAATCCGGCCCGCGAGCGCATCCATTGCTCCTGGGTATTGTCGTTGACCAGATCGCCCACTTGAACTGCGAATCTAATATCGCGGGTGATTCGCTTGTCCCGTACCCAAGCCATCTGACGATTGAGTATTTCGGCCCGAACCGCCGTCGTGACGTAGTTTTGAGTATCCGGCAGGTGGACCAAGGTCCAGGAGCCCGGCCAGGGAGGTGGGTCCGCTGCAACCAGCAGCCCCGGCAATGCCCCGAAAAACAGCGGAATCATTCCGACGGTGAACCAGGGGAATGCTGAACTCTGGACCCTCAGTTTTCTGAGTCCTTTGGGTGATGGACTTTTCATGTTCAGCATGAGCGCTAAGCCCCGCACTCCCCATGCCACCTGGGTTTGCGGGGGAATCAGCGTGCCATGGCCCATGAAGTCGGGAAAAATGCCTCATTTCCAATCCTGCGGCTTGCACATTGCCGTGACCTCTCCGCCGCTTCCAAGACTACCAGGCCTTTGTGACGAGCGATCCCGCCGTCAGCCCCAACTGGAACACCCTACCCTGCCCATCGGGAACAACACCGTCACCCAGATCACCTCCGAAAAGCACCCCGTCGGCAGCCTGATGCGTTTCCGGGTCCGCACCGTCAGTTCGAAAGGCCCCGGCCCGTGGAGCGACGCCCTCACCGGCCTAGTCCTCTAACCGCCCCCCGGACCAGCGCCCTTCCCCCCGGGGCCACCAAAAACCCCATCGCACACCCCGTCGTCCGGCTCACCCAGGCGGCGGGGTTTTTGTTTCCCGGGCTCACCGAATAAAAACCTTCGTCTTGCCTAATGATCCTGACCCCCTCACCATCGCCCCATGCCGCATCCGGTTACTGCTTACCTTGACGACATCCGCGCCAGCCTCGGCGTCGACGTTCCCGAGACCTCCGGTTACCCCACCCTGCGGAACGTCCTTTTGGGCTGGAGCAGACCCGCTGGTAATCAAAGTGTCGAATGGGTTGATTTCAGTCTCGATAGATTGGCATTCAAGCCCCTGCTCACGGGGAATTGGGCAGCCGAGAGAAGAGCGAAAATCCGTCAAATTCACAAGAATTTAGCGCAGCGATACCCGAGTGTCTATTTGACGGATAAACCCAAAACAGGAATAGAATTTTGGCCGGTAAAGTAAAAGTCTGGTTTGATGCTGAGGCGGATTTTCTGGAAGTCCGCTTCTCGGACGTGGCGGGCTACGGGGAGGAAACCAATCACGAAGCGGTGATGGAGCGGGTGGACGCGCAGGGGCAGGTCGTCGGCTTCAGCATCATGGGCGTCAGTCAGTTCCGCAAAGAGAAGCCGCTGGAGGCGGACCTCATCTCAGCGTGATAAAGCCCGTCATGAAATTGTAGATAGATCAGGAAAGCTGCGGCAGCTCCGCCTCAAGCTCTCTGGGTCTATCCTGCATGCGGCCTAATTCGGTTTATGTTAAAAATCGCGTTTAAGATCGCGCCCTGTCCCGAGACCGGGGGGGTCGTCGTCCGTTGGAATGACCCCGCCCACGGGTGAAAAGGCGCACGCCGGTCTGATCAACCTTCCCGGCGGCGGCGGCTCAGCGCACCGAGGGCGGTGAGGCCGGCCAGGATGAGGCCGGAGGGTTCCGGGACCACGGTGATTCTTCCCTCCGTATTGTAAGCAACGGCGTCGACAAAGAAGGTGGCGTCCTGATCAGGGCCGGTGTTGGCAGGATCGGAATCCAGGGCAGTGATGAAGATGCTGTCGAGGGTGACGGTGGCCGCATTGATTTCTCCATTTTGTCCCGTGCCGGCAAACGCTTCCCACATGTTGGTATCCGCCAGTTCCCATTCATACAGATGCCACCCCCCATCCGCGACGATGGGAAGGTAGGCGGCACGCTCCAGACCGGTGCCATCATCAATCATGAGACTGGCCTGCAGGTTCGGAGTGGAGGTCATCAGATAATAACCCACCCACGTGGTGCCGCCATTGAGGATGCCGACATTGTTGGCGACCGTCCCTCCCCCGGACAGGTGTCTGAGCTGCCAGGTAAAAGTCGTGGGATTCGCCACGTTGGAGGCTGGATCATCATCCAAAAAAACCTGCTGGGAACCCGTGCCCTGGTAGGCCGTCGTGGTGGTCAGGTCAGCGGTCGACGGACCGTCGGTGACGGTTTCCCCCTGGGTGGTGCCGGAGAAATCCGCATCATTTGTGAAATGGCCCTCGGAAACCTCAAAGTCGTCCAGGATGGTGGTCGCAGCGAACAACGGGGTGGCGGACACCACCGCGACGAGGGAAGTCAGGAGGAACAATCGGGGGAAGGTTTTCATATGGTTACTGGTTACAACGGCAGGGGCCGCGTCATCTTGCAAATTCACCACGAAACGGGGCGACGACAGCGAAGTCAGAGGGGCGGTGCCTTTGACTTCAAGGCACGGGGGTCACGCGGATGCGGCCGAATCGTTGGCCCGGAGGAGCCGTAACCCGGCAGCGATCCCAAATCGGATTCATCCGCTCAATCACTTCGATCCGTTCCGGAAAAGGCACCCAAGGACCAGCAAGCGAATCGGTGAACTCCGGGAGGTAACTGAGGCCGGTGCGGCGACGGATGAAATCGAGCTGGAAAGAGCTGGCCGGATCCGAACCAAGATGGAGGGAAGGCAGGCCCCGGGCGCTGCCCGGGGCGAGGTGGAAGTAGTCGGCGTTACCCGGGTCCAAACTGAAGGCATATTCGATCAAACCACTGACACCATCCAGATCCATGTCCAAAGCGGCCTCTGGTCCAAAGGGCAAATCGTCAAGGGGGGTCCAGGTCACGGCATCAACGATGGCTTCCGCCGTCCCCATCCCGTTGGCGCTGACAGAAAAATGAATCTCCTGAGGTCCGCTGCTGGAAATTCCCACGGAGTAACGTTGCCATCCCACGCCGGAATGGGTCCACGAAATTGCCGGGAACGAAACCATGCGCAGCGCGGCGTAGGAGGCATAGCTGCGGAAGGCTAGAGTGCCCGGGCCATTGACAGTGAGGGTGGCCTCTGCGGTTTCGTCGTTGGAAACGACGGCCCTGGCATAACCAGTGTCATCCAAGGCC
>JAZKDC010000028.1:9948-38233 GCA_040387795.1 Verrucomicrobiota bacterium
CATCCAAGGCCCTTGGGAGTGAGGCATCCACCCCTGGGAGTGAAACGGGCCTGACGGTCACCTGTTCCAGCGTGGTGAAGCCTCCGCTGTCCGAAACGGAGATACTGATGGCGTTGGGTCCGGACGGATGCAGAGGCAAGGAAATGACCCTGGAGGCAGTGGCAGGGATGATGGTAGTGATCCCATTGATGGAAATGCGGGTGCCAGAGCCCGTCAGCTTGATTTCCAGCGTAGCGGGCCCGTGCACCACGGTAGCAAGATCTTCACAATAGCCGGTCGCCGACACGCGGCCAATTTTGATACCGGTGGGAACGGCGACGGAGGGATAGTAAATTTCTGGATGAGTGGCGTTCCAGAGATGGGCGATCCAGGGCAGTCCGGGAGCCTGCAGCACTGCGCCAATAGCGGGACTGACAGAAGCTTCCATCCCGTCCACGGCAAGGCTGAAGCCGGGGGTGGCTTCGAATGAAAGCGCCGGGCTGTTGGCGGGCAGTTCCACGTAACAGCCGGAGGTCGCATCCACGCTGGAGATGGTCGAGACTACCGTTTCGCCCAAACGGATCAAACCACCAGCCATAGCGGGCTGGCCGGTCCTGGCCCCGAAGCGGATGGCCGCAGCGGATCCGCCGACCGGGGGCTGGAGTGAAAGGCGGGAGGAGTTCTCCCCAGGCAGGATGGTGGACATGGCGGCAGTGCCGCCCGTGAAGAAACCGGCAAAAGGCCCCAGATCGCCCAATCCAATCCATTTACCGTCCGGCGGGGCGCTCACCTGCCAGCCGGGAGCTGCCTCCATGGCATCCGCCAGCGGAATGATAGTGAGAGGGTTACGGGTGACATCGGTGGCCCGCAGCAGACCTGGAGCCAACACCAGCGTCCAAGGCATTTCCCGGTCCAACAGACGATAGAGCCGGTTGCCGGAGGACAGCGACGCATGGCTTTTGAGTCCGAGTTCCCGGAGCAGGACGCCTTGGGAAATATTCACTTCGGGAACGAAACCAACCAAAGCAGGACCTTGCGTATTGAGGGAAAGTTCGGAAGAAGCCGCAGTGGCATTGGGAGCGCGAAAAGCTCCGTTCCCCGCCGTCCACAACACCCCGATGGTATGACTCCGGAATCCGGTCGTCCCGGATCCTGCAGCCAAGGGCTGGAGCCCCGGAACAAAGCGGGCGGAAGGGAGAGTGAGCCCAACAACTGCATTTGGATTGATGCCCATGGCGATGGAGAATTCATGGACCCCCGGCGGGATGTCGATTTGGAAATTCCACAAGGCGTAGGCGGAGCCCTTGCTGGCAAACTCCTGAATTATCTGCCCATCCAGCAGCATACGGTGGGTGGCCATAGTGCCCCAGGTCAGGGAAAGACTGCCAGGACCAGCGAGCCGGGTGAGAACCTCAGCTGTGGCCGGCTCATTCTTCGTGGCATACAGCACGCTGTCCCCGGAGCGGGAGGTGCTCACATTACCAACCATATCCCAATCCAGCGGAGTTTCCGTCACTGTGCCTGCGGTGCGCACGCGGTCCAGGAAAAGCCGCCCGGCCGCCGCCAGCCGCACCCGGTTCAGCCCCCCGGAAAGTTGAGCGAAACCAAGGCGGAATCCTCTGGCGAGTGGCTGCCAATCACTTACCTCCAGCGCCGCTCCGGGACGGGCCGGCCGGGAAGCCTGGAGCACCCCGTTCACGGAAATGGAAATATTCGCGGCTGCGTAATCGAAGAGCAGATAGCCGGGCCCCGGGACATCCAATTCCACAATTGCGGCCTGCTCCGAGGTGGCGGCCAGTCCATCAAGCGAATTGGCGCTGGTGACCGTCCAGCCGGCACCACCCAGATCAGGATTACCCAGCCATTGAATACCGGAACCTGCCGCCACCGCAGCTTCGGCTGGAGTGGCCGTGGGCGGGCCCAGACTGGTGACAGTTACCTGATCCAGCTGACAAAACCGGCCGGGAAGACTGGTCCATTCCACCAAGGCAGCGCCGTTACCGGCGGGGATATCCAAATTGAATTCCCGCCATCCGGTGTCGGACCGGATCGCAGCCACCGGCACTCCATCCACCTGAAAGATACCTGCGGACGCACTCAGCGCGGACTCCGGAGCGGCCCAACGAAAAGAAAGCGAGGTCCCACGGGCCACCGGAAGCGTCAGGCTTCCGGTCACGGAACCCGTGCCTATCTGCAATCCATCCCCACCTTGATAGCCGGCCCCGGATGGCAGTTGGTGCACGAAACCCTGGGCCGCTGGCTGGCTTTCCACGGAAAGCTCCAGCGCCTCCTGCAATTGACCCACACTTTCATCTGCGAGCGGTTCCACGCTGATCGCATCCAGAAACGCACGGCCTCTGGATCCCAGACTCTGCTGCTCCCAACGGATCTTGTGGTGGCCGGGACCCACAGTAACGAAATGCCGGCCCCATTGGTCGCGCGATTCCAAACCGGTCCGGTAACTGAGCCCGACAGCCGTCACCGACAGGTAGCCGAGGGCGTTGGTATTCACAAAACTGGAAAAATGAATCCGGGCGGGGCCCAATACTCCCGTTTCCACCCACGTCCCGACGGCATCATTGCCACTGCAAAGGACATCGCCGCCCCCGCCAAAAGAGGCGGATTCCCCGGTCCATGCGCTCGGGGCGCTGGCCGTAAATATCAAACCAGGGGCATCCACCGCTTCGGCACGGTCAGGCACCGCCCCGGCCTGCCAGGTCAGCCCATCAATCCATGCCCCGCCCTCACGGCCGCTGGCTCTCCAGCTGACATTGGCAGCGGCAGCAACACGCAGCACCGCGAAACGCCAATTTCCGTTGGTATCCGCGGAGGAAGGCTGCGCTCCGGTGCAGGCAAGAGCACTGCCCTGGGCGCTTCTCCACCACCAGGTCAGCGAACCGGCACCCGGTAGCGTGGTATTCAGCGAAGCGGGGCTGGCGTCGGCGGCAGGGGTGGCCAGGGCGACAGCGTCGATGCCGTCCTGACTGATCGGCGCTCCAACAAACCCCCGCCAGCTTCCGCCCGGAACGGCTGTCAGGACTGGACCGTTGCTGTCTGCCGCCAGATCAAGCGTGGTTTCAGTGCGCGGGATAAATTCCACGGTATCCAACGTGCCGGTGCCGGCGGAGGCAAAACGGAAATAAGAGGGGCCCACTCCCGCGGCCATGGTGTCCATGGTCCAACCGGCAGACAGGGCGCGGCTGATCACAGAGCCCCCCTGCTGCGCCGTAAAACTGGATGTGCCGGAGGGGCTGTTGGCACGCCATGTCAGGAAACCCGGCGCTTCTGCACGGGCCACCAGACCGCTGCGATCGATGGATAAGGCCTCAGCCCCTTGCCAGGCCAAACTGCTTCCCACTGGATAAGGCAGCGGACACCCTGGACAATTTTCCGCCGGAGGAAGGGCGATGGTTATTCCCGGAGACGTAAATCCAGCCAGCGGCTGGAAGTCAGGGGACGTCAGTTTGACCTCATCCAGAATCACCGGGGAATTGTTGGCAGCCGGGGAAAAACCCAGATTGTGGGACCCGGCATCCACAAAAACACAACGAAAACCACTGGCAGCAGCATCCACCGAAGTCAGGGCATTCGCGAGAACGCCATCCTGCCGCAAAATCAGACTGCCTGAACGATAGAATGTCAGAAAAGCCGGCCCGCTGGCAACCGCACTGACCAACGGAGCGGGGGAGATCAAGCCAGTGGAAAACAGAGCGTCAGGGCCGGGTCCCGGCAGGCCAGCCAAAGGAGACCACCCCGCTGCGGGGGAGGTCCACGGCAGCGTAGAGTCCAGCGCGTCCGCCACGGTGAGGGACTCATCCCGCGCCCTCGTCAGGGAAAGCCCCGAGACCATCCATGGGGCGGTGTCCCCGGCACGGTTCCAGTCAAAAACCACCCTTGGCGCTGCCGGCGGAGGCAGGTAAAACCAACGGTCCGCTCCCTCCTGGACGGAGGAGTTGGTGAAAATCATAGGGTTGGTGCTTCCATTGCGGGAACTGACCGTGATGCTGGAATAGAGCGGACGGCTTTCGCGGAGTTGCAGGAACATTTGCCCGGCGTTGGGAATCGTTGGAATCGCCGTCAGGGAACTTTGACCCGCATCCGGCCATGGAAAGGCCGGTTTGAGGACTTTCCGCCCGGGGGAGACGGGATCCTCACTGATCTCCAGGGGAGCCGAGCTGCGGACATACCAAAAGGCATCAGCCTCCGTTCCCAGACGGTTCCCCCACCGGGCGGCGGGATCCGGATTGAACGAAATGCTGTCCAGCAAAAACCGGCTGGTGACATGACTGGTGGCCGGCACCCGCCAACGGAGTGTGGCAGACGGACCAGCGATGTCCACTTCATGCCAACCGGTGGCAGTGCTGTAGATTGCCCCATTCATCTCCAATTCCAACCCGGCCTCCGCCCAGAATCTCAATAAACCGCTACCAACGGGACTACAGGACACCTCCCCGCCAAAACCGATCTGCACGGCATCTGCGCCATCAGCTCCTTCGCCGGCCAGCGTTGGCATCCCGGTCACGGGACCCATTGCGGAGAAGGCCATAGTTTCATTGTCCAGAGCATCGGCCATGGGCAGCGAAGGGGTAAAACTTACTTTATCCAACCGGCTCTTCAGGTTGTTGAATGAGTAATGCGACCAGGCAACAGAATGCACTCCCGGGCCGATAACCAAACCGCCGGCCTTCCAGGAAGTCCCTGTTCCGTTGTAAAAAAGGCCCGGACCATTATCCAGCTGCACCGACGAGCCGACAAAGTCGCTCCACCGCAGCAGACCCGGTCCAGTGATTTCCACGATGGCGGGGCCAGTGAGGATGAGACAATCGGTGCCGTCTGCCGGATAATACGGATCAGAAATCGCCTGGGCCGTGCCACTCCACGAGCCCGGGAAATCCGCCGCTTCCGCCAAAGACAGGGTGGTCAATGGCTCGAAAGCCATCTGATCCAAGGCGAATCCAATGACCTGCTGCCATGTGATGCGATGCAGGGACCCGGGAGGGATAAAGACCTTCCGTTGTTGCCAGACGCCGGCCGTGACGGCAGAACCATCAGTAATCGTCTCGACCAGACTTGTACTGGGGGCGGATTCATCTGTGCTGAGCGAGGGGGCCACCAAAGCACCGCGGCTACGGTATTTCAACCAACCGCTGCCACTGGCGGTGAGCGTCAGTTGGTCGGCCTCCGCGTAGGAGGTAACGCTCGCAAACAAGGCATCCACTCCATCCGAAGCTGCCCCTGTGGCCAAACCTTTCCAGTTGGAGGCTGTGACCGCCAGCCCGGTTGCCTCAAGGGCTGCGGCGGCGGAAACATTGGCCATCGGTGTAAAACTGACCTGATCAATCCAGAGGGAAGCCTGATCATAGGTGCCGGGATCGGTAACCAGCCACCGTAGATCAGTATATCCCGGCAAGACGATAATTTCACTCTCATGCCATCCATCCTGAGTCGTCAGCACCGCCTGCTCCACGGAACCTGTGGTAAAGGTTCCCCGGCCCTGCCAGTCCTCTGCGGACAATTTCCACTGAAAACGGATGACCCCCGCAGCACTCGCGGTCAAAGTGAGCGACGCGGCCGCCGTCCCCGGGGGAACCCGTAGTCTCAGCGAAGTCCCTCCGGCCACGGATTCCGTTATATCCTCCTGAGCTGTCCCTCCTCCCGAAACCTGCGTGGACAATCCTGTCAACCCGGGAGCATCCAGGATTTGCGCCAAATCCAGCCCCTGCCCTTTCACAGTTCCGCACCACACCAATGCCCATATCAAGTGAAGCGGCAGCTTGAGACCCGGAAGGAAAACAGATTGGCGCATCGTGAAAGGAATTGTGAATCCCCTTCAGTTGATAATCGGATTACCTATCTTGAGAAGCAAAATCACACCACCCCATGAAATAACCGACAGATCTGCAACACCCACACCTCGTTTGATCTGGCTCTGACGAAACTACCCCCGGGAAGGCAGCCAGGCTTCGAGGATGGCGGCGAACTTCTGGTTCTGGGGCATGGTGCCGATGCTGACGCGGATCCAGTCGGGCAGGCCGTAGGCGCGCATGGCGCGGAGGATGACGCCCTTTTTCATGGCGTGGTGGAAGAGGGCATCGCCATCGCCGACTTTGACGAGGATGAAGTTGGCGTGGGTGGGGATGAACTCGAGGCCGAGGCGGGTGAAGAGGGCTTCGAGGAACTGTTTCCCCTCCTTGTTCACGGCGCGGGTGCGGTCCTGGTGCTCTTCATCTAACAGACCGGCGAGGGCTCCTGCCTGGGCGATGGCGTTGGCATTGAAGGGCTGGCGGGTCTTTTGCAGAATGTCGGCAAGGTGCTTCGGCGCAATGCCATAACCGATACGCAGGCTGGCGAGGCCCTGGATTTTGGAGAAGGTGCGCATGACCACGACATTCCGGCCTTCCCTGACGTACTTCAGGGTGTCGAGGGGTTCTTCGAGGAACTCGTAATAGGCCTCATCAAAGACCACGATGACGTGCGGGGGGACCTGGGCCATGAAGGCATCGATCTCAGCCTGGTTGCAGAGGGTGCCGGTGGGGTTGTTGGGATTGGCGACGAAGATCTCCTTCGTGCGCGGGGTGATGGCCGCGGCCATGGCGGAGAGGTCGTGTTTGAAGCCGGGGTCGTCCACTTCAATAGTGGTGGCGCCGAAGAGGGTGGCCATCAGCTTGTAAACCACAAAGGCGTGCTTGGCGGTGATGACCTCATCGCCAGGCTGGAGGAAGGCGTGGCCGATGAATTCGATGATTTCGTTGGAGCCATTGCCGAGCACGATATTGCCCATTTCGAGGCCGAACTTGTTGGCAATGGCGGTGCGCAGCTTGTAGCCGCCACCGTCGGGATAGACGTGGGCCTGGAGCAGGGCCTCCTGCATGGCGGTGACTGCTTTGGGGGAGGGGCCGAGCGGGTTTTCGTTGGAGGCGAGTTTGACGATTTCGTCAGGATTCAATCCCAGTTCGCGGGCGACTTCCTCAATGGGTTTGCCGGGTTCATAGGAGACGAGTTCGCGGAGTTGCTGGTTGGCTTGCTGCCAGAGGTCGGTCATGGGAGGAGGGTTGATGGTGGGGAAGTTGATGGAATGGACGGACGGGGTCCGATGCCTGGAACTCCTGGTTATTTGGAAGGAGCGGCCGCGGGAAGGGGCGTGTCGACGGGGGGACGGAGCGGGACTTGCACGTCGTAGGGTTGGTATCTCATTTCCTTTTCAATCTCAGCAGAGCGGGCGCGGCCGGATTCGAGGGCATCCCAGATGATTTCGCGGGGGATCTTGAGCTTCCATTTGCCATTCTCCAGCACGGCCTCCAGCACTGTCAGGGGAATCGGCACCGGGGAGGGTTTGTCGTAGCTGCGTTCGGCGACCATGTAGAGGGTGTCCTCGTAGCGGGTGAGCACCTTGAGCTTGTAGAGGGGCAGGCCGGACTGGCCCTGAAGCGCCCGGGCCTTGTCGGCGAGGGCGAGTTCGCGTTTCCGCATCCAGTCGGTGTAGAGCACCCAGAACTGCTCGTCGGTGAGTTCGAGCAGGCTCTTGAGAGGGATCGGACGGTTATCCTTGTCGTAGGGAAGGACGCCCATGAGGTCCTCATCGGTCATGAGGTCCATCTGCCAGAGGGTGAACTCGCGGAACAGGCTGCGCGATTTGCTTTCGCAGTTGGCGATGAAGGTGGAGTAGTTCTTCCCCTGCATGGCATCGGCGTAGGAAGCGAAGAGATCGCGGCCGGCGGCCTGCCAATCCTCGGCCGCGCGGAGGCGGGCCGGTGCGACGACAGTGCAGAGAGCCAAGCAGAGCAGCAGGAGGCGGGGAAGCATTTTCATAGGGGGGAGGGGGGAGGAAGGCAGCACATCACAGAGCGCCACAAAAATCCAGGGCAGCTTGCAAAGCGGTGCGGAGCGACCTTGCGCGGCGGGGAGGAAGCAGGCAACCTATTCCTCACTGCCATGAATGAAGCCCCTGCCCCGCCAACCGATGCTCCTCCCTCTGGACGCGTCCCCACGGGGCGGCGGCACCGGTCACGCCACCCGTGGACGCGGCGGATCGGGTGGACCTTGGCGGGATTGGCAGGGCTGGCGCTGGCTGGCGTGTTTTCGCTCCGGTTGTGGGTGGAACGGTATTTGAAGAGTGAGGCGTTTACCCAACAACTGAATGCCACCGCGGGGCGCACCCTGGGATCCACCTGCGTGATCGATGGGCTCAGTTGGCAGGACTCGGCGGCGTATGCCGGGACCTTCACCGCGAACGGGCTGGAGCAGGCGGCCTTCCGGCGGCTGACGCTTTCCGACATCCGGGCGGAGGTGGATGCCGGGGCCATCTGGGACCGGGTCTGGCGGGTGCCCCAGGTCAGGATTGCTCAAGTCACGGCGGATTTTTCCGCAGGCGGGCGGGCCACGGCTCCCGCCTTCCAGGATGATCCGGGCGCCGGATCAAGCCCGGCCGCAACACCAGGCGGATGGCGGGAACGCTGGCTGCCCAACCGCACCGAGCTCGGCCCGATCCGGGTGGACCGGTTTGATTTTACAAGGAAAGCCGGCCAAGGCGTGCCTTCCCTGGAAGGCCGGGGGTTTTCCCTCGTGCTGAAACCCAACCTGAAACTGGCCAGCCTGGAGATCGATGGGAGGGATGGGGAAGCGCAGTTGGAGGACATGGCCCATCCGCTGCGGGTGAGCCGGTTGCGCACGACGCTGCGCCCGGACGAAGCAGCAATTGATCACCTGGAGGGCACGCTCGAAGACGCGGTGCTGACGGCGGAGGGCACTATGGGATTGAATACCCCGGGCAATCTGCGGCTCAATGTCCGCCTCGCCGGAGCCAGTCTGGAGCGGTGGCTGCCGGAAGATTGGCTGAAACGGTGCAGCGGCGTGGCTTCGGCCAAGGCCACCGTGCGGGGCAACTGGCGGCTGCCGGAGACGGTGCAGGCCACGGGGGAGTTCCAAGTGAAGGAAGCGATGCTGCAGGCCCTGCCCCTGCTGGATATCATCTCCAAAAAGACGCAGAACGCCTCGTTTCTCCGCATGCAGATCAAGGAAGCGGCCGGCCGGTTTGAGCGGCGCCAGGCCGACGATTGGCAAATCCGGCAACTGCGGGCCGATGCCCCCGGCCTGCTCAGACTGAAGGGTGCGGTGGACGTGACCAAGGGCGGGACCCTACAGGGATCGCTGCTGCTGGGAATCGTGCCGGGCACCCTGCGGTATGTGGCGGGGGCGGAACAGACGGTATTCCTGACGGCGGACCGATTCACCGCCGCGGCAGGCAATGCGGGGGCGCTCAGTCCTGATGACACCGGCCTGTTGTGGACCCGCTTTCAACTGACCGGCACCCTGGAGGAACCGCAGGAGGATCTTTCGGAACGACTGGCCCGGGCGTGGTTCAATGCCACGGTGGAGGAAGTCCTGGCGCTGCCCATGGAGGCGGCCGCCACCGCCGCCCGGGCCGCCGCCGGCGCGGCCAATACCCTTCTGGAGGTGGCCCCGCCAGTCCTGGAAAAAGCGCCTGAAGTGATCAACCAAGGGGTGCAGGGCGGTCTGAAACTCCTCGACACTCTGATACCCCGATAGACAAATCAAGGCTCGACGCGGCGCTGGTTCCGCAGTTTCCTGAACCTGTATGAAAACCCTGCTCCTCTCCACCCTGCTTTTTCCCATCCTGGCAACCCTCGCGTCCGCCGAAACCCCGGCCGCGGCCAAACCGGCGGCCCCGGCTGCCGCCCCGGCCGCCGCGGCGGTGAAACATGTGGAAGCCCCCGAAGCCGCCAAGCTCCTCGCGGAAGCAGCCAAATCGCCCGCCAAAGCCATCGCCGTGATCGACGTCCGGACTCCGGAGGAATTCGCAGAAGGCCACCTCAAAGGCGCGCAGAATGTGGACATCGCTTCTCCGGACTTCGCCAAAAACCTCGCCAAGCTGGACCCCTCCAAAACCTACCTCGTCCACTGCGCCGCCGGTGGCCGCAGCACCCGCAGTCTGAGCGTGCTGGAAAAACTGGGATTCAAATCCATCATTCACCTGGATGGCGGCCTGAACAGTTGGAAGAAAGCCGGACTGCCCCTGGAAAAACCGGCGGCTTCCCCGTCCCCCGCGAAATAGTCCCGGCCCGCCCGCCGTTGTCATTCCGACCCAGTCATAACTCCTGATGGATCCCCCCAAGAAACCCGCGCGCAGCCTGATGGCGCAACTCCGCCAAAAGGGGGATGCCCTGCGGCGCGGCGGAAAGTCGGCGGACAATGACCTGCAGGTCGGTCTGTTACCTAACAAAGGATCCCTGGGACGCAATTACCGCTTCATCCGCCGCATCCTGCTGCCGCAGATCTTCTCCAAACGGGCGGGGGAAACCCTGCGCCCTGACCTCGCGACCCCGGGTGGCCCGGAGTTCCATGTGACCTGGATCGGCCATGCCTCCTGGCTGATTCAAACCGAAGGGGTCAATGTCCTGGTGGACCCGGTCTGGGCCAACTGGCTCGGCATTGTGAAACGTGTCAGGATGCCCGGCCTCGCCATCGCCGAATTGCCGCCGATCCATCTGGTGCTGGTGACCCACGCCCACTTCGACCACCTGCACCTCGCCAGCCTGAAACAGGTCGCCAACGGCCAGCCGATCATCGTCCCCAAAGGAGTCGGCTCGCTCGTCAAAAACCGCGGGTATGGCGAAGTGGTGGAACTGGAATACTGGGAGCAAATCGCCTGCGGACCGCTCACCATCACCTTCACCCCCTCGAAGCACTGGGGCGCCCGCGTGGTGCATGACACCCATCGCGGATTCGGCGGGTTCCTCATCCAGAACTCCGCCGGCCGCACCGTCTTCCACTGCGGGGACAGCGCCTATTTCGAGGGCTTCACCCGCATCGGCGAAACTGCCGCCATCGACCTCGCCCTGATGCCCATCGGGGCCTACGATTCCATGAGCGGCCGGGAGGTCCACATGAACCCCGAGGAAGCCCTCACCTCCTTCACCGATCTGGGAGCCAAACACATGATGCCGATGCATTATGGCACCTTCCCCCTCGGCGGCGAACCGATGCACGAACCGCTGGAACGGCTGCACACCACCGCCGCGGAACGCTCCTTGACCGAAAACGTGACCGCACCCGAGGAAGGCCAACCCGGCATTTTCTAGCAAAACCATCAGACACGCGCCCCCACTCGCCGCGTCTGCCCTCTGCCCTCTCCTTTCCTTCCCCCATGACATCCCTCATCGTCACCATCGAAACCCCACCGGACCGCGTGGATGAATTCATCCGCTTCATGACCGAAGCCGCGCATGACGCCCGCACCAAGGAACCCGGTTGCCGCCGCTTCGAAGTCACGCGCCTCACCGGTCAACCAAATGTCTTCACCCTGGCGGAACTTTATGACGACTACGCTGCCCTCGAAGCCCACCGCCTGACGCCGCACTTTCTGCTCTTCAAACAGCGTGCCGAGGAAGGAAACCTGATTGTCAGCAAAACCTCCGCCCTGGGCGAAGTGATCTCCGGCTGAAGCGTCCGGCCATTTCGGTCAGGAAGGCGGGCCCGCCGTGGTATTGAGCCGCACCCAATCCAGATAGGCCGGCAGCCCGGCGGTGATGGGCCAGGCGATGATTTCCGGCACCTCATAGGGATGCCGGGCTTTGAGAAAAGCGCAGAGCGCCGGCCAGGCCTCAACGGTGGTCTTGCAGGCGAGGATGACTTCCTCAGCCCGTTCTGTTTTCCCTTCCCACCGGTAAAGGGAAGTCACCGGAGCGCTGACCTGACAACAAGCCGCCAGCCCCTCGTCCACCACCGCTCTGCCGATGGCCAGAGCCAAAGTTTCGTCCGGGAAGGAGCAGCTGACCAATACAAGATCCATCGCCTGAGTTTCCGCCAGGGCGCCGGCCTCCGCAAGCCTGGGTTAAAGGGTGCCTTTGCCATGGCCCAACTCCAGCAGGTTCCGGTATCAGCCGATGTGCGAAGCCACTGCCTGGCGCGGCGGCCAGGCAACCCAACCCTACCGGGTGCGGTCAGAATGGGGGCCAGGAGATGGCGTGTGGGTGGAATGGGGGGCACTGGACCGCAGCCGGCGGCGGCTGGAGGAAGGGGTGGCCACGGCAAAAACCACGAAGATCATGAACAGACCTATCACTCCCAGGGCGGGAGCGAGTGCTGCCAAAACGGTCGGCCCGGCGGAGCGGGCGGGGCGCTGGCGGACAATGCGGTCGGCTTCGCCCGGCCCGAGGACAGTAGCCAGAATGGGTTCTGTCACATCCTGACCTCCCATCATATTCCGGAACAAACAAAGCGGGGTCCACAATATCCCCCATGGAAAACCCCACCATCCGAAAAGCGCCGAGATGGAAGAATAACCGAAACAAGCCCCCGCTCCGGATTCCCCCGGCCTGAGGAATTGAATACCCGAACTGCGCTTGAAGGATAGCACCACGAGCGAAAAGTTGAATTGCCAAATGACAAAACGCCCCCCGGCCCGCACCATTTCCACCACCTGCCCCGCCGTGAGACCCTCAGCACCATGGAACGGACTGCCGCCGTTCAGGAGTGGGAAGTCCAAGTGCCCCATCGAAGGAGCGGGATCCCTGCCGGACAAGTTGGACGGCGGAGCATAAGGATTACCCCCCTCCATGCCTGGCAAAGGAGGCGGGCTGCCCGGCAGGCGGAACGAGGAGGGAAACATTTCGGTGGCCGGTAGCCAGTCGGTGCCACCGGCCTCACCGATCAGGGTGCTTCCCGGCAGGGTGCCGGCTTTCAGCCGGGCTTCGAGTTGATCAGCAGACCATGGTCCCTCGGGCGAATTGTTGAGAAAAATGTAATAGAGTTTCATCCGGATAATTACTTTCCTGACAGGAAGTCCGGTTGGAGGCAACATGTATTCCTGCTAAAGGCCGGCGTACAAAGCAGAATCCGCCGGCAGACCGAAGTCTGCCGGCGGACCTGTAACCAAGGGAACGGCTTCCCTTAAACTGTTTTATTAGAACCGCCAGATGAGGTCGGCGGTGATGCGGTCGTTGAACAGGCCTTCCGGCGAGGTTACGGCCTTTTCATAAGCGATGCCGAAGCTCAGGGACGGGGTCAACTGGCTGCGGAAACCGGCGCCCAGCACGATCTGGGTTTCGCCGCCGGACTCGGAACTGCCGAAGTTGATCAGGTCATACCCTTCCGTGGTGAAGGGTGGGCCACTGCCTTCATTCAGCACCGTGATGCCACTGGCGCTGACAAATGGCTGGAACCAGCTGCAGATACGGTAGTCGGCCATGAGGTCATAGTGCAGGATCAGGCTTTCCTCATCGGTATCAAAGGGCACCCGCAGACCGGTGTTGCCGGTGAGGTGGAATTTTCCAAAACCCTTGGCGGACGAGACAAACAGGTTCAGTTCGCCATCGCCATTGCCCTGGAAGACCTCGGTGTTGCCCAAGGGGATCTCGAAGGTGAAGCCGGGGGTCAGGATGAACTCATTGGCGCGGTCGTCGATCAGCGCATATTTCAGGCCGAGGGCGACATCTGCCCAGCCACCCAGTTCCGCGCCGTTGTCCAAATTGATATCGATATACCCGTCCTTGGTGGCGATCACCGCGAGGCGGTCGGTCACGGCATAACGGATCTGCAGGGCATAGAGATCCACATCTCCGGCGCCGGTGGCAAAACCACCATCAATCCGGTGATGCATGTAGAGCGGGCGGACTTCGCTCCGGATGGCGGGATCTTCGAAAAAGACGGGGTTGGTGACCGGGGAGATGGTGGTGGCGAGCCAGTCGCCGGTGGGAATCTCGGGCGCCACCGGCGCGGGGGCCTTGGCAGTGACGCCGGCGTGGGCGGCAACCAAAGTGGTGGCAAGGATGAGACTGGTCAATGATTTGGTATTCATAGGATGCGGTAAAGAAAAGCCTTCCTCCGCCTCTGTCCGCGCATCACTTGCCTTAAACTGAGCATTTCATGCTGCCGCGATGAGTGATGGTTTTTGCTGGCCAATCCCGCCAACCCCCTTCATGCTGCGCCCCCATGAACCGCCGCACCGCCCTCCTGTTGTCTGTCCTCACCACTTTTTCCGCCTTCGCGGCGGCCCCGGTCCGGGCAGCTGACACCAAGTGTTATGAACTGCGCACCTACACTGCCGCCCCCGGCAAACTGGACGCCCTGCTGCAGCGCTTCCGCAACCACACCGTGGCGCTTTTTGCCAAACACGGCATGACCAACGTGGGCTACTGGGTCCCGGTGGACAATACCGACCGGAAGCTGATCTATCTGCTTTCCTTCCCGGACCGCACCGCCCGGGATGCCTCCTTCAAAGCCTTTGGGGCCGACCCCGAGTGGAAGGCCGCCCAGAAAGCCTCCGAAGCCGATGGCAAGCTGGTGGACAAGCTCGAAAGCCGCTTCCTCACCGCCACTGATTTTTCCAAATTCGATGCGGTGGAGGGCAACTCCGCCAGCCGGATTTTTGAACTGCGCACCTACACCTGCGGGCCCAACAACCTGCCCCGCCTGCTAAGCCGCTTCCGCGACCACACCGTCAGCCTGTTTTCCAAACACGGGATGAAACACTTCGGCTATTGGACGCCATCCGTGGGCCAACCGGGGACGGATGACACCCTCGTTTATCTCCTGGTGCATGATTCCACCGAGGCCATGAATGCTTCCTTTGACGCCTTCCGGAAAGATCCGGCGTGGGTCGCGGCCAAAGAGGCCTCCGAAAAAGCGGCGGGCGGATCGTTGACAGTGGAGAACGGCGTGAAATCCGTTCCACTGATTCCCACCGATTTTTTCCAGATCAAGAACCCCTGAGCCCCGGGGGCGGCGGGGCCAACCCCCGCCAAACTCCGTCAGGAGCCCTACGACAAATCCCCTGGAATCACGGAGCGGCGCTCCCGGTTGCCGAGGATCCGCGCCTGGCGCACCACCGCTTCCTCGCCTTCCTCAAACCGGTAGCTGGCGCAGTTCGGGCAGGTATGAGTTTTGATCAGGACGATGGAATCGCAGCCTTGGCAAATTTTGTAATTGGAAGGATTTTTGACAATTTTATCGGCCTGACGGGCGCGGTCGTGGGGTTGGTCAGCAAGGATTGGCATCTGGGTGACAATATCGACTCAAAGGCCTGGATTTCAACCTCTTTAAGATATCACCGGGGCAATTTTCGGGGAACGCCGGAGGGCAGCGAACAACATCCCCGCGCCCCCGGCCGCAAACAGCATCGGAAACCACAGGGTGTAAAATGCCGCTTTGGTGGCGTGTTCCAGCACGGCTTCGGACGGATTTTGGGGATTCACCAAGCACTCCGTCTCCCGGCCCACCGGATACTTCGCCGCCGCCGCGAGGGCCTTCGCCCGGTGGGGGGTGGGACCTTCAATCCTCCGTAGTTTGGTGCCGTGGTAGACCGTCCCGGCAAAGGTGTAGCGGTATTCCAATTCCGGCTGCCACCGGATCGGATCATTGGGGCTGTATTGCCCTTCCTTCACCCCGGAAACCAGCACCGTACAGGGCACGGGGGTCCAATGACGGGTGATCAGCGACCTTTGCCCTGCCCCGTACAGCCACCAGGTGAAGGCCAGCCCGAGGGCCAGCAAAAACAGGCCCACTCCTCCCAGAAAAAAGCGGGCCGGAGTCGTGGATTGGGGAGCCTTGGACATCTAAGGAGGAGTTGCGCACACCACTTACGCCCCCGCAATGGCGGCCCGGGCACAAAATCACTTCTTCTTTGAAGCCGTCACGCTGGTTTTCCGCGCCCCTTGCCGGTCTGCATCCCCCAGTTGTCACGGGGAATCCCCCGGCGCATGGTTTCCAGTGAGCAAATCCAGACGCCGCCATCCAGCCTCCCCGGCAGCCAGACCCGCTGCCGCCATCCCCCTTCCTGCGGTGACCATCCAAGAGCATGCCCGCCCTCCTGATGAAGCCGCCCCCGCCGCCATCCCTGTCATAATTCCGGCTGGCCCTCCCTTGGTCCTGATTGCCCACGCTGACGCCGCCCTCCTCCGCCTCGCCTGCGAATCCCTCGAAGCCTTCCTGCATTGCAAGGTCCGCACCACCAGCTCGGCACTCACGGCCTTCGACCGCACCCTCCAGGAACCCTACCGCCTGCTCCTGATCGATCTTCACCTCCCGGACCTCCACGGCGAACTGCTCTATGACCTGATCTCCCGGGCCTATCCCCGGGTTCACCCCGGAGTGCTCACCGCTCCCCCCGTCTTTTGGCTGGGCACTCCCGCCGATCAGCCCCGGCAGGATCAACTCACCCGGGAGGCCCGCACCAAAGCCCTGCTCCTCACTCCGCTGAACATCCAGCGCCTCCTCGCAGCGGCGGGACCCATTCTTGGTGAAAAGCCCCCGGGCGGTTCCCGTGCTTCGTAACTCCGCCACTTCCCCATGTTTCCCGCGTCATCCCCCGGCCACGTCCTCACGAAAATCTGCGGCCTCACGTCCCTCGCCGAGGCCCTGCATTGCGCGGCAGCCGGTGCCGATGCCATCGGCATCAATTTCTATCCAAAATCGAAACGGTTCCATCCCCTGGAGCAGGCCGCTCTCTGGCTGCCGCAGCTGCCTGCCCGCCTCGTCCGCGTCGCCGTCCTCGTCAATGCCCCTGACGAGGAAGTCCACCGGATCGCCACCAGCGGCCTCATTGATGTCCTGCAATTCCACGGCGACGAATCTGCGGAAACCATTGCCGCCGCCCGCCGCTTCGGCCTTCCTGTCATCAAGGCCCTACCCCTGCTCCCGGGCACGACTGCGGCCGGTCTCCTGGCCTGGCCGGCCGATGCCCTCCTGCTCGATGCCCATGCCCCCGGAGTCTATGGCGGCACGGGCCATACCATCGACTGGACCCGCGCCGCCGCCATCATCACCGCGCTGGCCCCGTTCCCCGTCATTCTCAGCGGAGGGCTGACCCCGGACAATATCACCGCCGCCGTGCAACAAACCCACCCGGCGGGGGTCGATACCGCCAGCGGGGTCGAGCTCGCTCCAGGTCAAAAAGACCCCTCCAAAGTCGACGCCTTCATCAAGGGAGCCAACCCCGGTCCCCCCTTGACCCCGTCCTGAAATACCCCGTGTCTTCCATGGGATACGGGTCCATCCTGCCCCCTTCCACACCCGCCTTTCCGCCTAACTCATGACCACCGCCGAACTCTCCAAGCTCCTCCCGATTCTCCTGCCCACTGCCGCCTTGTTTGCCCTGATCGGCTGGTGGCTGCGTGGTAAAAAGAAAGTCCCCGCCGCCGCCGTCAGCACGGCCGCCAAGGTCGCCACCCCTTCCAACAGCGAACGGCAGCGCCTCCGCGATGTGGAAGGGAAACTGCGCTCCACGGAATCCACCCTGGCCGCAGCGCAATCCGAACTCAGCGCCCTCCGCACCACCAGCGTGCCGCAGGCCACCCATGCCGCCCTCGCCGCAGAACTCGAAACCGCCCGCACCAATGCCAGCGCCCTCGAAGTCCAACTTAAGAAATCCCGCGACGTCCAGACGACCCTCCAGGCCCAGGCCAACGACGCCGGCAAAAAAATCCAGGCCCGCGCCATTGGCCTTGAGAACGAACTTTCCGCCGCCCGCACCGAGATCCTGCGTTTGAAAGCCCTCGCTGATCCTAACACGGACGGACTCAAACGCGCCGACGCCGAAATCGAAACCATCCGCACCCGCCTCCGCGCCGTGGAAGCCCAGCTGGCGGAACGCAATGCCGAGGTCAACGCCCAGAAGGCCCGCTCCCTTTCCACCACCGCCCGTGCTCCCCGCACCATCGCCTCCAGCACCGCCCTTCCCGGGGCCCCCTTGAATCTGCTCGGCTTCGACACCGCCAGCCAGGCCCTCTCCGCGGCCACCGAACCTACCGTGGAGAATCCGGTGGCGGCCCTGCTTCCTGACGAAACCGCGGTCATCCCTGACAACGCCATCGCCACCGCCGGTTCCATCTTCGGCAAGCGCATCGAACCCGACGACCTCACCCTGATCGAAGGCATCGGCCCGGCTATCCGCAACCTCCTCGCCGGGGCCGGATTCGCCACCTGGGAATCCCTTGCCAACGCCGAACCGGAGCAGCTCCACGCCATCCTCGTTGAAGCCGGCCCGGCCTTCGCCGCCCACAGCCCCGCCTCCTGGCCGGAGCAGGCGCGCCTCGCCGCCAACGCCAATTGGTTCCAGCTCAAATCCCTCCAGGACAAACTGGTCGCCGGCCGCGCCCCTGAAACTGCCCCTGAAAGCGCCGACGGCTAACCCCGGATGGCCCGGCCATCATCGCAGTGTTTTGTCATGACCAAGGCACTCCCCGTTCCCCACAAACCGTCCGGTTGGTCTGACAACTGACTGCTGACGACTCCCCCTGTCCCTCCCATGCCCCTCCTGGAAGTCACTGGCCTCAATGTCGCCTTCCGCTCTCCCCGGGGCGTGATGACGACGGCGGTCCACGATTTCTCCCTCACCCTGGACCGCGGCGAAGCCCTCGCCGTGGTCGGTGAGAGCGGCAGCGGAAAAAGTGTCAGCGCCCTCGCCTTCGCCCGGCTCCTGCCCGAGCCCCCCGCCGTGATCACCGGTTCCATCCGGCTGGACGGCACGGAGGTGCTGTCTCTGAGCGGCGAAGCCCTGCGTGCCATCCGGGGCCGCCGGATCGCCTACATTTTTCAGGAACCCTCCAGCGCCCTGAATCCGGTGTTCAGCATCCGCAGCCAGCTGGCCGAAGTCATCACGACCCATCGCCCGGAAGTCACCGACCTTGAAGCCGAATGCCTCCATTGGCTCAACGAGGTCGGGATCACCGACCCCGCCCGCCGGCTCGATGATTATCCCCACCAGCTGAGCGGCGGCATGCAGCAGCGGGTGATGATCGCCATGGCCCTCGCCGGCCGCCCCGACCTGCTCATCGCCGACGAGCCCACCACTGCCTTGGATGTCACCATTCAAAAGCAGATCATCGAACTCCTTGCCCAGCTTAAAAAAAAGCATGGCATGGCGGTGCTCATCATCACCCATAACTTTGGTATCATCCGGGGCCTGGCGGACCGGGTGGCGGTGATGTACCGCGGCCAACTGGTGGAAACCGGCCCCACGGACGCGGTGCTTTCCCACCCGCAGCAACCTTACACAAGGGCCCTGATCGACTGCATCCCGCGCCTTGGGCAAAAACGCCGCCGGCTCGCCACCATCGCTCCGGCCTAGCATCCCGCGGCCCCTCCTCCCCTGCCCTGGCAGGGCCGGACTTCAGTGCCGCATCCGCAGGGCCGGCGCTGCGGCGAGCAGGGTTTTTGAATACTCGTGTTGAGGGGCAGCCATGAGGGTTTCCGTTTCCCCGAGTTCCACAATTTTGCCGCGATGCATGACGGCGGTGCGGTCGGCGAGGTAGCGGACCACGGACAAATCATGGGAGACGAAAAGCATGGTGAGCTGGAGCTCGCGGCTAAGCTTCAGGAGGAGGTTGATGATTTGGGACTGGATGCTGACATCCAAGGCCGAGACCGGCTCGTCCGCGATAAGGAGGCGCGGCTCCGGCCCGAGGGCCCGGGCGATGGCAATGCGCTGGCGCTGTCCGCCTGAAAATTCGTGCGGGTATTTCAGGGCGGCGGTGGGGTCGAGACCAACGCGTTCAAGGAGCTTTTCGACCGCAGCCCAGCAGGCGGGGCCTGACAACTTACCGGTGCGGGCCTGGATGGCTTCGGCGAGGGTGCTGAAGATGGTGAGGCGGGGATTCAGCGAGGCGTAGGGGTCCTGGAAGACCATCTGGAAATTGAGCCGGGCGGCGCGGAGTTGGCGGCCATCGAGATGGGAAAGATCCTGCCCTTCGAGGATAATGCGCCCGCTGGTGAGGGGCTGCAGCTGCATGATGGCGCGGGAGAGGGTGCTTTTCCCGCAACCGGATTCACCGACGAGGCCGAGGATTTCGCCCTTGGCGAGGGTGAGGCTGACGCCGTCCACGGCCAGGTTCGCGGGAGCGCGGCCACGGCCGGGGAAGGAAACCGAGGCGTTATCGATGACAAGGAAATCACTCATAGCGGCAACCCTCCTTCCACACAGCCGGGACAGGCCTGGACCCAATGGCCGGGCGCGATTTCCTGCAGCGGAGGCTGCCGGTCTGTCAGGCAAAGCGCCTGCCGGTCGGGCGTCTGCCGGGGTCGGAAGGCGCAGCCGGAGGGGAGATGGCTGAGATCCGGCGGCAGGCCAGGGATGGTGTAAAGGGGCTCGCCTTTCTTTTGCAGGGCGGGAATGGAGCGCATCAGGGCGCGCGTGTAAGCGTGGCGTGGGTGGGCGAACAGATCCGCCGCAGAGGCCGATTCCACGAGGCGGCCGGCATACATGACATTGACCACATCACAGACTTCATGCACCACCGCGAGGTCGTGGGTGATGAACACAACGGCGATGCCGAGGCGCTTTTGCAGGTCTTTGATGAGGTCCAGCACCTGCTGCTGGATAGTAACATCAAGGGCAGTGGTGGGTTCGTCGGCGATGAGAAGTTCCGGCCGGGTGATGAGGGCCATGGCGATCATGACCCGCTGCCGCATGCCGCCGGAGAACTCGTGCGGATACTGTTCCATGCGGATGGCGGGCTCGGGAATACCGACCTCCTCCAAGGCCGCGATGCCGCGCTTCCAGGCGGTGGCTTTATCCAGTCCCTCATGCAGGCGGAGCGGCTCCACCAGCTGGGTTCCGATCTTCAGATAGGGATTCAGGGAAGTCATCGGATCCTGGAAGATCATGCTGATGCGGCTGCCGCGCACTTTCTGCAGTTCCTTCTCCGACAGTTTCAGCAGGTCCAGCCCGCCGAACATGGCGGTGCCGCCTTCGATGCGGCCGGGGGGCTGGGGGATCAGGCCGAGCAGCGAATAACAGGTCACCGATTTCCCGGAACCGCTCTCGCCGACGATGCCGGTGGTCTGGCCGGCCCCGACCTTCAGGGAGACCCGGTCCACGGCACGCACCACCCCATTGCGGGTGTGGAAGGAGACCTGAAGGTCTTTAACATCTAGAACGGCACTCATGAAGGAAGGAAAATGGAAGGCAGTCGGGGTGGCATGGGATCAATCTTTTCCACCGCGCACATCCAGCGCATCGCGCAGGCCGTCGCCGACAAAGTTGAGGCAAAACAAGGTGATGGAGAAAAAGGCGGCGGGATAGATCAGGAGCCAGGGACTGGTCTCCATGTTGGTGGCGCCATCGTCAATCAGGGTGCCCCACGAGCTGTCAGGGGGTTGCACGCCCAGTCCGAGAAAGCTCAGCGCGGCCTCCAGCAGCATGACGGCGGGGACCGTGAGGGTGGCGTAAACGATGACCGGGCCGAGGACATTGGGGATGATGTGGCGGAAAAGGATGACGGCGGTGGACAGTCCCAGGGAACGGGCGGCCTCCACAAATTCCTGGCGCGCCAGTCCCTGCACCTGGGCGCGCACGATGCGGGACATGGTGAGCCATTCCACCGCCCCGATGGCCATATACATGAGGAGCATGCTTTTGCCGAACATGGTGGTCAGCAAAATAACAAAGATCATGAAGGGCAGCGCATACAACACATCCACAAAACGCATCATCACCGCATCGGTGCGACCGCCGAGGTAGCCGGCGGTCGCTCCATAAGCGACCCCAATCAGAAGGGCCACGCTGGTGGCGACCAGCCCCACCATGAGCGACACCTGGCCGCCGCGCATGATGCGGGTCAGCAGATCGCGGCCCAGGGTATCCGTGCCGAACCAGTGTTTGGCCATGGAGCCGTCCGCGAGGGTTTCCATGGTCCCTGGAGGTGAGGCTTTGAGGGCGAGATTGGTCACTTCCGGATTCCAGGGAGACAGGCGCGGGCCTATAAAACAGATGAGCACGACGGCGATCAGCACGAGGCCGCAGGCGACCGCGAGGTGGTTTTTGCGCAGGCGCGCCCAGGCGTCCTGCCAAAGCGAACGGCCGGGACGGATTACCGGAGCGAGAGTGGCGGGGATGACAGCGGTGCTCATGAAAGGCGCACTTTGGGGTTGATCCAGGCGACCAGAAGATCGGTCAGGAAATTCACCACCACCAGCAGCACGGCGTAGAGCACCACGGTGGCGAGGATGAGGCTGTAGTCGCGGTTGAAGACGGAGGCTACAAA
This sequence comes from Verrucomicrobiota bacterium, assembly GCA_040387795.1. Lineage (GTDB taxonomy): Bacteria > Verrucomicrobiota > Verrucomicrobiia > Verrucomicrobiales > V1-33 > CAIZWU01. The sequence continues at coordinate 31,926 of JAZKDC010000028.1, forward strand.
ATGCTGACCGAGGCCGGGAAGATTGAAGATTTTTTCGATGATGAAGGAACCGGTGGCGATGCCGGCGAGGGCCGGGCCGAGAAAGGCGACCACCGGCAGCAGACCGCCGCGCAGGGCATGCACCAGCACCACCCGCCAGCCGGGCACGCCTTTGGCCCGGGCGGTGCGGATGTAGTCCTGATTCAACACTTCCAACATGCCGCCGCGGGTCATGCGCGCGATGTAGGCAGCGTAGATCAATCCCATGGTCACGGCGGGCAGGACCCAGTCGGTTTTCTCAAACCAGCCTGCGACATTGAAGAGGCGCCATTTCAGCCCGAAGATGGCAATGAGAATAGGGCCCATGACAAAGGTGGGCAGGCAGATTCCGATCAGGGCGAGGGACATCGGACCGTAGTCCAGCCACGTGTTCTTCCTGACAGCGGCGATGATGCCCGCCGGCAATCCGAGGCCCAGGGCGACGCCGAGGGCGCTCAGGCCAATGATGAGGGAAATGGGAAAGGCGTCCTTGATGATTTTACTGTTCCACATGCCCTGGTAGCTCATGGAGGGCAGCAGGTCCCCTTTCAGATAGGACCCCATGGTGGTGAAATATTGCACCGCGAGGGGTTTGTCCAAACCGTAGCGCTCCACCAGCACCTTCCGCACATCGGGCGGCATGGCCTTGGGACTGGCGAAGGGATCGCCGGGAGCCAGGCGGATCATGAAAAAAGTGATACTGAACACCACGAGGATCACCACGATGGATTGAGTAAGCCGGTTGAGCGTAAATCGGAGCATAACAGGTTCAGTTCCGGTTGAGTTCCGCGTCCATGGAGGACGCTGGCGGTGGATAGACGAGATCGAGATGGTACCAGACTGGATTGTCCAGCAGCCGCTGCGGCCAGTGCTTCACCGCCGGATGGATCAGCCGGGTACGGGTGCCGAAGTAGAGCGGCAGCACGGGCGTGTCGCGCATGAGGATGCCTTCGGCTTTGGTGAGGATGCCGAGGCGTTCCTGGGCATCGGCGCATTGTTTGGCATCGGCGAGGAGTTGATCGAAGTCCTTGTTGCTCCAGCCGGTCTCGTTGTTGCCGCCATCCGTCATCCACATGTCGATGAAGGTCGCCGGATCGAAGTAATCGGCATTCCACCCCGCCCAGCAAATATCGTAATCCAGCTTCTGCTGCGAAGTGAGATAGACACTAAAGTCCTGCTGGGTGACCCCGACGGAGATGCCGAGGTTTTGCCTCCACATGGCCTGCACCGCTTCGGCGATCTGGCGGGAGGCTTCGTTTTTGGAAATGAGGATGTTGAATTTGGGAAATCCATTGCCCGCTGGAAATCCGGCTTCAGCCAAGAGGCGTTTGGCCTGCGGCAGATCAAAGCTAAATTCCTTCACCTGCGTGTAGCCTTCCATCGGCGGCACCATGCCCGCGGCCGGCTGCTGACGGGCCCGCAGCACGTTGTCGATGATGCTTTTCCGGTCGAGAGCGAAGGCGAGGGCGCGCCGCACCCTCACGTCCGAGAGGGCCGGGCGGGTGGTGTTGACCCGGAAATACCACGAGGCACAATTTGTGTAGTTGCTGACAATGTCAGGATGGTTTTTCAAGTAGTCCGGAATCCGGGACAACGGCGTGGAATAGGTCGCGTGCAATTGCCCCCGCCGGAAGAGGCGCTCCTCCACGGCGTCGTCGTCGATCGAATAAAACCGCACGCCGTCGAGCTTCACATTGGCCGCATCCCAGTAATGGGGATTCCGCTCCACCTGGAGATACTGGCGGAAAAGATAACGTTTGAGCTTGAAGGGACCATTGCCCACCAGCTTGTCCTCGTCCGTCCAGGGATTCATCACATCGTAGATGCCGCCATATTTTTCGATGACATGCCGGGGCACCGGCCACCAGGAAGTGTGGCAGGCGATGAGCGGGAAATGCGGAGTGGGGCCGACCAAGGTGAGTTCCAGCGTGGCGTCATCAATGGCGCGGGCGCCCAGTTCCTCTTCCTTGACCTTGCCTTCATAAAGCGGGAGTCCGTTTTTCAGCAGGTAGAGCATCTCGGCGTATTGGGCTCCCAATTCCTTGCGCAGCATGCGGCGGTAAGACCAGACAAAATCCTGGGCCGTAAAGGGCGCCCCATCAGACCATTTGGCGTTCTTTTGCAGGTGGAAGGTCCAGACCGACTTGTCGGCATTCGCTTCCCACTTCTCGGCCATCCCGGGTTCCACATCCTTGTCGCTGTTCCGGTCCTCGCTCACCAGCCCCTGATAAAGCGATAGCATGATGTGGTGCTCGGTCACGCTGTTGCAACGCTGGAGATCCAGGAAGCGGGGCTCGGCCTTGTTGTTGATCAGGAAAATCTTTTCCCGGGCTCCCTCCCGGGCATTGATGGGGTCCGCGCCGCAGCCGGTCAGGCCTGCCGTGGCCAGCACGGAGCAAAGGAGGAACAACAATCGAAGGGGGGGCATAGGCGGGGATACCTATGGATGCACCGCATCCGCTGTGCCAGAAAAATCCTTGGATTATGCGGGGATGACGGCACTTTCTGGCTGGCTACGGCATGACCCGATGAAGTAGATGGGAGAAATGTCCGGTAAATATCAGAAGGGTATCAAATTTGCATTATGGGTGGCGCTGCTGACCGCCCACGCGGCGGCGGCCCCGCTGCCGGGTGAAGCGATTTTTCTCGAAAAGTGCGCGATGTGCCACCTGCCCGGCGGCCAGGGAGCCCCGCCAGCCTTCCCACCCCTGGCGGGCAGCGACTGGTTGAAGGGAGACCGGCCCCGGAATATCCGCGTCCTGTGCGAAGGCTTGGAAGGCAGGATCGTGGTCAATGGCACGGAGTATCACAACGTGATGCCCCCGCAGGTGCTGAACGATGCCCAGGTTGCCGACGTCCTGACCTACGTGACCAATGCGTGGGGCAATCAGGCCGCGCCCTATACACCCGCCGAAGTGAAGCAGGCCCGGGCGGGTTCGCGTTTCCCGACCTTCGCGGAGCTGGAGAAAGCTTCCGCTTACGCCCCCCTGCCCCCAGCTCCGGCAGGCTGGACCCTGCGCGAAGTGACGCAATTGCCCGCGCTTTGCAGCCGGTTGGCCGGTGGCAACGGCGGGCCGGTGTATGTTCTGAGCGAACACGGCATCATCTACCGGTTGGACCAAGGGGCCGCGGTGCCTTGGATGCTGCCCGCCGATTATGCGGACCTGAGCATCGGGTCTCTCAACACGCTGGGGATGACACTGGGACCGGACGGAAGGCTCTGGGTCGTGAGCAATCAAAAGACCTCAGCCGGCGTGGAGGTCGAGACGAATGTGGTGACGATCTGGCGGAGCGGGCCGATTCAGGGAACCGATGCCCCCAAGCTGACATCCTGGTTCCGCACCCGTTATCCCTGGGGCGTGGGACCCTACAATCACGGGGTGAGCCACCTCGCCTTCGGTCCGGACGGAATGTTATACGTGAGCAGCGGCTCGCGCACCGACGGCGGTGAGGACGGCACCTTGCCCCGGATTTCCAAGGAGGGAGAAACGGATATCACGGCCTGTCTCTGGCGGATGGACCCCGCGGCCGCCACTCCCAAAATTGAAGTGGTCGCCCGTGGCATCCGGAATGCCTATGGATTTGCGTGGACCCCGGAGGGAAAGCTGTTCACGGTGAGCAACGGCCCGGATGCTGATGCCCCGGAGGAGATGGATGCCATCGTGACCGGAAAACATTATGGATTTCCCTATCAGTTCTCCGATTGGCCATTGATCCCGAAGCCCTACCCGCACACGCCGGAGCCTCCGGCAGGACTGACCTTTTCCCAGCCGGTGCTCAATCTCGGGCCATCGGCTGGCGGAGGCAAAACGGGCGGACTGGCGACCTTTGACGCCCACTCCAGTCCCGCCGGGATGATGTGGTGCGGGGATGACTACCCGGAACCCTTGCGCGGTGGGTTTCTGGTCACCCGCTTTGGCAATCTGCTCGCCACCCCGCAGGATGCTGGATTCGATCTGCTCCGGGTGGCCTTGGAGCCTATCAAGGAAGGCGGACCCTGGCAGGCCCGGGTAAGCACCATCCTCGCCCCGCTGGGCCGCCCGATTGATGTGCTGGCCAATGGTTCGGGCAAGGTGCTGATTCTGGAATACACCCGACCCACGGACTTCAAGAGCCGCGTGGGCTGGCTGCCCGGGCGGATCCTGGAACTGGCCCCGGCCGCGAAGTGAGGGCAAAAAGAATGGGCTGGGCCACCGCGTGCCCCAGCCCATTCCTGATAACTGATAACGGAATCTGTTCCTTTCCGTCTACGACTGCGCTTCGTAGGGGGTGGGATCCACCTTGGCGAGCTTGGTGATTTTCACGTGCCGGGTGATGGCGGAGTCCTCGCTGGGGAGATCCACCGCATCGCCAACGGATTTATTGAGCAGGGCCTGGGCACTGACCGAAAGGTAGGAGATGATGTTGTCCTCGATCTTCGTATCCCAGGCTCCCAGAATACTGAAGGTCTCTTCCTTGCCGGTTTCGTCGTCAAGGTAGGTGACCACGGTACCCACGCTGACCAGGGCATCGGAGGCGTCGGAGAAGTCCGTGCCCTTGGCCCGGTTGAGATCGCGTTCGATATCGAAGCGGCGGCGGGAAAGGACGAGGGAGTATTCCTTGGCGGACTTGAACTCGAAATTTTCGCGCAGATCGCCGTATTCGCGGGCGATCGAGATGTCTTCGATGTTCTTGGGAATCTCCACCTGGATGAGGTGTTCGTAGACCTTGCGCTTTTCCGTCAGGCTGGTCCAGGAGACCAGCAGGGTTTCCTCCTGCTCTTCCTGTTTTTCGTTGCCACGTTCGGTGATGATGTCTTCGAGATCGGGATGGAGGCGGATGAAACGGGCCAGCAGGGAGCGCTTGCCCATCTCTTCGATTCCCGGGGAAAGCATCACCTGACGGGCGAAGTTGCGCGCCTGGGCGATCTCACCGAGAGCCAGGAAATCCTTGATGATGTCCTTGTCGGCGAGGAGGAAATCATTGATGCGGTTGGCCTTGCGGTTGGCCTCATCGAAGTGGTCACGCTCAATGGCGCTGAGCATGGCCTTGGAAAGCTCGAGACTGAAAACGGCGGCACCGGCTCCTTTGCGTTCCTTGCCGAGCCAGACCAGCACTTCCGAGGAGAGGCTGCGCTGGGTGATGCCGGTGAGGAGGAACTTGTTGAAAGGGCCATCATAACCTTTTTCCTTCAGCACGGAGGCGAGTTCGCCAAGGCTGCGCTGGCTGAGACGGTTCATCAGGGGGAGCAGGCTGGTCACGCCAGCATCGCCGGTGGCATCCACCAAGGCATCGAAAACGCGGCGCTGGCGGGAAACGGCGAGGCTGCCGACACATTCCGCAAGGCGGGGGCCTTCCGCAGCGATGGCTTTGGCAAGGGCCGGCGAGACATCGTCGTGCAGGGCCTTGACCTTGTCGCGGAGTTCATCGCGGGAAAGAATCAGGTCGAGGGCCTCGACGGGACGGAGGCGGAGATTCTGGGTCGCGGCGTCGTCGGCTTCCTTGATCACGGCTTCGAGGACCGCCTGATCCTGGAAGAGTTCCAATTCGCGGGTGATGGCATCCAAGGCTTTGCCTTTGCCTTTCAGGTCACGGGCTTTGCGGAAGTCGGAGAGGAGCGCATCGGCGGGGCTGAGGTCGCCTCCGCGCAATTCCAGCGGGAGGTTGCGTTTGGCAGGAACGATGAATTCCGGGCGGCTGCGGAGTTCCTTTTTGCAGGACTCCCACCATCCTTTGAAGGCGCCTTCGGCCACGATCTTCGGTTTCACCACGGCTTCGAAAGCATCGAGGGACATGCTGCCTTTGTGGCTTTCCAGCACGGCCCGCACCAAGGCGGGTTTGTCGTCCTTGGCCAGTTTCTGCAGCGAAGCTGGATCGGCGTGGCGGCGGGCGAAAATGTGGGTATCCGGCACCGCATCAAGGGATTTGGCCGCGAATTCGACTTTCAGGGGGTGCCCCTTCTTGTCTTCGAAATCAACGATGACCTGATCTTCATCCAGTTTCCACTCGGCGATACGGCCTACCCCCCAGCTCTTGTGAAAGCAATAAGTGCCGGGTTCCAAGGCGGACATGCGGGGAGCCAGGATGCCTTGGAGTTTGCCGTTGGCGACGAGTTTTGAAATCTCAGGATGGACGGTGGACATAGGGAATGGGGGACGCGGAAAAACTGCTGCCCCCGTCGCAGACAACGGGGGAATCACAGTCATCGGTGCTCCCCCCCTCCGTTGCAAGGCGAGAATGGGCGCTGCGCCTGGCTCCCACGGCAAACGCACTTAACCCCCAGGGGCACCAGAAAAACCAGGCTTGCCAGG
>JAZKDC010000029.1:0-9016 GCA_040387795.1 Verrucomicrobiota bacterium
CCGCTCAACGGCATAGCGAAGCGCTTGAGCCTAGCGAACTCGTTCAACAAGGCGCTGGTGCCAACCGCCGGGGCTGGTCTGTCGGCAATGCTTTCCGTAACTTTAACCCGCCATCCCGTCTCCACGCTCACCCCCGCCCCGGCGGTCGGCACAGCTTAGACGTTCTGCCAAGAAATGAACCTTTGCTCGAAATCCAAATCATGTGGGCGGAGCTGACTCATCCGAGACACGTCGAGTTCTATCGCGAGTTTCACGAAGGCCGCCAGGAACGCGATGAGGATTGGATGCCGATGGTTCGCGCCGTTGAGTATCTGCGCTCCCAGGACTACGCCGCCGAGCTATTCGCCTTCACATCACATGCCCATTTTCAAGTCACCACGGCTCCAAGCCATTCCGAGCAGCAGGGACATGCCTGCGTCGGGATTACTTGGCATTTCGGGAACCGCCTCTTTGGGATGGGTTTCTGGGAACATGATCGCCCGAATGGTGATAGTCAGAAGGACATCATTAGATGCACAGAGAAGGAATTCCCCAGCGCGGTTGACGCGTTGATCCTACGACTTGGTCACTCATGACACAACCAAGGCAGAACAAGTCAGTGGTGGCAAGGTCGGACAAGCTCACTAGTTCGCTTCGCTCTGGCCGCTCAACTCTCGCCGTGCCACACTTCAAACGTTCTGCCCCCAACCAAACACCACCCATTTTATGAAACGAAGAACCTTGATTGCCGTGCTCGTTGGACTTGTGTCACTCACTTCATGCAAGGATACGACCAAGGCCAAAGGCTTGGCAGACGCAGCCATCGTGGACTTCCATAAGCAGTTTAACGAACAGAAATTCAAGGAGCTTTACACTGCGGGACACGCAGATTTGAAGGCAGCCGCAACCGAAGCGGACTTCTTGAAGCTACTTGAGGCCGTCCACCGGAAACTTGGCAAACAAGTAAATTCCAGCGAAGAAGGATGGCGGGTAAACACCTTTAACATGAAGACATCCGCTGTAGTCACTCAGAACACCGAGTTTGAGCAGGGCAAGGGAGTGGAGACTTTTACTTATGTTGTCTCAGGAGGCTTCTGCACGCTGCAAGGCTACCATATCAATTCACAGGACATGATGACCAAATGAGCGCCTGTGCTGCACCAAGGCGGAACAAAACGAATGCAGGCAACGGCTCGTCTGGCATTTGTTGTGTCATCAACGCTTCCCGCTCGCCGTCGCCTGATGCGAAGCGTTCGGCCAACTAAAAACGTCCCGTGTGGTCACCTGCCAGCATCGAAGTCAAACCCGCGAAGTTCGATCTCTCCAGTTCGAGCGGTGGGACAGCTAGGGTTCAGCAGGTTGTTTGTGACGGTATCACGATAGTCAACGCGGCTGACTACGTCTCTTGGGATGAGCTACCGATTCAGTTTGAGTTGTGCGATTGCTGTCTTTATCCCGGTTGTGCCTCGGGTGGTCGTGTTTGTGTCCGTCGAGCCAACCACCGCGTGCTCATTCTCCCGGCATTCGCCTCTTTTTACGCTGGAGAGTGGGAGGAGGCGCAGCATGGTGCACCTCTTTGGCTTCGTCGCCGGGGGGTATTGAGTCTCACGGAGGATCAGTGGGCCGTCTTTTCCGCCCCCATTCGTGGTGCCCCGAGCTGGAACAGCCTTGAGCACGCCACCACCAGTGATCTCATCCGCCTGTTTCATTTTCAGTCTCCAAGTCTGTTTCTGCCTGACTTCACTCAGCCCGACGGAGCCCGTTGGGACACTATTCTATGCACCAGTGGCGACTCGGACGTTGACATTGCGTTTCTTCGCCGGGTATTCTCACCAGACATTTCAGCTTATAGTCATGCGTTTTGCTCACCCAGCCCAGAGAGTTATACCATCTCTGCTTTTCTCGACGGGAATAGTGTCGAGGAGTGGCGGCTGTTTAGCTCCGAGCACCCACCCGCACTCTACCTCGCAGATGACCTGCACATCCACCTTCTACCGTAAACCAAGGCCGAACAAAACGGATGCAGACAACCGGCTGGAGGCGTCTTTCGTGTCGGCGGAGTCCAGCGCAGCAGTCGCCTGATCCGGGTCATTCGCCCAAGAAAGCAGAGCCACCCCTATGAGCCGCCAACGAGAGTTCAAAAAAGATGAGGTTGTTAGCCTTGTTCAGCAGTGGCTCGACGTGTTTGGCAGAGATAGGCAGGGCAGGAACACCAAGGCATTCATGTGGCACGTCTTCAGCGGCAGCCGATACCCAGCTTTGGAGGGTGAGAAGGCCCGTGTTGAGTATCTCAGCCAGGTTTGCGGTGAGTTCGTCGTCCTGTCGAACGATAGGGATGCGGCCTTCCTGACTGACACGAGGCCGGAGGATCACCCGTTTTCGGATTTCTACGTCTTTCCTCCGAATCTGGCATGGACGATGGCTTTTACCCATGAGGAGGGCTGGCTCGGGCCATACTTCGCACAGCATCCCCGCTACGCAGACCTCAATCCTGCCAACGTTGCTAGAGTGAAGAAGCAGAAGGAGATTACACATGCTCGCTCGCGAGGCTGGCTCCAGACACCATGATTACGACTCAGCAGACACACGACCAACCAAGGGCGAAACGGATGCAGGCAAGGGCTCGAATGGCATCTGTCGTGTCATCGACGGTTCCCGCTCGCAGTCGCCTGATCCGTGAGACCTTCGACAAAAAATGAGAATCACCCGCCGCCTCAATCCTGCTGAAGGCGATCTCTATCGAGCCGTTCGTCTCGAAGCACTTCGCGAATCACCGGAAGCTTTCGCTTCACGGTATGAAGACGCCGTAGCCTGCAGCGATCGGAGCTGGGCAGATCAAGCCGATTCCAGTGCCACTGGATCAAATCGCGCCACGTTCGTAACCCTCGAAGACCAACCTGTAGGTCTGGCAGCTCTTTACCGTGATGAGAATGACACCGATGTCGGTGAACTCATTCAGATGTGGGTTGCCCCTGAGGTTCGTGGCGGGGCGGTGGCGGCTGACTTGCTGCTTGAGGTATTTCGATGGGCCAAATCCAATCGCTTTGCCTTCGTGAAGGCGGAAGTGATGAAGACAAACGCCAGAGCTCTGAGATTCTATGAGAAGTCCGGATTTACCCATTCAGCCGACAACCCCGCCACATCCAGCGTCATCCTAACTAAGCGAGTCGGGCAAGACGGCACATCCAACGGCGGGTAACGTCCCAGTTTGAATTCGGGCTTCCATTCCCGCCGTGGATGGCCTAGACGTTCGCTTAAATAACAATCCTCATGTTTTGGACGCACTTTTATGATCTGCTCGCTAAATTCGCCTCAATTGCCATTGTCGTCTGCATTCTTATTGCGAGCGGCGGAAGCCTGCCTTGGGGGATGACCGCTGTTGCCTTTGGAGTGGCCTTCGGAACCTGGTGGTTTCTGTTCAGACCATTTTCTTCGATGGTCTACGCAAGGATGAGTTTGGGAACCAGACTCTCGTTTTATCAAGCGAAGCGAGCTTCTGCCTTGTTTTCGCCTGTCCTGAACTTAACCAAGTGGAATCCGATGCGGCACGTGGCATCACTACCCGAATCTGAGCGAACCGGATCGATCGTCTCTGCAAGTGACGAACTTTTGGCGTATTACGATGCCAGAGCGGCCCAGTGGCGCGAAGCACCACCCCTTGCTCGACTGCTCCGGGTCGTCCTTTGGCTTTTTGTAGGAGGGAGCGTGATCGGCGCTCTTTCCAACATCCCTCCGTTCTCATGGATTTCAGATATGCAGGCACACCTTCTCGGAGGAAAATACTATCCAATAATCATCGCAGTTGTTAGCGTGCTGCCTTTCGGATTAGCTCTTGGGATGCTTGAGATTAGACACGGTATCCGGTCAATAGATCCAGACGCACAGCAGCTGGTAGAGGCTGCGAAGAAGGCAGAACAATCCCCCTCGGAAAGCACCAGCGGACAAGTCAGGGGTGGCACCGGCGAACCACTCCGCTGATTCGCTGCGCTCTGGACGCCTATTCCCGCCGTGTCACACTTCAAACGTTCGGCTTAGCGAGCTGTCCTGAATGTCTATCTCTCAAATGAACCCTCCATTCCTTCCTGCACAGCTCAAAGCAATCGCCACAGCGCATCGCTGGCAGAATATGTCGGTGTTCTTTCTCGTTCTGGTCACATTCACATGGACTGCATCTGAAACACCAGGTGTGTTGCCGGACGGCTTTTCTCCGGCTCTCATGGGGTCAATCATGTCAGTCGCCGTTGTTGCTACGTGGGCCGCATCCATCTTCCTCGGTTGGCGGGTCTTCAGCGGAGGTGCATTTATCGTGACCACAATCCTTTCGTTGATCCCACCAATAGCATTGATCATCTGGGTTGTTGTTAACATGCGTGCCACAAAAATTCTTCGCAGCGCAGGGGCCAAAGTTGGCCTCTGGGGTGCAAGCACCAAAACACTGCCACCAATCTGAAGCGCCTATTGCGTGTTGAAAGATGCCGAATGACCATGGTTATCATTGCGCGCAGCCTCCTTCCGAAGGATGATGCATTATCCAGGGAACTGGTGGAATGGGTTGACAGGTTCCTGTGAACTGGCTGCATGGAGGTCAACCGGACGGCGCGGGCAGGCAGGGTTCTTTACCACCCGGCGTCCCACCCCTCCTGACCAACCATCACCTGTCCCGTATGGGATCCAATCCGATGCGCTGTCCTCCTGTCCCTTGCTGTTTCACCGCAGGTCAGCCTGTCGTCACGGGAGGGCGGCCCTGATGTCTAAAACCGGACGCCATGGTGCCCGGAAGCTGCGGCCGAAGGCAGGGGCTCCGCCGCATGCGGTGGCGCATCATCAGCGCGGGATGGGGTTGAGGTTTGCGGAGCTGGTCAAATCGGGACGCGGGGCTTGGGTGGCTTTTCTGGCGGTCCTGGGGCCGGGCCTGCTGGCGGGACTGTCGGACGATGATCCGGCGGGGATCACGACCTACTCGGTGCTGGGCGCGGACTTCGGCTACCGGCTCCTGTGGATCATTCCGGCCTCGACGATCCTGCTGGTGCAGTTCCACCTGATGGCGGTGCGTCTGGGGGCGGCGACGGGGAAGGGATTTGTAGGGATCATCCGGGAAAAATGGGGACGCGTGGCGGGCTACTTTGCGGTGATGGGCCTGCTCTTCGCCAACTTCGGGACGATCTGCGCCGAGTATGCGGGGATCTCGGCGGCGGGCGGACTGGTGGGCATTCCGTCATGGATCAGTGCGCCGGCCGCGGGGATCCTGATTTCACTGGTGGTGGTCCTGGGCTCGTTCCATCGCGTGGAGCGCGTGTTGCTGGTGATCTCGTCGACGCTGGCTCTTTATATCATTGATGGATTCCTCGCCGGGCCGGACTGGGGGGAGGTATGGCACCATTCAGTGATCCCTCACCTGCCGACGGGGGCGGCTGGTTGGGTCGCCATTGCCGCAGCCCTCGGGACGACGCTGGCCCCATGGGGGCTGGCCTTCATCCAATCCTATGCGGTGGACAAGAAGATCTCGTTGGAGACCCTGAGCTGGGCACGGGTGGACGTGGTGATCGGTTCGGTGCTGACGGGCGTGATCGGCCTGGCCATCGCGGTCGCCTGCGCGGCGACGCTGCACAAGGCAGGCGTACATATCACGGATGCCGGTGATGCGGCGGCGGCACTGCAGCCCTTGGCGGGCCGGTTTGCGACGGTGCTCTTCGGCGCGGGACTGTTGGGGGCGTCCCTCCTGGCGGCGGCCATCGTGCCGATCGCGACGGCTTATTCGATCGCGGAAGGGGTAGGGGAACCGGCGTCGCTGGACCTGGACTCCCATCATTTTCAATGGTTCTATGCGGCGTTTGTGGGACTGACGATCGCGGCGGTGAGTGTGGTATCGCTGCCGGGTCTGCCCCTGATCCCGCTGATCTACACGAGCCAGGTGCTGAATGCGGTGGTGTTGCCCCTGCATGTGATCGCGCTGCAATTGCTGGCCAACGATGCGTCGATGATGGGTGCGGCGCGGCCGGGACTGTGGTCGAGGGTGGCAGGCTGGGCCAGCATCGGGTTGATCCTGGCATGTGTGGCGGCCCTGGCATGGACCTGGATGAGCGGTCTTTAGCCTGGTGCAGCGGTCAGCGGTCAGCGGTCAGCGGTCAGCGGTCAGGGGTCGGCGGTCGGCGGTCGGCGGTCGGCGGTCGGCGGTCGGCGGTCGGCGGTCGGCGGGCAGGAGGTGGACGAGGGTCCTCCCGAGTTAGGAGCCGGGGCTTTTGGCGGGGGGGCTGGGGGCTTTGAGGGACGAATGGGGACGCTCGACATGCGTGGGGCTCACCGGGCCGTGGGAGTGGCGGGCAGGACGGCGGCACAGGCGCGGCGGAGGTATTCCTCAAATTCCCAGGAGCCGCTGCTGCCGGTCTGGCGGGTGACGACGAGGTCGAGGCTGGGGATGAAGGCGATGAGCTGGCCGCCGGAGCCGGGCTTGCTGCGGGTATCGGCGGGAAGGCCCTCACCGCTGCGGCCGCTTTCGCCGCGGTGGCGGGCGGGCAGCTCCCAGCCGTGGGAGAAGACCTGGGGATTGAGTTTCCAGCGCAGCTCCGGCGCGGTGACGTGATGGGTGGGCGCAGCGGTTTCGGCGACAAACCAAGGCGGGATGACCTGCTGCTGACCCCAGCGCCCGCCGCGCAGCATGCACCAGGCAATGCGGGCGAGATCGCGGGCCGGCAGGCCGAGGCCATGGGAGGGATGACGTCCGGTTTTTGCTCCGCCATCATAATACTGGAACCACCAGTGCCCGATGCCGAGGGGGCGGAACAAGGCTTCGATAGCAAACTGGTCATAGGGCTGGCCGGTCACGGTCTCACAGACGAGCGCGGCGTGGGCGAGGGCATGGGTGGAGTAACCGCAGGCGGTGCCGGGATCGAAGGCCAGCCGGGCGGTGCGGGGGTCGCCGGTGTGACCGAGGAGGTAGTCCCACGAGCCGTCATTGGGGGCGCCGGCGGCTTCCGGACAGAGTCCTGACGTGTGATTGAGGAGCTGCTTTACGGTGATGTCCGCCTTCCGGGGATCACTCAAGGGCTGGGCCCAGGGGATGAAATCAAAGGCGCGGTCGTCAAAGGTCATCTTCCGCGGGGTGCGGCCCTGCTGGCTGCGGTCCGAGGCGATGGCCAGCACGGTGGCGCAGACCGCCTTTGACACCGAGGCCACGCGGCGGGAGTCGGTTTTGGCGCTGTTCCCGCGTTCCACCTCCAGCACGATATAACCATGGCGGATCACCACGGCGGCGAAGTCGCGGGTATCGGATTGCCGCAGCCATTCGCGCAGGGAGTCGAGTTTGGCGGGGTCCATGCCGCCCAGCCGGCGCAGGTCGTCAGGCTGGGTCAGCTGGCGCCAGCCGCCTTGGGACTCGGGCGGCGGGAAATAGTCGCGTCCGTCCGCCTCTGCGGCACCGGCCGGCCCGGAGCAGAGGAGCGCGGCGGCAAAAAGGAAGGGAGCCAGGGACGTCATGAGGATTCTTTACGGAGGGAAGGGCGGTGGAGTTGCAGGGGGAAGGGGTTGGCGGTTGGGGGTTGGGGGTTGGGGGTTGGGGGTTGGGGGTTGGCGAGCAGCGGGGCGGATGGAAAATCATGTTAAAGCTATCATTGCCAAGATATCTCTTGGCAGAGGGCGGGGAGGCTGGTATGGTTGGTTAGATTGGAACTTATTCCATGAATCCTGCGGCCTCTCCCGGCTCTCTTATTTTACCTGGGATATCAGCCGCCCGGAGCCTCTGAGGGGCCCGGTGTGATTCCTCCTGCTCCTTTGGCGCTCTGCTTCCCACCCCTTCCTGTTTCCGATGTGCCGTGGGTGCGCTGTGCCCGGGACGCTGCCCGGAAAAACAATCTCCTGTCTCTGGAATCCCATCACCTCAATACACAAAGTTATGAAAAAAACCATGAAAGGCCTCGTCTATGGCGGACCTGGAAAAATCGAGTTGAAGGAAATCCCCCGGCCGGAGATTTTGAAGCCGACGGATGTGGTGGTCAAAGTCCTGAAGACCACCATCTGTGGAACGGACCTGGGGATCCTGCACGGCAAGACCCCGAGCTGCCTGCCGGGCACCACCCTGGGACATGAGGGCGTGGGCATCGTGGATGAAGCCGGAAGCTCGGTGCGGAATTTCAAGAAGGGAGATCATGTGATCATTTCCTGCATCACCTCGGACGGATCCTGTGAGTACTGCAAGAAGCAGATGTATGCCCACTGCGAGGATGGCGGCTGGATCCTGGGCCATCTCATCAATGGCACCCAGGCGGAGTATGTCCGGATTCCCCATGCGGATAACAGTCTCCACCATGTGCCGGAACGGGCGGACGAGGAAGCACTGGTGATGCTGAGTGATATCCTGCCCACCGGCCATGAAATCGGGGTGCTCAACGGACAGGTCAAACCGGGCGATACCATCGCCATCGTGGGCGCGGGGCCGATCGGGATGTCGGTGCTGCTGACGGCGCTGTTCTATTCGCCGGCCCGGATCTTCATGATCGATCTGGATGGGAACCGGCTGAAGATGGCCAAGAAGTTCGGAGCCACGGATCTGATCAATTCCGAAAAGGAGGATGCGGTCAAAGCGATCATGTCCTCGACCAAGGATGGGGTGGATGTGGCCATTGAAGCGGTGGGCTACCCGGCCACGTTTGATATTTGCCAGCAGATCGTGCGCCCCGGCGGACACATCGCCAACGTGGGAGTGCATGGCAAACCGGTGGACCTGCAGCTGGAGAAACTCTGGATCCGGAACATCACCCTGACGACCGGGCTGGTGAATACCAATACTACACCGATGCTTCTGAAGACCGTGATGTCGGGTAAAATCGATCCGAACCAGTTGATCACCCATCATTTTAAACTGGATGACGTGATGAAGGCTTACGCGGTGTTCGGCAATGCCGGCAAGGAGAAGGCCATGAAGGTGATCATATCGCCCTGAGGGGGCTGCGGCCGGCAGGGGGCGGACCCGGGCGGGGCCCCTTGCCTTGCTAGTGTAGTGCGCGTTAAATAGAGTAACAAATGGTTGACATTGATGTGGTAG
>JAZKDC010000030.1:0-128637 GCA_040387795.1 Verrucomicrobiota bacterium
CTACCACATCAATGTCAACCATTTGTTACTCTATTTAACGCGCACTACACTAGCATCCCGTGCCATTCCTTTTTTCATTCACTCAGCGGACCTCCGGGACCGCTTTTTTTGTGCCCGCAAGTGCCCGCTTCCAAGGGGGTTTGACCTTGGTCCTACTGTTCAATCTAATCCGGTTCGCAGGCTTGATCCCATCCCGGTGGCACGTTGGGATCCCATAATTTTAATTCGTTTCAGAATTTGCCGAGGGGCCCGGGTGCGTCTTTTTCAGAATTAAACCTCCGCTTTGGAAGCTTTCCGGGACTTTTTCATTTTTTGCGGCTCTAGTTCCGACCCATAGACACTGTCGGTGACGTAGGAATCCCCGTAGTAGTAATAATAGTAGGC
The DNA here is from genome assembly GCA_040387795.1 of Verrucomicrobiota bacterium. Lineage (GTDB taxonomy): Bacteria > Verrucomicrobiota > Verrucomicrobiia > Verrucomicrobiales > V1-33 > CAIZWU01. Next base: position 385 of record JAZKDC010000030.1, read on the forward strand.
CGCGCCGCGATTCGCCGGCATCCTGCTCATCACCAAACCAGCCATCCGGGCATCAGATTTTTTCAGGAGGGTCAAGGCGCGGAGGATGGCGGGGCGCGGCGTTTTGCCGAAGCGCACCACAAAGCAGACGAGGTCGGCCAACGGCGCAACCGCCAGAGTGTCACTCACTGCATTGATCGGAGCGCTATCAATCACCACCCGGTCAAACATCATGAAGAGCTGTTTGAGCAGAACGCCCATGCTGGCTTGGGAGAGCAGCTCCGCTGGATTGGGCGCCCGCCGGCCGGAGGGGAGGAGGGAGAGGTTTTCGATGCTGGTGGAGCGGATCGCTTCCCCCACCGGACACAGGTTGCTCAGAATATCGGTCAGGCCGCGGAAGGTTCCGCCATGGCGGATATCGGGCTCCAGCAGAGCGGTACTGAGCGAGGGACGCCGCAGGTCGGCATCAATCAGGAGCGTGCGGTGCCCCTGGGCCGCCAAGGAAGCCGCCAGATTCAGGGAGATGAAGGTCTTGCCTTCCATGGGGATGGCGCTGGTGACGAGGATCAAGCGGCGATGTTGCTCTTCGCCCATCAAGGAGAGGGAGGCCCGCAAGGTGCGGAATGATTCCGCCAAGGCACTGCCGGGGTCGTCCGTCATACAGGAACCGCCCTTGGGCACCTTGCTCAGATCCGCTTCCGGCACTGCGGCCAGGACGGGCAGCCCCAGGACCCGTTCGGCCTCGTCCACCGTGCGGATCGAGGAATCGAGGCGGTCAAGCAGGAGCACCAGGCCGATCCCGGCGCCGAGGGCCAGGACGGCAGAGGTGAGGAGGCTCTTGGACTTGTTGGGCCCGACGGGGATGGGATTGATCAAGGGCTCTTCTGTCAGGCGGTAGGGGGTTTGGGTGAGCCCCTGGGTGACATCGGTTTCCTTGAGACGGGTGAGGATGGTCTCATACATTTTGCGGTCGGATTCCGCGACCCGGAGGAGGGCATCATAGGGAATGCTGACCTGATCCAGTTCGAGGGCTTTGGCTTCCTGTTCGGCCAGCATATCCTTGAGCCGCTGTTCGGTTGCGGTGAACGTGGAATATTGTTGGCGGAGGGTGTCCCCGGCTCCGGCTACGGCAGTTTCCAGTTTGGCCCGCAATTCGTTCAGTTCACTCTGGGTAGCCCGGTATTTAGGGTGGAGTTCCAGATAGCGCTCCTTGATGGCGGCAAACTCACCCTCCTTGGCATTCACGGCGGCAAGAAACTGGCCGACCTGCGGGAGCGCGGCCACGCTGGGAAGTTGCACCATCCTCTCCAGATCGGTGGGGGGAATCTCCTTCAGAGCGGCAAGGTCTGACTCGAGGACCGCGCGTTGCGTATTGGCGGCGGTCACTTGGGTATTGAGGGCTCCCAGCCGTTCGACGACGATATTTTGTTTGTCGTTGACCGACACCGCATTCTTGTCGAGCCGGTATTTGGCGAGTTCCTGCTCGGAGGCCTCGAGTTTATCCTTCAGTTCCTTGGCTTGATTGACGAGAAAGGTGTTGGCCTCCTTGGAGACATGGGTGCGGTCCTGGTCCAGCAGCTTCAGGAACTGTTTAACCACCTCGCCCGCAAGGAGGCGGGCCTTCTCGGGATCGGTATCCTCGGCTACGATATCAATCAGGCGGGTGCCGCGGCGCAGGGTGATGATCAGTTGCTGGCGGATGGACTGCGCGAGGGAACTTTCCATGGCCGGTAAAATCTTTCCGGAGGGGTCCTTGGCGGCCCAGTCGTCCGACCGGCCGATGGCCTTGGCCACACCGAGCAGGACCGTGTTGCTGCTGAGAGTCTGGATCACGGTGTTGATGGCATCCACCCCGGTGACCCGGTTTTCCTTGACGTCCTCGATATTGAGAATATTGGCTTGCTCCATCTCGACTTGAAGCACGGCGCGGGAAGCATAGACCGGGGGTTGCTTGGCCAGCCATACCCACATTCCGGCGAGCGTTGCCGCAATGATAAGAACGATCAGCCATAAGTGGCGGAGGAAGAGGAAAAGATAGTGCTGAATATCCATGGACGGGTGAAGCTCGGAAGGGGTGAAGTGGAAACAGGAGGAAGCTCCCGTGCCGGGGGGAGGGAGGCACCGGGGAATCGCTTAAAAAATGGATTCTTTCACTTCAATGACGTCGCCCGGCTGGATCATAAAAGTCCCCGATTTGCCGCTTTTGGGCAACTTCCGGGTATCGAGTTTGATCGGTTCGGCCGAGGGTGACCGCTTGATCCACACTTTGGACGGATTGGCCACCCGCGAATAACCGCCCGCCATGCCAATGGCTTGAAAGAGGCTCAGTCCATCGCCAGCCGGGAAGTAAAAAGCCCCTGGCTTGTTCACCGCGCCCAGAATGGTGAAACGCCGCTTGGCATACTCCCCGATCGTAACGGTGACACTGGGAGCCACCAGATACCCCTGTTTATAGCGTTGTGCGATGGCGCGCGAGGCCTGGGGGATGGTGAGCCCGCCCACTGCCACTTCCCCAATCAGTTGCAGGCTGACCTTGCCATCCTGACCGAGGGTTACCTTGGTATCGAGATCAGGCTCCTGGAAAACCCTGACCTCAATGGAGTCATTGGGCGCCAGCACATGTTCTGCCCGGTTTTGGGCGGTAACTGTCAGGATTCCTGCGGCGAGGAAAAGCAGACAACGGAAGAAAAAGGAAGGGGATTTCACGGAGAAGGGGGCAGGCGGAGGGGGGCTGCGAGGTCAAAAGGAGACAGCACACTGGACGCCTATCCGGTTGGCTTCGTAGGTAAATCCACCGGCCCCGGCCTCTTCATTGCGGTAGTCATAGAACAGTCCGATGGAAGACCGCACGGTCGGGAGAAAGTTTAGCGTGGCCCGCCCATACCAGTAACTCCCGGAGGAGTTGGGGTCGGAGTCGTCGGCCCGGCCGGCGGCCGGCCTCGCTGAACCTGAACCATTGGCGTCGGCCTCCCCCGTGGAATGATATTCGGGCAATTCATAGCCGGCGCTAAGACCCAGCGCAAAGCGCTGGCCCAGTTGCTGATCCATCCCCAGCGCCAGCGTGGTGCGGTCGATCGACTGACCCAGCACGGCAGAGCCGTCGGTGCTGCGGGAGGCCGCAAGGTGCAGGGCGGTCCGGGGACGCCATTGATAGGCTCCCCGCAGGGCGAAGACAAAACGGGTGGAGTCGGAAGCCCCGGCGTGGTTGCCGGCCAATCCATCGTCGGGGTCATCATACTGCCGCCATTCCAGGCCGGCATCGCCATTGAAAACCAGCTTTCCAGTGGCGTCATAACTGGCCGTCATGAGCCCGGACTGATAATCCTGGGAGGGATTGTCGTCATTGTCGAGATGGCCCAGCACGCCCGCAAAGCCCAAGGTGCTTTTGCCGGTCACTTTGTAGCCAAGGCCAACTCTTCCCGAAATATCCCCTGAGGACTGATAGGTCTCGTCATCATAAGACGTCCCGGCGTAGCTCAGGGCGGTATCCACGACGGTTTTGGGAGCCAGGTCCCGGCTGGCAGTCGCCGACAGGGCTAGAATATTTCTGCCACTGAATTGCCCGGCTTCGCGGTCTGCTTCCTGCGAGCGTTGGTTGGCGGTGGCGGCCGCAGGATCAGGATTGGAAGCGCCCGGGACAGCGCGGGTCAAAAGGGCTTGATCCCCCGCAGCGATTTTTTGGTAATTGGCGCTGATCCTCAGCTCCGTCTGGGGAAGACTCAAACGGCCGTTCAGGCCCACCACATGGTTGATGCCATCAAGTTCTGAATGGTCGGGAAACATGAATCCCGTCGCGTTGTAATCGAACAAGAACCCGCTGTGGCCCCCCGCTTCCGATTGCAACGTCACTCCCAACTGGGCTTGGAGAATGAGGTCGTCCTCGACCCCGGATTCGGCTTGGTAAATATTGCTGTCGTAGACTCCCCCGGTGGCAACCCGGAATAAAAAGGCTTCAGGAATCACTTTGCGCAGTTCCTCTTCGGAGGCTTCCGCGATTGCCGCTGAGGCTTCGCCCGGAAGAGCCGCTGATTCTTCTGCGATGGGCTCCACCGAGAAAGCATCAGTCTCCGTCAGCACTTCCGCGGTGGGAAAATCAGCGCTTCCGGCTCCGGGAGCGCCTTCCTGGGCGGAGACCGGTTGCCCGCATGCCATAAGGACAGTCAACCCTGCCAAGGTCATCCACCGTCCTGCCTCCGGCGGCTTGGGCCCTGGGTGAGGTAATAAGGTCCGTGCGTGTGGTCCTTGAGAGAAGGAAAGGCTGGGCGCATAACTCGACATACAAGAATAACTGTAACCACTGACCCGCTGGGCACAACCGTTTTATTATAGGATTTGCTAAAGTAAATTTTTCCTACTCGCTAAGCCTGAGACAATTATAGATTCTACTCCCCGAACCGATCCAGATGATACTTGGAAACTCTGCGCTCAACTTTTATAGTAACTAACATACAGACTGACTTTTTGATAAAATTCCAGTTAATAAGTTGACTTATGGCCGTCCGTGCTTCAGGCATCGGGGTATGAAGCAGTCACCATCTACACATTTCGGTCTTATCCTGCTGGTTTTCGCCTCACTCACTGCTCTGCTCAGCAGCTGTGCCTTGGCTGGCAGCCGCCGTACGACACCCCCCCCACCGCCAACGGGTTCCGGTTCTGGCTCTGCCGTAAGCCTTCCGTGATTATCCAAACTCCCCGGCGGCCGGAGCGACGGGATGATTGTTTCGTTGTGTTCTAACCCCCATCCCATCTTCAGTATTTATGAAAACTTCCATTTTATCCATTTTTTCCGGAGTGTGTTCTGCGGCCGTTCTTTTGACCGGAACTGCTCAGTCCGCCTATGTAACGAATTTTGATACCGCAGTCCCCACGCCCGACAGCGCGGCAAATTTTGCTCCGCAGGACGGCTGGATCATCAGTGATGCGGCCTTCGACCTCAGTTTTGTCCAGACGGGCTCAGCCTATGGGGCCGCGGGCCAGTCGATTGGTCTCGGCGGTTTCTACGAAGTGCCTTCCGGCACTACCGTTCGCCTGAGCAGGGTTGTCTCGGAAGCGTTGGCTACCTCAGTCTTCAGTGTCGACCTCGCTATCATCAACCGCTTTGCTGCGGAGCCCGGCAACTTCTTCCCGGACGAGGACCGCTTCGGAGTGGTGTTGTCGGATGCAGGGGGAGAACTCTTTAACATCGACTTCGCCTCGACCACGGGCGAAAATATCTGGCAGGTTTTCGTAAATGGCATTGGGTTGACTCCGAATAGCATTATGGCAAGCGATTACAATACTCCGCTTTGGTACACCCTCGGGATGACCTTCGCCGCTAACGGACTGGATCTTGAATACACCGTCTCCCTTGGCGAAGGCATCAATTATAGCGGCAGCCTGGCCGGCAAAGCCTCGACCACGCTCACGGGCGTCGGGTTCGACTTCGACGTCCTTGGTGCCACCGGTGCGGATGCCGGTTCCAACTATATGCTCGTCGACAACATCAGCATTCCGGAACCAAGCGTCACCCTGACGGGCCTGCTGGCCTTGGGGCTGTTCGCTGCCCGCCGCCGGCGTTAGGCCAGATCCGCCGCCGCCGCTGAAGGCATGACGGTGCCCATTGAGTTGATCATTCCGGAATTCGTCAGGAGGCCTGCAAGGGTGGCTTCGGGCGCACCGGCCAAAGGCCAAACGGCACCCCCGTTTACGATTTGGGCCGAGCGGTATCGGGGGGGCTATGCCCGGCGCTGCCTGGAAATTTAGCCGCAGAATCAGAATTGATCCCATAATCTCTTTGGGGAAATCCACCGACTCCAAGCCACTGGCCACCCCTTTCCCCGCAGCCTCAAAGTTTGTTTTTGCTGAATCCTGACGCAGCCGCTTTCCGCTGCCCGTATGACGGTGTAATCGCCTGGAGGGGCGTCAGGGGCCGGGGATCAGATCCCGCCGCTATTCCACCAGCTTGTGTAGAAAAGTGTAGCGGGCCAGTTCCACATTGGTGCGCAACCCCAACTTGTCCGAAATCCTGGTACGATAGGTGGCGAGTGTCTTTTCACTCAGCGTGAGGTGGGAGGCGATCTGTTTCACAGTGGACCCCGAAGCGATCAGTTGCAAAACCTGTAGCTCACGGCTGGAAAGATTTTCGTGCGCAGGGGGAGGCTCGCCACCCAGAATGGAGGCCAGTCGGTCGGCCAGGGCCGCTGTAACATATTTCCGGCCGCCCAGAATTCGCTTCACTGCTCCCAGAAGTTCTTCTGCCGCCTGGGATTTGCACAGGTAGCCCGACGCGCCAAGCTTGAACGAGCGGATTGCAAACTCGACTTCGGGATACGCGCTGACGATGAGGACAGCCGTTTTCGGGCGTAGGCGCTTTGCCTCCTGCAAAACCTCAAGGCCATTGCGCCCTGGAATATTGATATCCAGAAGCAGGAGATTCCAGTCTTCCTGGACAAGCATTTCAACGGCCTCATCGAAATTCTGAGCCTCTCCCACGATCAGATCACTATATCCTTCAGCCAATACTTCTTTCAGACCCCGCCGGAGGATCTGATGGTCATCGACGATGAGGACGCGTATCACGACTCTCCCTCCTTCCCTAAAGTGGTGGGTTGTGGGATGCTGGCGCTCACCGAAGTTCCCTTGTGAACGTTCCGCCTAATCGCAATTTCGCCCCCGAATACCGCGACGCGTTCCCTCATTCCCAGCAGACCGAGTGCCTGAGGGCTGTTTATTTCGTGATCCGCGATGCCCCGGCCATCGTCGGTCACGCAGAGGGTGATGCAACCCACCCCGTCTTTCAATTCCACCTGCACGTTCCTTGCACTTGCATGGCGGATGACATTGGTAAGACATTCCTGAAAAATCCGGAAGAGGGCAGTGGCAATTTCCGAAGAGAGAACTGGTTCCTGCCCGGCAATCCGGACCTGGCATCCAATCCCCGAGCGTTCCTGGAATCGTCGCGCTTCAAATTCAATAGCTGCGCTCAATCCCAGTTTGTCGAGAACCCCCGGCCGGAGTCTGGCCGCGATTTCCTGGACGGAAGCGAGGGTGCCGTCGACGACTTCCGTCATTCCCATCACTCGTGCCAAAATGGAGTTTGAAAGAGGGGAAGATTCGACTTGTCCCAAACCTCGTATCGCCCAGAGCAAATCCATCTTCAATCCCGAAAGGTTTTGTCCAAGTTCATCATGGACTTCCCTTGAAATGCGGATGCGCTCCTCTTCCCGAAGTGACTCGAGGCGCGCCGACAATGCCCGGAGTTGCTCGCGGGACTGATTCGATTCCTCCTCGGCCCGTTTGCGTTGGGTGATGTCCCTTTGGATGGCCACAAAGTGGGTAATTTTTCCGGTCCCGTTCCGCAGCGGCACAATCTGCCATTCCATATTGAATTGCGTCCCGTCGTTGCGATAGTTGACGGTTTCCCCTTCGAACACTTCGCCCCGTTCAAGACTTTGCCGCAACCGGCGGAGCACGGACTTATCCGTCAGGGGACCTTGCAGGATCCGGGGCGTTTTGCCGATGACTTCGGCCGCAGTGTAACCCGTAATGCGGGAAAAGGCGGGATTGACAAAAATGATTTCCGGACCCGGAAAATCGAGTGCTGAATCGGTGATCAGGATAGCCTCCTTGGACTGTTCGACGGCCGCACCGAGCAGGCGCAACGACTCCTCCTCCTGCTTGCGCCCGGTGATGTCCTGCCCTACGCCGATGAGGGATCCGTCCGGAAGACGGATGAGCGCCCAAGTGGTGTCGAGGATTCGACCGCCCCGGTGTTTGGTTCTGAATTCCTGCCACGTGCCATCTGAACGCTCAATGAAATCAATAACGCGCTGCCGGTTTTCCAATTCAGGGTAAAGTTCAACCAAAAATTTTGAACCTTCTTGCTGCGCTTCATCGAGGGTCCACCCCAAGGTTTGTTCCCATGCCCTGTTTACATAGCTTGGAATGCCGTCCGGGCTGATCACTTTAATCATCATAAAGGAGTGACCGAACAATTTTTCGAATATCTCGTTTGTCATTATCTTTTCGGCCGACCACCGGACAACGGGGTCATTTGTGGCTCCCCGTCCAAGCAGTGTGGCTAAAAGATAAAAGGAGGGGATTGGTTAATGTAATAATAAAATAAAGGGCCCTCGGCCGGAAGAACTCGTGGAACAAAATGGATCGGGGTGATCCAAAGTTTATCCAAGGGTGGAAACTCCTATGGCTTCAAATAGCATTAACTATACCGCGCCAAGAGACGGGACCTATCGGGGGAATTTAACCGTGAGGGTCTTACATGAGCAGGCAATTTGCCTGAATCTCCGTGAATTCACCGCAAAATGCGGTCCAGGAAGGAATTTGAACCAATCCTCGAACAAACCGGAAGTAGTAATGAGGCCACCAGGCGAGACACCACTGATTGTCAACTTTGGTCCACGAATCGTTTCTTGGTCCAACATCCGGACTGTGCTGCGCTGCGGCCGGACTCCGACGGTGAGCTGCTCAGTGCTGCCGGCCAGTATCAGCGGCCCGGGGACTTTACCTCTTAACACATCACCGATCCAACACCTCCCGCAACCGATACGCCAGTGCGGATGGAGCAAAGGGTTTTTGCAGGGTTTGCCAGGGTTCGTCCGCGGGGGCTTGGGCAACCATCGTTTTCCGTGTATCGGCTGATGTGCAGAGAATCCGGAGCCGGGGGAACGAGCCTTGCACCTTGAGGAATAATTCCATTCCACTCATGGATGGCATGACCACATCGGCCATGAGCAAATCAATCTTTGCGATGTCCCTCCTTTGATTGCCTTGGAGGGCTTCCATCGCATCCGTGACCGCCACGACGGAGTAGCCCAGTCGTCGGAGCAGTCCTGCTGAGAGATTACGCATCAAGGCATCGGCTTCGACCAGCAGGATGGATTCTGTCCCCCGCGGTAGAGTGGGCAAATCCAGGACTCCGGCGGGAACCACCTCAAGGGGTTCGACTTGCGGCAAATAAATTTTGAAAGTGGTGCCCCCTGCGGGTGTGAAGGATCTCACCGGCGAAAAGGCTTCCACAGTCCCGGAGAGCTGGCCATCATTCAGGAGGCGGCCGGCCTGCGCACCATCATCGGTGACCCCAACGCCCAACGGCGCCAGCCCGTCAATCATGAGCCAGAAGCCCGGGTGGCGGTGGTCCGGGCCGCCCGTGCCGTGAAAAGCAAAAGCGGCCAAGCCCTGCTCAAAAGGGGCGGCGGACAGATCGAGCGGGGGTTCCCCCACGTCCTCGACTGCGGGGGGGTGAGGCGCACCACCCTGCGTGGCCGGATCGATAACAACAAACGCTGTCTCTGCGGCATCCTCGCGTTCAACCTCAGCCTGATCATGCGCAAACTGACCGGAGTGGGCACCCCGCGGCAGGCGGCGGGCGGCCCGTGCGGCCTTTTGGGCCTGCGATAACGCGTTGCGGAGGCTGATGGCGGAAATCCGCCACCTCGCCGCCTCACGCAACCCGATCCTGACTCAAATCCAGCCAGTCTCCGTGCCTTCCGATTTTCATGCATTCGGGAAGATTGGTGCTTTTTTCGACAGGCTCTTGGGCCTTCGGGAGCGATGCGATAAACGAATCAATGACTCCTTCGTAGCGGACCGCCGTGCCTTGAGAATGGGAACCTGATTTTTCCTTCAACCATCCCCGCAGCCATTCTTCAATTCCGGCATGATGCAACTTTTCACCGGTCGCAGCCTCCGTTAGCCGGCTGATGAGGTTCTGGGCGATGGATTGGGTCAGGGTGCCTTTGAGGGCCATCAGGCCCGCTTCTTCGACGATCCGGAGGATGCTCCGGCGGTCTTCGTCGTCCTGGCGCGTGGCCCGTCGCGCCAGTCGCTCCATCTCCGCCGCTGTGGCAATGGCTTCGGATTTTCGCTCCTTGCCCGTGGAGCGGTAGCGTCGTCTGCCGAAGGAATCTAAATAGGCGGTGTAATAAAAAGGGGAGCCTTTTTTATGGAAAATAGTGACCGTGGGAAGCGGCGTCGGTCAAGGCGGATTGGAACTTTGCAGATTTTTGTCAGGATTGACAACAAAAACGGCAACATTCGAGGATATCACGGATGTTTTTTAATGTCGCATTTTTCGAAGAATCATGGTTTTTACGGGGAATGGGGACGTGTCGGCGGTTCAAATTCGTCCCGGGCCACCATTTTTGGCAAGGATTCAGTGCGGAGGCCGCCCTTGGCACCGGGCAGGGGGGGACGGAAATCACACACGTCAGTCCATTTCCAAAGGGACAATTCAAAGGACGGGAACCGGAGTTACTTCAGGCATGCGGTGACATCCCTGGAGCGGACCTTTTCACGCGGCGGTGCCTCCGGGCAGACTGACGGACACCGGCTTTTTTGGAGCGCTGGAAACCAATGGATGATCACTCCGCCGGGAGCCAGCTGCGCAGTTGCGAGAGGGTCGGCAGGCCGGGCAGGACTGCAATCACGCCACCGGCTCCATCAGTGATTACCGAGGACGGCAGGCCGGGTTCATGGCCGAGGAGTTTTTCGAGGTCTGCCCGGAAGATGGCCCGTTGCGCGGGGGGCAAGGTGGCGAGGAGCCGGTAGGCGGGTTTTCGTTCTTCGACGTAGGTTTTCAGAGTAGCCTCATCGTCGGTGTCATCAATGGGCACGGCGATCAGTTCCATCGGTTCACCGGCCATTTCCTCCGCCAGGTGTTTTTGCACGGGAAGGTGTTTCATGCAGGCGGCGCACCATGAGGCCATGCTGGTATAGACCCGGATTTTTGATCCGGGCTTGGCGCCAACGTCATTGACGGCGGTCGGGAAGGGCTTCCTCGCGGTGGGCAGGTTGGAGCGGGCCGGCAGCTTGACCCGGTACGGGCTGCGGGCAAAGGCCTCCCCGCCCGGGGCCTCCGCAGGATTTTCATAACAGGTCAGCAGGGTGCCCTCGGGCACCATTTCTGTTTCGGTCGTTTTCCCGGAAGGCCAGCGTACACTCACCCGGGCCGCACTGGTCCGGGTGCCGAGACCAATCATCATGGTGGCGGTGTGCTGGGCGGCAAAACCGTCGCCGCAACGATGTTCGCGGATGATGGTCATATCACCGAGCGCCGCGGTGACTTTCGCGCCATAACCGTCGCGGCCGGTGAATGTTTTAGAAGGTGAGGAGCCTTTATTTCCACCGACGAGGCGCAGGGCGATCAAGCCCCCGCCCGGCAGCGAGCCCGACGCCGGAATCTCATTGTGGTAGAGATTGAAAAGCGGCTGGTTGGCATTGACGAGGGCCACGTCGGGCAAGCCATCGCGGTCATAATCGACCACCGCGAATCCACGGCTGTCGGCAGGTGTGTCGAGGCCGGAGAGCGCCGAAAGGTCCGTAAAGGCAGTCCCCTTCCGGTTGGAGAAAAAGTGGTTCCGCTCGCCGCCACTGAGGGAATGCACCACCAGCTTGTCCCCGCGCTTTTCCACGCCGGCCAGCCGGGTGTCAATTTCCGGAGTCAACTGTCCGCTGCCGCTGCGCTTCCATTCGGAGGAAAAGCGAAAGCTCTGGCGGGAGAGATTTTCGTCGGTGCGCACGACCGTGCGCCAGAGATTGCTTCATAAATCCAACTCCGAGGAAAGTTCCTTGGGAGCGGAAAAATAACCGCTCAGGACATAAAGATCGAGGAACCCGTCATTGTCGAAATCGGCGAACTTGCCCCCCCATGACCAACCAGCTTTGGTGACGGTCAGCGCGGGAGGTTCCAGACCCGAGACGAGTTTGAAACGGCGGTCGGCCTCCTGGTGGTAGAGCCAGTTGCCCTCGGCGGATTCCGCATAGTCCTTGCGGAGCCCCGAAAGCTTGGAAGTGATCCTCCGGCCAGCCTTGCTGTACATGTTCGAGACGTACATATCCTCCCGGCCATCATTGTCATAGTCGCCCCAGGTTGCTCCCATGGCGAATCCGAAGTGGGTTACCCCGGCATCATTGCTGACATCAGTGAAACCGCCCGCCCCGTCGTTGCGCATCAGATTGTCCGGAGCCCAGTCATTGGCCACATAGAGATCAGGATCCCCATCGTCGTCGTAGTCGCCCCAGGTCGCCTGCATGGAATTGCGCCAGATCTCCACGGAGGCACTTTCCGGGGCGATTTCGAATTTTCCCGCGCCGCGGTTGACCAGCAGGACGTTGGGGGGGCCGAGCTGATCAAGGAGTTTGGGCATGGCCCCGTCCGGGCCGTTCTGTTTCTCCTTCAGCCTGCGCCGGAATTCCTTGGCCAATTCAGGCGGGAAAAACTCGTCAGGCCAGTCGAAGGCCGTTTGATCCGAAACTTCCGCCACTCCACCGGACGGGCTGGATCCAATTGGTGCCGCCGCCCGGTAGGTGCAGAGGTAGACATCCAGCAGGCCGTCCTTGTTGTAATCGGCGGCAGCCATGGAAACGACCGCCATGGGGAAAAACGGGGGAGCGCGGTGCTGCACAAAACGCCCTCCGGTGTTCTCCAGATAAGCCGTCTTCAATAAACTGCGGCCCAGCATCACATCCAGATCCCCGTCATTGTCAAAATCAGCGAAGATCGAGCAGGTGGTGTGGCCTGGCAGGTCGAGACCCCATTTGGCGCCTTCCTCGGCGAAGGTGCCGTTGCCTTGATTTCTCAATAGCAGGTTCTTGCCGATCCGGACCGAAATGTAAATGTCGTCAAATCCGTCCCCATCAATATCGGCAATGCTGACTCCTGGTTTATGATTGGCCGAAATCGGGGCGAAATAAGGATGGGGCGGGTTCTTCATCCCTTCCTGATAATATTTCACGGTGGCCTCATAATGTTCGGAACGCTGGACCCGCCACCGGTCCAGGTCCGACGGCACGGCGGCAGCCAGTGATTCCACAAAGAGACGTTTGCGGCTGGTGATCCCGTTCATTTCCAGCGTTTCCCAGCTGCTGATCTGCCAGCGGGCCTCCTCTCCCACCGTGGTGGCACCAGTCCGTTCCCACTTCAGGCGCAATTTTCCATGAAAAGACTGCCATTCGCCGGACTTCATCATCGCGAGCGCTTCAAACCCGCCTTTGGCCTCAAACCGTGTCAAATCACCTTTGGGATGAAACCCGTCGATATGATAAACTTTTCCAAATTCGAACCACGAAACGTCCTTCAGCAGCGAGGTCCAGAGATTGGCTGTGGCCCCGTTTACTTCCACCAGCTCGGGGGAAACCGGCCACTCCCGCGCCGCGAGGTCCGCCGCATCGGCAGGCGTTGCCACTGGGGCCGGGCCGAGGTCCCGCAAGGCGAACCGCTCCCGGAAAAGCTCCCTTCCGGCGGGCGACGGCAGCTGCAGATCAAGGAATCCTTTGGAAAGGGTGCCCAGCCTGGGGGTCAGGGCGAGGATGGTCTCTTCCGCCGTGACGAGGGCGCTGATGGCCTCCGCATCATCACCCGCCGCTATCGGGGCAGGGGCAATCCGCCTCAAATTCCAGGCCGGGAGCACCAGTGCCAACAGCACCGCGCCACGGCACAGAACTGAACGGTGCCAGCCTAGCCACAGCGCGCCGGCAACAGACGCTGCGGCGAGGGCGTAAAGCCATGGGGACTGCCACCTTGTCAGTGCGGCACAAGCGATCCATGCCGCCAAACTCAATAAAAAGAAGCCTGCGCCCTTGGAGTGGGGAGACGTGGCCGGAGGGACAGACATGAAATTGAAGCTAAGTGGATGGAGATTGGCAAAGAGTCAAGCTTACGGCACTTGATGTCTTTTTTTCCACCATGATTCGTAATTTTATTAAGGTATTCTGTGTTTCTTTTTGACACTTTTGTACATTTTTGTCAAGAATCACAAAATGAAGACGCAAAACTGGTGCTCTCTCGCTTTTACGCTCCTCGTCCTGGCCGCGTCACCGCTCTCAGCGCAGGTCCTCTGGACTGTGGGAGTGGACGATAATTTATGGCCCGTAGGGGATGGTGGTGGCCCCAATGCCACCTTTGTGCAGGAGGCGGGCGTCAATCCGCTTCCCGGAAATCCGAACAGCCCGGAGGTGAATACACAAGCGGACGACGACTACTATTTCGCGGGGAGCTACACCACTGCCATTGACAGTGTCATCTCCTTGTATGGTGATTACACGCCCTTGGGTCTGGTGGATTTGAATGAGGAGGCTGCCGAGCGCGCCTTTGCGGGGTCGGACAATGAGAAGCGCTATCATTTCAACCTCCCGGCCACCCTGCAGCCCACTGACCTGCTGTCGGTCACTTTCGACGCCTTCAATCTCGACACCAGTGGCACGGATGCCCGTTACGGCGTTGAGGTCTACTTCAATGGCATACTGGTCCAGCCCGAGATTATCATCCGCGTTCCCCAGTTGAATGTGGATTACACCAGCACCCAGTTCAGTCTGGCCAGTGTCAACGCTGCGGTGGGCCCCGGGGCCGACAACATCGTGACCCTTAAGGGCATCAACTACGGCGGCAGCGGGGGTGGTCAATGGATGGGCATAGATTATGTCCAGCTGGACAAGGCCATCGAAGTCATCCCGACGGCGATTTTCCCCTGGGCCGTCGGCCTCGACGATAACGCTTTTCCAGTGGGCAACGGCGGCGGACCCAATGCCAGCTTCGTGCAGGAGAATGGAGTGACCAACGAGCTGCCAGGGAACCCGGCCAGCCCGGAGGTCAATCAACAGGCGGACAATGATTATTATCTGGCCGGTTCTTATACCGCGGTGATCGCCAGCAACGGGGCCTACACTCCCGTGGGCACAGTCCTGGCCAACGAGGAGGCGGCCGAGCGCACTTTGTCCGCCGGCGAAACCGAGTTGAGGTATCACTGCAATCTGCCCAACTCCCTGCAGCCCAACTCCTTGGTCGCCGTCACCTTTGATGCGTCCGTCCTCGATATGGCAGGGGTGGACCCCCGCTACGGCGTCGAGGTCTATTTCAACGGGGTTCTCGTCCAGCCTGAAGTCATCATCCGCCCCGCTCAATTGGGCAAGGATTACACCACGCCGCAATTCAGCCTTTCCAGTGTGAACGCGGTGATCGGATCGGGTTTCGATAATATCGTGACTCTCCGCGGCATCAACTACAGTGCCTCTGGCGGCAGCAACACCCTGGGCATCGATTATCTCCAACTCAATCCAGTTACCACGCCAGTGCCACTGCCGACCTTGCCATGGGCCGCGGGCTTGGATGACAACTCCTGGCCCCAAGGGGACGGCGGGGCAGAAAATGCCAGCTTTGTGCAGGGAAATGGAGCGCTCAATGCCCTGCCAGGAACCCCGATCAGCCCGGAAGTCGATGGCGGGGCGGACAATGATTATTATTTCGCGGGGTATTACACTTCTCTGATCGCCGGCAATGGCATTTATGACCCGGTCGGGGCGGTTTCCGTCAATGAGGAGGCCGCCGAACGCGCCTTGACCAGCGCTGAGAGTGAGCTGCGCTATCATTTCAACCTCCCTGCCGCGCTCACGCCGGAGGACACCATGACCGTGACTTTTGACGCTCTCAGTTTGGATACGGGAGCAGCCGATCCCCGCTTCGGCGTTGAGGTTTATGTCAATGGCGTGCGGGTCCAGTCCCAGATCCTGATCCGCCCGGCTCAACTCGGGACCGATTTCGAGACGGCGCCATTCTCCCTGGCCAGTGTCAGTGCCCGCGTCGGGGCCGGATTTGACAACATCGTGACCCTGCGGGGTATCAATTACAGTGCTACCGGCGGCGGCAACCTGCTGGGGATTGATTATATCAAGCTCAACCCAAAACCGCCGGTGGTTTTTCCCTGGACGGTGGGTCTTGACGACAACGCATGGCCCGCGGGTAATGGCGGTGGACCCAATGCCACCTTCGTCCAGGAGAATGGGGTGATCAATCCGCTCCCGGGCAACCCGAACAGCCCCGAGGTGGACCAACAGGCTGACAATGACTACTATCTGGCTGGCGTTTATTCGACTGTGATCGCTGCCAATGGGGCTTACGATCCTGTAGGGACGGTATTAATCAATGAGGAAGCTGCGGAACGGGCCTTCGCCGGCGGAGATCTGGAACTCCGCTATCACTTCAATCTTCCCGGCAACCTGCTTCCCGCGGACAATCTGGCGGTATCCTTCGATGCGCACAATCTGCACCAGGATGCCACCACGCCTGATTCCCGCTTCGGGGTCGAAGTGTATTTCAATGGGGTGAAGGTCCAGGACGAAGTCCTGATCCGTCCTGCTGATCTGGGGAAGGTTTACACGACTCCCGGGTTCAGTCTGGCCAGTGTGGGGGCAGAAGTCGGGGCAGGCCCCGACAACATCGTGAGCCTCCGGGGTATCAGCTACAACAGCGAAGGCGGCGGCAATTGGATGGGTGTTGACTCGGTCCAGCTTAACCCGGTCACCCCTGCGCCGCTGCCGGTCCTGCTGCCTCCTACCGTGAGCAATGGCCAGATCACCCTGAACTGGACCGGCACCGGGCAACTCGAATGGTCGACTACGCTGCTCAACCCTTGGACCCCTATTGTCCCCGCACCAGTCCCGCCTTATTCCGAAGCGCTCGTCCCGGGCGGAAAACGTTTCTACCGGCTGAGGAGGCCGTAGTGACGTTGGTTCCGTTTCCCGTAATCTGATTCAAGCGGATCTGCCCAGCCGCTATCAACGTGGCTGGGATTGGGGATGGGGGTGCTGACAGGCCGGGCTGTGATTACTTTCAGAGAGCTGGCTGGTCACGACTCAAGTAAATAAAGAATTCCCTACTTTTTTCTTGCCACTTCAGAATTTTAACCACAAAGTCAATTCTTAATGTATTAAAGGGTCGAATCCGTACAAATTTATGAGCAAAAAAATAACCTTGTCCTTGGGAATGTTCGCAGCATTCACCCTTTCGGCGAATGCTGCCTTGGTATGGACCGTTGGCATCAACAATACCGGTTGGGATTTCGAGGCCGCCAATCCAGGTAATGGAGGCGGGCCCAACGCCACTTTCGTTCAGGAGCAGGGAGCCATCAACGCCCTGCCAGGCAATCCGGCCAGTCCGGAAACCAATGGGCAATCGGATAATGACTATTATTTTGCCGGTACTTATTCCGCCGTCATCGGCACCAATGGGGCCTACACGCCGGTGGGTGTCGTGGGCGCCAATGAGGAATCCGTGGAGAGGGCGTTTGCTGGAAGCGACCTGGAACTGCGCTATCATTTTAATCTTCCCGGCACCTTTGCGGCCAATGATTTACTCAGTGTGTCCTGGGACGCGCTGAATCTGCACATAGATGCCGCTACCGTTCCGGACCCGCGTTTTGGGGTCGAAGTCTATTTTAATAACATTTTGGTGGGAACGCAGGTGGTCATCCGTCCGGCCAACTTTGGGACCACTTACACGACGACTCCATTCTCGCTGGCCAGTGTGGGCGCGGTCACTGGGGCGGGGGCCGACAACATCGTCTCCCTGAAAGGCATCAGCTATAATGGCGACGGTGGAGGCAATTGGATGGGCGTGGACTACGTGCAACTTGACCACACCGCAATTCCAGAGCCCAGCAGCACGGCCATGGTCTTCCTGGCAGGGATGGCAAGCCTCGGTTTCCTTGGGCGTAAACGCGCCAGGAAATAGGCATTCCTTAAAACAGGTTATTTCATGATGACCGGCCGGGTGAAAACCCGGCCGGTTTTTTATTGGAGAGACGACGCTGCCCATCGCTGATATCTGCACCCCGCCTTCAAAATTACCGGGAGCAGGGCGCGGCAATTTCAGCAGGCTGGTATTGGCAGGGCAGGAGGTGGGTCTGAAAATCCGCCAGACGCGGGTCCCTTCCTGGCGGGAGGGCTTGATGCGCTGGTGGTCATTAACCCGGGCATGGCCTTTCAGTAGCTGCTCTCAGCCAGTCCGGGCGGAGACCCTGGCCGGTCCGTCTGGTATTTTTCCGCAGCTTGACGGTGATCTTATGTCCCATCCTTGGTAATAGCATGGAAAAAGTTTGCTCCCCCGGGGCTGAATTCGTATTTTACTGCACCGCATGAAAATCCGATTCCTCCCTCTTTGTTTCTCTGTGCTTGCCATGCAGGCTCTCCCGGCCCGGGCGGCGCTTCTCTGGGTCGTCGGCATCGACAATGCGGCGTGGGATTTTGACGCCACCACGCAAGGTAATGGCGGCGGGCCGAACAGTAGTTTTGTGCAGGAGAATGGGGTCGTCAATGCCCTGCCAGGGAATCCGGCGAATGCGGAAACGAATGGCCTGTCGGATAACGATTATTATTTTGCGGGGTCCTACTCCTCGATCATTTCCACGAATGGCTCCTACACGCCGGTGGGGACAGTCGCCGCGAACGAGGAGTCCGTGGAGCGCGCGTTTGCCGGCGGCGACACGGCCCTGCGCTATCACTTCAATGTGCCTGCCTCCTATGGCCCCAATGACCGGGTCACGGTCTCGTTCGACGCCCTGAATCTCGATACTTCCGGTGGGGATCCCCGCTGGGGGGTGGAAGTCTATATCAACGGAATTCTGGTCCGGCCCGAGGAGATCATCCGGGCCGCCCAGTTCGATGTGGATTATACCTCTCCGCCCAAAACTCTCGCGGAAGTGGGAATCGTTACCGGACCGGGGGCGGACAACATCGTGACCTTGAAAGGGATCAGCTATAACGCAGCTGGAGGGGGTAACTGGATGGGAGTTGATTATGTGAAAATGGACATCGACAACTCGGCCTTGGTCGTCAGTTCCTTCACTACCAGTGACCCGCTGCTGCGCCCGGGCGAATCCGCGACCCTTACCTGGGTGTTGGCCGGACCCGGCGCGACCATTTCCATCAATCAGGGAATCGGGGATGTCACCAGCCTGACCACCGGCGGTACCGGAAGTATTGTGGTCAATCCAACGGTCAATACGACTTACACCCTGACCGCGACTTCCGGAGCGCAGACGCAGACGAAAACGGTAACGGTGAACGCAACGACCTGGAATGGAATCTTCGAAGCGGGCGTCGACAATGCCTCCCGGGCCGAGTTCAGCCATGAGGATGCCGCGGACGATGATTATTATTTTGCGGGCAATTACACTTCGGCTGGAGGCCCAAACCAGCTGGCGAATGAATCCCTCAATGACGACACCAACACGGATACGGTCGCGGGCCGCAACGGGAATCCTGCCATTGGCTTTGAACGGACGGTGACAGAACTGGACCCCATCCTGAACATCTGGTTTGTGCCTCCGCCGGCCATGGTGACACCGGAGGCCAGCCTCCGGATCACGGCCGATGTGCTGACGGTCAGCGGGGTCAATGCGCTGGAGTTCAGCATGAACGGGAATGTCCTCCATACCCGCAACAGCATCAGCGGTCCCAGCCTGGTGCAATTCGAAGTCACGGGGATTACCTCCGGCATGGTCAGCGGGCCCAACAAACTCACCATCCGCCGCGTGGGAACCACCCTCGGCGGCAATGTGGTGTTTGATTATGTCATGCTGGAACAGCTGCCCGGTACGCTGCCCGCGATCAGTGGGATCACCCATGACAGCATCCTTGGCACCCACACCGTGAACTGGACTGCGGTGCCCGGGAAAACCTACCGGGTGCAGAAAAGCGCCGACTCCGGGGCCTCCTGGATCCAACTGACCCAGGGCTTTCCCACCGGTGGAGCCCCCGCCACCAGTCTCTTTTTTGAAGACCGGGTGACGCCATGGACTGACCCGGTCCCCGCCTACCGCGTGCTGCTGGAGTAATCCCCGGACGAAAACCCCAAGCGCCCCATTCCGCAGAGCTCCGACGCGTCCACCCCTTTTTTCACTATCAAAGTGCCATGTCCCATTATTCAGCGATTTCCCCTCAGCCCGTCCCTGGGCACCTTATGAAATCCGGTGCCTCCAGATTGGCGCGGCCTGTTTCCCTGGTTCTCCGCCTCATGGGCGCCTGCAGCCTGCTGCTCGCTGCGTTACCGTCACCGTTGCATGCCGTGCCGGTGATTTCCGAGTTTCTGGCCGACAATGACGGTGGGCTCAAGGATGAGGACGGCGAGGACCGGGATTGGATCGAGATATTCAATCCGGACAATAACACGGTGGATCTGGCCGGCTGGAGGCTGACCGATGATATCACCAAACCAGCGAAGTGGGTTTTTCCAGCCTACGTGCTGCAGCCGGGAGCCCGGCTGATCGTGTGGGCTTCAGAAAAGAACCGCAATGTTGGCCAGCTGCATACCAATTTTCAGTTGGACCCGGACGGGGAGTATCTCGCGCTGCTTTCACCGGCCGGCGTGGTGGCCAGTGCCTTCGCTCCGTTTCCATTTCAAACTAAAAACACCAGCTTCGGCACGGGTTTCTCCGGCGCGGTCACCGTGACGGACGGCACCCCGGCGGTACTCACTGGTGGAACGCACTACAGCCGGGTGAAACTGAGCGGAATCGGAACCGCTTCCCAGGACAGCAACTCCCTGAATGTTTTTGATGACGGACTGGTCCAGCCGGAGCACCAGCAGTATCTCTGGTTCGACTACAGCAGCCGCCTCAGTGCCATCCCCGCCGGCCAGAATGTTGTGGAAGCGACCTTGGAGTGGAATGGCAGGAATCAACTCTTTGCCGGCGTCTCCGGCCTCAATACCGTGACCACGCCCGTGGGAGTCTTCCGTCAGCCGGATGATGGAAACCGGGGCATCCCCACGATCGGGACGGGTGCGGATGGCAAGGATCTTGTCGACTTTTTTGCGGCCACGACCGCCTATGCCAGTGTCAGCGTCGAGCAGGGCGAAACGAAGAATTTCGTGTGGAATGTCACGCAATTGGTCAAGGACTGGCTGGCCGCCCCCGCGGCCGGCAACTATGGTAAATTCCTGCTGGTGCCGGGAGCGCATCCCACATGGATGGCCTGGGATCAGAACCGGTCCGGGCCCAAACTGACTATCCGCAGCCAGGTTTCCCCGACCCCGGTGACGGCGCTGGGTTTTATGACGCCAAGTCCGGGCGCGCCCAATACCGGCGTAACCGCCGCAGGTCCGCTGCTCCGCCAATTGACCGAGAATCCCGTCCCGCCACCGCCTGCAGCGGCATTTCCCGTCACCGCGCAAATTCTCCCCGCCCAGGGCGGTGCCATCACCACGGTCAACCTGACCTATCGTAAACACTACGATGCCGAAACCACGATCCCCATGGTGGATGATGGAACCAATGGCGATGCCGCGGCCGCCGACGGCATCTACACCGGTCTGGTTCCGGCAACACAAATGGTGGCCGGGCAGATGATCCGCTGGCGGGTGACGGCGCTCGACACCGCCGGCTACCAGACCAAGATGCCACCCTATCGAGACCCCCTCGATTCCCCCCAATATTTTGGAACGGTCACCACCAATTCCACCATCACCACCCCTCTCTTCACGGTTCACCGCTTTATCCAGAGTCCCACGGCGGCGAATTCCGCCAGCGGAACCCGCGGCTCCGTCTTTCTGAATGGGGAGTTTTATGACAATGTGGGGATCAATCTGCATGGTCAGAGCACCTCCGGCGGGGCTTTTCTGAAGAAGAGTTATGACATAGATGGCAACCGCGGTTACCGCTTCAAATGGAGCATGGATCCGCTCCAGCCCCGTGCCAAGGACATCAACCTGCTGACCATTTTTGCGGATAAAACCAAGCTGCGCCATGAACTCGCCTACGAGATGGAGCGGGAGGCGGGAGTGGCGGCGCACTATTGCATCGCCACCCATTGCCGGCTGAACGGGGCCTTCGACGGCATCTATAATTTCGTGGAGGATGGCGATGATGTGTATCTGGAGCGGGCCGGCCTGAACAAGGACGGGGTGCTCTACAAAATGTATAACAATATGCTCAACCCCGCCACGGACGCAGTCACGGGGGCGGAGAAGAAGAGCCGGAAATTCGAGAACAACAGCGATCTCTATCTCTTCGAAGTGGGGATGAATCTCGCCGACGCCAATGCGAGGAAAGCCTTCCTTTTTGATAATGTGGATATCCCGAAGATGATCAATTTCATGGCGGCCAACACCGTCACCGGCAATGTGGACCTGCACGCCAAGAACTATTACATTTACCGCGACACCGGCAAAACCAACCTCTGGACGCTGCTCCCGTGGGATCTCGACCTCAGCCAGGGCCGCCTCTGGACCAGCGCCAACAATTATTTTGATGACGGCATGTATCTGAACGCCGGCGGCACGCTGAGCGGGCAGGGCCAGGGACTGGTGGCCAAAATGTATGCGGTTCCCGAATTCTCCAACATGGCAAAACGCCGCATCCGCAGCCTCCAGGACCAATTTTTCAAAGGAACCGTCACCCCGGCGGTGACGCGCGACCTGACCCGCTGGTATGACCGGCGGATCAATGAGAAAGCGACGATCATGGGGGCGAGCTGGACCGTCGGGCAGAACGACACGCCGGGCGGAGATGCCGCGCTTGATTATGCGAAGTACCCTGCGGCCCTTTGGAAAAATGCCGCACCGTTGACCACGGCTTCACCATTCGCCGCATATACGATGTCCCAGGAAATCCAACGCCAGATGGACACCTATGTGGTCCAGCGCATCAACACCATCAATGCCGACTCCAACGTCCCCCCCGCGTACAATCTCAGCGCCCTGACGCCGCTCACTTTCAGCGCCATTGAGCACTCGCCCTCCAGTGGGGACCAAGACCAGGAATTCATTGCCATCACCAACCCCAACAGCGTCTCCCTTGACCTCTCCGGCTGGCAAATTACCGGCGGCGTGACTTATACTTTTGAGCCGGGCACCATTATCAACGGCACCGCCACGGCCGGAGCCAATGCCAACAAAATCTTTGTCGCCGCCAGCCGCAATGGGTTCAAAACCCGCACCGTATCGCCCAAAGGCGGGGAGAGCCTCAACGTCACCGGAGGATTCCAAGGCCACCTCAGCAACCTCGGCGAAACCCTCCTCCTGCTCGACGCTGCGGGCACCCAGCGGGCCACCACCACCTACTCCGGCACCCCGACTCCCCATCAGCAGTGGCTCACAGTCACTGAGATCATGTACAATCCGGGCGGCGATGGGCTGGCCGAATATATCGAACTGACGAACCTCAGCACCACGGTGACGCTGGGGATGACCGGGGTTCATTTCAATGCCGGCGTGGATTTTGACTTTACCGGCAGCCTCATCACCAGTCTCCTTCCGGGCGAGCGGGCGATCATCGTACGCGATCTGGCCGCATTCACAGCCGCACACGGTGCGGGCCATCCGGTGGCGGGCACCTTCGCCAATGCCACCGCCCTGAACAACGGAGGCGAGCCGGTCAAACTCGAAGATCCGCTCAATAACACGGTGAAGGAATTTGCCTATTCCAGTCTGGCCCCCTGGCCCGCCGCAGATGGCACGGGTGCCAGCTTGGTGCTGATGCGCCCGGAAACGAATCCTGACCCTGCTCTTCCGGAAAACTGGCGGGCCAGCGCCGCCGCGGGCGGCAATCCCGGCACAGATGACGCCCTTCACTTCACCGGCAATCCTGGGGATGACGACGACCGCGACGGTCTGGCCAAACTCATGGAATACTCTTTGGGAACCAGCGACAGCACCGCCGGCAGTCTCAATCTCCAACCACGGAACGGCACCGACGCCGGTCAGCCCTTCCTCGAAATCACGGTCACCCGCCAACTGAACGCCGACGATGCCGTTTTCCTGGTCGAGTCCTCCTCAAATCTTGGTGCCTGGAGCAGCGCTGGCGCGACTCTGCGCACCTCAACCCCGGGAGCCGCCGGAGCCGTCACCGAAGTCTGGCGTCTCAGCGCCCCTGCTCCCGGCGACCGTCTCTATGTGCGGTGCCGGAGCACGCTTCGCTAACTTCCGGCGTGGCCATGGAGTGGAGGGATTGATGGCCGCGGGCAGGTTTTCCTCCTGGGCGTGCTGTTGCCCTGGCTGCTCCATCACAAGCGGTGATGGGGCACGGCTGATGACTGAGAAAGTAAAATGAAGCTCCTCACTCTTGCCATTGCGCGGCCGGACGAAAAATGGTTCTGGGAGATCATGCTTGGAGAGTGAAGGGTGCCTGGTGGTCCCTGCGGTCTTCAAAACCGACACCGGTCCGTTCTGCGGGCCGGGGCAGGTTCGATTCCTGTCCTCTCCGCCCCTCCTTCTGCCCCATTTTCCCTGCCGACCAAGTGAACCCACCGCGGTTGCGTTCCATCCCTGCCGTCGATGCCGTCCTGCGGGCACTTGGCGCCGTTGACCTGCCGCGCCCGGTGGTTGTCGCGGTGGTGCGGCGTGAGTTGGCCGCGCTCCGCAAAGAGACGGAAATACCTGGGCCGGAGGCCATCCTGCAGCAGGTGCGCCGTGTCCTCGCCGGACTCCTCGTTCACAAAATCCGTCCGGTCATCAACGGCACCGGGATCATACTGCACACCAATCTGGGCCGCGCCCCGCTGGGACCGGCGGCGGCTGAGGCCCTCCAGGCGGTGGCGTCGGATTACTGCAATCTGGAGATCGATCTCACTGGGGGCGCACGGGGCGGCCGGGCATCCTATCTGGAGCATAATCTGGCGCTCCTTTGTGGTGCCGAAGCCGCCACCGTGGTCAATAACGGCGCCGCCGCGCTGGTGCTCATCGTGCGTCACTTGACGGCGAAACGGCCGGAAGTTGTTATTTCGCGCGGGGAGTTGGTGCAAATCGGCGGCGGCTTCCGGGTCCCTGACATTCTGGAAGCCAGCGGTGCCCGCCTGCGCGAAGTGGGCACCACCAATCAAACGACGCTGGATGACTATGCCCAGGCCATCGGCCCCGCCACCGGAATGATCCTCAAGGTGCATCGCAGCAATTTTTTCATGAGCGGCTTTGTACAATCACCGGCCACCCAGGAGATTGCCCGGTTGGCACGGAGCAAACGCGTTCCCTTCGCCGAAGATCTCGGGAGCGGTGCAGTGGTGGCCACGGAAAAAATCGGCGGCCTTGAGCATGAACCTACCGCGGCCGAAGTGTTGGGGCAGGGAGCCGACCTGGTGTGCTTCAGTGGGGATAAACTGCTGGGGGGGCCGCAGGCGGGCATCATTGCCGGCCGGCAGCGGGCCATGGCAGCTCTCAAACGGGAGCCCTTCTACCGGGCGCTCCGGTGCGGCAAGCTCGTGCTCGCCGCCCTGCAAACCACGGTGGATCAATGCCTCTCGGGCGAAGCGGGCAATCTTCCGGTCCTGGCCATGCTGCAGACAGACCGCACGTCGCTGATGTCCCGTGCCGAAAAAATCGTTGCCGCTCTCGTGAATCTGCCGCTGCGGGTGTCGGTTGGGCAGGGCACCGCGCAGGTTGGTGGGGGCACCCTGCCGCAGACCACGGTGGCCTCGGTTACGGTGGACCTCGTGCCCGGTGCGGTTCCGCTGGAGACCTTCAGCCAACGGTTGCGCCTCGGCGCGGTGCCGGTGGTGGGGAGTATCACGAAAAAGCATTTTAAAATCGATCTGCGCACGGTCTTCCCCCGCCAGGATGCGGCGCTGGTGCAGTCCATCGTGGCAGCGCTGACCGTGGCGCCGGGCCGCGAATAACCCCGCACTGAGATGATGACCTCGACGCCCTTTATCCTGGCAACGGCCGGCCATGTGGACCATGGCAAGAGTGCCCTCGTAAAAGCCCTCACGGGCACCGACCCCAGCCGGCTGCCGCAGGAAAAAGCCCGCGGCATTACCATTGATCTTGGGTTCGCCCACCTGGCATTACCGATGGATGGTCAGGAGTTTTCCGTTGGCGTGATCGACGTGCCCGGGCATGAGGATTTTGTCAAAAACATGGTGGCCGGAGTCGGCTCCATCGACCTCGCCTTGCTGGTGGTGGCGGCGGATGACGGCTGGATGCCGCAGACCGAGGAGCACCTCCACATCCTCACTTATCTCGGAGTGACACGGGCGGTGGTGGCGCTGACAAAGTGTGATCTGACGGACGCCGGTGCTGCCGGAGAAGCCCTCCGTCAGCACCTCCTGGGCGGCATTTATGCCGACGCGCCCATCGTGCCCACCTCCTGCCTGACAGGGATGGGTCTCGACAGATTGCGGACCTGTCTTGCTGAGGAGCTGGCCAAACTTCCGCCGCCGCAGGATATCGGCAAGGCGCGGCTGGCCGTCGATCGTGCCTTCAGCCTGCGCGGCCTCGGCACGGTGGTGACCGGCACGTTGACCGGAGGAAAATTGCAGGTGGGAGACAGTGTGGTGGCCCAACCGGGCGGGACGCCGCTGCGGGTGCGCATGATGCAAAACCACCACCATGAGGTGGCCGGGATCGGCCCCGGGCAGCGCGCCGCCTTGAATCTCCCGGAAGCCAGCGTGCAGCATCGCGCCGGCGATGGCGGTCTCGCGCGCGGCCATGTCATCACCCTTCCGGACGCCGGGGAGCCCAGCTGCATATTTGATGTGCTGCTCACGCGTCTGGCCCGGCTACCTGCCGATGCACCTCCCCTCCGGCACGGCGAACGGCTGCGGGTGCACCATGGCAGCGGCAGTTCGGCGGCGCGGGTCTATCTGAAAAATGCCGGGGAACTGTTGCCCGGTGGTTCCGAAGTGGCGCAGCTGCGGATGGAGACGCCGATGCTGATTTTTGCCGGGGATCGGATAGTGATCCGTGATGCCTCGGCGCGCCACACCCTCGCGGGGGGGCTGGTGCTGGATCCCGATGCCAGTGCCCGGGGATTCCGCACCGAAGCCCAGCAACAGCTGCTGGCTGCGCGGGCCGGGGCTCCTTCCGATCCTGCTGTGTTCGTCGCGAGCCATCTCGCCCGCCAACGGGTGGCACAGCGATCGACCTTGCTGGCTAAATCCGGCTTCAGTGACCGGCAGGTGGAAGACGCGGTGAACGGTCGCATCGCGGCGGGAGCAGTGATGGCCCGCGGTGATTTTCTGGCGGAGGCGGGATGGTGGAAAAAACTCGTCAGTGCTGCTGCCGCAACCATTGATGAGGAGCACCGGAAACATCCGAACCTGCAGGGGCTGGACATCGGCCGGCTGGCGGGGGCGCTGGGGAGTGACGTGAAGGGCCCCAAAGTTTTTGAGACGCTGATCGCGGATCTTTGCCAGAATGGTTTTGTGAAAGTGCGCCATGCCATCCAGCGGCAGGCACACCAGGCCGCCCTGCCACCTCCCCTCCAGGCCGCCGGCGCGCGGGTCCTGGCCGCCCTCGCCCTCAAGCCCTTCGATCCGCCCTCGCGCAATGAGGTCGCTCCGGACCTGCCCTCACAACAGGCCCTGCGGTTTTTCCGGGAGTCCGGCCAGATTATCGAGCTGAACCCTGACGTGGTATTGACCGCGGAAGCCCATCAAAAAATGAGGGCAATGCTGGCGGCATTCATCAATCAGCAGGGCCCCGCCAAGGTGAGCGATCTCAGAACGTTATTGGGCAGCTCCCGGCGGATCATGATCCCGTTTCTGGAACGCTGTGACCGGGAAGGATTTACGCGGCGGAATGGCGACCTGCGCAGTCTGGGGAGCGTCAGGAAAACGTGATGACGGGACCATGCGGCGGACCAGCCGTGATCTGTCCGATCACCGCGGCCTCCGGATATCCCGCGGCATGAATCGCGGCGAGACAGCTTTCCACCTGGGCCGCAGCCACGCCGGCGAGCAGGCCACCCGACGTTTGCGGATCAAATAATAACGGAAAATGGGCATGTTCCGCAAAGGGTGCTGACTCCGGCGGGAGCACCAGGCCCGCAGCATTTGATCCGTGGAGCGAACTGCGGATCCCAAGACGGGAGGCCTCCAAGGCTCCCTCCAACAGGGGCAGGGCATCAAGTTTCACCACGGCACCACACCCCGAGGCGCGGAGCATTTCCTGCAGGTGGCCGGCCAATCCGAACCCTGTGATATCCGTGCACCCGGTGGCCCCATGGTCGCGCAGAATCCGGCTGGCGGCCAGGTTGGAGCGCAACATGCATCGCTCCGCGGCATCGAGCCAACGGGCCTGCGCCAGCCGCCGCATCGCCGCGGCATAAAGCACGGCGATGCCGAGCGGTTTGGTGAGGATGAGCACATCACCGGGACGCAGCCCTCCCTTGGTCAGGAGGCGGCCGGGGGGCGCCAGACCATTGCAGACCAGGGTCAGCGCCATGGGGGAACCCTCCGCCGTATGGCCCCCGAGCAGGCGTGCCCTGCTTTCCCGCAGCACGGAGAGCACGCCGGCCAACAACTGATAGAGCAATTCCCCGGTCAGCGCCGCGCCCCCAAAAGGCACCAGGGCGGTGGCGAGGCAGCTGTGGGGTTCAGCTCCCATGGCAAACACGTCGCTGAAGCTGTGCAAGGCGGCGACTTGGCCAAAAACAAACGGGTCGTCCATCAGCGCCGGCAAATAATCAACGGTCTGCACCAACCGGTGCCCCGGGGGAATGCTGAAGACAGCCGCATCATCCGGAGCCTCCAGACCGACTGCAATGCCCCCCTGGTCCGTTCCTGTCACTACGTCAGGAAAATCTTTCCGCAGGCGTTCCAGGGTAGCGGACAGGGTCCGGGGGCCGATCTTGGCAGCGCAGCCCCGGCATCGCAGGGCCGCTTGTTCGCGCAGCGATCCGGCCGGCGCGGGGCGTGGCCGTGGCACCTTCATTTCCGGCAGATCCTCAAATTGGCGCATGAATTTGCGGTCGATATGGTCTTTGAGCCGCCAGAGCCATGCCGACCGCATCGCCCAAGGACGCCGGCTGGCCACGGCCTGGCCATCCGCCGTGCCGATGAGGCTGAGGAAGGATCGTTGGGGGTGATAGGGCCGCAAGGCGGCGCCCGAGAAAAAGCGGCGCAGGTTATCGACCAGGGGACGGGCCATGCGCACGGCATAGACGCCTGAACGTGGCAGATGTTCCGGAAGCGCCGCCGCATCCCCGACCGCAAAGACCTCCGGGTGACTGATGGATTGGAGGCAGGCCGAAACTTTTACCGCGCCGTCACTGTCCACCGCCAGCCCGCCCAGGGCCAGCCACGGAGCAGGCGAGGCGGAGGTGACCCACAACACAAAGTCGGCCTCCAAAGCCGGGCAGGCGGCGCCGCTGAGCAGGATCCGGTCTGCCTGGACTTCCGTGACTTCCGTTGAAGTGATCACGCGGATGCGCCTTTCCTGCAGGAGAGCGGAGAGGATGGTCCGTACCTTCGCCGGATGGGTGTCCATCAGCGTATCACCACGATGAACCACGGTGAGTTCCGCCCGCTCCTCTAGCTGATGTTGCATGCAAAGGGCGAGTTCCACCCCGCCGGCGCCTCCTCCTGCCACCACCACCCTCACCGGCCGCTCCAGTGCCGCCATCTGGATGCGGCTCCAGCCTTCCAATAATTGGGGAACGGGTTTGGCGGGAATGGCAAACGCGGCTGCCCCCGGGACCGATTCCAGCCGGGGAGTGCCCCCTGTATTGATGGACAGCACGTCATAAGACAGCGGCGGGCGCCCGGTCAGGAACACGGTGCGCGTGGCGGGATCCAGCCCCTCCACCGCAGCATGGATGAAGGTCACACCTGCGGCAGTACAAAGCCGGCGCAGGTCGATATGCATTTCCTCCCAGGAATAGACCCCGGAGATGTGCCCCGGCAGCATTCCCGAGTAGGGTGCGGCGGAGACTTCCGAGACCAGGGTGACGCGGACCCCGGGCAACGGACGCATCGCCAGCATCCTGACCGCCAGGGCATGGCTGTGGCCTCCGCCGAGGAGGATCAGGTGCCGGGCCTGGGGATCAGAGGACGGGGATTGCATGGAAGCGGGGAGACTATGCCGCTTCCCACTCTACATCCAATGGGACTTGCCCGCCCAGCGGAGTTTTTCCGGCTGGGCGGGAAATCCGGGAGGTCCCCAAGTTACAGCCGCTTGACCCGGAAGAAGCGCACCGAAGCCCCTGGCGGCATCACTTCCGCGTAGGTGGTCAGCGCTCCCGTGGCGGTAACGGTCGAAACGTTCTGCCAGGTATTGTTGAGGGTCGGATGGGCGGGATCCATCATTTGGACCGTGTATTGCACTCCGGCGGTGGTGTTGAAATTCAAGGTGAACACCCGGGTGGTCTGATTGAAGTTGAAACTGCTGATCCCGAATTCCCCGGTGCTGGGCAGCGGCGTAAGAGACTTGCTGGCCAGCTGGCTGATGAACGCCGCACTGAGCGATTGGTTCCAGACGGCCACGTCATCAATGCTCCCATTGAACCAGTTGTTTGCGGCATCCGAGACGCCCGCCCCGCCGATGTTGAAGCTGCCTCCCGCCGAGGCGGTGGGAGTTCCCACACTGCCGGAAGCGACCAACACGCCCCCGATGTAGATCCGGCGGCCGGTGCTGTCGGCCGTGACGGCAATGTGCTTCCACGTTCCGCCTCCGGCCGGGGCCGAGGGGGTATTGATCGCCCCGCCGGTCGGGTTCCACAGTTCGATCGTGGCCGCGGCGGAAAACGCGAACTCGACCACATCGTTTTGACCGAAGATACCGGTGCGCGCTGCCTGGGCCGCCGTGAAGTTGAGCCAGCCGGACATGGTGAATTGCTCCAATCCATCCAGGAGCGGTATGCCGGTGGTCACCGCGGCATCGACGCCGTTGAACTGGATGGCGAAATCTCCCACGGCCCCGGTGTGGCCGGCGACATAAGCTGTCCCGCCTTGGAGGTTTCCGGGATTGCCCCCTGGCGAGAGGTCTGCGGTGGTGGCCAGGCCCTGATCGTCGAAGGACCAATAACCGACCGGGTTGGGAAGCGCTGGTTTGCTGGACGCACTGACCGGGCTGGTGCTGGCCGCGATTTCCTCGTTGTCT
The DNA here is from genome assembly GCA_040387795.1 of Verrucomicrobiota bacterium. GTDB lineage: Bacteria > Verrucomicrobiota > Verrucomicrobiia > Verrucomicrobiales > V1-33 > CAIZWU01. The sequence continues at coordinate 30,941 of JAZKDC010000030.1, forward strand.
CCGAAGCCGTCCCCGTCGGTGTCTGCCTTGTTCGGGTCGGTGCCAGGGTTGGCGGCATCCACAAAGTTGCCCGAATTATTTTCGACGGCATCGGACATGCCATCCGCATCGGTATCGAGCTTCAGCGGATCGGTGCCGGTATTGGTCGCATTCAGGTAGGTGCCCGTCTTGGTTTCCACTCCATCACTCAGTCCATCTTCATCGGAATCATTGTCCTGTGGGTTGGTGTTGCGCTGGAATTCCTGTAGATTCGATGATCCATCAGTATCGGCATCTCCTGCGGCATCGTTGACATTTTTGTTGAGTCCGTTGGCATCTTCCCAGATATCCGGCATCCCGTCGCCATCGGTGTCACCCGTGGCCCGCACGATTTGAATGGCGTTTACCGGGCCACCGAAATCATTGTCGGTCGTGGTATTCACCACCGTCAGGGTCATCGTCGGTCCCGTGACATTGCGGAAGAGCAGGTAGTTGCCGGCGGCACCATTGGTCGCGGCCAGTTGGAAGATCCCCCCGCCGGTATCGACCGGCCAGTTGGCGTTGTCGAGGATCCCCGAGACAGTCTGGCCATTGACGGTGTAGTCGGCTACCCGGTCGGTCCCATCACTGTCGGCATAAACGTAAACGTCATAGGTCGGTGCGGAAATATTCCGCACCGTGATCTGGGTGGGCACCCCTTTGCGGGTTCTCAGCATCCCTTGCATCAGCGCGGCATTGGCATCGGCCGGAGGCGCACCGGTGATGACCGTATAGGTGTCGTCCACTGTCCATTCCGCCCGCATGATGACCCCGGTGCCGGCCGCGTTCAGGAGTGCGGCCCCCTTGCCCGAGAGGTCCACCAGATTGTTCCAGTTCGTCTGCGGGACTACGCCTGCCGCGGCGGTGACGGTTCCGCCCAAGGTGCCATCCACCCGTCCGCCCACGAAGTTGAGACCCAGGATGAGGTCGCCTGAAGCGGTAGGGAAACTGGCTTGCCCGCCGACCGCAGGGTTGGTTCCGGCCGTGATCTCGGCCTGATCCTCGAATTGGTCGCCATCCGTGTCCGCTTTGTTCGGATCGGTCACATGGGGGTTGGCCAAAGGCTCACTGCCGTCGGGCAGGGTGTCGCCATCCGTGTCCGCCACCAGCGGATCGGTGCCCAGATCCGTCAAAGAAACATAAATTCCGGTCTTGGTTTCTGCCCCGTCCTTGCCTCCGTCACCGTCGGTATCGGGATTCTTCGGATTGGTGATCCGGGCAAATTCCTGCGAATTGGGGGAACCGTCGCTATCCGGATCCCCATTGGCACCGTCGTTCCCCGCACCGCTGTTGGGATTCAGGCCGTTGGCGGTCTCCCAGTCACTGGGCAAGCCGTCCGCATCCGGGTCCAGCGAAGAAACCGCATCCAGCCTTACATTGTCAAAATGGGATCGTCCCGCTCCTGACCGGTCTCCTAAAAAGACAAAGATCGTTCCCGTGGGGGCGGTGGCTCCGGTTTCATAGGTGAGGGACAGATCCGTAAAACTGCTCAGCGGTTGAGTGGAGACGTTCTTGGTGGCATTGGCGATGGTCAGCAAAGGATCATTGGTGATGACTTCCGTCGCGGTCGCTCCCGCCGGTATCGTGTTGGTCAACCCAATGGCCGTCAGATTGGTGGCCGGGCTGAATCCGGCATTCCGCATGCCAACCCCGACGGTTAGGGTGTAGCGGGTATTGGGCAGCCATGCGACCTCGGTGTCCTGATAAATGAAATAACCCACTTCCATGCCGACGTGGGCCACCCCCTGCGAGAAAAAGCCTCCGATCCGCTCGATGAAGCAGGGTCCGACATTATTCCCATCCCGGCCCGTCCATTCGATGGTGGTCGCGGGGTTGTTGTCGGTGAGGTCGTTGGTCCAACTATTGGCGCCGCTGTAGTTGGCACTTTCGAAGCTGCCATTATTGACCGGAACCGGGGCCGCCTCGACCGGGGCGAGACCACAGAACGCAGCGGCAGCGGCGAGGATCCGCCAAAGGGAATATTTGCGGCAACGGGAAATGGCTTTCATAAGATTGGAGCAATTTAAGGACGTTGACCTTGGGGGGCTTGCCAGTTTTAGCGGCGGGCGCGGTGCTTGGGAAGAAAATTATTAAATTCTCCTGAAAAAACCGCCGGATGGGAGAAAGGAGTTGCCCTTACCGCCCGTAGGCCAGGCCCTTCCGATAGAAGGATAACCCTTTGAGGATGCCATCGGCCAAGGCTTGATTCCGGGCAGCTTTGGCCAAGGCCAGCGCCCGCTCCGCCGTGGCGACCGCGTCGGGAAACCGCCCGGCCTGGGCATACGCCGCAGCCAGGGTATCGAGGACCGAGGGGTCGGCCTTCTGGGTCAATCCGGCGGCTTTTTCCGCCCAGCGGACCGCTTGGCCTCCATCACGGAATTTTTCGTCAGGATGCGACGCCAGTTGCCACGCCAGATTGTTGAGCAGGGGAAGGCTGTTGGCGTTGGCTTCCAGTCCGGTGGCAAAGGCCTCCAACGCGGCTTTGGCTTCACCCCGGGCCATCAGACCATCGCCTATCCAGGTCATGAGGGTGGCAAAGTCAGGATGTTTCGCCAGTTCCGGCTGGACCCGGCTGACAAATTCCCGGGCGCCATCCAGATCCCCCTCGTCCATGAGGTCGAGGGCGATGGCCAGCGGGATGGGCCGGTTGGGACGTTCGATCCAGGGGCCGGGGAAGGGCATCGCCGCATCGTGAAAGGCCTCCGGGGCCAGCGCCGCCCGCGGCAAGTCAGCCAGCAAACGGGCTGCACTCACCGGACCATAATACAGGGCGATCAGGCGGCCCTCTCCATCCAGCAGCAGACTCGCCGGCACCGGCAGCGGCCATTTGATCCCCCACCCGGTGGAGCGGAGTTTTTCCACCCGGCGGGCGAGGGACGGAGTGGCCCGGCCGCATTCGAAGGGCAGTTTCAGTTTTGCGGCGAGCGCGGACGGATCTCCCGCGGCACCGCCTTCTGTCAGGCCATCGACCGACAACGCCACGATGCGGAGTCCGGCCTTTTTCAGCTCATCATGGTGGGCCGCGAGGTCCTTCAATTCGCCGAGACACGGCAGGCACCACGTAGCCCAGAGGTTGACCAGAGTGAGTTGACCCGATTTCCCGCCCACCGCTAGCGGTTGCCCATCAAATCCCAGCGCGGGCAGCCGGGGCGCGGGGACCCGGGAGCCGGCATAAGCGGTAACCGGCACGGCCGGTTCCGGCATCGTGACCGGTCCGGCGGCCAGGGCGGGTGCCGTGCGGCGTGGCTGGGCCTGTGCCTTGGGGACGCCTTCCTTCAGCACAAAATGCCCGCCCGGACTCACTCCGGTAAACGTTTCCTCGCTTCTCCCCGGCCAGCGGACCAGGACGTGGCGGATCGCCGCCGCCGGCCCGAGGCCGAAGTGCAGCCACTTGCTCGACTGGCTGAGGAATCCTTCGCCGGCCTTCAGCACCCGCACGATTTCCGTGCCATTGGCCAGCACCACCCTGACACGGGCACCGATGCCATCGCGGGCTCCCCGGGTGGCTTCCAGCCGGACCTGCACCCAGTCCTTCACCGCGCTGGATTCACTGTGCGTGTTCTTCAGAAAGCGGAGCATCGGCGCGGTGCGGTTGCTGGTCCAGGTGTCGAGGTCGCCATCGCCGTCCCAGTCCACCGGGACGATGGCCCGGGCATCGTCATCGAAGTCAAAACCCGACGCCGCGCTCACGGTGGCGAACCGTCCGCCGCCGGAGCCTGCCGTATTCAGGAAACACACGTTCCGCTCATGCCCGCTCAATGAAAAGCCGCGGTCCAGCAAGTCATCCACGCCCAGGATGGATTTGCGGTACGGACTCTGACGATCGTTGGCTTCAGCGATCTTCGTGGGATCCAGTGGTGAAGACGACACGACCTGCCGCCAGACGACGCTTCATAAATCACCCGGGTCCCGCCCGGTCACGTAACCATTGGCCACGAGGAGATCCTCCCATCCGTCGTGATTGAGATCGGCCGGCACCGCGCCCCAGCTCCACCGGCCCATGGCCGTGCCCGAGGGTTCGCTGACATTGTTGAAGGTTGGTTTTTCCGCATCACCGCGGCCCAGATACAGGGTGTTCCCCCGCGCCATGTGCTGGAATTCCGTCACCACTGCCTCGCTGTCCCCCGGCCGGAATTTTGGCTGCCGCGTGATCCGGCTTCCCGCTGCCGAGAACATGTTGCCAAAGTAGAGATCCCGTTTCCCATCGCGGTCGAAGTCCCCCGTCGCCACCGACATGCCGAACCCGCCATCGACCAGGCCCATGGTTTCGGCCACCTCCCGGAAGCGGTTTTTCCCTGAGGGGAACAGGTCATTGAGATAACAGACCTTGCGGCCGAAATCATTGGCGACCGTCAGGTCAGGGTCCCCATCCCCATCGAGGTCATCCCATACCGCGGCGAAACTGAAGCGGCGGTTATTGGTGTCAAGGCCGGCCTCCTGCGTTGCATCATCAAAGTCCAGCCAGCCCCCGTTTTTCGCGGGCCCCAGATTGCGCACGAGGTAGTTGGCGCCCCCATTCTGGGCATTGAAATACGGCACCGGCACCGCCAGTTGGGCCCCGTCCTTTTTGTCAGCATGATAGCGGCACACGTAGATGTCCACATAACCATTCCCATCGTAGTCGGCTGCCGCCAGGGAATAACCGGCCTCGGCGACGCGCGACTTCACACGGGGATGGAAGCGGGCCCCTCCCAGGTTTTCAAAAAACACCAGCCCGGAGGGCATGGTGGTCACGAGGTCCTGGTCGCCATCATTGTCCAGATCCAGAAACAACGCACCCTGTGTGGCGTCCAGCAGGCCGACCCCTGACGAGGCGGTGGCATCCCGCATCGTCCCGTCCGCATTCTGCAGGAACAAACGGTTCGGCAATCCGCCGTTCTGGCAGGAGAACAGGTCGTCCAGGCCGTCGCCATCCGCGTCGCCAATGGCCAGCCCGCAATAGGCGAACTTGAACATCCGGTTGAACGTCTCGATGCGTTCGCGCCAGGCATCGGTGCCCGTAAGATACTGCTGGCGCACGTCGGCGGAGGTGGGCAGCACCGCCCCGGTGGCATCGGTAAAGAGAGGCTGCGGGGCCGGGTGCAGCACTTCCTCATAGGCTTCCATCCTGACATCGGCCAGGACCGGGGCCGCGGCCTCGCCTGTCCAGCGCGTTTCCCAGGTGGCATTGATCTCCAGCAGCCCGCCTTCAGCGGGACCGAAAATGGAGACGTACTGGCGGGTCGTTTTTTCCGCGATCCCAAACACCTTGAACTTCAGCCGGGTGGGACCTGTTTTGGCAAACCCCGCCCGCACCGCTTCCAAAGCCGCCTGCAGGGTGGGCCGGGGGGCCTTGCCGGAGGGCATCACTCCCCGTTGCACCGTAAAGTCCGCCCCTTCGTAAACTTTGGTGAGGGCAGCCGGCCGCAGCACATCCGAGGGAGTGGTGGCATAGGCGGAGAGGTCTCCCTTTTTGAGACGGTCCCCGAGCTGGCTCAGGGCTTTCCCTGCGTTCTCCGCGAAGGTTTCGCTGGCCCAGCCTTCGGCCATCGGATCGGGCAGCGTGTCTGCGGGCGAGGCCAGCACAAACATTCCGCTCAATAAAAGACCCAGCACCGGTGACAGGAGAGATGGCACAGGGTAAATTCAAAAAGGATTCCCGCCCGGGTGACAAGCAGAAAATGCCGGCAACACGGTGGCTCCCCGCTTCCGGCAGGGCCCACCCCCGGCAAACCCTGCACTCCGGGATAAGGGAACCTCTCATTGCCACGGGTGTCCCGCCTATCATATCACTCCATATCTTCCTGCAACAAAATGCTTACCCCCCCTCCCAATCCCCGCCTGATTGAGCCTCGTCTCGCCCCCCGCTTTCACGCCCTGTTGCACCTCCATCCTTTTCCGGACGACGAACCGCGCACCGACGAACGGGCGGAGGCCTTGATGGCGGATGCGGTGCAGTGGCAAGCCTCGGATATCCACATCGAGCCTGGTTCCCAGGAGACCCGCCTGCGCCTGCGGGTAGATGGGCTGATCTATGATGTGGCCGCGGTGCCCAATGACGCCGGCCTGCATCTGGCATCCTTTTTCAAAACGTTGTCCGGCATCGATGCCACCGCCCTTTCCCAGCCGGAGCACGGCTACGGCAGCATGGAGGCCGCGGGCACCCGCTTGGAGCTGCGCACCACGGCGGCTCCCACGCCGGTGGGGGAGATGGTGGGCGTGCGGATTGTGGATACCGGCCGGGCGGTGCTGAAACTCGATGACCTCGGGATTCCGGAGGCGGATCAATCACGCCTCCGCTCCTGGCCGGCCGGCATGCAGGGCCTGCTGCTGGTGTGCGGCCCGGTCAGTTCCGGCAAGACAACCACGTTATACGCCCTGCTGCATCAACTGCAGACGCTGCCCCGCAGTATTGTTACGGTGGAAGATCCGGTGGAACGCCATCTTGATGGCATCACCCAGATCGAGGTGAATCCGAAGCGCGGGCTGACCTTCCCGGAAGCGGTCCGGGCCATGCTGCGGCTGGACCCTGACTTCCTGCTCGTCGGTGAAATCCGCGACCCCGAGAGCGCCCACGTCGCCGTCACGGCGGCGGGAAGCGGATTGGCCGTCATGTCCACCATCCATGCCCGGGATGCGGTGGGCGCCGTCACCACTTTGCGCAACAACGGCGTGAAAAATTGGGAGATCAGCAATGCCCTGGAAATGTGCCTCTCCCAACGCCTCGTGCGGCGCCTCTGCCGCCAGTGCCGGATCAAAGCCGCGCCAACGGAGGAGGAACGTCAGTGGTTCAGTGGCGCCGGCCTCCCCCTGCCGGAATCCCTCTGCCACCCGAAAGGCTGCGATGCCTGCGCGGGCACGGGTTTCGATGGACAGATCGGCCTCTTCGAGTTTTGGCAGGTGGACGATGCCGCCCGGAAGCTCATCCTGCAGGGCGCGGACCACATCGCCCTCCAGCAGCACGCGCTCAACCATGGCCTGCTCCCCCTGTCGCATGATGCCATGGAGAAGGTCAGGGCCGGCCTTGTCTCCCTCGCAGAAGTCCGCGCCCTGGGCAGCATCACACGCCCGTCCGGCACTGCCTGCCGCTAATGCCTTGGCGGGTTGAAAACGGGATGAGATACAAAAGGTCATTCGGAATCGCAGGCCGGCCCGCGCCGTAGGTGCGTGATATTTATAGCATCCGCCATGCTGGGATTTTGAGCTGCGTAGGTGCGTGATCTTCCAGGAAGATGTCGCCCCCAGGGGGCTTGGATGGCTGTTTGGGTAACGGTTACTATAAAGATTCCGCCCTTGGCGGTGCGGATCGGCCACCGTCCCAGCCCCGGGCCGGCTTGGGTCAACCATCATCCCAGATGCAACCCACCCACCCGGGTAAACGGCTTTCCCGCTTACCGCAGGATAACAAAATCTCCCTTTGGCTCCGCATACCCCGCCACGCGGCCCCAGGCGGGAACGCCCGCGGCTTTTCCGGGAGGACCCAGCGGCCGGAGCTTCGCATCGAATTCCTGCCAGACCGCGGAGCCTCCCCGGTTCCAGCCACTGCCTTCCACCCAGGCGATCAGGATCGTGCCCTGCGGGCTGACCGCCACCGTGGGGTGTTTGGCAGAGGAAGCCGCCACTGTCACCGGCGTGGAACCGGTGGTGGAAATCCATCCGGCCCGGATCTGGCCGGCGGTCTCCCAGGCCCCCAGCAGCTGATTCTGATAGGTTGTCAGGGCCGCCGAGGACATCGGACACGCGGCGATCTTCCAGGGTTCGATGGCGTCGGAGGTCCAGCCGCCGGCCTTTTGCGAAAGCAGCGTCATGCTGCGGCTTTCCGTGGTGAGGGCATTCCGGAAAAAGATCCGCAGTCCGTCCTCCGGCCCGGTAAAGGCCCGCAGGGAGCAGCAGGCACAGACCCCGGGCTGATCGCGGTTGGCCGGTTCCGGGTTGCCGAAGGTTTCCCCTTCATCCGTGGAGGTGCGGACAAACACCAGCCGCTGTTTTTCCTCCGGTTCCCTGGTGGCCAAGTTTCCATGCCACACCACAAACACTTTGCCCCGGGCATCGGCCGCGATGGAGGCCCCTCCGTCCAAAGCGACGGTGTCCCCCATCAAATCCCGCGCCTTTCCAAATTCACGGTCCCCGGCCTTTTTCCGCGCATACCACAACGGCGCCTGGGGAGCCTGCTCCCCGCCGGACACTCCATTCCATAACACATGGACGGTGCCATTTGCCCCCAGCGCCACCTGCGGCCCCCGGATGCTGCCCACCGCGATAGCCTTCGCCGCAGAGGAATTCACCGGCGCACTGATTTGCCAGGGCTCCCCGGGTTTGCGCGACGTGTAGCGCACCTCGGCAGCCTTGGCGTCGCCCCGCAGATAGACCAGATGGATCGTCCCCTCAGGTCCCGCGGCCACTTCCGGTTGCAGTCCCTGTTCCGGCACCTCCTCCGCGCTGGTGGCTGCCGCGCTGGTCCAGGCGAGGCAGAGGAAAAGAAGGGCAGGGCAGAGGATCGATTGCATCAGCCGCCAGCGTAACCCGGAATCCCCCCGAAGCGGAAGTCCTTTCTGGTTCAGCCTTTGCTGCGGCCCCGGTGATCATAAAAGGGTGGAGGGAAAACCGCAGAGACGCAGAGAACGCAGAGCAAAGTTCAGGAAAATAGAACCACAGATTTCACGGAGAACACAGATTGTCTGGAAATCATGTCAATGGATCGCCTCTCCTTGCAGGTGAGATCAGCCTTAGATCCAGATCCTTCATTATCTGTGCTCTCCGTGAAATCTGTGGTTCCCCAATTCGGTTTTTTAAGATCGATATTCCAACCGCAGCCCGCCATCCCTGACCTATCTCCTCCCCCCCTCCGCGCCCTCAGCGTCTCTGCGGTAAATCTTTTGTCCTCGTTCACCCCTTGCTGCGCAGCCGCAGCGCGTTGCCGATCACCGACACACTGCTGAGCGCCATCGCGGCCCCGGCGATCATCGGGTTCAGCAGCCAGCCGGTCAGGGGATACAGCACCCCGGCGGCGAGGGGGATGCCCACGGCATTGTAGATGAAGGCAAAAAAGAGATTCTGCCGGATGTTATGCATCACGTCGCGGCTCAGCCCCAGCGCCCTGACAATGCCGCGCAGATCGCCCTTCACCAGGGTCAGTCCGGCGCTCTGGATCGCCACATCGGTGCCAGTGCCCATGGCGATGCCCACGTCCGCTTCCGCCAGAGCCGGCGCATCGTTGATGCCGTCGCCGGCCATGCCCACCACCGCCCCCCCGGTCCGCAGCTGGCGCACCGCGGTGAGTTTGTCCGCGGGCGATACTTCCGCACGCACGTCGGCGATGCCCAGTTCCCGCCCCACCGCCTGGGCGGTCTGCAAATTGTCCCCGGTCAGCATCACCAGCGTCAGGCCCATGTCCTGCAGGGCTTTCACGGCCTCCGGGGTGGAGGCTTTGATCGGATCGGCCACCGCGATGAATCCGGCGATGGCCGGTCCTTCCGCGACCCAGAGGACAGTATGGGCCTTTTCCTGCAAGGCCAGGGCCTCCGCCGCCAGCGGCGCCGGGAGGGTCAGCCCTTCCGTTTCCAGCCACCCCCGTTTGCCCACCCGCACCAGGGTGCCGTCGATGGTGCCGCTCACCCCGGCCCCGGTGATGGAAGTGAAACCAGTCACCGCCGCCGGAGTCAGGCCCTTTTCCTTGGAGCGGCTCACGATGGCATGGGCCAGGGGATGTTCGCTCAACTGTTCCAGCGCCGCCGCCAGGGCCAGGACATGATCTTCCTTGCCAGGCTCCGTGGCCACGATCTCCCGGGCCACCGGCCGGCCTTCCGTCAGGGTGCCGGTTTTATCCGTGATCAGATGGGTGATTTTCTCCGCCTGCTCCAGAGCCGCGGCATCGCGCACCAGCACCCCCATTTGCGCCCCCTTGCCCACCCCTACCATGATGGACATCGGCGTCGCCAGCCCCAGGGCACAGGGACAGGCAATGATGAGCACCGCCACACTGTTGGCGATGGCGTAGGCCAGACGGGGCTCCGGTCCCCAGATCATCCAGCAGATAAACGTCAGGACCGCCACCAGCACCACCGCCGGCACAAACCACCCTGACACCTGATCCGCCAGCCGTTGGATCGGAGCCCGGCTCCGTTGCGCCTCCGCCACCATCTGCACGATTTGGGAAAGCAGCGTCTCACTGCCGATCTTCTCCGCCCGCATCAGAAAGGCGCCCGTCTGGTTGATGGTGGCTCCCACCACCTGGTCCCCGGCCTGTTTACTCACTAGCAGCGGCTCCCCCGTGATCATGGATTCGTCCACACTGCTGGTGCCCTCCGTCAGCACCCCATCCACCGGGATCTTTTCCCCGGGCCGCACCCGCAGCACATCGCCGATCTTCACCGCCTCCAGCGGCACATCCTCTTCCTGACCGTTCTGCACCCGCCGGGCGGTCTTGGCGGCCAGACCCATCAGGGCCTGCACCGCTTGCCCCGTCCGGCTGCGCGCCTTGGCTTCCAGCCATTGCCCCAGGATTACCAGGGCCGTGATCACCGCCGCCGCTTCAAAATACAGCGGGACATGCCCCCCATGCCGCAGGGAATGGGGAAAGAGCCCCGGAGCCACCACCGCGATGGTGCTGTAAAGCCACGCCGCTCCCACCCCGAGGGAAACCAGGGTGAACATGTTCAGACTCTTGTTTTTCAGCGACCGCCAGGCCCTGCCAAAGATAAATCCTCCCGGCCCGAACACCGCCGCCGTGGCCAGCACCCATTGCCCCCAGCCAAAAGCCGCGTCCGGCAGCCACTCCCGCACCCGCAGCGCCGGGATCATCTCCCCCATCGCCAGCACAAACACCGGCAAGGCCAGCGCCGTGCTCAGCCAGAGCTTCCGTTGCAGGGAGACCAGCTCCTGATCCTCCTCCTCCGTTTCCCCGGGCGGCAGGGTTTTTGGTTCCAGGGCCATGCCACACTTCGGGCATTCCCCCGGATGATCCTGCTCGATCTCCGGGTGCATCGGGCAAGTGTAGATCGTCTTCGCCGCCGCCTGCCACACCGGGTTGCGCTCCAGGGCCATGCCGCATTTCGGGCAATCCCCCGGCCGGTCCGAAACCACGCCCTCACACATCGGGCAGAAATACTTCGCGCCCGCCGCCGGTTTCACTGCTGCATGGTGGGCATGCTCGTGTCCCCCCTGGCAGCAGGAAGCCGCCGCCGCCGCCTTGGGCGGTGCCGATGCCGTCTGGCAGCAGGGCTTCTTTTCCGGTTCCGGCGTGGGGGTATGGCAGCAATCACTCATGACAGTTTTCTCCTTGGGGTTTGATGTTTTGGCCTCCGATGAACTCCGCGATGGGACAGCCCTGCAGCGCGCCTTTGCCACTGCACTGGGTCACCAGCCGGCTCAGGGATTTTTCCATCGCCTGCAAATCGTTGATCTTCTGACGGATCACCACCAGCCGCGCTTCCGCAAAATCGCGCACCGTCTTCCGCGGGGTTTTGATATTCCCCGTCAGTTGCAGCAGTTGTTTGATGTCCTGCAGGCTGAATCCCAGATCCTGCGCCCGGCGGATGAATTGCAGCCGCTCCAGATCGCCCCCCGTATAGATCCGGTAGCCCGCCTCGTTCCGCGCCGGTTTTTCGATCAGGCCCTGCTGCTCATAGAAGCGCAGGGATTCAGCCCCCACCCCCGCCAGTTTGGCCAGGGTGGCGCGGGTCCAGGTGCTCGGAGCAGGTTCCTTCATGACTACACCCTACACCCTGTAGTTAAGTGCAGGGTCAAGGAGTTTTCTTCGCCGCCCATCCACCGCCCCGCCGTCGCCAGCCCCGGAGGGGACGTAGCACGACTCTGTCGCAGACGAGTCACGGGCAGAGCAGGGGCCACGCAAAGCCCCGGAAACCCCTGCCGCCCATGTGGGGACTTCGTAAAATGCCCCCACATAATTGTCGCCGTTATGACAAGCCCTTCTTCGATCAGCTTTTGCTGCTGACTCCACTCGTCGCGGATTTGTTCCCTGCAGGGAGGATCGAGGGTTGGGCAGGCGTTCCGTCTTTTGCCTGTTTCATGCTAAAGCTCGGCCATGAAGGCCTCCGGTGTCAGTCCGGCCTGTTCCAGCAGTCCTTTCAGCGTTCCCGGCTTGATGGGACGATGCATGGGGACCACTACGGTGATCGTCCCCTGCCGCAGGATGCGGTGGGAGCCGGTTTGCCTCACATCCTCGAATCCGAGCCGCCGCAGGGCACGCACCGCCTGTTCACCCGTGACATCGCGCGGCATTCTCATGCCACAGCCAACTCCGGATCTTCGATAAAATGCAGTTGGATACGTTCCGGGCGCGCTGCGCCATGGAAGTAGCCCTCCACCGCATCACGCAGCATCAGATCCAGTTCCCCAAAACTGTCCCCCTGAGTGACGATACCACCGCCGGCGGGGTCGTCCCAACGGGCGACGTAGCCCCCGGTCTCGTGACAGGGTGCGATCGTGAAGGCAATTTTCAACATGCCCTAAAATAGGTGGCGTACCAGAATAGATCAAGAGAACTTGCGGCGGAACTTCTACAGCTTTCCTTATCGGGTAACCTACAGGTTGCTCCAGCATGTCCGTTTTACATCAGCATCCCTCCCCGTCCCTCACGCAAAGCACCAGCAAGGCACGCGGGAAATTAGCAATAAGGGCGGCTAGAATCACGTCGCTGCCCAAGGACTAATTTTCTGATGCTGACCGTCAGGATCAAACAGGCTTTGGAGGTCAAGCTGCCGGCTGATGCCAAGCCCATCTGCCAGACATGGCCGGTAGTTGGGGATGTTTCCGCTTTCTCTTCGTAAATCGCTTGGTAAATTTAATGGGTAATTGAAATGGGGTTGCATGGTTGCGACCGTGATGCGGCGTGGGGACGATAAGTGTTATTTCCCAAAAATTATTAGTATGAAACGAATTGATCAAATTATCACAGCCTTGGAGAGTGCCGGAGGAGCGATTGACTCTTTGGTCGCGTTTCAAAAAACCTTGTGTGAGGAAGTTCAGCGTCTTCAAGCAGGATTGGCAACCATGAAAACGTTGCTTGGCGAGTCTCTTGGAGAACAGGGTATTTCCGAGGATGCCTTCGAAACACACTGGAATGAGCGCCATCAAATTTTCCACGATATTATTTTGCGGCAAGACCAAGATGAATACCCTGAATTATCAGCCGAAATGGATAGGCGCGAGCCTGAAGATATTCCTTTGAGTGATGAGTATGCTCCTTTATTCCCCTGAGAGTCCTTCTACGGGTATCTTTTTAATTGCCGCTGCGGGAATCATCGGGGGACAACTTGCGGGATGGCGGGGGGGGGGCATCCCTTCCGTAATTCCCTGAGTATCAGGCCCTCCGCCGGGGGCACCTCATAGACCACGAGATGGAGCACAGTAGACCACGTGCACCCCTCCGGTAGATCGACTCCCGCGGAAAATAGACTGGATTCCGCCCGCCGGTGCGCCAGGAAACAGGAGGAAGCAGGCCCAAAACCACCGCGGGGCAGGGCACCCCGGGCAGGAATTTCATCAAAATCCGGCCCCGGAAGGTCCCGGAAACCGGCGGGGTCAGCCGGACCATCACCCTTATATAATAGCAGAGCCAGGATCCAGCCCTCAAATCGCCCCGCCAATAACGCCACCCACGCCAAGGATCACCCTGCTTTCCCCCCGCCCGGAGCCAGCATCTTCCCAGCTTGGCCGGTGACTCGACCACGGGTGTCCGCCCCTTTTCAATTGGACAGGCCCGGTGGGACCGGCTACGGAAAGATAGGACAGTTCAGCAGCGATTTTTCACGTGACCTGCAAGGCTCTTCCTGGCCCGTCCCGAGATGAACGCTCACGAAATCCCACGAATGCTGCGCCAGAGCGGGCACACCAATCCCGTGGAGGGTCGCGTGGAGTGGGCACCCGTGAAGTCCCTTTGGTTCATTTCACATGCGCTTGTTGCCGTCATCGGTGGCTACCTCACCTTTCGCGACGACGCGGTCCTGCTGTCATTCGTCTTCACGGTCACGACGCTTTGCCTTGGGCATTCCATCGGACTGCATCGTCTGCTGGTGCACCGCAGCTTCGAGTGCCCGCAATGGCTCGAATACATCCTGGTGCATCTCGGCACTGTCGTCGGTATGGGTGGCCCCTTTCGCATCCTCTACATGCATGACATCCGCGACTGGTCGCAGCGCCACGAGTCTTGTCACCGCTATTTTATCCATCAGAACCCGCTTTGGCGCGATTTCCTCTGGCAGATTCACGGCGACATCCGCCTCGACCATCCCCCAAGATTCCAGATCGAGCCACGTGTCGCCACCAACCGGTTTTATCAGTTCATGGAGCGGACTTGGATGCTTCAGCAGCTTCCGTGGGCCGTTCTTTTCTACGCACTCGGCGGCGTGGCTTTTGTCGTCTGGGGCATTTCCGTGCGCATCACCTTTTCGTTGCTCGGCCATTGGCTGGTTGGTTACTTCGCCCACAATGCCGGACAGCGCGATTGGCACGTCAGCGGACACGCCATTCAAGGTCACAATTTGCCCCACATCGGTCTGCTCACGATGGGCGAGTCATGGCACAACAACCATCATGCCTTCCCCGGTTCCGCCAAGCTCGGGCTGCGTCCCTCGCAGCATGACCCCGGCTGGTGGGCGCTTTGCGTTTTACGCTCCGTCGGCCTCGTCTGGAACCTCAAGCTCCCGTCAGACCTTCCCGCGAGGCCTGAGCTCGCCCCAATCAACCAGGAATCGCCAGGTGACCTGGGTCATCATCGGGTGCAGCCCAGGGGATAACGGCGGCTGAACGATTCGCGGTGAGGATCGTATTTGGGGGGTGGAATGTAATTCTGGTCCGACGCCAGCAGGGCTGGCTGGAAAAAGCGGCAGCAGGGCTGCGCGCAGTCCAAAGGGGCGGCGCCCCGGATGCTGGGTTTTCCTTGCAGGCGACCCACCCCATGGCCACGATCGTTCGCCCCATTTCTGCCGGATTTGAAGGATTTGCTGGCATCTTTGGGGAATTCCACTCACCATACCGGAAATCCAGCATCAAATTCCACCTGCTATCCCATGATTCCGTATTTCCCCGACATTCCTGCTGGAGACATGGTGGAGCACTCTCCTGCAATCCTGCCGGTGAGTCAGTAGATAGTCTTTGCTATGCGCACTCCATGAACGAACACGAAACTGACCCAGTTGTTATTACGCCCCGTATTCAGCCGTGCGATTTCAAAGACGGCTTACTTAGCGCTGTAGTCGGTCTCTTTCTGGCTGCGGCCCTCTTCGGCGTCCCTGCACTGGCTGCATATCTCCTCACGCATTCTGGTATCCTCGCATTTGTTGTCTTCTGCGCAGCATTAGGATTATTCCAATCGTTTTCCGTCGCTCGAATCAGCATCTCATCGGAAGGCATACGGTTCCATCGTTGCTTCGGTTTCCCGAGATTTCTCCCGTGGGTGCGCATCACTTCCATCGCGGTCGCTCCCCGCGCTGAACTTGTTCTTCGCGGATGGCTCTGGCCGCTGTTTCCATCGCGCGAAATGACCGCGTGCTTGAGCTCATTGCAGCATTACCGCATCACTTGGGACGGAGGCACCTGTTACTATCCTCCAGCCGATCCCAGCCTTTTTGAGCAGAATGTCAGCGCCAATTTTCCCATCCGCAACGGCTCACCCAGCGGTGCGGTGCAGTGAACGATCTTCCGGCTGCGCCTTCGTCATTGACCTGCTGCAGCCAAACAAAACGGACGCAGGCAACGGCTTGTATGGTATCTACCGTGTCATCGTCGATTTCCGCTGTACGTCGCCTGAACCGCGACGTCCCCCCAAAGTAAACCAGTGCCCCCAATGTTATGACACGATTTCCCACGATGAGACGATACATGCGGGCCTCAGCGATCGCTGGTCCCGTGATTTTCTTCGCGGCGTTCCTCTTGATGGCGGGTGGCTACAACATGCTCGGGATGGTTTTCTGCTTCGCCTCAATGATCGGATTTCTCGCATTCCCCTACTACTTGCCTGACAGTGTGGCTCATCGTCCGCAGATCAGCGACACCGATAAAGGCGTGCTTGGCTCGGTCGGCAGAGCCGCCAAGACTGCGATCCTGCTTTGGGTCATTTTACAGCCTGAGTTCGGGAACTTCCTGGTCCGGGTTATGGAGGGTGGGGCACTTTGGGATTGGCGTTTGATGGTTCCAGGCGCGGTTTTGACGGTCTATTCCATGATCCGCGGTTGGAGCCAGGTATCCGGCATTTCAGACCAAGCCATTTACGCCTACTTCTCTCCCTCTGATAGCAGTCGTCCATCCGCTTCCACGCCAGGATGATCCACCCTGGCGGCGACAAGGGTGGAAAACCATGGTCATTCGCCCCTTGGCTGTGGAGGGGTGCTGCTCATGGCGGGCCTGAGGCTGTGCTCCGATACCAGCGAAGCGCCTCGGCCTCAACCCGGATGATCCAGTCTGCCTTGCAGTCCGAGTAAGCGTGGGAGTCGCGTGGATGGAGGCCGGAACAACGCTGCTTCCCGCTCTGGTAGGCAGAGGCGATGGCGTGGTGTGCTCTCAAGTACTCCCGGAATGCCAAGTGCCGTTCGACATGAGGCGACCCCAGCGGAAAGCAATGAAGCTGGGCCACCCGTGTGCCTGACTGAGTGTCCCGCGTGAAATAACGACGGCCGGAAATCCCAAGCTTTCCCCATCCGCGATAGCCTGATCCCTCCAGGATAGGCGCTGCTCCATGGATGAGGGAAATGTCCGCGACAACAGGCATGAGATCGAAAATCGGCTTTGCTGCGAGGCCGGGAACAGCCGTGGAACCAAGGTGGTGGACTCCATAAAGCACGGGACCGAGTGCATCGGTAAGCTGCTCAATCTCCCGCCGGGCACGCTCTGGCCAATCTGCCGAGAATGGAACGATCTCAACGCTGATGGGTGGCGGCATGGGAAGTGGGTCCCGGGAGCTGGGCGAACTGCTGATCCGGGGATTTGGCAGGATCAAGCCAAAGCCAACGCACAAATACCACCGGAGTGTTGAACCAGGGGTTGCCGGTTGGTGGGACCACCTCAATGACCCTGCGCACATCAGGATCAGCCTCGATCCACGTGCTGCTTCCGAGATATGCCATCACGTGCATCCCATCAGCGGTCACGGCCAAGTCTCCCGGCTTCAGCATCGCATGATCGAATCCCGCAACACGATCCGCCCGGAATAGCTCGGTGGTCCATCCGCGGTAGCCGTCCCGTAATGCCAAAGCTGAATTGTCGTGCCACCAAAGAGCGATCGCGTTCCGAATCGGCGTCCCGTTGAAAGTCCGCAGCCCGTGATAAAGCTGACCCCAGACCAGTCCTTTCCGGACAAGGCCCGAGCAGTCAATCCCCAGCAAACCCTCTCCACCCCAGACGTAGCGCACCCCACGGAACAAGCGGAGTCCCCGGCAATAGTCTGGGGCCAGGAGATCAGGATTAACAGACCGGCCAGGCAAACATACCGCTATCGCCGGAAGAGCTGCCATGACCAGCAAGACCAGCCGGATGGCCTTGCGCTTCCACCATAAGAGCAATCCGCCCGTCCATGTCGTTGCGAGCCCCGCGACAACCGCGATCCGGGTGATCTGGTATTCGACGGGGTAAAGGCACACGATCACTGTCAGGATGGCGATCCAGATCCAGATCCGCTGCGCTACCTTTCTGGTGTCATTGAGGTTCATATGCTGGAAAGGGCGATCCCGGCTGTTTCCCTGAACGTAGAGTGATGTCACCGGCGGTGGCGAGCCGGAATTCAACCAGGGGCGTTATCGCTGGTTGCGTCCAGTCGCGTGTTAGGTCTGGAGGTGCGCTTCATAATCTTTGATCCGTGCCAAAACCAACTCGCGAATGTCCAATGGGAGGAGTCCGCTCCGGGCAATGAACTCCTGTCTGACCTGTTCGAACGGAAATGCTCCGTCTGTGACGAGAATGGGTGTGCGATTCGCGGTCGGCTTGAACTCACCGGAATCAATTGCTGTGTGCAGCAATCCCCGGTCGCGGGTCCAGGTGAGCGCCCGTTCCCGATGGGGCTTGTCGTAGCAGAGCTGAAACCCATGAATCCCGTCATCGGGCTCATACCACACGATAAGGTCGAAATACTCATCGGAAACCCAACGGCGGTCCCGGTCGTGCGCTACTGGTTTGATTGGTTGGTTTGTGAGCATGTGCGTTTTGAGGCTAATGCTGCGAATCACGCGACGGCGAGCGTGAGGTGTCGATGGCACGAGAGATGCCATTCGAGTCGTTGCCTTCATCCGATTTGTTCGGCTGTTAGTTCAGGGTTCCCATGATCTCTTTCTCTTGCTCCAGGTTTTCAGTCGCGTGAAATAATCCTCGGCTGACGCAAACACTACATACTCCTGAACACGATCCCAAGCCAGGGCCTCGTCAAGTCCCGCCATCCAGTCTCGTTTAGAGGCTCCAGGCGGACTCGTGCCAACCAAAAACAGCCGGCCTGCCTGCAACTCAAAACGGGGATCAATCACGATGCGGCTAACGTCCTCACCGATGAGAACTACGGAAAGAGCCTTTCCGGTAAAGTTGGGGAGTTTGTCTTTCATGGCACGGCGTGAAAGCCTAACTACTGACCCGCCGACAGGATTGCAGGAGAGTGCTCAGCCTTATCTCCTGCAGGCATGTCGGGGGAAAACGGAATCATGGGATGGGGGGTGGGAAATAGTGCTGGATATCGGCATGGTGCGTGGAATGCCGCAAAGATGCCAGCAAAACCTCCAAATATGGCAGAAACGGGGAGGTCGATTTTTTCCAAGGGGCCGGGCGCGCGGGGACCGGGATCAATCCCACTGATGGCGGAGGCAACCGATCCAGGCGAAGATGAGGCCGGCGGCGAGGTGGAAGGAGAGGACGGTGATGGGGAGGGTGGGGTCGGTGACGACGGGGGTGGGGACGGCGAGGTGGAAGGCGACGAAGTAGTCGGTGGGGCGCATGGCGGCGAGTTGGCCGGACCAGGACCAGTAGGCGGCGATGAAGGGCTGGATGAATTTCTCCAAGGCAGCAGGGAGGGCGAGGACAGCGCCGGAAAGGGGAAGCTGGAAGCCGACGAGGTAGATGCTGAGGAGGGAGGCCTGCTCGGGGGAGCGGAGGAGGGCGCTGATGGCAAGGCAGACGGAGGTCATGGCGCCATTGACGAGGAGGAGGAGGAGGGCGCGGTCGGGCAGGGAGCCGGGGAGGTGGGCGAAGTGGTCGACAAAGAACGCCATCCAGAGGGACTGGGCACAGACGAGGACGCTGAGGAAGAGGGCTTTGCTGAGCAGATAGGCGGCGGGACGGAGGCCGGCGAGGCGTTCCTTTTCATAGATGAGGCGCTCGCCGGCGATTTCGCGGGAGGCGTTGTTGGCGCCCATGAGGGTGAGGAGGATGACCTGGAACATCACCAGACCGGAGATGAGGCCGCCGATGCGGGTCTGGCCTTCGACGGCGCGTCTTTGGATGTTGAGGGTCTCAACGACGGAGAGGTCGCCATGGCCGGCGGACTCGGGCATGGGGCCGATGCCATTGTGGGCGAAGAGGACGACAAGAAGGGGGAAGCCCAGCAGGAGGGCGAGGTGGAGGAGGAGCTGGGTGCGGTCGCGCAGGAAAAGAGTGAGGCGGCGGGAGAGCAGGACACGGAGCTGGCGGAAGAGGGAGGGGAGCTGGGGAGATTTATGATTGATGATTTCTGATTGATGATGGGGGGCGTCATCCGTCAGGAGGGCAGGGGGCAGGAGGGGGTGGGGGGAGGTGTTGGTGGGGGAGTAGGCGGAGTCCGGGGGGCGGCCTTCGATGGGAAGGGGGATGATTTTCAGGCCACCAGGGGAGGGTGGGGCGAGGTGGAGTATTTCGTAATAGTAGGCGCGGCGCTTTTGCCAGGACTCGTGCCACTCGGTGGGGGTGCGGGCGGCGAGGCGGGGGTAGATTTCGCCAGGATCGGCAACGCTGAAGTAGTGGGCGAGGGCGGCGGGTGGACCGTGATAGGCGACGCGGCCTCCAGTGAGGACGAGGACGCTGTCGTAGAGGTCCAGGCCGTCGAGGCTGTGGGTGACGGTGACGACAGTGCGGCCGGGGTGGCGGGAGAGGCCGTGCAGGAGGTGGACGATTTCCGACGCGCTGCGGGGGTCGAGGCCGCTGGTGACTTCGTCGCAGAGGAGGAGGGCGGGGTGGCTGACCCATTCCATGGCGAGACCAAGGCGGCGTTTTTGCCCGCCGGAGAGGATGGCGACCCGGTGCTGGCGGAGCTCATCGAGGCCGGTGACGTGGAGGGCTTCGTCGACGGCGAGGTAGAGGGCGTCACCGGTCAGGGTGGTGCGCAGGCGGACGGCGTTTTCGACGCATTCCTCCACGGTGAGGGGATCGTGGGCGATGCTGAACTGGGGGACGTAGCCGAGCTCGGAAGCGGTGAGGTCGCCGTCTTCCGCAAGATCTTCCCCACGCCAGAGGAGGCGGCCGGAGGACTCGGGCTGGAGGCCGGCGATGATTTTGAGCAGGGTGGTCTTGCCGCAGCCGGAGGGGCCGACGATGGCCATGAAGTGGCCGGGGGGGAGGGTGAAGCTGACCCGGTCGAGGAGGGGGATCTCGTCCGGACCCTCGTCGAGGGTGGACGGGATGAGGTAGGTCAGGTCTTCGACGGTGAGCATGGGGGAAAGCGTTTTCGGAGTGGGGAGCTTCCGTTTTCAGTGGGGAAAACTGAAACGGGGGCCGGGGCGGGCCACGGATAAACACGGATAGGGCGGATGGCACGGATTTTTTGGGGGAATGCGGGACGGATGGTTTCCGCATTTGTCATCCGGCACGGGGGGGGACAGAGTGGGCGTTTCTTTCCCACCCCCTCTTATTCCGAATGCACCGCTGGTACTATGTATTGTTGATCGCGCTGACGGCAGCGATGGGATGGTTCGGGTTGTCGCGGCTGAACTACAATGTGGAGGTGCTGGACCTGCTGCCGCAGAAGATGTCCGGGCTGGAGGGGACGCGGGTCCTGCGGGATACCTTCCAGAAGGCGAACCGGCTGGTGATCACGCTGGAGGCGGAGGATGCCGCGGTGGTGGAGGCGGCGGCGCTTTCCCTCTCCGACCATCTGGCAACCCTGATCAAGCTGTGCCACAAGGTGAGTGCGACTCCGCCGATGGACCGGGAGAATGGGGAAGCGGCGGGGGCGGAGCTGGCGGGCATGGTGGCGTATGCGCTGCTGAATGCGCCGCCGGAGCGGGTGCAGGCTTTGACGGAGAAATTGTCAGGGGACGGGGCGGAAAAGGCGGCGGCGGCGATGCTGGAGGAGCTGGCGACCTCGCAGGACGCGCAGGTGCTGGCGGCGGGGGCATATGATCCGCTGGGACTGACGGGGCCTTTGTTCGAGGCGGCGGATCCGAAACTGCTGGGGGCCTCCGGGGCAGGGAATGGCTACCGGAGCAGCGATGGGAAATTCCACCTGGTATTTGCCGAGCCGCTGGTGGCGAGCACGGACTATCATGTGGTGGAGCAGTGGCTGGGCCGGATGCGGACGGAGGGGCTGGGGGTTTGGAAACAACAGCACCCGGAGTTTGCCGGAGTGGCGGTGGCGTTCACGGGGGAGCCGGCCTTCCGGGCGGAGATCTCCGTCGGGATGGAGAAGGATATGTCGCAGTCGGTAGGGGGGATCACGGTGATCGTGGCCTTCCTGTTCTGGCTGCTCCACCGGACCCTGAAGCCGCTGATCCTGCTGATGATAGGACTGCTGATGACCAATCTGCTGACCCTCGGGGCGGCCGGGCTGATCTATGGGGGGCTGAATGTGATGTCGATGGGGTTTGCCGCGATCCTGACGGGAATGATCGAGGACTTTGGCGTCGTGGCGCTGCATGAAGCCCAGGCGATGCCGGGGGCCACCTGGCCGAAAGTGTGCCGGCGGGTGCTGCCGGGGGTGATCTGGTCGGCGCTGACCACGGCGTTTGTGTTCGGGTCGCTGGCGCTGAGTTCGCTGCCGGGGATCGCGCAGATGGGGACCCTGACGGCGCTGGGGGTACTGATGGGGGCGGCGATCATGCTGTTCGGGTTTTTGCCGCTGGCGATGAAGCTGAAGGTGCGGGTGAAAGCAGTGGAGGCGGTGACGCCCCCGGCTTCGGGTTTCCGCCGCCGCTTGCCCGGCTGGTGTGCCGGGGCCCTGCTGGCGGCCTGTGTGGCGGTGTTGATTTCCAAAGGGATGCCGGGGATCTACCGCGGGCCCAATGTGCTGCGGCCGGTGGAGAGCGAAGCCTTCGCGGCGCTGGAGCAGATGCTGGCGAAGATGCAGCCGGTGGAGAGCCAGGGGGAGTGGCTGCCGCTGGTGGCCAGTGGCACCCAGGATGCCCCGGTGGCGGCGGCCATGGAGGGAGCCCGGGCGATCCTGGATCCGGCGCAGGCGGCAGGGACGGTGGTGTCGTGGTATTTGCCCGACCGGCTCTTCCCGGACGGGACCCGGCAGGCCGCCAATCTGCCGCGGTTGCAGGCGTTGGCGGCGGAGGCCGGCCGGCTGGAAACCGCGGTCACGGCTGCGGGGTATGAACCGGAGGCTTTCCAACTGGCGCGGCGGGTTCTGGCCACCCTGACGGAGTGGGCAGCGGCTCCTCCGGCCGGAGCGCGCTGGCCGGATGCGCTGCTGCTGGAGGGCACCCTGGGGAATCTGCTGCAGCGTTCCCCGGACCAGGTGAATGCCTTGGGATTTGTGCAACTGCCGCCGGGCCAGGCGCCGGGGGATGCGCCGGTGGTGGCGGCCTTGGAAACCGTGCCGGGAATGTATCCGGCGGGCTGGCGCTACCTGAATGAGAAGATCCTGCCACTGGTGAAGGAGGAGGGCAAACGGATCTGCCTGCCGGTGGGCGTGGTGCTGGTGATTCTGTTGTTTATTGTCTTCCGGGGCGCCCGGGAAAGGCTGCTGGCGGTGGCCACCATGGTTTTCAGCAGCCTGATCCTGCTGGCCTTCATGTCCCTGCGGGGGATGGAGTGGAACTTCGTGAACATAGCGGCTATCCCGCTCAGCCTGGGGCTGGGGCTGGACTTCACCATCCACATGATCTATGCGCTGCGGCGGCATGACCGCGAGGGCGGCGATGGAACGCACGGGGTGGGCCGGGCGCTGGCGTATTGCGGCCTGAGCACGGGTTTGGGGTTCGGGTCGCTGGCGATGTCGGGGAACACCGGACTGATCAGCATGGGCACCTGCTGCATGGTCGGAGTGCTGGCGACGTTGTTCACGGCGGCCTTTATCCTGCCATGGGCCTGGAAAGTGTGGCCGCGGCGGCGGCACCGGGGGGCCATGGCGGCCCTTACGCCGGCATCGGGGAAATCCTGATAGGCATCCGGCGGGGAATGGCCGACAGTAGCGGAAGGGGAATGGCTGAAACCGCCTCTTGTCGAACGGCCTCAACCACGCTAGACACCAGCAACTTTATTTGTCCCTGCAACCGATGCCCAAAATCACCATCATCCATCCCGATGGCAACACCGCCAAGTATGGTCTCAACGGCCCAACTTTCACCATCGGCCGTGCCGAAGGGAATGATATCATGCTTCCGGACGGGGCGGCCTCCAGCCACCATGCGGTGCTGAACATGAATGAGACCGGGGACTTCACGGTGACGGACCTGGAGTCCACCAACAAAACCATGGTCAACGGGCGGGCCATCCAGACTTCGCCCCTGCAGCATGGGGACAAGCTGGTGTTTGGGGATATTGAGGCGGTTTATGAGTCCGACATTCCGGCCTCGGGCCGATATCTCGACGATCAGGCGACCCAGATTTACGAACGGACCGGCAGTCTGCCCCAGACTCCGGCGGCCGCTCCCGCGGCCCGTCCGGGGCCGGTCACGGTGGTGCCGCAGGTGATCCACCGGCCGGTCTCCACCACGGCGCGGCGCAGCACCCACTCGTCCGATGGGGGATGTTTCACCCTGATCGTCTTCGGTTTAGTGATCCCGATGGCTTTTTTTGTCGGCGTCGTCATCCGGCACCGTCAGGAGAAGAGCCAGTGGTTTTGGGATTATCTGCAGCAGTATCTGAACAGCTGACCGATCACTGTCAGGGCGGGAACGGGAAGGACGTTGCTACTGAACCACCAGCGGCGCATTGGCGGTCGCGGCATGGCCGTGGCCGTCGCTGACTTGTAAATGCAGCCGGTAGCGGCCGGGCCGGCGCGGGGCGCTGACCGTCACCTTGCCGGGTTGGCTGTTGTCCGCGATGGTATCCGGCACCGCTGGAGGCATCGCGGGAGTGGCCCCGGCATCATGTCCGGCAGCTTCCGGCAGGACGGTCCAGTGCCATGTCAGGGAATCACTTTCCGGATCAACGGACTGGGTACTGGCGGTGAAGGAAGACCCGGGGGCCACGGGTGAATTGGGAACGCCGGAGAGGGGGGAGATGACGGGGGCGGTATTGGCTGGCCGTTGGCCGGACCACTGCTGCTGGAGCACGTCCACGCTGGCGGTGGTGTGGCCATCGTGGGTCAGGAGGCCAAACCACGTGGTGGTCCCTTCATATTTCCAGCCCCAAACAAAGGCATAACTGCCAAGGCAGGTGCCGCCGGGGGCGATGACTTCGAGATAGGCCCGTTCCATCATTTTAGCTTTTTCGGTGCTGGTCTGTTCCAATGCCATGCCGGCGGCGCCTTTCGGCCGTTCCCAGAATCCCTGGGGGCCCCACTCCGTCACCAGCCAGGGCCGGGTCCACTTCACCTCCGCCAGAGTCTTCCGGAGGCCGAAGAGGCCGCCGTAGGTATTCACGCCGAGGTAGTCGAGTTGCGGAGCGTGCTGGTTCAGACCGGCCGCCTTGGCCGTGGTGATGCCGGCTACGGCGGTAAAGGTGGGGTGGTCGGGGTCGAGTGCCTTCACCATGGCGGCGAGGCGGCCGATCTGCTGCCAGAAGGCCGGATCGGCTCCATCGCCTTCCGCTTCATTCCCCAGCCCCCAGGCCAGCAGGGCGGGATGCTCCCGGAAACGCAGGATCTCTGCTTTCACCCGGGCGGTCTGTCCGGCGCAGTGTTCCGCATTCCGATAGGAAAACCACCCGCATTCCGACTCGAGCCAGATCCCCGCACTGACCGTCAAGCCATGCTGCTGGGCGGAGTCCAGGATCTGGTCCAGGCCCGTGGTGGCCCACGTCCGGATGCTGTTGGCTCCGAGGGAAGCCAGCTGTGGAAGCCTGGTCTGGCCCCCCACGCCCTTGACCTGATAGGGTTTGCCGCCGCGGGTCAGGCCCATGGTGGGATCCAGGTTCACCGGGACGGGGACGGCGATGACGGCCGTGGTGAGGGCGATCAGTCCGGATGCACAAAAGGCAGGATACTTCATCCTGGATCATGCCGCATCGAGGCTGGACCGCCAGAGGATCGTGATCGGGAAATCCCGGAACCGGCGGCAACCCCGGCGTGGCGGTCTGGGGGTCACGGAAAGCAGGGATGCGCGGCAGAGAAGAAGCGAGGAGCGCTTGACGGTGCGGAGGGGCATGCGACTGGATTTCATCATGCAGCTTTTATCGTCTTGGGCTTGGATAGCACTGCTTTGGGCGGGCGGGGGAATGGCATGGGGGGACGGGACGGGAACGGTGGTGGTGGGGATGGAGGACTTTATTGGCGGGACCGGGGAGACGGCCGGGCAGGTGGTGCGGGAAGATTTGAACGCCAGCGGGGTGCTGCGGATGAAGGACGGAACGGTGGCGGCCGGCGATGGCTGGACGCTGCGGGGCAGTTCCTCCGCGGGACGGATTGATGGCGCGCTGCTGGATGGAAAAGGGGCGGTCGTCTTCAATAACCATTATGCGGATCCGGATTTGCGGGACAATGCCCATGCCTTTGCCGATGATGTGGTAACCGCGATCACGGGCGGGCGCGGGATGGCGGGCACCAAGCTGGCTTTTGTCAGCCGGAGATCCGGGGCGCCGGAAATCTATCTGGCGGACAGTGATGGGCAACGGGTGCGGCAGGTCACCACGGATGGGGCACTGAAAGGTGCTCCGGCGCTGGCTCCGGGCAGTATTCTGCTGGCCTTCACCTCCTGGCAGAGTGGCTTTGCGGATGTGGTGCTGAAGGACTTGCGGTTTGGCACCGAGCGTACCGTATTGAGTGCGCCGGGGACCAACAGCGGGGTGGCGTTTTCCCATGATGGGACGCGGCTGGCGCTGAGCATGAGTTATGAGGGGGACACGGAAATTTATGTGTCCAGCCTGACGGGATCGCGCGTGAAGCGGGTGACGGAGGCGAGCAGCGTTGAGTTTTCGCCGGCGTGGTCGCCCGATGGGGCCCGGCTCGTCTTCTGTTCGGATGCCGGGGGGACGCCGCAACTCTTTGTGGTGCCGCGGAAGGGTGGTGACCCCGAGCGGTTGGAGACGGGTTACCGTCATAACACCTCGCCCGAGTGGTCGCCCGATGGATCCCGCATCGCCTTCACGGGCAGGCAGAACAGCGGCGCGGCGGTGATGCTTTATGACCTGGCGGCGGGAAAGAGCCGGGTGCTGCTGCCGCGGGCAGAAGAGCCGACCTGGGCTCCGGATGGCCGGCACCTTGCCGCGGTGCAGGATGGCGCGCTGGTGGTGGTGGATACGGTTACCGGGAACAGCCGGACGATTGTGAGTGGCTTTGCCGGACTGAGTGAACCGGCGTGGTCGCGCTAACTGAATAGATCTTATGAGAATGTCCCGCGCTTTGATTTTGCTCGCTTTGCCGGTCATGGCGGGGGCGTTGGTGTCCTGTGCCAGCAACGAAGTGGCCAGCGGCGGGGAGGATGAGACGGCCCCGGGCATGGGGGAGGCCCCGCGCCGGGCCGTGCTGCCTTCCTATCTGAGTCCGGAAGTGACGCGGGGCAGGCTCGAGGGGATTGATTTCGGGGATACGGTCTGGGAAATCCCGGAACTGCAAAATGAGAAGGTGAAGGCGGTGGCCACCTATCTGAAAGTGCGGGCGGAGCGGGTGATCGTGGCGGGGGGCGCGGAAGTGGGCAGTGCGGAGTATGCACGCCAACTGGGCCAGCAGCGGGCTTTGGCGGTGAAGGCCGCCCTGATGAAACAAGGCATTCCGGCGAACCAGATTGTCACCGTCAGCTATGGACTGGACTTACCGGGAAAGGGAGGGGACCGGGTGGAATTCGGCACGGTGCCCACAGGGGAAAAAGCGTTCTAAGGGCGGGGCCGCGGCGTTCCGGTGGAGATGATTTTGGTGGTCAGGAGGCTGGGCAGGCCGGGGAAATAACGGCCCAGCGCGAGGAGACCATTACCGAGGGAGCGGTGGGTGACGGCGAGGCGGGCCAGCCGGTTCACCCAGAGGCGGTGCCGGTAGAGCTGGCGGTGGGCCGCGCGGTAGAAGGAGGAGGCGGCCGGATCGCCGGAGAGATGCCGGCCGGCTGCTTCGGCGGCGAGTTGACCGCTGCGGAGGGCGTAGTAGATGCCTTCACCGGTAAAGGGCTCGACGACGCGGGCGGCATCCCCGGCGAGGAAACACCCGGGGAGGGGCGCGGGAGGGAGATCGGGACGATCCAGCGGGGCGAGGCTATGCCAGAGTTGATCGGAGGGCAGCTGGAACCGGCGGTGGGCTTCCTGCTTCGTGGCGGCCAGCTGCGCGGCATCACTTACCAGACAAAGATTCATGCGGGTGGCATCGACCGGAGCAATACCGCAATATCCGTGGGGCAGGAGTTCCAAGGCGACGGTGCCTTGATAGGGTGAGGCCAGGGGGGCGTGGCATTGCAGGGCCACGCGCCCGGCGTGCCCGGGGCGCGCCGGGGGTGTCAGGCCCAGCAGGCGGCCGGTGTTGGAATTCCGGCCATCCGCAGCGATGAGGGTTTGGGCGGTCAGCGAGGTGGACGCCGTCGCGAGCGACCAGCCGGTGGCCTGACGTTCGACGGCGGTGAGGGGAGCCCCGGAGAAGAGCGTAACTCCGGCGGCGAGGGCAGCTTGCAGCATCACGGCGTCGAAGGATTCCCGGGTCACCGCCCGTTCGGCTCCCGCAGGCAGGGGGATTTCAAGCGTCTGCCCGTTTTGGCTGACGAGACGTACGGTGTGGAGTTCGGCATGGTCGAGGGCGCGCAGGGCGGAGGCGGCGCCGAGGGATTCGAGGACGGGCCAGACGCCGGGATTGAGGCAATCGCCGCAGACCTTGTGCCGGGGAAAGGGAGCGCGCTCTATGAGGGCGACCCGCCACCCGGAACGGGCGGCAGCAAGCGCGCCGGCCGCCCCGGCAGGACCGGCCCCGCAGATGGCGAGATCGAATATATCAGGCATGGAGGCGTTGAAACTACGCGCTCCGGTAGCCGTAGGTCCGCCCGAGTTCGAGGCATTCTGCGAGGGGCCGCAGCCCGAGGGAGGGAGTGGGGTCGGCAAGGCAGGCGGCCGCGGCACACACACCCAGTTGCAGGCCTTTGGCGGTGGGCCAGTTTTCATGCAGGGCGTAAACCCAGCCCGCGGCGAAGGCATCGCCGGCCCCGGTGGCTCCTTTGATATAGCCGGAGGGCAGGGCGACGGAGGATTGCCTGACACATCCGGCGGCAGTGGCGGAGACGGCTCCTTCGACCGCATGGATGGTGACACTGTGGCGGACACCAGCCCCGAGGAGGTCCTGGGCCGCCAGTTCCATGGCCCCGAGGTCGGGCTGGCCATCGGCGTGGCGCAGGGAGCGCCCGACGAGTTGCCCGGCTTCCAGTTCGTTCAGGATAAAGTGATCGATCCAGGGCAGGGCACTGCGGGTGCCGGCGATCAGGCCGGGATCGGCGATGCTGACCATATCGACCACGGTGCTGAAGCCATGGTGAACCGCGTTTTCGAGGAGATGCGAGGCGGCGCTGCGCCCGTCCAGGCCGGTGGCGTCGAGGGAATCCAGCAGCATGAGGTAACCAAGGTAGAACAGGCGGGACTGGCTGGCGGTGAGGTCAAGGTCAGCAGACGTCAGCCTGGCATTGGCGCCGCGATGATGGAAAAAGGTGCGGCGGCCGGTGGCAATGGCGGTGAAGGCGTCGGTGTAGCTGGTGCTCAGCTCATCCCGTTGGGTCAGTTGGGAGGTGTTGATGTGATGGCGGTGGCAGTCTTCGAGGATCCAGGCTCCGGCGGCGTCCTTGCCCAACAAACCGGCCGCTTCGAGCGGAAAAGGAGCGCCGAGGCGGGCGAGGTCGATCAGAAGATTGTAGGCCCCGCCACCGTTGCTGGTCTGCTCGGAATGGATGGTGGCCAGCATTTCCTCGGCAGGCCAGGCATCAATGAGCTTGACATGGTCGATAATGAAATTTCCGGCGGCGAGGACACCGGATCGGAGGACAGGGGAGGCGGAGGAAGACATGGGGGTAGCCTGACAGGCCAGGCAGAATCGTGCAAGGAGGGGAAGGACTTCAACGGCGGGACTTGTGAAGAACATTCAGCAGGTGACGGGATTCCTTAAAGAATGAGACTCAATCTCATGATTTCCCTTGCGGGAGACTCGATTTGATGGGAATGACTGCTTGTGCAAAACCTGCCCGTTCATTCCTTGGAATCCGAACGCCGTCTGTCAAGGTGGCGGCAGGATGCGGCCCGTCTGGCGGCTGAATTGCTCTGTGTGGTTTCACCGGCTGTCGCAGATGGGGTTCTGGACCTTCGTTCGGCGCTGCTGGATGGCCGCGTGACCGCCGGGGAAGTGCTGCGGGTGTTCCTGACGGCCCGCAACCAGCTGGAGCAGGAGCATTATCTGCTATTCTACCGGCTCCGCCGGGTGCTGGAGCCAGCGTTGGGCGTGGAAGTATCGGTGGCGCACCAGTCCGCCGAACGCCAGGCGGTGGACTTCCGCTGGCGGAATGCCGCTCAACTGACCCGTGCGCTGCAGCGCGAGCGGTTTGAGCAGGATCTGGAAGTCGCTTCCCTGGAGGAAGTGGAGGTGCGGATTGTGTGGCGGTTTTGACCCGGCAGCCCTGATCCAAAGGGCTGGGTAACAAAAACCGCCCGGAAAGGAAAACCTCTCCGGGCGGCCACCATGGCGATGCCGAAGCCAAACGGCACCTGTTTTGCGTAAGCAAAGGATAGGCAATCAGCCCGGCTAAAGGGTCTCCTGCCAGGGCACGGCGACGAAGTTGCCGGCGGTGAGTTGGTCAAATGGTCCCATTTGATTCATGCGGCGGAGTTCCTTGGTGGTGGTGTTGAACTCCTGGGCAATGGTTTCCATGGTGTCGCGCCCGGTGACCCGGTAGGCGATGCGGGCGGAGCCGGCCGGGGCTGGTGACGCTGCTGGTGCAAGGGAGTCTTCGGAAGTGCTTTCCTCCGTGAGGCCTGACTGGTAGGTTGTGGGACGGGTCTGGGGGATGGCATCAAGCACCTCGTCGGTGGCTCCCCGGGAAGCGACCTGAACGCCGGGAACGTTCAGGCGTTGATTTACGGAGAGCCGGTTGGGGTTCACGGAGCGATTGGCCTTGGTGAGGGCCGCAACCGAGACGCGGCATTGGCGGGCAATGGATGAAAAAGTATCCCCATTCTTCACCACATGATAATAGGTGCCTTGGGTGGCAGGAGGATTGACCGGCGGGGCGGAGCGCCGGGAAGGGGACTCTTCCCGGGACTGCCGGGGCGGTGGCGTGAGGTCCACCTTGTGTTCCTGATCCATCGCGGTGCGGACCGGGGCGGCGGGACTGCCGGGGACGATGAGTTTTTGTCCCTGATGCAGTTCGGGGGAATTCAGGCCATTCATCTCGGCGAGTTCGCCTACGGAGACGCCGCTGCGGCGGGCGAGGGCGGTCAGGGTATCGCCGGACTGCACCCGATAGGTCGTGATGGACGGGGAAGGGGTCCGCTTGGCGGGTTTATTGGCCGTCAGTTGACCGGCCTCCCGGGCACTCTCCGCCGGTATTTTCCGGCTGGTCCGGGCGGTGGCGGGTTTGTCAGGGCCCGCAGCGGCCTTTTTAACGGGAAGGGCTGGCGGGGACTTCACGGCCGCCGTCTTTGTGGTGGACGGGAGCGTCAATGTTTGGCCTTTCACAATCACTCCCGGCTTGACGCCGGGATTTGCCTTCTGGAGGCTGCCGACGGAGAGATTGTATTTCTTGGCGATCCCGATGAAAGTATCACCGCTGCGGACAGTATGGCCCGCGGCCAAGGCGTTGGGAGCGGCCAAGGCCGTCAGCAGCAGGGAAACGGCGAGGCCGGATGATCTCCAGAGTTGCGGATAGTTCATACAGGTGTATATTTTAAATTGTATTGAGAAAAGTTCAATAAGTTTGCTCGTTTTTCTAAAATTTTCCCATTTCTCCTCTGGTGGATACGAATTCTTTAGCTGTTCGGCCAATATTCTACCTCCGGTTGGGAGTGACGGTGCTGAGTTTTGCCGGATTTTGGGTGTGTTTGGCACGGGTGGAGAGCCCCACTGCGGTTTCGCTGAAAGGGCCGGGCCCATCCCGCATCGTTCCAGCCAGTCCGGCGGCTGCGGATTCGAAGGTGCCGGAGGCGGTGCCCGTTCCTGCGGACAGCGAAAGTCCGGAAGTTGAGCCTGTGGTGATGATTGACCCGGGGCATGGCGGAATGGATGGTGGCACGGTGGGGAATGGGCTCCTCGAAAAAGACTGGACGCTGAAGATCGGGCTGGCGTTGGCGGTAGAGTTGCGGGCGAGGGGACACAAAGTGGCCCTGACCCGGGAGGCCGATGACACCTTGCCTTTGATGGATCGTCCGTCGGTGGTGAATGCCGCGCCCCGGGTGGCCTTGCTTTCCATTCACTTCAACGCAGGCACCGCGGATGCGAGCGGGGTGGAAACCTGGTATTCCTGGCCCAAAAAACCGGAAACGATGGCGCGGCTGCATGATGCCGCAGGAGTGCCGGTGGCGGGAGTGCTCCCGGATGACGGCCAGCGGCTGGCGTTGGCCATTCAGGCCGCGGTGCAAAGCGGCACGGGCGCCCGGGACCGGGGAATCAAGAACCGGGAGGATCTGGCCATGACCAGCCGGACGATTTGTCCAGCGGTGCTGATTGAGTGTGGTTTTCTTTCCAATACCACGGAGAGCCGGAAAATCCAAGAGGCGGGATACCGCAAAAAAATGGTCCAGGGGATTGCCAATGGCTATGAGGACTGGCTGAAAAACCGATGGACGGTTCCCGCGGTGCCGGTGGTGGTGGCACCTCCGTCTGCCGTCTCGGGGGCCGATGCGGAGCACTGAGTGGGAAAAGTCACCCTTCCATGGGCTGCCTGCTGGCGGAAGCAGCCAACATGGCACGGGCGGCTTGAAATGCCTTCCAGCAATTCAGGAGAAGAAAGCCCACCATCAAGGTGCTGAGCACGCTTTGGGTGTAATAAAAGAGGACCGCCATCAGGCCCACCCCGCCCACCAAGCCGATCCCGGACGCAATCAGCAGGGCTTTGGCATAACCGAGCTTGAACCACAGCAGGGCTTGCAGGATCTGCCCGCCGTCCATGGGGTAAATCGGCAGAATGTTGAATATGAGCAGGAAGACGTTTATATATTGAAGGATGTCGGCGAAGATATGGGCGTCCCTGCTCGCGTCCTGGGGCAATCCATAACGGAAACCGAGCCATAAGACCGGAATCAGGGCCAGATTCACCAGGGGGCCGGCGGCAATGCTCCACAGGTGTGCGCCAGGACGTGGCGGGGCTTTGACGTAGGCAATCCCCCCAAACGGCCAGAGCAGGATATTGTCCGAGGTTCCGCCGACCTGACGCGTGGCGAAAGAATGGCCAAATTCGTGCAGCAGGACGATGGCAAAAAGCGAGACATACTGGGCGATCGCCCAACCCAGATGCTCGTAAGTGTCGCGCTGGCGCTCGATCTGCCACATGGCGACCAGCAACCACGACCAATGGAGCGACACTTGGATGTCTTTGAATTTGAAGAGGGGGAAAGCTCCCTGTTGCGGGTGGGGGACGGACATGAGGATATCCTGACGTCCATTCGGAGGACTGCAATCGTCCAGCGGGCCGTAAAACGCCGGACTCATTCGCAGCAAATGCGCTTGCGGAGCGGTGGTTCGGTGTTATCGGCGACACTCCCCGGCTCTGCCGCTCATCCTGTCCCTCTGCCATGACTGCCGACCTCTGTCCGCTTCCTGCTCCGGAACCCGGTGCTGCGCAGCGTCTTTCCCCGGTTTCCCGAAATATGAAAAGTGATCTCATCGACAAAGCGGCGAAAGTAATTCCGCATCCTCCGATTCTCATCAACCTGGTTTCCCGCCGCGTCCGTCAACTCAATCAAGGCCGCGCCCCTCTCATCAATACCGCCAACTATGGTCCCCGCCTTGGACAAGGCGACATTGCCCTCATTGAAATCATCGAAGGGCTCATCACCGCGGAGATGCTGACCTCGGAAGAAGCCGTCTAAGCTTCGTTTTTCAACGGAGATATTGTGCTCCCCTGAGTCCTGCGCTACCGGTATCCGGAGCGGTTTGATCCCGTGCCTGCTTCCTGCCATGAACGCTGAAATCGCCAACAACAAGCGGGCGCTCCACGAATATACCATCCTTGAAACCATCGAGGTGGGCGTGGAATTGAAGGGGACGGAGGTGAAGTCGGTGCGGAATGGCAAGATCAACCTCCGGGATGCGTTCGCCCGGGTGGAAAACGGTCAGTGTCTGCTCTATGGGCTGGATATCCAGCCCTATGAGAAGGCCAGCTGGAGCCAGCATGAGCCCCGGCGGGTCCGGCGTCTACTGCTGCACAAAAAGCAAATCATGCATCTGTATGGGGTCTGCCAGGTCAAAGGGCACTCCCTGGTGGCCCTGCGGGCCTATTGGAAAGGCAGCCGGGTGAAACTCGAACTGGGTGTCGGCAAGGGCAAGATCTCCTCTGACAAGCGGGAAGACCTGAAAAAGAAGGAATCCCAGCGCGAAATGGCCCGGGAGATTTCGCGGTTCAACCGGAAGTGAGACCGGCCTCGGATAGGACAACGGGATCGAGGGCAGATGGAATTCAGAAGGTTGGTGGATCGAACCGGGCCAGCGGATGACCTGCATTTCATGAAGCCCGGGCTTGAAAGATGAACTCCCCAACCAATACTGATAATTATTGCGCCGTAAAATAGCCAATCGAGATTGGCTGCAACATCAACCCTTCCTATTTCCTTGATCCAGAAACTAAAATCCCTCGAATCATCCGGACGGCGTATCCGGGTTGGCATTATCGGCTGCGGAGCCATGGGCACCGGAGTCGCGCTCCAGGTGTCCCGCGCGCCCGGGATGGAGGTCGTTTTTGTCAGCGATATTCTGGACGAGGCCTTGGTCCGAGGGGTGGGGGCCACCGGACGGACCGGCGTGGAGGTGACAGATGTCAACAACGTTCCGGCAAAGTCCAGCGGCGAAGTCTATGTGGTGCGGGATACCCTCGGGTTTCTTCAGGCCGACAACGGTGTGACCATTGACGCCATCGTGGAATGCACCAACACCATCGCCATCGCGGGCCGTTATTGTCTGGCGGCGATTGCGCGCCGCGCCCATGTTATCCTGATGAACGCGGAAGTGGATCTGGCGCTTGGACAGTTGCTGGTGCATGAAGCTAAAAAGCAGGGGGTGATCGTGACCAGCGATGCCGGCGACCAACACGGGGTGCTGGCCACCATGATCGATGAGATTGAGCTTTGGGGCTTCCGGATCGTTCAGGCGGGCAACATGAAGGGGTTCCTGAACCGCTACGGCGACGCTGCCGGCGCGCGCCCCTGGGCGGAAAAACAGCGCCTCAGTGTGGTGCAGACGGTTTCCTACACCGATGGCACCAAGATGAATATCGAGCAGGCCCTGATCGGAAATTATGCCGGACTTATCCCCATGCTGCCGGGGATGCAGGGGCCGAAAATCGCGGATCTCCGGGAGGTGCTGGATGCCTTTGATTTTGACCAGTATGGGGAACAGGGCCGGGTGGATTATACCGTCGGAGTGCCCTGGCCGGGCGGTGGAGTTTATGTCGTTGGTTATTGCGATGACGAACTGCAGAAATTCTATCTCAACTATTACAAAGTCTCCTCCAAAGGAAACTACCATCTATTCTTCCGCCCTTATCACCTCTGTCATCTGGAAACGCCGCGGGCCATCGCCCAGGCCTACTTTGATGCCCGGGCGGTGATTGAGCCCTTCCGTCACCGGTTGAACGATGTTTTCGCCTACGCCAAGCAGGATCTCGCGGCCGGTACCCGGATCGAACACGGGATCGGTGGTGATGAATTTTACGGCTTGGTGGACTCCATTGCCCACGCCGGACCGGAAGGGGTGCCGGTTTGCTCCCTCGAGAGCGAAGGACACGGGGCCGGAGCGAAAATGGCCATCCTGCGCAAAGCCTACCGCAAGGACGAACCCATCCGGCTCAGCGACCTCGACTTCCCGGATACGGATCTCTTCCGTATGCGGCAGACCCAGGCGGCACTGGGTTGATCTTCGATTCCGGAAATCCCGCTGCCTGGCTGTAGCGGCGCGGACGGAAGAGGGTCCTGCCGGAGAAGTGTCAGGGCAGGGGCAAAGGATCAGTCTGTCAGATCAGGGCTTGGTCGCTGTGGGCAATCCCGGCACGCCGAGTTCCCCCAGTGCTGTGGCGAGGAGCCGGGCGCTGAGTGCCGCGCCATCCGGACCGGTGTGGGTGTGATCCTTCGGAAAAAACATCTTCACCGGCTCGGGACCCATTTTGTCATAGGCGTCCGCGATCAGTTTTGTCAGATCAATAAATGGGGTTCCGGCCGCCTCCGCGGTGGCTTTGGCCATTTCAGTCCATGGGCCATTGCGGCGCTCCACTTTGCCGTCCTTCCATTCATTCCTCACCGTGATGCCGAGGACCACAGGGGTGGCTCCTTTGGCTTTCGTTTCGGCGATCATCTTCCTGAGATACCACCCGTAACTGTGCACCGTTTCAGGCTGGCCGGTCAGCTGATTCTGAATGACCTCGGTTTCCTCGCCCACGCTGCGGAGCGAACCCCGGGCCCGGGAGTCATCATTGACAGGGCCTGCATCATTATGCCCGAATTGGATGAGCACCCAGTCACCCGGCTTCAGTTCGGCCCGCAGGCGCTCCCACAATCCTTCGGTGACAAAGGTCCGGCTGCTTCGGCCCCCCCGGGCGCCATTGATCATGTTCACCTGCCGGGCATCCAGCAGGGTGGCCAATGGCACGCCCCAACCGGTTGCGGTGGGCGATCCTTTGGCCGCAGTGGAGTCACCGGCAATCCAGACGGTTGGCAGGGTGGCGAGGGGCCTGGGCAGCTCCAGGGGCTCCGCCGCCGGCAGGGGCGCCGGGGAGGATTTCCCTCCAGGCGGGACCGCTCCCAGGATCCGGGCAGATAGTGTCAGGATCAGCCAGAGGCGGAAAACGGAAGCAAAGCCAGGCATGGGGTGGGTAAAAATTGAATCTTCCTTGCTTGTGCCTGGTCCGGCATCTCTTTGCCAGTCACCCATGCGGGGTATTTTCCGTTTATTCTCAGATGATCAGCATGCAGTCCCCATAGCTATAAAAGCGGTACCGGGCGGCGATGGCCTGCTGGTAAGCCTCCCGCATCAGCTCCGTTCCCGCAAAAGCGCAGACCAGCATGAAAAGGGTGGATTTTGGCAGGTGAAAATTTGTCAGCAGTGCGTCCGTCCGCCGGAAGCAATAGGGGGGATGGATAAAAATCGAGGTTTCCCCGGAATGGGGGGTCACCTGTCCCTGCGCCACGGCACAATGTTCGAGGACGCGTGTTACGGTGGTTCCGACCGCCATCCGCCGTGGGGCGGCTTCGATCAACGCCGCCGCTTGCGGGGTTACGGTATAACGTTCCGTATGCATCACGTGATCCTGCAGCCGCTCCGCTTTGACGGGTTGGAAGGTGCCTGCTCCAACTTCGAGGGTGATGAAAGTATGCTGCAGTCCTGCCAGAATCTCCGGGGTGAAATGCAGCCCTGCGGTGGGAGCCGCGATGGCCAGGGTCCGTTCTCTGGCCGCGAATACGGTCTGATACCGTTCCTCATCGGCGGCATCATCGTCCCGTTTCATGTAGTGGGGGAGGGGCAGGTGGCCAAACCGCGCATCATCAATGTCCGCATTCCACTCAATGATCCGGGTCCCATCCACCAACACTTCGGTCACGGTGCCGGTGGCCCCGCCCACCACCAGCTGTTTCCCGGGTGCCAGGCGTCTCCCGGGCTTGGCCATGCAGTGCCAGCGCCGTGCCGTCAAGGCCTGCAATCGCAACAGCTCGAACCGGCCGTCATCCGAGTAGAATCGCGCCCGGGCCACCCGGACGTTGTTCAGCACGATCAGGTCATCCGGCCGGGTCAGGGAAGGGAAATCGGTAAACTGCCGGTGCGCGATGGTTCCCGCTGCCCGGTTCACCACCAGCATCCGGGCGCCGTCCCTCCGCTCGGGCGGACGGTCCGCGATCAGGGCTTCCGGCAGGTGATAGTCAAAATCGTCAGTGCGCAGCATGAAATTGGAATCAGGGCGCCGGTACATTCCTTCCACCCTTTGGTGGCCTAATATCCAAGCGGTAGGCATTCCCCGCAAGCGATGTGGGAATTTCCGGGTTCTGATTCGCGGCAGGCCCTCAGCCCGGTTTAGCCCTCCTTGCGGGCAGCCTGCATGGCGGCCCCAATGGGCCGGAAGCCGGTTTCCAGCAGGTTATTGTGCCGCCCCCCGGGGATTTCCTCGAAATTTGCGGTGGGGCCGGCCTCCGAGACCAGGAGGCGGGCCATCCGGACCGGAATCACC
The DNA here is from genome assembly GCA_040387795.1 of Verrucomicrobiota bacterium. Classification (GTDB taxonomy): domain Bacteria; phylum Verrucomicrobiota; class Verrucomicrobiia; order Verrucomicrobiales; family V1-33; genus CAIZWU01. The sequence goes on from JAZKDC010000030.1 coordinate 68,530, forward strand.
TCATCGTCGGTGCCATGGAAGACCCACGCGTGGCCCCCGCGCTGTCCCAGACTGGCCAACCCGGCGCGATTATCAAACCGGTGGGTCACCAACCATCCCAGCGGCACTTTGAACAATTCACGGCTCAGGTCCATCGTGCTGGTGAAGGGAGCCAGCAGCACCGCCCGGCGGATCGCGTATTCCTCCGCCGCCATCAGCGCCACGGCGGCTCCCAGGGAATGTCCGAAGACGATCCCCCGGGTGGCCAGTCCATCGGCCGGGAGCTGACATCGTTCCGCAATCAGAGGTCCCACCGCCCGCAGGCTTTCCAGGATGGTGCGGGGATGTGGTTTTCCATCACAAATCCCGTAGCCTGGATAGTCGAAATAAACGAAGGCATCGTGGCGCAGCCCGGCCAGTTCCGGCAGGCCTGCGAAGTCCAGCGCCATACTGCCATTCCCGGCGGTTATGATCCAGACCCGTTCCGGAGCCGATCCCCCGGCCGGCAGGCGCAGCCAGGCGGTTTGTTGTCCCTGACTGGTGGTGAACTCCAGCCGCTCTCCGCCGTTCTCCAGAAACGAGGCGGTTTCTGCTTTTTGATAGTGCTGCGGGAAATAAATAAACCGGCTCTGAAATGCCGCGAGCAATCCCAACCCGGCCACTACCGTGACCACCGAGGTGCGGGTGAGGCGGCGGAGCAGGGAAGGCGGTTTCATCCCGTATCATCCGGTGACTGCAGAGGGTGGCAAGCGCTGGATTGACGGGCGCTCTTGCTTCCCGGGGAACATGGCCGGCTGTGGCCGGGCAAGGTTGGTGTCAGGACGTGCCCTGTATTGATCATCGCCAGGTGCCCCGCGAGGAATCATGGTGAGGGTGAATCAAGTCTCCTGCCAAATCCGCCGATGAAGCATAATTTGGAGAATTGGTTTTTCAGGCATGCAGGACGTGGTGCACGGGAATGTCGTGGGCGGCGGCGGGCAGGGTGGGGAGGATTTGGCAGCTGAAACAGATGCCGGCGGTGGGGACCGATGGGGCAAGGGTGGCGAGGAAGCGGTCATAATAACCAGCCCCGTGACCCAACCGGTCGCCAGAGGGGGTGAACGCTAGTCCGGGTACCAGGACCAGCGCCATGGAAGCAGCAGCGACGGGGGGGCTGAGGGAAGGGTCGGGCTCGATGATGCCGAAGGGGCCAGGCCTCCACCGGTCAAGATGAAGCGGCCGGTGCCAGGTCAGGCTCCGGTCCGGATGGCAGAGGGGGAGCAGGAACGTCTTGCCAGGATTCCGGAGCAGGGGCAGGAGATCGGGTTCCGTGGCGGTGGAGTGGAAAAGAGCAACGACAGGGGCTTGCTGGAAGCAGGGCCAGGCGAGGAGCCGGTCGCGGAGGGTGGCGGAAGCGGTGGTCCTGGTGGCTTCCGGCAGGTGGCCCAGCTCATGCCGGAGACGGCGTCGGAGGGCTGGTTTGTCAGGCATGGCGGTGCCAGGGCAGGCCGGATCAGGGATTGAGCTGGAGGCGGCCGGTGGACTCCGGGGCGAAACGGTAGAGGTCGTAACTGAGCATGGCTTCCATCCCCAGCACCGGCGGAAGCCGCTGCCAGCGGGGATCGGTGGTGACGGCGTGCAGCAGGGCAGGGTTTTCCTGCGCCATGGCGGCGGGACCACGCAGGCAGAGGAAGAGGGGTTGCTGGCTGGTGACCGCCAGTTGGATCAGGGATTCGAGGTCGGCCGGGGATTTCAGGATGCGCAGCCGGGGATCGTAGGACAGCATTTGGCGGGCACCATCCCCGAAGGAGGCCGTAAGGATTTTTGGATCCGCCTGTTCGAGGGCGGGAGCACTGCCACGCATGGCGGCAACGGTCTCCCGGATGGGCTGACGGGGGATGTGCATGATTTTACCGAGCGCGGAGGCGGTGAACAGGCTGAAGAGCACGGCAAAGATGAGGGGCAGGGAGGTGAGGGCGCGCGGATGCAGCGCCATCAATCCCCGGGCGGCCCAGACGAGGCTGAGGGCGAAGAGCGGGAGCAGATATAGCAGATACCAGGTCAGGAAAGGGGCTCCCGACAGGGAGTTATGGACAATCGCGAGAAGGGTGGCGAGCGACAGGGTGCCGGCGACCAGGCGGGTGCGCCAGTCCTGGCGCAACAAGGCGGCCAACCCGCCCAGGGTGAGCAGCGGAATGAGGCCAAAGACGACCCAGCTTTTCCAGGGTGCCGCAGCCGTGAGATCGCTGAGGGCAATCCCGAGGCTGGTGCCGGGCGGGTCTCCGGAGGGACGCAGGCCGGTGACGAGGTGAGTCCAGAGATCATTGAACCAACCCACGCCGATGGGGGCGTATTCGTTGGCGGACTTCAGGTAGGCCGCTAGCTGGGGGACGTGGGGGCCGAGAATGAGGGCGGTGGGGATGAAGGAAAAGATACCGGCCGTGACGAGCCGGGCCGCTCCCCCGCGGCGGATGGTCCCGGGAGCGCCACTCCGCCAGATGACAAGCAGAGCCACCACATTCTGGGCGGCGACAACATAGACGCTGCCGGCAAAGCAAAGCAGAAAGAGGGCCTGGGCTGCCGCGAAGCCAAACCACCAGCGCCAGCGGTTGGTCTGAAGGGCCCGGACAAGACAGAGCAGGCCGGCGGTGATGGCAAAAAGCATGGTGGAGTAACCCCGGATCTCCACACTCCAACGGACATGCCAGGGATGCAGGGCAAGAATCAGGCCGGCAGCAAGGCCGGCCCGGGGACTGCCCAGCGCGGCCCCGAGGAGGACGAGGGTGCCTACGGTCAGGATTCCGCTGACAAAGGGAACCAGCCGCAGGCCCGCTTCGGAAAAGGTATGGTCCCCCGGGGCGTGGCCGCTCAGAAAATGGCCAAGCCGGTTTTCAATGGAGGCCCAGATGTGATGATTGCCTTTTTCGTTGAGAAAAATGGCTTCCGGCCAGGTGACGGCTTTGAAAGTCAGACGCCCCTCCCCGGTCGGTTTGAACTCCCCCAGAACATAGCTGCGGAGGTGATATTCCTCATCGTTCCAAAGACTGTGATCCATCCTGGCATGACGTGGCCAGGCAGCGAGGAGCGTGGCCGCGGCCGCAAAGAACCATGTCCAGCGCATGGCCCTGCGTGAGGGTGGCTCAAGGTCGGGATACACCGCCGCCTGGGGAAGGGACCACCACTTAACCGTGGCCAAGGCGACAAGGGAGGCAAGGAACCCGGCCGCAGCGCCCCACCAGACTCCGATTTGAATATAATGCTCCAGCTTGAGGGATTTGCCCGAGGCCAGCCGCTTGACGATGCTGTCCTCCCAGGGACGGGGGCCAGCCATCAAATATATGGCCCACGCCACCGCTACCGCCAGCAAGGCAAAAACGACCCTGACACTGGCAGGGTCACGTGATCCCTTGAACCGTTGAATGCTTTCCTTGAGAGGGATCATCAGTCCGCTCCCCAGCTCGCAATCCATTCTTTCTGCGATTCTGGATCGTCCAGCGGCTTGTCCAAGGCGCCGTAGGACCAGACTTCATAGTCCGCATCCGAGTGGACAAGGTCGATGTTGGAGATGCGGCGGTTGCGGTCCTTGATGGATTTTACGTATTGGAAGGGTTTACGCCATCCGTCGATCAGGAAAAAGGTGCCATCGGTAGCGACGTCCACCATCTTGTTGCCTTTTTTCTTGGATTCGATCTCCTTAGGAGTCGGGGGGGTGACTTCCTCCCAGTAAACGGTGCCGCTGGAGCCGACCTTGCCCGTGGAGGCGATGCCCCCTCCTTTGATGGCACTGTTGCCGTCGCCGGTCAGGACCTGATAGATCATCCGGGCGCCACCTACTTTATAACTTATTCCGCCGATGTCCGTGGTGTCCTCCAGCCCAAGGGCCTCGGGATATTCGCCATTATCTGTTTTATAGCTCTCAATGCCCAGCTGGATGCCGGCCAGACGGGCGATGGTGTTTTTCTTGGCGGCCTTGTTGGTCGCAAGCCGGAACATGCCAAAACTCATGGCAGCGAGCATCCCGATGATGGTGATCACGGTCATGATCTCAACCAAGGTAAAAGCCTTGGGGGTTGAACGAAGCGGCCGGATTTTCATGGCAGGTGGGGGGGGCAGGGGGAGGAGGTATATCGGAAATAGCGGAGCCGTAGACCGGATCAGCCTTGGAACTTGGTGATGACGGTGATGAGAGGCTGGAAGAGCGCCAGCACGATGACCGCCACGATGACGGCGAGCACCACAATCATGATCGGTTCCAAAAGCGAGGTCAGAGCGGTGACCGAGTTGTCGACCTCGTCATCATAGACATCGGCAATCTTGAGCAACATTTCGGGCAACTGGCCGGTCTCCTCGCCCACTTCGATCATACTGATCACCATGGGTGGGAAGATCTTCGAAGCATTGAGAGGGGCAACCATCGATTCACCTTCCTTGACGGCGTCATGGACGCGCATGATGGCGTCGGAGACGGTCAGGTTCCCGGCGGTGTCGCGGGTGATGTTGAGGGCCTGTAGAATCGGCACCCCGGAGGTCACCAGAGTGCCCAGAGTACGGGTGAAGCGGGCGACCGCACTTTTAAGGAGCACGGAGCCGAAAAGAGGAAGCTTCAGAACCAGCTTGTCGAGGGTTTTGCGGCCGCCGGCGGTGGCGGCGTAGGCCTTGCCCCCGAAAACGGCGAGGACGATGGCGCCGGCGATGATCAGGAAGTTGTTCTTCATGAAATCGCTGGCCCCGATGACTGCCTTGGTGAGCACCGGCATGGACTCCGCGCCGCCTTCCACCATGCTTTCAAAGATCGCGGTGAATTTGGGGACGATGTAGACGAGGAGGAAAACCACGATGCCGACGGCGATCAGGACAACGATGACCGGGTAGGTCATGGCGGAGATGATCTTGTTCTTCAGTTTGTTGGCTTTTTCCTGGTATTCCGCGAGACGGTTGAGGACGAGTTCGAGCACCCCGCCCAGTTCCCCGGCCTTGACCATGTTGACGTAGAGCTTGTTGAAGATCTTGGGATGCTGGGCAAGGCTTTCTGAGAAAGTGGAACCCGTCTGAACCGAATCAGCGAGAGCGTTGACCGTGCTTTTGAGGACGGGGTTGGGTTCCTGGTTGCCGAGAACGGTCAGGCCGCGCAACAGGGGCAACCCGGAATCGATCAGGGTGGCCAGCTGGCGGGTGAAAATCATCAGGTTCTTGCTTTTGATCTTCCCGGTGACCTTTTTGGGAGCTTTGGCCTGGCGCCTTTTAGCGGCTTTGGCTTTTTGTTTGACGGCTGCCGTGAGCTGTCCTTCCGGGGCCACCTGGGTGGGGAAGAGGCCCATGCCTTTCAGTTTGGCGGACGCATCGTCGCGGTTGCCGGCGTCGACGGTGCCGGCGGTTTCCTCGCCTTTGGCGTTTAGTGCAATGTATTCAAACTTGGCCATGTGGTCTCTTTGTGGAAGGGATTGTGGAAGGGATTAACGGAACCGCCGGGTTTTGTCATTGGGAAAAACCGGAAGTGACGGAGAATCGCAAAATTCTGGGGAAATCAGGTGTATTTGAGAACTTCTTCGATGGTGGTGCTGCCTTCGTAGATGCAGTCCAAGCCATAATCGCGGAGGGTGATCATCCCGAGTTCGACGGCTTTTTGCTTGAGGACGATCGAAGGGGCTTTTTCGATCACCATGTCACGAAGCACGTCGTTCATATCGAGCAGCTCGTAGAGACCGCGGCGGCCGCGGTAGCCGGAGTTGCCGCAGTCTTCGCAGCCGCGTCCGGTGTAGAAGTGTTTGTCCCCGATTTCATGGGCCGAAAGCCCGAGTTGGGTGAGGATGGATTCGTTCGGCTCGTAGGGCACCCGGCAGGATTTGCAGATGGTGCGGACGAGACGCTGGGCCAACACCGCTTCCAGAGTGGCCGCGACGAGGAAGGGCTCGCAACCCATGTCGATCAGACGGGTCACCGCACCGGGGGCGTCGTTGGTGTGCAGGGTGGAGAGCACCAAGTGACCGGTCAGGGCCGCTTGAATGGCGATGGTGGCAGTTTCCACGTCGCGCATTTCCCCGACCATGATACGATCCGGATCCTGACGGAGGAAGGCCCGGAGCACGCGTTGGAAAGTCACCCCGATGGCTTCGTTGACGGGCACCTGCTGGATACCGTCGATTTCGTATTCCACCGGATCTTCCACGGTCAGGAGTTTCGAGTCCACCTGATTCACCTTCTTGATCGCGGCGTAAAGGGTGGTGGTCTTGCCGGCGCCGGTGGGACCGGTGCAGATGAAGATGCCGTTCGGCTTGTTGACCGTGTCGATGATGTATTCGTAAAGCTTGGGGGCAAATCCGAGGTTTTCCAGATCAAGATTGACGCTGGAGCGGTCGAGCACGCGCAGCACGACGGACTCGCCATGAATGGTGGGCAGGGTGCTGACGCGCATGTCGATGCCGCGGCCACCGATCGTTTTCATCAGGCGTCCATCCTGGGGGATACGGCGCTCCGCGATATTGAGGTTGGCCATCACCTTGATACGGGAAGTGATGACGGGCCCAAGGTGGGCCGGAGGAGGGGCCATTTCCAGGAGGGCCCCATCAACGCGATAGCGGATTTTGAAGTCGTTCTCGAAGGGTTCGAAGTGGATGTCGGACGCCTTTTGTTTCACCGCCTGGAACAGGACGAGGTCGACATACCGAACAATCGGGGCCGCATTGACCTCGGCTTCGGCAACCACGCCATCCTTGGGATTGACGTTGATGCCGGCAAGAATGTCCTCCATGCCTTCCGCTTCCGCGGCGTAGGAGGTGTTGATCAACTCCTCCACGCGGTCGGTATCGGCGACGACCACGACAATATTCTTGCCGAGGGCGAAGCGGAGATCTTCCGCGTTCTGGGGATTCAGGGGATCCAGCAGGGCCACGTGCAGTCCTTGTTCGTCAAAATTGACGGGGATCGCTCCATGCATGCGGGCGGCCGCGGCGGGCACGAGGTCGAGCAGGGCGCGGGGCGGATCATAGCGGCGGAGATCGACATATTCGGCGCCGAGTTCCTCTGCGATGAGGCGGTAAACATCAGCCTCGCTCTCGACATAACCGTAGTCAGTGAGAAGACGTTTGATGTCCTTGCCTGAAGAAGAGACCTCCTCCATGAGCTCGGCCGCCTGCAGTTCATCAAGCAGGGAGCGGGACTGAAAAAGATCCAGGACGAATTGGGGATTCATGAAAAGCGTGGAAAAGAGGTGGATGAAGGCGGCTTAACTGTCGGCCATGGTGCTTTCGATGGCTTCGGCGGCGGTGGTGAGACCGGCGAGCACTTTGCGGATGGCGTCTTCGCGAAGGGTGCGCATGCCCAATTCGCGGGCACGGCGGCGGAGCTGCGGGGTCGAAATCTGCTCGTTGATCATGTGGCGGACCTGATCGTCCACCTTGAAGATTTCCACGATACACATCCGGCCGCGGTATCCGGTGTTGCGGCATTTGCCGCAGCCGACGGGCACCATGATCTTGGAGTCGGACAGGCGGCTGACATCAAGGCCCAGGGCGCGGATTTCCTTGTCGGTCAGTTCGCCCGGTTGTTTGCATTCGGCGCAAAGCTTGCGGACGAGGCGCTGGGCCATCATGGCCCGGACCGCGGTCGCGATCAGGAACGGCTTGACCTGCAGGTTGGTCATACGGGCAACGGCACCGGGGGCATCATTGGTGTGAAGCGTGGAGAGCACCAAGTGACCGGTCAGCGCGGCGTTGATGGCGATCTGCGCGGTCTCCGGATCCCGGATTTCCCCGATCATGATGATGTTCGGCGCTTGGCGCAGCATGGAGCGCAAGGCGGAGGCAAAGGTCATTCCGACGTCTTCGCGGACTGGCACCTGATTGATGCCGCTCAGGGTATATTCAACCGGGTCTTCCACCGTGATGATCTTGCGGTCGGGCCGGTTCACCGTATTTAAACAGGCATACAGGGTGGTCGTTTTCCCGGAGCCGGTAGGACCGGTGACCAGAATGATGCCGTCCGGCAGGGCCAGCAATTCGTTGAAATTCGTCAAGTCGTCGCTGTAGAAGCCAAGGTCGGACAGGCCGAGCAAAATGCTGCTGCGGTCCAAAATACGCATGACGACGCTTTCTCCGTGGCTGGTGGGCACGGTGGAAACCCGGAGGTCGATGTTTTTATTGCCGATTTTGGTCTGGATACGTCCATCCTGCGGGACGCGGCGCTCATCAATCGACATCGCGCCGGTCATGATCTTGATACGGGCCAGCATCGGCGCATGCAGGTGTTTCGGGTGGGAGGCCACTTCCTGCAGCACCCCGTCGATGCGGTAACGGACCCGCAGCCGCTTATCCATGGGTTCCACGTGAATGTCGGACGCACGGTTGGTGACGGCTTCGGTCAGCATTTCCATCACCAGACGGATGATCGGGGCATCGTCCTCACCGGCCACCTCGCCGGTCATGGTGGCGATTTCCTTCTCCTTCTCCACCCCGTAAACGTCGGTGATGAAGGCTTCGATCTGCGATTTTTGAGCGCAGTAAAAATCCAGCGGATAGGTGGAAAGCAGGTGAGGCAGACTGTCCATTGCCTCGAAATCCATCGGGTCCGCCACGGCCAGCACCAGACGGCCGTTATCGAGCCCCACCGGAATGACGTTGTATTTGGCGGCGATGTCAGGGGTCACCTGTTCCAGGACAAACGGATCCGGCACAAATCCGGCGAGGTCCACAAATTCCATGCCGGCATCGACGGCCATGGTTTGGGCCACGATATCTTCAGACACCCGCTTATTCTCGACCAGAAAGTCGAGCGTAGTCTGGGTGCCACGTTTAGCGGCGCTGGCCTGGACGATGTTGTCCGGCGTAATATAGCCGGCGTCCTGCAAGAGTTCGAGCAAGTGGTCTTCGTTGGAATACACGGTAAATTCTCCTTAAAGGATGGGTGTTTGCCTGATGCTGGCATCAGGTGCAAGTCTTGAATGTCTTATTTTTAAATCTCTTTGATTTCCGGGGATGGAAGATTAATCCAGCGTGAAATCTTTCCGAATTCAAATATATTCGACAACTCCGTCCGCTGGCCAGCGCACTTTTGGGGCATCTGCATATTTATCCGAGGCGGATCGGTAACCGACCGGGCAAAGCACGGCGGCTTTCAGTCCCCGTTCCGGCAGGCCCAGTTCGGCATTCAGGGCATCAGGAACGAACCCTTCCATTGGACAGGCGTCCACGCCGAGGACCGCGGCACTCAGCATAAGCTGGCCCAGGGCGATGTAGGCTTGCCGGGCCGCCCATTCCGGAAGCACCGCTCCGATGGGGCCCTCGCCGAGGACACTGCCTGCGATGATATCGCGGTAACCCTTGAGGGCTTCTAAGGGAGCGCCGCGCAGGGCGGCGGTCAAACCGATGAATTTGTCGATATAGGCCGCATCCATCTCCTGCTTGGCACAAAGGACCACCCGATGCGAGCAATCCGTCACTTGGCTCTGGCCCCAGCAGTGGGGGCGCAGACGCTCCTTCACTTCCTGGGTGGTAATGACCAGAAACTTCCAAGGCTGAAGGCCGAAAGAGGATGGCGTCAGGATCAGCGATTCCTCAAGGGTCGCCCATAGATCGTCCGGGATCCTGCGCGAGCTGTCGAAGGCTTTGGTCGCGTAGCGCCAATTCAGGGCAGCGAGGAGGGTTTCAGGCGGGATGGTGGACATAAACGAACCCCGTCCTAAGCGGAAAGCTGTGGATACGCAACTGCCGTGGTGAGGCAAAATCACCTCACTCCTGACGTGCGCTGGTCCATCGGCCTGATGGGGTCATGATAAAAAGCGGTTTGACAAAGTGTCGGAATGACACTAATTGGTTTTCATGCCACACATTTATGAGTATGCGAGACCAGCGTTGACGGTCGATGCCGTGGTGTTTGGCTTGGATGGGGGAGAGCTGAAGGTCTTGCTGATCAAACGTGGCCTTGAGCCTTTCAAGGGGCGGTGGGCGCTGCCGGGCGGATTTGTCCAGGAGGGTGAAACGCTTGATGAAGCCGTGGCCCGGGAATTGGAGGAGGAGGCCGGACTGCGGAACGTCTTTCTGGAACAACTCTACACCTTCGGCGCCGTGGCGCGCGATCCGCGGGAGCGGGTCGTCAGCGTTGCCTATTACGCCCTCGTGAACCTCGCCGACCACACCACCCGGGCCGCCACGGATGCCGCTGACTCCCGCTGGTCCGCCGCGTCCAGCCCGCCGCGGCTGGCCTTCGATCACGCTGAGGTCCTGACCATGGCGCTGATCCGGCTGCGGGGGAAGTTGCGTTATCAGCCGGTGGGTTTTGAACTCCTGCCGGGAAAATTCACCCTGACGCAACTGCAGCAGCTCTACGAATCCGTGCTCGGCACCCCGCTCGATAAACGGAATTTCCGCAAAAAGGTCCTCGGTTTCGACCTCCTGGTTCCCTTGGATGAAACCTTCCGCGAAGGCCGCCACCGTCCCGCCCAGCTCTTCCGTTTTGATCCCGCCCGGTATCAGCAGCTGCTGAAACAGGGATTCCACTTTGAATTGTAAGACCGATGCCGGCTTCCCGATGACGCTGGTTCCATGGTTCATCGGTGGAGCGAAACTGCCCGACCGGGGCATCGGCGCAGGTCATTTATTTTCCCAATCAACCAAACCACCCTCGAATCAAATACCAACATGAGACTAGCGATTCCATCTTTGCCGGAACCACCCTTCGCCCGCTCCTACTGGGCGGTGCCGGGCCAGATTCTGGCTGGTTTCTACCCGGGAGACCGCGATCCCGTGGTCGCGCTCAACAAACTGAATGCCCTGCTGGAATGCGGGGTGACCCACCTGTGTTCACTGATGGAGGGTAACGAAGTGGACCATGCCGGGAGGGGCTTTGAGGACTACAGGCCGGCCATGGTGGAATTGGCGCGCCAGCAGGGAAGGGCGGTGGGGCTGCTGCATTGCCCAATCCGGGATGTTTCCGTGCCGACGGCATCGCAGATGGTGGTGACGTTGGATGCCATCGACCGGGTGCTGGCTGCGGAAGGAGTGATTTATCTGCACTGCTGGGGCGGTCGTGGCCGTACCGGCACCGTGCTGGGCTGCTGGCTGGCAAGGCATGGGGAACGCGATGCTTTGGGAAAGCTGGCCGATCTGACCGCGGGGAAACGGGAGCATTTTCCCCGGGTGCCGGAGACAGGGCCGCAGCAGCAGTTTGTCCGGAACTGGAGGGCAGGGCGATGAGCGGCACTCCTGATCTGAATTCCCGCCAACGGGGCGGGCTCTGGGGAGCGCTGACCGGGGATGCCCTCGGGGTGCCGGTGGAGTTTCAGGATCGCGCTGCGCGGTTGGCCGATCCCGTGACAGGAATGCGCGGGTATGGCACACACCGGCAACCGGCAGGCACATGGTCGGATGACGGGGCCTTGTTATTGTGTTCCGCGGAAAGCCTGGTGGAATGCGGGTTCGATCCTGAAGATATGGGCCGGCGTTTTGTACGCTGGCAGGATCAGGGGTTGTGGACGGCTTACGGGGAGGTCTTTGATATCGGGATCGCGACCAGTCAGGCCCTGCGGAGAATCCGTCAGGGCAGCCCCGCCGGGGAAGCGGGCGGCCGGGATGAATTCAGCAACGGCAATGGATCGTTGATGCGCATTCTGCCCGTGGTGCTGGCTTCCCTTGAAGGAACCACCGAAGCGCTGCGCGACCGGATTCACCGGGCTTCGGCGATCACTCATGGGCATCCCAGATCCCAAATGGCCTGTGTTTATTTCGCGTTGTTGGTGCGGGCTTTGATGGAAGGATGGAGCAGGGAGGAGGCCGTGAAATCGGCCGCTGGCGACTTTGTGGGGATTTATGAAAAGAGTGCGGAGATGCCGGCCTTCGGGCGCATTCTGGATGCTGGTTTTGGAGCGCTGCCCGCGATGGCGATTAATTCCGGAGGCTATGTGATGGATACCCTGGAGGCGGCGGTCTGGTGCCTCCTGAGGACCGGGGACTTTGCCTCATGTGTCCTCAAGGCCGTGAATCTGGGATCGGACACGGACACCACCGGCTGTGTGGCGGGAGCATTGGCAGGGGTGTTCCATGGGGAGCAGGGCATTCCGGCTGACTGGCGTGGAGCGTTGCCCCGGCAGGTGGAATTGGCCCGGTTGTTCGATGAATTGACGTGCGTCTGCACATCAGAAAGCGCCCCCTGACGAAATTTTCCTGCAAACAGATTTCCTTTGCATTCCCCCTGTCCAAGAGGGGGCACCGCACCGGAAAAACCATTAGAAATTTATGCCAATCAAAATGCAGAAAATGGCTGATCCCATGGCCGGTTGCCTGTTGGGCACCGCGGTAGGCGACTCGATCGGTTTGCCGGCGGAAGGGCTGTCGCGGACCAAGGCCGGGCGGTTCTGCCATGGTGGGCTTCGGCATCGGTTGGTATTTGGCCGGGGGATGCTGAGCGATGATACCGAGCACACTCTGATGGTGGCGGTGGCTTTGCTGAAACACGGCGACGATGCGGAGGCGTTTCGAAAGGCGTTGGCCTGGTCATTCCGCTGGTGGATGCTGGCACTGCCGGCGGGGGTGGGGCTGAGCACTGCCAAGGCAATTGGACGGCATTGGCTGGGATTTTCCATCACGCGGGCCGGGGTGCGGTCGGCGGGCAATGGGGCGGCAATGCGAAGCGCGATTGTGGGGGTGGTGTTTCGGGAGGACAGGGCCAAGCGACGGGAATTTGCCTTGGCTGCGTGCCGATTGACCCACACGGATGTCCGCGCCGAGGAGTCGGCCCTGTTGGTGGCGGAGGCGGCAGCTCTGGCGGGAGGCCATGTGGAGACGCCGGCGGTTTTGGTGGCGCTTCGTCTTTTGGTAAGGAGTGAGGAGATGCGCTCACGATGGGAGGATTTGGAGGCGGGTCTAAGCGCTGGGATGGGAGTTCAGGAGTATGCAGAGACGATTGGTTGTGCGCGTGGCGTCACCGGCTTCGCGCCGAATACGGTCGCGGTGGCGTTGTTCGCCTGGTTGCGGCATCGCGGTGATTTTCACCGGGTGATTTCAGAGGTGGTCGCATGTGGCGGGGATACGGATACCGTGGCGGCTATCGCGGGAGGTATTTGCGGGGCTGAAGTGGGTGAAGCGGGGATACCGCCGGAATGGATCGCGGGAATTGGGGATTGGCCCCGATCGGTGGGTTATGTCCGGAAGGTGGGAAATGCGTTGATGCATCGGAGCGGTGGCGCGATGCCATCGCTGTGCTGGTGGGCGATCCCTTTCCGGAATCTCTTCTTTTTGATCGTGGTGCTCGGCCACGGATTCCGGCGGCTGTTGCCTGACTTTAAATGATATGAACCACCACACTCCATTGCTGACGGATCTGTATCAACTCACCATGGCTGCCGGGTATTGGCATGCGGGGCGGGCGGAGCGGGAGGCGGTGTTTCATTTGTTTTTCCGCCGGCTCCCGTTTGGGGGCGGGTATGCGGTGGCAGCGGGGCTGGGGGATGTGGTGGAGTGGCTGCGGCATTTCCGGTTCGGGGTGGAGGATCTGGCCTGGCTGGCGACCTTGCCCGGCCAGGATGGGCAGCCGCTGTTTGCCGCGGGGTTTCTGGATTATCTGAGCGGGCTGCGCTGGACTTGTGACGTCGATGCGGTGCCGGAGGGGACGGTGGTTTTTCCCCATCAGCCGCTGATCCGCGTGAAGGGGCCGATCGTGCAGGCACAGTTGGTGGAAACGGCGCTGCTGAATCTGATCAATTTCCAGACGTTGATCGCGACCAAGTCGGCGAGGGTTTGTCAGGCTGCGCAGGGGGAGCCGGTGTTGGAGTTCGGGCTGCGGCGGGCGCAGGGTCCGGACGGGGCGGTGATGGCCAGCCGGGCGGCGTTCATCGGTGGAGCGGCCTCGACCTCAAACGTCTTGGCGGGCCGGTTGCTGGGCATCCCGGTGCGGGGAACCCATGCCCACTCGTGGGTCATGTCTTTTGATAGTGAACTGGAGTCATTTGCCGCCTACGCGGAAGCGATGCCGAACAACTGTGTCTTTCTGGTGGATACCTACGACACCCTGGATGGGGTGCGGCATGCGGTGGAGACCGGTCATCGGATGCGGGCGGCGGGCCACGAAATGGCGGGCATCCGGCTGGATTCGGGCGACCTCGCGTGGCTGAGTATCGAGGCGCGGAAGATTTTGGATGAGGCGGGTTTTCCCAAGGCCTTCATCGTCGCCAGCAATGATCTCGACGAGCATCTGATCGAGAGTCTGAAACATCAGGGGGCGAAAATCGGAGTTTGGGGCGTCGGGACACAGTTGGTGACCGGCGGCACGGAACCGGCTCTCGGCGGGGTGTATAAACTGGGGGCGATGCGTGATGAGGCAGGGGTGTGGCAGCCGAAACTCAAGTTAAGCGAGCAGACCGTAAAAGTCAGCAATCCCGGCATCCAGCAGGTGCGGCGGTTTTCGGTGGACGGGCAGTTCCGGGGCGATGCCTTGTTTGACGAGGAGGCAGGCTGTCCGGCCCTGCCGGAGATTGTGCATCCCGCCGATCCGGCACGGCACTTCAAGGTGCCCGCGGGAGCGGTGGGCGAAGACCTGCTGGTGCCGGTGTGCCGGGGCTGGGAATTTGTCAGGGAATCGCCCCCGCTGGGGGAGATCCAAGCGCGCTGCCGGGCGCAATTGGCGGCGCTGCACGGCGGGGTGAAGCGGCTGCAGCATCCGCATGCGTATCCGGCCGGGCTGGAACGCGGGCTGGCGGACCGGAAGGCGGCTTTGATTTATGAATATCGACAGAAAATAAAATCATGATCACACTCCACGCCATTCAAGGCGATATCACGAAATTGAAGGTGGATGTCATAGTCAATGCAGCCAACTCCTCGCTGCTGGGAGGTGGTGGGGTGGACGGTGCTATTCATCGGGCGGCGGGCCGTGAATTGGTTCACGAATGCCGGTTGCTGGGTGGATGCAAAACCGGTCAGGCCAAGATGACCAAAGGTTACCAGCTTCCCGCGCGCCATATCATCCACACGGTCGGCCCGGTTTGGAATGGCGGCAGCGCCGGCGAAGCGGATCTGCTCCGTTCCTGTTATTGGAATTCCTTGGATTTGGCTGCCAAAACCGGGCTTGGTTCCATCGCGTTCCCCTGTATCTCGACTGGGATTTTCGACTTCCCGCCGGACCTCGCCGCATCCATTGCCATCAGCACAGTGCGTGATTTCGCAGCAACTCCAACCCCTCTGAATGAAGTCGTATTTTGCTGCTTTTCGGAGCAGGATCGGAAGCGTTATGAACTTATCCTGAATCCAAAATGAAAACCACCACGCTCTACCGTCCCGTGGGACCAAAGGAACTTGCTTTGATTGAAGCAAGCGGTTGGACCGCCTTTCCTCCAAGGCTGCCGGACCAACCGATTTTCTATCCGGTGATGAATGAGGCGTATGCGGTGCAGATTGCGCGGGACTGGAACGTGCCGGCTTCGGGTTCCGGGTTCGTGACCAAATTCGATGTGGAGTCGGATTATCTGTCGAAGTTTACTGAAGAATGCGTGGGGTCCCGGATGCACCGGGAGCTTTGGGTGCCAGCGGAGGAGTTGGAGGAATTTTGCCGCCACATTGTGGGGCCGATCCAAGTCACCCAACGATTTCCAGAACCATGAAAGCCCTCCTCCTGATCGATATCCAGAATGATTTTCTGCCCGGCGGGGCATTGGCGGTGCCGGAGGGCGATCTCATTGTGCCCATCGTGAATGGGTTGATGCCGGAGTTTGAGATGGTGGTGGCGACGCAGGATTGGCATCCGGCGGACCATGGGAGCTTTGCGTCGAACCAGCAGGGGGCGGCCGTGTTTGGTCAGGGGGAACTGGAGGGCCTGCCGCAGACCTTTTGGCCGGTGCATTGTGTGCAGCATACCGGCGGGGCATTGTTTGCGCCGGGGCTGGAGACGCGGCGGATTGGCCGGGTGTTTCCCAAGGGGATGAATCCGAGGATCGACAGCTACAGTGGGTTTTTTGACAATGGGCACCGGGCTTCGACGGGGATGGGGCAGTGGCTGAAGGCCGCTGGGGTGACCGACTTGTGGGTGGCGGGACTGGCCACGGATTATTGTGTCAAATTCACGGTGTTGGATGCTCTGATGGAGGGGTTTGCCGTGACGGTGCTGCGGGAGGCCTGCCGGGGAGTGGAGTTGACGGAGGGGGATGGAGTCCGGGCGTGGGAGGAGATGGCCGCGGCGGGGGCGGTGGTGGTTTGAAGTTGAAAAAGGCAGCCGGCACCGCCCGGAGCTCCCGTCGATCCGCCGTTTGTTTCACCCCTGAAAACCAAGAACCCGCCCGGGAGGCAGGGCGGACCGGGACCGTGTGGGAGTCGAAATTGAGGCGGTGCCGGGCCGGGAATCTTCCTTGCACCGGGGGGGGGGACCCTCCAGTATGAGGATTCCCGCCGGGCTGCCTGCGGGACAGATAACCTATTTTTCTTTTCAAACCTGTGAGCGAACCTGAGAACCGCGGCGTCGAGCCGGTCAATGTCGCCGATGAAATGGCGAAGTCCTTTTTGGAATACTCCATGTCGGTCATTATCAGCCGTGCGCTGCCCGATGTGCGCGATGGTCTGAAACCTTCCCAACGCCGCATCCTGTATGCGATGGACAACCTCGGGCTCTATGCCGGGAAGAAGCACATCAAGTGCGCGAAAATCTGTGGTGATACTTCCGGGAACTACCACCCGCATGGTGAATCCGTGATTTACCCGACGCTGGTGAACATGGCGCAGCACTGGGGCATCCGCGAGACCCTGGTGGACGGGCAGGGGAACTTTGGTTCCGTGGATGGCGACCCTCCGGCCGCCATGCGTTACACGGAAGCCCGGCTGACGCATCTGGGCGGCCTCCTGATGGAGGACATGGACAAGGACACCGTCGATTTCGTCCCGAACTATGACGAGCGCCTGATGGAACCCACGGTGTTCCCCTCGGCCTTCCCGAACCTCATTGTCAACGGCGGCACCGGCATCGCCGTGGGGATGGCGACCAACATGGCCCCGCACAATCTGGGGGAGGTGGTGGATGCGATTTGTGCGCAGATCGACCAGCCGGATATTTCGATCCGGGAACTTCAGCAGCACATCAAAGGTCCCGACTTCCCGACGGGTTGCACCATTTACGGACAAGCGGGTATCAATGCCTATCTGCACACCGGCCGCGGCTCCATGAAGGTGCGCGGGCGGGTGGATATCGAGCTGGACGAGAAGGGCAAGGAACAGATCGTCATTACCGAGATCCCCTACATCGTGAACCGCGCGGTGCTGATCAAACGCATCGCCGAACTGGTCACCGAAAAGATCATTCCGGAAATCAGCGGTCTGCGGGACGAATGCGATGAGCGCACCCGCATTGTGCTGGAACTGAAGCGCGATGCCCGCCCGAAGGTGGTCATCAACAATCTCTACAAACACACCGCCCTGGAGTCGTCCTTCAGCGTGAACATGCTGGCGATCGACAACCGCAAGCCGCGCCTGCTCAACATCAAGGACGCCATTGCCTGTTATATCGAACACCGCCGCGAGGTGGTGCTGCGTCGCACCCGCTTCCTCCTGCGCAAGGCGGAGGCCCGCGCGGAAATCCTCGAAGCCCTCCTGCTGGCGACTTCGAAGATCGATGAATTCATCAAAATCATCCGCCAGAGTGCGAACCGGGATGCGGCCGAAGCGGCCATCAAGGCCTATCCCTTCACCGTGGAGGCCGCCTTGGCGGTGGGCGTGATCATCCGGGGCCAGCCCCATATCGTGGGCGACCGCTATCAATTCTCCGACCGGCAGGTCAAGGCCATCGTGGAGATCCAGCTCTACAAGTTGACCAGCCTCGAGCGCGACAAAATCAAAGCCGAATACGACGGCGTCATGGCCGAGATCGCTGACCTGATGGACATCCTGGCGCGCGAGTCCCGGGTGCTGACCATCATCAAGGAAGAGCTGCTGGTCATCAAAGCCAAATATGCCACGCCCCGCCTGACGGACTTTGCCGCCGAGGAAGGCGAGATCAATCTGGTGGATCTGATCGCCAACGAGGGGATGATCATCACCATTTCCCACCGCGGTTATATCAAGCGCACCCTGAGCAGCGAATTCCGCAGCCAGCGGCGTGGCGGCAAAGGCCTCAAGGGCATGGAAACCGCGAAAGCCAGTGGCGTGGAGGAGGCGGAAGTCGGCGACTTCGTGGAACACCTTTTCACCGCCAGCGCCCATGATTGGCTGATGTTCTTCACCAACAGCGGCCGGGTTTACGCGGAGCGGGTCTATCTCATCCCCGAAGGATCGCGCACCGCCAAGGGCCGCAGTATCAAAAACCTGCTGAATCTGCGCCCCGAGGAAAAAATCGCCTCCGTGCTGCGCATCCCGACCCAGGGGGAATCCGACAAGGACGCGACCTGGGACCCGAATAAATTTGTCATCTTCGCCACCCGTCTCGGCGTGGTGAAACGCAGCAACCTTGGCGAATTCCGCAACATCCGGAAGGATGGGATCATCGCCATCAACATCCGCGAGGGTGATGACCTGATCGGCTGCGCCCTGACCGATGGCCGCAACGAGATCGTGCTGGTCACCCATGGCGGGATGAGCACCCGGTTCAAGGAATATGCCGAAGTGGTCGGGGAAGGGGCCGCCATTGCCGAGGAAGGGGAAGAGGTGGAAGATTCCAGTGAAGACGCATCCGATGAAACCGAAGGGGCGGAAGCCGCCGAAGGCGGAGCCCGGGAAAAAGGCGGCCTGCGCGACATGGGGCGTCAAGCCACCGGGGTGCGCGGGATCAAGCTCAAGAAGGACGACTACGTGGTCAGCCTCTCCATCGTGGACTATGCGGCAATGTTGCTGGTGGCCAGCGAAAATGGCATTGGCAAACGCACCGGATTTGATGACTACCGCATCACCGCCCGCGGCGGAAAGGGGATCATCACCATGAAGACCAGTGAAAAGACCGGCCAGGTGGTCAGTGCCCTGGTGGTGCATGAGTCCGACGAAGTGATGCTCATGACCACGACAGGTCAGAGCGTCCGCATCCCGGTCTCCCAGATCCGGGAAACGGGACGGAATGCCGCCGGGGTCAAACTGATCAGCCTGCGGGGGGATGAAAAGCTCCAGGATATCGCCCGGGTCATTGCGGACCCTGAGGACTCGTCCCTGGCCGAAGCTGCCGGTGCCCCTGACGGGACGGACAGCGCTGCAGAATCCGAAGCCGATGACTCAGGGACGCCGGAAACGGAAACGGACGCATGAACCTTGAAATGCCATCGCCGGAGCAGACGGAGTCCCTGAGGACTCTTCTGCTCATCGTGCTTGGCGTGATGATCGTGACCATTCCGGTGGTGTGTCTGCTGGTGATCGCCAAAGTGAAGGCGCAGCAGCGCCAGCGTCCCGTTCCCGGGAAGGAAGGCCGACCTGCCCCTCATGATACCGGCGGGGTGGATCCTATCCTGTTTGCGGGAAGTTCCCTGACTGCCGGGTCGGCCGTCACCAGCCAGGAGGGGGGGGCGGCGGAATATCGTGGGGAGTCCGCCCCTTCCGGCACCGATGGGGAATGCGGCGCTCCGGCACCGGCCTGTGAGTCCTCCTGGATGGATAGTGGCAGCAGTAGTTTCAGCGATGGCGGGAGCAGTTGCGGGGGCGACTCAGGAGGAGGGGGAGGAGCTGGAGGAGGGGGCGGCGGCAGTGAATAAGCCAGCGGGGTTCAGTTGGGATACCGGATGGCAGCCGTTGCGTAAGTTCTGGGCTGAGACTGCCGGGGAATCCCCGCCGCAGGTGCGTTGGGGGAAACAAGCCGGGTTCCTGATTTGGGAAATGAAGATGGAGCTGCCGTCGGAGGGGCGCAGTGAATTCGAGTCCGGGGGATTTGTCGAGGGCCTGTGGGAGCGGGATGTGGCTGAATTTTTCATCCTGGACCGCCACAGCGGTGAATATCAGGAATTCAACCTTGGCCCGGGAGGCGCCTGGTGGAGCGCCTCGTTTGTGGCGCCCCGGGTCCGGGCCGTGCCCCAACCGGACTGGACCCGGCTGGGGGTGCAAACCCAGGTCACATGGACGCCGACGCATTGGACCGGGCAAATGTGCCTGCGGCTGCCGGATTACCGGGAGCCTGGAGTCAATTTCTGCGCCATCCGCCGGGGTCCGGACGGAGCGACGTATTACAGCCTTGCTGGACTGGGCGCGGAGACACCGGATTTTCACCGGCCCCAGGAATGGATCCCGTGGCCAATCTGAAGCCGGGGCCCAGGGCCTCCACTTAGCGGCCCATGGTCCGGTCCCACCACGCGTTATAACGATCGTCCGCGCTTTGACTCCGGATGGACCGTTTCTCGGCCCGGCGGTCGATCCATTCATCCTGGCGATCCACCCGTTCGCGCATGTGGTCAGGGCTTTCCCCGGGGAGGCCGGCACAGGAGGGCAGGAGGACCGATGACACGATGACGAGAGAGAGGATCAGGCGTTGCATAGAATTGCCGAGAAAATACCAAAGTCGGCCAGCCGTCAATCGCCGGGAAACTGGAACCTACTTCCGGAGATCGCTCATCAGATCGAGGATATCCTTGCGGAGCTCAAACAGTTCGGACCGGGCGGCGATAAGCCATGAGCGGGTATCCTTGCTCAGGCCGCTCATCTGGATGGAGGACAGCGCGTGCAGGGCTTCGTTCAGGGGAATCTGTGAACGCTTCAACATGGCAATCACAAACCCCGGTTCCGGATCAAAACCATGCATGGTGCCATCCAAGGCTGCCGCCAGTTTGCCACCCAGGGCGATGATGCTGACAATGACGCTGAGCACGGGATTGTCGCGTGCCACATCATCTTCGAAGAGGCCCCGGGCTTTGGCATCCCGTTGCAGGCGCAGGGCAAAATCCATCGCCCGGCGGCTCAGGGGATGGTGCGCCCCTTCCTCGTCCTCGGTGAACATGCCGGCGTTTTCCAGCATTTCGTCAGGGTCGTGGCCCTGCAGGTTTTCGGTCACATCCTGCCAGTCGTCGCGGAACTCTTCCACCTCCTCCGGTTCCCAGCCCATCGCTTCGGCGATCAGTCGTTCGCGATGGGGATGGTCTTTATACCGGTCAAAAGCTTCCTGATAGGCCTCGGCGCGGCGGTCCGCTTCCCGGAGCTCCTGCTCCCATTCAAATTCGTTGAGCGGCTCCTCCAGCTCCTCGGCCTCGATATTTACTTCGATCAGGGAGCCATCCCCGGCATCCTCGCGGCCCATCATGGGAGCTTCCTCATCCAGTTCGGCCTCCTCTTCCGACCCGTTGTTGGAAAATTCGTCCTCTTCCTCCTCCTCCGTATCGGCATACTCCTCCTCTTCGTCATCCTCCCCATCGGGCCCCCCGGTGATGGAGTCCAGATAGGCGTGGAAATTCTCCTGGCTGGCACGGGTCTGCGCCAGATCATCCTCGGCCGACATCGTCCATTCTGCCGTGGTGATCTCCAATTTGAAGTCGGTGCTTTCGACGACCATGCGGCCATTGAGTTCGCTGAACCACTCCAGATAGAGGCAATTGGCCACCCGGGTCGGGATGGGCTGCTTGTTTTCGAGCAGGACCATCAGTTCCTCATCACTGACCGTGGGGATGCGCGTTTTGCGCGAGGCCGTCATGTCCCCGACCACCCCGTTCTGCTGGGCGGCCACAATGGTGACGGTGGGATCGTGCCGGGGCACCGGGTTTTCAAACTTCAGGCGGCAACCCGCCAGATCGCGCAGACAGTTGCCGAGCAGGTTCAGCTCGACGGGTTCGGGTTTGCCCAGGAGCCAGATACGCCCCGTGACATGGCCTTGGATTTCGTTGGTGATCTCACCTCGGATGATTGATTTATCTAGCCGGATAGCCATGGGGCAAAAAGGGTGACGACATGGGAAACCTGTGCGGCCCAGAGCAGGGTGTCAACCGTCGGGCCATCATTTTCCGTTGCCGGGGAATTGAATCGCAGGCCATATCCGCCCTGCAGGGTGCGGGCCAACTTCCGGGCCCCGGCTTTGCCTGTTCTTCATGAGTTCCTTCCCGCTTTCCATCTCTGTCATCACCCGGAATGAGGCCTCCAATCTGGAGCGCTGTCTCGCGAGCGTCGCCGGACTGGCAGCGGAGATCGTGGTCATGGACAGCGGGTCGACTGATGCCACAGCGGAGATCGGGGCCCGGCATGGGGTGCGCTGGCTGCACCAGGACTGGCTGGGATACCGGGATCAAAAGCAGGCGGCCCTGGAACAATGCACCCAGCCGTGGGTGCTGGCGCTGGATGCCGATGAGGAGGTCTCGCCGGCGATGCGGCAGGATATCCTGACTTTTTTTGAACAGCACGCCGCCCTCCATGATGGGGCCAGCTTCCCCCGCAAGGTCTGGTTCCTCGGCCGGTGGATCACCCATGGGGACTGGTATCCGGACCGCAAGCTGCGCCTCGTGCGCCGGGAGCGCGCCCGGTGGGGCGGCAGCCCGGAACACGACAAACTGGAGGTGCCCGGAGCCGTCCAGGCCTGTGCGGGCGATCTGCATCATTTTTCCTTCCCCACCATGGCGCGGTATGTGGAGAAGATTAACATCTTCGCGGATGAATACCTGAAGCGCCAGTTGGCGGAAGGGAAGCAGTGGTCCCTCTCCGCGGCCCTGTTCCGGCCCGCCTGGCGTTTTGTCAGGGCCTACGGACTGCGGCGGGGGTTTCTCGATGGCTTCCCGGGCTTGTGGATTGCCTGGAGCACGGCCTACCAGACCTTTGTCAGGCACAGCCGTCTTTATGAGCACCAGCATCAGGGGCAGCCTCCGGACGAACCTCGGGGAGGTGCGGCGTGAGGCTGGCGCTGCTTTATCATCAGTTTATCACCCGGGGCGGACTGGAAGGCTACCTGCGGGAATTCGCCGGACAGCTTCAGGCCGCCGGCCATGAGCTGGTGCTGGTCACCAGCCGGATTGATGAATCGATGCGGGCGCTCGCGGCAGAGGTCCGGCTCATCCCGCCCGCGCGGACCAGCCGGGGGACCCTCGCCCGTTTCGCGGAGCAGAGCGCCGCCCTCGTGCCTGACTTGAAGGTGGACGCGGTGCTGGGCTTCGGCCGGACCTGGCGTCAGGACCTGCACCGCGCCGGCGGTGGATGTCACTGGCATTATTCCAGGATGCTGCCGTGGTGGAAACGCTGGAAGCCGAAGAACCAGTTGGAATTGGCCCTCGAACGGAAACTCTACACCGGTGGGCAGACCCGGCATTTTATTGTCAATTCCGCCAAAGTCCGCACCGAATTGGCCGAAGCCTATCAGGTGCCCGCAGAGCGGGTCACAGTGATCCACACCGCCGTGGATACGGACCGCTGGCAGCCTGCTCCTGACCTTGCCACCCGAGCCGCGCTCCGGGAAAAGCTGGGGATCCCGGCCCATACCCATGCGCTGTTATTTGCCTCCCTCGACCATCGCCGCAAAGGAT
This sequence comes from Verrucomicrobiota bacterium, assembly GCA_040387795.1. Lineage (GTDB taxonomy): Bacteria > Verrucomicrobiota > Verrucomicrobiia > Verrucomicrobiales > V1-33 > CAIZWU01. The sequence continues at coordinate 91,850 of JAZKDC010000030.1, forward strand.
TGGGCACCCTGCTGCCGGCTCTCGCGCAGATCCCGGAAGCACGTCTGTGGGTGGCGGGTCAATCCCTCGACGCCTGGCAGGGCATCATCCGGAAACATGGTCTGGCCGGGCGCGTCACCGGTCTTGGCCGGGCCGACCTGCTGCCGTGGTATCAGGCCGCTGACTGGTTCGTCCATCCCACTCACTACGACGCCTGCGCCAACACCGTGCTCCAAAGCATGGCCTGCGGGTTGCCGGGGCTGATCTCCGCTGCCGATGGGGCCGTGGAGTTCGTCAGGGAAGGGCAGAATGGTTTTGTCATCAATGATCCCTCCCGGGTGGACGAATTATCCGGCTTGCTGGCGCGGGTGCTGGCCCTGCCGGAGGCGCAGCGGGCCGGTTGCGGGGCCGCGGCCCGGGAAACGGTGCTTCCCCTCACGTGGGAGGCCCACCTTGGGGCTTGGCTGCGGCTCCTCGCCTGAACCGGGGCCGGACCGGAACCGCCCGGGATGGAAACTGCGGCGGTGACCGTAGCTTTCCCGGCTGGACATTTCCTGCCGATTTCCGCAAGCATTGGGTCCTTGCCGCCGTTTTCACAGTTCCTTTTCTTATGCACCGATCCCTGCTTTCCCTGTCCGCTGCCCTGCTTTGTTGGTCTCACGGCTCTGCCGCCCTCGCTGGTCCCCTGGCCGTCGACGGCCCGCTTGCCTTGAAAAGCGGGGATCTGGTCGTCCTGCTGGGAGACACCTTCATCGAGCGGGATGGGAACTACGGTTACCTTGAAACGGCCCTCACTGCCGCCTATGCGGGTCAGAACATCCGGTTCCGCAATCTGGGCTGGTCCGGCGATACCCCGCGCGCCGAGAGCCGGGCCTACTTCGGGCCGCCTGCGGAGGGGTTTGACCGCCTGAAGCAGCAACTGGCCAACCTCAAGCCCACGGTGGTGATTTCCTGTTACGGCGCTGTTGATGCCTTCAAGGGAGAAGCTGGACGCGAGGACTTCCTCAAATCCTACCGCACCCTGCTGGGCATGATCCAGGAAACCAGTCAGGCCGGAGTGGTGCTGATGTCGCCTCCGGCGGCCCAGACCCTGCCCGCGCCCTTTCCGGACATGACGGCCCATAACAAGGACCGGGCGGCCACCAGCCAGGCCATCGCCGGTCTGGCCCGCGATCGCGGTCTGCGGTTTGCCGATCTTTTCAGTGCCATGGGGAATACGCCGGTGGATTCGGAAAACGGGGTGACCTTCACCGCCAGTGGTTATGCCTCCATCGTTCCGGCCTTCCTCAAAGCCCTCCAGGTGGCCCCGGCCGCCCAGGTGCCGGACCAGCTGCGTCCGTTGGTGGTGGAAAAGAATCTGCTCTATTTCTATCGTTGGCGCCCGCAGAACGAAATCTACCTCTTTGGTTCGCGGAAACATGAGCAGGGCAATAACGCTTCCGAGGTCCAGCTCTTTGAACCGCTGGTGACGGAAAAGGAGACGGCCATCCATGCCCTGCTGCCGGGGAAATGATCCCATCCTGCGTTTCCCTCCCATTTTATATTTTTTGATGTTATGAAGAAGACCTCTTTTGTTTTGATTTCAGCCGCTTTCACTCTCCCGGCTCCGGCCCAGCGGGATCTGAAAGAACTGCCGCCGGTGGATGCCGCGGCGGAAAAAGCCACCTTCCAAATGGCCCCCGGCCTGGAGATCAATCTCTTTGCCCAGGAGCCTCTCATTGCCAAACCGATCCAGATGGCCTGGGATGAAAAAGGCCGCCTCTGGGTGGCCAGCAGCGCGATCTACCCCCACATCAAACCCGGCCAGACCCAGGCCGACAAGATTGTGATCCTGGAGGATACCAACCGCGATGGCACCGCGGACAAGTCCACCGTCTTTTACGAAGGCCTGCTGATCCCTACCGGTATCCTGCCTGGCGATGGCGGGGCTTATGTGGCCAACAGCACCGAGCTCCTTTTCATGAAGGACACCAATGGGGATGGCCGGGCGGATCAGACCAAGGTGTTGCTCAGCGGCTTCGGCACCGAGGACACCCACCACATCCTGCACAGCATCAAACGCGGCCCGGATGGTTGCCTGTATTTTGCCCAGAGCGTCTACATCCATAGCCGCATCGAGACGCCTTATGGGGTCAGGGAACTGCGCGGCAGCGGCTGGTGGCAGTACCGTCCGGAGACCGGCCGGCTGGAGGTTTATTCCATGGGTCAGGTGAATCCCTGGGGCATGGTGTGGGACCAGTGGGGCCAGACCTTCACCACTGATGGCGCCTACGGCGAGGGGATCAACTACACCTTCCCCGGAGCCACTTTCCTCTGCCTGCCTAACCAGCTCCCCCGCATCCTGAAGGGCATGAATCCCGGACAGCCGAAGCAGGCCGGTCTGGAGATCATCAGTGGACGGCATTTCCCTGACGCTTGGCAGGGGCATATGATCACCAATGACTTCCGCGGGCACCGGGTGAACCATTTTGCGGTGAAAACCGAGGGCAGTGGTTTTTCCTCGCAGCAGTTGGAAGACGTGGTGGCCTCCACCCATGGCTCGTTCCGTCCCGTGGATACCCGCATGGGTCCGGATGGCGCGTTGTATCTGGCCGATTGGTTCAACCCGATCATCCAGCACGGTGAAGTCGATTTCCATGATGCCCGGCGCGACCGTGAGCACGGCCGCATCTGGCGTATTACGGCCAAGGGGCGTGCGCTTTCCCCGCAGCCGGACTATGCGAAGCTGAGTGTGGCGGAATTGTTGGAGCAGCTGAAGGCACCGGAGGACTGGATCCGCATCGAGACCAAACAGGAATTGAAACGCCGCAAGGTGGCCGATCTGGAACAGCAGGTCCTCACGCTGGTGAAGGCCCCCGGGACATCTCCTAATTTCGTGAAGGAAGCCATCGGCCTCCTTGAGACCACCCGTCAATTGACCGCCGCTTCGCCTTTGCTGGCCGCGGCTGCCGGGGACGACCTCCAGGCTTACGCCGTGCGTGCTTCCGGTCAGTTGTTCCGGGAAGGGCAGCCCGGCAATGCCGATCTGATCCTGCGTTCCGTGAGTTCGCCCTCCGCCCGGGTGCGGTTGGAGGCGGTGCATGCCCTGCGCCTGATGAAGGATGCCAAGGGGGTCGAACAGGCCCTGCTGGTGCTCAATGCGCCGATGGATGAGAACCTTGATTTTGCCCTGTGGCTGACCTGCCGGGAACTGGCCGACCTCTGGCTTCCAGCCTTCCAGAAAGGTGAGATCACCTTTGGGGGGAATGTGACCCAGATTGCTTTCGCCCTGAAGGCCGCCGACCGGCCGGAAGCGGTGGGGGCTTTGTTGCAACTGGTGCAGAACGGCAAGATCCCGGAGGCCAACCTGACGGAAGCCCTCGCCCTTGCAGGTTCTCTGGGTACCCCGGAGGATCTGACCAAACTGCTGGATATGGCCAGCGCCAGTCAGGCCGCTCCGGCTCTGGTTTTGGCAGGTTATAACGCTTTGGCGGTGGCGGCCTCGCAGCGCCAGCTCAAGCCGGCCGGTGGAGCGGAGCGCATCCTGCCCCGGCTCGATCAGGCGGACAGCAAACTCCGCGCCGCCGCGGCCCGGTTGGCCGGAGCCTGGAAGCTGGAAGCCGCCCGCCCGGCGCTGGAAGCCCAGGCCAAGGCGGGTGATGGTGCCGCCATGAACGCCATTGCGGCGCTCGGTGGCGATGCCTCCAAAAGTTTCCTGACCACGCTTGCCGCCGGTGCCCCGCAGGTGGCGGGCAAGGCCGCGGCCCTGGCAGCTCTGGTGTCGCTCGATGCCGGCGGCTCGGCCGGCCGGGTGGCGGAGTTTCTGTCAAGTTTGCCGGATGCCAATGGCGCCGCCGTGGTGTTTGAGGCCTACCTGGCCCGCAAGGACGGGCCCGGCCTGTTGGCTGATGCCCTGCGGAACAAGACCCTGCGTGGTGAAGTCGCCTCCGCCGGAGTGCAGAAAGCCGGAGCCCGCGGCGCCGATGCCAAGGGACTGATCGAAGTCCTGACCGTGGCCGGTGGACTGCAGCCAGTCGGGGTCGGCATGTCCCCTGAAGAGATGACGCGCATGATGACCGAGGTGAAGGAGAAGGGCGATGCCGCCCGGGGCGAGCTCATTTACCGCCGTCAGGCGCTGCTTTGCCAGAGCTGCCACGCCATCGGCGCGGTGGGCGGGATTGTGGGGCCGGACTTGTTGAGCATCGGGGCCAGTGCCCCCGTGGACTACATCATTGATAGTTTGTTGGAGCCTTCCAAGAAGATCAAGGAAGGGTATGCCACCACCGTGGTGAACACCAAGGCCGGTGGAGTCTTCAGTGGATTCCTCGTCCGCGAGGACGCCCGCGAAGTCCTGCTGCGCGATGCCGCCGGGACCACGCAGTCGATTCCCGTGGCGGAGGTGGCCAGCAAGCAGAGCATGCCGGCTTCCCTCATGCCGCCCGGCCTCACCGCCGGTCTGCGGCGCGATGAATTCCTCGACCTCGTGCGCTTTATGTCTGAACTGGGCAAGGAAGGGAAATACAAGGTGCAGTCGGATAGCGTGATCCGCCGCTGGCGCCTGCCGCAGCCCGCTCCTGACTTCGGACAGACTATCAACCGTGAAGGCCTGCGGGCCCTCGCGGTGGAGCAGCCCGGCCTGGCCTGGATTCCCGCCTACAGCCGGGTCGATGGCGATCTGCCGCTCGCCGAGATCCCGCTCATCAAGCTCTATCAAGTCGAAGGACGGGTGGTGCAGGGCGAAATCGACATCACCACCGCCGGCCCTATGGTGCTGAAAATCGCGGACCCCGCCGGCATGAAGCTGTGGGTGGACGACAAGGAAATCCAACCCGCCGCTCTGGTGCCGCTCGACCTCCCCGTGGGCAAACACCGGATCACCGTGCTGCTGGATCCTGCCGCCCGCCAGACCCCGCTGCGCATGGAAGCCGAGGCTGCCGCCGGGTCCAATGCCCGGGTGGTGCCGGTAGGCGGCGTCTGACCGCCCGCCCCGCCGGAGGACTCCTTCCACCCCATCCCCGCTCTTGTCAGGACAACCTCCGCTCCCGGTCCGGCCGGCCGTCCGCCTCGTCCTAATCGCGGCGGCCAGCCGGAACGGTGTGCTGGCCTCCCACGGGCAGATCCCCTGGCATCTGCCGCGGGACGTGGCGCACTTCCGCGCCCGCACCGCGGGGCGGTGGTTGCTGCTGGGACGCATCACTTATGAACAGATGAACGGTTGGTTTCAGCCGGGCCACGTACCGGTGGTGCTGACGCGTCTGGCGGACGACTTCACCGTGCCCGGGGGCTGGGCTGTGTCCGATGTTCCTGCTGCGCTGCGGCTCGCGGCCTCCCATGGCGTGGGGGAGCTGATGGTCTGCGGGGGAGGGCAGGTATATGCCGCCGTCCTGCCATGGGCCGATGAAATCATCCTGACCACCGTGGAAACCGAAGTGACCGGGGAAACCCCATTCCCGGAACTGCCTGCAGACCAGTGGTGCGCGGTGGACCAGCAGTCCTTCCCCGCCGATGCCGCCAATGCCTGGCCTATGACCATCACCCGCTGGGTCCGCGCGTAAGGCTCATCCTGGGGAACGGCCTGGCCCCAGGTCCAGTGAAAATCCAGCCGGGGCGGTTCCCACCTCTGGCGACCCGGTCACTCCCCCGCACGGAAGGGAAGGCTGGAGCCGGACCCGTGGATTTTTCTTTCCGGGATCCGCCGGAGGCGTTATTGTCTCCCGGAATTGACAGCCCTGCCATGGGTGCCCGTGATAGTCCCGTTTTCAGCCGGAAATTATGAGTGCCATTGCCTCTTCGGGAAAAAGTGAAAGCGAAGCTTTCCCTGCGGCCGGACAATTCAATACGACCCAGTGGGGGATGGTGGTGCTTGCCGGGCAATCCCAGGCACCGCATGCCGGGGAGGCCTTGGAGACTCTTTGCCGGACCTACTGGAGTCCCATTTACGCCTACGTGCGGCGGAAGGGACACCGCCCCCACGACGCGCAGGACCTCACCCAGGAATTCTTTTCGCGGCTGCTTGAAAAGAAATACCTGAAACTCGCCTCCCAGGAGCGGGGGCGGTTCCGGTCCTTTCTCCTGAAATCACTCCAGCATTTTCTGGTGAATGAGTGGGTGCGCGGCCAGGCGCAGAAACGGGGCGGCGGGCAGGCCCTTGATGAAGACGCGGCGGAACAGAGCTACCAGCAAGCCATGGCGGACCAGCCGGGGCCGGAGACCGTTTATGACCGGCGGTGGGCCCTGACCTTGTTGGAAAGGGCGATGGAACGACTCGGCGCAGATTACGCGGCCACCGGAAAAAAAGAACTCTTCGACCGGTTGCAGCCCCTGCTCCTGACGGAAGGCGCCGGGGCGTCCTATCGTCAGGAGGCCGCGCTGCTGGGATTGTCCGAAGGCGCGGTGAAAGTCGCCGTCCACCGGCTGCGCAAACGACTCGGCGAAGTCGTGCGGGCGGAGGTCGCCCGCACCGTGGCGGACCCCGCGGACGTGGACGGGGAATTGAGGTATCTCATGGCGGCGCTGAATTCGTGAAGGTCCGTGCTGGCCGGGAAACGTCCTGCCAAACCATTCGTGGGCAGCCAATGAAATGGCGCCTGTAACCGGGCCGCCGTTTTTCTGTAGTAACTCGCAGAATGAACTTTCTGCCATCTGCTTGCCTCCCGGCCTGTCCGCTTTCCGCGCCCCGCTGCTCTCCTGGATGGCGCCCAGCCACGCCACCCGGCGGGTTTCCGCTGTCGCCGGAACCAAGGGCCGGGTGCGTCCGCTACAGGCATCCCATGGAATTGCAAACCTGCCACACCCTCCCGAGGACCCGGCAAGGATTGCCCCGAAAATTAACCCCCAATAATAAAACCAACTCCACAACAAACGCATGAAAACATCAAAAAACACCACCCGCACGGCCCGCGCCTCATTAGCCATCCTCCTCACGACTTCCGGATGGCAGGTGTCCGCCGCTCCCGCCCAGAAAGATATCGGACTGAAGCTCATGGGAAGTTATGCGAGTGGGATCTACAATGGCGGGGCCTCGGAAATTGTGGCCCATGACCCGGATAAACAATGGCTCTTCGTCGTCAATTCATCCAGCAAGGCGATTGATGTGCTGAGTATCGCCAATCCTGCCACTCCGGTGAAACTGGGAACGATCAGTCTTGCCCTGGGGGCTCCCCGGGGTCTGGCGGTGCGCGGAGGGATCGTGGCGGTGTCCTATCAGGCCGTTCCCAAAATGAATCCCGGCGTGGTGGTCTGCCTCAGGGCCAGTCTCGACCTGAACCTGCCTCCCGCCCAGCAGATCATCATCCAGGACCTTCGCCAGCTCAACGTCGGAGCCCTTCCGGACATGATCACGTTCACGCCCAATGGACGCCACCTGCTCGTGGCCAATGAAGGGGAACCCAATTCCTACAACGATGTGAATGCCGCCACCCTTGGGCCCAGCGTCGATCCCGAAGGTTCAGTCAGCATCATTGATTTGTCCGGAGGATTGGCCGCCCTGGATCAGACCGGTGTGACCACGGCCAGCTTCAACGCCTTCGACGGGCAAAAGGACGAACTCCGCAGCGCCGGGGTGCGGATTTATGGCCCCAATGCCACGGTGTCCCAGGATCTGGAGCCGGAATACATCACGGTGTCGCATGATTCCCGCACCGCGTGGGTGACTCTGCAGGAAAATAACGCCATGGCCACCATCGATATTCCGTCCCGGACCGTCACGGAAATCATCCCATTGGGATTCAAGGAGCACATACTTGCCGACAATGGGTTTGGATCCAGCAATGCCCTGGATGCCAGTGACCAGGATGGCGGGATCCGGTTCTTCAACCGGCCGGTCAAAGGCATGTTCCAACCTGATGCCGTCGCCTCCTACCAGTTCCAGGGGGAAAGCTACCTTGTCACCGCCAATGAAGGGGACGTGCGGAATTACCCTGGCCTGGTGCCTCCTCCCCTCACCGGCAGTGAGGATATCCGGATCGGTGATCCAGCTTTCCTGCTGGACCCGGCGGCCTTTCCCGACGCGGCCACCCTGAAGATGAACAGCAATCTGGGCCGCCTGCAGGCCAGCCGCATCACCGGTGATCTGGACGGGGACGGCGACCGCGATGAGATCCATACGTTCGGGGGGCGCTCTTTCTCCATCTGGCACGCCTCGGGGGAATTGGTTTTTGACAGCGGCGACCAGTTCGAGAGGACAATCGCCGCTCTGTTTCCGGCCAATTTTAATTCCAACAACTCCAACAATACCATCGACACCCGCAGCGATGACAGTGGGCCGGAGCCCGAGTGCCTCGTCCTTGGCAAGGCGTACGGCAGGCAATGGGCCTTCATCGGTCTTGAACGCATCGGTGGCATCATGGTGTATGATGTGACCGATCCCCATCAGACGCGTTTTGTCCGTTATGTGAACAACCGGAACTTCGCGGTGGTGCCGGGCGCCGGGACCAACCCTCCCAAGGTGCCGACGGCCGGTGATCTGGCGGCGGAGGCCTTGGTCTTCATCAAACCGGAAGACAGTCCCACGGGGAAACCGTTGCTGGTCGTGACCAACGACGTCAGCGGCACCACCACCCTGTTTGAAATCACCCGGGAATAACGCTCCGGTCCGCACCGGCAGGCTGGCCCGGGGGGAAGGGCCAGCCTGCCGCCCGAGCCCGGGATGGGTTTTCTGCAGGGGCCTCCAGCCGGATTTCATTTTCAACTCCCGGCCGTAACAGCACGGCGGAAACCGGGTAATTAAGCTTTAAGCCATCAGATCACCCCCGGTCATGGATTGTCAGGCCATCCCGTGACCCGGGGGCGGGATCAGGCCGCATTTCCAGTCGCCGCTTCGTTTTTAACATCCCGCTCCTATGGATTCTGACCTGCTCTGCGGAAACTGCGGGACCAGTCTGGGGGGACGGTCAGTGGAAGGGTTCTGTGCCAATTGCCTGCTGCAACTGGCGCTGGAGCCTCCCACTGAACCCGGTGCCGGGTGGGAGGCTGAGGCACCTGGCCCGGCCGCTCTCCCACAGGGCCGGCGGATCGGCGACTATGAAATCCTCGAAGAGATCGCCCGGGGGGGCATGGGCGTGGTTTATAAAGCAAGACAGCTCAGCCTGCACCGCGTGGTGGCTCTCAAGCTGATGCTGGCCAGTGACTTTTCATCGGCCTCCCGGGTAGAGCGGTTCCTGACCGAGGCCGAAGCGGTCGCCCACCTGGAGCATCCGGGCATCGTGCCCATCTACGGGATCGGCTCCCACGAAGGGGTTCATTTTTTCAGCATGCGGTTCCTCGAAGGAGGCACCCTCGCCAAGACGATGGCGCGGGAGCGCTATACTCCGCGGGCGGCCGCCGGACTGATGATCAAGCTGGCCCGGGCGGTCCATCATGCGCATCAGCGCGGCATCCTGCACCGGGATCTGAAGCCTGCCAACATTCTCTTTGACCGGGAGCGGGAGCCGCTCGTGGCCGACTTCGGGCTGGCGAGATTTCTCGAACACGACAGCCTCCTGACCCAGAGTGTCACCGGCATGGGCACGCCCAGCTATATGGCTCCCGAACAGGTGACCGGCCAGTCGAGAGATCTGACCACGGCCGCAGATATCTACAGCTTGGGCGCCATCCTGTATGAACTCCTCACCGGCATGGTGCCCTTCCGCGGGCCCACCCTGATGGAAACCATCCGCCGGGTGGTGGAAACCGAGCCGGAGCCGCCCCGCCGTCTGAACCCTGCAGTGGACCGGGATCTGGAAACGGTGTGCCTGAAGTGCCTCGAAAAAGCCCCCCAGCGGCGTTATCGCTCTGCTGATGCTTTGGCGGAGGACTTGGATCGTTGGCTGGCCCACCGCCCCATCCTCGCCCGGCGCACCTCCCCGGCTGAACGGGTCTGGAAATGGGCGCGCCGCAAGCCGGTGGTGGCCGGCCTTGTGGTAGCATTGCACTTGGTGGGACTCGCCGGGATTGTCGGCATCCTCCGGTATTCCGGGTGGGCCAACCAACTGGCCCGGCGCGCCACGGAGGAGGCGCAGCGCGCCACGATGGAAGCAGGAAATGCCCGCCACGAATATCTGCGGGCGGAGGATGAATTGTGGAAGGCCAATTTCAACGAAGCCCGCTTCCGGCGCATGGCCGGAGGTCCCGGAGCCCGCGTGCTTAGTTCTGCTATCCTGCAGCAGCTTATCCAGCGCCCCGGTTTGTCAGAAATGCAAATCCTCGACCTACGGGAAGAAGCTATCGCCCAACTGGCGCTGATGGATGTGGTGAGGCCTTCAAAGTGGGTCACTGGGCCTTCGTCGAGACCCTGCGCTTGGAATGCCACGTTGAACCACTACGTGCACGACACCGGTTCGAACCGGATCGAGGTGCGGGCCTTTCCCTCGGAGCAGATAGTGGCCTCCTTTGCCGGTCCGCCGGAATCCGTGTTGTCCCAGGCCCTTTTCAGCCCGGATGGCCAATTCCTCGTCGTCCGCTTCAGCAAGGCGGACGGCGCGGTGATTGCCTGGCGGTTGTCCCACCCGGAACCCGTCCTCCACTCGCTCTGCGCCAATGCCGGCCAGGAACAGTTCATGGGGATTTCGCCAGACAGCCGCACCCTCGCCCTGCTGACCCCGCAGGGCGTGACTGTCCAGGATCTCTCGCCCCCCAGCCGCCCCCGTTTTCTGCAGGAGGGGCGTCCCGCCGCCAAACTGGTCTTCTCCCCGGACTCCCGGCAGCTGGCGGTGTTATTGAAGGAAACGCCTGACATCGTGGAGATCTGGGACGCCGCCACGGGTGCGATTTGTTATTCGTTCAGGGCGGGTTTCAACCCCGGGGTGGTGGCCTGGCATCCTGACGGATTACGCCTGCTGGTCGGCGGCGACCGGGGCCGGCTGGAAATCTGCGAGCTTCTTCCCGGACAGGGCAACTCCGGAGTGGGCGCGCCGGTCGCTCTGCCGGGCCATGTGGCCAGGATTGAGCATGCCATGTTCACCCCGGACGGGGCCACCGCCATTACCTACGCCTGGGATCAGACCAGCACGGCCCGGGATGTGGTCTCCGGCCGCATCCTGCTCCGGGAGCCGGCGGTGGCCCTGCTGACCATCAGCCCGGGCGGGGACCGGTTGCTGGTGAAACGGGACAGCCCGCTGTCAGAATCGGTAATTTCCCTGATGCCCTGCACCGGTTACCGCACCGTCGCGTGGGCAGGGGAGGCCCGCGCCTCCCACGGTGTCTGGATCAGTCCGGGAGGCCATCTGGGCGTGGTGAATAATGATAGCGCGCGGGCACAAACCGAAGGGCAGTGTGTGCTCTGGGATTTCCCGCATGGCATGGCGATCGCCCGGGTCCCGGGGGTTTGGGCGCAGTTCAGCGCCGACGGCCACACCTTGTTCACTTTCGAGCGTTATGGGGAAAACCGGGTGCGGCGCTTCGATGTCCGCCCGGAGACCCTGGCCCAATTGCCTGTTTCCTGGAGTGAAGGTACCGTGGTCTATCAAGGCAATGCGGAGGAAAGAATCAATACCGGGACCCTGTCCCCGGACGGGCGCACCCTCGTGATCGCCGCCACCGATCAACTGATCTTCCTCGATACCCTGGGCGAACGGCCCGTCCGCCGCTTGATCCTGCCGGCCCAGTTCGTGGAATTGAGCCGTGATGGAAACTGGCTGGCCACGATGTACCACAATGACGCCACCGTGCTCCGGACGGCAGCTGATGGTGAGGCAAAACTGATCCTGGCGGAAAACAGTCTCGTCAGATTCAGCCCGGACAGCCAATGGATGGCCGTGGTCAGCCGGGAGACGGTGGAGATCCGTCAACTTCCCTCGCTCCAGCCGGTCTGTACTGCCATCGCCCTCGCTGCCGGAAGTGGCATTACCCCCACGCTCCAATTCTCCAGGGACGGCCGCCTGTTTGCGGTGGCCTTCAACCGGACCCAGGTGAGGCTTCATGAAACCTCTACCGGGCGGGTGCTGGCGACGCTGTCCCCGCCGAATCCTGCCCAGATCATCGGACCCCATTCCCTCGCCTTCAGTCCGGACGGTCAGTGGCTGCTCGCCGCCAAGGACGATGGGGAAACCATCGCGTGGGACCTCCCCTTGATCCGCTGTGAACTGGACAAACTGGGACTGGATTGGTCGGACAGTGAACCAGAGCCGCCGGAGCGCTAGGCCTGATAGGATCGCGCCGGATCGCCGGCCGGGCAGGGGAAGCAAAAGCTTGTCTGTCAGGGCTGCCGGTTCCGTTGACCCAGGATGGCCGGGAGTGCCCGCGGATCTCCCGGAGCCAGGGCCCTTGAAAGAACGTGTCGATCGAGCTCTACGCCGGGTTGGATCCGCCGGCGGGCATGCCGCTTTCCCCTTTCAGATCCGCGACGATTTGATATGACCGCAGCCGGTCCTCCTGACGGAAAAACTGGGAGTGGATCATCAGTTCGTCCGCCTGGGTGGTCTCCACGAAATCCAACAGTTTCGCCTTCACGGTTTGAGGGCCTCCGATGATGGCCGCCCCGAAGAACTGCTGGACCTCCGCCGCTTCCGCCGCACTCCATCGCCCTTCCATGGACTCCACCGGCGGCGGTACTTTGGAGCGCTGATTGCGCACGATGTTGAGGATCTGCTGCTGCGATGAAGTCGAAAGAAACCGGGCTTCCTCGTCGGTCGGGGCCGCAATCACCGGCACGCCGACCATGGCATAGGGCTCCGGCCACGCTTCTGATGGCTGGAAATGGCTCCGGTAGAGCCGCAGCGCCTCATGGAGCAGCCGCGGAGCGAAATGCGCCGCAAAGGCAAAGGGCAGCCCCAGCAGCGCGGCGAGTTGGGCGCTGAACGTGCTAGACCCCAGGAGCCACACCGGAACCTTCGAGCCCATGCCTGGGATTGCCCTCACCTGCTGGCCCTCCACTGGATCGCCCAGAAAATGGATCAGTTGCTGGACGTTCTGGGGGAAATCGTCCGCGGCCGTGGCCTCCCGGCCGAGGGCCCGGGAGGTCGCACGGTCCGTTCCCGGAGCGCGGCCCAGCCCCAGATCAATGCGTCCCGGATAGAGGGCATCCAGCGTGCCGAACTGCTCCGCAATGATCAGCGGAGCATGATTGGGCAGCATCACCCCGCCGGACCCCACCCGGATCGTCGAAGTCTGTCCCGCCACATGGCCGATCAGCACTGCGGTCGCCGCGCTGGCGATCCCCGCCATGTTATGATGCTCCGCCAGCCAGAACCGGCGGTAGCCCAGTTGTTCCACCCGCTTCGCCAGGTCTACTGTGTTGCGGAAACTATCGGCAACGCTGTGACCCTCCACCACCGGCGAAAGATCAAGCACGGACAGGGGGATCTCTGAAAAGTGCCGGGACATTCCCTGACTTCGCACACTTTCCTGCCTACACCAACCGCCTTCTCCCGGGCGCGCCCCCGCTTCGTGGGAGAATGGATCCTGACTTTCAGGCAACCTCCTGCCAGCTCCCCAGGAAAGGAATATTCCGGCGCGCAGCAGGTGGGGTGGGGGGGGGCAGGGGGGAACGGGGGCCGTCAGGTGGTTGATGTCCAAATAAAAACTGGCCTGAAGGATCGCGATCCTTCAGGCCAGCCGGAGACAGATGTTGGAGTCCCGTGCGGAATCCAATTCAGGAGCCGTAATCAGGCCGCTTTCTTCGCGGTGACGGATTCGCCCTTCTTGTTGTGCTTGTCGGTGGAGACGGTGACTTCTTTGCCGACGAGGTCTTCGATCTTGGCTTCTTTGCCGTCGGCGCCGATGATCTTGGCGTCGGCCGCGAGGGTGATGGCTTGTTCGCCGACTTTGAGTTCTTTCTTCTCCTTGTCGTAGGAGGCGAGTTTGCCGGCGACCGGGACTTTGATGCCGCAACCGGCGTTGGCGGAACCGATCATGGTGAGGCCGATGGCGAGAGCTAGGAGATGTTTCATGGATTTAGAGGGTGCTTTGAAGAGGGGAATTCCCCATCAAGAGCAAGAGTGTCTCAAATTCCACCGCGGCTGGCAACTTAAAACGCGGTCCGGATTTGCGGGCTTGCCGAAGAGCGGGCGGCAGAGGCGGAAAATACCGACGGGGCCCGTTTTCCGCAAAACGGGACTGGCCACCCGGACCCGGCTCCATTATGAGACTTCCGATAGCCGGGGGATAATCCCGGATCACCTGCTTCCGCGCTGCATGACTTCCCGCCCTTCCACGCCCGTCCGTTCCCCCTTCGCGGCCCTCCTCCTCGTTTTGGCTCTCGCGGCCCGTGCCTGGTCCCATCCGGTGCCGGACCTGCCGGTGCGCTCGCACTTCAATTCCGGAGGTGGCGCCGAGATCCGGGTCGAGGTGGATCCCCGGTGCTTCGAGGCAGATCCAGAGAAGGTGGATTATTTCCAGAAAGACAAGATCGAGAGCCTATCCGGCGACGAGGTGAAACAAATGAAGGAGCGGGCGGATGTCTTCATCCGGCAACGCCTCCGGTTTCTCTTTGATCCCGTCGGCGAGGTGAAGCCGGAATTTGTCTGGGAGTTCCAGAAGCTCGGGGATGGCGGGGTGCCCTTCGAAACCGATGACAAAGCCCTTTTGAAAGGCAGTGAAACGGTGCTGGTGGGATCGTGGAAGGCCACCGTGGTTGCGGGGATGACGGGCTACCGGATCGAGGCTCTGGCGATAACTCCTGAAAAAATGGGGGCGCCGCTGAATGTGATGTTTCTCAACTTCATCGGCGGGAAGCCGGTGGAGCGCTATGCGGTGCTGTTTCCAGGCGAGACCAGTTTTACCCTGGATCTGACCGAGCAGGGGATTTTCCCGCCGCCGGGGGGGCGCACCGATGCCTCGGTGGGCGTGCAGGCACGGCCGGGCGATTGGGTCTCGCTGTTCGGCTCGGAGATCAAACGCGGCTTTACCCACGTGATTCCCCACGGGCTCGACCATATCCTCTTTGTGCTGGGGGTCTTCCTCATGACCCGGAAATGGAAGCCGCTCCTGCTGCAGATTTCCGCCTTCACGGCCGCCCACACCCTGACGCTTTGGCTGGCCTCGGCGGGAATTGTCAGAATGCCGGCCAGCATTGTCGAGCCTGTCATTGCGGCCAGCATCGTGGCGATCGCCCTCGAGAATATCTTCCATCAGCGCTACACGCACTGGCGTCTGCTGGTCGTTTTCGCCTTCGGGCTGATCCACGGGCTCGGATTCGCCGGGGTGATGTCGACACGGCTGGACTCCACCTCCTCACTGATCGTGGGACTGCTGGGAATCAATGTCGGCGTCGAATTGGGGCAATTGGTGGTGATCTTGATGGCCCTGCTGGCCACCTGTTGGATCTCCAGTGCGGCCGGCTACCGGAGATACGTGGTCATCCCCGGATCAATCCTGATCGCGCTGGCGGGAATCTGGTGGGTGATCGAGCGCACCTTGATGTAAGGGTCGGGACCTCCTTTGATCGTGCCTGCCCGCCTATCGTCTGACTGGATCCGCCACATGAAGAAGTCAGTGCCCGCCAGCAGCCCGGAGGCTTATGTCAACGCCCTGACGGGGTGGCAGCGCGCCACGGTGGAACGGCTCCGGGCGGCGGTGGTGGGGGAGGCTGATCTGGAGGAAGTCATCAAGTGGGGACATCTGGTCTATTTCTCCAACGGCCCCGTCCTCCTGATCCGTGCTGAGGAACACCGGGTGCTGTTTGGCTTCTGGAGAGGCAAGCGCCTCCGCGGGATCGAAGCACGCCTGAAACCGGGTGGAAAGTATGAGATGGCCACGGTGGAACTGCATGAGAACGAGGAAGTGGGTCTAATCACGATCCACCAACTGGTCGCGGCTGCGGTAGCACTCAACAGGACGCTCGGTAACCCGACCGATGTTTAGGGTGGATCCAGCCGGATTCGTTGGTGTTGGCGGGGCGGACCTCCGCTCACAGGCCGTCTCTTTTTACAAGCCAAACGCCGGGCGGTCTGATAGCCTTCACTGATGCGGCAGAATTCAGGTTATTTCAGGAGCAGGGGCGGGGTTTCCCGGGTGACGGCAATGGGCTGTGTTCTGCTGGCGGCGGGAGGGGTCAGGGCGGAGGTGCGGATCAACGAGCTGGTGTCTTCGAATGGCGGGTCCTGGCACGATGAGACCGGAGCCACGCCGGACTGGATCGAGCTGCACAACCCGGGTCCGGGGGCGGTGGCGCTGGGCGGCTACGGGCTTTCGGATGATCCGGCCATCCCCTTCAAATGGACCTTTCCGGCGCGGACGCTGGCGGCGGGCGGCTATCTGGTGGTGGGGGCGTCGGGCGAAGACCGCCGCACCGGGGCGGTGCTGCATGTGGGATTCTCCCTCGGCCGGAATGGGGAGACCGTGACCCTGACCGCACCCGGGGGGACGCTGGCGGATCTGGCTCCCCCGGCGGAACTGCGGCGCGACATGAGTTATGGAAGACGGCCGGCAGACGGGGCGTGGCGGTATTTTCCCAAACCCACCCCCGGCGCAGCGAACACGGGTGCGGCCTATCTGGAGGTGCTGAACCAGGCCCCGGCCTTTTCCGCGGCGGGAGGATTTACCGGCACGGCGGTGTCGCTGGCCCTCACCGCGCCGGAGCCGGGGACGGTGGTTAGGTATACGCTGGATGGATCGGAACCCCGCGCGGACTCGCCGGTCTATACCGCGCCGCTCTCCCTCACCAGCCGGGCAGGGGAGGCCAATGGGTTGTCCCTGATCGAGGGGACGGCCACCACCAACCAGCATACCGATGGCTGGAAGGCGCCGGTGGGGGAAGTGCGCAAGGCACGGCTGGTGCGGGCAGGAGCCTTCAAGGACGGGGCGGTGCCTTCGCCCGTCCTGTCACATACGTATTTCATCGGGCCGGAAGCACGGCAGACCGACGGGCTGGCAGTGATGAGCCTGATGACGGCCCGTGAGGGGCTTTTTGATTATAACACTGGCATCTATATGCTGGGGAAAGTGTTTGATGACTATGTGGCGGCGCATCCGGGAGAAGCGCTCACGGGCCACACGCCGGCGAACTACACCCAGCGCGGCGAGGCCTGGCAGCGGGAGTGCTCGGTGGAGTTTTTCGAGGCGGATGGCACCCGTGCCTGGTCGGCGCCGGCATGGCTGGACATCAAGGGCCAGTCCTCCCGTTCATTCCGGCAGAAATCCTTCGGGCTGGACTTCCGCAGCGAGACGCCGCCGGAACGCGCCGTCGGCTATCCGATATTCCCCGGGCTGATGAAGACCGGCAGTGGGGAGCCTTTGGAAGTGTTCCAACACCTGCGGCTGCGGAACTACGGCAATGACTGGGCCTATGCGACGATGCGCGATGGTTATTGCCATCAACTGGCCGCCGGCCTCGGCCTGGACTTGATGGCGTGGCGGCCGGTGGCGGTGTATCTTGACGGGGAGTATTGGGGAGTGCTGGAACTGCGGGAACAACAGGACCCGGTGTATTTCGCGGAGCACTACGGCGTGGCGGCGGACGAGGTCGCGATCCTGAATGGGGATGGCTCGATCGAGGAAGGCGTGGCGGCGGATTCGCAGGCCTATCTCAATCTGCGGACCTACGCGGAGACACATGATCTGGCCCAGCCGGCGCATCTGGCCTACCTGGAAGCGCGCATGGATGTGGAGAATTTCCTGCGGTATCAGACCACCGAGATCTTTCTGGGCAACGCCGACTGGCCGCACAACAATACGCGGATGTGGCGGGTACGCCGGCCTGACAACTATGCCGACCGCGATGCCGTGCCGAAGGGTCACGACGGCCGCTGGCGCTGGATGCTCTTCGACCTTGACCTCGCCGTGGCGCATCCGTGGGCGGGGGGATACGGCGAGAACACGCTCAGTTATGCTCTTTCGGAAACAGGCCGGCCGGGCACCAACGCGCCGTGGGCCACCAGTCTGCTGCGGGCGCTGCTGAAGAATCCGGACGTCAAAGCGAGGTTTGCCTCCATGGCGGCGGATTTGTTGAATTCCCACTACAAAGCCGCCCGGGCCGTCGCCCTGGTGGATGCCATGCAGGCGAAACTGGAGCCGGGCATCGCCGAACACATCGGCCGCTGGCAATCCCATGGAAACAGTGTGGCCAACTGGGTGACGCAGGTGCGCACGGTGCGGACGTGGGCTTCGCAGCGGGAGTTGAATGTGAGGCAGCATTTCAGTTCCTCGCTGGCGCTGGGGGGGTATGCCCCGCTGACGGTGGACCGCACCCCGGCCGGGGGCGGGGAGGTGCAGGTGAACCAACTGCGGATCAATGCCAGTCTGCCGGGAGTGGCCACCCCGGTCTATCCGTGGCGGGGCACCTATTTCCGTCAGGTGCCGGTAACGCTGACGGCCGTTCCCGCGCCGGGCATGGAGTTTGAAAAATGGGTCTGGCCTGCCGGGGAGAGCGCCAGTCCAGTGCTCAACCTGACGCTGGCGGCGGCCACCACGGTCACCGCGCAGTTCCGCGTTCCGCCCCCGCGCTGGGAGAGTGCGGTGCGCCGGGCCAACGGGGGAATGGGGGTGGTGATGACCGGGCAGCCGGGCGCGGCCTACCGGCTGCAGTTTTCCACCGATCTCACGCAGTGGGAGAATGGGGTGATCTTCAACGCCGATGCGTCCGGGCGCTGGGTGGGAGAACTGCCGCCGCCTGGGGCAGGGCAGCCGGTGGGTTATTACCGAGCGGCCAGTCTGCCATGAGACAGGGGCCTCCCTCCGGGATCTGAAATTTCTTTGATTCCCGATCGTTTGTTATTGACGGAGGACCGCCACTTAAGCTGTGCTCACGGCGGCATGCCCCTATAACCCCTGCCGAAAAACTATGAGATTTCCGAAGATATTATGCTTGCTGCTGTTTGGTGTCCAGTCGCTGGTCGCCCAGGTCGCTCCCTTTGATCCTGCCCTCTGGCCGGCGACGATCGATAAAACAAAGACGGTCCACTTCAAGATTGTGAATGACACCCTCGCGGCTCCGGCCGGAGCGCCGAACTGGAGCACCTCGTCGATGACTATCCTTTCCGGAGGGGATCAGGAAACCACCGCCTTCAGCGTGGCCGGCCAGGACGGGGTCCGCGCGGCCAGCAATTACGTCAATTTTGGCGACACGGAGTATGCCGCCTGGGCAGAAGAACCGGTGATCGACATCCTGATGCAGGTCTACGGGGACGCGGGAGTGCTCAGTGCCACCGGGCAGCCGCGCAATTTCAACTTCCTGATAGGCGCGTTGCCTGCCCTGGCGGCTCCCAGCGGCGGGCAGGCCCCAGTGGAAGCCAAGAACTTCCGGTGGAACTGGATTCTCTTCCGCATCAACAACGACCTGCGCGGTGACGGGGGCCGGTTGGTCGGCACGCTGCCACCGGGAGTACAGGGCGACTCCTCCCGAGGGGGTGTCAACGGCGGCACCATCCGTCTGGAGAATGTCCCGGGCCTGGGCGTGCGCGCCGTGGCCTTTGGCCAGCAGGGCGCTTTTGGTGAACCAGCCGATGTCAACGTTTTTGCCGCCTCTGAAGTTTGCGCCCAGGAACCGGAAACGAACCGGGTGTGGCTGGATATCAACGGCGCCACCATGCAAAAGCTCGTCATGCTGGACGACGGTGATCAGCTCGTGGAAATGGAACAGAACATCGGGCCGGCGGGGGATAAACGCACCGCCCTGCGCGCTGAGGGGAATCTGATGAACTTTGGCATCCTGGACAATTATCTCGGGCTGAAATGCAATGAACCACACCCCATGAAAATCTGTGTGGAATATTATGATGATCCGGCCCGGACCGGCGCGGTTTTCGGACCGGAAGCCTATGCCAGCGATGCCACCAATGGTGTCGGCTTTGCCCCCGTGGCCAAATACCAGACGCTGCAGGGCACCGGCCAGTGGAAACGGCGCTCGTGGGTGGTCGGCGGGGTGAATCTCCGCGGGATCAATACCGGGACCTTCACCGGTGGACCGCGGCTCTTTTTCTCCCAGCCGGTGCATGTCTCGCGGGTCGATATGGCGGTTCTGCGCGAAGGCACCCATCCGCTGGCCGGCCAGGATCCCCTGGCGAACTGCCAGACCGATCCCGCAGTCTGTGAGGGGGTGTATGGCGACTACGTGGAAATGGACCTCGCCAACGGCACCCTGGAAGGCCTTGCTCCCGGCAGTTCCGGCGGCGATCAGGAAATGATTCAGGAGGAAGCCGGCCCCGTGGAGGACCGCCGCATTGCGATCCGTCCGGCCGGGAATGATGGAACTCCGGGGGCAGCGCATCTATATCTGAATTTCTCCCTGACAGAGCAGCGGCTCGGACCGACTTCCCAACCGAATGCGCGGCTCGCCATCGCGGTCACGTATTTTGACGATCCGGCCCTCACGGGCCAGTCGTTCCGTCCCGAAGTCTACCGGACGGAAAAACCGGACGGCACCACCACCTTTGTCTTTCCTCCGGCCTCCCTGGGCACCGTGCTCCAGGGCAGCAACCGCTGGGTGGAGTCGTATGTGGAACTGGAAAATGTGAAGTTCGAGGGGGTGAACCAGGGGCCGCAGGCGGCGGCGAGGTTTGCGGCGAGCGGGAAAATCTTCTTCAGCCGCGTGCGCTACGCCGTGATCCGTCCCTGTGGTGAGAAAAGTGGACAAAATCTGCTAAGCGGCGCGAAACCACCCATCTCCGCAGTCCATGAAGGCAGCAACCTCCGTCTCTCTTGGGTCGCCGGTCAAAACTGGAATCTGCAATCCATCGATCCGAAAGGAACCAACGTCTGGCAGGCCGTGCCTGATGCTCCGGTGGTGACGGACTTCCAGAATGTGGTGGAACTGCCCACCGTCGATGCGCCGAGCCGGTTCTACCGGTTGGTGAAATAACAAACACACCGGGCCGCCCGGCTCCGGCGTCTGGTTGGTTATGAAAAACCGGTATCCTGACGGGTGCCGGTTTTTTATCCCGTCCGGAACCGGCCGGTCCGGACGGGTTACCGGACCGGCACGACCCGGAAACCGGACCGGGATTTGTGCCGCTTTGCAAGGTTCCCGGCCGTATTTCCGTTCCCTTGGGGAGGGAACTCCGCCAGAGTCCCGTGTCACCCGATGCCTCCTGACTTTATTTCCCCATGAACCGCCGCGCTTTCCTCCACACCAGTTCCGCTGCCCTGGCGGCCTCCGCCCTGACTCCCGTGCTGGCCTCTGCCCAGCCCGCCGCAGCAGTCCGTCCTCGTTTTCAGTTTTCGGTGAAGTGGGGGATGATCAAGGAGCCGGGGCTTTCGGTGGCAGACAAGTTCAAGCTGCTGAAGGACCTGGGGTATGACGGAGTGGAGATGGATAGCCAATTCACCGTGCCGGCGAAGGAGATTCTGGCGGCGCAGGAGGCGACCGGTCTTCCGGCGCAAGGGGTGGTCAATGCAAACCACTGGTCGATCCGGCTGAGCGATCCGACCGCGGACATCCGCGCCAAGGCGGTGGAGGAGTTGCTGGCGGGGATCCGCTACACCCACGCCATCGGGGCCTCGACCCTGCTGCTGGTGCCGGGCGCGGTGCGGGATGACAAGAATGAAAACAAGGAGCAGGTGTGGGAGCGCAGCGTGGCCGGTATCCGGCAGGCGATCCCCCTGGCAGCGGAACTGGGGGTGAGGATCGGGATCGAGAATGTGTGGAACCGGTTTCTTTATCAGCATGGGGACGACGCCCCGGCGGACCAGAAGCCGGACGAATTCATCCGTTATGTGGATGAAATCAATTCCACGTGGGTGGGGATCTATTTCGACCTGAGCAACCACCGGAAATACAGTTATGGGCCGGATTGGATCCGCGCCATGGGCACACGTATCATCAAGTGCGATACCAAGGACTACCTGCTGGCGAAGGATGTCAAAGAGGGCCGGAAGGAGGGATTCTGCGATATCGGCGAGGGCTCAGTGGACTGGCCGGGGACCCGGAAGGCGCTGGCGGATATCAATTATTACGGATGGATTTCCAGTGAAGTGGGCGGGGGAAACCGGGACCGCCTCGCTGACAATCTGGTCCGGATGAAACTACATCTGCTGGGCGTTTAAAGCGCCGGCGAAAGAGCATGCGGTTTGTTTTTTGGAGAACGGGCGGGAAAAATAGGAATTCAAGGAGGATTGCCTTTTTCCGGGGATTTTGAGAAATTGAATTTAATTCACTCCCTCTCTCCCCCGACCCGTGCGTGCTCCTCTCACTTTTCTCGCCCCTCTCTTTTTCCTCACCGCCTCCCTCCAGGCGGGGCAGGTGATCTTCACGGAGGTGATGTACAATCCACCGGCGGGGAAGCCGGAGTATATTGAAATCACCAACCTGACCAGCAACCGAACCGACACGGCCGGTTGGACGTTGAGCGACGGGGTGGAATGGGCGTTCCCGGCTTTTGCGGCGGGCAGCCCCAATGCCCATTTCCTGAATGAATATGGACGATATATCCTGAGCAGTGCCGACGAGGCCACCACCCGGGCGGCGTGGCCTGCGATCCCGCCGACCGTGCGCATCATGGGGCCATGGACCGGTGCCCTGAACAATGCCGGGGATACGATCGTGCTGAAGGATGCGGCGGGGGCGGTGCAGAGCACCCTGTCCTATGGCGATGGGGGAGACTGGCCGTTGGCGGCGGATGGGGCAGGGCACTCGCTCCAGATCATCAATCAGAATGGCAATGTGGATGATTGGAGGAATTGGCGGGCCAGCCGGTATGCCGGGGGTACCCCGGGAGTGGCAGAGCCGGCGCTGGCGGAAACGCCGACCACCGGTGAGAAAAGACTGGACCAGGCGGTGGTGGACTTTTCCAGTGCCTGGAAATACTGGCGGGATCCGGCGGATCCGGATGGGGCTGGGCCGGAAGGCAGTTGGTATGGCACCGCTTTCAATGACAGCACCTGGGAGGGACCATCCCCGGGATTTTTTGGCCACGATCCCAGTAACCCGGCTTTGCAGGCGCAGCGGGGCACCAGCTTCACCACCGGATATGCCAACACCACCATCACGTATTATTTCCGGACTACCTTCAATTGGGCGGGGGCCGCGACGGGGAATACTTTCGGGATCGATCAATGGGTGGATGATGGCGTGGTCTACTATCTGAATGGCCAGGAACTGAAAGGAGCCAATCTGGGCCGGGTGCGCATGGCCGCCGGAATCCCCACCCATACCACCCTGGCCACCGCCACGCCAAGTGGCGGCGATGCGCTGCAGGAAGTCAATCTGCCCAACGGATCATTGGATGGCCAACTGGTCAGCGGAACCAATGTGCTCACGGCAGAGGTGCACCAGAACACGGCCTCCAATGATGATATTTATTTCGGAGCCCGCCTGCGCATTTCGGCTCCGGCGGTGGGGGGGACATTCGTCGCCGGCGGGGTGATGATCAATGAGGTGCGTCCCTCGACGGCAGTGGGAGTGGGTTTTGTGGAATTCTACAACCCCACCGGAGCGGCGGTGGATCTGAATGGATATTACCTCAGCGACTCTGAAGCCACCCTGACCAAATACAGGATCACCGTCCCCACGGTGGTGCCGGCCGGTGGCTTTGCCGCGGTGGGTTTCGCCGAGAGCAGTCTGGGCATCACTTATCCAGTGCCGGTGATTCTGACCCTGCCCGATGGTGTGACCAGGCAGGCCACCTTCCAATCCAGTCTGGTGGTGGATGGGCGCTCCATTGGACGGAAGCCGGATGGTGGCAGCACCTGGGTGCTTTTCACGGAACCGTCGCGTGCCTTGTCAAATGTGACCGCCCCGGCACCCACGGTGGCGCTGAGCGAAGTCCATTTCGCCGGCACCGGCCGGGCGGACTGGGTGGAGATTTATAACAAGGGGACCGGAACCCAGGCTTTGAGCGGACTTTACGTGTCGTCTTCCCCGGACCTGGTGGGCCGGGTGCCGTTGGCCGGGAGTCTGGCTGCAGGCGGGTATGCCAGCGTGGCGGTGGACTTCCCCACGGACGGGGGCGGTGACCTGCCGCTTTACCTGAGCGATGCCGCCAACAACATTGTCGCCGCGACACAGGTAAAACGCCGGGTGGGGCTCCCCTCCGTCCAGGCCTGGCCGGCGGGGGAGAATGAGTGGTATGCCACGGCCGCCGATACGCGCGATGCGGCCAACAATCCGCTGAGGGAGACTGCGGTGGTGATCACCGAGATCATGGCCAAGCCACCTTCCGCCCATGAAGAGGGGGAATTCATTGAATTGTATAACCAAGGTGGGACGGCGGTGAACTTGGAAGGCTGGGCCTTCACCGACGGGATTTCGTATGACTTTCCGGCCGGCACAACGTTGGCGGCGGGTGCCTGGCTGGTTCTGGCCAAAGACCCGGCGTGGATGACTGCCAACTATCCCGGGCTGACCGGAATCAAGGGGCCCTTCAATGGCAGTCTGCGCAACAATGGGGAGAAACTCCGGCTGGAAGATGCCCGCGGCAACCTCGCCGATCTGGTGGACTACAAACAAGGGGGCCAGTGGCCGGTTGGGGCCGGAGGCGAGGGGAGCAGCCTGGAATTGCTCAATCCGGCGATGGATAACAGCCAGCCGTCCTCCTGGCGGGCCAGCGATGAAACCGCCAAGACCACTTTCCAAACCTTCACCCATACCGGCACCTACAAGGAACTGCGAGGGCTCGGGCCGGGTGCCAGCACTTCCCGGGAGTTGCTGATCAACCTCGTAGGGGACGGGCATGTGCTGTTGCGGAATATCAAGCTGAGCAAGGCCACGGCTCCTGCCGTGAATATGATCGCCAATGGCGATGCCACTTCCCACACCGGAAATGGAGTCACCAATGGCTCCTTTGGATTCCTCTGCACGGGGACGCACAGCGACAGCGATACCCTGCCACGGGCCGGGGCGACCATCACAGGGGATCCTGGTTTCCACCTGATCAGTCAGGGCACCGGCGACACCAAAGCGAACCTGGCCCAGGTCGACCTGACAGGTCTGTTGCCCAATGATGTGCTGACCCTGTCCTTCGAAGGCCGCTGGCTGTATGGGATGCCGCTGATGGTGGCCCAGACCTGGGACCGCAGCTTCGGCAAGCTGTTCCGCTTCCCGGTTCCCAATAACCTGGGCACCCCCGGGGCGGCCAATTCACGGGCCATCGCAGCTCCGGCTCCTGAAGTGGATTTCATGAAGCACTCGCCTCCGGTGCCCACCTCCACGCAGCCGGTGGTGGTTTCGGCCCGGGTTTCCTCTGCCGCACCCCTCGGAGCCGTCTCGCTGCTCCAACGGTTGGATTCGACGAACCTCAATGCGGCCTGGACCACCCAGGCCATGAATGATGGCGGGACGGATGGTGACGTCCGGGCCGGCGACGGGATTTGGTCCGCCACGGTCGCCGCCCGGGCCAATGCCGCGATTACTCAATTTTACATCAAGGCCACTGCCGCGAATGGTCAGGAAAACGAGTGCCCACGGCAGGGGGCGAGCCGTCCGGGGATGTGGATTGTGGCGAATACGGTGCCCTCCGTGCTGCCGGGCACCCTGATCCAGCGGAACATTATTTCCGTGTATTACCGGAATGCCCTCAATGCCTCCACGGGCTACAGTGCAGCCTATGACTGGAACCATCCCCGCATGTCCAACTATGGGTTCAACTCCACCATGATCTTCAACGAGACCGAGGTGCTGTACAACTGTGAGCTGCGGCGGGGCGGCAGTCCATGGACCCGCACCTCGGCCAATACCCTGGACCGCACCCGCTGGAAACCACCGGGCGATCAACTATTCCGGGAACGGACCAAATCGGGGGTAGACAATGACTCCGCCGGGGCCTCCCGCTTTCACAACCGGATAGTGCGGCACATGCTGTATCTCTTCGGTTATCCCGTCCCGGATGCCGAGTTTATCCAACAGATCGTCAATGCCGACTCCCCCCGCATCGGGGATGAACAGGAGCAGACCGACAGCGACTTTTTTGACCGGGCCTATGCCGACGGATCAGAGGGGGAACTTTTCGAAATTGATGATTCCTGGTTCATGTATGACACCAACAACATGGATGACCGGCTGGATGCAGGCAGTGTGACCGGGCGGTGGGCTCTGCGTGACTGGAACAACTCCACCCCCGCTACGCCGAGTGATGAAAGCCCCATCTTTTTCCATGGCAACTGGCCCGTCCGTTTCCCGGAAGAGCGTTATGATTATGCGGCCTTGTCCTCCATGATCAAAACGGCCGTCAATGGCAATGCCGCCGTGAGCGCCGACCAGGAGGTTTCCTACCGGGAGCGCATGGACCGGGTGCTCGATGCCGACCGGGCTTCCCTTTATGCGGCGGTGCGGGGGTATGTCGGAGATTGGGATAATTTCACCATGAACCGCGGAAAAAATAGCTATTTCTACCGTCGTCCCGGGGACGGGCGTTTTGAGTTCCACCACTGGGATAGTGATCTGGCTTTTCAAAATTCCGCTGAAGCGTTTCTCGGAAGCGCTGGAGGAATCGGCTGGACCAACCTGACAGGCCGGACGTGGTTCAAACAGAAGATGAATTACTATTTGTCGCAACTGATCGACCGTTATGCCAACACCGCTTCCGCCCGGATGAACGCGTGGCTGGCCGCCATGAATTACCAGTCGTCCAACACCAACGGATTGGCCCCCTTCAAGACCAATGGCTTCAGCTACCCGACTTGGTTCAACAACCGCCGGACGCCGGCCCTCAACTTCATCACCAACACCAACTACAACCGTCCCTTCAGCATCTCCACCGCGCAGGGACAAACGGTGACCACTCCGCTCTTCACGATTGCCGGGGCGGCTTCCACCAAAGTGGCCTATGTGGATATTCCCGGTCACCCGGAAGCAGTCTTCGCCTGGGTGCCGACCTCGGCCAACAACGGGCTGTGGACCCTGACGAATATCGCGCTGACCTCCGGCCTGAACACGTTGAGTGTGCGCAGCATCAACGGGGACGGCACGGTAGGAGGGACGCTGCCCTTCACGGTCACGTTGACAGGAAATGCCCCGCCGTTGGCTTCGCTGGTGACGAACCCGGGCTCCGGCAATGTGGGGCTGGGCGAGACCCTGCTGCTGGATGCCACCGGCAGCTTCGATCCCGAAGGGCTCGCGCTGAGTTACGTCTGGAGCGTCATTCCCACCACCGGCGCCTTCCTGACACAGCCGGAATTTGGCAAGGCCACCGCCCGATTTACGGTTCCCGGCAATTATGTCCTGACGCTGCAGGTGGTGGATGCGGTATCCCAAATCAGCACCGTGACGCGGGAGTTCAGCGTCTTCAACACCTCAGACTTCACCTCCTTCACGGGGGGGAATCCCCTCGGTCCGGAGTTTAATCTGACCAATCTGGAGGAGCGGGACAATTTCTCGCCTTCCACCTGGTATTCCGTGGAGGATCTGACCGGCCGGCTGCTCATTCAGGTGCTGGACGACTCGGCCAAACCGCTGGAGGCGCCGGCCTTCACCCACCCGCAGGTGATGCGTGATCTGCCGGATTCGACGGATTTCATGCTGCAGAGCGACTTCCGTCCTGACACGCGTGAATTCGGCAACTGGCGGGCCGGATTGATCGCCCAGGTGAATGAGGGCGGCACCATTGTGCGGTATGCTTTTGGCCTCGATGACGGGATCAATCTGCTGGTCCAGCGGGCAGCACTCCCTGCGAACTACACGACCCTGTCTACCACGGCCGTCACGGGCAGCGGGGCCGCTCTCCGGATCGTGAGGAACGGGGCTTCCCTGTTATTCCAACGGCGGAATGGCACGGTATGGACGACGCTTTTCACCCAGGCCTTGCCTGCGGGATCGGTGGCTCTGGATGGGGGCTTGTTTGTGGCCACCTCACAGGCCACCACGGTGCGGATCGGATTCGACTATCTGCTGCTTTCCGATCCCACGGCAACCAACAGTCTGCTGAACAATCTCCGGATCACCGAGCTCCATTATTTCCCGGCCCCGGGAGGCGTGGAGTTCATCGAGTTGCGGAATACCGGCACCCAGGCCATCGACCTCAGCGGGGTCAGTTTCGGGATCGGCAATCCCTTCTCCATGGCAGGAACGCCGGAATTGGCCTATACTTTTGGCACCGAAAGCCTCGCGGCCGGGGCATTCATCTGCCTCACCGATAACGTCACCCTCTTCCGCAGTCTCTACGGCCTGACTCCACGCCTGGCCCCGCCATGGACCCGGGGCAGTCTCAGCAACACGGGTGAAAGTATTATCCTGTTGGATCCTACGGCCAATGCCATCCACGACTTCGACTATGGGGTGGATGTCCCCTGGCCGCAGGCGTCCCGCGGCACGGGCCCTTCCATGGAAGTGGTCGATGTGAATGGAGACTACAACCTGCCAACCAACTGGCGCGCCAGCGTGGCCAACGGCGGCACTCCTGGCAGTGACGGCGGTCTCGATACTGATGGGGACGGCGCTACTGATGCGGTCGAAGCCCTCTTCGGCACCAATGCCAATAGCCCGGGCAGCCTGCCGGCAGCGAACCTCACGGCGAATCCGGGCGGAGACATGACCCTGACCTGGCCAAGTGTGGCCGGAGTCATCTACCGGGTGCAATCCTGCACCCCGCTGACGGGTTGGGTGACGGTGCAGACCTTGACCGGAACCGGTTCCTGGAGCTTCACCCCCACCCCGGGTGAGCCTCGCCGGTTCTACCGGGTTTATGCCGCCAACCAGTGACTGGTGCCTCCGTCCGGAAGCCCCGCTTCCCTGATTGAGTGGTAGAAAAGGTGCCTCCGGAGCGTATAGGATCACTGTTGCCAACTGTTTCCCATGACACTGCTTTCCGAATACACCCGCTACGAAACCCGCCGTCAATTTTTCGCCCAGGGCAAAAATGCGCTTGGTTTTGCCGCCCTCACCACCCTCATGCAACGGGCGGGGATTACGGATGCGGATGCCTCGGACCCGGCGGCGGCGATGCGTGCGGTGAACCATTTTGCGCCCAAAGCCAAACGCGTCATCTACCTGCACATGGTGGGCGGCCCGTCCCAGATGGATCTCTACGACTACAAGCCGAAGATGAAGGAGTTCTACGACAAGGATCTTCCTGACAGCATCCGCATGGGCCAGCGTCTCACCGGCATGACCAGCGGACAGGCCCGCTTCCCCATCGCTCCCAGCAAGTATTCCTTCAAACAATACGGCCAGTCCGGCATGTGGGTCAGCGAGATGCTCCCTTATACGTCCCGCATGGTGGATGACATGTGTTTCATCCGCTCGATGCACACCGAGGCCATCAATCACGAACCCGGCATCACTCTGATGCAAACGGGTACCCAGATCAGTGGCCGCCCCTGTCTGGGTTCCTGGGTTTCCTACGGGCTGGGTTCCGCCAACAGTGATCTCCCCACCTTTGTGGTGCTGGTCGCCAAGCCCACCAACACCGAGCAGATCCAAGCCATCTCCGCCCGTCTCTGGGGCAGTGGTTATCTGCCGGGCGAACACGCGGGAGTCGGATTCCGCAGCGGGGCCGATCCCATCCTCTATATCAACAATCCGCCCGGCGTTTCCGCCGCGGCCCGCCGCAATACCCTGGATGGCCTGAAAGCCCTCAACGAGATCAATTACCAACAGGTCGGTGACCCTGAGACCCACACCCGGATCCAGCAGTATGAAATGGCCTTCCGCATGCAGAGCAGTGTGCCGGAGTTGACCGATCTGGCCAGCGAACCCGCCGCCACCAAGGAACTTTATGGACCGGACGTGGACAAGCCCGGCAGCTTTGCGCGTTCGGCCCTGCTGGCCCGCCGCATGGCCGAACGCGGCGTCCGCTTCGTCCAGATCTATCACAATAACTGGGACCACCACTCCAACCTCCCGGGCCGTATGACGTATCAATGCATGGACGTGGATCAGCCCTGCTGGGGGCTCATTCAGGACTTGAAACAGCGCGGGCTCTATGACGACACCCTTGTGATCTGGGGCGGGGAATTCGGCCGCACCATCTACAGCCAGGGCGGCCTCAGCCCTGACAAATATGGCCGCGACCACCACCCGCGTTGTTTCACGATGTGGATGGCCGGCGGCGGCTCCAAGCCCGGCACCGTCCACGGCGAGACCGACGATTTTTCCTACAATATCGTCAAGGATCCCGTCCACATCCACGATTTCCACGCCACCGTGCTGAAATTGCTGGGCTTCGACCACGAAAAGTTCACCGTCAGATACCAAGGGTTGGATCAACGTCTCACCGGAGTGGAACCCTCCAAAGCCATCGCGGCGCTGATGGCCTGATGAATCCCTTGCCGGAATCTGCCGGGCCGCCGGTCGACCCAATCCGGATTGAGGTCTCCGGAGACTTGGACCTCCACACCTACCGCCCCCGCGATCTCCCGGATCTCCTGCCGGCCTGGTTTGAGGAATGCCGGGCCCGGGGCATCCTGACCGTCCGCGTCATCCACGGCAAGGGGAGCGGTAGCCTCCGCGCGGGAGTCCACGCCCTGCTGCCGCGTCTGACGGAACACGTTGTTTCCTGGACCCATCCCGCTGCTGGCGCGTCCGGAGGGTGGGGTGCCACCATCGTCCAGTTGAAGCCATAACGGAAGGCAGGATACCCCTTCCACCACACTGGCGGGCCGCGTTGGGACTGGTGATGAATTGCAAAATTCACGTGACGCGGGCGTTTCCTGTTTCATGATGGGCGCTGTCTCCACGGATTTCCTCCAAACCATCTTACTGACCATTTATCCTCCATGAGCACCAGCGACCAACCTTTGGCGATCGGCATCGATATGGGCGGCACCTCCGTGAAATACGGTGTGGTGCGCGGCGCGGAAATCCTGCACCCCGGGGATCCGATCATCACCGGCGACTTCAAAGGTCCCAAGGCGCTCATCAAGGAAATCACCCGCCGGGTGCATCAATTGCGCAGCCAGTTCCCCGCCATTGAGGCCCTCGGGATCGGGGTGCCGGGGTTCGTGGATGTGCAGCGTGGGGTGGTGCATGAATTGACCAACGTCCCCGGCTGGAAGGAAGTGCCGCTGCGCAATCTCCTGACGGAATCCACGGGGCTGCCTTGTTTCGCCGAAAACGATGCCAATGCCATGTGTTTTGCGGAATTTGCCCACGGGGCAGGCCAGGGCGCCCGGAACATGATCGCCATCACCCTCGGCACAGGGGTCGGCGGCGGCCTGGTTCTGGATGGTCATCTCTACCGCGGCAGCAGCTTTGGCGCGGGGGAGGTCGGTCAGATGAGCATCGATTACCGCGGCCCGGTTTTTGTGCACGGCAATGTCGGTGCGCTCGAGAGTTATACCGGGATCGGTCCCCTGACCAAACGGGCCGCCTTTCTTTACCGGAAGGCCAAAATCGAAAAATCCCCGGAAGAGCTCACCCCCCGCGGACTCGCTGCTTCGGTGAAGAAAAAGGACCCGGTGGCCATGCTGGTCTGGGATGAATTCACCAGCCAGCTCGCCACCGGTCTGGTCAACACCGTCTGGCTGCTCAATCCCGACCGCATCGTGATTGGGGGCGGCATCGCCAAAGCCGGCAAACTCATTTTCGACCCGCTTTGGAAAAAGATGAAGGCGCAACTCGCCCCCAGCTTCACCAAAAACCTCAAAGTGGTCCCTGCGCACTTCGGCAACGACGCCGGCATCATCGGCAGCGCCGCTGTCGCCGTGGAAGCCAAACGCGCTTGATTCATTCAACCCCGCCAACCATCCCATCCCATCCCATGAAACGCCTCACCTTCTCCCTGCTCACCGCAACCCTTCTCCTCACTCCGTTTACCACCATGGCCGCTGAACCTGCTCCCTACCGTCATATTGTTATCTTTGGCTTCAAGGAGGGTACTCCTCCCGCGAAGATCGAGGAGATTGCCACGGCCTTCAAAGCCCTCTCCAAAAGTATCCCGGCTGTAAAGAGCTTCGAGTGGGGCCTCAATGTCAGCCCGGAAAAACTGAATCCGGAACTGACCCACGTCTTTTCGGCCGGCTTCGAGAGCAAGGCGGCCCTGGAGTCCGGTTATCTCCACCATCCTGAGCACGAAAAATTCGTCACCCTCATCAAACCCCACCTCGCCAAGGCGGTGGTGGTGGACTACGAGGCAAAATAGCAGGTTTGTGTCGCTGGTGGTTCACTGGCAACCTTTTGCAAAACCGGGATTCCGCAGGTGCACCACCTGGGATTCCCGGTTTTTCCTTTCCTCCGCAGCGGATCACCCGGCGGAACATGCGCTTAGAGCTTGACCGGCAGGGGAGCCGGGGGAAGCAATGCACTCATGTTATTTCAACTCATTCCGGCGGCGGCGCTATCGGGAGATCCCCAACAGGTGGGGCAGGTGATCGGTGGCTTGCTGGTGCTGGGCCTGCTGGTTATGGCGATTCTCAAAACCGCCTCCCTGATACACCGGCCGGGGGCCAGCAAATTGTGCATCGCTTCATTGTTGGTCCTTTTCTGTGGGTGGTTCATTTCCTCGCTTTCCACTGTTTTGATAAAATTGTTGGATCTGCCGCCGTGGGTGGTGGTGGTCGCGGGAGTCCTGGGGGTCCTGATTTTCATTGCCTCCATGGTGCTCGCCGTGGCTGGCCTGGTGGTGTGGGGACAGCGGAAAGGCGACTACGTCCAAGGTAGAAGTCAGGCGATCTGGGCACTGGTGCTCTCCGGAATCTTCATCCTCGCCGGACTCGGCGGGCTGGTGGTGGGGCTGACAAAAAATTGGCAGGATGAGGGGGCGGGCGCTCCTCCGGGGGCTCCGGCGCGGTTTTTGGAAATGAAGGAATACGCCCAGTTCGAGTTCGGGATCGCCCATCCTGACCGGCCGTGGGTTTCCATGCCGCCTGGCAAAATCGCCCCGGAAGCCATTGCCTTCTACAACCGGGCCCGGCCGGAGTGTTATCTCGGCATCATCGTGGAACCCAATCCTACCGGGATGACGGCGAAGGATATCACGTCTTTCCTGGTGGCACGGCTCGGGGGATTGGCGAAAAAGGTGGAACTGTTGCCGGAAACCTCGGTCACCATCGCCGGACTGAACTTCCGGCGGGTGCCGGTGAAGGCCGAAGGACTGTCCGGTCAGAAAGCCACCTTGTATTATGAATATTGGGTCGCCTGCACCAGCCGTTTTGCCTATCAGTTCACTTTCTGGTCAGCGTGGCGCGAGCGGCAAACGCTGGCCGCCGAATCGGAGGCATGGATGAAGACCTTCAAGCTCCTGAAGCCCGCAGATGAGGTCGCGGAGCCGGATGTTTTCAAGGACCACGAAGCACCGGGGGAAGGATATGGCACCAGCGGTCTGGAGACCGCGGGATGGCGGGCCGGGCAGGACAAGTCCTTTGAGGAAGCCCGCCTCGTGGTAAAACATGGCACCGATTTCATGGCCCTGGTGGTGCTGCCGCTGCCGGAGGGGAACAAGGTCAGGCCAAAGGATCTGGATGATATTCTGCTGGGAGCCATGAACGTCACCGAAAAGGAAAGACCCGCGTCGCCGGCGGGCATCACCCATGGGCAGATCGAAGGCCGCGAATATGCCTTCGACCGCCTTTCCGAGAATGTCACTTACCGGTTCCGGGCCCGTATCCTGCAGCACCAGAACATGGCGTGGATGCTGGTCACCTGGGGCCTGAAGCCGGATTCCGGAGAACCCGGCCTTGCCGCTGCAGAAATGGTCCGGCTGTTCACCCCCGAAGCCGGAGCCGTGGCCCGGGAGCTTTCGCCGTCCCAGACGAAGACGCGGGCCTTTTTTTACAACGATCTGGGCATAGCCCACTACAAGCGTCAGGAATACCGCGATGCCGCCGGATTCTTCCAGCTGGCCTGCCAACTGAAACCCGACGATCTGGCTATTGCGGGAAACTGGATTGACGCCTTTGAGGAGCAGGGAAAACCGGAGGAGGCCTTGCAGATATTGGAGGAGGAGATCCCCGGCCCCCTGAGGAAGGCCATCACCCTGCGCGCCCGCCGCGCCCTGCTGTTGGCAAGGACCGGTGACCAGGCCGGCGCTGACAAGGTCTGGGGGGAGTTGTTCGGGGAAGGCTATCAAAACGAGGATCACCTTTTGGCCTGGATCAATCTTCAATTGGACATGGAGCGGCCCACGGAGGCTTTGCAGACGATGGAAAAATATGCCAAGGAGCATCCCTCCCGACGGATCGATCGCTGGCTGGCCTCGGTGCTGGCGCGCAATAACCGTTATGACGACGCCTTTGCGGTCCTCGCCAAACAGACCTCCTCCGAACCGCCGGACGCGGAAGGCCTGTATCTGCAGGGGGAATTGGAGAATGATGCCGGACGTTATGAGGCCTCCGCCAAAACGGCCGACCGGCTGATCGCCGCCGGGGAGGATACCGCCCGCACCCAACTGCTGCGGGGATGGAGCGAGTGGCACCGCAAGTCATGGAAATCAGCCCGCGAGGCCTTTGCCAAAGCGGCCGGAAAGTCACCGGAGGACGCGGCCATCAAACAAGCCCTCGCCATGACCGATGGCGCCCTGGGGCAGGGCACTGCGGAATTGTCGAGGACGCCCCTGGAGGCAGTGCCGGTCCCCAAAGTGATGGAGGACGCGTTGGCGGCAGCTCCGGAGCCTGCTGCGGCCCTCGTCAAAGGTCACGGAGCTTATTACCGCCACCGGGTGGTGGGGGTGTTCTATCAATCCGGCAAGCCGGTGAGGATTTCCCAATACTACCACGTCAAAATCATGGACCAGAGCGGGCTGGAGGCATTCAGCAGCCTGTCTCAGTCATTCCATCCTTCCTACGAGAAAGTCTATGTGAACCGGCTGATCGTAAAAGATGAAACCGGCAAGGTGATCCAGGAAGGATCCAACGCCGATGCCTTTTCGACGGGCGAGTCGGGCGACCTCGCCACCGGGACCCACGTGCTGCAGATTCCCGTGCCGGGGCTGCGGCGCGGATGCACTTTGGAGGCCATCATCACGGTGGAGGATAAGAGCAAGTCCACCAAACCACCTTTCCGCCGTGACCTTCTGCTGGGAAACTTCCCGGCCATGGCCCGCGGCTGGTTCCTGCAGGGCGAAGTCGCTGCAGTCAGGTTTTCTCCGGAAGGCGGGCTCAAAGCCTTGGAAGGTCCGGACTTCCGCGGTTTTGTGATGGTCAATACGCCCGCCTATCAGCGGGAGACCTTCATGGCTCCCTTGGAGGATTGGAATCCGTTGGTGATTGCCGGCCCCGCCGGCGGGGACTGGAAAGGCCTCGCCGCCGATTATCTGAAGCGGATCAAAGACCGCCTGGAACCGGATGATTCGACCAAGGCCCTCGCCGAAAAGCTTTGTCTGGGGCTGAAGACGCCTGAGGAGAAGCTGGGGGCCATCGTCCGTCACGTCCAGTCGAACCTCACTTACAAGGGATTGGAATTCGGTACCCGCGGGCAGGTGCCGAGCCTGGTGTCGAAAATCCAGTCCGACCAGTATGGGGATTGCAAGGACCACACGCTGCTGCTGTATCACCTGCTGCGGCGTGCCGGTATTCCCTGTTCGCCGGCGCTGGTGGATACGGCATGGAGGCTCCGGCGGGAGATTCCCTCACTCGACCAGTTCGATCATATGATTCTACACGTCCCCGGCACCGGAAAGCAGCCGTGGATCGATGCCACGGAGGACTGGCTGGATCTGCTGGAGGATGTGCCCGACTTCCTCTCGGGCCGCGAAGCGCTGGTGCTGGACAGCAAGGAAGCACATTTCGAAAAAATCCTGCCCCCGGCCGCCACCGCGATCAAAATCGACCGGAAGGTGCGGGTGGAAGCCGGGGGGAAACTGGCGGTGGATGAGACGCTGACCCTGACCGGGGCAGCGGCCTCCTGGGCCCGCATCTGGCTGCTGGGCTCGCCGGAAAGTGAGTATGTCAATCTGGTGCGCCGCCAATTGAATGCGTACGGCCTGTTTGACTTGAGCCGGGTGGAACTGACCCATGCCGAGGAAGTGACCCGGCCCGTGGTCATCCGGATGAGTTACAGCGTTGCGGATGCGGTGACGCCGGAGACCCGTCAGGTCACGTTGCCCTTTTTCTGGGAGCGGGACTATCTGTCGGTCAGCCCGTCGGAAAACCGCCGGTCTCCTTTCCGCCTCTCTCCTGCGATGGGCGTGGAAAGCACCACGAGGATTGCTGGGGGGTGGGCTCCGGGAACGCCCCCGGCTCCGGCGGAGGATTTGCCGGCGTCCGGAAAACTGACTGAGGGTCAGTGGGAATTGGCCGCCGTGCCGGAGGGGAATGATTGGGTGATCCGTCTGAAGGTGGATTGCCGTCAGGGGGATT
Organism: Verrucomicrobiota bacterium; assembly: GCA_040387795.1. Lineage (GTDB taxonomy): Bacteria > Verrucomicrobiota > Verrucomicrobiia > Verrucomicrobiales > V1-33 > CAIZWU01. The sequence goes on from JAZKDC010000030.1 coordinate 127,820, forward strand.
TTCCCGTGACGGGATGGACGGGATTCCAACAAGGCCGGCGCGCCCTGCTGGAACGTCTGAAGCGTCCCGTAGCCACGATTCACTGAGCCAGGCCACGGCAAACGCATCTAATTTGCTAGGGAAGGGGTTTTGAGGAGGGAGGCGAGGTAGTTGGGGGAGATGGAGGCCAGATACTGGCGTGAACGGATGGACATGGCTGCGCCCTTTTTGCCCGGCAGGGGCGGATGCCGTTTGAGGGTGTTGAGAGCGATCTTGCGCAGCACCGCGAGATTGGCGGGGGCTTCGCCGCTGCGGGCGCGGCAGGCGTCTTCGCCCATGATGACGTCGAGCCGCCAGTGCAGGCTGTTCTCAATTTCCCAGTGGGCGCGGACGAGGCCGGCAAGGAGGGCCGCGAAGGCTTCCGTGGTCTGGCCGGGGCGTGGGAGCAGGCTGGTGATGAAGCAGCGCTGTTCGGTGCTGAGGGCGCCGGTGCCAAGGTTTTCGCAGCGGGTTTCCACGATGGCGATGGCTCCGAGGCCGCTCCAGTGGCCGCGCGGGGCGAAGTCTGTCAGATCGGTGCAAAGCCAGCAGCGGCGTTCTTCGAGCCGTCCGTGTGCTTTGTCAGCGGTGTAGCAGTGGCCCTGGGAGGCGGCGGCCATGAGGGGGGCGAGGTGTTCGCGCACGGCTTGTTGGGTGCCGGGCTGGTTGCCTTTGACGCAGAGGACGTAGTCTCCGCCCTGACGGATGATTTGGGTGGCGGTGGCGCTTTGGGCGTGGGCGGCATCGGCGGTGATGACCGCGCCTTGGAGCTGGAGGTGGCGCAGGAGCAGCGGGGCCTG
>JAZKDC010000031.1:0-105999 GCA_040387795.1 Verrucomicrobiota bacterium
TTAGCTCAGTGGTAGAGCACATCCTTCACACGGATGGGGTCGCAGGTTCGAACCCTGCACCGCGCACCATTCCAGCCTCCACGGGGCGATGGAAAAATCCGATCGGCTTACTCTTCGGGAGCCTTGGGTGTCGATGAAGCGGGGGCCGCTTCTGCCGGAGCCGAGACGGTGGGGGTTTCCGCTGGTTTGGCCGCGAGGGCCTTGGTGACGGCGGCGGCGATTTCCTTGGCGCCTTCGGCGGAAAAGCCCACTTTCACAAAGGCGACTTTTTTGTCAGGGCCGATCACGACGGTATGCGGGATGCCTTCGACAGCGTATTTCCGGGCGACGGCCTGGTCGGCGTCCATGGCGACGGGCATGGCAAGGTGGCGGGCTTCCAGAAAACGTTTCACCTGCTCCGGGGTTTCTCCCTGATTGACCGCCAAAAAGGTGACCTGGTCGGACGGGAAACCGGCCATGGCTTCGACCAGGCCGGGCAGAGATTTCACACACGGGCCGCACCAGGTGGCCCAGAAGTCGAGCACCACCACCTTGCCCGACTGGGCCTTGAGGACGAAATCGCCCCCTTCCAGCAGGGGCAGTTTGAAGTCTTCCGCCGCCTTGCCTGCCAAGGCGGAATCGCCTCCGCCCGCTTCCGGCAAGACCGGATCCGGGGTGGTTTCCAGCGTCCAATCGGCCAGTGCCGCCTGACCGATACTGACGGGCGGAGCCTCCATGCGGAAACCCGCCAGCAGGTCGAGGGGAATGTGCATGGCGCCGAGGGTGGGATGGGTGCCGGACACTTCCTTGCCATTCCAGGATTCGACCCGCAGGGCGAGGCGGCCGCCATTGGTCAGGTCGAGCCATTGCAGTCCCGCTTCCGCCGGGGGCGCCGGGGTCTCCTTCGCAGGTTTTTTCTCTTTGTCAGGAACGACCGGCTTTTTGACCCAGACCGCCGCCGCAACGCGGTCCATCGGCACTTTGAAGTGTTCCAGACCGGCGCGGAATCCGAGATGGGTGCTGGTGATGGCTTCGATTTCGCCCCGCAACAGATCCCCATTCCGGCCGATCAACACCTGTTTGGGGGGATCGTCCCGGCGCAGGCGGGGGAGCAGCAGGGCCTCGCGTTTGGCCTCTTCGGCAAAGGCCGGAGGGGCGGCCATAAAAGGGGACGTTTTGCAGGTGAAGTCCGACAATTTCACTGCCTGGACCTGATTCCCCCAAAGCGAAGCGGTCTCGATGATGATCCCGTTGCCGCTGTTGCGGCGGGCTTGTTTGTCCAGTTTGGACGACCCCATCGCGATGCCATTGACTGACAGTTCCACCATATCGTCGGCCTTGAAGACAAAGCGGATTTCCGCCTTTTCTCCCGCAGAGGGCACATCCCTCTGGTTGCTGATCTGTCCTTCGGTGCGCTCGACCCCGGCATAAACGGAACTGCCGTAGTCAGCGATGAGGAAGTTCATTCCAGCGGAAGTGCGGTCAGTGCCCCGGCTGAACAATTTGACGCGGATGCTGGACATCCCTGACACCATGGACATCCGGAAAGCCACCTCGGCGCCCTGCAGCATGTAGGCGTGCCCTATCCCCGTGCCGGGGTTCAGCGTGATGACCCCGCCTTCGCGCTTCACGGCATCCTTGGCCGTGGCAAGGAACTGCCAGCCCGGTCCGTCAAATCCTCCTTCAGCCACCAGCGGGCTGGCAAACTGCACCGCGTGGATCAACGCAGGATCAAGGGCCCGGGGGGCCGCGGTTTCCCAGGCCAGTTGGATCGATCCACTCTCCAGACCGATGGGCAGGACCGGCAGGGACTCCTGACTCTTCACATGCAGCAGCGCCGGCGCCCGCGCGGGCACCCGGCCGGCCGGCGGCGTCCAAGTCAGGGCCAGTCCGGGCGAAGCTACCGGCACCACCGCTTCCGCGGCGCCCACGGGATGGAACCGCGGCACATTGCCCTCCCCTTCCGGCACGATTTTGCCACGCAGCGTGACTGTCCCGGAAGTCAATTGATCGAGGGTTTCCCGGAGCGGCTCCGGTTCCGCCTTTTTGTCAGGATCCGGCAGGATCAGAGCCCGGCCGGAGGACACTTTTGCGGTCACGGGAGCCCGGGCGACCGGGGTTTCCAGCGTCGCGACACCGTCCTTGACCGCGGTCAGCCGGCCCCGCAGGAGGTCCCCATCGGCAAACCACAGTTCAGTCAGGGTGGGATCGCGTTCCAACTGCGGAGTGCGGCCCCAACGGACTGCCCGCACCGCTTCGAGGGGAAATTCCACGTTGGTACCATCCGCTTGCCGGAGGGTGACGGTGGAGGAGGTCAGGGCGGTCAATTCGCCCGGGACTGACTTTTCCGCGGTTTCGATTCCAGCGCCGTCCGGCAGGAGCGCGGGCAAGGGCTGGCCGGACCAGGTGGCGGCCTGAAATTGTTCCAGCACCATGCCAGGGCCTTTGTTCTGGAAGGTGACACCGCGTTCGGGAACGGCCGGGTTGGGTTGCGCCGCGGCAGTTTCCCCGCCCACTCCAAAAAGTCTTCCCAGCGCTCCCGCCACCCCGCCGAGCTTGGCCTTCGTTTTGCGTTGGACCGGCGTGGCCTTGGCGACCGGCTCCACCACCAATTCCGCGAGGACTTTGCCCTCCCGGCTGTAAAGCATACTGCGGCCGGCGGGGCGGTCCCAGGCCAGCCGGAGCTGCGCCCGCTGGGCCCCATCTTTGAAAATCTGCCCGGCGCTGGCAAAGGATTCGCCATCCGTCAGGACCAGTTCATCCCCCCAGGTCTCCACGGCCATGGAGGCGCCATCGGCCGCGAGGGTGAGGGAGAACGCCGGAGAGCGCTCACAATGCAGGGCGAGCTCCACCGTGCATTTGTCAGGGAGGCGGAGCGGCAGCCGGATGCCCCGGCCAAACGCGGGGGAAGCCACCTGTCCGGCCGCCGTAAAAAACCAGGGGACCACGGCGTCCACTTCATTCCCGCTGGTGGACGTGCCCTGCAGAAAGGCCTGCGGTCCGGCGGCAATCAGATCCGGACCATCGATCCGTTCCATGGCCACGATCCGGTCCTGGGGCAACTCCACCAGCCCGCAGTGCACCGTTTGCAGGAAAAGGCTGCCGCCATCGGCTTTTTCGGGCGTGCCGCACAGGTGGCTGCCATCAGTCAACACCACCCGGAAGAGGCTTTCCCGCCGGGCGAGGGGACTGACAAAATCAATCCGTTCCAGCCTGCCGGGCTCGAGGCGGAGCGGACTTTGGAACAGACCCGATTTCCATACCATCCGGCCGTCCTCCAGTCCGGACAACTCTCCGTTCAGGCTCTCCCCATTGCGCCAGCGGAGCTGGGCCGCATCCTTGAAATGGGGCTGGATCAGGGTGCGGGGCACCGCACGCTGCCAGTCCGGTTCCTTGGCAGGCTCCTCCGCGGCGGCGGCCGGCCCCAGGGCGAGAAAGCCGAGGCCCAGCGCTGCCACCGCCGGGCTCCGCCACATCTTCCAGCAGGGTTCAGCGTTCATAAATGGGGAGGAAACGGTAATTGAGGGCGAGGGCCAGCAGGGACATGGCGGTGCTGTAGGAGTTGCCTTTGAAGCTGCCATCTTCCTGCTGGGATTCATTCAGCTGGCGGACCGTCATGGCGTTCCATTTCTGCCAGGAGGCGTAGTCCCCCTGGAACAACGCCTGGGCCATGTAATAACGGAAATATTCCTCATAGTTGCCTTCCCGGTGCTCAAGTTTCGAAGTGAGTTGTTTGAGGGTGGCGGGGTATTTGAGTTCATCCTTCTGTTTGCTGACCGCCGCCACGAGGGTGGCGATGGCGGTGCGGTTCATGGATTCCCCCATGCCGCCCATCCCGCCGCTGTAGGCCACCGATCCATCGCGCCCGGTGCTGCGGCGCATATACTCAAGGCCGGCATTCACGGTTTCATCCGGCACGTCCATGCCCGCATTGCGCGCCGCCAGCAGCCCCATCAGCATGGCCCCGGTCACGGAGGTATCGGCATCGGTCGAGTCCGGATTATAGCGCCAGCCGCCCCAGCGGTTTTTCTTCTGGGAGGTCCCGGCACAGCGGATCGCCAGGTCAAGGGCCTGGGCGATGCTGCGGCCTGGTTTTTCCGCTCCCTGCCAGAGGAGGGTCTCATCCACCGCCCCATAACACTCCGCCAGGGCCAGGGTGGCAAAACCGTGGTGATACATGCTGTTCGGCAAATAACCGGTCTCCGCATTCTGGGACAGGATGATATGCCGGACAGCCAGCCGCACCGGACGGGCCCACCGTCCGAAATTGGGGTCCTCGCCGCTGGCCAGAAAAGCCATCACACACAATCCGTCCACCCCGCTGCCGGTCTGGCCATCCTGCCAAGCACCATCCTCCGCCTGCTTTTTGGCCAGCCATTCCAGACCCCGCTCGTAAATGCGGTCCACCTCCGGCGGAATCTGGCCTCCAAAACGCAGGGCCGGGTCCTGGGCAGCCGCCTGGTGCGGCAGCCATACCGCCAGCAGCAGCGCCAGTATAAAAAGGGTTCGGATCATGGATGAAAAATCAGGGTTATTGATCGGGCCGCTGCCCATGCTGCTGACGGATCATGTCGGCGTACTGGCTGACCCGGCCCAGACTGCGGGTGCGCACTGTTTCCAGTTGTTTCGGATTGAAGATCTCCGCCATTTCCTTTTCCGCCAGCAGCGCCAGCGGAATGGTGTTGTAGTAGGACTGGAACTGCCAGCCCGGCGAAAAGAAGTTGGAGATTTCAGCCTCGTAGGTGTTGATCACCGCATCCACTTTCTGCAGCAGCGATTCGCGTTTCTCCGGGGGCAACACCAGGTATTTTTCGACCTCCGTCACCACCAGGGCACTGGTGGCCCGCTGCTGCCAATTCTCCCTGGCTTTGCCTTCCTGCTTCCACAGTTCCAACTGCGGAGCGGTGAGGAGCCGCTGGAGCGCGGCAGTCCAGATCCGGGGTTCCACCTGTTTGCGGGCTTCCTGGAAACGGGGCATCGACAGCGCCTTCAGCCGGGCGGGAATGTCCCCCGGCTTCACCCCCTTCATCTGCTGGACGACATATTGATCCAGATTATTGACCGGATCCTTGCTGGTTTGCATGGCGGCGCCTTTACCGGCGGTGCGCAGCAGGGCCACCGTTTCCGGCGACAGCGACACCACCCGGGCAATGTCATCCACCCGGGCCTCCATCCGGCTGATCGCCCGCTGCTGGATGCGGCCCACTTCCGCGGACACGGTCAGGGCAATCAGCCGGCCCGCCTCGTTTTCGTCCATCGCTTCCGCAGGTTTCCCAGGAACGGCGGGGGTATTCCTGACACTGTAGCGGTTGTTTTCCGGCAGGTCGGCCGGAGTCATCGCCTGCCACCGCCGCAACTGTGCAGGATCCAGCAGGGCGGCGAGCGCGGAGTCCGGGATTTCAAGGATTTCCAATAAAATCCGCCCGGCATCCAACGAGGTGTAGCTTTCCACCGGGGGGGATTCGAAAAATTCCTTGGGAAGCGACAGCATCAGCGGGCGGCCCAGTTCCAGCAGTTTTTCCCGCTGGCTGCCGCTCAGCCCGATCATCGTATCAATCTGGGAAATAATCGTCATCGCCAGCGCCCCGGCCCGGCGGTCCTTCACACCCTGCAGTCCTTCCCGGATGGCCTGCTGCTCCGGGCCCGTCAGGATCGTCTGGCGGGCCGTTTTCCAGAGGACCTGTTCCTGCGGGCGGTTCCTCGGCTCCGCCGGGTCCACGGCCGGTTCGCCGCGGTTCTTGGAAAATAGCTTGAGGGTTCTTTCATCCATTTCCGCGAGGCGGTTTTCGGCCCGTTTCCTCCAGTCCTGCAGGGTGGCCTTCCGAGCCTCCTCCGCCGCGGCGCGCAGGGCCTTCTGACGGGTCTCATCCAATTCACAGTGTTGCAGGATCTGCTCCATCTCGTCGTCCATGATGCCGGAAAAGAACTCCCCCGCCTTGAACTCGGCGTCCGCCAGATACCCCTCCATTTCCGCCAGCACCCGTTTCCGCTGCTCCGCCGCCTCCACCTCCATCGCGGCATGATACTCCGGGGTCAGGATCGCTTTCAGCCCCTCCTTCCAGACGACGGTGTGCGTCGGGGCAATCGCCACCAGACCGGCCGAGTTTGCGACAAATTGTTCCGGTTTCCAGCCCTTGAGGGTGGCTCCGGGATCGCCGGATTGCACCAGATAAGGCGCGTAGCGCAACGCGAACTGTTCTTCCCAGGCCTTCATGGATTCATCGACCGCCGCCGTGGCGAGCGCCTTGAGCCGGGTGGAGCCGGCTTCGTCCAGTTTGGCTTTTTCCTGCAATTCCTGCGCGGTTTTTTCCATGTCCGGCTGGAGTTGCAGGCGGCGCTGTGCGGCCACTTTGGACGTGAATTCCGCAAAGTCCTTCCGGACCGCTTCCGGCAGGAGATTCGCCCCGAGCTTCTCCGCCTCCTTTTCCTCCTTCTCTTTTTCGGCAGCCGCCTGCGCCGCCGGAAAAGCGGGGACCTCCACCTTCAATTCCACCGCTTTGCCTTCCAGCAAATCAACCGCTTCCTCCCCCTGCCCCGCGGGCATGGAGAGCAAGAGGGCGCTGCACCCTATCAAGATCCGGGTTTTCCTCATGGGGTGCCGCGGGTTCCTTCCAGGTTGCTGAAATAAGCGTCCAGCCCGCTCTTGAACTCCTCAGGGAATTCACGCCCCGCGCGACCGGTGGCCTGACCGACCGGACGGGCACTGACCACGCTGTTGGCATCAGAACCCGGCCCCAAATCCGCCAGGGCCGCAGAGCCGACCCCGACTCCTCCTTTGCCGCCGCCGGGGCTTCCTCCGCCTCCGCCGCCACCATTCGGATTCTGCCGTTTGGTCTGAAGCAGCAACTCGATGGCTTCGGTTTCTGCCGCGATGGCGCGGGCGCCGGTCTCGGGGGCTTTGAGAATGCCCACGGTCTCGCCCATGACCTGCACCACCGCGGTCAGCAGCTTAATTTCCTTGGCGAATTTCTGTTCCCCTTCCGGCAGGGCGGCAATGTCTTCCATCGCCCCTTCGGTGTGGGTGGCGATGCGTTCCTGCTCGGCCGCCAGTTTGCCGGTGCGCGAAACATATTCGGTGCGCTCCACGGCTTGCGCGGCGTTTTCCAACTCGCGGGTTTCGTCGCGCAGTTTCATTTCATCGCGCAGGGCCTGCATGACTTTCAGCACGATCTCCGGCGGCAGACTGTCAGCACTGCAGGAGGAACAGTTGGAGCATTTGCCGGCCGCCACCATTTCCTCCGCCCAGCGGTCCATGGTATCGGCCCAGAACTCTGCCCCATGCAGGGCGGTGCCGCTCAGGTTTCCGGCGGCCCGTTCGCCGACGCGGCCAAGCTCCTGCACCACTTTGGTCTGTTTCATTTCGCCGAGGACTTTCTTGAAATGCTGGTCCGGTTTGCGTTGGAAATAAGCCTCCAGATCACTCTGAATCACCTGCACCTGACTGCTCTGTTCCTTGGCTTTGCGGAAGGCTTCCGGCGCGAAGGCGGTGACGAAGACCGCTTCCGGTTCCTTGGCTGGTTCCTTTTCCTTGCCGGCAGGCGGTTCCTCACCGGCCTCCTTCACCATTTCCTGTGTGGGCGCGGCGTCAGCACCTGCCTTCCCGCCAGCTTCCGGCACCGCAGCCACCGGGTTGACCGTTTCCCGGACAATCCCAAACGCATCGAGCGTTTTCTGACTGATCCCGGAGGCGAGGGTGGTCTGCTCCCGCGAAGCGGCCTTGAAGCGTTTCACGAAGGTGCTGGCTTCCAGGCTGGCGAGGATTTCCGTGAGCTGATCCGAGACCCGGGCGAACTCCGCCAACAATTCCTTCTGTCCATTGACCCCGGCTTCCAGCGGCTGCTGGGCGGAAGATTCAGCGGGCGGCGGATCGGCGGGTTTTTGGCCGGGCGCGGCAGCGAGGGAATTCACCGGCAGTGAAAGTTTGCCGGCCCCTGGAAGCTTCGGCGCTCCGGCAGCAGGCGGGGTGGCTTCCGGCTGGTTCATGGTGCTTTCCGTCAGCTTGATCGAAGGCGCGGGGTCTTTCGGTTTGGCGTCAGGATCCACCGGGGCCGCCGGGCCGGCCGCGACGGGAGGCGGGGCTCCCTGCGCGATGGTGGGAGCGGAAGGGCCACTCTTGGCCTCACCTGGTTTTCCGTCAGGGTTTTCTCCTGGGGTGGCGGCCTGACCTGGTTTCGCCTCTCCGGCGGGAGCGGCGCCATCTGCGGGTTTGCCGGCTTCACTGCTGCCGGCCTGTGCCAGTTTTCCGTCGGCCTTGGCATCGGCGGATTGCTTCAGCAGACCGGCCACGTCGGGCATGCGGTTGGCGGCAATGTCCTGGAGCGATTTCAGCATGGTGGCCCACGATTCCAAGCGGGGCGCGTCAAACTCGGAATTTTTGGTGGCCTGTTCCACAAGGTGCCGTCCGGATTCGTTCAATGAAGTCAGCCGGGCCGCATTGGCGTTTTCCGCGCTGGATTGCTGCGCCACCCGCCGGCGGTTTTCCGGACGGTCCAAGTCAGCGGCGGAAAGATTCCGCAATTCCTTGTTGGTCTGATGCAGCTGCTGTTCGCGTTCATACGTTTCACGGGCGGCCTCCAGCCATTTGCCCATTTGCTGGGTGACCCACAGGGCGTGGTCGGTCTGGCTCAGCACATGCAGCACAAAGGAAGCACTGCGGCTGGCGTCCCGGCCCTCCAAGTAATCTTCCGCCGACGCCCGGATCTCCAAGGTCTGCGGCGCAATGCCTTCGCGGGTGGCGCAGAAGGTAGCGCGCGATTCCATCTGTTTGGTTTCCGGAGCCCCGGCGGCAATGGTTTTGCGGCCTTGGACTTTCGTGGCAGCGGGCTGGTTGCCGTCCGGCACACTCTTCCATTCGAGGCCCAACTGACGCAGGCCAAAATCATCGCTGGCACTGACGTCAAAAACGACCACTTCGGATTCGAGCACCACCTGCTCCTGGGTTTCGCGCCGTGCCGTGATCCGGGGAACTTCATCCTGGGCTGGAAGCACCTGCAGCACCAGCGGAACGCGGGCGGTCAGGCCCAGCGAATCCTTCCACGTGAACGTCACCTCGCGGGCGGCATCGACCGGCTGGGCATCACTGACCAGACTGCCGTGCTGCATGGTGGCGGGCTTTCCGTCGATCTGGGCCTGGACCAGTTCCCGGCTGGCGGTAGCCTCGAAAGTGGCCTGCGCGCCTTTGAGCAGGGTGACGGCTCCACCGCGCACCTCGGTGACCGGTTCGGTTTTATATTGCAGATACTCCGGAAGTTTAAGCCGGACCTTCAGGGCGGTCAGCTCCGGCCGGGGCCGCGGTTCAATGCGGATGGTTTGCCGCACATCCCCGACTTTGATCAGCAGGTCACCATCCTGTTTCTGGGGGGCAAAAGATAAGAGATAAGCGGAATCCGCCCGTGGCACATTGACCTCCGGCTGTCCGGTGATCCGGCCGAGCGCGGTTTCCGGCTTCCACCGGGTGTCCCCGGCCAGCTGCACCGGCAGAGTGAAGGGCTCCGCCACCGGGATGACCAGGGGATTGGGCAAAGGCTCCGTGCGGGCGAAGGTGAAACGTTCCGTGTTTTTCCACGGCATCAGCCACCGGGTCAGGGCATTGCGCGCCGCCTCATTGATCCCCACAAATCCAGCCACAATCAAAGCCGCAGAACCCGCCGCCGCCCACGCCCACTGACGGTGTTTGGCATGGGGCACCGCTCCGGAAAAATCCTGGTCCTTCACCGCCTCATCGGCCTGGGCCATGGCCGCCTGGACCAGACGCTCGCTGCGTCCGGAAACGGCGCTGTCCTGTTTCGCCAATTCGACGATGCCCAGCAGTTGATCGCCGAGACGCGGAAACTTCCACCGCAGCAGTTTGGCCGCGTCTTCGAGCCGGCGTTGCCGCCACACCCAGCGATGCCATTGCAACGGCAGGCCGATGCCCGGCACCGCAGCGCCGAGGGCCAGCAGCGTGCCGCGCAGCCAAGGCGGCGTTTCCATGAAGCGGTCAAGCACCAGCACCACCAGATAGGACAGCGCGAGACCGGTGAGGGCAGCGAGCAATCCTTCGGTGAGCTTCACCAGCCAGACCCGGCGGCGGAAGTCGGACAACTTGGAGGACAGAACCGGCGGAAGAGGAAGATGACCATTCATGACGCGCGTGGGTTGGGATTGGACCAATCAGCGGCGGTTCCGTTGGAAACCGGTCCACAGAAACGGCAGCAGGGAGAAGTTGACAGGGTTTGGGAAAACAGAAACAAAAAAATGACGTCAGAATACCCCGGCAGCTTTCCGGCCAATCCAGAAGACGGAGAGGAGCAGAATCAGCGAACCGGCCCAGGCGGGGTGGGCCCAGAGCGGAAGGCGGCGCTCCGTCATTTCGGGAGCCGGCAGGGCCGTGATGGCGGCCACCACCTCGGCGGGCGCGGCGGAGGCGATGAATTGCCCGCGGGTGAGCTGGGCGATTTCCCGCAGCACCTCCGGACGGGCGGGCTGACCGCGTTTTTCCTTGCGGGTGCCCTGCACCGATATCGTGGTTTCCAGCGCGGTTCCCGCCTCCGCACAGCTCAGACGGATTTTATAATCGCCGGGCTCGGTGGGCGTGAAGACTCCGGTGAACAACCCCCAGGCCTCCTCCCCGGCGGGCAGCAGGCGGACCGAGGACGGGGTGCCGGAAGCGGACAGGATTTCGGCAACCACCACCCCGCTGCGCAGCGGCTCGCCGGTCAGGCTCACCACGTTGGCATTCAGGGTCAGGGTGCCGCCGGTCCGGGGCCGGTCGGGGGCGAAGAAGAGCCGCATTTTTTCGCCCTGCGCCATGTTGCGCTGATAGGCCATCCAGCGGGCCACCTGCCCCCAGAACCGGTAATGATATTTGTCCTCCACGCCGCGGCGCCAGCGCCAGGCGCCGTCCGACCCCATGTAAAGAATCTTGCCCGCGCCGAAGGTGCGGGTGACGATGAGAGGCACGCGCCCGAATTGATTGGTCTCGGTGGCATGAGTGGCGAGGACTTCCGTGCCCGCCTTGGCGCGCAGGGCCGGCGCATACCACTGGAATCCGGGGAGGGTGGACCACGCCCGGGCGCTGGCTTCGGCAGTGTCCTCCAGTTTTGTCAGGAGGCTTTCCGTCCCGGCATCGGTCAGGGTATAACGTCCCGGAGCCACCGTGCCCCACCCGCGCGGCTGGGCCTCGTCCCACACCACCGGCAACAGTTCCCCGAGGCTGCTGCCCGGCAGCGAGGCGTTGTAGCCCCGCAGCCCCGGCAGGAAAACCAGGCCACTCGCCTGGTCGCGCACCAGCTTGGCGAGGGAAGCGCAGTGTTCCGCGGTCAGCTGGCCTTTTTCAATGCCGACGTCCCCGAGGATCACCACATCATATTTGGTCAGTTCCTCGTCCTTGGGAAAAGCGCTCAGATATCCCCGGCCGGCCCCGGGTTTTCCCAGATCGGGCTGGAAGAGCAGTGTGTTCACCTCCACCCCGGGATCGCGTTCGAGGGCATTGCGCAGGTAGCGGTATTCCCAACGGGGATAACTTTCCACCACGAGGACCCGGAGCTGTTCCTGACGGATATCCAGATCCGCCTCGATTTTGTTGTTATCCGGATTGCGTTCTCCGCCGGTGGGGGGCACCGCGAGAGTCAGATGCACTTTTCCGGGAGCGCCCGGTTTCCAGATGATGGCGTCCTGGAGCCGCCCCATGGCCGGCAGGGTGAATTCCTGACGGATTTCCTCGCCGCCCGAAGTGGTCATGGTAACGACAATCGGTTCCTCGCGCGGCAGGGCGGAATCGATCGAAAACGGAATCCGCAGCGGTTTGCCGGCGACCGCGAAGGTGGGCACATCGAAGCTGACCATTTCCACGTCCGGCAGGCGGGTGTCGGCCCCCATCGGCACCGCAAACACCGGCACACCCTTCATGCGCAGCCGGATCGCGGCCGCCGAAGGAGCCAATCCGGTATTCCAGTCCCCATCCGAAGCCAGCACCACTGCCCCCAGCCGGGGCTGCTGCTCCAGCAGACGCAGCAGCGCGCCATGCAGATCGGTCGCTTCCGCCGGGGGATTTTCCGACGACGAAAAGGGTTCCATCACCACATCCATCCTCTCCGCGAGGGGTTTCCACAGAGCTGGGTCCACCAACGGGGCCGCCACTTCCAGACGGGTCCGGGCTTCGCCCGCCGGATGGCCAGGGTTCAACCCATCCCGCGTTTCCATGCTGCCCGAAAGATCATGCAACACCGCCACAAGGGGTTTGGTCTGCGGCAGGAAGGTTTCGCGCCATTCCGGCTGGTTCAGGGTGATGGCAATGCCCACCGCCACCAGCACGCGCAGCAATTCCAGCCATCCGATGGATTTCCGCCACCCGCTGCGCCGCCAGGCCAGCCAGGCCAGGACGATCACCAACAACACGAACAGCACCGCCCCGGCCACCGAGAGCGGAGTCGCTGTAAAGACAAGTTCGCTGGTGGAGGGTTTCATGCAGGTTGTTTTCCAGAATCCCCGGCCTGCGACACCGGCCGCCGGTCCGGCAGGCAAAGCAGCGCCTCCAGCACCAGGGCAGCGGCCATCAGCATCAGGAAGGTGCGCCAGACTTCACTGGTCAGACTTTTTTCGTTGCCGAGGGTGCGCTCCAGCAAACGCCAGTCTAGGCCGGCGAACAGTTCGTCCAACGTCGCCCGGCTGACCACCGGCAGGGCATCCTCGGTGGCCGGACGGTTCAAGGCCACCAACAATTCCGGCTGGCCCACCACCGCGGCCGGCTGCTTCAGCACCCCGGCCCGCAAGGCACGGTCGGCGGGCAACACCGCCCCGGGCTCTTCCACATCCAGCCGGGACCACGCCGCGGGGTCTTCCCCCAACACGCCGGCCGCCGCCACCCGTTGCCGGGCATTGCCCAGCGAGGCCCCGCCTTCCTGCAACGTCCGGTGCAGCAGGGCAAATAACACCACGCCATCGCGCGCCAGAGTGGACGCCCCTGCTCCGGGCAGAGTCGTCAGGAAATACACGCCGCCGCCGCCATCGCGGGCCGCCTGGACGAGCAGGGGAGCCTGTCCCTCACGCTCGCCGAGCCGGGCCAGCGGGATGGATTCGCCCTCCAGCCCACACCAGCGCTGGACTTCGGTTTCCCCCACCGGCAAAGCCGATCCTGCACGGGTGCCGGCGAGGAGTCCGGCATCGCTGCGCCACCAGGCCACGAGGTTAGGCGCGCCACCGGCGGCGGTTTTCCAGGTGGTCCAGCGCAGGCCGGAAAAGGCGCCCTCGCCTGGCGATTCGGGAGGAAGGAAAAGCAGACTGCGCCCGGCCCGGGCATGGGCCTCGAGTTGCTGGATCATTACCGGGTCCTTGTCAGGCAAGGCCGCCTGCCAGACGATCAACCCCGTCTCGTCCCAGACAATTTCCGCGGCCCGCGCGGGAGGCAGGACGAGGGCTTCATATTTCCGCGAAGCATCCGCCGGCGCCGTCAGGGCCGCCTGCAGGGGGCCTGACACCTCCGGGGTATCGCTGACAATGACCGATTTCAGCGGCGGCGGGTCATCAAACACAAAATACGAAACATTGTCCGCCGGAGTGGTATCGGCCGGCAACTCCACCCTTCCCCATCCCCGGCCGGTGGTTTTATCAATGGGAATGGCCAGGCCCTGGAGCAGCACCTGACTGCCTTTCAGCTCCGCATTGATGGTGCTGCTGACCCCATTCACCACCACCCGCAGCGGCACGGCTACCGGTTCGGACACGGGCTCCCCGCGCGTCAGCCGGATGTCGAGCAACAACTCGGTCTTCTCCGCGGTGCCACGGCGCGCCACCGGCCCGGACTCGACCGCCAGATCCGTCGTGGGCGTTTCCGGATAGGCCAGCACCTGGAAACGCACCGCCGGCAACGTGGCAAAAGCGCCGCGCAGCGCACTCCAGCGTCCGCCGGCTGCATCCCAGTCGGATTGCCGGAGGTCGCTCACCAGCCAAACATCGGTGCGGCCGGTTTGGTTGGTGGTGATATAATCCAAAGCCCCCTGGAGCAACGCCGGCACATCGGCAGCGGTATCCGTAGGGCCGGTCTGCGGCAGATCCATCAATGCCGCGGCTTTTTCCAGGGCCACCGGCTGCAGGGTGGCACTGTCGATCAGGACCAATTTGGACCGGGTGCCATACGCGTCCTGGATGGCCGCGGTCAGATTCCGCAACCCGGCGAGACGCTTGCTGGTGCCGGTGGTGAGGAGTTGCTGCTCCATCGAGGCACTGCGGTCGAGGAGGATGATCACCGAATCCGGAGCCCCTCCGGTCAGGCCCAACAAACCGCCCGCCAAGGGCCGCCCGATCATGAAAATCAGCGCCGCGACGGCGAGGACCCGGAAGGCGAGAATCAGATATTGTTTGAGCTTCGACAGCCCCTTGTTCATCCGCTGGGCGGCCTGGAGAAACATCATGGCCGCCCACTTCACCTGCCGCCGCCGCATCAGGTGAATCAGATGGATCACCACCGGCACGAGGGCCAGCGGCAGTCCGATCAGGAGAATGGGCGCGAGGAAACTCATGGGACAGGGTCAGCGGCGGCCTTTGGATTGAAGCCGGGCGAGGAGAAAACGGGCCAGCACGTCCTCGAAGGGTTCCTTCATCATCACCCGCTGATAGTCCACCCCGGTGGTGCGCACGGCTTCATCCATTTCGGCGAGGTATTTTTTCACCACTTCCTGATAGCGGCGGGCGATCATGGGAGGATCGGCCAGCAGCGTTTCCCCGCCTTCCATATCCACAAACCGGGCCGGACGGTCGAAGGTGAAATCCAGTTCCACCGCATCCAGCACCTGGAACAAGGCGACATCATGGCGGCGGAACCGCAGGTGCTGCAGGGCCTGTTTGAGCTTGGCCGGCTCGATGAAAAAGTCCGACACCACCACCACCAGGGCCCGCTGGGAAATTTGATCGGCCGCCTGGTGCATCGCTTCCAGGATGGTGGTTTCCCCTTTGGCCTGGAGCCCCGCCAATTGATCCAGCACCAGTTTCAGATGCACCGCCCCGCGTTTGGCCGGGAGCTTCTGCCGGTGGTCCTTCCCCACCCCCCATAATCCCACGGCATCGCCCTGGTGCGCGGCCAGCCAGCCGAGCGTTCCGCCGAGTTTCCGGCAATAATCCAGCCGCGTGGCTCCGTCCGGGCCGTAGCCCATGGAGCCGCTGGCATCCACGATCAATGCCAGCCGCAGGTTGGTGTCCGCTTCAAATTCCTTGATATAAAACCGGTCGGTCCGGCCCCAGGTGCGCCAGTCGAGCCGGCGGGTGTCGTCCCCCGGCACATATTTCCGGTATTGGGCAAACTCGACCGACGATCCCCGCACTGGACTGCGGTGCCGGCCGGAGACACTGCCGGTCATGGCCTGCCTCGCATTCAAGGGCAGCGCCAGCAGACGGGAGATCACCGCGCTATCAAGAAATGAGGCAGGACTGGGGGTCATGGGCTCGCGGGATCGGGGATTCCGGCAAAAACGTCAGGATCAGCCTTCCTTGCGCAGCTCCTCCACGAGTCGTTTGGTGACCGCGATGCTGTCGATCCCATCCGACTGGGCGGTGAAGGTGGTCATCAAGCGGTGCCGCAGCACCGGCTGCGCGACCGCCACCACGTCCTCCATCCGCACCATATAACTGCCCATCAGCGCGGCGCGGGCTTTGGCGCCCAGCACCAGATATTGCACCGCCCGCGGCCCGGCGCCCCAGCCCACCAGAGGTTTCAGCCAATCCGGGGCATCCGGCCCGGCTGGGCGGGTGCGGCGCACCAGGTCCACCGCGAAGGAATAGATGTGATCCGGCACCGGCACCCGCCTCACCAATTCCTGGTAGGCGATGACGCGGGCGCCATCCAGCACATGTTCAAGGATCGGCTGGCTGGCTCCGGTGGTGGACCGGGCAATCACGATTTCCTCCTCCCGGCTGGGATAGTCCACCCCGATCATGAACATGAACCGGTCCAGCTGCGCTTCCGGCAAGGGATAGGTGCCTTCCTGTTCGATCGGGTTCTGGGTCGCCAGCACAAAAAAGGGCGCCTCCAGCTTGTAGGTGCGGCCCGCCACGGTGACCCGGTGTTCCTGCATGGCCTCCAGCATCGCCGCCTGGGTCTTGGCCGGGGCGCGGTTGATTTCATCGGCCAGCACGATGTTGGCAAAAACCGGCCCCTTGGCGAATTCGAATTGGCGTTTCCCTCCGGGCAACTCCTGCAGGATGTCCGTGCCGGTAATATCCATGGGCATCAAATCCGGAGTGAACTGGATGCGGCTGAAATTGAGTGAGAGCGTTTCCGCCAACCGGCTGATCAGCAGGGTTTTGGCCAGGCCCGGCACGCCCATCAGCAACGCATGGCCGCGGGCAAACAGGCAGATGCACAGCTGCTCGATGACGTCCTGCTGGCCGACAATGACTTTTCCCAGTTCCTTGGTGAGGCGGCCGTAAGTGGCGCGGAGATGATCGATGGCCGCCACATCGTCGTCAGGCAGCGGAGAGGAGGAGAGAGGCTCGGACATAAAATTACGGCGTAACTTGTCAGGTGAAACGGGGCAGATGCAAGATGATCTGTCGGAAATTTTAGATTCTCCGGTTCCCCCGGCGGTTCAAATCCCCTGAGGAAAACCTGCGGGACCCGCCACAGATAGCGGCTGGACGGCTTTCCCGGGGAAGAAAAGCCCGGCCTTCACCCGTAGTCCCCTGGGCAAATCACCCCGGAAATTGTGTTGCATCACGGTTACGGCCGGCCTGCCGTTCCGGGAAGACCAAACGCCTGTTTCCCACCTTCAGGAATCGCGTCCCGCGGCCATCTACACCCACAGTCAGGCCAGGGCAGCCACCCCGCAAGCCCCCGCAAATCCCATTGAGCGATCAATGCACCTCTCTGGTTGGATTCAATGGGCCCACGGACAATCTGATATTCCACGGCTGGCCGGGTGGTGCCCCGCCGGATATCCGTTAGACCCGCCTCGAATTCACCCCCTCGAATCCCACATGAATGGCGGTGAAGGGCCAGGCCTGATGCCTGGGAATAAGCAGGCTCTTCCGATTGCGCACCTTCCGCCGCACCCCGTTGACAGACAGTGACTTTCAAGGCGGATGCCAGCGGCGTTTTGACCCGGATGCAGCCGCTCCTACGCCTGCACGGCGGGACATTTTCGCCCGGATCTCCGCCTCCCTGCACCCCGATGGCAGTGTCCGTGCACCCATACGAGGTCCGACCTTCACCCGTAGTCCCCTGGGCATTCACCTGAGTGGGTGGGTCCATTGGATACTCTTGGTTGGACGAACGGTAAAGGATTGGCAACCCGCGATAACGGAGGCGGCGTCGAGACGGGGCGGAGGTTCATACTACGGTTGATATGGCCGAAAAGGCGGTTTGTGTCGATTGCCCAGCCTCGCCTTGTTCTCTTTGAATTCGTTCCAGTGCCTTCGCTGCTTCTTCAATAAGATGCTCCCGAAATCTGCTGATCGCCTCCTTCTTGGGAAGGTCTGAGTAGTATAGCAGCATTGAGCCATCCTCAGCATCCTGAAGTTCGCGATACCAAGTGTAACAGTGTTCAATCTTAAGACCGTCCCCGAGAAACCGGCCATTCGTGAGATCGTCGGGTGCATTACGGTAAATGGTATTGTCGATGATCATCATCCCGGCGTAGCAATCGATCTGACCAGTAGCGATGAGCGACAAATAATGCATCAATAGAATCCAAATTGCTTCGCGCTTCGACGGAGACGCAATGTCTGACTCGCGTAGTCCACGTTCAAATAGCGAACTCGCCTCAAACCAGTTCGGATCATTCTCCCCAGCAAGCGCCCCCAGTGAAAGCGAGCCCGAACCGTCAACCAAAGCCTGCACTGCGATGTCGACTAGATCACTCGACCACAGTAGGCCAAGAACCATTTTTGCAGCAGCTACTTGGAGATTCATATTCCTACTGAAGGTCTCGGATCAGGCGACGGCGGGCGGGAAGCGTCGATGACACGACGGATGCCATGCGAGCCGCTGCCGGCATCGGTTTTTTCACCCTCGTCCGTGCTGCGGTTGTGGTCATCGGAGTGGCGGGTGCGGAGTGTCTGAGTAGAACGCGGCGGTATCGGCACCGATGTCCCTCAAGATCAGATAGCGCTTCGGATTGGGAGGCTCAAGCTCCAATGAAATATCAGTGGTAATGACTGCCGCCAATCCTCTCGATGGCTCTCCAAGAGTAGCTGGACGGCCATCGACCTGGGAAAGTCTCAAGCCCCGGTAAGATTGTCCTTGTGAAAGCCGAACGAAGGCTGCCTTGGCGTCAGGGGAAGTTGCGATAAGGAGTCTGGTCTGTGGCACAAGCTGACCATCCCGTATCGGTGGCGATTCCCAGCCGGAAATTACAAGTCCGCCATGCGTGAAAGGTGGCTTCAAATTGTGAAGGGCAGGCTCAAAGTAATCGCCATCCGCCGTCGCACATGCGACCAGCATGGCGGCAAATGCTGCGGCGAGTGCTCTAAGGCATGGCTTGATGGACATGGTGATGGTTTTGAAGTTGAGAGGAAGGCTTCAGATCAGGCGACGGCGGGCGGGAATCGTCGATGACACGACGGATGCCATGCGAACCGCTGCCGAAATCGGTTTTGTCTCCCCCGGTCCCGGGTGGCGGTCGGTCATGGTCATTTCCGGTAGAGTGTGAATGTGCCGTAGCTGTATCGTGGCGGTGGGTCGCTCCCCTCAACAATGTCGATAGTGAGTCGGTATCCCTGCTCAGTCCAACGAAAGGTGCCTCGCCCCCTGCAAAAGAAGCTGTCCTCGTAGTCAAACGTGGCAACTCCGTCAGTGCCAATCGCTCCGTGTCCTTCACCGTCGGGGGCGGCGCCATGTCCATCGCGATGTCCGGCGATGACCTCAATGTGAAAGCTATCAACCTCAACTCGTGTGGTAGCAGTCAGAAACCTGGTGTCCTCCGGTCCCGATACTGCTTCAAAGTGGCCGCTGAGGGATGGACGCAGAGGCGGTGATCTGGTAATCCGGGGAGCCTCGGCTCTCGAAGATGCCGCGGATGTCGGACCATTCGGGTGAGTGGCACATCCAAGCAGGAAGACCGGCATCGCATACCCGAGAAGCCAATGACGTGTGCTTTTCTGATTCACGGGTGGTGCTGGTAGTGGGCAGAACAACGTTCAAGCAATGGCAACCCAACCAGAGGGGACCAGCGTTGAACGCGGGTTTGATGTTGAAGTTACGTGGCGCATCGAAAAAGAAATAGCTAGTGAGGGTTGCCATCCGGGTCTTGTGCGGTCATCTTGTCCTCTGATTTTACTTCGGGACGTTCGGAGATCGTTCGGGGGTTGACTGGCTTTGGAAAGATAGCGAGCAGTTTCGAGGCCTCGGAAGCAGGCAGGGTGTATATGCTCCCATTCCAATAGATTGTCCGCGCATCCATCGTCAGCATTCCGGATTGGGTCTTTCCGCTGTTGGGAGTTCCACCCAAATATCCGTGGTAAATCTCGAATCGGGAAATGTAGATTGTCCGCTCAACATTAAGGGCAGTGAATTTCTTCTCGAATTTGGCGGAAGCGAAAATTCGCGCAACTGCCTTGATTTCCTCCTCTGAGAGATGCTTGGGCTGAGTACCCTCTCGTAATTCCATCAAACTAATGATGAATCGATGAACCACCGCTGTATCTATAGTGATAGGCTTCGTCGGTTCTTCTTCCTTGGCCGGGGCGGTAGTAAGGCACAATAAGGGAATCAGGAGGGCAAAGACTCGGAAACAGTTGCTGAGCATGGTGCTGGATTCTTGACCGAACTTTGTGTGATGCCAACAGGGGGGCTGGCATATCATTTCAAGCGGCGGCATGCCTGGAGGGGCAAGTGGCCGGCAAAGGAATGGGAGGCCAAGGATCTGACTGGATTGGCCTGACCCTATCCGCTCCAACCGGGTTTGCAAGGAGTTCAGGGAATCTGCGGAGGGTCTGCGGTGCAGGACCGGCGATTTTGGAGTGCGGCTGGCTCGCCGCCGCTTTCGCCAGCCGGGCTTGCCCGGCGGGGAGCCATGCTGCAACCCTGGCTCCGGGCACCACTCCCCGACCGGACTACGGCAGCAAGCGGCTTGCCCCAAAGCGGAAGCGAGCTCTCGCACTCCAGATTCCCTCCTTGCTGGACTGAGCCCATTCCATGGCAGGCTGGGGAGCCTCGTCACCCCGGAGAAGACCGTCCGCGTATCGAGCAACTACTGTTATCCAGGCGGCGGTTCCCAATGATAACCATGATCATTCGGTCTCGCTCGGAAAACGCTGTGCTTGTTCCCGGTCATACGCTTCCCGCAGCTTGCGGTTCTTGATCTGGCCGCGCTGGCAGTACGAGCACCCGCAAGGTTTCCGTCCATCCGAATGTGACTCAGGATAATATCGCCATCCGACCACCTGATCGGGTGTGTAAGTGCGGGTGATCCAATCTGGTGGGATCGAACCTGTAAAGAGGACCTCCAATCCCATGCCGGAGCTGTGTTCCATGAAAATGCGGACCGCATCCGCAGCCGTGGTCTGGACATGCTCCTTATTATAACGCCCCACAGAAACCTCTGTGTCGTCGGGCACATGGAACTGAACTGCCGAAATCACTTTGATGCCAAGTCTGCGCAATTCTCGAAGCCATTGATGAGACTGATAATAGTCCTGTAGGACTGGGGTGGCGAAAACCACCTTCGATCCCCGTCCGTGAAGCTTCTGCGCCTTGATCCCGTTCTTCCGGATGAGGGCAGTGTCGCGATCATCGGCCAGGTGAACAAACTGAGGCATGACGGGGGGGGGGGCTTGGGAGTTGACCGGACGTTGGAGCGCATTCGCGGTGGGCGGAAGCTCGAATTCAATTTGACGGCTTCTCGCCTTCGGTGCGCGACTCCGCCGTAGTTTTGACGAATGGTTGTCTTTATGAAATTGGGATTAACAGGCCTTGCCATTCAGCGGTAATTGGCAATGGAGGCATCTCTTTGTCGAAGGGTTGTGCCACCAAGTTGTGGAGTGAAAACGCTCTCCGCAACGCGGACACCTGCTCCACGAGACTCGAAATGCAGAGAATCCAATCAGAGCCAGCCAAAAATGCGGAACATACGGGGCGACTTCGTTCGAGAGGAGCAGATCCGCGAGCATCACAACTGGAAGGTAAAGGAGGAAAACAATCCAAAATATCCGTCGCCTACTGCTGATGTCCTTAAGTCCTAAATCAATCAAAGCGACTTTGCTATTGGGATGCATGGTTAATATTTGTTGCCGAACGCTTGAACCCAGCCATCAGCTATGGCCGTGTTGATGCTTGATATATCACGATAAAAACTTTCCGGCCATAGCTGGTTGGCTGCGGTGATTTTGTTCGCCAATGGGGTGTGGCCTGATCATTGCTCATTCATTGTTGAGTTGTGGCTTGCGATGGTCGATGACCGACCCCGTAGAAAAGTTTGGTCCGAACTGCGCTCCCGAATGCGGTCAGCAATGACACCTTCAATATAAAGTCGGATGTCTTCATCTCGGGTGAGCCTCATTTCCGGCCTGTCCTCCCAAAAATCAATCCTAATGTTAACTCCATCTCGATTAGCCACCGTGAAGCTAAAATCTTCCATGATGACATCGTGGTGCTGCGTATGCTCAACAATACTCACACCCGGGATCTCGTGAATGATCCTCTGGACCTGATTAAACTTACCATAATAGCCAAACTCGGCCCATGGCGCGGTGATAGGAACTGACCCGTAAGTCCAAAGTGCAGCAACTGCGACTATTGGAACAGTGAAAGTCCACAATAGTCGGCGTTTGATCGATGGTTTCATAGAGATTGGTAGATTGAGGTTGGGGCGAACTTCAAATTACGCCAACAGGGGTGTTTGGATATCCATTTCCAGAGGCGGCATATCCGGAGGGGGCGGGTGGCCGGCAAAGGGTGGGGAGCCGATGGACCAGTCTGACCCTATCCGGCGCCTACAGGGTTTGCAAATATTCAGGGAAAATCCCCGGAGGCCTGAGGGTGCCTAGCCTCCCAGCATCTGGCGCATGGCGCTGAAGCGGTTTTTGGCTTCGTCGAGGGAGACGGGGCGGTTGCGGAGTTCGCTCCAGGAGGAGCGTTCCACGAACTTCTCGTCCAGCTCCCGGATGAAGCTGCTGCCCTGGCTGGGGAGGCGGTCGCCCCACTTGGTGCGGGCGGCACACCAGGTGAGGGTGAGGCGCTCCCGGGCGCGGGTGATGCCGACATACAGGAGGCGGCGCTCTTCATCGCGGGTGCCTTCCTCAACGCTGCGTTTGTGAGGGAGAATGCCTTCCTCCAGCCCGGGGAGATAGACGTGGGGGAACTCGAGGCCCTTGGAGGCGTGGAGGGTGATCATGGTGACGCCCTGTTGTTTTTCGAGGTCGTCCTTGCCGGTATCGCGCTCGTCATCGAGGCAGACGCTGCCGAGGAAATCAATCAGCTCCGGCTCGGTGCGGACGGGGCGGCTGCGGATGCTTTCGAGGAGTTCGCCGATACCGTTTTCGCGCTGGGTGGCCTCCTCCTCGTCTTTGCAGGAGCGCTTCAGCCACGGGAGGTAATCCATTTCCCGGACCATGTCCTGGGTCATCTCGGCGAGGGTGGGGTAGCCTTCGGAGAGGAAACCCTGCCATTTGCTGACAAACTCCTGGAAGGCCTGGATGGCGCCCTGGGCCCGCTTGGAGAGGGTGGACTGGAAGGCATCGCTGACGAGGGTTTTGTAAACGCTCTCCTTCCGCTCCTGGCTGGCGAGGGTGGCGTTTTCCACGATGACATCGCTCAGGCCGCGGGGAGGGGTGTTGATGATGCGGAGGAGATTGATGTCATCGTCCGGATTCACGAGGATGGCGAGATAGGCCATGACGTCCTTGATCTCGCGCCGGTCGAAGAAGCTGCGGCCGCCGATGATGCGGTAGGGGATCTTGTTTTTGCGGAGGCCCTCCTCGAAGACGCGGGTCTGGGCATTGGTGCGGAAGAGGATGGCGAAGTCGTCGTACTTCAGATTCTCCCGGTCCTTCATGATCATCATGTCCTCGATGACAAAGTCGGCCTCCTCCTGCTCGCCGGGCATGGAGATGAGGCGCACCATGTCGGCGCTTTTTTTCGAGCTCCAGAGCTGTTTGGCGCGGCGGTCGAGGTTGTTTTTGATCAGGCCATTGGCAGCGCCGAGGATGACGTCGGTGGAGCGGTAGTTTTCCTCCAGTTTGATGACCGAGGGGTTTTTGAAGAAGCGCTCGAACTGGAGGATGTTGGCGATTTCCGCCCCGCGCCAGCCGTAGATGGACTGGTCGTCATCGCCCACCACGCAGATGTTATGATGGGGGCCGGTGAGGTGCCGGATCAGTTCCATTTGGAGACGGTTGGTGTCCTGGAATTCGTCCACCATGAGGTATTCATAACGGCTCTGCCAGGCCTCGCGCACCTCCGGGTGCTTCTGGAGGATCTTCTCGGCGAGGAGGAGCAGATCGTCGAAGTCGACGGCGTTGAGGAGCTTGAGCTGGTGGAGGTATTCGTGTTTCACCACGTTGATCAGGGCATCGGCCTGGGGGGCGGCGGGGATGCCTTTGTTGCGCTCCCGGCTGATGAGGGAGATGGCCACATCGGGGTCCAGCTTTTCGCCCTTCCCGGCCTTCTTCACGATGATGCGGCGGACGAGGCTGAGTTGCTCGCTGCCGGTGTAGATGGCGAAGTTTTTCTTGTAGCCCAGCTTGTCGATATCGCGCCGCAGGATCTTCACACAGAGGCTGTGGAAGGTGGAGATGGTGATCTTTTTGACGGTGCCCTTCGGCGTCATGTGCTCCACGCGTTCCACCATTTCGCGGGCCGCCTTGTTGGTGAAGGTGACGGCGAGGATCTGCTCCGGGCGGACGCCTTTTTCGAGGAGGTGGCAGATGCGGGTGGTGATGACGCGGGTCTTGCCCGTGCCGGCTCCGGCGAGGATGAGCACCGGACCTTTGATGGTGGTGACGGCTTCGCGTTGGGGGGCATTGAGGTCCGAAAGGCGCACAGGAAAAGTCCGGGGAAAACGTGAATAAGCAGCGGACGCAGACCGTGTCCGTGCGGACGGCGGCGTCAAACGGGCACGTGGGAATTCTGGGGGAGCCCTCCCCTTCCCTTTGCTGCCTGCCCGTGGCGGGGCCGGATTACGGCTGGGGCTTTTTGACGATGAGGCCGTGCAGCAGGCCGCCGTGGTCACCTGCCGTCCAAGTGCCGGAGTAGGTGTTTTCAAAGATCATGACGCGGGCGGAGTAGGTGCCGGCGCCGGGCATGGTGAATTTATCGACGATGATGATGGGGGTGTCGCCGGCCCATTTCACCTGGACGGGGACAGGGGCGACGAGGTTGACCTTGCCGTATTCGATCCGGGCGTTGATGACCCAGCGGTCGCCACCGGTTTTCATGACGCCGACGATTTCATATTGCTCGGGCTTGGATTCACCGAGGGCGCCATTCTCCACGGTGCACCAGCGGCCTTGGAACAGGACGCCGGCGAGGGTCTGCACAAAGGCGGCTTCGAGGTCCTCGGCGGAAGGCGCCGGGGCGGCGGGTTTGGCGGGTTCCTTGGGTGCCGCGGTTTCCTTTTTGGCTCCGTTTTTCTCCTGAGCCGGGAGGGGGCTGACGGCAGTGAGGGCAAGGCCGGCGAGGAGGAGGGAAACAGCAGTTTTCATGGAGGTGAGGTTGGGGGAATTGGGAGGAGCGCGGACTTGTAGTCCGCCCCGGAGCATGGGCAGGAGCAGGGGCTTTCAGAATTTGGGTTTTCGGGAGGATGCTGCGGACCTTTAGGATACCCGGGTTGTTGAAAAAAGCCAAGGCACTGGGGCGGACTACAAGTCCGCGCTCCGTTTTCCAGGAGCTGGGGCTTCTCCGTTTTTCAGAGCCGGGGTTTCTCGGGTTTGAGGGGGGCGTTGGCGGGGCGCACGCCTTTGACCTGCAGGGTGCGTTTCCACACTTTGTCCCCGGCGGTGAGATACAGGGTGTCGAGATTGGGTCCGCCGAAAGCGAGGTTGGCCGCCCGGCCGTTGGGTGGGAGCTTGATGATACCATTCACCCGGCCGGCCTGGTCGCAATACTGGACCCCGAGGGTGGTGGCGACGTAGAGCATGCCGTTGGTGTCGGTGGCGAGGCCATCGGCTCCGCTTCCGGTGGCGGCGTCGGGCATGTGAATGTGGAAATAAGGCTGCTTGTATTGCAGGGAACCGTCCGCTTTGACCTGATAGGAATAGACCCACTGCCCCCTGGTGTCGGCGACGTAGAGGAGGGATTGGTCCGGGCTGAGGGTGATGCCATTGGGCATGTTCAACCCTTCGTCCACCACCTTTTTGGTGCCGTCCGGGGCGACGTGCCAGACTTTCCGGTTTTTGTGATCGGTGAACCAGAGATTTCCGTTATTCGTCACTGTGACATCATTGGGATCGAGATCGGAAGCGATCACCTTGCGCTCCCCGGTGGTGATGTCCCAGGCGGCGATGCAGCGGTCGCGGTTGCAGGCGGCGTAGAGCCGGCCGTCCGGGCCAAAGGCCATGCCGTCAGCCCCGCCGGTGTTTTCGGCGAAAGTAGTCACCTTGCCATCGGGACCGACGCGGTGGATTTTCTGCTTGCCGGCATCGGCGAAGAACACCTCGCCATTGGGGGCGGCATCCGGGCCTTCGGTGAAACCGTGGCCTTCACTGACCAATTGCCAGTCCTGGCCGGGGGCGAGGACTTTCATGATAGGCTGGCGGTCATTGACGGCGGCCGGGATGGGGTTGCCGTAGTCGCGCCAGAGCCAGCGGAGGGCGTCAGGGAGGATGGAGCCGCCCTGTTTGCCATTATGCCCGCCATCGCCCCAGACGTGGGTGACATCATAGCCGGAAAAAGTGAGGGCGCTGAGCATGGCCTGGTTGGCATTCCACCAGTCGCCGCCGTAGATGTTCAGGTCGTTGGAGCCGTCCTGGAGGAACACCCGCAGGGGCTTGGGTTCGAACTTGCGGATCAGGGTAGGATATTCATTTCCGCCCCGCAGGCCGACGTAGGTGCCGATGGTGCTGAAGACGCGGCGGAAGGCATCGGGGCGTTCCCAGGCGGCGGTGAAGGCGGCAATGGCGCCGCTGCTGGCCCCGCCGAGGGCGCGGTCGTCCGGATTGTCGGAAACGTTATACTTTTTCTTCAGTTCGGGGATGGCTTCCTCGATGAGGAATTTGGCGTAGGCGGGGCCGAGGCCATCGTATTCAAAGCTGCGGTTATAACGGGCGAGCGCCTGATCGCTGGTGGCGGGAACCACGCCAGGATTGATGAACAGCCCGATGGTGACCGGCATCTGGCCGGCCGCGATGAGATTGTCAAAAACCACCGGGACCCGCCAGCCGCCATCGCGTTTCACATAACCACCCCCGTCCTGGAAAATCATCAGGCAGGCGGGCTTGCTGGGATCGTATTGCGCCGGGACATACACCCAGGCCTCGTGGTCGGCGCCGGGGAAGATGCGGCTGGTGGGGAGGGCCAGCTTTTCCTCCTTGCCGGCCGGCACGCCGGGTTTCGGCATGGAGTCAGGCCCGAGCTGATAGTCATCCGCCGCGCGGACCTGACAGGTGAAGACGAGGGAGAGGACAGCGGGTAACAGGCGCGGCAGGTGCATGGTGGTCCGGCTGAAACGGCGGCGCGGAGCCCGGCCTTTCCCTTGGAGCGCGGATTTTTAATCCGCCCCGGAGCACGGGGTTTCAGGGCCCCGGTTTTTGGAAAATGGCTCCGTCTCCGGAAATTGCCGTTGCTCCGGGGGCGGATTAAAAATCCGCGCTCCGTCTTAGCGGCTCATGTAATCCAGCTTCGCGGCGGTGGCGGCGACGGCGGGCTCGGCGTCCAAGAGGTCGGCAATGGGGTCCCAGTGGCCAGCGATGAGGACTTCGCGGGCGCTTTCCGGGATGTGCACGGTGAAGTTTTCATCCCCGAAAAAGACGCGGTTCTTTTCCACATCGACGGTGACTTCGAGGGCGGGGTTGGCTTCGATGCGGGAGGCGAGCAAGGCGATGTCCGCAGTGGTGGCGGTGACGCAGGGGATGCCGAGGGTGGTGCAGTTGCCGAAAAAGATTTCCGCGAAGCTTTCCGCGATGACGGCGCGGAAGCCATACCGGTAGAGGGCCTGGGGGGCGTGTTCCCGGGAGGAACCGCAGCCGAAATTGACACCGGAGAGCAGGATTTTGGCGCCGTTGAAGCGGGGGTCGTTCAGGGGATGCACCTTGTTGCTGCCGTCCGCATTCTTGCGGACATCGTAGAAAAGGTATTCACCCAAGCCGTCGAAGGTGACGCATTTCATGAAACGGGCGGGGATGATGCGATCCGTATCGATGTCAGAACCGGGGACGTAGCAACCAGTTCCGGAAACGGTGAGGACTTTTTCGAGGGCCATGGAAGGAAGAGTGGGTGGGGAATGACTAAGGAGGGAACCGATTATCCCTTAAAACGGTCTGGGGGCGGCGTAAAGAGGGGAAGCAGCCCCGGATGGAGCGGCTTCCCCTGGCTGGGATTCTGACAGGAATCAGGCGGCCGCGCTGGCCGCGTTGTCAGGGAGTTCCATCATGCCGTAATCGCCGTCCTTGCGGCGGAAGACGATGTTGAGCTGATGGGTCTTCTGATTGAGGAAGACAATGAAGGGGCGCTCTCCGATTTCGAGTTCGGTGATGGCTTCATCCGGATAGAGCGGGCGGATGCGGTAGTTCTCCTTGTGGATGATGAGGGGCTCGACTTCCTCGGTCTCGTGGTTGTCGATGACTTCGGCGTGATAGACGCTTTCATCCATGTGGCGGATGGAACCGTAGCGGGGCCGGTTGTTTTTGAGGAGGCGGGTCTGGTGCTTCCGCATGCGGCGGGCGATCTTGCTGATCGTCTCGTCGATGGCGGCATAGAGCACCTCCGAAGTGGAACTGGCCTCAATGGTGATGTGATTGGCGCAGAAAAGCACGATTTCGGCAAACTGCCGCTGATGCGTTTGCACGTCGAGAATGACTTTGACCTCGATGATGCGCGGGTAGTCGAGGCGGAGGCTCTCGATTTTTTTAACGGCATACTCACGGATGGCGTCGGTGACCTCCATATGGCGGCCGGTGACGGTGATGTTAAGATCGACATTGACGGTTTGCATTGCTGGCGTGGGTTGGGTTCGTTGTTTCTGACAATCCGGCCGGCCTGGGGCCGCCCGGGGTGGGAGAGTGTTATAGGGGCGTCACATGCTGAATCCTTCGCCCAGGTAAAGTTGGCGGCTGAGGGGGTCGTTGACGAGGAATTCCTGCGAGCCTTCCCGGCGGACCTGTCCTTCAAAAATCAGATAGGCACGGTCCACGATGGAGAGGGTTTCCCGGACGTTGTGGTCGGTGATGAGAATGGCCAGGCCAGCCTCGCTGAGGCTGCGGACGATCTCCTGAATCTCACTCACGGCAATAGGATCAACCCCACTGAAGGGTTCGTCCAGCATTAATAAACTGGGTTCCGTGACGAGGCTGCGGGCGATGGTGAGGCGGCGCTTTTCCCCCCCGGACAGGGTGAGAGCCATGCTCTTCCGGATGTGGTTGATGCCGAAGCGCTCCAGCAGCCCGTCGCAGCGCTCCCGTTTTTCGGCGCGGGGCAGATCCATCGTTTCCATCACCGCCATGATATTCTCCTCGACGGTCAGCTTGCGGAAGATGGATTCCTCCTGCGGCAGATAGCCCATGCCAAGGCGGGCGCGTTTATACATGGGCAGGCTGGTGGCGTCCTCGCCGTTGAAAAGCACCTGTCCGCCATTCGGCACCACGAGGCCGACGATCATGTAGAAGGTGGTGGTTTTGCCGGCGCCGTTGGGGCCGAGCAGGCCCACGATTTCGCCCGGGCGGACGTTGATATCCACCCCATTCACCACGGCGCGGCCATCGTATACTTTTTTCAGACCGTGAGTGGAAAGGAGGAGCTTTTCCTCCACCCGCGACGGGGGAGCGGGGGCAGCGGCGGGAGACGGGGCGGACATGAACAGGGAATCAGAAAGGAATAAAGTCAGGACCCCGGCAGCAACCGGGCGGAGGTGTTATTATTGGACAGGCTGGGCGCGGGGGGGAGCCGCGGGTTTGGCGGCCGCGCCACTGGATTTGGCCTCGTCCACTGTCACCAGCTGGCATCCTTCGCTGTAGGGCTGGCCTTTCGGCACGAGGACGATTTTGGCATTTTTCTGGCGGGCCACGAGCACATTTTTTCCATCCTTTGCCTCCGGCCAGTCCGTCAGGATCATTTCACCGGTTTTTTTGCTGTAAATCATGGAGCCCCCTTTGCCGGTGACGACCTTTCCTTTGTCGATCCTGACAATATTCACCCGCCCGGTGGCGATGATCATTTCAAAAGGATCGGCCTTTTCCTCGTCCTGGGCCGCCGCGCCGGCGCCGGCGCTGACAGGGTCGATGGCCTTGGTTTTGGTCTTGGCCGAATTCTTTTTAGGGGAAGCGCCGAGGCCGCCAATCCCTTCCGCACCGCTTTCCTGACTGGTGATGCACTCAATGCGGTCGGCATCGAGGACCAGGCTGGCGGTTTTCACCTGGGCGCTGCCGACAATCACATAGGTGCGGCTGCGGGGATCGGAGGCAGGCAGGGCGCGCTCTGGGTTCGCCGGATCCTGGGAGGGCGGGAAAATGATGGAATCCCCGTTCACCACGGCACCTGGAGTGCGTGGTTTGGCCTGGGGAACATTCGCTACGGCCGGCACCGGCAAGGGCACCTGATCAAAGGTGGAAGGGCCGAACTTGCCAGGCGGCGTGGTGGTGGCGGGTTTGGGTTTGGAGGAGTTGGCCTTCTTTTTAACCTCTTCGATGAGCTTTTTGCCGTCTTCGCTGTTGAGCACTTCCTTGGCCTTCTCCTGCAGTTCCTTGAGGGCGGCCGGATCCAGCTT
This sequence comes from Verrucomicrobiota bacterium, assembly GCA_040387795.1. Classification (GTDB taxonomy): domain Bacteria; phylum Verrucomicrobiota; class Verrucomicrobiia; order Verrucomicrobiales; family V1-33; genus CAIZWU01. The sequence continues at coordinate 29,802 of JAZKDC010000031.1, forward strand.
GTCCTTCATGGACTCGATGACATTGCCAGGATCTTCCTTGAGGTCCTTGGAATTGATGCGTTTCAGTTCCTTCTCGGCGGTTTCGGTGCGTTTGGCCGCTTCACGGAGTTTTTCCGCAGAGTCGCTGATTTGTTTTTTGGAACGCTCATCCTGTTTCACACGATTCAGGATGGATTGCTCCGGCTTATGAACGGGCGGCTTGGGCGCGTCAGGGGTGGGCTTGGGGGCCTGGGCCGCCGCGGTGACGACACCCAGGCAAAGGAGGCTGCTCCAAAGCGGGAGCACGCGGAGAAAAATCGGCTTCATGACTAACGGGTCGGGGGAGGGCTGGGGGCCGGAGGGGATACCGCCGGGGCTGGAGTGGAGGGAGTCGAAGCCGGGGCGGGGTCCGGGTCTTCATTGAAAAAAGTCATTTTCACCCGGCCGGTCAGGCGGGTCAGTCCGGAGGCCCGGTCATGCAGCATGGCATCCCCTTCGATCACAAACTGCTGGTTCTCAATCCGCACCGGCTGGTTGGTCATCAGGATGTCGTTTTTCAGATCATAAACCCCCCGCTCGATTTCCAGCTTCATTTTGGGCAGACTGCTGCCGTCCGCCGCAGGCTTGGTGTCGTACTGGACCCATTTGGCACGATCGAACTGCACATGATCATCATCCAGCCGGGTCACCAGTTCGCTTTCAAACAGGGAGTCCAGGGAAGCCTTGATCCCGGTGATCGGGCCCGGGCCTGGGCCCGGGGTCACTGGAGCGCGCTCCCCGTCCAACGGGCGGTACATGGGGTAATGGACGCCCCGGTGACTGCGGCCAGCCGGAATCATCATGTCCAAACGGGCGCGGCTCAACATGCCCATGCCCCGCGATCCCCCGGCCTCCGAGGCGGGGAGCAACGGGGGATTGCCGGTGCCGGGTTCGTCCTCTTCCTGCTCCGCCCTGGGGGCTTTAGGGGTCTTGGGCGTTTTGGCATCGCTGGCCACTTTCGGAGCCGCCTCATTGCTGGCGGGTTTTGCGATGATTTCATCCATCGCGGCCATCGCCTGGGCGGCCTTCTCCGCCGCGGAGTCACCCTTTCCGGCAGGAATGGCGTCCTGGGCGCAGGCCATGGCCACCAGCAGGGTGCTGGAAAAAGAAATCAAAAGACGGCGCATGACGGGCGGAGGGGGGGAATCAGGGGGTGACCAATTCGTGAATGGAGCGCAGCGTGCGCAGGACTTTGCCTAGATCAGAAAGCGGCACCTGATTCGGTCCGTCGGAAAGCGCCTTGGAGGGGTCCACATGCGTCTCCATAAAAATGCCATCACAGCCCGCTGCCACCGCGGCCCGGGCCAACACCGGGGCCAGATGCCCATCCCCGCCGGTACTGCCGCCCAGCCCTCCCGGCCGCTGCACGGAGTGCGTGGCATCAAAAACCACCCGGTAACCCTGTTCCCGGATCCAATAGAGCGAACGCATGTCAGCCACGAGGGCATTGTAACCGAAACTCGCGCCACGTTCAGTAAAAAAGAATCGTTCATTTCCGGCCGCCTTGAGCTTGTCCGCAATGTTTTTCACGTCCCACGGCGCGAGGAATTGTCCCTTTTTCACATTCACCACCCGGCCCGTCTCCGCCGCTGCCAGGATCAGGTCCGTCTGCCGGCAAAGGAACGCCGGGATCTGCAGGATATCGATGTATTTGCCGGCAATCCTGGCCTCCTCCGGGGAGTGCACATCGGTCGTGACTGGCACCCCCAATTCCTTGCCGACCTCCGCCAGCAAGGCACAGCCAGCCTCGCAGCCGGGGCCGCGGTAAGCCCCGCCGGAGGTCCGGTTCGCCTTGTCGTAGGAGGCTTTGAAGACAAATTTGACCCCGATCTCGTCCGTGATTTTCTGAATCGCCCGCGCCATCTCCCACACAAATGCCTCCGATTCCATCACACAGGGACCGAGGATAAAGAGCGGCTGGACGCCATCCATGGACAGCGGACCCACCGGGATCACCGGCAGCGAAACGTGGGGGGGAATCGTCATAAATTACTTCAGCTTCCTAAAACACAGGCTGGCCCCGCGCAACGGCTTCTGTCGGAACGCGGAAAAGCCCCCACCTGGTATTAGGTGAAATTTGAGACATGTGTGTAAAAATACACAAACAGATCTCGACAGGATCGGCCGACTGTGTATTTCTACACACCCAAGCCATGCCCTGCCCCCAGACCAATCCCGAGAGTTTCACCCGCCGCGAACGGCAGATCATGGATATTCTTTATGCGTCCGGCCAGGCTACGGCCAAGGAGATTGAAGAAAAAATCCCGGATGCCCCCAGCGGGGCCACGGTGCGGACCATTTTGAAAGTGCTGCTGAAAAAGGGGCACATCCATCACCGGCAGGAAGGCCGGGCTTTCATCTATGAACCGGACGCCGCTCCAGCCAAAGCCGCACAGAGCGCGGTGAAGAGGCTCCTCGACGTGTTTTTCCAAGGCTCGCTGGAACGCGCCGTCTCCGGGCTGCTGGATGCCCGTCAGCCTGCTTCGGAGGAGGAACTGGCCCGGCTCGAAACCCTGATCCGGCAGGCCCGCGAAAAAACATCCCAGCCATGAATCCCTCTTCTGCCTCGATTTTCCTCACCCTCCTGCTGCAGTCCAGCCTGCTGGTGGCAGGGGCTTGGATCCTGATCAGCCTGCTGCGGAAAACCTCCGCCGCCCGGATCTCCACTGCCTGCCGTTTCACGATGGCCGCCGCCCTGGCGCTGGTTGCCGTGACCATCGGCAGCACCGCATTTTCACTGATCCAGGATGCCAAGCCTATCAGCTTCCCGGCCACCTTGCCTCAAGGGGCCGGATCGATCATGGAAAGCGCTCTGCTGAATTCTTCGGAAAGTCCCTCTGCGGAAAAGCCGTCATCCTCCCCCGCAGGCAGAGCTACAGCAAATCCATCATCTGCTGGTCCGCTCAAGCTCCCGGCAGTCCACGCACGGTGGTTGGGCGCCGCCTGGCTGACGGGAGCCGCCCTGGTCCTGACAGCTTGGGTCAGCAGCCTGGCGGCCCGCCTGACCCTGCTGCGCCGTTCGGAAAATGCCGCCGGCCTGCCTTGGCTGGATATCGCCAGCGATGTCAAAGGCTGGTCCCTCGTGCATCAAGTGCGCCTGATTCCCCAGGGAATCACCCCCTGCGTCTGGGGTGTCTGGAAGACCGTGCTGGCCTTGCCCGCCTCGGCGGAATCCTGGCCCACCACCAAGTTGAAACTGGTGCTCGCCCACGAATGCGCCCACCTGCTGCGCCGCGATCCGCTCTGGCAGATCCTCAGCCGCTTTTTCCTCGCTCTGTTATGGTTCCATCCCCTCGCTTGGAGCATCGCCCGCCGCAGCCAAGCCGCCGATGAACAAGCGGCGGACGACACCGTGTTGCGGGCAGAAGGTGACGGCCCTGCCTACGCCGATCTCCTCGTGGAATGCGCGCGCCAGTTTTCCCTCCGCCCTGCCCTGCAAACCGCCGCCTCTGCCATGGCCAGCCCCAGCTCCCTGACCCGCCGCGTGGAAGCCGTCCTGAATCCCGCCGCCGACCGCCGGACTGCCGGTGCAGGTCACCTGGCCGGATGGGCGGCTATCCTTTCCCTGATGACTGCCGCCGTTTGCCTCGCCAGCCCGCAAATCGAAGCCGGCCCTGCCGCTTCTGAAAAACAAGAGGCCGCTTCCGGTCTGCTAGTTCCCGCCCCGGTTCCAGACTCCCAGGCGCCCTCTCCCCTTTTTGAACCCCCGATCGATCCCTCCGCCCCGCGTCCCTCCGGGCCGTCCAAGGAGGCCCCGCCCGCCGGGACATCAGAGGAAGCCAAGCCAGCTACGTCGGAAACCACAGATACCTCCGCCACCGAATCGGCCCCCGAAGCAACGCCAGCCACCCCCTCCTTCAACTGGCAACCCGTCAGCCGCAATGGCCTCGACTACCTCCCGGCCTCACAGATCAAGGCATTTTACCAATTCCCCCGGTTCATCAACGAAGAGTCAGGGAACTTCCAGCTCCGGTCCAACACCATGATCATCAAAGGCACCACCGGTTCCAATGAAATGTTCATCAACAACGTGAAGTTTATCCTCAAACATCCGGCGTTGCCATCCGAAGGCGGGCCCCTGATTTCTCGTCACGATCTCTCCCTGATCCTGGACCCTATCATCCGGCCCACCTATATCAAAGGACCCGGGCAGGTGACCACCGTCGTGATAGACCCCGGCCATGGCGGCAACGATTCCGGCGCCATTGGTCCCCAGGGGAAGGAATCCGCTTACACGCTGGATACCGCGCAGCGTCTCCGGGAGAAGCTGGTCAACGCCGGCTTCAAAGTGATCCTGACCCGGGAGGACGATCGCTTTCTCCCACTCCAGGAACGGGCCGACTTCGCCGCCGCCCAGCCTGAAGCCATCCTCATCAGCCTGCATTTTCATAGTGGACCCTCCTCCCAGCGGGGCATCCAAACCTTTTTCCCCGAGGAGAACCCCGACTCCTCCGGGCAAGCCGAAAATCCTGCCGCGTCCGGCCACTTCCGCGCCTGCGTCGCTCTGGCTGCTGCCGTCCACGCCAATTGCCTCTACAAACTCCGAAGCACCGATGGCGGCATCCGCTCCGCCAAATTCAGCATGATCTCCGGCCAAACCAACGTCCCTGCCATTCTCATTGATGGCGGCTACCTCAGCCACCCCGAAGAAGCCGGAAGGATCGGGACGGAATCCTACCGCCAAACCCTCGCCGAAGCCATCGCCAAGGGCGTGCAAAACTACATCCGCGCCCGCAGCAAGCGCACCCCCCTGGCACGCTGATTCCCGCCTTGCCAGGCCCTGGGCCGGGAGCGTGGCAATCCACGAATGCCGGGCCTGGAAGCGCGCGCTCGTTCTCCTCCAGAAAATTTATCCGTGCCATCCGTCAAATCCGTGCCATCCGTGGCCCTCCCACTTTTCCTCCCCTTTTCCCTTTACCACCGCAGCTTTACAGCGCCCGCACCCGCACAGCAGTCATGACTCCCGTTTCCGATCAACTCTCCCTCCTCAAGCGCGGCACCGTCCAGATTCATAGCGAAAAAGAACTCGCCGAAAAACTGGCCCTCGGCCGTCCCCTCCGCGTCAAGCTCGGGGCTGATCCCACCGCGCCGGACCTCCACCTCGGGCACAGCGTCGCTTTGGAAAAGCTCCGCCAGTTCCAGGAACTCGGACACACCGCCGTCCTCATCATCGGTGATTTCACGGCCATGATCGGCGACCCCTCCGGCCGCTCCACCACCCGCCCGCCGCTGACGCACGAACAGATCATCGCCAACGCCACCACCTACACCGAACAGGTGTTCAAAATCCTCGACCGCGACCGCACCGAGATTGTCTATAACGGTGAGTGGTTCAAAACCATGACCTTCACCGAAGTGGTGAAGCTCAACAGCCGGGTCACCCTCCAACAGATGCTGCAACGCGAGGACTTCAAAAACCGCATCGAAGCCGGCAGCGAAGTCCGCCTGCATGAACTGCAATACCCGATCATGCAGGGCTGGGACAGCGTGATGGTCCGCGCCGATGTCGAACTCGGCGGCACCGACCAGCTCTTCAATCTCCTCGTCGGCCGCGATCTCCAGAAAGAGGAAGGCCAGGCCCCCCAGGTCGCCATCACCGTGCCCCTCCTAGAAGGGCTGGACGGCGTGAAAAAAATGTCCAAAAGCTACGGCAACTACATCGGCCTGAGCGAGCCGGCGTCCGAGATCTTCGGCAAAGCCATGAGCATTTCCGATGTTCTGATGGCCCGCTACTATCTGCTGCTTTTCGGCGAGGTCCTCCCTGCTGACGCCCATCCCATGGAGGCCAAAAAAGCCTTGGCCGCCCGCCTCGTGGCCCGCTACCACAGTCAGGCCGAAGCGGACGCCGCCCGCGCCGACTGGGACACCCGATTCTCGAAAAAGGACCTCAGTGCCGCCGATCTCCCCACTTTCGTGCCCGGTCCGGATAAACGGATCCTCGCCCTATGCGCCCAGGCCTACCAGGATTGTTTCGGCACCGCCAAGTCCAATGCGGACCTCCGCCGGCTCGTCGAAGGAAAATCCATCCGCCTCAACGAAACCGTCCTGGCAGACCCGAAAGCAGAACTGGCCCTGGCCCCGGGAGATATCCTCCGGCTGGACAAAAAGCATGCGGTGCGGGTTGGCTGACGGTGATCCCCGGGAAAACGCGGCCTGAGGCAAGGCTTGGTGCCATTGGACATCCGCGCATTTCCCTCTTCCCGGAAATGCCGGAAGGAAATGAAGCGGTGCCGGTTTTCAAAGTACCTCAACCCAAACCCCGGCACCGCCTCTGATTCCTCAAACACAAACCAGAACTCAGAATGGCTTATGCTTATTGATGATAAACTTCCCTTAAGGATTGGCAACGGTTTTTCTGGAAATTTCAGAGGATGCCGATTTGGTGATTAATTCTGCGGCTTAATGGCGCCTCATTCCGGTACCGGAGCGGTTTCCTGGCCGTAGCGCGACTGGGGCTTCGAACCGGCAGGAAAAAACGACGATCCCTGTCAGAAGTTTGTCCATTGCATTCCCAGCCCGGCAGGCCGTCAAAAGGGGCATGACCAACGAACCCCCTGCCCTGCCCTTGGCAGCCCTGCGGCTCTGGGACGACCGGGCCCGGGCGGGTTCCGGAGCATGGAATATGGCGGTCGATGAGGCCCTGCTGACGGGGATGGCGGACTCCCCCGTGCCGGTGCTGCGGGTTTACCGTTGGGATCGTCCCACCCTGTCTTTTGGTTACTTTCTGCCTCAGGCAGCAGCGCTGGCGGCCTTGTCTCCTGGCGAGACCCTGATCCGGCGCTGGACCGGAGGCGGTCTGGTGCATCATGCGGAGGCACTCACGTGGTCGCTGGTGGTGCCGCACACGGAAGCATTCTACCGCCTGCGTCCAGGACTGTCCTATGCTCAGCTGCATCAGGCCCTCGCCCTCGCCCTGCGCGGGATGGGACTGGAGAGAATCGCCGTGGTTCCCGCGGAGGCCGCTGCGCCGACGGGCGGATTGTGCGCTGAGGCCCCCGCTCCGGGAGACGTGCTCTGGCACGACCGGAAAATTGCGGGAGCCGGCCAACGGCGCACCCGCCAGGGATTGCTGCATCAGGGGGTGATCTTTCTAGCCGAACAGGACCTTGCCGCCGACTTCCCGGAGCGCCTCGCCCGGGAATTGGCAGGAAACGTGACCCGCTTCAGCCAGGCCCTGGATCAGGAGGTGCCGCTGGCCCGTTACGAAAATACGCTCTGGAATGCCCGGCGCTGAAATCGCACCCGATGGGCGCAGAGCGCCGGGGCGGTTCATCGCCCTGGCCCAACAAAAAGGGGCCGGCGCATCCTGCACCGGCCCCCAGGGAACCAAGTCCGTAATAAGTAAGACGGGCCAAACGTGCTAGTAACGGAAGCGCAGTCCGGCGTTGATGGTGTATTCCTCGCTGCCGGCGCTGATGCCGGCGCTGAGGTCCACGTTCTCCATGACGGCAACATAGAAGCGGGCAAAGCCAGCCCACTCATTGCTGATGTCAAGATTGGTCCAGGCGGCCCCGACGTGAGTTTCGAAGGCACCCCAACGACCGCGGAAGTGGGGCTTGGCGTAAGCGCTGGCGTCGTCCTCAGACCCGGAACGGGCGTTGTCATAGCCATAGAACGCCGCCCCGGCTTCGGCCACAAAGTCGATGCCGCCGCCCAGCGAAACATAGCCTCCCAACCCGGCGTTGGCACGCCACAAATCGGCAGACTCTCCCGCGACGTCCACGGATTCCCAAGCGCCTCCCGCGGCCAGATAGAAGTTCTGGACAGGGGACCAGCTGAAGGAAGCACTCGCACCATCGCTGGAATCCAGCAGGGCATTGTCCCACTCAGTGTGGATCCAGCCGAGTTCGATCGTATTGTAATTCAAGAGGGAGACCTGCTCAGGAGCGGGCACGGGCACAGGCGCGGTGTAGGGGGCAGGAGCAGTGCCGGCGAGCAAGGAACCGGTCATCAGGAGGCTGGTCAGGGCCAGGATTGGTTTAGTCATGGTGGTTACTTTTATTGGGGTGTTTGGTGTGTTGTTTTGGGGGAATCTGTTCAACGGCCAAGGGAGGACACGGGCCCGCCGATGAATGGAGCAATGATTCAAGCGACGGATCAATAAGGTCTTGCAGGCACAACCGGCACTCCGTTGGCCACGGTGCACCGGGTATAGACCGTCTGTCCGTTGATGATGTAAGGATAATAATAGATGCCGCTGCAGTAGTAATACCGGACTCCGGCATAGGTGCGCATCGCATATCCCCCGGGCAGGCCATACATATAACGGGCGGGATTGCGCGGATCAAAGGGACCACGAGGGTCGAATACCCCGCGCGGATCGGCGATACCCCTCGGGTCCAGCACACCCCGGGGATCGGCAATGCCCCTGGGGTCGGCGATCCCCCGCGGATCGGCAATTCCACGGGGATCCGCGATGCCCCGGGGATCAGCGATCCCGCGCGGATCGGCAAGACCGCGTGGATTGCCCGGCCGGTGGCGCGGGGCGGCAGGACTGAGGGGTGCCAGGGCCGCCAGCGAGGCGGCCACGAGAACCAGGGAAAGGCAAGTTGGTGAGTTGATGAGTTTCATGCCAGGATAAGTTTGGAGGTTGAACCGCAGGGACGGCTATTGGCTTTTGAGCATCCGGAGTTTCTGAGAATCAGCGGCCGGGCGTTTGGAAAACAGACTGTCATCGACCGGCACATTGAGTTCCCATTTGGAAAGCCGGATGTCCCAGGTGGGATGACCTTTCACGCTGGTAAATGTCAGCAGATAACGACGCGGCAGATGATCCTTCTCCCCCAGCCAGACGTCGGCGGTCATTCCTTCCTGCTCAAGGTGCAGGCGCTGACAGCGCGTCCACCCGACCTGTTCGGTCCCGGTGACCCGGGCGGAGGTTACGTGCTGGAAAAGCTGCCCGGCGACATCTCCCGCCAGCAATTCGGCAACCGGCGGACGGAAGCCGAAACGCTCATCCACCCGGTCGGCGAATTGCTCGATAGAACCGGCCTTGATCGGCTCAAGGGCGTGCTGCTTGAGTTGGGGCTGTATCAGGCAAAGGGATTTCCCATCAAAGGCAATCTCCCGGGTTTCCTCTCCGGCCTGTTGCAGCACGTAAAATTGATTGGGTCGTTTCACGGTGATCTGGAGGGGACCATTCTCAAGCTTCGATCCCACCCCGAGAGCAGGATCAAGATGGTGCTTCGCGGTCAACCGGATGGTTTGCGCACCGCCGATTTTCCCGGCGGCGGCCTGGGCGAGACTGCGGGCCGCCGGTTCGATTTGTGCCTGGACTCCGGTCGTGGCGAAACAGGCGGCCACTGCCGCGGCAAACAACACAGAGCGGGTCCGGCGATGAATGGTTTGGGTTCTCATGGTGGAATTTGTTGGATTGGATTGGCTGGAGGAGCAACTCAGGAATTCCATGGTCAGGAGATTACCTTGGCCCCACGGATCACGTCGGCAGGAAGGGATTCGGGAGCTGGAGTGATCTGTATATATTGCACATTTCGCATAGGAATCACAAAAAGATCACCGTCGATCTCAAAATTCAGTTTATCCGCCTCGAGGGCTCTGCGGACGCTGCCCAACAGAGTGGCCGGATCATCTCCCCCCTGTTTGGGAAACCGCAGACGGAATTTGGTGCCGTTGGTGAAGAAAAAAGTCACGCGGCGTTGTTTGTCAGCATTCATGAGTGGGATTCCAGTGGGTTGTCAGCAAGGGACACCTTCATCCGGGATAAACCCCTTCGTCTATTATACCTTGGTTAAGCAGGGTGGTTTGGGACGCTGGGCCTCCGGCAGGCTGGCCAGGATAAACTCCACCGCCTCCCGGGGCGAATCGGTGACATGGCCGAACATCACCTCCTCCTGCGTGAAAACGCCGGCCTTCATCATTTCCTGCCCCCACTCCCTCATGCCGCGCCAAAACTCCGACCCCATCAGGATGACGGGGAACGGCCCGATCTTGCCGCATTGAACCAAGGTGGCGGCTTCGAACAATTCGTCCAGGGTGCCGAGACCTCCCGGCATCACGATAAAGGCGCAGGAGTATTTGACGAGGCAGGTCTTGCGGGTGAAGAAGTATTCAAAATCGATGGTCTTGTCGACATAGGGGTTGGGCTCCTGCTCATGCGGCAGGATGATGTTCAGTCCCACGCTGGCTCCCCCTGCTTCATGCGCGCCCCGGTTGGCCGCCTCCATGATCCCGGGACCACCTCCGGTCAGGGTGGCAAAGCCCGCCTTGGCCAACTCCTTGCCGACCGCCCGCGCCATTTTGTAATAGGCGTGGCGCTCCCCGAACCGGGCAGATCCGAAAACGGTCACGGCAGGTCCGGTTTCAAACAGGCCTTTGGCCGCGCGTTTGAACTCGTCGTTCACCCGTTTGATCCGCTCCATTTCCTTTTTGGGGGTGCGCACCTGACTCAGGAAAGCGCGGTCCCGGCTCTCTGCAGGTGGCAGTTCATAAGCCCCTGGTTGGTTCTGCCAGTGTTCACTCCACTCCGCTTTGTTGCGCGGTTGGGGGAGCGCCGATGGCTTAATGGAATTGTTTTTGCCTGCTTTTTTCATGACTGGATTTGAGCTAGTCCGGATCACCGGTTGGTCTGGCCCGTTTTCCTAGGCGCAGGGCGGTGGGAACGAGGATGAGGATGCCCATCACGGTTGTGACCAGAATCATCACGGGCACGTCGGGATTTTTGAAATTCTGCACACTGACCACCAGCGCGGCGGGTATATTGCGCAGGCCGGTTCCCATGCAGAGCACCGTTTTTTGGGCGGTGTTCCGGCCACCGAGCCACCATCCTGCCAGCGCGGTGAGGACGCTGAACAGGACTGCGGCAGCGATGGCGCCTGTCCCGAAGAGTCTCAGCACACTCTTGAAATGAATCGTCAGGATCAGGATCAACATCACCAGCAATGCGAGGCTGGAAATCCGTTCCAGAACGGGACGCAGCCGGGTGGCCGCAGCCTCCTGGCGCGACTTGATGACCAATCCCGCAATCAGCGGCAAGAGGAGCAGCATCACAAGAAATTGTGCGATCTTCCATGGATCGACCTCCACGCCCTTGACCAGCAAAGGCAGCACGAGCGGCAAAAGAACGATGGTGCTGACCATCGACAAAACCATCAGGGCAACCGCCTGGGCAAGATCGCCTTTGGCCATCCCGACCACCTTGGGCATGAAAGGCGCCCCCGCTCCCAAGCCGAGCAGCAACAAGCCGGTGGCGAACGGTTCATCCAATCTCAGAACTTTGGCGATGACGACGGCTAGCAGGGGCGCAATCACAAAATTCGCCAACAGCGCCCTCGCCACAAAACCGGCCTTCCGCAGCGGCGCGGTGATCTGCGGCCATGTCAGCCCCAGGCCGATCCCCGCCATGCTGGACATGAAGAAGACCAAGGCAGTAAGCTTGGTGATTTGAGTGAGAGCTTCCATCCTGGTCTGGGGGCATGAGGGGTCGGATCAGTCCTGGAGGCCATCAATAAAACCCAGGGCACCTGTGACGACGCTGGCCGCGTTCGCCTCATCGGTGTCGATGTGCATCGCGAGAGCGAAGCCAGGGTCCACCCGGATCAACACGTCGCCGAAGATCAGCTCGCGGTTACCTTCGATCCGGACCCGGACAACCGACTTGTCCTTGACGCCATAGCGCAGGGCATCGGCGGGCGTCATGTGAATATGGCGCAGGGCGCAGATCACGCCCTGGTCAATCACCACGCTGCCCGTGGTTCCTTCGAGATTGCAGCCGGGGGTGTCCTTCACGTCACCGGACTCGCGCACCGGAGGATGAATGCCCAACTTGAACTGCTCGGTCATGGCGATCTCGATCTGGGTGTATTGGCGGGCTGGACCGAGCACGCGGACGCGCTCGATGCGGCCTTTTGGTCCGACCAGCGTGACCTGTTCCTCGCAAGCGTATTGACCGGGTTGGGACAGGTTGCTGCGGCGCGTGAGTTGATGCCCGGCCCCGAACAGCGCCTCGACATGTTCCTGGGTGAGGTGGGCATGATGGGCGGAAACCTCCACCGGGATCGGGGGCGGCGGTTGTTGTGTCATGGCGTGATCGAGGCCGCTGCGGCTCAGAGCGGCCAGCGCTTCGCGGGCGATCATGCGTTCCTCGTCGGTGGGCACCACCAGCACTGGGACTGGCGCATCCGGTTTGGTGATGACGCTGATTTCCTTGAATCCCCGCGCCCCCTGATTCAGGGCTTCATCCGGATGCAGCCCCATGCCTTGCAATCCCTGCAAGGACAAGGCCCGGACCACGGCGCTGCCCTGCCCGACCCCGCCGGTGAAGATTACCACATCCACTCCCCCCAGAGCCGCGATGTAGCTGCCGATGGTTTTGCGGATGCGGTAGCAATAGGCCTTCAGGGCGACCATGGCGCGGGCATTGCCCTCATCGGCCGCCTGCAGGATTTCCCGCATGTCGCCGGATAGTCCTGACAAGCCGAGCAGGCCGCTTTTTTTGTTCAGCAGGTCATCGACCTGGACGGCCGTCATCCCCTCCTCCCGCTGCAGCCAGGTCACCACGCCGGGATCGAGATCGCCGCAACGCGTCCCCATGATGAGCCCTTCCGTTGGGGTGAAACCCATGGTGGTATCCACCGAACGGCCGTGATCGGAGGCGCAGACCGAGGCCCCGTTGCCGAGGTGGCAACTGATCACGCGCAGGCTGTGGGCACGTTTCTTCAGGAACTGCGCCGCCGCCAGACCGACGTAGGCGTGCGACAAACCGTGGAACCCATAACGGCGAACGCCCTTGGTTTCCCCATACTCATGCGGCAGGCCGTAAAGGTGGGCATACGATGGAATCGTGTGGTGGAAGGCAGTATCGAACACCGCCACCTGCGGGGCCTGCGGGAAGACCCGGCGCGCCTCGCGGATGCCGGCAAGGTTCACCGGATTGTGGAGTGGCGCCAAGGGGTTCAGCTGCTCCAGTCCCGCCACCACAGTATCGGTTATCACCGTCCCCTCCGTGAACCGCGCCCCGCCGTGCACCACCCGGTGCCCCACCAGGCTCACTTCTTCAGGAGAGTGGATCACTCCGGTCTTCGGGTCGGTCAGAGCTCCCAACAGCGCATCGAATGCCTCCGCGTAACTTCCGGTGGGAAGATCGTTGCTGCGCTCGTCATCCGGCCCGTGATGGAGGTGACGCGTGCCGCTAATGCCGATCCGTTCGATCATTCCATGGGCGTGGCTGGTGTCGCAGGCGGTGTCGAAGAAACTGTATTTCACCGAAGAGGAACCACAGTTCAGAACGAGGATTTTCCGGGGGGTTACGGTGTGGAGGCTCAGGCCATACGGGTCGGCGCTTTGCTGGCGGGCGGCGGCTGATTTGACCGGATCGGCCATCACCCGGGTGAGCCGTTCGGTGACGGTTTTTGAAATGCGCTGCACCGCCCCTGGTTCGGTCAGGATGGCCTCCCGGAAAAGATCGACGGGGATTTCCAGAACGAGCGAGCGGGCCACCGCCATGAGATCGGCGGCGACTGGATCGCCGGTCATCAATCCGAGTTCGCCGAAGGTGTCGCCCGCCTTGAACCGCATCAATTCCTCGGACCGTCCTCCTTCGCCGGAAGCAGAGGCGGCTAACTCCCCTTCGAGCACAACTCCCAGAAAAAGGGCCTCATCTCCGCCATGCACCACCGCTTCGCCGGCCTCAGCGGAAACGACCCGACCCCCGGCGGTCAAGTGCGCCAGCCGTTCCCCGGTGAAATCGCGGAACAGGGCGACATGGTCTTTCAGAAAAGAGGGAATGTCCGAAGTGCTCATGGGTTGCCATCGCCGTCAGGCGGCGGGTAATTGGTGAGAGAACGGGAAGGCAGGATGCCGGCGGAAAAACTACTCCGAAAGCCAGTCGCGGGCGGCCTCCTGCGCGCCGGCAGGAAAAAACTTCACGGGAGCACGGCGGGTGCCGGAGCCGGCGAAAGCCATGGCTTCCGTCTCCCAGCGGGGATCCGCGACGATGGCGATCTTCGCGATTTCGTTACTGCGCCAGTATTGGAAATCAAGATTGCCCCAGGCGGCCCCCCGCTCCCAACCCTCGAAATTTTCAAGGATCGCGAGGACGCACGGCTTGGCTCCCGCGTCGATTTCCTTGCCGAGGAGGTTTTGCATGGTGGTGAATTCGTCAGCCAGCACCGTCCCGCTGAGGCGGAGCAGGCAGAGGCCGTTGGGTTCGATACCGAGAGAGGCAGGCATGGGTCTGGGATGGTTGGGTTGACCAGCTGGCGGGAGTGAGGCCGCCGCCGGGGATTCAGGATAGGGAAAGGACAGGACTGATTCGGAACGGTGCGGATTCGGGTGGATAAAAGTGAAATCGATCAAGGAGCGGCAACTCCCCCCAGCAGGCCGATGGCAACCTGCACGCAGATGATTTTCACGATGGTCATGGAGGGGAAGATACTGGCATAGGCAACTTCAATGCGGTCACTGGGCAAGGTCCGGTTGGCATACGCCAGGATGGCCGGATTGCCGGCCGCGCCCGCAATGACGCCGAAGAGGTCATCAGTGGACAGTTTGAAAACATACTGCCCCAGGAGGGCGATGACAAGGATCGCGGAAAGGATGATCGCGGCCCCGATCCCAAGGAACGTGAAGCCGGTGGTGGCCACGGTTTGCACAAAAGGCCCGCCCGAACTGAGACCCACCGCGGCGAGGAAAAGCGTCAGGCCAAAATTACGGAGGGTGAGATTGGCCGACAGCGGCATGTGCCAGGAAAACCCCCGGATCCGGCCCAGTTTCCCCAGCATGAGCGCCACGATGAGTGGCCCGCCGGCCAAACCGAGGGAAAATGACCCCACCCCCGGGATGGGGACTTGCAGCATCCCCAATAGAACCCCCAGCGACATTCCGAGCCCAACCGAAGGATAGGAAAATTCGGTGGTGGACTTCATGGAGTCTCCGAAATGGCGGCGCAACTCCGGGAGGGCCGCACGATCGGCGAGAACGCCAATCCGGTCTCCGTATTCCAGGACCAGTCCGGGCGAGGGAAACAGCAGGGCATCTCCCCGGCGGACTTCGGCGATCCTGGCGGCGATGCCGTCCGGAAACTTGATTTGCTCCAGCGGCGTCCCGATAAATGAGGGGCGGGAGACGAGCAGCCGCACCATATCCAGATCCGCGCGGTCACCGATGAGGCGGCCAGGATCAGCCGGACCGAGGGCGCGGCGGGCTTGCTCCAAGGCATCCGCAGGGCCCAGCAGCAGCACCCCATCGCCGACTGAGAGGCGGACCTGCGCTTCGGGCAAACGATTAGTGCCACCCTGACGGATCGCTACAAGATCGACGCCGGCAGGGAGGTGGGCCGCCAACTCCGCCACCCTGATGTCCGCCAAGCCGCTCAGGGTGACTTCAAGCGGTTGCAGGGGTTGGGGGGCGGGAGCGAGCCGGGGCTTGATGAGACGGCTCAGAACGAAGAGACAAAGGATCGGCCCGATCACCCCGAATGGATAGCTGGCGGAATAACCGATCGAGGGATCGCGGTCTCCAGACGCATCGATCGCGGCCTGCAAGGTCGCGGTGTTGGTCAGGGATCCGGCGAAAAGCCCCATCGAATGGCCGAGGGAAACGCCGGCGGCCTTGCCAAGCGCCAAGGTGACCGCAAGGGCGGCGAGCACGCCGGCGGCGGCGATGATATTCCATCTCAGCCCCGTCCCGCGCAGGCCGGCGAAGAATTCCTTCCCATATTGAATCCCGATGCCATACAGAAACATGATCAGTCCGATTGAGCTGACCAGACCTGGCGGAGCGGACTTCGGAGCCAGAGCGCCAAAGGCAAGGCCGGCAAAAAGCACCGCACCGACCCCTAGCGAGAAGCCAAGGATGGAAACCTGTCCGAGCGCATAACCGAGACCGATGACCGCAAAGAGCGCGAACATCGGGGACTGTTCGAGAAGATGTTTGAGGGATTCCAACATATTGATCCAGAAGGGTTCAAGGGGGGGGGGACGGGATCCGGTGGAATTTGCAAAGCCGGTTCATAGGTCGGAAGACCGCTTGGCCGAGGGAGCGGAGCCCAGAATCCACTGCCGCGCGCCTTGAACGTCCGATGCCGGGAAGGGTTTGACTTCGGCTGAAAGAAAGTGGGAGGCGAGATTGCCTGCCACGGCGCCAAGAGCCGAGTCTGTCACAAGGGCGACCTTGCAGATGTGTTTGTGGTGGTCCCTGACAAAACGAAGATGGGCGGTCAGGGCTCCGGGGGAATCCCAACCAGGAAACGACGGGGTCTCGATGATGAGGCCCGCGAGATCACCGGTTCCGGCAAGATACGGATCCACCTCTCTGGCTAGCTCTTCGAAATCGGCTTTTTCCAAAGCTGAATTGGGTTTGAGGTGGAGAATCGCGTTCCCTGTATCGAGGTGATACTCAATCATGGCAATTTCATTTTTGCGTTGGGAGAACCGGATCACTCAAGGACGGCGGCATGGCCGAGGTTTCGCACCACCGGTTGATCGGTAATGATGACGGTCGTGCCTGGCGCGAGGGTGTCGTAAACTTTCCCGGCAAACTCCTGGTTCAGACGCAAACGCGATGCAATCTGATCGGCATCGGCACTGCGGCCACTGCCTGACACGCCCATCCACCGGCGTGCGGGGCGGCCCGGCACCAGCCAGCTGAGCCGGTTGGTTTGGCCTTCCAGCAGGGTAAACACATGATTGCCCAGCGCCCCGCGCCCTCCGATCCCGATCGGAGCCCTGCCGATGGGATTGCCGTTCCGATAGACATACAGCGCTCTGTCGGCGGCGCTGACCACGACCGTAACCGGCCCGCCCGTGCTGCGTTCCGGGTTCCAGATGTAATCATTGTTGGCGAGCGGACGCAACATTTCGGGCGTGAAATCCTTTGGGGCGAGGATCAGGCCGGGACTCGATGCAAGGTGCGGCACAGGGGTTTTGCCATCCCCGACCACAACGGTGCCGCCTTTCCCAGTCACGCTGAAAAGCAACTGCGAGAAATCAAACGGCATGCGGATGCAACCGTGGCTGGCGGGATGCCCGGGGAGATTGCCCGAGTGCATGCAGATACCGGTCCACGTCAGCCGCTGCATGTTGGGCATGGGCGCGTTGTTGTACTTCTTGGAATAATGTTCCTGCTTTTTCTCGAGGATGCTGAACACGCCGCCCGGCGTGGCGTGGCCCTTCGAGCCGGTGCTCACCGTGGAACGCCCGATCAGGATACCGTTGCGATAAACATGCATGATCTGCCCCGGGACGCTCACCAGCACCACCAGTGGACCTCCCGGTGAAAGCTGCGGTCGCCACCAATACTCCCCTGGCTGGAGCGGTCCGGCCGGGGTTCCGGTCGGGGTACCTTTGGTGTGTGAGGATGGTTTCTGCACTGCCTGCGCAGGGTTCAGCAGGGCGAGGGAGACGGCAAGTATGGTGAGGGTTTTCATAGGCTTGAATCGATGAATGCAACCACAGCAGAGGGAGCCGGGCGGGGAAATAAGACTTTGGTCCGATCGCGGAGGTCTCCACCATGATTCAAGTCAGGGAGGTGTCCGGGAGCAGGGGCCGGCCGTTACCGAAGGCCACGATATTTTCGACCGTCACGCGCGCGATTTCGGAAAGGGCTTCGGTGGTCAAAAACGCCTGGTGGGCGGTGATAAGCACGTTGGGAAACGTAAGGAGACGGGCCAGCTCGTCGTCGTGCAGAATCTGACCGGACAGATCCTCAAAGAACACTCCTTCCTCCTCCTCATAAACATCCAAAGCCACCCCGCCAAGCCGGCCTGATTTCAGCGCTTCGATAAGCGCGGTGGTATCAATGAGCGCACCGCGGCTGACGTTGATCAGGATCGTCCCGGGTTTCATCATTTCCAAGGTTTCGCGGCGGATGAGGTGGCGCGTTTCCGGTGTGAGGGGAGTATGAAGCGAGATCACCTCACATTGGCCCGCCAGGGTGCGGGCATCGGTGTATTGCACGCCATGTTCGATGGCCCACTCCGGCGAAGGAAACGGATCATAGGCGAACACCTTCATGCCGAAACCGCGCAGGATCTGCGCGGTGATGCGGCCGATTTTTCCGGTGCCGAAAATCCCGGCGGTCTTGCCGTGAAGGTCGAAGCCGACCAGGCCCTGCAGCGAAAAATTGAGGTCGTGCACGCGGTTATTGGCGCGCGGGATCTTGCGGTTCAGCGCTAGGAGCAGCGCGACCGCGTGTTCGGCGACGGCATAAGGGGAATAGGCGGGAACCCGCGAAACCGCGAAACCGAGTTCCTTCGCGGCCGGAAGGTCGATGCTGTTGAATCCGGCGCAACGCAACGCCACCTGCTTAACCCCGAGTGCGGCGAGGGCCTCGAGACACGGCCGGTCCACCTGGTCGTTGACAAAAGTGCAGACCGCCTTCGCCCCGTGGGCGGTCGCGGCGGTCTCGGCAGAAAGCCTCCATTCCATGAAGCGCAATTCAATCCCCCGCCCCTCCGCAGCGCGCTGAAGGGCTTCGCGGTCATAGGGCTTGGTATCGAAGACGACGGTTGGAATCATGAGTTTGCTGGGTTGATAGGCCTGGTGCAGTGAAGCCGCTTTCCTCCCTGTTTCCTGGGCAAGATTGGCCAATAACGCGCGGCATCCCGCCCCGTCCACTATACTTTGGTATAAGACGGGGCCGGCCCGGCCGATTTTGTTGGACAAATCACCGGTCCAGCCAAACTCTGGCACTCCCGCCGTCTCCTCCGGATTGCCCGGACTTTCCCTGTCCCCAACCGTTCACCCACCGGAATGAATCCAGCCCTGTCAGCCGCTTCAACCGCCTTCCCCATCCGCATTTCCAGCCCTTCCGGTCTCAGCTTGGAATGCAATGCCAATGGCTCCATCCGCCGCATGGATCATAAGGATATCATGCTCAATCTGTTCCTGGGCAACGAAATGGACGGCGGATTGGCCAACATCCATCTGCGCTGCCCCGGAAGCAGCGTGGAGACCGTGCCCCTGCTGGGACCCGGCAGCCCAGCTTCGTACCGGACCGATGACCGGGGGGTGTTTGCCGTCGGGACGTGGAGGGATATCACCTTCCGGCTGCGTCTGATATTGGCGCAGTCCGCCGCCGCCTGGTTCTGGCACGTGGAGTTGGAAAATACGGGGGATTCCGCGGTCACCTGTGATCTGATCCATACCCAGGACATCGCGCTGGCGCACTACGGGGCGATCCGTCTCAATGAGTTTTATGTGAGTCAATACGTGGACCACACGCCGTTGGAACACCCCCTCCGGGGACATGCGGTGGCTTCTCGGCAAAACCAATCGATGGGCGGGCGATGCCCTTGGACGGTGATTGGTTCGTTGGGACGCGGGGTTTCCTATTCGACCGATGCCCTCCAGTTCCATGGCCTCTCGACCCGTGGCGGCAGCACGCCCCCCGGCCTGGCTGCGGGGCTTTCCGGGAAACGCCTGCAGCACGAACACTCCATGGTGGCCCTCCAGGATGAGACCATCGTGCTGGCGGCCGGCGGCAAGGTCCAGAGTGGGTTTTTCGGCTGGTTCGATCCCGACCAGCAGGCCGCCACGGCGGCATCTGACGCGGAGAAAATCGATGCTGCGCTGGCCCTGCCCGAAGCCGCCCCTCCCGCATGGCCGGATAGCGCTCCGGACGCCCCACCTGCCTCAGGTCTTTTTTCCAGCGCTCCCCGGTTGGCATCGCTGCCGCTGGATCAGCCGGCCATGGTCCGGTTCTTCGGGGAGGCCCCGCGCCACGGCGAAAGCGGGGATGGACAGCTCCTGTCTTTTTTCACCGGGGACCGGAGCCATGTGGTACTCCCGGGCAAGGAATTGTCAGTGCTGCGTCCCCACGGCCATCTGCTGCGTTCCGGCAGTTCCCTGACACCCGACGAATCGTCCCTGATGTCCACCGTCTGGATGAATGGGGTGTTTCATTCGATGGTCACCCAGGGACATGTCAGCATCAACCGTTTCCTCTCCACCTGCCATACCTACCTCGGCCTCTTCCGCAGTCACGGGCAGCGCGTCTTTGCCGAAATCGACGGCGACTGGCATTTGTTGGATGTGCCGTCGGCATTCGAAATGTCCCCGGATTCCTGCCGGTGGATCTATCAATACCGCGGAGGCCTGATCGAAGTGGTTTCCTCCGCCCCTGATGACCGGCATGAACTGCACTTGTCCCTTACGGTATGGGAAGGCCCGCCGGTGAGGTTTCTGATTTCCCACCACGTCTCCCTGAATGGAGACGACGGCAGCCAGTCCGTCCCCGCAGTATGGGAACATCAAGGCCCGGCGTTCTTCGTGAGGCCCATTCCTGAAAGTGACGTGGGACGGCGTTTCCCGGCAGGAGGATTCCGGATCACCCCCTCCCCGGGAACCGTAGTGGAAACCGCCGGAGGAGACGAACTGTTGTTCGCCGATGGCCAATCCCGCCGCCAGCCATTCCTCTGTGTGGTCACCGCACCGGGACGGACCGCTGGCCTGGTGATCGAAGGAGCCCTTGTGGAATCCACCACCGGTCCGGGCGCGGGCTTGTGGGATTCCATCGCAGCGGGTCTGGCCATCAAGGCTCCCGGCACCAGTCCCCTGGCAGCTGCCGCCGGCCGGACGGCGGAGATCGTCCCGTGGTTCATTCACAATGCGCTGGTGCACTATCTTTCCCCGCGCGGGCTGGAGCAATACTCCGGCGGCGGCTGGGGCACCCGGGACGTTTGCCAGGGACCGGTGGAACTCCTGCTGGCCCTGGGCCGCTTTGAAGCCGTCCGCGATTTGCTGGGCCGCGTCTTCCGCCAGCAAAATGCTGATGGCGACTGGCCTCAGTGGTTCATGTTCTTTGACCGTGAGCGCGGCATCCGGCCCGGTGATTCCCACGGGGATATCGTCTACTGGCCGGTGCTGGCCCTGGCCCAGTATCTCTCCGCCACGGGAGATGAGGGACTGTTGGAAGAGACCCTGCCTTTCTTCCATTTTGACGGGGATGAAGCCGCGGAAAAAGCGACCGTGTGGCAACATGTGGAACGCGCCCTCGGCCTGATCGAACACCGGGTTATCGAAGGAACGCGGCTGGCGGCCTATGGCCATGGGGACTGGAATGATTCCCTGCAACCGGCCAAACCCGACATGCGCGGGCGGCTGTGCAGTTCGTGGACGGTCACCCTCAACTATCAAACCCTGACCGCGCTGGCGCAGGCCCTCGGCCGGCTGGGCCACCACGGCCGGGCCGCAGCGCTCCAGGCCATGGCGGCCACCGTGCTTGATGAATTCCAGCGCGTTTTGATCGTGGACGACGTCATCGCGGGCCTCGCCTATTTCCACGAGAATGGCCAAACCGACTTTCTGCTGCATCCGGGGGACAACCTTACCGGCCTCTCCTACAGCGTGCTGCCGATGATCCATGCCATCATCAATGACATGTTCACCCCGCAGCAGGCGGAATCCCATCTGGCGCTGATCCGGCAACATCTCCTGGGTCCTGACGGAGTCCATCTGTTCAACCGCCCGATGGCCTATCACGGAGGTCCGCAAAAGTATTTTCAACGGGCCGAAAGCGCCAGCTTCTTCGGCCGGGAAATCGGCAACATGTATATGCATGCCCACCTCCGCTACTGCGAGGCTCTCGCCCACTTCGGGGCGGCCGGTGAATTCTTTGAAGCCCTCTGCCGGGTCAATCCCATCTCCATCAGCGAATTCGTGCCCTCCGCCACCCGGCGTCAGGCCAATTGCTATTATTCCAGTTCGGATGCCGCCTTCGCCGACCGCTACGAAGCCTTCAATGACTATGATAAAGTAAAGAGCGGAGCAGTGGCCCTGGAGGGCGGCTGGCGGGTCTATTCCAGCGGAGCGGGCATCAGCGTGCGGCTCATCCTGCAATGTTTCCTCGGCATCCGTCTGGAGAAATCCGCCCTCGTGCTGGATCCGGTGATTCCCCCGGCTCTTGATGGCCTGCAAGCCACCCTGCCCATCGCCGGCAGTCTGGTGGAGATCACCTATCATATCAAAGGCAGGGGATGCGGCACCGTTGCGGTGGAATTGAACGGCGCGTCCCTCGATTTTGTCCGGGAACCCAATCCCTACCGTTCCGGTGCCGTCCGCATAACCATGGAGTCCCTCACCAGGCAACTGACCGGCGCGGACGACCGCCTGGTCATCTATTTGGATTGATAGCTCCATGCAGAACCTCCCCGGAATGGCCCGTTGCCCACCGTGCTCATGAAGGAACAAACATCAGCTCTCAACCGTCAAAACTTCCGCCGCCTGGCAGGCAATGTGGGGCTGTTTCTGAAATCACCTGCTGGCAAAAAAGCCCGGTGGCTGCTGGCTGGTCTGTTGACCCTGATGCTGGGCATCAATGCCATGAACGTGGCCAACAGTTTTGTCGGCCGTTATTTCATGTCCGCCATCGAGAGCCGCGATTGGGGCGGCTTTTCCTACTATACATGGCTGTATGTGGCGGTCTTCGCGGGGTCCACCCTCACCGGAGTATTCTTCCGCTTTACCGAGGAACGTCTGGGGCTGCTCTGGCGGGACTGGCTCACCCACCGCATCACTGGCAATTACATGGATACCCGGCTCTATCTGAACATGACGGGCGAAGGGGCGGTCAGCAATCCGGATCAGCGCATGACCGAAGACGTCAGGCAACTGACCACCACGACGCTTTCCTTCCTGCTCATGATTTTGAATGGCACCATGGCGGCGGTGTCGTTTTCGGGCGTCCTGTGGACCATCAGTCCCAAATTGTTCGGGGTGGCGGTCCTCTACGCCGCGGCAGGTTCGGCCCTCACCATCTGGCTGGGACGGCCGCTGATCCGGCTCAACTACAGCCAGGCCGACCGCGAGGCGGACTTCCGCTCGGCGCTCATCCAGATCGGCGCCAATGCCGACGGGATCGCCCTTTCCGGCAAGGAGGCGGACATCCGGGCGCGCCTCATGACCCGCATCGATGCTCTCGTGGAGAATTTGCGGCGGATCATAGCGGTGAACCGCAATCTGAGTTTCTTCACGACGGGCTACAATTACATGATCCAGTTGATTCCGGTGCTGATCGTGGCCCCGCTTTTCATGCGGGGCGGAGTCGAGTTCGGGGTAATAGGTCAAGCCACCATGGCCTTTGCCACCCTGCTGGGAGCCTTCTCGCTGGTGATCACGCAGTTTCAGGCGATTTCAAGTTATGCGTCGGTGGTTTCGAGACTGGGCGAATTTGTCGAGGCGGCCGACAAAATGGGAGCGCGCCGGGAGCTGGCACGGATCGGCATCAGCCCGGGAGCAGATCATTTCGCCTTCACCGGGCTGACCCTGCATTCCCCGGCGGAGGACGCTGCGGTGCTGGTGAAGGATCTGAACCTGACTTGGCCGCCAGGGCACCGCGTCATCGTGCATGGCTCCAATCGCGCGGGCCGGATTGCCCTTTTCCGGGCGGCGGCAGGGATTCACGGGAGCGGCACCGGAAACATCGTCCGCCCGCCTGCCGACCAGGTTGTGTTCCTGCCGGAACGTCCCTTCCTGCCGCCCTGCCGCCTGCGCGAACTGCTGGTGCCGGACCGGGCCTCCGCTGGCATCTCTGATGATCAAATCGACGAGGTGCTTTCCGAACTCGGACTTGCTGCGATTGTCCATGACCGGAATGCCGCCGATGAACCGCGGAACTGGCGGGAAACGCTCTCTTTCCGCGAGGCCAAATTGATGGGCGTGGCCCAGGCCATCCTGGCCAGGCCACAATTCGCTTTTATCGATGAACTGGACTCCTCGCTCGACGAAGCAGGCCGGCAAATGGTGCTTGATTTGCTGTCGCGGCACCACATCACCTGCATCTCCTTCGGCAGCGGAGGGCCTCCACCGTCCTATCAAGGCGCCTCCCTTGAACTCCACGACGACGGGTCGTGGACCTGGCGGGAGGCCTGATTTTTCCGATCACCACGCCTTTCCATGAATACCCACCCCTTTTTCTCCCTCTTTGAAAATCCTGATACCTGGCAGGTTTTTGCGTCAGGGCAGGCAGAGGGAAAACTGTCCCGGACCGAGGGTTCCGACGGCCAGGCCGGCTTGCGGCTTGACTATGATTTCCACGGCGGCGGCGGTTTTGTGGTGATCCGTCAGGTGGTCCGGTTCACTCTGCCGGAAACCTTTGAAATCGGCTTCCGCATGAGAGGAGAGGGGCCGCCCAATCACTTTGAATTCAAAGTGGCGGATCCGGGCGGCAGCAATGTCTGGCGGAACCTGTGCCAGAACTTCGAGTTGCCCGCCACATGGTGCGAATACCAGTTCAATGAGCGCAGCCTGCCCTTCGCCTGGGGACCTGCCGGAGGGGGCGCCGCTTCAGTGATTGAAGCCGTCGAATTTGTCATTGCCGCCGGTCCCGGCGGCAAAGGCACGCTTGAGCTCTCCTCACCCAGCTTCGAAGATCAGACGCTGCGATCCCCCCGCCGCATCCACGCCTCCAGCGAGCAAACCGGCTATCCGGCCACCGCCGTTTTTGGGGAAGGTTCCTTGACCACCTGGAAGGCGGTGCCCGGGGATGACAAACCTTGGTGGCGGATGGATTTCGGACGGAGTTTGCGCTTCGGCGGTGTGGTGATCCATTGGCCGGAGCCGCTGCCGCCGCGCGCCTACACGGTGGAAATATCCGATGATGGAATCGCCTGGACCCCAGTCTATCAGGCATTGGCGTCCGTGGGCATGAAGTCCCATATTCCCACCCCCGGCGCGGAAGCCAGGCACCTGCGGCTTTCCTTCGCCGATGCCGCCGGAGCAGGCCTGCTCTCCCTGACACTCCGGCCGGACGCCTATACCCGCACCCCCAATGAGTTCATCCACCAGGTGGCGGCAGAATTCCCCCGGGGATGGTTCCCCCGCTACTGGCTGCGCGAGCAATCCTACTGGACTCCCGTCGGTAGTCCGGATGGCAGGCGCCGTGCCCTGATCAACGAGGAAGGCATGGTCGAGGTGGACGAAGCGGGTTTCTCACTGGAGCCTTTTATAATGAGCGCCGGCCAGCGCATCACCTGGGCAAATGTGCAAACCACCAACCGTCTCGCCGAAGCTGGGATTCCGGTGCCCTCTGTCACCTGGAAATCGGATGATCTGCAGTTGGATATCCGGCCATGGGTCGATGGTGAGGCCGAATCCCTCACGCTCCACGTGACCTACCGGTTGAAATACAGCAACCCGGTTGAGGCGGCACGTTTGATGGTGGCGGTGCGGCCGTTCCAGGTCAATCCACCTTGGCAGGCTTTCCGCAATCTCGGCGGCATCAGCCCGGTTCACCGGATTTCCTGTCAGGCAGACCACCTCCTGGTGGAAGGCCGCCGGGTGGAGTTCTCGCCTCCTGCGGATGCCCGGGGCGCTGCCGCTTTCGAAGAAGGCGGCATCCTCTGGATCCTCGCCAGCGGAATCATGCCCTCCCGGTCCACCGTGGAGGACCAAACCGGTTATGCCTCTGCCACCTTGGCGTGGGATCTCCCCCCCGGCTGCAGTTCCCTCGAAGTCACGATCTCGGTGCCCTACTTCGACAAAAGTGACGTCCTCCGGAAGGAAGCCCGGGCTGAGGCCCTCGCCCGCTGGCACCGCACCCTCCATGAGGTGGAATGGCAGGTCCCGCCCTGCGCCAGCGCCGCCTTTGATTGTTTCCGTACTGCGGCCGGGCACATCCTGATCAACCGCGACGGCCCGGCCATCCAACCCGGCCCCCGGCGCTACACCCGTTCCTGGGTCCGGGACTGTGTGATCATGGGGGCAGCCCTGGCAAAGGCCGGGCTGCCCCAGGCGCTGCGTGAATTCCTCACCTGGTATGCGCCGTTCCAGCGTGACGACGGCTTTGTGCCCTGCGTGGTCGACCGCGATGGGATAGACTGGCTGGTGGAGCACGACAGCCACGGCCAGTTCCTCTGGGGTGTCCGCGAGGTGATGCGCGGAAACGGTGATCCGGCTTTCCTCCAAAGCATGCTCCATTACGTGACCAGGGCGGCAGATTACCTGACCGCCCTGCGGCGCGAACGCATGACGGCGGAATACCAACAGGGTGATTCCGCGGCCTGCTACGGACTTCTCCCGCAATCTGCTAGTCACGAGGGATATCTTGCCCATCCGGTGCATTCCTACTGGGACGATTTCTGGGGCATCCGCGGGCTGGAGGCGGCAGCGGATCTGGCCACGACGGCCGGCCTGACGGAACCTTCCAGGCGTTGGAGAACCGAGGCCCAGGCTTTCCAGGGGGACGTGCTGAAATCGATCCAGCAGGTCATCGCCGCCAAGGATCTCGCTTACATTCCGGGTTCGGTCGAGTGGGCCGACTTTGATCCCACGGCGACCTCCAATGCCATCGCGCAACTCGACTTTGCCGACGTTCTGCCCGGGGGACCGTTGCACGCCATGCTGGACACCTACCTCGACGGCTTCCGGCGCAAACACCGTGGCGAAATGCCGTGGAACAACTACACCGCCTACGAGATTCGTATCATCGGGGCTTTTGTCCGTCTCGGGAAACGGGACGAAGCCAACGAACTCCTCCAGTTTTTCCTGTCGGACCGGCGTCCGCTTGCCTGGAACCAGTGGCCGGAAATCACCTGGCGGAACCCTCTTTCCCCGGGCCATCTCGGCGATGTGCCGCACACCTGGATCGCCGCAGAATACCTGCTCGCTCTTGCCTCAATGGTTGCCAGCGAACGCGAAGCCACCGATTCCATGGTGCTCGCCTCCGGCATGCCGTGGACATGGATTTGCAGCGGGGAAGCGTTTGCCGTGAAAAGCCTGCCCACCCGTTACGGCCGCCTGGACTTCAGCATCAAAGCCGATGGTGATCAGTTCATTGAGGTGGCCATTGGAGGCGCCTTCACCCTGCCACCCGGCGGCCTTTCTATCGCCCCGCCCCTGCCCGATGGCCGGTGGATTCACCCAGGAGTCACCACTGTCTTCGTGAAGTCCCTCCCTTTTCACAGTATCCTCCAACTCGAATCCCGTCCACCGGATGAGCCTATCCTGACAGGACCGGTGAATCCCGCATGAACTTGCCAGCAGCATTCTGGCTGCGCGCAATCCCGGTGCCCCGGCAACCCGTAGAAACAAGAGACGGCGGGTTGATCGCATTGACAGTGAGGAGGCCGTCGCCAGACTGCAGCCATGAAAGTATCCCAAAACCATCAACCTGTGGGGCACCCATGGAGTGGAACAGCATCAGGTCGTTTCGGTGTGTTACTGGCTTTGACTTTGGCGGTTTCAGCCCTGACTTGCCACGGTCAGGACATTGAACCACGCCGCTGGAGCCATCTGCCCATGGGGAGCAACTTCCTCGGCGGCGCCTATGCTTACACTTCCGGGGATATCGCCTTCGATCCGTTATTGAAAATCGAGGATGCCGGATTCGAACTCGATACGGCTGCCGTCAAATACATCCGGAGCTTTGAGCTGTTCGGCAAATCAGCCCGTATTGATTTCATCCAAGCGTATCAAAGCGGCGAATGGTCGGGAATCCTTGATGGCACCCCCACCACCGTGGAACGGGAGGGATGGTCCGACTCCCACCTTCGGTTTGCAGTGAATCTGTTCGGGGCCCCACCACTTTCAGGCAAGGAGTATGCAGCCTACCGGGCGCGGACGGGACCTGAAACCATTATCGGAGCCGGCCTCGCAGTGCAGTTCCCGACCGGGGAATACCTGGAGGACAAGCTGATCAATCTTGGCAGCCATCGCTTTACCTTCCGCCCTCAATTGGGGGTGGTCCATACCCGCGGCCCCTGGTCACTGGAACTCAATACCTCCGTTTGGATTTTCACGGAAAACGATGAGTTCTTCAACGGCAAGCAACTCGAACAGGACCCGTTCTACACCGCCGACGCCCATCTCATTTACACCTTCCGTCCCGGCCTCTGGCTGAGCGCCAGTGCCGGTTATGGCGGCGGCAGCGAAACCTTGGTGAACCGCATTCCGAGCGATAATCAGCAAAGCAATTTCGGCTGGGGGCTCAGTCTTGGCATCCCGATCAACCGCCAACTCGGCTTCAAAGTCGCCTACATCAACACTCGCACCCTCACCAGCACGGGCGCTGATTCCGACACAATCACCGCTGGCCTTTCACTGATGTGGTAGGATTCCAGATTCAGCCATCCGGAGGGAATCACCACCTGAACTATCCTCCAAGGGCAATGGTGATCATGACCAGCACGCTGCCAATCAGCATCATGGCAAATCCCATTCTCAGCGGGCGATGCCGGGCATAGTGACCCAACGAATAGCCGGCAAAAAACAACATCACGAGGGCGATGGCATTGGAAACCCGGAGCGCCGCGAGGGGGTCGCCCATGAAGAGAAACGGAATCACCACAGGAAAGGTCGCGAGGAAGACCAGGAAAAAAATGCCCACCGCGGCAAGAAAATCAGCCTTGCCCAAACGGGGCCGGGCCGGCGGTTCCGACATCAACCCCAGGTTCCGGCGGATCCCTTCAAAATCGTCCTCACTCATCGCGCCCGCGACCAAAGGCGGCAACGCATCCGTAATAATGGCGCGGGCCTCCCTGGGCTCGGTGGTCTGGCGCAAGGCCCGCAGGGTGGCAATGCCGTGTGCCCGCTCCGTGAGACTCGTCATGAGGAAGATGATGGCATCAATCAACCCCCATGCGATGTTGCATCCGATGGCACCGATCAGCATCGTCCGCACATCCTCGCGGCCCGCCCCGGCGGCACTGATGGAGCAGGTGAAGGAAAGCGCCATGATGAGCCCGAACAACACTTCGGAAGTGCGGTCGATCGGATCCAGCAGGCGTTTGGTGGCTTTGTTTCCAGACTGATGGTCCATGATTATTTGATGGGACGATTTGGTATTGCGGCCCTGCACCTGCACTCGCTTGGCAATTGCATCGAGCGGCTGGAGTCAGATGCAGGTTTCGGCCGGGCGTCCGCCGTGTTGTACCACGCGAAAAGGAATCAGCTTTATTGAACTTACAGCCCTCCGGGGGGAAGCAGGTAAAGGGTCATGGCGAAGATCAGATAGACCATGAGCACGAGCACTCCGACGAACCACGCGGAGCGTCCGCTGTTGGTGACCAGCGCCGCCGTAAGGGTGGCAATGAGCATCATCACCACGGCACCCGGCCAAAACTGCAGATCCATCGGGGCCGGGCCCATGACGTAGCTGAGCAGCACCAGCACCGGGGCCACGAAGAGTGCAATCTGCGACGCGCTCCCGAGGGCGATGCCGACGCTCAAATCCAGGCGGTTTTTGCGGGCGCCGGAAAAGGCCGAGGCCATTTCCGCAGCACCCCCCACGAGCGCCACCACGATGAACCCCACGAACGCCTGGGTCATGCCGAATGACACCGCCGCTTCCTGGACCGACTCAACGAAAATTTCACTGACCAAGGCCACAAGCAATGTGACCCCCGCCAGCGTGGCCAGCGCCATCCCGATCGGCCACGGCGTTTCGCCTTCGTCACCATGCGATTCGCTGCCGAAAAGTTCACGGTGCGTCTTGAGGGAAAACAGCATACCCAGCCCATAAGCAATGATGAGCATGATCGCGAGACCTACGCTCAATTGGTGGGTAAACGCCGAGGCGGCCGCCGAGTCCACCTTCGCAATGGCCGACGGAACGAGCAGGGCAATGGTGGCCAGAAAGAGCATCCCGGCCTGCATGCGTGCGCCCACCCGGTTGAACTCCTGGGTGTGATGTTTGAGGCCCCCGAGGAGAAACGAGGCCCCCAGCATGAACAAGGTGTTGGTGACGATCGCGCCGGCGATGGAGGCCTTCACGAGCATGTATTCCCCGGCGCGCAACGCGGTCAGCGCGATGACCAGTTCGGTCAGGTTCCCCAGCGTGGCATTGAGCAGACCACCGACGGCGTCCCCGGTCTTGGCCGCCACGGATTCAGTGGCATGACTGAGCAGTGCCGCCAGCGGCACGATGGCCAGCACTGAAAGCACGAACAGCAAAGTATGCGCCCCTGGCTTGAGCGTGGCCGCAGCAAACACCACGGGCACGAAGACGAGCAGCCAGAGCAGTGGATTGCGGCGGATTTCCGAGAACAGTAGTTTCATGGGTTTTGCTTGAATTTGTCAGGGAAACGAAGGGCGTAGATCCTTGTCACCACCGCAAAAAAAAGACCGGCAGACAGTCCACACATCAGGATACCGGTCAGCGCCTCCACCGGACCGAGCATCCGCCACGGCTTGGGCAGCACCAGATCGCCATAGCCAACCGTCGTGTAGGTGACTCCTGCAAAATAGAAGGCCGATTCGGCATCGGGCAGGCAGTCCTGCCAAAAATAGAAAAACCCCCAGATGGAGATGCTGACCAGATGAATCAGAATAAGCCACCACATGACGCGGACCAGCAGCCAGGTGACAGGCCAGAAACTCTCCGGCGGCCGGGCCTGCCGCTTCATCAAAGTCCTCAACAATGTTCCGAGGCCTATAGCATGCACCGCCATGGTGAGGGCGACAAGGAGGCAGGCACAAAAGATAATTCGAAGCACGGTATCAGGGGAGTTGATTACTGGCGGATGAACCTGCCGGAACGGTCAGCAATGGCGCTGGAGCGTAGCGCAGGACCCGCTCACTATGGCTGCCACGCAAGGCATCGAGGAAACCATGGCGCCCATCCGTTGCCATCACGATCAGACCCGCCGCCATTTTCGAGGCCGTCTCCACGATTCCTGCAATCACATCGCCATGCGGCACAATAACTTTTTTCCAATCCCAGCCGGGCACCCCGGGACAATGGACGGCAGGCATGGTATCCACCTCGCCCACATGGAGGATCGTGAAGCTGCCGTGGAGGATTTTCAATCCAGCCGCCAGCCGCGCTGCAGCCTCGATGGCAGGTTGCGGCCGCGGGGCCGCCGCGATCGGAATGAGAATATGATCCAACAACACCGCTCCCGTCTCCGCAGAGACAAAACCGGGGAGGCCCCCGGGAATGAACAAGGACATTTGACCGGCCTGGCGGGCCACGGGTTCAGCCACCGATTGGTGCAGCCAGCGGACGCGGCCTTCGTGCTGGTGGGTGGCCAGCACCGTGAGACCGGCCGGATGCCTTTCCAGATAGTGCAGCACGGCCTTCATGGGATCGCCCTGCTTTGCGATCACTTTGCGGACCTCGACGCCCAGGTGAGGCAAGGCAGATCGTGGACTGTCCTTGGGCAACCAGCGCCACCTTTCGAGCGTTTCGCGGACGCCGGGGAAGTCGGTCCATTCCGAGGTGTCATCGGTTGAGACGTTCATCAGGGTGAGTGGCGTTTTTGCCATGCACGCCAATCTCAAGGCGTGATGGAAAGCCGCACGGCTGCCCTCGGTGAAATCCGTGGGATGCAGGATTCCATCGATGCCGGGGACTGTGTCGTCAGGCATTTGGTTCATCAGTTCAATGTTTTTGGAATGAATCACTGGTTCCGGGTGGTGGCGGGATGCCTTGCCATGGTTACTTTTCCTGCACCGCCGGGGCGACCGACGTGGGCACCGCAGGCATGTCAGGATTCTCCATTCTGACGAGCAACCATTCCTGGGTTTGACCGGTGCCAAAGTGGACAAACACACCGATCTGATCCTTGGTCAGACCGTTCAGGTTGCACTCGATCACGGCACCACTCTTTTCTGTTCCGGTCCGGAAGGCCAAACGCTGGGACTGTTTGTCGATGGAACCGATAACCGGGGCGCTCTCGCCGGTCAGGACATTGCTGTAGGCCCCGGTGATGAGACCGTCCTTCGTCGCGGTCAACTGATAGAACATGATGGCATCGCCCTTTTCCTCCTGGACGAGCGCCCAGACCCCCAGAGGAATCAGGCTGAGATCGTCCGCGCTGGCCGGAACCGGCGGCGGCGGCGGGGTATCGGGATAGGCAAGATCAATCGCCTCCTGACGATATTGCCCGGCAGGCACGGTTGCCTCCCCCTCTACATAGACGGTTTCATTCTGGATGATGATGTCGGTGCCATAGTCATAAACCACCGCGGGTGGCATCGGGGTGGTCCAAAGATAGGTCCATGAACTCCACACTACTGGGCGCCACCACCACCACGGATTGCAGCTCCCGTAAATGCGCCCCCCGGGCCACCAGCCGCATCCATGAAACCAGTTTGGGGTGAACCAGTGGCAATAGGAATCCCGGTAGAAGTCCCGGATGTCATCCGCACGGTCCAGCCGGAAATCCCAGACATCGCCACGCCAGTCCATCCAGTCATCACGCCGGTCCGCACGATGATCCCACAAATCTTCCCGGCGGTCCATCCGGTCGTTCCACAAGTCGCTTCGATTGTCCCGGAAGTTGTTCAGCCGGTCGGACCTGGCATCGCTCCAGTTGTCCCAATGATTGGCGCGGTTATTCTGCCAAGCGTCGATTCCACCCCTTTGACTGTTGAAATAGTTGTTGAAGTTGCTGCCGGTGTTGATATCGCCCGTATTGATAAACGTATCGCCACGGTCAGGCCGGCCGGGCCGGCCATCGGGCCGCGAGGGTTCCCAGGGCTTGTTCCCCGGCCGATTTCCGATTCCCGGCCGTTCGCCCGGCAGGGTTCCCGCCCCGGGCCGGTCTCCCACGCCTGGTCTGGTGCCAGGGAGAGTTCCAATCTCCGGTCGGCCGGCGATCCCCGGCTTGTCCCCGGGGCGATCGAGGATGCCGTTTCCACCGCTGGGAAGTCCGCCCGCCCCCGGCCGCTCACCGGGCTTGGTACCGCTGCCCGGACGGTTTCCCGTTCCCGGTTTGGTGGATGGACGGTCCGCGGGCAAGGTGGATGGTTTGTTCAGGCTGGGCGGATTGGCCGGTTTGGTGGTTGGCCGGTTCACCCCACTGCCTCCGCTTCCGGCCCCAGGTTTGGCTTCGGGCCTAGCGGGTTTGGTGGCCGGTTTGCCTGAAGCAGTGCTCGGTGGTTTGGCGGCCGGTTTGCTGGGCGGCTTCGGCGCTGGTTTGGTCGCCGGTTTGCCAGAGGGTTTGGAGGAAGGCTTGGTGGCCGGTTTGCTGGATGATGGGGGAGAAGGCCTGGAGACGGAGCCACCACCTGAAGAAGGCCGGCTTACTGAAGGTTTGCTGCTGGATGGCGGCCGGGAAAACGAGCTGCCGCTGCTGCCCCCCGAAGGCTTGGAATAGGATCGGCTCGCCCCGCCGCCACCACCACCTCCCCTTGATCCGCCACCTCCGCCACCACCACCACGGGACCCACCGCCGCCTCCACGGGCAAAAGTATCCGTGGTGGCCCATCCAAGAATTGTAAATGAGCCCACAACAACGAGGAATTGTTTCAGCTTCATGATGATGGCCTCCTCAAATTTGAAATTATTTGGATCTCACAATGGTGATAGGCTCGATATTCGGAAGCAGTTCACCGTCACTCTCCCGGTTGGCCGAGGACCAAGTGTAGTGGTCCGGATCAATTTGAGTCATGGTGTGCTGCGCGGTGGCCTGACTGCCGTCCGGCAGCACGGTGCGGGCCTGCACCAACCATCGCCGCCCATCCTGCGTCCAGACATTTTCGGAAATCCCTCCATCTGATTCGAAGATCCATGATCGGATTCTGCCGGCGGAGGGATCCCATCCGATGACTTCAGTGCCTTCATCAACGGTACCGTCGGCACGCTTTACCGTGAAGGTTCTGGTGATGAAACTGCGGCTGGGGGTCCAGTTGACCGTTGTTTTGACATCCGCCTGTCCGGATTTTTCCTCCCAGGTGCCAATCATCCAGGAAAGGTCCATCAATCGCACAGTCGCGCTGCCCGCGAACGGCGCTCCGGTTTCTGTGACCTGGGCGATGAGCCACTTGCCATCCTTTTTGACGTGGACCGCACTGTAGCTGCCCACACTGTTGGTTCCATCACCTTCTGTGACCGTATTGGTGCCGGTTTCCAGGAGAACTCCCGGCCCCAGGGAACGGGCCGTGCCAACATCAACATCCAAGGTACGGCCGGGACTGCCTTTGAGAGCCGCCTCCAGCATGGCGGCGATCTCCGCTTTTCCGGTATAGATGATCCCTTCATCATCCACCCACTGCGCCTCGTCATCAAACATGGCGGCGAGGGCCTTGGTATCCCTTTGGTTGTAGGCCGCCATGTAGGCGTTGGCGGCTTCGGCAACGGTTTTTTCGTCGACGGTAAGTTCACGGGGTTTGGGCACCTCCTCCTGTGCGCCAAGAACTGAGGTGAACACGGCCAGCAAAGAAAGGACGATGCGTTTCATAGGAATTCCGGTTGGTTTGAGGATAGGACAGAATCAGGGAAGCTTCAAGCCGAAGGGCCTGCCGCGGAGGAAACACGGCTTATGATCTTCCGGTGCGGATTCACTTGGCAGGGTGGCTTTCCAGCCATTGTTCCGCATGATCGAGTTTCGCCTTCAGCGTGGCCAGAGCCTGGCGTTCGGCACGCAGTTCATTGAAGGCGGCCATCATCCTGGTGAAGTCGCGCCGGGCTCCGCCGGTAATGCTCTCAACCAATTCCCCGGTCTCCATGAATTCCTTCCGGTCCAATCCGGTTTGCATCCCTTCCCCGCCCCCGCTGTCCAGCAGGGTCCGCTGCCTGACGCGTTCCTCACGGATCGCTTTGATCCGTTCCAGTTCCGTGATCAAACGGGTTTTATCCGCCTCGCTGACAGCCGGCGCGGCCAGTTTGGTTACGATTTCACGCTCCTGAACGTCGAGCCGCTGCAGGGAAGCGTCGAAAGCCTTGTCCAGTTCGTTGGTGGTCTTTTCCGTCTGTGCGACCTGACGTTTGTTCTGATCATAGTCCGGATTCCGCTTGGTGGTGGGCACGACCACACCCCAGCGGCCGCCGACCGAAACACTGGAGTCCTGGACGTAGCGTTCATGACCTTCATCGGTCTCCATGCTGAGGGCCAATTTCACCATGGCATCAACCATGTTATCGATCCGGGTATCGATCTGTCCGCGTGAGGTGAAGAGATCCTCCCGGCGGTATTCGTTTTTCGTGGTGCGCAGTTCGTCAGCGATCAAAGCGCGCTTCTGGGCGTAGGCCTGCGCCGCGCGCTTCAAGCCCGCGAGGGTTTCCTCCTTCAGTTTGGTGACATTGGTCCGCGTCTCCTTGCTGTCCTTCGCTTCTGTGAGAATGCCCAGCACCTTCCCCACGGCTGCCTGGATCGACTGGTCCAGGGCAGTGATTTCATTGACCAGCCGGGTCATGCTGGTCTCGCGCGAATCGATATACGATTTGAGTTCCGGGACATACTTCTCCACCGAAGCGCGGGTGGGTTCGGCGGCGGCGGGAGCGGCCTGCGTCCCGGCCGGACTTTGCGCGCAAACCGGAACGGCGGCAGGGAGGGAGAGCAGGAGACCCAGCAGAGTGAG
Organism: Verrucomicrobiota bacterium; assembly: GCA_040387795.1. GTDB lineage: Bacteria > Verrucomicrobiota > Verrucomicrobiia > Verrucomicrobiales > V1-33 > CAIZWU01. The sequence goes on from JAZKDC010000031.1 coordinate 65,015, forward strand.
GTGGCGCAGGGAGGCCAGAGCGAAGGCACGGGTCGTGGTGAAATTTGTTGTTTTAGGATTCATGGGAGTGTTGTGGTCGATCTGCTATTTTATCGGGAACAGAGTGAATGAATTCCGCCACGGCGTCCGCCACCGAGGTGAACCGGTTGATGCCACCCAGCGTTTCCTCGAATCCTTCGTCCCGCAGGCGGTCACGCACCGAGGATCGGGCCTCCACGGCGCGGAAAGCAATTCCCAGTCCACGCATCTCCGCCGCCATGACACCCAAGGCATGCGCACTTTGCAGATCCACGCGGGGAGCGGAGGAGAGATCAAGGATCACGGCCTTCGGCAGAGAGGCTTCGGCCCGGGTCTTGTCGAGGATGCCATCACACACATGATCGATATTGAAATACATCAGCCCGGATTCCGGCCGGAAGATGAGCACCCCGGGAACCGATTCGTTGTCAGGGTGCCTCTCAAGATCGGAGAAGCGGTCCGTGCCCGGGATCCGGCCGAGTGGCGCCACGTGGGGTTTGGAAGCGAGACGGATCAGTTGCACCAGCGAAATGACCGCCCCGATCAGGACGCCCCTAAGCAGGCCGACACTCATCACTCCGACGAGGGCGGTCATGGCCACCACAAATTCAGGGCGGTCACTCCGCCACAGTTTTTTGAGAGTGGGCAGCTTGAAAAGTCCGGCCACCGCCACCAGCACAATGGCGGCCAGCACCGGTTGCGGCAGGTCACGCAGGAGCGGGGAAAAAAACAGGATGACGATGAGGATGATCACCGCAGCGATGGCCCCGGAGAGCGGGGTCCGGGCTCCTCCGCTTTCGTTGACGAGGGATTGCGACATGCCGCCGCTGACCGGGAATCCGCGGCCCAGGCCGGCGGCCACGTTGGCGGCTGCCAAAGCGAGAAACTCCTGATTGGCGTTGAACCGGCCTCCATGTTTGGCGGTGAACATCCGGCCGATGGCGGCCGTCTCCACCGCGCCCAGCAGAAAACAAGCAAGAGCCAAGGGAAGCAGATCACGGAGATCGGTCCAGTGGATGGCTGGAAGCCCCAACGCCGGCAGCCCCTGCGGCACTTCCCCGAGCAGTTTTACCCCGCGGGCTTCCAGACCGGCAAGGCCGGAGACGAGGATGGCCCCCACTACCACAAACAGGGCCACTGGTTTATTCTTGAGAAAAACTTTCCCGGCGATCAGGACGGCGAGGGCCGCCAGTCCTGTCGTCAGGGCAGCCGGGTTGGTCTGATCGAGGTGCTTCAAAAAGTGGCCGCTGTTTTCCCAGAAATCGCCGTGGGCTCCATGCACGCCAAACAGCTTCGGCAACTGGGTGCTGGCGAGGAACAGAGCGACGCCGCACTTGAATCCCGTCATCACACTCTCGGAGATGAAGTTGATGATCCCGCCAGCTTTAGCCAGCCAAGCGAGGAAAGCGATGGCGGCGGTGAGCAGGGCCGTGGCGGCGGCCAAGGCGCCGAATCGTGAAACCTCCCCGCCAGCCAATTCCCCAAGGGTTGCGCCCATCAACAGGGAGATCGCCGAGGTGACGGTAATCGCAGTGTGCCTCGAACTGCAGAAGACCCAAAAAACGAGTCCGGAGAACAGGCAGGCATAGAGTCCAGCTTCCGGAGGAAGATTGGCCAGGGAAGCGTCCCCGAGGCCGGCCGGCAGCAGATATGCAGCGAGCGTGATGCCGGCCATCACATCTTCCCGCAGCCATGGCGTCTTGTAACCCCGCAGCCAGCCCAGCCAGGAAGACTGGCCCGCAGGCTTCGGAGCCGGTCCGGAAGACGGGGTGGTGGTGGCCGCGGGATTCATCAGCTGAGATGAGGATGATTTTTACCGGTGGCCCGGGCAGGTTTAACCTTTGAGCCAGCCCTGCGCAGGGCCTGGTCCCCGCCGGGCGCAGATGACAAAGGCTCACTTTCTTTTCAGCAGGGCAGCTTTGGTCGCCGCCAGTTCCTTCAACTGTGCGGGACCCACTTTCGGAAATTCCAGATCAAGCGAATTCAAGCCGTCGATGATCGCGCCCGCGACCACCAGCCGGGTGAACCATTTGTTGTCTGCAGGCACTACATACCAAGGCGATTCCTTGGTGGCCGTTTTCCGGATCATGTCCTCATAGGCCTTCATATAGTCGTCGAAAAATTCACTCTCCTTGGCGTCCGCCGTGGAAAACTTCCAGTTCTTGTCCTTGTCATCGATGCGTTCGATGAACCGCTCTTTCTGTTCTTTTTTGGAGACATTCAGGAAGAATTTCCTGACCAGCACTCCATTGCGGCTCAGATAACGCTCGAAGGACCGGATGTCCTCGAACCGTTCGTCCCAGACGTGTTTCGTGATCAGGGAGGGCGGCAGTTTTTGTTTTTCCAGGATCTCCGGATGGACCCGCACCACCAGCGTTTCCTCATAATAACTGCGGTTGAAGATGCCGATGCGGCCGCGTTCGGGGAGACACTTCATACAACGCCAAAGATAGTCATGGTCCAGATCCTCACTGGTGGGCGCCTTGAACGAATAAATCTGGCAGCCCTGCGGATTGACGCCGGACATGACATGTTTGATGGCGCCATCCTTGCCCGCCGCGTCCATGGCCTGGAAGATGAGCAGGACCGCCCATTTGTCCTGGGCATACAACATTTCCTGAAGCGTCGCGAGACCATCGACGCCAACCTGCAGGCCTTCCTTTGCTTTGGGCTTGTCCTCGGAATCCAAATGCAGGGTGTCCGCCGGATCATAGTCCTTGAGGCGGAATTTGCTGCCGTTGCTCACGCAGTAAGGATCCGCGAATTCGCGGGCCTTTTTGACGAGTTCCTTGATTTTCATGATGGCAGGAGGGTTGAGGGACGTGGGGTTGCGGGAGGCGTCAGGGCATCGGGACGGGTTTGGCGTTTTTGAGTCCGCGGAGCAGACGCGACGCCGTCTTCTCGGCTGCAGCGAGCAATTCCGCTTTGCTGGCGCCTTCAGGCAGTTTGGCTTCCACCACAGGATCCCCATGCAGGCTGTCCAAGGCTTTCAGAACCTCCACGGACGTGGGATACATGAAGCGCTGTTGCTCCTCTTCCTTGAGGGAAAACACCGTCAGATTGATGACCCAAACCCCATCGTCGCGGAGGAGAAAGGGATCCTGCTGCAGGCTGGTGCTGTCGGGGGGAGAGCCTTCCTGACGGATCACAAAAGGACCCCGGCCATTCGGGCCCGAGGCGAGGTTGAGCATTTGGCAGCGGGTGTAATCGTTGGTGATGGCAGGCATAATCTGAGGGACTGAGGCTGAAAGGGTCTGGACGGACGGGGGGGTGTGTTTTGTGCCGGGCTTTCCAGGGGGATTATTTGGAGGACGGTTTGAAACTGCCGCCGAGGGCAAGGTGCAGGTTGGCGCGTTCCCGCAGACGGGTGGCGCGGATCCGGGTCAGTTCGATTTTCGCCGCAAGGTTTTCGCCGGTGAGACGCAGGATGTTGAACATCTCGGTTTGCCCCTGATCGAGCTGGAGGCGGCCGAGCTTGATGGTGGTGGCACTGCTGCCGACCATATCCGTCAGGGCAGCTTCGCGCTGGCGCAGATAGAATTCGTTGGCCAGGGCATTTTCCACATCTTCGAAGGCGCGCAGACCCGTGCCCGCGTAGGCAGCAGCCGCAGCTTTTTGTTCAGCGGTGCGGATGTCCTCCATGGCTTTGAGTTCCCCGCCAAAAAAGATCGGCTGGGTGATGCCGGCGGCGAGACTCCAGGTGAGGGCATTCAGGGTGCCGACGGATTCAAGCTGGGCACTGCCCAGTCCGCTGCCGGAACTCAGGACAAAGCGCGGCAGACGGGCAGTATGGGCTTCATGCACCCGGTGGAACGCAGCGGCAAACCGGCGCTCGGCCGCGATCAGATCCGGGCGGCGTTCCAGCAGCTCAGCAGGCAGGCCCGATGGCACAGGTTTCGGCTGAGCTGGGAAGCTGGTGCGGGTGGAGAGCTTGCCGGCGGGATAACGGCTGGTGATCACCTCGATCGCGCGGATGGCCTGGGTGCGGGCGGCTTCGGCGGTGATCATGGTGTCCTGCGCATCTGCCACCCGGGTTTTGATCTGGGCCATATCGAAATCACTGGCAAACCCGACCTTCTGACGCACTTCCGAAAGTTTCAGATAATCGTTATACAAGCCCATCGTTTCGCGGGCATTGGCGGCCTGCTGGGAGGCTTCGATTGTCGAAAACCAAGCCTTGACCACGGTCGCGGCGAGGGATTGACGGGCGAATTCGAAGTCGGCTTCGGCAGCTTCGCTTTCAGCCTGGGCCGCCGCCCTTTTGGCCCGGATGCGTCCCCAGACATCGGCTTCCCAGGAAGCCCCGATTCCCAGCCCTTCGACGCCGCGGATGGAATTGCTATCTGCGCTGTTGGTGTCTCCCCCGCCTCCGGCGTCCTCCACTCCGAGTCCTCCGAGGCTGGGTGGATCAATCCCGGAATCCAGGTCCCCTGACAAGGCCTTCAACTGACCTTCCCCCATCAGCTTGACCCCGGCACGGGGATACAATGCCCCCGCAGCGACGCGCACGGCGGCGCGGGAGGCCTCCACTTTGGCGGCTGCCACCGCGAGGTCCGGATTCCGTGCCACTGCATCCTCCACCAGCCGGTTGAGGTCGGCATCGCCAAAGGTGCGGACCCAATCCGGCACCACCGGCCCGGTGCGGTGACTGCCGCTCCACGAACCGGGAATTTTGGCACGGGCGGCATCAGTAAGGATATCAGAGCCGCCGGGCGGGACTTTCAATGGGGTGCAGGCGGCCAAGCCCAGGCAGAAGGCGGCACCTGCGGGAAAAAGTTTGTTCATACAGGGGCGGACCTTAGTGAAGTTTGGCGACAAACCAGTCCATCTTGGTGGAGACGCGCACAAAAACCTTCCGCAGGACATGCAGCAATTTGCCCTCTTCGGTGTAGATGGCCCCGGCTCCGCGCACCCCGGCCGCGAGGAAGATTTCGCGGTCCCTGGGCTCCACGAGGAGACGCACCGCGATGCGCTGTTCCGGCGCGGCCACGGGCATGGTGTTGGGCAGGTTGCCACTGATGGGCATCTGTCCCTGGGCCGTGGCCCAGAGGATGGAGTCCACCTTGCATTTGATGATGCGGTCGGGGTGGGTTTTGACAAAAATTTCCGCCTCATTGCCCGGCTGCACGTAGCGCAGTTCGTTCTGACGGAAAAAGGCCATCACCCATTGGTCGCCTTCCTCAATGAAACTCATCACCGGGGCCATCGGAATTTGTGAGGCTCTCACTCCAGGACGCAGGGCGAGGTTGGCCACCCGGCCGTCCGCCGGCGCCAGATGGACGGTGCCCTCCAGATCGAATTTGGCATTCGCCAAATCGGCTTCCACCTGGGCGATCTGAGCTTTGGCATTGGCGATTTCGTCGAACTCCCCGTTGCTGGTGCGGGCGGAAAGCTTCTGCTTGGATTGCGACTCAGTGGCCTCGGCGGCCACGATGACGCTTTCCAGATTCGCGACATCGGCCTGCACCTGTTCGAGGTCGGCCCGGCGGCCGGCTCCCGCCTCCGCCAGAGCGGTAAATTGGTCCACCCGCTTCACCGCGAGGGCCAGCCGGGGTTGGATGGCTGCTTTTTGCGCGGCCGCGATACGGATCTGATCCTCCAGGCTGCGTTCGCTGGCCTCGGCGGTGACGAGAGCCACCTTGGCCCCCTCCAACTTGGCCTCCAACGCCCTCACCGCCAATTCAAACGGAATCGGATCGATCTTGAACAGCACGTCGCCCTTTTTGATCGGGCGGTTCGGTTCAATCGGGACCTCTATCACCTGACCAGTCACCCGAGGCACGACGGGGACGACATAGTTCATGGCCCGGATGTCCGAGGAGGACGGGGCGAAGATGTTCAGGAACAGGATGATGAGGGTCAGCGCGATAATCGGAATCGTGACCACAATCACCTGGCTGGTGATATTCCATGGCAACCATTTGAACTTGAAAAAGATCAGCCAGACAAAAAAGCAGTAGATCAGCAGCAGCAGAATATCCATTAGGACTGCCCTCCTTCCAGTTTGAGTTGTTTTTCCAATTCGGCAATCCGCGTGCGGAGTTGCCGGGTTTCATCAGCTTCGGCGGAAACAGCTGCCTTTGTGGTGCGGCCCCCCTTGATTTTGCCTTCGGCTTTGGCTACTGGCTGGTCCTCGTGGTGCCCGAGCGACTCATCCACATCCGTGCCATAAGCGAGTTTATACAGAACGGGTTTGCTATAAGCCCACAACCACGCAATCGGCCAGAGCAGACCGCCGAAAACGAGGGACAGAAGGCAAAGGCACTGGATGGCGTGGGTCTGGGGATGTTTCTTTTTGTGAGCGATCTTTTCCGGCAGGATATGGACGAGCCAGAACACCGCGATGAAAATCACCGGCACGACAATCAGCACCACCCACGACAGAATGTTGGCGACGTTGTCGAGGGCATCGCCCGCAAGGAAGGAAGCATGGGCGCTGCCGGGGGCCCACAGAACAGCGCCAAGCGCGGCCCATGCGGGAAGCCGGCCGAGGAGGCACCGCCGGGAAAGGAGATAGGGTGTCATGCGTGATGTTTTTGAAGAACGAGGGGGGAGGATCGTAGTTGATGAAAAGTATGGAGTGCCATTCCTCATTGTCGAGCTAATGTAATCAAATGCCTTTCCAATTTCAATAGCCGACTGGCAGCGACTGGCAGTTCCAAGCCGATACGGCGAAGCACCACCCCGCAGTTGCGGGTTGCGGAAGGCCCTTTCACAAGGCCCCTCAATTTGGACTTGGCGTCCGGAACGGCGATCCCTTTTTTGCCAGTCTTCATGCTTACGCATCCTTCGGTGGAGACGACGGCCATGTCCATTATACTTTGGTATAGGCTGATCCGGTTGCGAAAAAATGCTGGAGACTGATCACCCCGGGCGGCGTTCCAGGCTTTAAATGATGGATCTTCCGATTATGGTGGTGACTGGTTTGAGGAGGAATCCACGGACCGGGCAGACCGGTGGAGGATTGACCGGGTGTTCCAGTTGAAATACATCGCCAGCATACGGAAAATAAACGTTATCGCAATCGCCGAAATGGCGGACGGCACCAGCGGCACCCGGACATAGGCCGCGAGCACCACAAAACCGGTGACCCCCAGCAACGAGGCGATCACATAGAACTGCCCGGGTTTGAGCAGGAGCGGTTCCTCGCGGACCAGGACATCCCGGATCAGGCCACTGCCAACCGCATTGACCACGCCCACAAAGATGCAGGCAGGAAGGGCAAGGCCCGCCTCAAAGGCCTTGCTGGCCCCGACCACACCGTAGGCACCCGTGCCGAGGGCGTCGAAGATCAGAAAGGGTTTGGAGAGGCGCTCCACGTGTTTGAAAAAAATCCACGATACCACACAGCCTGCCAACACCGCGAACATGTAGGACGCTTCCCGCATGGCCGCCGGAGGACCGTGTTGGATGAAAATACCGTCGCGCAGCAAACCGCCGCCCAATCCGCAGGCGAGGGCGAGGACAAAGAGACCGATCGGATCATAATGACGCCGGATGGCTACCATCGCGCCGGTAATGCTGAACAGGAAGGTTGCCCCCAGATCAATGGAGAGGGGGAGAGCTACCGTCCGGATGACAATGGGATCTGCCGCCATTCTTTGGGTGATAGGGGAAGTGTGTGATCATGTCAAGGCTACGACATCATCGCCACGAGGACCGGCCCCCACGCCGTCAGCACGATATTGCCGACGGCGTAGGGGACCGTATAGCCAAGGGCGGGAAGCTCGCTTCCGGCTTCCTCCTGAATGGCGCGGAGGGCCGCCGTGATGGTTCCGGCGCCAGAACAGGCCCCGAGGACGATCAGGGGATTCATCTTCATCACATAACGGCCGAAAAGAATCGCCACGGTGTGCGGGAGAATCGCCACGATCAGTCCGACGAAGACCAGACTGATGCCTGATTTCTGCAGCCCGGTGAAGAAGCTGGGCCCGGCCGCGAGGCCGACGCAGGCCATGAAGACGGTCAGGCCGACCGTGTCGAAAACCCACATGGCGGGCTCGGGGATGCGGCCAAAGGTCGGATGCACCGAGCGCAGCCAGCCAAACACCAGACCCATGATCAGCGCACCGCCGCTGGCGGTGAGGGTGAGCGGCAAACCTCCGACCACCACGGTGAGCAAACCAACCAGTCCCCCGAGGAAGATGCCAAACCCGACGAAAATCATGTCCGTCATCACGGATTGCCGGTCGGCATAACCCAACTGTTTGGCGGCCCGTTCAACGTCCCGCTCCGCCCCCACCAGACTCAGCAGATCACCGCGCTCCAATGTCGTGGAGGGGGAGAATGGAATGGACTGCCCGGCCCTCGTCAGTTTCTTGACGAACACGCCCCGGGCAAAATCCATCTGCGCCAGTCCGGCCATGGTTTTGTCGATAAGCGCTTTGTTGGTGATGACCACATTGAGGAATTCGATGGGAAAATCGAGCAGTTCCCTGTCATCCACTTCCTCCCCGATCCGGGACCCGCGGGTCACCAGGAGTTCCGTGCGGGTGAGGACCGCGACGATGTCCCCCTCCTGGATGACGGTGGCAGGATCCGGGTCAAAGATCTTGCCATCCCGGCGGATGCGGGAAATGAAGACCCGGGCGGCCTTGGGACGCGCCTCCAAGGCCGCCACGCTCTGGTTGAGTAGATCCGGGTTCGAGACTCGGTAGGCCCGGACTCCGAGCGCCTGGAATGCGGAGAGGGTCTCCACGTCTCCCGCGCCCGAACCGGTAATCTGCGCCTGCAGTTTCCGGGCTTCCTCCTTCAGATTCACCCGCATCAGCTTCGGTCCGATGTTGGGCAGAAACCAGACGATAAACCCGGTGCCGACAAGGTAGGTCACGGCGTAAGCCACCGGAATATTGTTCGTCAGATCTGTTTTCTCCGCAGCCGAAATCGATAGGCGCCCGATGGCATCGCCGGCGGTGCCGATCACGGTGGACTCTGTGAAGGCTCCCGCCAGCATCCCGGCGGCGGTTCCCATGTCGTATCCGAGGAACTTCGCGGCGAAAAACGCTGCCAGCAGGCAGGTCACGCAAAGCACCAGGGTGAGGGCCACCTGGGGCAGCGCATCCTTTTTCAGGCCCCGGAAGAACTGCGGACCGACTTTGTAGCCCGTGGTGAACAGGAACAGATCAAAGAAGACATATTTCACCGTAGCCGGCACCTGGATGTTCAGCTGCCCGATGAGAACGCCCGCGAGCAGGGTGCCCACGACCGTACCGAGGCTGAACGAGCCGATCTTGATCCGGCCGATCAGGAAGCCGATGGCGAGGGTCAGGAAGACCGCCAGTTCCTGATGCTCGCGGAGGGCGCGGGTGAAGTAGTCCATAATGGAATGTGGTTAGAAGTTGACCGCGTAGTTGCAGATCACTCGGAAATCTTCGAGATCGTCGACATCCCCGCCGTCCTGATGGACGAGGGCGTAGCGGAGGCGCAGGGAAAGTCCTTTGAGCACGCCTTTCGGCGGAGCCCACTGCACGTTGAAGTCATACTCATTTTTGGCATACTGGCCGGCCTGATCCGGATCGGTGCCGAAAACCCCGAGGGCGTAGGTACTGAATCCTGGAATGAACTTGAAGTCATAGCCGGCCCGGAGCAGGAAGGCCCCCTCGCCCTCGCGGTTGAAGTCCTCGACCTGGACGCTGGTATAACCGGGATACCCGCTCCACGGATTCTGCATGTTGGTGCCACCTGTGGTTTGCGTGTAGCCGGCGGTAAAGAGCGCCTGCCCGACCGGCAGCTCCGCTTTCAGGCCAAATTGCTGGCCGGAAAATTCCTCATCCTGCAGGAGATCGTCCCCGACACTGCGCTGGTCGATGAACTGGGCCGCCAAGCGCGGTTTCCAGTTTTCGCTGAGGGGAATGGCATACTTGGCTTCGACATAACCGATGTTGATCAGATCCTGGCTGTAGTAGTCAATCGCACCGAAGGAGAAATCCCCGTTTTGATAGAGGCCCCCTGCCGTAAAGACCCCGCGGTCCACATCGGCTCCCGCATCCTGCGCCATGGACACAAACTCATCGGAATTCCGTTCCTTGATGGTGTCGAAATAACCGAGTCCGTATTTCAGGGTCGCACGGTCATCGACCGGGGCTGCGCCGTCTTCGACCACTGGACTCTTGCCGGATCCCACGGTCGTTTTCCCGCTCCCGCCACCGCCACTTCCGGAACTCGCGGCCCCCAGCCTGATTTTACCTTGGAGCGTAATGGCCTCAAAGGTATTGGGAGTCATGCGGATGTCATTTTTGTTGATGAAGGGGGTATCGAATTCCTTGCGGCCCACATACAGGTTCAGGTCATCCATGATTTTGACATCGGCGTAAAGTTCGCCGAGGACGGAATACCCTTCCTGCCCGGCGGCCAGCAGCAATGCGCCGTCCTTGGACTCATCCCCATGCAGATGCTGGGAGGTGTAGCCGGTCAGGCCGAGGGAAATCACATCCATGAAATACCCCGTCTTGAAGCCGGCCCATCCGCCGATGGCGAGGGATTCGCTTTCCGAACCGTCGTACTTGTCCCGGTCCAGATAGAAGGTGCGCAGGTTGACCTTGAACTGAGTGTCCAACAGGGCGGCCCGGCGCTTCTCCATCCGCCATTCCCGGCCTCCCCATTCAAAGGAGTCACTGAGCGTGGTTTGCCCCTGCTCGGTAGAAGAGGCTGCGGCGGAGACCGTGGTGTCGGACGCCACCTGAGCCGGGGGCGGGACCGGCGGCGGAGGCAGCGGGGCAGCGGGCGTGGCGGGCTGCTGGGCACAGACGACGGCCACCGTGCCCAGCAAGGCCAGCGTGACAGTGGGTTGCAGGCGGAGAGAGAAGCGCTTTTTCATGGCAGTAGGTCAGTCCTGATCGTTGTTATTTACTGAAGAGCATGGCGAAGTAGCCAAACACGGTAAGGAGCACGCCGGAGACGGCATAACCCACCGGGAATCCGACCCACGGCACGCTGCTGTCGATTTCCTTGGACGCTTCGCGGGCCGGGCCCGAGTGGGATCGCGCCCCAGCGACCCCGCCCATCAGCACCGCCGGATTGATCTTCATGAAGTGATAGCCAATGATCCAGGTGAGAATCGGGGGAAGGGTGCTGGCGATGAATCCGGCGAGGAAGATGAAGAGGGCGATTTTGCCCGTGAGCTGGGCCAGGAGGGTGGAACCGGCGTTGATGCCGACGATGGCGATGAACGTGACCAGGCCGAGGTCTTCAAGCACGTTGCGCGCCGCGTTGGGCGTATTGCCAAAGAAGCGGAGCCGCGAAACAATGGATGAGACGATGATGCCGGAGAGCAGGAGGCCGCCCGCATTGCCGAGTCCGACGGAGAAATCGCCGACCGGGACATTGATCTGCCCGATGAGCAGTCCGGCCACCATGCCTGCAGAGAGCGTCAGGAGATCGGTCGCGGTGCTCGGACGGGCCACTTTGCCCAGCATGGCAGCCACTTTGTTCACGGCAGTCTTGAGGCCGGTGACGAACAGCACATCAAAACGCTGGAGTTGGGTGTCGGCCCCCAGCGGGATAGGCACCCCGCCACGTTCCACCCGCGTGACCTGCAACTGACCCGCAAAGTCCTCATTGCGGAATTCCTTCAGAGCCCTGCCCTCCATTTCCTTGTTGGTCACCAATACTTCCGCCTGATCGAGCGGAATATTGAGCGCCTTCTGGTCGGCGATTTCGGGGCCAATCAATCCCATGTTGGCCGTGAGATCCTCAAGGCGTCCGCCCAGCGCAATCACATCACCGATTTCCAGTTTGGTGTCCGCCGCGGCACCAACCGATTCGCCATTCCTCACCACGTTGACAATACGATACTGCGGGTTTTTGCCCCGGAACTGACTGATGTTCTGGCCGGCGATCTCTTTGTTCTCCAGCCGGTAGGCGCGCAGACCGCCCGCACGATAGCCCGTGAGGCCGCTGTCGTCCACGTTGGCCACCCCGTGTTCCTTTTCGTAATCTTTGGCGGCCTGTTTGGCGTCCACCCCCCACCAGCGGGGGAGATATTTACAGATGAGAATAATCCCGACAGTGCCCCAGATGTAGGTGACGCCATAACCGAGAGCGATCATGGCCGAAACCGACTCTGCAGTGCTGCCTTCGGGTAGTTTGTAGGCCCCCTGCGTCACCGCCATCTCCGCCGTACCGATGGCAGCGGACATCGTCTGAGAACCGGCCAGGATGCCGCCGGCGGCGCCAGGGGGCAGGCCGAACATGTTGGCGCAAACCACCACCAGGACCAAGCCCATGATGCTGCATACGACCGCCAGGATGGTGAACTTGAGGCCGTCCTTCTTGAGACTGTTGAAGAAGGAGGGTCCGACGCGGAGCCCCACCCCATACATGAACAGATAATAGAAGAGGGACTTGGCGAAGTTGTCGAGCTGCAGCTTTACCCCGTAGGTGGAGGCCCACGTGGCGAGGGCACAGCCGACGACGACCGCCGCAGCGACCATGCCGAGGCCGTAGCCCTTGATGTTGAACTTGCCGACATAGACCGCCATCCCGACGGTGAAGAACAGCAGGATATAGGGATTGGCTTTCAGGAACTCAAAGAATGCTTGCATGATGCTATGCCTTTCTGTTGGTAATGGTTGTTGTAGTTTGGTGACGTCCGGGCACCGCTATTTTTTGGCAGCTTTTTTGGCTCCGCCGAGGATTTCCGGCTTGATCAGTTCCAAGCCCGAGGCGGCATGGTAGCCATGGATTTCCTTCACATCGAGCTTGCGCATGAAGTCGATGGTTTCCTCCGTTATGACCTGGCCGGGCACCATGATCGGGAAGCCAGGGGGGTAAGGAATCACGAATTTCGCGGAGACCGCCTGGCCGCGTTTCACCAGATCATCGATCTCCTTGCTGTTCAGCTTCACATGGGTGCAGTTGGCCGCATCATAGGCGAGGAAGAAGGGGGTGCGCATGTCGCCTTCGTTCGTTTTGCTCTTCGGGTTTTCGCGGAAGGCATCATGGAAGCGGCTGAAGTTGGGGAGATCCGGCACATCGGTGACCAGACTTTTCACCCGGGCGTCAAACCCGGCCTTCTCATCAAAGTTCTTGGAGAGTTTGCGGTCCAGTTCGCGGGAGAGATCCGCCAGCACCTTGATGAGGTAGGCGATGTCGCTGCGCGTGTTATTGATATTGGTCTGCAGGAGCACGCTGTTGCGGGAGGTCTTGTTCAACTGGATGTCGAACTTGCTGGCGAGCAGCCCTTTGAAGGAAGTGCCGTCGAACCCAGCGGAGCCGCACAACAAAGTGATCCGGGTGGGATCGAGGACGAACTCATCCGTCGCCCAGGCGTCATAAATGGTTTTCCAGCTCACCCCGTCCGCGTGGAAATCCTCAAATCCGCTCGCCCGGTATTGGGCCGGCACCATCTGGGCATTGGTGGCGATGCTGAAGTATTTGGAGATGAGCGGATTCCGGTTCACCTCGCGGCGCAGGATCAGTGAGAGTTCGATGGAGCGGCCCACCAACTCATACCCTTCCAGCTCCGCCTGACGCCGGGCGATATCCAGCGAAGCGATCAGCTGGAGATTCGGCGAAGTGCTGGTGTGCGCGAAGAAGGCTTCCTTGAACGTCGCCTCCGTGCTCTCCCAGCAATCGTCGTTCACCATGATGTACGAACCCTGGCGGAAACAGGAGAGTGACTTGTGGGTGGAAGTGGTGGCATAAACCCGCAGTTTGACCGCATCGGGATCAGGCAGCAGATGGAGGTCGAGCAGCTTCGCGTCCTTGGGATCGAGCTTGCCGTGTTTCTTTTTGAACTCGGCGTATTCGGCGCGGTAGGCCTCGGAAGCATATTTTTCCCGCAGGGCCTCGGTGGCCCCCATGGCGGAACGCATGCGGTGGAACGGGGAGAAGCGGTTGTAGGCAAACCAGGCTTCATCCCATAGGAAGACGATGTCGGGTTTGATGGCCAGCACCTCCTCCATGAAGCGCGGCACGTTGTAAATATGGCCATCAAATGTGCAGTTGGTGAGGAGCAGCATGCGCACCCGGTCGAGCTTTCCTTCCGCCTTCAGGTCGAGAAGTGTTTTTTTGATCGTCTTCAGCGGCACCGCCCCATACATGGAGTATTCGGTCAGCGGGTAGGCTTCCACATAAAGCGGCTGGCCGCCGCACAGGACGAGGCCGTAGTGGTGGGACTTGTGGCAGTTGCGGTCCACCAGTACGATGTCTCCCGGACGCACGATGGTCTGCACCGCGATCTTGTTGGAAGTGGAGGTGCCGTTCGTTCCGAAGAACAGCTGTTGGCACCCGAAGGCCCGGGCCGCCTTTTCCTGGGCAATTTTGATGTTGCCGGTCGGCTCCAACAGCGAATCGAGGCCGCCAGTGGTGGCGGATGATTCCGCCATGAAGATATTGGCTCCGTAAAAGTGACCGAAGTCGCGGATCCAGTGCGAGTTGAACACGGACTTGCCGCGGGCCACCGGCAGGGCGTGGAAGGTGCCGACGGGACGGCGGGCGTAGTTTTTCAGGTTGTTGAAATACGGCGTGTCGTAGCGTTGATTGACGCCCTCCATCAAAGCGAGATGGATCTCCATGAGGTCCTCGATGCCGTAGAAGATCCGTTTGATGTTTTTCGAGTCGAGCTGGCTCGCCATCTTTTCCACCGCCCCATCCAGAATCAAATAGACATCCAGTTCGGGACGGAACTTCGCGATGACCTTGGCCAGCGCGACGCCGTAGTCGCCGGGCTCCAGGGTGCCGGGTTCCACGGAGGAATGCTGCTCCAGATAACTGCGCAGATTCGGGGCGTCGAACTGCGAGCGGAACCGGAAATTGTCCTTGATGATCACCGCCTGCACATCCGCGTTCAGCACGGTGCCAATGACTCCATCCTCGAAGCTGGGCACCGTGACCATTTCATAAACAAAGGGATCTTCCGGGCGGCGGAGTTGCCGCATCTCGGTGCGTCCCTGACGGATCTGTTCCGGGGTCGGATCGTCGCTGACAATCAGCACCTCGAAGTAGGGTTTGGTGAGGTCGCCGGTTTCGAAATAATCCTTCATCAGGCGGTCACCGCCCTCCCCTTCCGCCTCTTCGCCGACCTTCCACGCATTGGCGGAACGGCGGTAGGAACCTGTGATGATCGCCTTGGCGATGCGGGTGGTGAGTCTCGAGAAACTGGAATAATCACTCCGGGCGAAGGCGTCCTTCAGGGCACTCATGAGCAACTCGCCTGGATAAGCGTGGAAGGTTTCGATATCACCGAGAGGTTGCAGCAGCGCTTCGGCCTGCGCGGTCAGTTCCGGGGTGGCACCCCCGGACGAACTCCGGGCGACAAGGGCCTGGCCGGTGTGGGCCAGATTCTGCCAGCGGTCGCAGCGGGCCTCGCCGGCGCTGAACATGCCGGTGGTGTAACCGGATGGTTTCTGGTTCATTTTGGTGGATAGGGCTGACATGGCAGTAGTTGATTAAGTGTTGGGTTGAAGGAAAAAATGAGAGGTTCAAGGCGATTGACCGGACTGAGGGGCACTACCGGGACAGATGCGCTCGATGGCATCCACGAGGATGGATTCGTCGAGAGGTTTGAGAAGATAGGCAGCAGCCCCGAGTTCATAGGCCCGTTCGGCGTTACCCGGTTCATCGTGACCCGTAACCACGATGGCGGGGAGTTGGATCCGCATGGAGTTCATGGCTTGCAGGACATCGAATCCCGTTGTTCTGGGCATATGAAGGTCGAGCAGCAGGCAGTCCGGCAGATGATGCTGGACCGACTCCAGAAAATCCTCACCTGTCTCAAAAAGCTCCACCGTATAACCGTGGGTACCGAGCAGACGTCCCAATGCCGCACGCATCTTCGATTCATCATCCAGCACAGCTATGGTTGATTTTCCTCCCGACATCACCAACCACCATGCCCATCCGTTCTTGATTAGTCCATTATACCTTGGTTTAACCAGGGATTTTCCTGCCAAGCCACGGGTTGCCAGGAAACGCGCAATCACCGGGACCCCACACCGGGCATCAAACAGAAAAATCCCGATGATCATTGATAGAGCATCATGACGGTTCGTGTCCTTCAGTCTATTTGCCAGTTGGTGTAAGTGAAAGTAAGCCAATTCCCTATCCCCGTAAGGGAACGGCCTCCCCGGAGGGCCGGGCGCGCACGGGGCCGGGAACCGGCCGCACCATGCCAGGTTCAGGTCTCCCCGCCCGGTTTGTCTCCCTGGATGAGTTTGGGGACCAGACTCACCATGACGGCGACGCCGATGCCCAGGAGGGTTTCCATCAGACGGTAGAAGGCATACGACCAAGGTTGGTCGTGATGATCGAGGACGACGATGGCGCAGATATAGCCGGTGATTTTGGCAGCCCCTTCCAAGCGGAGCAAATGACTGAGGGCCATGGCGATCAAAATACTGAATCCGATCGCCACGGGGCCCGGTGGCAAGAACTGACTGAAAACAGCCCCGACCGCCGCCCCCAGGACCGTTCCCGCCAACCGCTGCAGTCCCAATTTCCGGGTTTGCCGTGGCGAGAGATCGGTGACGATGACGGCTCCGAGCATCGCATAGAGCGGCGACTGAAACTGCAACGCCTGCGAGATGGCGACCGCAACCCCTGCCGACAGGGCGGCACGGACCGACAATTGCAGAGCGGCGATACGGTTGGGGGACGGCAGGTCGGACATGGGCGCAGGGCGGTTTGGGGACGATGCGGCGGTGGCGCGCCGGAGCATCTGCTGCAGCCCCGCCGCCGCCATTGTTAAATTCAAGCAGCCATGGGCCGCTTTTACGCCGACCATCCAGCAGCCATGCCGGGGCACAAGCAGACTTAAGTTTAATGTGTTTTGCGGTTCCGGATTCCTCAGATTTTCAACCGTTCTGCGGCCCGCACCAGATCTGCGATGGACTCCACGCCCATCTTCTCCATGACCCTGCCCCGGTGGATTTTGATATTTTGTTCTCCCGTGCCGAGATCGGCAGCGATCTGCTTGTTCAACTGCCCGGCCACCACATGCGCCATGACTTCGCGTTCGCGCGGAGTGAGGCTGGCGTGGCGTGCCACCAGATCCGCCACCATCGCCAGTTCCGCCTTCCGTCTGGCAGCGACTTCCAGTGCCGTGCGCACGGCCCGCAGGAGATCGGCATCATTGACCGGCTTGGTGAGGAAATCCACCGCCCCGGCCTTGATGGCCCGCACGCTCATGGGGATGTCACCGTGACCGGTCAAAAATACAATGGGCACCACGATGCCTTGATGGGTGAGTCGTTCCTGGAGATGGATCCCATCCAATTCAGGCATCGCCACATCCAGCACCAGGCAACTCTCTTTTCCTGGCTGGAAGGCTTCCAGAAAACGGGCCGCGGAAGTGAATCCCTGCACCGGAAAGCCCTCGGCCCGCAACAAACGTGTCAGTGCTTTGACCATGCCCGGCTCGTCATCAAGGAGGTAAACCAAGCCATTCGGACTGTTCATAGGGAAGGAGGCGGGGTGACTGGCAGTTCCAGATGAAAAGTGGTCCCGCGTCCGGGATTGGGTTCGGCCCACAGGCGTCCATGATGGCCGGCGATGATCGACTGGCAAATGGAAAGCCCAATGCCCATGCCCTGACTTTTAGTTGTCATGAAGGGCTGGAAAATGCAGCTGGCATCCCCTTCCGGCAGCCCACACCCCTGATCCTCCACCGAGAAGCGTACCTTGCCCTCACACAGGCTGGTGGAGATCCTGAGGATCCGATCCTCCGGGGAGTTCCCCTCCATCGCATCCCCGGCATTGGTCAGGATGTTGATCAGGACCTGTTGAAGTTGCACTTCATCGCCCCGCACCGTGGGCAGCGCGTCAGCAAACGCCGTCTGGACGGTCACTCCCCGGCCCATGAGGTCGCTGCGGAGGAGGCGCAACACGTCTTCGATGATCCCGTTGGGGGAAACGGACGACAGACGGGTCTCGCCGCGCTTCAACAGAGCCCGCAGCCGTTTGATCACTTCCCCGGCCCGCCGGTCTTCATCCACAATATCTGTCAGGATTTCACGCAGTTCCGTCAGATCCGGGTTCTGCTGCCCCAGCATGCGCTGGGCCGCCTGGGCATTGCTCAGAATGATCCCCAAGGGCTGATTCAGTTCGTGAGCGAGTGAGCCTGACAACTGCGCCAGCGAGGACACGCGCGAGAGATGGGTCATTTCCGCCTGCATCCGGCGCTCCTGCTCCAGTTCAGCGAGTTGGCGCCGGTGCTTGCGGCGCAGATGCCACCATGCCGCGGCGCCGCTGGCACCGGCGAGCAGCAGCACACCGCCGACGCGGAACCAGAGGGTTTGCCAGAAAAGCGGCTGCACCGTGAACGCCAGATTCGCGGCCGGTTCATTCCAGTTCCCTTTGCCATCGGCGGCTGCGACATGAAAAACGTAGCGGCCGGGCGGCAGGCCATCGTAGGACGCCAGGCGATGGCTGCCTGCCATCACCCAGCCGTTGTCGAACCCTTCGAGCCGGTGGCGGAAGCGCACCCATTCCCCGCCGTGGAGCACGGGAGCGGTGAAACTGACCTCGATCCGGTGTTTGCCCGGCGGAATACTAAGCGCTGAATCCGGCGGCTGCGGCTGATTGTCCACCAGCACGCCTTCAATACCGGCCCGGGGCGCAGCGGCAGCAACATTCCGCAAACGACGAGGGTCGATTTCCACGATGCCGCGCACGGTTGGAAACAGAAGCCGGCCGTCCTTCGTTTTGCAGACTGTGGGAGAATAGCCACCGGCACACTGTTCTGCGCGCATGCCCTCGTTACGGCCGAACACCACGGGATGCACGGCGCGGATTCTGCCGGCGGCGAAATCACCCAGTTCTTCGCGCTCGATCCGCATGATGCCGCGATTGGAGCCCAGCCACAGATTGCCGGAATCATCCGCCACGATTTGGGAGATTACGTCATCAACGAGTCCCTGACGTGTCGTGATATGGACAAATCGACCGTCCTTCATGCGGGCCAGTCCACCGCCCAGGGTACCCAGCCAGAGCGTTCCGTCAGGATCGCGGTGCAACGAGAAAATACTGGCCGTCAGCAGGCCGTCGCGGGTGGTCCAGGTCTGCACTTGGCCGCGCTCCCAGCGGTGCAGCCCCTCGGAAGTGCCGACCCACAACGTGTCCGGTGCTTCACAGACGATGCTGGTGATACCCCCCGGAAACGTGCCGCTGGGAGCCACGACCTGCAGGCCATTCACATCGTGCTTCAACAACGCCGAATCATAGGTGCCGGCCCAAAGGATGGCGCCGTCCGCACAGAGGGCCCGCACGGCCCTCCCCTTGACCGGCTCCTCCAGAAACACCTTGGCCGGCCCGTCAGGATGAAAAAGATACAGGCATTGTTCGCCGGCCGCCCAGACACTTCCGTCCGGCGCCGCGGTTGTGCAGTAGATGAAAGGATAGTTTCGCGATGCGTCCGGATCCCCGGCTTTATTGAACCGCCCGCCATGGAAACGATAAACCCCCTGGTTCGCCGTCCCGGCCCAGAGGGAACCGGACGCATCCTCCGTGACCGACGAGATCATGCTTTCCGGCAGACCGCTCTCCGGGCCCCAATCTTCCAGCACGCGAGGTGATAAACGTTTCAAACCGCCACCGGTGATCCCTGCCCAGACTGATCCTTCCCGATCCACCGTCAGCGAACGCACGTTAAGAGTGAAAAATTCAGCATCGTGGGTGACCGGCTCAAAGCGTGCGCCAACGGACCGATAAAGACCGCTGCCACGCGTCCCGATCCAAATCGTGCCGTCGCCGTCCTGAGCCAGAGCTTCGAGATTAGCCTTTGGTAATCCGTCCGCCGTGCCGAGCTGCTTCCATGCCCCGTCGCGCCGCTGCCACAGAGCTCCTGAGCCGCAGCCGGCCCAAATCGAACCGTCACGGGATTCCATCAGGCTGTAAACGCCGGACGGCACCCCATCGGGCCATGACTCCCTGACAAATCTTCCGCTCTGCCGCCGGTACAGTCCCTCCAAAATCACTGAAACCCAGAGGGTCCCCTTTGAATCCCGGAGCAGCGCCCGGATCTGTTTTTGCGGCAGTCCCTGCGCCTCCCCGATGGCTTCGAAGGTGCCGGCGTGCCACCGCACCAGGCCTTGGTTAGTTCCAATCCAGAGGGAACCGTCTTCATCGGCCGAGAGCGCGATAACATCCAAGCCTGATGGGAACCCTTCTTCCACTCCGAAGCTCGTGATCCTTCCGTTCTCCCATCGGCTCAACCCGCCACCGCTGGTGCCCGCCCAGAGGGAACCCTGACGATCTTCCGCCAGCGCCATGATGCGCACCGAACGCAGCCCCTCATGCAGCCCGAAGCTCCGGAACCGCACGCCGTCGAATCTTGCCAGACCCGCGTTCGTCCCCGCCCAGAGAAAGCCGTCGCTGGTCTGCAGGACGGCATTCACCGAGTTCTGCGGCAGCCCGTCCCCGGTCGTCCACGAGCGTGGCACCCACCGGGCCAATGCCGGAGGAGAGCCAGGAGACTCCATGGCATCCAAAGCGGAAACGGTTTCCGGCATGAACACCGCCGCGGTGAGGGTGAGGATGAAGATGACCGGCAAATTCATGCAATTATCAGGCAACAGGCTCAACCATCTGCAGTTCAAGATGAAACGTAGTGCCGCGCCCGGCGTTCGATTCCGCCCAGAGACGTCCATGGTGTGCCGCAATGATCGCCCGGCAAATGGAAAGTCCAATGCCCATGCCATGGGTCTTGGTGGTCACGAAGGGCTGGAAAACCCGGTCGGCATCGCCGTCCGGCAGCCCGCACCCGCGATCCTCCACGGAAAGGCATACCCCGCCCGGCTGCGGGCGGGTGGATATGCTGATGGTGCGCTCCACGGGGGGATTCTCCTCCATCGCATCACAGGCATTGGTAATGAGGTTGATCAGCACCTGTTGCAGCTGCACTTCGTCCCCCATCACCATGGGCAACCCCCCGGCCAGGTCCGTCCGGACCGTCACGCCACGCGCCATCAGATCACTGCGCAGGAGACCCAGCACATTTCCCACGACATCATGAAGCGCCAAGGGAAGCAGCTTTGTTTCACCACGTTTCAGCAGGGCGCGCAAACGCAGGATCACTTCCCCCGCACGGCGGTCTTCACCCACAATGTCAGCCAGGATCTCGCGCAGTTCCGCGATGTCAGGATTTTCCCGGGCCAGCATGCGCTGGGCGGCCTGGGCATTGCTCAGGATGATCCCGAGGGGCTGATTCAATTCATGGGCGAGGGAACCGGACAATTGCCCCAGGGACGCCACCCGGGAAAGATGGAACAATTCATCCCGTTGCTCGATCGCTTCCTTTTCGAGGCGGCGCTGCTCGGTGATATCATCCTTGACCCCAACGTAGTGGGTGACCTTGCCAGCGTCATCCAGCAAAGGTGAAATACTGGCCCGCTCCCAATAGATTTCCCCATTCTTCCGCCGGTTTCGGAACTCTCCCTGCCAGGTTTTTCCGTGGGTGATGCTTTCCCACATTTCCTGATATAACGAGGGAGGCGATTCGCCGGACTTCAACATCCGGGGGTTCCGTCCAAGGCAATCTTCAGGGGAATAGCCTGTCACTTCCGAAAACTTCCGGTTCACGTAGATGATCCGGCCCTTCAAATCCGTGATCACCACCAGGACCGGGCTCTGCTCCACCGCGAGAGAGAGCTGATGCAGCTTCTCCTCCGCCTGGCGGCGGCCCGTAATGTCCATGGAAAGCCCGAGGAGGCGGTCCGGTCCGCCGGAAGCCGGGAAGCGGGGCCGGCCACGGGATAAGATCCAGCGCCAACTCCCGTCCGCGAGGTGAATGCGGTATTCCACATCAATCAGGTCCCCTGCCTGCACTGCCCGTTCAATGTTCCGCTCCACCCGCGCCCAGTCGTCAGGATGCACCGACTGATGAAACCTGGCCATCCCGATCTCCTCCTCAGGCAAATAGCCGAAAATTTCCCGGGCGCGCGGACTGGCCCAGAAGGTCTGGGTCTCCAATTCCAACTCCCAGAGCCCCGCCCCGGCGCATTCCTTGGCGAGACTGAGCCGCATTTCACTCTCCCGCAGAGCTTGGTCGGCGCGCTTGCGGGCAAGCGCATTGGAGAAAATCTGGGCCACCAGTTGCATACGTTTGACGAGCGGCTCCGGCCAGGAACGCTCCGCCCGCATCGTATTCAGTCCCAGCACTCCCAAAGGAGGACCGCCGCCGACGCATAACGGAAGTGACAGGTGTGATTTAATCCCTAACTTCAGGGCGTTTTCACGGTCTTTGGCCGCTTCGGGCGGCATCTCCGAGAGGGAGCAGTGCGAAGCCACCTTGTTGGCCAGCATTTGCTCACGGCACCAGGGAAACTCATCGTCACGCATCACCATTGCCGGCTGCGGGCCATTTTGCAGGCTGTAAAGATGAGTCGCCGTGAAATAACCTTCCGGCCGGCCTTCCTCCCATTGCCACAGGGCAGCCAAATCAATGTCGAGAAATTCGCAAAGCCGGCGTTGAGCCTCGAGAATCTCCCGGTCCACCTGATCGGGGGCGAGGTTCACGAACTTCGACGAGATATCCGCAATCAGGGCCGCCTCGGCCTCACTCCGGCGGCGCTTCGACCGGTTGGCCAACAATCCGAAAATCAGCCCGGCCTGAAGGGATCCGAGGATCAGGATGCCGGCTGCCAGGCCACGGTATTGTTCCCAGAAACCCGGCGGGCGGAACTCTATGCGACTGCCGGCGGGCAAATTTGCTTCGTTGATCCCCCAGCGCCGCAGTTCGCGCCAGTCATACCGCGGGACGCCCGTCCCCAACAATTCCTGGGGCATGCTTTCCGCCTTTTCCCCCTGCAGGATCCGTATTGCGGTGCGGGCACTCCGCTGGCCGGCTTCGAAAGCCGGGTAGAGCCTGCCCCCCACGATGCCACTGCCAAATTCACTTTCAAACAATCCGAACACCGGAGCATTGGCCTTCTCGTGCAAACCCCGTAGCGCTTCGTTTCTTTCGAAAGGAACGCCGTCACTATCCATGAGGAATAAACCATGGAAAATAAACGAATCCGGTGGCAGAGCCGCACAGCGGGCGAGGACCTGTGCCAAGGGCAACTGATCCAGCCAAATGAAATTCACCCGATCGGAGAATGCCGCGAACTCGCGCCGGCATTCCTCCACCCAAGCCCGCTCCAGCGCGGTATTCCCCATCACCACCGCGATCTGCCTCGTCCCCGGCTTCATTTGGAGGATATCCTCAATGAAGCCGGCCAAATCGAGTTTATGGGTCACCAACGCCGTTGGTCTTTGCACGAACTCCGGCGGGAGAAACCGGGGGTCGGCAGCGGTGAGGAGAATCGGGGTGTCCGGAAAGAGGCGCGACCGGTGCCGGGCGGCGAACTGCATGCCCGAGGCCCCGAAAGGCACCACGAGATCTATCGGATTGTTTTTGATCCGATCCTCCAGAAAATTCACCAACGGGCCTTCCCCTTCCGCCCCGGTGAACCGGGCCAAATCAAGCGGGACCACATGAAAATCCACCGGTTCACCAAACTCGCGGGCCAAGGTGGAACGGAAGGCCGACACCACAGCTGCGAACGGCTCCATTCCCTGGCCATACGGGTCAAGAATCAGCACTCTCTTCGGGGTGGCCGCCGCGGCGCTGAGAGTGGAAAGAAGCCACCAAACGACCGCTCCCAAAAATAGACAGAGCTTCATCCTTGATTGCTGGGTGGGGGAGTTTGTCATCCGGCAGGGAACCATTCGCGGCAATCTCAAGGACTTTCCGGTAACTTATCCCGATGGCGTCAGGAGTGTCAACGTGATTGGGCCAGGGTCCGTCGGAATTCACCTCCACCCGGCACGCGCAACGGGCGGCTCGCAAGGCCCCGTTGATAAAGAGGAGCCTGTCCTCAGTTTTCACGAAGCAAACCATTTTAGGTATTATCGCTGGGCTTTTGTATTGCGCTGTCGGTAGTCTGGGCCGTGTTTTCCTTGCGCCACATCAAATCCGCCGGCCCAACGGCTTAAATGACCTCAATGATGAATCCACTCTTCCCCTCCATCTTTCACCGCTGGAGTAACTACGTCGGCGGGTTGCTGCTGGTGCTTTCATTCACGGCGTGCGGCGGACTGCCCAAGGGCGGCGCACGCACACCATCCCGGGCGATCGCCGCCGACGCGGGCACCTCGCTGGCGGCGATCGTGCGGCCGCGCGTGGCGGCGCATCCGGGGCACTCGGGCCTGCACCCGCTTTTGGACGGACGCGAGGCCCTGGCCGCGCGGCTGGTCCTGGCGGATGCTGCGGAACGCAGCCTTGATGTGCAGTATTTCATCTGGAACAAGGATCCGGCAGGCAAGATTCTGATCGAACGTCTGTTCCGTGCGGCCGACCGAGGCGTCCGCGTGCGCCTGTTGCTCGACGATCTCGGCACCATGCCCTCCGATGCCACGCTGCTCCTGATCGACAGTCATCCCAATATCGAAGTGAGGATGTTCAACCCCGTGGCCCTGCGTTCGCCCCGTTTGCTCGGCATGGTCATGGACTTCGGGCGCATCAACAAACGGATGCACAACAAGTCGTTCACGGTCGACGGGCAGGTCTCCATCGTCGGCGGCCGCAATATCGGCGATGAATACTTCGAGGCGCATGCCGACATGAATTTTGCCGATCTCGACGTGGCGGTCATCGGACCGGTGGTGCGTGAGGTCTCCGATCAATTTGACCTTTACTGGAACAACCAGTCGGCGGTTCCGATCACCGCGCTGGCGCGGCAAAACACCACGCCCGGGCAGTTCGCGGCGCAGCGGGCGGCGCTCATGGCGCACCGCGATACCGTAGAGGATTCTGCCTACGCAAAGAGCTTGCGCGACAGTGAGTTTGCCCGGCAACTCAGGAATCGAAACGTTTCCTACTACTGGGGCAAGGCCATGATTGTGAACGACCATCCGGACAAGGTGGCCACTTCCGCGGGGAAGACGGAGACCCATCTCGCCCCGCAGTTGCGTGAGATTGTCGATGACACGAAGTCCGAGCTGTTCCTCGTCTCGCCGTATTTTGTGCCAGGAAAGGAAGGTGTCGCCCTGCTGGCCGGCGTGCGCCAGCGCGGAGTGCGCGTCGTGGTGATCACCAATTCGCTGGCATCCACCGACGGCGTGCCGGTCCACGCGAAATATCAACTCTACCGTAAGGCGCTGGTTGAGGCCGGCATCGAACTCTATGAGATCAAGCCAACCGTTGGCGCCCAGCTCAAACGCCGCTTCCGCGAACCGGCCGGATCAAGCACCGGGGGCTTGCATGCGAAGACGTTTACCTTCGACCGCCGGATCGGATTTATCGGCTCCTACAACCTCGATCCGCGTTCGAGTAAACTGAATACCGAAATGGGGGTGCTCTTCGATTGCCCGCCGCTGGCGAAACGTCTGCCCGGGGAGACCGAGCGCGAACTCTCCCGGAATGCCTATCGTCTGGAATTGGACGCCAAGCGTCTCGTCTGGGTGACAAGCGAGGCCGGCAAGGAAGTGCTTTACCACTCCGAGCCCGGGGCCGGCCGCATCAAACGCCTCAAAGCACTGGTGATCAGCTGGCTGCCGATCGAGTGGCTGCTCTGAGGTTTCCTGAAAAGGTCGATTTCTGGCCAAATCCAGCCTTTCGTTCCAAGGAGAATTGTGTAAGAGACGGTGTGCTGGTGCAGCACCAACTCAGGCCAGCAGATTGTCGAATGCGAAACCCCGACCGGGCCGTTGAAAATATGCCGCCCCCTTACCCCGGCGGCAAGGGGCATCCCTCCACTGCCATGAACCCTACGAATGATACCGGCGGCACCACGTTGGCGGCAGCGGTGCGGCAGCGAGTCGCGGCGCATCCCGGCCAGTCGGGGCTGCACGCTCTGGCGGACGCGCGCGACGCTATGGCTGCACGGATCGTGCTCGCGGATGCGGCGGAGCGCAGCTTGGATGTGCAGTATTTTGTCTGGACCCGGGACATGGTGGGCCGTGCTCTGCTTGAGCGCCTGTTCCGTGCGGCCGACCGCGGGGTGCGCGTGCGCATGTTGCTTGACGATGTCGGCACGGTACCTTCGGACGAAGTGCTGCTCGCCATCGACAGTCACCCGAATATCGAAGTGCGCATGTTCAACCCGCTGCCCCTGCGTTCCGTCCGCAGGCTGGGCATGGCCGTCAGCTTCGCGCGCGTCAACAAGCGGATGCATAACAAGTCGTTCACCGTGGACGGGCAGGTGGCCATCGTCGGCGGCCGCAACATCGGGGACACCTATTTCGGGGCAAGTAGCGGGGCCAATTCCGCAGACCTCGACCTGGCGGTTATCGGACCGGTGGTGGCCGAAGTGACCGCCGAATTCGAACTGTACTGGAACCACCGGACGGCGGTGCCGATAGCCAAAGTTTCGCAAAAGACCACGACGCCTGCGGAATTCGCCGCGAGGAGGGAGGCACTCCTCGCGCATCACGCGGCCGCGACGCAGTCGGCCTATGCAGAGATGGTGCGGGACAGCGAGTTCGCCGGGCAGCTGCGGGACGGTGCGCTGACCTGGTACTGGAGTCAGGCGACCATCGTTTGCGATCATCCTGACAAAGTGATCACCTCCTCTTCGGAAAGGGAAACCCATCTTGCGCCGAAGCTGCGCGAGCTGGTGGAAAATGCGGCGCGGGAGATGTTTCTGGTGTCGCCTTACTTCGTCCCCGGAAAGGATGGCGTGGCCCTGCTGGCCGGTGCCCGCCGGCGTGGACTGCGGGTGGTGGTCATCACCAATTCGCTGTCCTCCACGAACGTCCTGTCGGTTCACTCGGGCTACCAGCGATACCGCAGGGCGCTGCTGAAAGCGGGTGTCGAGCTCTACGAAATCAAGGCGAACGCGCGCAGGGGGCGCCAGCGGACGGGTGGCGGCTGGTTCGGGTCGAAGTGCTCCCGCGGAACGGGGGCCAGCCTGCACGCCAAGGTGTTCGCATTCGACCGCCGGATCGGATTCGTAGGTTCCTACAATCTCGATCCGCGATCGAGCCGGCTGAACACCGAGATGGGCGTGATTGTCGATTGCCCGGAGCTGGTGCAGCGGCTCCCCGAGCAAACGGAGCTCGACCTCGACCACACCGCCTATCGCGTGGAAATCGATGGCTGCCGCCTTGTTTGGGTGGCGCACGAGGGAGACACCGAAGTGCGTCACACGACCGAACCGGGCACCACTGCGTGGACGCGCCTGAAGGTCAGGATGATAAGCTGGCTGCCGATCGAGTGGTTGCTCTGATGCCGACCGGTGGTCTCCCGGTGGAGGATGCCTGTCCCCAACCGCCCGTCGATTGAATCATCATGCCGGTTGCTCAATCCACCGGCACCACGCGATGAAAATTCACACTCTGACAATGGCTCGTGTGACGATGCCATCCGGCTTAGACCCTTACGCCTCTTCAATTATGACTTCCACTTTTCCCGCACGCACCGCTTGGGTGAGGGTTTTATGGTCTCGTTCGCTTTGATCGGCATAGGCCATCGAGAAGGAAGCGATGGCCTGGTCAAACTTGTCGCTTTTGCCCATGTAGCCGCTGAGGAGGGAGGGCTGACCGCCGCGGGCGTGGGACCGGGCGAGGATCCGGCCGCACACCTCGGCATAGTGGCGCATGACTTGTGGCGAGAACAATTCAACAAGGAGCTTGATCTTCATGTCCTTGAGTTGGCGGATGTAGTAATGGCGGCCGAGATGTCCCTGCGTCCAGCCCAGAAACAGGTCGCTGGCCGATTGCACGAGCTTGCAACCGACCACGACCCGTTGGCCGTGGTTGGTGTACACGCTCTTGCCCGCGTAGGGTTCCAGCACCGAGGCCCGCGCCTGTTTGACCTGGAGAAACAAGGGATCGTTTTCCCCCGCCATTGCCAGAATCACAGCACAGGCGGTGCCGACACTGCCGACTCCCACCACTTTCACGGCGATGTCCCTGAACTTGTAATGGTCAAGGAGCTGGCGGCGGTGTTCCGGCAAGGTTTTCCGATAGGCGGCAAAGGCCTTTTGAACGGAGGCGTAAAACTCATCACGGCTCTGCTCGCTCGGATGATAGATCAGCGGCGGATTGTCCTTGATGACCGGGCCGGTGCCGGTGGTGGTCGCCAGTTCAGGGAAATCGTGTTCCAGCACACAGCGCTGACGGGCCTTGGCGAGCCGTCGCTGGGCACGCTTCCGGGTTTCCTTGTCCTTGACCGAGGCAAGCAGCAGATCCAGATCAATGCTCGAATACCAGATGTCCAAAACCCTCATTTGGCTGAAGTCAGCCATGGCGTTACGGTAGGAACGGACGCAGGCCTGCGCCGCTTCCCGGGCGTCGCTTTCGCTGTGACTGTTGTGGCGGGAGGCCAGCACGAAGCTTGCCGCAAGACGCTTTACGTCCCATTCCCATGGGGCGGGCAGCGTTTCATCCAGATCATTGATGTCAACAATCACTCTGCGTTCCGGCGTGGCGAATCCGCCGAAGTTGCAAAGGTGGCAGTCGCCGCAGGCCTGGACATGCGGACCGCTCACCGGCGTCGTGGCCAGGTCCGCGGCCATATTGAGCGCTGTCCCGCGGTAAAAGGTGAAGGGCGACTGCATCATGCGCCCATAACGGATCGGGATCAATTCCGGAATACGGCCCTTGTTGGATTCCTCCAGGAGGCGCAGCGGATCAGCCCGGTCATGCACTCGCCGCCAAATCGCATGTGATTTGAGAGGGCACTTTTCGCGCAGCTTCTTTCCCATGCTGTAGAGTTCAGCATGGGAAGAAAAGGACTGGAAGGTTGGGATGTTTTCCGCAGTAGGCGGGTGGTCTTTCATGGCTGATCCTCCGTTGTTTGCCCGCCAGCAGGCCCGTGCTGCATCAACGGCTGCTTCGCGCCGCCCAGCGCTCATGCTCCGCGACCCGGCCCGCGGCATGCAACGAGAGCAACCAGCGCGCGAGGGCCGGGTGCGGTGCCGCGCGCAACCTGCTGAGGTTCAGCCCCTTGTGGACTATCAATATCCGACGCGGGTGTCGACCCGCTCCTGGCGGTCATCGCGGCGATCATAACGGTTCTCCTGCCGATTGTCGATGCGATTCCCGGCGCGGTCGACGGCATCTCCGCGGCGGTCGACGCGGGCGTCATGACGGACGGCGGTCCCGGCGCAGCCGGCGAGGGTCAAAATTGCGATAAGGGAAGCGAGAGTTGCAACGTGGATTGGTGTTTTCATTGCTTTACTTGGTTTCGGTGTGTGTGAGCTTGAGATATTGAAGGCGCTGTAAGCCGCGTGCAGTACCGCAGGCCAATACCTCCATAAAGGCAGCGCTCCGCAAAAGTTGCTCATGCCGACGTTTACACTTTCAGTGAAGAATAGCCAAGATTATTCTGATCGCTATCGCACAATTCCGCACCGGAACTCCCCCGCTGCTTCACCCCATGGAAAACCCAAATCCCAAAGAGTGAGGCAGGCGGTGTCGACAAGAAACCGGCCGATCTCCCGTCATCTTCCACGCCGCCAACTCCAACAGGTAGTGATGAGAAGTTTCCCGGATGCGACAGAATCCGGATTGGTTAGCGACAGCTTTCACCTCTGCTCCTCAAAGACTCCCTGCCAATAGGCCATGCGGAAGCACACCTTGCGGCACGCCTCCTGGAAGTCGGAGCCCACCCTCCCGGACACGGTCCCTTGCCAGAGCTTTACGGAGATCCTTGGGAACTTTGAATTTAGTGAACCAGCGTGCGAACCCCCTGTTGGCGTGACCTCGTTTCGTTTGGATCGGGTGTGACATGCCAACCCCGTAACCCACTGGGCAAACGGAAGTTCTTCTGCATAAATATCCTGAAAACAGGATGGCGGAGGGGGTGGGATTCGAACCCACGGTTCAAGTCCCCACTTTTAGCGTCAACGCTCTCTGTTGATAAACAGGCACTTAGCCAATACGACGACTTACTCAAACAGTCGGAAACCTTCACAATTGTTCTCATTTTTGTTCTTGCGCCGGCTGGTTTTTCGCTTACTCCCCTATCATGGCTTCTCTCTGGCGACACCCGAACTCCAACTACTGGATGGCATGTTTCACCGACATCAACGGCCGGCGCCTCAAGCGCACCACTGGCGTTGAGGTGGTCCCCAAAATCCCGAAGTTCAAACCTGCTGAACTCCGGAAACAGGCTCAGGCCATCGCCGATGAATACGAGGCTGCGGCACGGGCGCATCGCTCGGCCAACAAGGTCCGGGCCGTGCTCCTGGACCTCCACCAAATGACAGGCGGAACCACGGCCACAAAATCTGTTTCTGCCACGGTGGCAGAATGGCTGTTGAGGAAGAAAGCGGTCACCGGGGACTCCACCATGGTGGCCTATACGAATGGAACCGGGAAGTTCCTGACTTGGCTGGGCAGCAGGGCAAAGAATGATCTGGCCACCATTAGTCGGCAGGACATATTCGACTACCGGGCGCATCGGGCCGAAGGCGCACACGCCAACACGGTGAACAACGACATCAAAATTCTCCGAATGCTCTTCCGCGAGGCAAAGCACGAAGGTTGGATTCCGGTCAATCCGGCCGAAGGCGTGGACGCGGTGAAGGTTCCCAAGGGAACGGAGATGGTGCGCCGGCCATTCACCATGCCAGAAATTCAGGCCCTGCTGACCAAGGCAAACGACGAATGGAAATGCCTCATCACCTGCGGGCTGTACACTGGCCAACGCCTGGGGGATCTGGCACGGCTCAAATGGGAAAGCGTCGACCTCGATGCCGGCCTGATCAAACTGACCACCGGAAAGACGGGGAAGCACATGACCATCCCCATCGCTGGCCCACTACGGACAGCCTTGGAGGCACAGAAGGAAGTATCAGGAAAAGAGGACTACGTACACCCAAAGAGCGCAAAGCGCGCGGCTTCAGGAATCGGCGGAGTTTCAAACCTGTTCGGGAAAATCCTCATCAAGGCGGGCATCCGGGAAAAGCCCGCCAAGGACAAGGAGCGCCAAGGGAACCGCCGCGAAAGTCAGGGACCCAGCTTCCACTGTCTGAGGCACACCACCGTTTCGCTGCTGAAGGAAGCCGGCATCCCCCAGAGCGTGGTCATGGAACTCATCGGTCACGACAGCGAGCAAATGAGTCAGCACTACACCCACACGGGTGAAGCCGCCCTGCTGGCGGCCGTCAATGCGCTGCCGCAACTGGGAGGCTCCACTGTTCCCCCAGTGCCAGCCCCTCCGACAGACGCGCCGTCGTGATGACCACCGGGTCACCCTCACCCCGCCGGGCCAGCCAAAGGTGATCGGCCGTGGCCGGCGCGGTGCGGCCGTCGCTCAGGCGGATCTGGAAAACAGGTTTCACCCCCTGGGGAAAAGTGCCAGTCACCTGCTGACGGGTGCCATGGGGGCCGAGCACGTAATCCCCCGCGCGCAGTGATCCGATAGGCACCGGCCCCGCTGGTGTCTGCACGGGCGCGGTGAGAGGCTGGGCCCTGCCTTCGACCGGCGCAGCGGCTTCGTTGTCGCTCACTGGTTCATCACTCACCACGTTGTCGATCATTTCCAGCGCTTCATTCACGACAAGCGGCACCGCGTTGCCCGTCGCATCCCACTGCATCCCGGGCGGGGGCGGCAGTCCTTCGATAGGAGCCACCCCTGCCCCCTCTGCTGGCACCACGATTGCAGGGGAAAGGGGTGTCTCAATTGGGGCCGATTCAACTGGCTTTGTCTCAACAGTTTCTACGCTGCTTGGCTCTGGTTTAGCCCCTTCACTGTCCTTTTCAGAAGCCCCCTTCTCCGCCGCTTTCCGCCGGATCGCTGCCTGGGCAGCGGCATCCAGCGCCACGATGGTCGCCCCCTCCGCCACGTCGTCTGCATCGAGGGGCCTCAGTAGCATCCCCGGTTCCGCCGCCAGTTCCTCCATCGTCGCCGGCCGTTGCCAGCCCGCCCCATCAAACACAAAAGCCTGTCCATTCAGGGACAGCTTGCCGATGGGGATCGCTGGCCCCGCTTCCTTCGCGGTGCTCACAATTTGTGACAAATTCTCAGCTGGCTGTGATTCAGTGAATCCAGCCGGCGGCGGCAGTCCATTGAAGGGGGCCGCCGCCGGTGCTCTCGGATTGGTGCCGGTCAGCAGGTTCACCCCACCAAAACCCGCGCCTCCAATCGCCCCGCCAGCCATCAACCCGGCCACTCCCGTAAAGAGCGTGGGCGTGTCCGTGCCAACAGGAGCCAGACCCGTGTTGGCAGCGTTCTGCGCGATCTGGCTGGCCCCTTCCTCCAAAGATTCTGTCACCACGCCCCCGCCAAACGTCAGGGCGCGGGAGGGCGTTTTCGCCCCAGCCCCCAGCAACTTCCTGGCAGCACCGGTTTCCGCCGCCAGGCCAAACGGCAACTTCTCCGTCAGATATTCCGTCACCCCTCCCAGCGCCACCCGGGCAGCATAGTCCAGCCCCGTCATGCCATATTGGTCCGCATCGTCCGCCCCCTGCCGGGCTCCTGACAGCACCCCGCTCCCCATCGCCGCCACCTCCGTGCCAGCCGCCACGGCCCGCACCCCCGCCATGCCTTTCGCCAATGCTCCCCCTGCCCCGGCCGTCAGCATCACCCCGCCGACTTGCCCCAGCGCACTGCCTACAAAGTTGGCTTTGGGCAGAGAGGGATTCACCGGCAGCGCATTGGCTACCGCAGCCTCCATCGCGTCTGCCGTCTCCCGCCATCCCTCGTTGCCCGTCACCGCGCCAATGCCTCCTACCACCCCACTGGCGGTTCCCGCCAGTCCACGGCCGGCAGCGTTGAAGAAACTGGAAACCCCGCCCTGCCCATTGTCGAATTCCGTCAGCGCCTCATACCGCACCCGCTGCTGCCCCTCCTCCGACACTCCAGCCTTGGCAACTTCCGGCAGGTAAACCTCATCCACCCACCGCCGCCGTGCCTCCGCCTGCCCGGCTGGGCTCAGTTCCGCGAACACCGGTTGGCTGATGACGTCGCTCCAGTTCATGGCTTGATCGTCAGCGATTGCAATTTTTCATCATCACCCGGCTGCAGTTGTGCGCCGCCACCGCTCTTCAAATCCTCATCGGTGAAGCCCGATTGCTTCAACACATCTGCCGCCCAGTTCCTCGCCGCCTCGTCAGGACTCACATACGTTTCCGTGAAACCACCCGTCCCCCCAGGCCGCTTCCGGGCGGTGAATTCCTGGATGAGCTTGGCCGCCTTATCCCTCGTAAGGACCGCCGTCGCTCCGTTTTTGTAAATCGCCGCCGCGATGGCTACCCTATCCTCTGGCGCCGCCCCGATGATCTCCCCCGCCGTGTTTTTCAGCGCGGTCCATTCCTGCATCACCTCAGGCGGCGCCACCGGAGCCAGCGCGGGATTTATCTTGGCGATCCCCGTCTTCGCCAACTCATCCAGCGAGGGCCGGACCCGGCCCGCAGGCGCGGCCGGAACCTTCCCCGTGGCAGGAATCACCGGAGGCCCAAACGGCGTCACCCCACCGCCAGGCTTGGGAATCACCATCCCCGGTTTGTATTCAAACTGATCCCAGGCCGACTTGATCACCCGGAATTCCGCATCCGGCACCGGCGAGCCATCCGGCCGCAGCAGCTTGGGCACTTCCTCCCCCGGTGCCGTGATCGAAAACTTCAGGTGAGGATACGTCGCGCTGAACGCCCGCTGCTTATCCACCGGCGCCGCGAAGATCGTGGTCGGCAGGTTCTGCCGTTCCTCAGCCAGCTTTATTTTCGCCGCATGGTTCTTCACCTGCATCGCGAAGGCCGGATCATCCTGGATCCGCCTCGCTTCCTCTTCCAGCTTGATTTGATAGTCGATGGGCGTGTGCGGATCCTTCGCCAGCTTCTGCATGGCCAGCACCTTCCGCAGTTTCAGCCGGTAGTCGGCATCCTCCTCCGGGGCTGCGGGCAGTGGCAATGCCAGCGCCGGAGCCGGGGCAGCAGGGCCAGCGGGTCCTGACACCCCTTCAGATCCAGCAGCGGGCGGACTCAGCAACTGCCCAGGATCGATTGGTGGACCGGGACCGCCAGGAAGATCGGCCTCACCCCACGTTACTCCGCTAGGCGTCGGGGCCGGTTCCCCCGGCATGGGCCCACCACTCATTCCTGCGGCCACGCTGGCATCCAGCTCCCTCAGGGCAGCACTTTCGGAATCGTTCACGTCAGCATCCCGATAGGCCGCCCCGTAGTCACCAGCCGCCGCCCCCTCTGCCGGCGGCACCCCCAGCAGTCCCGCCGCCATCCGTGTGTTGTTCAGCATCGCCTCAGCCTTGGCCCGTTGGGTCCGCGTGCCCAGCATCGACGCCTCCACGCGCATCTTCTCCGCCGCCAGTTGCTCCCGCTTCAGGGCCAGCTCCGCGCTGTTGCTGGCCATCCGGTTATTGAGCTCTTCCCGGCGCAGACCCAGTTCAGACCCCTGGATTTCCCGGCGCTGGGTCAGCTCCATTTCCGCCAGCTCCTTCCGCTGCGCCAGTTCCCTCACCCGCAGATCATTGTCCTGTTGGTTCTGCAGCACCGCCAGGTTCTGCCGTTCCGCAGCCTTCCGGTCCTCAATCGTCTGCCGGATCCCATCGGCAAAAATGTTCGCCACCGTCATCGGCCCAGCGTAGCCGCCATCATCTGGAGTGTAGTCGCGGGGCATGGCTCAGAGTTGTTTATGGGAGGTGGTCACCGTGGAGGTCACGGGCGCCGCCGTTCCAGTCTGCGTGGTGGTGGTGGTCGTTTTCGGCTTGTTGCTGTCGTAAGCCTGATACCCACTCACCGCGATTTTCGCCAAAGCCGCCGCCGTCTCACTGTTCCGGCTCGCCGCATTCTGGGAGGCCTGCCCTTCTGCCGCCAGTTGTTGATTCACCAGCTGCGCCTGACTCAACGCTCCACCCGCCGTGTATTGCGCCTGGGTGATTTCCGAGTGGATCGCCGACTCCGGCCGGATCCCGAAGAAGTCAAAAATGTCCGCCGGGTTGATCAGTTTCACGGAATCCCGGTATCCGTTATACAGCGACTGGTATTCCTGGATCCCCTGGGTGGCCAGTGCCTCCTGGGTCAGCCCCAGATACCCCGTCATCGCATCATCCGCCGCCCCGGGCCCCAGATCCGTCACCCCACTGCCCAGCAGCTTCCGTCCCACCTCCGCCCGCGTGCTGGCGCTCAGCCGTCCCGCCAGGTGATCCTCCACCACCCCATTGGCGGCCGTCCGTTGTTTCGCATAGGCATCCCCTCCGCCGAATAGTTTGGCCATGGCCTCTTCCACGTCCGCCACCGCCTGCCGGTTGAA
This sequence comes from Verrucomicrobiota bacterium, assembly GCA_040387795.1. Classification (GTDB taxonomy): domain Bacteria; phylum Verrucomicrobiota; class Verrucomicrobiia; order Verrucomicrobiales; family V1-33; genus CAIZWU01. Next base: position 100,164 of record JAZKDC010000031.1, read on the forward strand.
ATCAGCAGCCGTCCGGATCGCCATGCTTTTACCCGGGCCCGCGTTGAATTTGGCCGCTTCCTTCCCCACTTCAAAGAGATCTATCGCCTCATACGGCTGCCCCGTGGACATGCCGGCCGCTGCCTCCTGCTGCGCCTTGGCCGCCTTCTTCTGCTGCTTGGAGGCATACATTGCCCCGCCAGTGGAGATGGCCGCGCCGATGATGATTGCTGAGGACATCAGAGTTTTTTGATATATTGGTTATCCCACGGCGCGAGAATCAGCCGGTCCATCTCCTCCGCCGTCAGGTTGTCAGGATTCGGGTGGAACGTCGTCCACACCGTGTCCTCGTGGCTGAAGCCAATCCGCCGCGTCCCCGGCTTGGTGATCCCGAAGAACGGCGCCCGCACCCGCACCGCCCCCGTCTCCGCCGTCCAGAAGGAATGGTCTCCCTTGCTCACAATGAAGGCATGCTCCGTCAGGTGGGTATGCCCGGAGAGCACCACACCCGCCGGGATGGTCAGCTCCTTCACATACATGCCCGGCAGCATGTAGCAGTTCAGCCGGCACTCCGCCGCTGGCAGCGTGGCGATCAGCGCCTCCATCTGATCCGCCATCTCGCGGGCATGCTCGGCCGTCATCATCCCGGCCATGCCTTCGTTATTGAGGGAAATACTCATCCGTGGCGGGCGGTGTAGTTTTTCCGGCCGAACCCGGACCGGGGATGCACGTTCATGGCAAACCGTTGCCCCCTGCCCTGTTTCCCCGTGGCATCGCTCAGCATCTTCAGGGCGCGGTTCTGGTAGGCGCTGCCGTTGCCCACCTCCCCATCGTCAAAATAGCTGAGGGATTGGGCCATCAGCCGGTAGGCCTCCCGGTGTTGAATCAGGGAAATATCCTCCTCATCAAAAAGCATCGTGAACCGCAGACTCACCCGCGCGCGGATACAGACAGGAGCGCCCTTTCCCCCCACCCCCGCCAGCCGGTAGCGCGTCAGGGCCGGGCTCTGTTCCCCCGGCCCCATGCGCGAGAGCCAGTGCATCCCGCCTTCCGGCGTGTAGCCGAATACCTGCACATAGCCTCTCGTCACCGGCTTCGATATTGCCTCGATGCTCTTCATCGCCCCGTCCGTGATCCATGGCGCATTCACCTCGCGCTGGTCATTCATGCCCGCATGTTTGATCGGCAGACTGTAGCGGACCTGACGATTCTGGGAATCAATCCCCGTCACCACAAACCGGGCCGCCGGATCCTCCTCCCGGTCACTCACCGCCCCCACGGGCATCTCCCCGCAGAGTTCCCGCACCGTGGGGAAGTAGGAGCCCAGGTGTTGCAGCGCTCCGTCAGGACTGCCCAGGCCACTCTCCCATTCCCCGCCATCCACGAACTCCCACCCCATAGAGTTGATCGGCCTCGGGAACCCATCCACCAGGATGCCCGTGATGGCGCCGAACCGCTCCGGCAGCGTGATGCACCCATCGTTCACCGCAAAGCTCACCGTGGCTTCCGTGCCCGGCCAGTCCTTGTGGTTCATCAGGCATTCGTTGATTCGGTTGTAGGCCTTGATCGCTTCCTTCCGGCCCGCCGGACACGACAAATCCAGACCAGTGCCCCGCCACTGTTCGGCTATCGGTTCCAGGATGTCACGGACTCGCCAGCGCATATTTGGAATAGTGTAGCCATCCGGCCTTTCCTCAACCGAAATAACCCACCGTATACCGGTCCCAGTCCGGGGCCGTGCCGCTGAAAAACGGACTCGCCACCGTCCCCGCTCCACCGTTCACCGGCATGGCCGCCGACAAGTCAGGAATGCCCGCCCCGCTGCCATCAGCCACTTTCCATCCCGCCATGGGCCGCGCCGCCAGATCCAGCGCCACCGTGGACTTCACGCGGATCAGAGTCCGCAGTTCCCCCGGCTGTCCGCCGATCGTCCACCCCTGCAGGGAAGGCATCCAGACCGCCAGCCCCAGGAAGCGGCCGGCATCATCCAGCATGAACCGCGGGGCCGTCCGGTCCTCCGCCGTCGCCGTGTCCATCGTCCCATACGTCGCGGAAAGCAGGGCCCGGCTGCTGTGGATCGTCAGGCCCGTGCGCCCGATCCATTCGCGCAACTGCTCGGTGCTCGTGATGCACCGCCCCGCCGGGAATGGAGGCACGTCCAGGAAAAAGCGGAACCGCTCCACGGCGGTCTGTTGGGCAAAGGGCGGAAGGTCCATGTTAGAAAGGAAAGACCCGCCTGCCACCGAAGGCAGCAAACGGGCATATTGATCACGGTGAGGCACGGAGCGCAGCGGAGTTGCCTCCACCGCCTTGTTCTGCCGTTTTTGCTATTGCGGCTCTGGTATCAGCGATTGCCTCCTCGATCCAATGCCTCTTGTCAGAATCCTGAACAGTTGAGAGCACATGATCCATAGCATCGACGGACTCAGGAGATTCAGTCATGGCCATCCCATTGAGGGCAGCCTTCCAGATTCGAGGTTCGTCCTTGCGTAGGGCGTGGCGAAGAAAGTAGAGAGATGAATCTAGGCGAAACTCCGAGATCACCTCGATCACGAAAATCTTGATATCAAGGTCGGTCGTATCCTCGTAAGAGTCGATAAGATCGGATATGACGGATTGATCCGCCTCGATCAAACCGTGGAAGGCGTCATCGCATCGCCCTGCGCGAAATTCGGCGAGGTAGTGACCAACGATGTTTTCGTGTGCATTCATTTTGGCCGAACGTTCACGGATCAGGGGACGGCGAGCGCAAAGCGTCGACGACACGAATGATGCCCTCGGAGCCGTTTCCTGCATCCGTTTTGTTCGCCCGTCGATGTGCATTCGTCATGCTAAGGAGGGGTGGATGGGAAACGTTTAGTGATGCCCGTGCGCCCGGAGTGAAGGTTAATCTCGGGCTCTCCTTCTTTATCGAAAGACAAAGTGATTCGGCTACCGGTCGGAGATCGCATCTCTAAAATCGTCCTGTCACTGTCGGCCTCCAGGAAAATATGGTTTTCGAGTGCTTCATTGCTGAGCAACATCTGGGCCCCGCTTTGTAGGCGGTTCCCATCAATCACATAACCCCAAGCCCCAATTCGTGCTTCGGATGCCGTGGTCGGATCAGACTCAAATGGGTCGGCATAGTTTGAAATGAAATGCGAAGCTGTGCGCGTGTTGATTACTCGTGAATTAGGTGATAGCGGGGCCGCCTGCTCGATGTCGATGGAGGATCTCAATCGGTTGAGCAACGGCTCCAGGCGTTGCGAAGCCGAAACCGAATACCAAAATGCGGCACCACTAAAGAATAGAGATAGAAGGAGCGCGATGGCGGCAGGTGGCCTCATATTTCTTGGGATAACGTCAAAGATGAGCCACGACGCGACCTGGCGCGATTCCTGGCTCTGCAGGAATCGTGACAAGTCGTGGCGTTGGCTCTGGCTCCTTGTTAGGCTCGTTTTTCATATGTGCGGGACGAATAGGAAAAGAGTGAAAAGCGCTTCATCGGATCGTTCTTCTTGATGTCCAAAGCGCGCTCCAGTGTGACGACTCCTCCTTTCCGGATTCGTTTCGATACCTGACGCTTCGGCGAATCTGCATCCTCGACACTTCCAAGATCGACTGCCGCCAACTTATTTCCGGTCGCGCGGCGCTCCTTCTTCCCAAGGCGCCGCTTTTTTTTCTTCCAGACGCCACGAAACGTCTTGTTTCCGGCAAACGTATAAACGCGGTGGTCCTTCTTCAGGCGCTTCGCATTCTTCGTCACGGGGTTCTTAATCGAGCTCATGTCTTTTGCCTAACAGTCTATTATGCCACCAAGGGTGTTGGGATATCCATTTTGGCGGGTAGCATACTTCGGGTGGGGGTGGGGGTGGGGTTTAAAGTGGTTGATCGAAACCCATTTGGCACCGGCGGTGGCAGCATATCCAACCCAAACCGGATTTGCAAGAAATTATGGGCAAGATCCGGAAATGTTAAAGGAGAGGAAGGCCACAGCCGGAGGCAAATGGCACGGATCAGGGCCGGTTACTCGGTGGGAGAGCCAGCCTCACCAGTGACCGGATCAGCGGGAGGAGCGGGAGGCTCCACCACAGTGCCCGTCTCATCAGGGACAGGAGTGGTCACCACAGGGGATTCCACTGGCTCCGCAGGAGGATTCAGCCGGTCACGCTCCGCTCCCAGCGCCGCATCCAGCTTCGCATCCGCATCAGCGAATTTCTGGTTCGCCGCGTGCAGCGCATCGACCTGCCCTTGCAGCGCCGCGTTCCGTTCCGCCAGCGGCTGGGCCACCTTGAGCACTTCGGCCAGCGCGGCCTGACTTTCAGCCAGCGCCTGACGGCCACTGACTACGGCATCGCCCAGAGCGGCGACTACGGCGAGGGATTCTTCATCGGTGAGGGAATACATATCGGTTTGATTTGGATTGAGGGAGTGGGTTAGGGAAAGCAGGCGCGTTTGCGCGAGGATCTTTTGGTGCAGTTTGGGGAACAGCACCGCGAAGAGGGTAAGTCCAAAGATTCTCACAGGCAGGATTCCGGCTGTTCCAGTGTGTGAGCATTGTATCCATATGGATCATGCGCGCAATATATTTCGCTGCAATGTTCTTTCCCGGCCGCCCGCGTGTTGATGCCGTCCGGACTGGCTTTCGGTTCCCCGGTTTCCATCGCCATCCCCGCGAAGCTGGCCTGCCCCGTGATCCGGATCCAGGGCGTCACCTCATGGAATGGCCGGTCCACCGGAGGCGCCGGAGGATTCATCCGGGGCAGCCGCAACGGCGCCGGCACCTGGATGGCATCACTTCCCGCCACCGCCCGCCAACCATCATCGTTCGTCTCATTCGCCACAAACCACCGCACCGGGCCATGCCCATCCTGCTGCCACCAGCCTTCCACCGTCACCCGCCCCTTCACCTCATCCAGCCGTAGCGCACTGGAGGCATAAGGCTTCGGCCGGTAGGGCATATCAAAATCACTGGCCCGCAGCTTCACCAGCGTTTCGATCCGCCGGGGCACCTCGCCCACATCCGGCCCCTCCGTCCCCAACTCATAAAGTCGGTGCACCCCATCATCATCCAGGCTGATCGCCCAGCAGTGCGGCACCCCCTTGATCGTGCCCGTCATCAGACACACCGGATAAATCCCCGTCCACAGCCCATCCCACACCGGCGTCTCCCTGACCACACTGGGCCTTTCCTGCAGGGCCACGATCCCCCGATGCCGCACCCGGGTCGGTTCCTCCGCACTGTTCCCCGGCACCCGCTCCGGTTCCACCGTCACCAGCGTGCGGCCATCATGCCGCGCCGCCCAACGGCGGAAGAGGTGCGTCCCATCGCCCCCCGCATACAACGGCCACACTGCGTTATCGAAGAGGGACAGCCGCGCATCCTCATCCCGGCGCAGCGCCGCCTTCAGGCTCATGATGCGCCCATCGTGCGCCGTAAAGATCACATCATCCCCGCGCGCCACCAGACTGTTGGGCGCTCCCCCGCCCGTCTCCGGCAGCGGCGTGCTGGTAATGTCCACCGTCGTCCACGTTTCGCGCGGCAGACTGACGTTATAAGCGCGCACTCCCTTTTCACAAAACACCAGCAGCGGCCCCTGATCTCCATTCCGCCCCAGTGCCGGCGCAAAGATGATCCCCGTGATCAAACCCAGCGACCCCGGGATCTCAAACCACCGGGCATTTTTGAAATACTCCGTGTCCTCGGTGAAGCTCAGCACACTGTCCCGGGTCGGATCATTCTCATGATCAGAAAACTGAATTCGCCGCCGCCCCGGCATCACCACCGCCGTCCGCCCCCAGCCATCTGCCATCATCTCTCCGGTCGGGAATCCTCTCGTGGGATCAGTCCCCTGCACCGCCGCATCTCCCGTCAGGA
>JAZKDC010000032.1:0-94622 GCA_040387795.1 Verrucomicrobiota bacterium
CGTTGGCAGCCGTGGTGTCGGTATAACCCGTGGTGGTCAGGCCGGTGGCGAGCGGCGTGGTCCAAGGGCCGCCTGTCTGGTTGGCGCGGTAGATCGTGTAGCTGGAGGCTCCAACGCGGCTGGTCCAGGTCAGGGAAACCTCGGCATTCCCGGCAGTGGCCGTGAGGCCGGTGGGGGCCGCGGGAGCACTGGGCAGGGGATCATTGATGGTCACGGTGACGGGTGACGATGTCACCGTGGCTCCGAGGTTGTCGGTGGCAGTGGCGGTCAGCAGGTAGGTCCCGGCAGGGGCTCCCGTCCAGTTGATGGCGAAGGGTTCGGTCAGATCCGATCCGAGGGAGGTGTCTCCCTGATAAAAATCGACCTGCACCACCTGTCCATCCGGGTCCGCCACGGTGGCGGCAAGGTTGATGGAAGCAGGGGCAGTGTAGACCGAGCCATCTGCCGGGCTGCTGAGGGAGACCGAGGGCGGCAGGTTGGGAGTGGTTTTGTCGATCGTGAAGTAGTCGACCACGCTACCGTTTTCGCGGACAAATTTCGCATCAAGGCGGGGCCCGTTGATATCAAGCACCACAGAACCAAGGTTGTTCAATGAGGTGAACATGGCCGGATGGTCGAGGGTTCCGCCACTGATTTTCCCTGAGCTGCCGGCGGTGATGTAAACCGCCCCTTGATTCGCGGCGTTATTGCCGGGTTTGGCATAGACGCCAGTGGTGTCCTCCCGGCCGCTGCCCCCATCCTTTTTCATGGCTGGAGTTAGGGTCGTGGAGGATCCATAGTGCCCGTTCAGCAGATAGGAGCGCTCATAGCTGTGGCTGTGGCCGGCCAGCACGAGGTCGACCCCGCCGGCCTCGAGGAACGGCAGGATATTTTGGCGCATCTCGATCAGTTGGGTTTCTGTGTCTGAATTGTGCGAACCCTTGGTATAGGGCGGGTGATGCCAGAAGGCGATGATCCAGGGCTGCACGGTGCTGGCGAGATCATCTTGCAGCCAGATGGCCATGGGGCCGGTGGGCGACCGGCTGGACGTCATGGAATCGAGGCAGATGAAGTGGATGTTGGCTTGGTCGAATGAGTAATAACGTTCGGTTCCGGAGGCGATTCCCCCGGCCTCGCCATTGGTGGGGAAATTGTGGATCTGGAAGTAGGGGATGGTCAGAAGCGGGTTGGTGCTGCTGCCGGTGTCGTGGTTGCCGACCGCCGACCAGAGTGGGTTCTGCCGGAGAAAAGCCGGATAGATATTGAACACCGCCGCCTGGAATTCGGCATCGGTGCCGGCGTTGTAGGCATTGTCGCCCAGCATTAGCCAGACATCGGTTTTGGTGGATCCGGTAAAGGTTTGATAGGCATTGCGTACCGCGATGGCGTTGGCATCCGCCGTGCCGGAGTCGCCGAGGACCCAAATCCGGGTCGGTTGCGCCGTGCCCACGGGCGGCGGAGTGGTAAAGGTATAGTCCGGGCCCGAAGCGAGCACTGAACCGGGAGTGCCGACCGCATAGAAGTAGGGGGTAGCGGGCTGGAGTCCGGTCAGTTTGATTTCATGCTCGGTGGTGGCGGCCGCTTCCTCGGCGACATTGGTCAGCGATCCGGCTTCCAAGCCCCAGGAGACGCTCCCCACGGTGGCGATGTTGGTGCGCCACCTGACAATGATGCTGCCAGGTGTGCCCTGCTGGAGATACGGGCCGCGGGTTACGCTGGCGGTGTCCACGCCGATCAGTTCGAGATTGAAACTGACGTCGCTGCTGGTGGCGTTCGCCTGGTGGATTTCCACGGCGAGCGTGTTGGATCCGGCCACGAGCAAGGTGGGAGAGATGGTGGTGCTGTAAAAGGTGGCTTCCGCGGGCGTGCCGAGGGCGGACGAGGCCAGAGTGCCTGAAGTGACGGTTCCTGCCGGCATATTGTCGCGCCGGACCTCCGTCCCGTTGAGATAGACGACGGCCCCGTCATCGCGGAGCAGACTGAGATTCAAGCCGGAGAAGGCCGCGGGGTTGGAGACGGAAAAAGTTTTCCGGAAGTACGTCGTGATGAAGCGGTTGCTGGTGTTGCCACCAAAACCCACCACGGTGGCTTCATCGCCGTCCCCATAACCCAGTTGAGCGGCGCCTTCGGCCCAGAGGGCATCACTGAAAAAAGGCGCCTGCCACGCCGTGCCCTGATTGCTGCCATTGTCGAGGTATTTCCAAGCCGCCCCGGCTGGCACCAGGGTTTGATCGGCTTGAACGGACGAGGTCAACCAGAGGCCGGTAAAAACCAGGATCGCGGAAAGTGGAATCGGAGCTTTCATGGGGGCGTGGTGGCGGCAGTTTCCTTGATGGAGGCCGTGCCGTCCGGGCGGAATGGATGGGCCGGTTCAAACGAACCCAAACTTAAGGAAACATGAGGCCGGAGTCTTCAATGGGCAAGTTGATTTTATGGAAATTATAGTAAAAATCATTAAATTCCGTAGGAAGTTGTAGTAAAACAGGGCTGCCAAGTTTGCTGGAAGGGTCAATTCGGCAGGGTACGAGGGGCCTTGCCTCTCTGGAGGTATGACACGTCGAATTACCGCGGAGAACGCTGATTCTGGCAACGGCTGAAAACAGATGACCGGGGCCGGGTGGCCGGGTTGCCCCTAACTCGTTACTTTCTTCACAAAACAGGCCTTCAGGCCGATGGCGATGCCATTCATTTTGCAGGAAATTTCGTGATCGCCGTCCACGAGGCGGATCGGCTTGGATTTGGTGCCGGTTTTCAGAACATCGGAGGAGCCTTTCAGTTTGAGATCCTTGATCATGGCCACCACGTCGCCGTCGGCGAGGACGTTGCCGTAGGCATCTTTGACGATGCGGTCGGCAGCCGGGCCCTCGGCATCGGCGGCGGTGTCGAGGGGCCATTCGTGACCGCAGATGGAGCATTCGTAATGGTCCGCCTGCTCAAGAACATCGGTCATCTCACACATCGGACAGGCAGGTTGGCTCATAGTTTTTCAAAAACGCCGGAGTCCGGCGTGAACTCAAGCGCTGACTCGCGCGTTCGGCGGGGGATCAGGGAAGTGCCTTCAGATAAACACTGGCCACGCGGAGCGGCTGGCCTGACTTGAGGGAAATCTCCACCGGCCCCGCAGGCACTGTCACGGGCTTCACGGTTTCAGGGGCGGCCCCTTCCGGGCGGCATTCCACCTGATTGCCGCTGCGGGTGACCAGATAGCGGGTCCACTTGCCGGTGGCCTGGCCCGGCAGGGCCTGACCATTCAAGCAGACGGGCAGGGGAGCGGTGGCGTCCTTGGATTCCATGCGCACATCAAACTGCAGGCGGAAATCGCCGGGCTTCTGGTTGAGGGTGAGCACGCCGTCCTTTCCCGGGGAGACCAGTTCCCAATCCTCCGCCCGCCAAGCGGCGTCCCCGCCCGCGGAACTGGCGGTCCATCCCTTCAGGCTGCGGCCATCGTAAAGACTCAGGCTGCCATCCCAGGGCGGGGCGGTTTGCTCCGGAGTGGCTTTACCTCCGGGCAGTTCCTTGATTCTTACATTCCGCCAATCCACGACGCCACCTTCGCTTTCCAGGGCGATATACCCTTTGCGCCAAGTGCAGTTTTCCCCACCGCTCACTTCCTTGCCGTTCACGGCCAGCCGCAAGGTGCCGTCCTGACAGGTGATCCGGTAATGATTCCATTCCGGCGAGGCCTTGCTGCGTTCCTCGCTGGGAAAGCTGCGCTGCCCGGCGTGCCGGCCGAAGGGCAGCATGGTGGACCCATGAATCGGAAAGACATCGCCATGGGTGGTGAACCAATCGCTTTTCCCATAGGCATGATCCAACACCTGCACCTCGATGGCCCGGAGAAAAGGCTGGCCGGCGGCGGAGAGCGGTCCGGCCCAGATGAAGACTCCCGCATTGCCGCCGGGTTTCAGATGCCGCCATTCCAGCTCCAGGATGAAGTTCTCGTAGTGCCGCTCTGTGCGCAGGGCTCCGGTCGGCACCCCGTCACAATGCAGCATCCCATCCTGCACTGTCCAGGTTTCCGGGGCGCAGTTCACGTTGACCCAGCCGGTCAGGTCCCTGCCGTTGAACAAGGGGGTGAATCCCTCCTCCTGCGCCAGGAGGGGCGAGGCGAAGGCGAGCAGGAGAAAAAAGCGGCGGATCATGTGCTCCCTTTACGGGGAATTCCGGTCTCCTTCATCAGCCAATCCCACCCTTCGTTTCCGGCGGCCTCCACGCAGGAGGCAGCAAATTTTCTTGGCAGAGCGGAGCGGGATGGTAAGAGTATTGGATTCGCATTAAAAACCCCATGATGCCGTCCTGACCTTCCCCGGGACGGCCATGCCGCCTCCACCCTTTTCCCTGTAATTTGCCAGCATGTCTGTTTCACTCTCCCGACTGCTTCCTGGGCCGGTGCTCCTCCCGGTGGTTTATTTGGCGGCCCTTCTCCCGGGCGTTTCGTCCGCCGCGCCGCCGGCTGGCACGCGGTTTGTGGAGCGTCCCGGGGCGATTGATTTCGCGGCCACCTGGACCCCTGCCCCTGCCTACGCCGGGATGAAAGATGGGGCTTTCGCGGGAGGCGGGGTGGCGGTGGGCGACGTGACGGGAGACGGTTTGGCGGATGTCTATCTCTCCCGGCCCAGCGGGGGAGGACGGCTGTTCAGGAATGAAGGGGGGTTCCGGTTCACGGATATCACCCAGCCATCGGGCCTCGCGGCGGATGCGGCCAATTGGGCTTCCGGCGGCACCATGGCGGATGTCGACAACGACGGGGACCTGGACCTTTCGGTGTGTGCTTATGATGGACCGCCCCGTCTGTTCCTCAATGATGGCCATGGAGCCTTCCGGGACGTGGCGGCGGCCGCGGGATTGGCCTTCAAAAGCGCGGGGATCATCCTGACGTGGGCCGACATGGACCGGGACGGCGACGCCGATGCCTATCTGGTGACCAGCCGGGCTTACGATTCAGAAAAAATCTCCCCGGCCGATGTGCAACGCCTGCGCGAGATTGAAAAGCGGCTCACCAAAGACCCGGTCACGGGCGCGCTGCTGGTGCCGCCCGAAATGCGGGAGGAATTCAGCGTCATGATGCGGCCGGGGGCCCCCTATCTGGTCAAGGCGGGGCAAATCGACCGCCTTTACCGCAATGACGGCCCGGGTCCGGATGGCGTGCCCGTTTTCCGGGATATCACCACCGCGGCCGGGCTGGCGGATTATGGCCGCGGGCTTGCGGCGCAGTGGTGGGATTACGATGACGACGGTTTTCCCGATCTCTATGTCGCCAACGATTTTTTCGGTCCCGACCGGCTTTGGCATAACAAGGGCGATGGCACCTTTGAGGACAAGGCCCCGGCCCTGTTGCGGCACACCCCATGGTTTTCCATGGGCTGCGACAGTGGGGATCTCAACAATGACGGGCGGATTGATTTCATGGCTTCGGACATGGCGGGATCGTCGCATTACAAGGACAAGATGGGCATGGGAAGCATGGACAAAAACGGATGGTTTCTGGAAATGGGGACCCCGCGGCAATACATGCGGAATGCGGTCTATCTCAATTCCGGAGGCGGCCTGCCCTTCATGGAATGTGCGCACCAGTTGCGCGTCGCCGCCACGGACTGGACCTGGGCCGTGAAATTCGCTGACATGGATTGCGATGGCTGGCTGGACCTCTTTGTGACCAATGGCATGACCGGGGACTATCTGAACTCCGACCTCGTCGCCGCCAATCCCGGCGGCGGGCCGGTGCATCAGGCTCCGCCCAAGCCGGACCGCGATATGGCCTTCCGCAATGCCGGCGCAGGGGTGGGGGGCGGGTGGTCCTCCGCGTTCGAAAATACTGGCAAGGCCTGGGGGCTCGACCGGGAAGGCATCAGTTTCGGGGCGGCATGGGGGGATCTCGATGCGGATGGTGATCCGGATCTGGTTGTGAACAATTTTGACGAAGCCTGCACGGTTTACGAAAACGGCACGCCCGCCGCCGAGGCCGGTCGACTGGTGGTGCGGCTCCGGGGCGTGCATTCCAACCGGGCCGGGCTGGGGGCGCGGGTGATTCTGACCTCGGGAGGTACCCAGCAAACCCGGGAGATCTCGTCCGCCCGCGGTTTTTTCAGTTCCGATGAGCCGGTGGCATTTTTCGGTTTGGGCAAGGCCCGGGCGGAGCGTCTCGAAGTCCGCTGGCCATCCGGCAGGGTGCAGATCCTGACCGGGGTTCCGGACAGACCGGTCCTGACCCTGACCGAGTCCGGTGATCCTCCGGCGATGGAGAAAAAGGCCCCAAGGTTATTCCGTGCCGGTGATTCCCTGGCGGTGCCCCACAAGGAAAGCGGATTCGATGACTTCGCGGTGCAACCCCTCCTGCCCAACCGGTTGTCGCGTCAGGGGCCGGGGCAGGCGTGGGCCGATGTGGACGGGGATGGCGACTTTGATCTCTTCCAGGGAGGTGCCGCCGGCAGTGCGGGGCGCCTCGTCTTCAACGGTGGTCCTGACGAAACCGGCAAACCGCGTTTCTCGGAAAAGCCGACCGCTCCCTTCGATACTGATGCGGCATGCGAGGACATGGGAGTACTCTTCCTCGATGCCGACGGCGACGGCGACGAGGATCTGTATGTCGTCAGTGGGGGCGTGGAAGCCGCTGCCGGAGCCGTGCTGTATCAGGACCGGCTTTATTTCAATGATGGCCAAGGCAACTTCATCAAAGCCCCCGCCGGCACGTTGCCGGAAGAGCAGGACAGCGGCTCCTGCGTCTGCGCGGCGGACTTTGACCGCGATGGAGACCTTGATCTTTTTGTGGGGGGGCGGGTCCATCCTGGCAGATACCCCACCAGTCCCGCGGGCCGTCTGCTGCGGAACGATGGCGGGAAATTTGCTGACAGCACGGCCGGCGCGGCACCGGCTCTGATCAACACGCGTTTGGTCACAGCCGCACTGTGGGCGGATCTGGACCAGGATTCCTGGCCGGAACTGGTGCTGGCTTCGGAATGGGGGACCGTGCAGATTTTCCAAAACACCAAGGGCCGGCTCGCGCCGCTGGAGACGGCCGCGCGAGCCCTCACCGGATGGTGGAACAGCCTCGCGGCCGCCGATCTGGATGGCGATGGCAGGCTTGATCTCATCGCGGGAAACTACGGCCTCAATACCAAGTATCATCCTTCCCCGGGACATCCGTCGGTCATTTATTACGGTGATTTCGACGACAGTGGCCATCCCCAGGTGGTCGAAGCCAAGACCCTGACGGACGGCACGGTGCTTCCGGTCCGGGGGAAGAGTTGTTCCCAGGCCGCGATGCCAATCCTGCGCTCCAAGTTCCCCAAATTCCACGACTTCGCCTCGTCCGACTTGAGTGGCATCTACACCGAGCAAAAGCTGGCCGGGGCGGTGCGGCTGGAAGCGTTCAGTCTGGAGAGTGCCGTGTTTTGGAATGAGACCTCCGGCCCCGGCAAGGTGGCCTTCCGGCACCAGCCCTTGCCTCCCCTGGCACAGATCGCACCAGTCTTCGGCATCACCCTGGTGGATGTGGACGGCGATGGGGACAGCGACGTCGTGCTCGCGCAAAATTCCTACAGCCCGCAGCGTGAAACTGGAAACATGGACGGCGGGGTTTCCCTGCTGCTGCAGAATGACGGGGCGCGCAAATTCTCCACGGTCTGGCCGGACCGCAGCGGGATCGCGGTGGCGGCCGATGCCAAATCCCTCACCTCCGTGCCGCTTTCGGGGACGGCCTCTCCCGCGCTCCATTTCGGGGTAAACCACGGCATCTCACAACTGTTTCTGCCCGAGGCCGCGGCCGCCCCTCAGACCGGGATCAGCCTCCGGGGAGCCCGGGGAAATCCCCACGCCATCGGCGCCCGGGTGACGTTTGTCCTGCCCTCTGGAACCACTCAAATCAGGGATTTGTCCGCAGGCGGCGGATACCTCTCCCAGGAACCGCCGGTCGTCTTTGTTCCCGCTACCGTCAGCCGGATCAAGGTGCGCTGGCCGGACGGCAGGGAATCCACCCACGCCATCAAGGGCGCCCGCATCACGGTGGAGCAGTCAGGGCGGTAGGCGGGCGGCCCGCAGGGTCCCGGCGTCCCTTAACCGCCGGCCTTTTCCAGATGGGGCCGCAGGATCCGGCTCCAGATTTCATAACCGGCGGGGCTGAGGTGCAGGCCGTCTTTTTGATAGAACGCAGGCTGCAGGGCGCCCCCGGGGCCGAGGAGTGGGGTGGCGAGATCCAGATACTGCAGTTTGTCAGGCTGGGTGGCGCAATGTTTTTCGATCAGGGCGTTGGCTTCGCGCTGGAGGGGCAGCAGTTTCTGCCGGGCGATGCTGGGTTTGATGGGGATGAAGAGGATGCGGCAGTCCGGCAGATCCTTGTGGATGGTGGCGGCAAAGGTCTTGAAACTGTCGGCAATGCGGGTGGCGGCATGGCCGTTGGAGGAATCGTTATCCCCCGCATAAAAAACGATCAGCCGGGGTTTCAGCGGCACGAGCAGTCGGGCGGCGAAGTAGGTGGAATCCGCAATCATGGATCCGCCGAAACCACAATTCACCAGCGGCAGATCCGGAAAGCTTTTTTTCAGGTTCCACAGCCGGATGCTGGAACTGCCCGCAAACACCACCCCGCCCGGGGCTGGCGGTGTTTCCTTCAGCCGGGTTTCGAGCTTCACGATCTCGCCTTCCCATCGGGCCGGCCCCGTGGGCTTTTTAGCAGCCTCCTGGGCGGAAAGGGAAAACACGGTGAGGAGGAGCAGGAGGAGCGGGCGCATGAGGGGAAAGATAGGGGACCGGTCAACGCGGGAGCCATGACTATCAACCAGGAACCTCGGTGGCTTATTTCACCGGTTCGAGCAAAATCGTTCTCACATCCATCACAGCCGCGGCCGTTTTGGTTTGCGGGGCGAGGGTCAGACGGGTGCGGCCGGCGGGGAGGTCGGCTTCGCCCACGGGGACGGGGCGGAAGTCCTGGAAGCCATTCGTCTCCTGGACCGTGAACGGAAGCGTGGTGGTGCCAACCAACACATGGACCAGGCTGCCGCCGTTTCCTTTGCCGCAGCCCTGCATCACGGTGATCCGGTACCGGCCGGCGGCGGGGACTTGGAGGTCCCAGGCCGCCTGGTCTTCTTTCCGGGTCCAGAACCCCAAGGTGTTTTTCTTCGGGTTGGGCTCGTAGCGCAGGATCGTGCCGATGACTTCGGCGTCGGAGGCGTGGAGTTCAATGGCCCCGCTCTTTTTGGGGCGGGCGAGGTTCCAGGTGGCCAAGGGATCATAGTCCGGATTGGGTCCCTGCATGGGTTGGGCGGTGACGGATTTTTTCCAGTCGTTCAGCCGGGTCAGGAGCTGATTGACCAGCAGGGGCTGGGTGCGGGCGAGGTCCTGGGTTTCTGAAGGGTCGTCGCGCAGGTTGTAAAGCTCGAGATGGCTATCATCGTAGGATTCGATCAGCTTCCAGTCACCGTGGCGGATACTCCCGGCGGGGAAGCCCATTTGATTGCTGTAGTGCGGATAGTGCCAGCAGAGGGTGTCGCGGGCGGGGCGCTTTCCAGTGGTCAGGAATTGACTCAGGTCGAGGCCATCCACGTTGTCCGGGGCAGGCAGACCGGCGAAGGCCATCAGGGTGGGCAGGAGGTCCGTGGCCACGATGGGCGTGGCGTCGGTTTTGCCGGCGGGAATCTGGCCGGGCCAGCGCATGATCCAGGGGACACGGGTGCCGCCTTCATAAAGGCAGCCCTTGCCGCCGCGCAGGGGAGCGTTGCTGGTGGCGGGAGTGCGGATGCCTTCCACGGTGGAAAGCCCGCCGTTGTCCGACATGAAGATGACGAGGGTGCTGGCGGTGCGGCCCTGGGTTTCCAGCGCGGTCAGGAGGCGGCCGGTGCAATCGTCGAGCGTGGCCATCATCGCGGCATAGGTCGGATTGGAGGCTTTGTTATACTGTTCTTCCAATTCGGATTTGGCGCCGAGCGGGATGTGCGGCGTGTTGTGGGCAAGATAACAGAAAAAGGGACGGTCCTTCGGCTGCTCACTGATCCAGGTGATCGCTTTATCGGTCAGGTCATATTCGCCTTTGCCTCCTTCGGTGGCGGTGGGCGTGGTATTGGCCTGCCCATTGTAAAAATGATTGAATCCCTGCTGGGCTGGGCTGAATTTTGGTCCGCCAAGGTGCCATTTGCCGAACAGGGCGCTGGTGTAACCGGCCGGCTGGAGGCGTTCGGGCAGGGTTTGTTCCTCCAGCGGCAGATTCAGGCTGATCTGCGGCCGGATCATTTTTTGCGAGGGCAGGACCGGGCGGCCGGGGATGAAATCCGTCAGGTTCAGCCGGGCCGGGGTGCGGCCGGTCATGAGGGCGGCGCGGTTGGCCGAGCAGATCGGCTGGGCGGCGTAGGCCTGGGTGAAGCGGATGCCTTCGGCGGCCAGTTTGTCGAGGTGGGGGGTGTTGTTCCAGGGTGAGCCATAACAGCCCAGGTCGGACCAGCCGAGATCATCGGTCAGGATGAACACGATGTTGGGCGGGGCCGCGGCGGCGCTGGCGGAGGCGGCACCGAACAGGAGGCAGCAGGCGGTCAAAATGGTACGGATCATGAAGCCGAGTATGACACAGAAATCGGAACGCCCTGCAACGCATTTGCGGACCGGGGAATCCCGGCTTCACTGCCGGCCATGTCTGATTCCCCCGCTCCCCCGTCCGCCGCGCTGGACGTCCTGACCCGCTATTATGAGGCCTTCAATGCCGGTGACCACGACGGCATGCTGGCGCTGCTGACCGAAGATGTGGCGCACGACACCAACCAGGGTGACCGGGAAACCGGGCGGGAGGCCTTTGCGGTCTTCCTCGGGCGCATGCAGCGCTGTTATGCCGAGCAATTGGTGGACCTCGTGCTCTGGGCCGATCCCACCGGCACCCGGGCCGCCGCGGAATTCACCGTGCTGGGCACCTATCTGGCCACGGATGATGGTCTGCCTGAGGCCACCGGCCAGACCTACCGCCTGCCGGCGGGGGCCTTTTTCACGCTGCGGGACGGCCTGATCGGGCGTGTGACCATGTATTACAACCTGACGGACTGGCTGCGGCAGGTGGGCGCCCCGGCCGCCTGAACGGGGTCAGGCACCCGGCTGTTCCTTAAATTTTCCAGAAGATCATTTTTCCATTTGCGAACCGCCGGAACGCATCCATACTCGCCATCCTGTTCCGCGCGGTCCTTCAAGGCCGTTCTGGAGTGGTAGCTCAATGGTTAGAGCGCTGCCCTGTCACGGCAGAGGTTGCGGGTTCGAGTCCCGTCCGCTCCGCCACTCCCCCCTTCCGCAAATAGCGTGTCATCAGAGGGGAAGGCGGAAAAGATTGATGATTGCTCTGCCAGTGGTTTTTCGTATAGGAACGCAGCGGTGCCGGACCCGCGGATTGAACGCGGCCGGACCACCTTTGCCCACCCTATGAAACTACATCCTATCGTTTTTCCGGCCCTCGCGCTTGCGGGAGCCTTCACTTTCGCTTTTGCCCAGGAGAAAAAGGAGCCCAACTTCACGGTCTCTCCCGACAAGATCGCTAAAATCGATGCCTCGTTGCCGGGCAAGACGCCGGCCCCGGTCGGGAAAAAGCATGAAGTCCTCGTTTTTACCCGAACGGTGGGTTTCCGGCACGGTTCCATTCCGGTGGGCGTGGAAGCGATGAAACGGATGGGCGAAAAGACGGGCCTGTTCCACGTGACGCACACCGAGGATCCCGCGGCTTTTGAAGCGGACAGTCTGAAGAAATTCGACGCTGTTTTTATGCTGAATACCACCAACGAGGTCTTCGACACCGGCGACAAAGCCGTCGAGGAACGCCTCAAAGCAAATCTGCTGGCTTTTGTGGACAGCGGCAAAGGTATCGTGGGCATCCACAGTGCGACCGATACTTACAAGGGGTGGAAGGAATACAACGAGATGATGGGCGGCGCCTTCGTGAAGCATCCCTGGGGTTCCGGGGACACGGTGCGGGTGAAGAATCTGGACCCGAAACATCCGGTGAACGCCTCGTTCAAAGGCGAAGGCCTCACCTTGAAGGACGAAATCTACAAATTCCGCAGCGATACCGCCAATCCCGCCGACCGCCGTATGTTGCTGGCACTGGATGCCAACGGGACGGACATGGCCAAGGACACCGATGACCTGCGCAGCCTCTATCCCATCGCGTGGGTGGATACCTGGGGCAAGGGCCGCGTCTTCTACTGCTCCCTCGGCCACAACGACGAGATCTACATGAATCCGGTGGTGATGGAACATTACCTGGCCGGCATCCAGTATGCCCTCGGGGAACTCAAGGCGGATGCCACCCCTCAAGCCGTGCTCAGTCCGGCCCAGGCCAGCCAGTTGCGCTAGGCCAATATCCGGCCGGGACCCCGGGGCCGCAGGCCACGAGGTTGCGGCAGTCCCTTGCAACCAGGGCGGAGCGGTGTCAGGGCGGTCTTTCATGACCGCCCGCCGCTCCGCCTTTCTGTTGTTGCTGATCCTGACGGGCGCCGTCGGGGGACTCACCAATTGCGCCGGGGGGCCGTCCGCGCTGCTCCTGGCCGCCCCGTCCAAAGTGACCCGCTCCCAGGTGATGGGTACGGCCATGCGTTATGCCTCCCATTCCTGGACGGCCAGAAGCACCAATGTCCGGCATGGCCTGGATGGCGCGGGCATCCGGGTGGATACGCCGGATCAGGGTTATCAAAAGCCGGGGGCCGTGCCGGGCTACTGGGTGCCGGGGCAGGTGAGTCAGGGGGTGCCCTATCAATGGGGCGGATTCAGCACTCCGGAGGAATTTGACCGGGGTCTCGCCGCCGGTCTGGCGGCCGGGGATGTCTATACCGACGAAAAGCGCCGCCTGCTCTACGATGCAGTCAGCCGGGAAGCGGTGGGGATCGATTGCAGCGGATTTGTCTCACGATGCTGGGACCTGCCGAAGGCCCTTTCCACGCGGGAACTCGCCAGCATTTGCGAGCCGCTGCCCTCGTGGGACGACTTGAAACCGGGGGACGCCCTGAATATCCACAATGTGCACGTGCTGCTCTTCTGCGGCTGGGTGGACACGGACCGGAAGTTCATGGCGGCCTATGAGACCGGGGGCCCGCCGGATTGGAAGGTGATCCGCCACGTCATCGGGGTGGATTTCCTGAAGCGGAAAGGATATCGCCCCCTGCGGTATCAAGGCATCCGGGAAGGATGAGACCAGCCGGGCTTGAAATGGTGCCGGGTGGCGGGCGTGAACCCTGTTACTTCAACGTCAGCACGATTTCCCTGACATTGAACAGAGGCTGGCCGGGGTCCATGCGGGCGGGTTCAAGCCAGAGTCGCCAGGTGCCGGCGCGCGGGATTTGGAATCGGCCCGCATCCACCAGGGTGAAGCCGTCATTGGATTCCGTGGTGGCCACGGCGGTTTCCTTGCTGCCCGTGCCGAGCCGGACGCGGAAGCTGCGTTCGGTGCGCAGGCTGGAGCTTTGCAGGACCTGCACTTTGACGCTGCCGGGAGCCGTCACGGAAATATCCCAGGCCACCCGGCTGGCAGGATTTTTCCAGTTGGTGAGATAGCGCGAGGTGGAGGTGTAGTATGCGTCCTTTTCGATTGCAAGGACGTCGGCTTTGGAGGCATCCAGGTGCACTTCGCCGGCGGTCAGAGGAGTCAGTTTGCCTTGGAGCCCCGTGATGGTGGTGGCTGCGACGCCGGCGGGGGCAGCCCAGGCGGGATCGGCGGCGAGTTCCTTGGCGTAATCAGCGGCTTCCGGCGCGGCGGTCTGGGCCAGCGCTAAGGCAAAGGCCTCGCGGTTTTTGGCAGAGGTCACCATGGATTGGGCTTTGCGCAGGACGTCGACCAATTCAGCCCCATTGATGGAAGCGGTGCGCGGTGCCACCTGGCAAAAAGCGGCGATCACGGCGTCGCGGTCGGTGGGTGAGGCCGCAGCGGCCAGCAGGGCATCGGTCAGGGTGGGGTCCGGAGCAGGCCAGTCCTGAAGGGCGGCAAGGGCATCGCGCCGCCGGTCGCCCGCCGTGGCCAGTTCGGCCGCGAGGGCGCGGTTGGCATTGGGGTGGCCGGTGTGGCCGAGCAGCCGCAGCAGATCGGGACGGGTGGCGGCATCGGAGCCGCGCAGGGCATCGGTGAGGAGGCGCACCCGGGCGGCGCTGTCTTTTTCGCTGGCCAAGAGGGCGCTGACGGCGCGGAAAAGGCTGTCCCGGCCGGCGTCATCCTTGATTTTTGGCAGGATTTTCAGGAGTTCCGGCACGTCGGCAGCGGCTCCGGTCTGGGTCAATACTTCGAGCGCGGTGGTGCGGGCCGGCCCCTTGTCGTCGCCTGCGATTTTCAGCAGCTCCGCGGTGCCGGCCTTGGAGGGATGGGCGCTCATGGCTTCCATCACCAGCAGACGGGCGCCGCCCGACGCTTTGGGAAGCGCCGCCGCCAAAGCTTCCGCAACAGGCGCACCCTTCATTTTTTTAAGCACGGAGGCGGCGCGGGGCGCATCCGGGCCATTGCTGCCGAGAGCCGTCAGCAGGAGATTGAGCGTGGCCGGGTCGGGGGTGGGGCCCGGCGCATTGAAAACGGTTTCCAGCGCGGCGCGGGGATCCACCACCGGGGCCTGCGGCCGCAGCAGGAACCACCACGCGGCCCCGCCTCCTCCGGCCGCCAGCAGCATCAGGGAAATCCACAGTCCGGCCCGGCTTTTGGAGGCGACTTTCCGGGCGGCCGGGCGGCTGCTGCGCGAGGCGGCGGTGGTGCCCTGCAAGGCCTGGGTGCCTTTTCCGGTCACCCGTTGGGTCGATTTTTTGACCATCTGGGTGGTCTTGTGATTTCCTGGCGGAGTCACTCCGCCGGGCCCGGTGCCGCGGCCGACGATTTTTACATGGGAAACGGGACCCACCGGGGTGGGGTTTTTGATGCCGCTTTTTTGAGTGCGGAAAAAATCGAGCGCGATGCGGGCATCGGCCGGGCGTTCCTCCATGTCCCGGCTGATCAGCCACATCACCCAGTCGGCCAGCCAGACCGGGAGATCAGGCCGGACTTCCACCAGATGCCGCACGTGGTGCTGCAGGTGGCTCACCATCACCTCCGGACCAGTTTGGCCGTCGAAGGGGTATTTGGTGGTGAGGATTTGATAGAAAATGCAGCCGAGCGAATACATGTCGGTGCGGGCATCCAGTGGCAGCCGCTCAAACTGTTCCGGAGCCATGAAAAAGATACTGCCCATGATGCCCGCTTCCTGGTCTTCTGTCTGCCGGGTGGCGGTGCGGGAAAATTTGGCGAGGCCGAAATCGAGGATCTTGATCTGGAACTTCCCGCTGGCCAGCCAGATCACCATCAGATTGCCCGGTTTCAGATCGCGGTGCACCAGCCCCAATTCCTGGGCCGCGATCATCCCTTCGAGGGACTGCACCACCACTTCCTTGAAATCATCCACCGTCATCGCGCCGCGCTCGATCACCTGATCCAGGGTCTCGCCCTTGAGCAATTCCATGACGACGAACGGTCCCTTGGAGTCCTGCCCGACATCGTAAATGGTGACAATATGCGGATGCTGGAGCGAGGAAAGCGTCCGGGCCTCGCGGATCAGGTCCTGATGCAGGCCCTCCGCACTGCCGGACTCGGGCGGCTTGACCCGTTTCAAGGCGACATCGCGGTCCAATTGGGTGTCGGTGGCCAGATACACTTCGCCCAGACCTCCGGCGCCGATTTTACCTTTGACGACGTAACGCGTATTCATGGGGGCGGGAGGGAGGGGGCACGGAATGTGAGGGATTCCCCTATTAGGAGAAAAGGAGGGGGACGGCAAATGGATTCGACACTGGTTTCCCATCCCCCAATTGGGGGAGAAGACATGCCGGGAGTCGGCTGAGGCTGGCTGGACAGGAACCGGAAGGCGTGAGGGCCTTATTTTCCCGGCAGGTAGCCATCGGTCATGACTTCCAGTATTTTTGCCAGCAACTCCGCTTCGCCGATGGCTCCGGTGTGGTGGAACACGATCTTTCCACCGGGAGCTATCAGCACGGTGTGCGGCTGAGGTCCGGTCCAGGCGGGATCCAGCGCGGTGATCAGGGCGTCCATGCTGGCTTCGTTGTAGAGGTAGTTGTTGCTGGTGCGCGATTCTTTTTCGAGAGTGGGTTTCAGCCCGGCGGGCAAGGCGGCGCGCTGTTTTTCGAGGAAACGCCGGGCCTTGGGCATGTCCTCCGGCAGGTCGGTGGACAGGGTGATGAGTTCAAACGGGCGCAGTCCCATGCGGCGGGAAATCCGGATCAGGCCGGGGAACTCCACGACACAGGGTGCGCAGGTGGTGGACCACACATTGATCAGCCGGTATTTGTTGGTGGGGTTTTTCGCCAGGGCCGCCACGCCGGCGGCATTGATGGTTTCCAGGGTGATGGGGGCTTTTTCCCACTGCTCATTGTCCACCGCCACGGCTTCCTTTTTCTCCAGCCACTTGGTGGAGCAGCCAAACGGTTTGGTTTCGGCCACGGCGACGGGTTTGCCCTCCAGCAGGGCCAGCACGGCATCGCGGGCATCCTGACGTTTCACCGTGGCCGGATCCGGATAGCGGGAGTCATCCAGCCATCCCTGGTAGCGCAGTTTGCGCGCCTTGTCGAAAATGAAGACATGCGGCGTTGCGAGGCACCCGTAGGCTTTGGCCACCGCCTGGGTGGTGCCGTCATAGAGATAGGGAAAGGTGAACTTTTCGTCCCTCGCATAGAGTTTCATGTCTTCAAAGCTGTCGTCATATTGGGAATAACCCAGCTCATCCGCCCGCAGCCCTTCCGGTGAGTTGGGATTGATGGCCACTACGGCGACATTCCGTCCCTTCACTTCCGCCAGCAGGGTCAGCAGCCGCGGGTCCTGGGCATGGCAGACCGGGCAGTGGTTGGAAGTGAAATAGACCATCAGCACCTCCGCAGAGGCAAAATCCGCGAGCGACCAGTCGCGCCCATCAATGCCCGGCAGCTTGAAGTCCGGGGCGGCGGCTCCGGTTTCCAGTTTCCGGAAATCGGGCGGCAGGTCGGCCGCCGGGGCGGGATTCAACCAACCGAACAGGGCCAGGAAAACGAAGGGGAGTAGTTTCATCGCAGTCTAAAATAAAAGTGGGCGGGGAGGCTGTCAATCACCGTCGCCCGGCATGGCTTGGTTTGACCCGAAGCGGGGGCGGCTCCGTGCTGGAGTGAGGAAGAAGGTTGACGGAAAATTTATTTGTCGATAACAGGGCGGCAGGGCTAGCTTTTCAGCCTCAACCAATCAATCAAACCTTATGGACCCAATTGAAATTCTAGGTGCCTTGCTCCGTGGATCGTCCGGCAGTCAAAGCCAGGGCGGTAACATCCTGCGGGATATCCTGGGCGGCGGCGAAACCGAAGAGGCCTCACCGCCCCCTCAGGCTGAAACACCTGCTGCCCGGCCTCAGCCGTCCCCACCGGGACCTTGGCCGCCCCACCAACGTGATTGATACCTGGCGCCGGGAAAGTGCCGGTGCTTCCCCGCCTGCCGCGCCCCGGGCGGCGCCCTCCTCCGGGCGCTGGAATGGAGGAGACTCCGGTCTCTTGCGTCCCCCGGCTCCCGCCCCGGCTGCCAACCGTGAGGAAGAAGCCGTTTATCTCATCCGCGCCATGATCAATGCCGCCCGGGCCGATGGCGGGATGGACCGGGAAGAGGAACAGAAAATTCTGCAGCACCTCGGCCAGCCCACCCAGCAAGTGGTGGCCTTCATCCGCGAAGAGTTCGGCAAGCCCTTGGATGTCCGGGAGTTCGCATGGTCGATTCCGCTGGGGCTGGAGGAAAAAGTGTATGCCCTTTCGTTGGCGGTGATGGATGTCGATAGCCAGAAGGAGTCCGGTTATCTCAATGAGTTATCCCATGGACTGCGGCTTTCTCCGGAGGCCTGCCGCCAGATCCAGCAGCGTTATGGCGCGTAGGCTCCGCTTCTGAAGCCCGGGAACTGCTGATCCTCCCCGAACCACGGCACTGCCGGTGCCGTGGTTCCAGGGAAGGCCGTCATGACGGGTCGCTGGCGCTGCCCTGGGGAAAGGCCGGGCCGCTCTGGTTATGCTCTTGCGTGACCGGAGCCGGTGGCGCAGGGGAAATCATGGAACAGGAAGACATGCCGCTGACCCGGCGGTTGCGGCAGGAAATTCTCTTTGCCCGCGAACGGGTGCAGCGGTTTGGCCGGGCCACACCGCTGGAGCGGCTGGTGCTGCCCGGGCCGGGCCCGGAGATTTGGGTGAAACGCGAGGACGCCTGCGCGATCAAGGCTTATAAATGGCGTGGGGCGGCGAACCGGATGGCGGTGCTGACAGCGGAGGAACGGGCGCGGGGCGTGGTCACGGCGTCCGCGGGCAATCATGCCCAGGGCGTGGCGCTGGCAGCGCGGCAGTTGGGAGTGAAGGCGCGGATTTATATGCCACGGTCGTCGCCCGTCGTGAAACAGCAGGCGGTGCGGCACCATGGGGGCGAGTGGGTGGAGATCATGCTCACCGGAGACAGCTATGATGAGGCGGTGGTCGCGGCCCGGCAGCATGAGGCCGCGCGGGGGGCGATTTACATCCATGCTTATGACGACCTGCGGGTGATGGCGGGGCAGGGCACTTTGGCGGATGAAGTGGTCCTGAGCGGTGAGGGGCCATTTGATGCAGCCTTCCTGCAAATCGGAGGCGGCGGCATGGCGGCAGGCGTGTCCTGCTGGCTCCAGACGTATTGGCCGGGAATTGAGTTGGTGGGGGTGGAAGGCGAGGGTCAGGCCAGCATGAAAGCGGCGTTCGCGGCGGGTCAGCCGGTGGCCCTCGAAGAAGTCGATTTGTTTTGTGATGGCACCGCGGTCCGGCAGGCCGGGCAGCTTCCTTTTGAGGTGTGCCGCGAAACCCTGACCCGGCTGGTGACCGTTTCCAATGCGGAGGTCAGCCAGGCGATGCGGGTGCTGTGGGAAGGCCTGCGGGCCGTCTCCGAGCCGTCCGGGGCCATGGGTCTCGCAGCGGTCCTGCGGGAGCGGGAAAAATGGATCGGCAAGCGGGTGCTGGTGGTGCTCTGCGGGGCGAATATCGACTTCCAGCAACTGGGCGTGATCGCGCAGACCACGGGGGCCGGGGCCCTGTCGGCGCGCACGGTGAGGGTGCGCATTCCCGAGCGGCCAGGCGCGATGCTGGCGCTGCTCGACGGCTGTTTTGCCGGGCTGAATATCGCCGACTTCCAATATGGCAAAAGCGACCGTGACGAAGCGTGGCCGGTCTTCACCGTGACTGGCAGCGACCCCGCCAGTGTGGCCGCGCTGCCACAGCGTCTTGATGCCGCCGGCATGGCCTGGCAGGATCTCAGCGGTGCAGTGGATGTGCAATTCCGCGCCATCCCGCTGCGGGAGGAGTTGCTGGCGTTTCCTTTGTTTCTGCGTCTCGACTTTTACGAACGGGCCGGAGCCCTTCACGACTTCCTCGACACCGTGATCCGGGGACGGGCCAGTTTTTGTTATTTCAACTACCGCCAATCCGGCGAGCGGATCGGCCGCGCCTTGATCGGCCTGGACTTTGATGATGCCGCGTCGCGGGAAGCCTTCCGCGCCACTCTGCCGGTGCGCGGACCGGGTTACCGGCAGTGCCGCCCGGTGGAGGAGGACGTGACCCGCCGGTTGATGGGGCGGTGAGGTGTTTTGATCCGTCGATTTCACGGGTGACACGGATGGCGGGGCGGTGGAGCGTGCTGGCCCCGTATTTTGTGTGCCGTCTGCCCCGGACCTCCGCGTCATTGGTGAAATCCACGGCTTTCCCTCCCGATCCCTTCCATGAGAATCCTTTCCGCCGTTTTCGATATCAGCGCTACTGATGTTTCCACCTGCCCGGCACCCGGTCTGCCGGAGTTTCCCTTCATTGGCCGGTCCAATGTCGGGAAATCCTCGCTGCTCAATCTGCTCACCAACCGCAAGGGGCTGGCCAAAGTCTCCGCCCGGCCGGGGCACACCCAGCTGATCAATTTCTTCACGATCAATAACAACTGGCGGCTGGTCGATTTGCCGGGTTACGGCTATGCCCGCGTCTCCAAGGCCGCCCAGGAAAAGTTCGCCGACATCATCACCGGCTTCCTGCTGAAGCGCCCGGTGATCCGCCGCGTGTTTGTGCTGATCGACTCCCGCCACGAACCGCACCAGATCGACTTGGAGTTTGTCAGCTGGCTGGCCGGCTGCGGGGTTCCCTACGTGCTCGTCTTCACCAAGATCGACAAACTCAAACCTTCCGCAGTCACGAAAAACATCGCGGCCTTTGAAGCGGCCTTGAAGGAATGGAATACCGACATGCCCGAGGTCTTCCGCTGTTCCTCCCAAACCGGAGCCGGCCGGGCCGAGTTGCTGGCGTTTATCGGGAGCCAGATCTGAGGGCGGTTCCCGGCGCTTCAAAATCAAGGCTTCGGCGGCGTCAGCAGGGAAGCCAGGCTCCACAGGCTGAGCAGGGCTCCCAGTGCCAGTTGTGTCAGGGTTTTCCGGAACTCCGGCGAGGGCGGGCCCTGGAGTTCCAGGCTGAAAATGCGGCCGTGCCAGGTGCGGGTCCAGTCGCGGAAGGGGTCGTCGGCCCGGCGGATGACTTCCTCTTCGATCGGGGCGTCGATCACCTTGGCCAGCTCCACGTTGGAGACCAGCCGCACCACCGCGATCTCCTGCCGGGCGATGCCTTCGGGCAGGGTGAAGGTGAGGGCCAGCTGGCGGTCATCGAAATCGACCGGCGTGAGGTGGTTGGTGGTCACGGTGCGGCCTGACTGGGTTTCCACACTCACCCACGCTTCCGGGGCTTTCCAACCGGCGTCGGTCGTCACCGCCTGACCAAATTCCATGAGGCGCTTCACCGTGTCCTTGGAAAAGAAGTCGTGTTCCTTTTTGATGAGTTCCTTCAAGGCGAGGGTTTTTTCCACGGAGCGGCGTAGCTCGCCGCGATGTGTCAGGCGGGTCAGGGCGATGGTTTGCACCGTGCCGCCGCCGTCCTGCTGCAGCGTCCGGGCGCTGTGCCACGTGGCCGCGAGGGCGAGCGCGAGCAGGACCAGCCACGCGGGTTTCCGCAGGTGCGGCCGGGGCGTGAGGGCGGCCGGGGCCGGCTTGGTTTCTGCGGCCAGCGCCCGGTTCAGGTTGGCGCCGGCGAGGGCCGACAGGAGGATGGCGGCGGAGAACAGATAGAGCCCGAGCGAGGGGAGGATGCGGACGTATTCGTTCACCTTCACCAGCAGGATCAGCATGGCGATCACCAGCACATCCAGCATGGAATATTTCGCCGTCCACGAGGTCAGGGTCACGATGGTCTGGCGCCGGGCCGGGGAGAGAAACCGCCGTCCGGTGGCGCAGAGCAGGCCGAGGGTGAACTTCACGAGGGGAAACGCCAGGCTGAAACACGCGATCAGCCCCGCCAGGAAATATTCCCCGCCGCGGTAGAACTCCCGGATGCCGCTCCACACCGAATACCAGCGCGGCCCGTCGATGGCATTGGCCACCAGCATGGCCGGCACAAAAATCGCCGGAATAAACAGCGCGAGCCCGGTCAGGCAAAAAAAGGCGGACCATCGGTTCCAATTCATGGTGCGAGAATAGCGGTCTCCGCCCGCTCTGGCGTGTTAATTTTTACCGGAAGAGGGGAAACCGTCCGACGCGCGCGATTTTGGTGTCTTGCCTTGGCGGGCCGTCTGCTGTCAGATGCCGCGTCACTCTTCTCCTTTATGAAAAAACGAACTCTGCTCCTGGCCCTCCTCACCTGTGCCGGACTCTGTGGCTGCGGGAAACAGGCCAGCACCGCCAAAGGCCCCGGCGATCCTCTCGTCATCGGCATGGACATGACCTATCCTCCCTTTGAATTCAAAAACGAAAAAGGCGAGCCCGATGGCGTCGATGTCCGCATGGCCGAGGAACTCGCCAAAAAACTCGGCCGTCCCCTCCAGCTGGAGAGTTATGCCTTCGATGGCCTCATCCCGGCCCTCCAGTCCGGCAAGATCGACCTCATCATCTCCGGCATGACCGCCAATGCCGAGCGTGCCCAGTCCATCGACTTCTCCGAGCCCTACGCCCACACCGGTCTCGCCATGCTGGTGGCCAAGGACTCGCCCATCCAAGGCGTGGAAGACCTGAAAAAGCCTGGCATCCGCATCGCCGCCAAACTGGGCACCACTGGAGAGACCTGGGCCCGCGCCAATTTGCCGGGAGCCACCGTCAACGCCCTCGATGGCGAAGCCACCTGCGCCCTCGAAGTCGCCCAGGGCCGCGCCGATGCCTTCCTCTACGACCAGCTTAGCATCTTCAAATATTGTGAGGCCAACGCCGCCACCACCCGCGCCATCCTGAAGCCCTTCGTCGAGGAATCCTGGGCCATCGGCATCCGGAAAGGCAACGACACCCTGCGCACCCAGGTCAATGCCTTCCTCGAGGAGTTCCGCCAAAGCGGCGCCTTCAGCCGTCTGGGGGACCGTTATCTCTCCGCCGAGAAGAAGATGCTGGAGTCCATGGGCCAGCCATTTATTTTGCGGTAAGGGAGCAATGGTTTGTGGGTAATGCCTGAGTTCATCCGCCGCCGGAGGTGGCGGGGAGGGCCGTGAAGAATTTGCAGGAAAGTTCTGGTCAAGCTGTATTACTCAGAGTAATACAGCTGCCATGAACCTGTTCGCCATCGACCTGAAGTCCGGGTCGCCGATTTACGAGCAGGTGCTCTATGCGGCGCGGAAGGCGATTATTTCGGGGGATTTGAAACCCGGGGATGCCTTCCCCAGCGTGCGGGAAATCGCGGCCGCCCTCCGCATCAATCCCAATACGGTGCAAAAGGCCCTGACGGCGCTGAAGGCAGAGGGATTGGTTGAAACCCTCCCCGGGATTGGCAACCGGGTCTGCGAACGCCCGGAGCCGGATGCGGCCGGGCGCGCCGCCCAATTGGACGAGGCCCTGGAAGCGCTGGTGCTGCGCGCCCGCCAGCTGCGCCTTGACCCCGCCGCTCTCCACGCCGCCCTCCAGGACCACTGGGATCGCTTTTCCGACTAGCTTCCTCTCGCACTGTCTGCTGAAAACTTCGCCTGCTGAAAACCGAAAACTCCTCCCGCCATGTCCATCCAATTCCGCTCCCTGACCAAGCAATACCGCGCCGGTGCTGAAGCCGTGCGCGACCTCACGCTCGACATCGTCCCCGGCAGTGTCTTTGCCCTGATGGGGCGGAATGGGGCTGGCAAGACCACCACGATTCAGCTCCTGCTGGACCTCCTGCTTCCCACCCACGGCGAAGCCCGTCTCTTCGGCGTTCCGGCCGCGAAGCTCCGCCCGGAACACCGCCAGCGCCTCGGTTATGTCAGTGAAAACCAGCGCCTCCCTGACTGGATGCGGGTGGACGAATTCCTCCGTTTCCTCAAACCCATGTATCCCGCTTGGGACGGGGTCCTGACGCAGCGCCTCGTCAAACTTTTCGCCCTGCCCATGACCCAGCGGCTGGACCGCCTCTCCCGCGGCCAGCGCATGAAGGCCGCTTTCCTCGGCGCCCTCTGCTACCGCCCGGACGTGCTCGTCCTCGATGAACCCTTCAGCGGACTCGACAGTGTGATGCGTCAGGATCTGCTGGATGCCCTGATTGAATTCCTTGGCGAAGGCGAACGCACGGTCTTCCTATCCAGCCACGACCTCGGCGAAGTGGAGCGCCTCGCCGACACCATCGGCGTCCTCGATCATGGCAGCCTCGGCCTTCACGGCAACATCGACGACCTCCTCAGTCACGCCCGCGAAGTCAGCTTCCTCACCGCCACGCCCCAGCTGCCCGCTGATCTGCCCGCCGATTGGTGGAATCCCGTCACCAGTCCCCACGGGATCACCTTCACGGCCGCCACCGTGCCTGACGAAGCGGCCCTCGCCGCCGCCATCCACTCCCGCTGGCCGGATGCCGGAAGTCTGACCCTCCGCCCGCCCGGCCTGAGCCGCTACTACATCGACTACCTCCGCCATACCGAAGCCCATCCCGTGGCCGGATCATCCACCGCCCTCCCTGCATGAAACTTTTCCTTCATTGGCTATGCTGGGACCTGCGCCGGTTCCGGATCCTGCTGCTCGGCTGGACGATTCTGGTGGTCGGCTATACGGTTCTGATCCGGTGGCTGAATCCGGAAAATGTAAGGTGGGAACCTGATCTGGCCCGAACGGTATGGTTCCTGACGACGGGTGTCGTCATCTTTGAAGTATTTGGCATGCTGCATGTGCTGACCGCCGATCCCGTGGTGGGAACCGACGTCTTTTGGAAGACCCGTCCGGCCCCAGGCCTGCCTGTGGCTGCTGCCAAAATCGGAATCGCCCTGACGGCTTTTGTGCTCCTGCCCCTGGGGCTTCATGCCTTGGCGGTTCCCGTCGGCCGCCTGGGGGCATCCCCTGGCTGGCAAATCCTTGAAGGCTTCCAGCTGCGTCTGCTGGGACTGGTCGCTCTTGGGGCGGCGGCCGTCAAAACGACTGCGGGCGCCACGGTCCGGATTCTAACGGGTCTGGGCCTCGCCCTCGTGCTGAGCCTGGTGGGTCCGCCGCTCCTGGGATTGGCCTCCATGAAGTCCGCTGCTGGCGGAAGTCTAACGGAATATTCCATCGTCAGTTGCCTGTGGTTGGTGGCAGGTACTGGCCTGTTCCTGTCCGCCCGGCGCTCGCACCATGCGGCGGCCTGGGTCCGGTGGTCCGTTTGGATCGCCCCATCCCTGTTGATCCTGCTGGGAACCCTGATCGGGCCTTTGGCGCAGCGTTATGAGGCGTTGAGGGCAATCCACGGCCCTCCCGCCATCCGCTCCGGTGCCCCCATCGTCCCAACCCCCACCGCTCTCCCTTCATGAAACTCTTTCTCCACTGGCTCCGCTGGGACCTGCGCCGGTTCCGCCTCATGCTGCTGATCTGGACGCTGCTGGTGATTTGTTATGCTGTTTTCCTGGGGTGGCTGCATCTGAATATTCTGACGGTTCATCCGGATTGGATGGATCGGAGCCAACCGATGGCGGTGATTCTGGCGGGCGTGGAGATTTTTATGATGTTGTATCTGTTCAGTACAGATCCAGCGGCGGGATCGGAGGGTTTCTGGAAAACGCGGCCGCCCAGCGGTTTTGCCGTCGCGGCGGTGAAGCTGGTGATCGGGCTTGGGTTTTTCGTGGCCCTGCCGATGGCGGCGTGGGGGACGATGACCCGTTTATGTGTGCCTCCGGAAGCGGTGACCAATGGATGGGGCGACCTCTCCTGGACGCAATTCCTCTGGTGGTGGCATGCGCTGCTGGCAGGGGCCCTGACCCTGGGTGCGGCCACGGTGCGCCACTTCTGGCAGATTCCCCTGCGGGTGGCGCTGGGGTTCGCGTTGACGATGTCGCCGACCATCGTGTTGATGGCTCTCAAGCCGGAGACTTGGAAAGTGATTCAATTCGTGTTCAACCACACCAAGGAAGCGTTCACAAATCCTGTGATCGCAGGATGGCTTCTGCTGGCTGGCAGTATGACCTTTGTCCTGGCCCGGTCCCACCGGACTCCCGCCCGTTGGTGGAGGACCCTGGGGATCGTCTTGCCTGCGGTTCTTTTGGCAGGAGGGGCGGCCATGCCGGTGGCGAAAAAGAAAACCATCCCCGCGCCCGAAATGGCCAACCCCATCGGGGCCACAAACATCCGGGTAGGAGGTTTTCATCTGAGCAACGGCCTGCCCACTTACAGTTTTCCCAAATCGTTTGCCATGGATGAGGAATATCCGTGGGCCGGCTATGACATGCGGGTTCAAGTATCCGGTCTGCCAGGCCATCTCCCTGCGAACGCTGGTTGGCGGGAACTGCGGCTGACGGCGCCGGATGGCAGGATCCTGGAGGGGAACCCGGCGCAGATGCAATCCCGGACCATCCGGCGGACGACGGGTGGATCGGCGGAGGTGCTGCCGGTGTCCGGAGCCATCTTCGATGCCCACCAAGTGGCGCCGTTTTCCCTGCTGCCCTGCCGGGCGGAAGGCGTGCTGCGGGTGATGCTCAAACGGGAGGAATCGGCGGAGTGGTTGCCGGAGCCTGGCAGCCAGTTGGTCACTCCCATGGCCCGGTATGAACTGCCGGAAGAGGAGTTCAATGGGTCCAGCTGGCAAAGAACGGTGCGTTGGATCACGCTGGGGCCGGGCGCGCTGGAGACCATCCAGGCTCAGAATCGGAAGACGGGTGAGCGCCTGCAGGCTCTGCTTGGGGCCGATCAGGGCCGGACGGGGTTTCTTCTGCAAAGGCATCAAAAAATCGGTCAGCTTCAGATTCCTTTCGCATCCAGGGATTTCCGCTCCCGCCGGCGCGAGTGGGAATTGCAGCAGGGTTTGCCTGCGGCCGATTGGATTCTGCTTTTTTCCTGGTGGAGGCCGGATGGTTACGTGGACGTTCCCGTCGTGCTGGAGCCATTTCTCCTGCCACGTCAGAAGGGGGATGAGAGGTCGGTACAGGAGCTCATCAAGGCGGTTTCCTGGCCTGCAGAGGCCACCCCGGAGCAGGTGCGGGTTGCGCTGGCTACGGTTCTTATACTGTCCAACCAACCCCTGCGGAGGATCGACCCGGAAGAATCCGTGACGGATGCTCTGGAGGAAAAGTTGAGCCGACTGACGGAGAGGGATCTCCCCCTGCTGTTTGAGACCCTTCGTTCCAATCTGCCCGCCAGGCGTTGGGACCTCCTGGTTTCCGACGGACCGCTGAAGCGGCGCATCGTGGCGTTGCTGAAACCAGCCGATCTCGCCGCGCTGCGGGCAGAGGTCGCCGTGTTCGATTTTCTCAAACCGGAACTGACGGCCGCGGGCTTGATGACCGCCCAAGAACCACCTCCCAAAGTACCCGCAGAGATGTCCGATCAGGAATTGGAGGGCTGGGACCGGGAGCACCTCGGCAGGCCACAACCGATGGCCATGCTGGAGGAGGCCGCCCGGCGGGGATTGCCCTGGGTCAGGAAAAGCATCATGGAAATCATGGAGGTCATGCCCTATGGCGGTGAGGAGCGCGGGCTTCTGCAATTCCTCCCCGCAGTCAGTGATTGCCCGGTGGACCAGCGCCGCGGAAGGGCATGGCTGACAACAAATGCCCACCGGCTGGTCTGGTATGCCGACCTGAAAAAGTGGGTGGTGCCTCCGGCCGCAGAAGAGCGATAACCTTCCGCGGGCAGGAACTTCAGCGATTGATGGCCCGCGGGGATGCAGACGCCAGCCTAACCTATGCTGGCGAGGGGGTTTTCCGGGAGTTCCTTCTGCTGCCAGGGGAGGCCGTAGAGGTTCAGGTCGTGCATGAAGGGATCGGGGTCGTGCTGCTCCATGTTCCAGACGCCGGGCTTTTTCCACTTTCCTTCCAGCACCATCTTGGCGCCGATCATGGCGGGGACGCCGGTAGTGTAGCTGACGCCCTGGGCGCCGGTTTCGGCGTAACAGGCCTCATGGTCGCACTCGTTCCAGATGAAGTAGTGTTTCACCTGGCCGTCCTTCACGCCGGTGATGACGTCGCCGATGCAGGTGCGGCCTTTGGTGAGGGCGCCGAGGCTGCCGGGGTCGGGCAGGATGGCTTTGAGAAACTCCAGCGGGATGACATCCTGCCCCTGGAATTTGATGGGCGTGATGCTGGTCATGCCGATGCCTTCGAGGACTCGGAGGTGGGTGAGGTAGTTGTCGGAGAAGGTCATCCAGAAGCGCATCCGTTTGGCGGAGGGGAAGTTTTTGGAGAGGCTTTCCAGTTCCTCATGATAGAGGAGATACATTTTTTTCGGTCCCACGCCGGGGAAGTCGAAGGTGGTGCCGAGGGAAATGGGGTCGGTTTCCTGCCAGGCGCCGTTTTCCCAGAAGCGGCCTTTGGCGGTGACTTCGCGGATGTTGATCTCGGGATTGAAGTTGGTGGCGAAGGGCAGGCCGTTGCTGCCGGCATTGCAGTCCACGATGTCGAGGGTGTCGATGCGGTCGAAGTGGTGTTTCGCGGCATGGGCGCAGAAGACATTGGTGACGCCGGGGTCGAAGCCGGAGCCGAGCAGGGCGGTGAGGCCAGCCTTCTGGAAACGCTCCTGGTAGGCCCACTGCCAGTGGTATTCAAATTTGGGGAAATCGCGGGGCTCGTAGTTGGCGGTGTCCACGTAGTCGACGCCGGCTTCGAGGCAGGCATCCATCAGGGTGAGGTCCTGGTAGGGCAGGGCCACATTGATGAGGATGTCGGGTTTGAATTCCTTGAGCAGCTTCACGGTGGCCGGGACGTTGTCGGCATCCACGGCGGCGGTGCGGATGGCGATGCCTTTTTTGGCCATAATATCGGCGGCGATGGCGTCGCAGCGGGACTGGGTGCGGCTGGCGAGCATGACTTCGCCGAAGACGTCGGCGGAGAGTTGGGCGCATTTGTGGGCCACGACGCGTCCGACGCCGCCGGCACCGATGATGAGAGTCTTTTTCATAGGAGAAAGGAACGGGAAGCCGGAGCGGGAGCGCCGCCGGTGCGGGCTTTCTGCCACCGGGGCGGGGACAGTCAATGGAAAGCTGGCGAATCTTTAACCACGGCCGGGCCGCAAAGGGTCTTGAAGGCCGCCCGCCGCAGCACTAGGAAGGGCGCGATGAACAAACTCCTCGCGGAATTCCTCGGCACTTTTTTCTTTTGCGCGGTGGCGTTGCTTTCCGGCAATCCCCTTGCGGCGGCCTGCACTCTGGCCGTCACGGTCTATGCTCTTGGTTACGTTTCCGGAGGGCATTTCAACCCCGCGGTCAGCCTGGCCGTGTGGTTGCGCGGCCAGCTCGATAAGGGGGAAATGCTGCGTTTTTGGGGGGCGCAGGCGGCCGGCGCGGTCACGGCCTTCCTGATCTACAAGCTGCTGGGGAATTCCCACGACGTGATACGCAAGCTGGAAGCACCGGCCTTCCGCGCCTTGCTGGGGGAAACCGGGTTCACTTTCCTCGTCGCCTTCACGTTCCTGCACGTACGCACCGCCCGCCAACAGCTGGGCAACGCCTACTTCGGGGCGGCCATCGGGCTGGCCCACTACGCGGGCGCCAGCAGTATCGCCCGGCTTTCCGCGGGAGCATGCAATCCAGCGCTGGGCCTGGCCCTGGTCCTGGCCGGTCTCGTGCCCGGCTGGATGATCCTGATTTATCTGCTGGCCGGTTTGATCGGCGGCGGGGCGGCGTCCGTAATTTACCGGATGCTGAATCCGAACGACTGAACCTCCCGCCGGTCCCAACCCCGCAACACGCCCACACCAACCCGTCATGTCCTCACCCTCTGCCTACACTTGGAGCACCCGCTTCCTCACCCTGTTCGCCGCCTGCACCGCCCGTTTTAAAAGAGGCGATACCAACTTCCACGGCAACTACCCGCCTGACGACCTGGCGTTCCTCACCTCCATCGGCTACAAACCCCGCGAGTTTTTTGATTTTGTGGAAGACCATGTGAACTACGGCGATCCCACCCCGGAGACTTCCCTGCTGGTCGCGGCGGTGCGCCGGGACTATCTGAAAGTCATCCAGCACGGCCAGTTGAGCTCCCGGGAAACCACTCCCGACCAGCTGCCTCCCAAACCGCAGGAAGTCGATGGCATCCCGTGGCTGCCGCGCCTGATCGTCAAAGCCCGCCTCAAACTGCGCGGGGAGATGGACCCGGAGATCATGTATGGCTGCGGCGGCGACCGGCAGTTTTTCATCAAATACGATATCCATCCCGCCGACTTCCTCCGCACGGTCTGGGCGGCTGGAGACGACGATTTGAAGATCATCGACTACGTGAAGAAACACGCCTGATTTCCGGGCAGAATGGCGATCCTGCCGGCGAATAATTCTAACAAACTGCGCCATGGAGGGCGCTCCCCACTGCCATGCAAAAACACCCGCACTACCTCCGCCTTGCTGCGGGTCTTCTGCTGTTCTGTCCCTGGGCGGCCTGGGCAGATACGGCAACCAAACCAGCGAAGGCTTCCGAAGCCACTCCCGCTGCAGCCGCGCCGGCAGTGGCCGCAGGCCCGGATTATGTCAGAATGGCGGAAGACGATAAGAGCAACCGGCTCGAAGTCAGCATCGCCACCTTCACCCTGCCGGATGGGCGCATCGTGGATCTTTTTGGCGTCGTCCATCTCGCCGATGAGGCCTATTACCAGGACGTCAACCAACGCCTCGGCACTTACGATGCAGTGCTCTTCGAACTGGTGGGTGATCCCGCGGCCCTGCAAAAGCCGGCGGCCCCGGACCCCGGGGTGCCGGCGCCCCGGCCGCATCCGCTGCGGGGCCTCCAGCAAGGCATCGGCAATGTCTTCAAGCTGTCGTTCCAGTTGGAACAGATCGATTACACCCGGCCGAATTTTGTGCATGCGGATGCCAGTGCCGAGGAGTTCACCAAAATGCAGGCCGACCGAGGCGAGTCCATGATGAAGCTGCTGCTGAAGTCCTTCGAGCTCAGCAACGATCCGGCTTTCAAGGACAGGATCGGCGATGCCGGGGAGCTGGGCCTGGCGGATCTGGTGATGCTGTTTTACAGCCAGAAGAGCATGCTGCGCATCAAGGGAATCTTCGCCAAACTGCTCGCGGAAAGTGAGCAATTGATGGCGGGGGGCCTGCTTGAGAAGGACAATGCCATCATCGACGGCCGCAATGACGTGGCTTTGAAAAAGCTGAACGAAGTCCTCGCGGATCCTGCCAAAAAACGCGTCGCCATCTTTTATGGCGCCGGCCACATGCCCTCCATGGAAGCGGCCCTCAACGAACGCCTGAAGGCGAAAAGGACCGGCGAAACCTGGCTGGCCGCCTGGACGATGCCACCGGCGGCGAAGCCGAAACCGAAACCCTGAATCCGGGAGCCATATCAAATGCCGTCATATTCCCTTCCGGTCCTTGCCGGTATCCTGCTGCTGGCCCTGGGGCGAGTGTCCGCCCAGGAGGCAGCGCTCTCCGAGGCCTCCCTCTGGAATGTGCCGCAACTGCTGGCCACGCCACCTGCGGTTGAGACCGGTGCTCCTGAAGGCCTGACCAAACCGGTCTGGTATGCCGGTGAACCCTGGCAGGGGAAACCGACCCGGATCTTCGCGTGGCTGGGCGAACCTGCGGGAGGGGCGGCCTCCGGCAAACATCCGGCAGTGCTGCTGGTGCATGGCGGCGGGGGGAAGGCGTTTCAGGACTGGGCCCGGCATTGGGCGGAGCGGGGTTATGTGGCCCTGGCCATGGATACGGCCGGGCAGGGGCCTGACGGAAAACGTCACGCCGAGGGTGGTCCAAGTCAGGATGATGGCATCAAATTCAAGGAGTTTACCAACAATGAAGCCCGGGACATGTGGACCTATCATGCGGTGGCGGCGGTACTGCGGGGGCATGCCCTGTTGGCCTCGTTGCCGCAGGTGGATGCGGCCCGCATCGGGGTGACGGGCATCAGCTGGGGTGGCTACCTGACCTGTCTGACGGCGGGACTGGATCCGGCATTAAAGGCGGCGGTGCCGGTTTATGGTTGCGGATTTCTGGGGGATAACAGCATCTGGCGCGACCGCTCCCTCGCCACTCTTTCTCTGGAAG
Source organism: Verrucomicrobiota bacterium (assembly GCA_040387795.1). GTDB lineage: Bacteria > Verrucomicrobiota > Verrucomicrobiia > Verrucomicrobiales > V1-33 > CAIZWU01. The sequence goes on from JAZKDC010000032.1 coordinate 31,378, forward strand.
CGCGGGACCGCTGGCTTCAGCTGTTTGATCCCTCACAAGTCATTGGCAAGGCGGTTTGTCCCGTAATGCTGGTCAATGGCCTGCACGATTTTGCCTATCCTCCGGACAGTCATGGCAAAACCGGGCGTCTGGTCCCGGCCGGGCAGCGGCAATGGTCGTTGCGGGTGGACATGGCGCACGGGCACATTTGGAATTTTCCGGAGGTGGATGCCTTCATGGATCAGCACCTGAAGCCTGGAAGTGTTCCTTTGGTGCGGCTCGGGGAAATCCGCCAGGAAGGCGAAGTCGTGACCGTGCCGGTCGGGCCCGGCACTCCGGCAGCGGGGGCATCCCTGCATTTCACCACCGATACCGGGGCTTGGCAAAACCGCCGGTGGGAAACCCGCCCGGCCACCGTGACCGGATCGGCCCTGACCGTGGTCCTGCCGACGGATCGGCCGCTCGCTTTTTTCCTGGCGGCGACGGATGCGCGGGGATTCACCACCAGTACGGATTGTCAGGAAACCGGCGCCGGGGAGAACACCGCCACGGTCCCCCGTGACCGGTTGGAGCAGGACTTTTATGATTGGAACCAACGGCATGAAGCGATCCTGAAAGTGGGCCCGGCCCTGCAGCCGGAGATTGTGTTCATCGGCGATTCCATCACGCATCTCTGGGGCGGTGTGCCGGACGAGCCGAAAGGAAATCGGGGCAAGGAGGCGTGGGATCAATTGTTGGCCGGCCGCCCGGCGCTGAATCTCGGTTTCGGCTGGGACCGCACCCAGAATGTGCTGTGGCGTATCGACCATGGGGAACTTGATGGATTGAAACCGAAACAGCTGGTGGTGCTGATCGGCACCAACAATCTGGCGGGCACGCCCAATGCCCGGGAAAATACCCCGGCGGAAATCGCGGAAGGCATTGCCGCAGTGGTGTGGCGGGCCAAAGCCAAATGTCCGGGAACCCGGGTCGTCCTCATGGCCGTCTTCCCGCGGGGCGCGACGCCGGATCAGCCGGTGCGCCGGAAGGTGGACGCGATCAATGCCCTGCTGCCGGCGGTCGCGAGGGAGACCGGGGCAGATTTGCTGGATATCGGGACCAAATTTTGCGGAGCGGACGGGACGATTTCCAAGGAAATCATGCCAGACGCCCTGCATCCGGGTCCGCAGGGTTATGTCGTGTGGGCGGAGGCGCTGCGGCCCCTGCTGGCGAGGTAGGGGGTTTTTCAAACCTGTTTACGGTCCCTTGCACCGGCCTTTCGGGGCGGCATGATGCGGCATGAGCGAACCTTTGAAAATTCTCGTGACTGGCTGCCGTGGCCGGATGGGCGAAGCCGTGGCGCGTTGCGCTGGACTGGATGCGGAAGTGACGGTGTCCGGAAAAATCGATGCCGGGGACGATCTCCAGGCGGCCCTCGCGGGCTGCGATGCGGTGGTGGATTTCAGTCATCATACCTTCACCCGGGATCTGGTGACGGCGTGCCGGGATCAGGGCAAGTTGCTGGTGATCGGCACCACCGGGCTCAGTGCGGAGACCGAAAGTTTTATCCGCGGGACTTCCCAAACCCTGCCGATCGTTTTTGCCCCGAACTATTCCGTGGGGGTGAACACCCTGTTCTGGCTGACCCGCAAGGCCACGGAGATTCTCGGGGCCGACTTTGATCTGGAAGTGGTGGAGATGCACCACAACAAAAAGATCGATTCGCCCAGCGGCACCGCGCGGCGTCTGGCGGAGATTCTTTGTGAAGTGGAGGACCTCTCCTACGACAAGGATGTGAGGCATGGCCGGTTCGGCAATGTAGGGGCCCGGACCAAACGGGAAGTGGGGATGCATGCGGTGCGCGGCGGCGACGTCGTAGGGGACCACACCGTGATTTATGCTGCCCAGGGCGAACGGGTGGAACTGACCCACAAGGCCAGCAGCCGCGATACCTTTGCCCAGGGAGCGGTCCGTGCTGCCAAGTGGCTGCGGGGTCAAAAAACCGGACTTTACGACATGCAGGACGTGCTGGGGTTGCGTTAGAAGCTCCTGAATCTGCTGCCCGCATGAATGTTTCTCCCGATGCTCCCGCCGGTCTGACGGCCTATGGAATCGCGCTTGGTTCCAACGTCGGGGACCGGCTCAGCCATCTCCATGCGGCGCTGGGGGCCTTGGCCAGTCTGGGTGAGCTGACGGCGGTGTCGCCCGCCTATCAAACAGCTCCGGTGGATTGCCAGGCGGATGCTCCGGCATTTTTAAATGCAGTGGCGGAGTTGCACAGTGCGCTGGAACCGGTGGCGCTGCTGCAAGCGTTGCGGGGCATTGAGCGCGGGCTGGGCCGGCCGGACCGCCGGCCGCAGAATTCGCCGCGGCCGATTGATCTGGATATTCTGTATGCCGGACCGCGGGTGGTGCAGGAGGATTCCCTGACCGTCCCGCATCCTCGGCTGCACCTGCGGCGGTTTGTGCTGGAGCCGCTGGCGGCGATCCGTCCGGCGCTGATCCTGCCGGGGTTTTCCGTGAATGTCAGGACGTTGCTCGACCAATTGGTGAGCGGTGAGCCGCCGCTGCTGCGCTACGCTGATCTGGCCGGAGCCGGGATGCCGGAAAATCTGGCAGGGAAGTGGGCGGCCTTGATGGCGTTGAAACCAGCGGGACGGCAGGTGGTTTGCCTGACGGCTGGTGATTATGCGACCGCCCGGTTGCTGGACGAGGGTGGAGTGGACCTGATCCTGGCCGGAGACAGTCTGGGGATGGTGTTGCTGGGTTATCAGGACACGGTGGATGTGACTTTGGCGGAAATGGTGCACCATACCCGGGCGGTGCGGCGCGGGGTGAAGCGGGCGCCGGTGCTGGGGGATTTGCCATTCCACACCTACACGACCCCGGAGCAGGCGGTGGCCAGTGCGAGGGCTCTGGTGCAGGCCGGTGCCGATGGCGTGAAGCTGGAAGGCGGGGTCACCATGTTGCCGCAGATCAAGGCGATTCTGGCGGCGGGGATTCCCGTGGTGGGGCACATCGGGATGCTGCCACAAAGTGTCAGGGAGGAAGGCGGCTACAAAAAGAAGGGCAAAACCGAAGCGGATGCCGCCCGGTTGTTGGCTGATGCCGTGGCCTTGGATGAAGCCGGGGTGGTGGCCATGGTTTTGGAAGGGGTGGTGCCGGCGGTGGCAGCGGACATTTCCCGCGCCGTAAGTTGCCCCACGATTGGGATCGGAGCTGGCAAGGATTGTGACGGTCAGGTGCTGGTCACCGCGGATCTGGTGGGGGCATTTCCCTGGTTCCGCCCGCCGTTTGCCCAGGCCAGAGGGGACGTGGCCGGGGTGATCCGGCAGGCAGTGGTGGAGTTTTCGGAAAGTGTCAGGGAGTAGGCGTCAAACCTCGAAGAAACAGGTGAATTCCTGACGGTTGTAAGTCAGGTGGGTCAGGGAAATCAGGGAGAGCGGCGCGGCGGAGGCATCGCGCAGGGTCAGGCGGATGGCGTCCTGCACGGCGGCCAGGTTGTCGGCGCCGGGCGTTTTCAGGGTGAAAACAATCAGCCCCTCGGGACGCATGAACTGAGTGAGGCGGATGACCTGGCGCAGGGCGTTGCGGGCGTCGCCATTCATGTCGCAGAGCAGGGCATCGTAAACGGTGCCGGCCGGCGGATGGAAGGTGGCGACGTCGGCTTTGGTGAAGATCAGCCCGGGGAGGTGGTCGAGGCGGCGGTCAAGCGGGGCGCGGTCGAGGGCGGTGACGCGGTAGGACCGGTTCAGCAGTTCCGAGGTCATGCCGCCGGGGCTGGCGCCCAGTTCCAGCCAGTGTGATCCCTCAGACAGGGCGGGGCGGTGGAGTTTGAGATAATGCAGGGCTTCGGCGATTTTGGCTCCGGCGCGGCTGATGGTGCCGGCGGCGCCCTGACTGACAAATTTGGTGCCGCCGGGATGAAAGCCATTGCTTAGGCGCGGGGATTGCATTCCGGCAAAGAGTCCTTCCTTGCCCACCAGGCAGAAGAGGGTGGGTCGTTCCGGGTCCTGCGCTTCGGCCGGAACGGAGCCTGACAAACCGGGGAAAAGCTGCAGGGTGCGGCCCCGGAGATTGGAGGCAAGGCTTTTGTAATAACGATCCGGTGCCCCGGCTTGGAGGGGTCCCATCTGGATGGCCTGGGGCTGGAGCGGGCTGAACTTTTTCAGGAGGGTCTGCGCCGCTTTTTCGATGAAGTTTTCCATCTTCGGCGGATGGCAGGGCCAGCTGTGCTGGATCGGGAGATTCCAGCACAGAAAAGGCGCGGCCGGGCTCAGCCGGACCGGGGCCGGATCGGCCAGGCGGATCAGGTGATACTCCGGGCCCAGCGGGGTGGAGGAGGCAGTGCCCAGCTGGGCGAGGATTTCCGGGCTCCAGGGCGCGAAGACTTCGGGCAGGCGGATCAGCCAATTGGTCAGGGAAGGTTCCGCAGGGGAAGCAGTGGTCATGCGGGAGGTATCACGGACCACGCGGCGGGGAAATGAAAAAGACAGGGCCCGTTGCCGGACCCTGTCTGGAGGAATGATGCAGGATTTGATCAGGAGAGTTTCCACTCACCACGGTAGGCATACTTCAGCCAGGCAGGGTCGGTGCCCGGGCCTTTGAAGTTCATCGCGGCGGGGTCCCATCCGAAGCCGGTGCCCTGGTAATAACCGATGTTCATCAGGTTGCAGACCGTGGCGCTGCGGGCCCCGATGATTTCATGGGTGCAGGATTTCTGGCGGCTGCGCACACTGGAGAGGAAATCCTGGAGGTGGTTCCCATTTTTGGTGCGGTAGAGCATCACCTTGGGCTCCTTGAGCAGGGTGGCATCGAGTTTGGCGATTTCGCGGTCGAGGGAAGTATTGCTGCCTTTTTCCCCGAAACTGGCGAGGGTCTGGCCCTTCACGATGACTTCGATCCTGCCGCGGTTGACCTTCACGGTTCCTTCGGTGCCGGTGATATCCACGCCATAGCCGCTGTTCTGGTGGGTGACGGTGACGCCATTGGCGTAAACCAGCTGGGCGCCTTCCTTGAGGCCTTTCTGATTGCCGGGGATGCGGACTTCCACGGGGCCGCTTTCGTCCATGCCGAGCGCCCACTGGGCGATATCGAGGTGGTGCGCGCCCCAGTCGGTGACGTAACCGCCGCCATATTCCTTGAAGAGGCGCCAATCCGGGAAGTTGTCATGCACCCCGCGCGGGGAAAGCACCGAGCTGTAAGGACGGGAAGGCGCCGGCCCGAGCCAGCGGTCCCAATCCAGACCGGGTTCGGCGGGTTGTTCCGGCAGGTCGCACGGTTTGCCGGGAACCCCGAACTGGCAGATCACGGATTTGACCTCACCGATGAAACCGTTGCGCACCACTTCGCAGGCGGCGCGGAATTCCTTGCTGGAACGCTGCATGGAACCGGTTTGGAGGATCCGGTTATGGCGTTTCACCCCATCCATCACCGCGACCGCTTCCTCCACGGAGTGCACGAGGGGTTTTTCACAATAGACATCCTTGCCCGACGCGAGGGCTGCGGTGGTGATGATGGCATGCCAATGGTCCGGGGTGGCGATGCAGACGGCGTCGATATCCTTGCGGGCCAGCACTTCGCGGAAATCGTTATAGGCATCGATCTTTTCGGTGCGGCCCTTGGAGGCATAAAAATCGAGCACGGTTTTTTTGGCGTGTTCGCGGCGCGTGGTATCGACGTCGCAGACGGCCATGACCTGGACTTCATCCATGTTGCCCATGAAGCCACGCATCAGGCCTCCGTTTTGTTTCCCGGTGCCGATAAAGGCCATGCGGATTTTGGCATTGGGGGACCCCTCGGCAGCCCACACCCGGGAGGGCAGGAGGAAGGGCGCGGCGGTGGCGGCGAGGCCGGACTTGAGGAAAGTGCGGCGGGCGGTGGTTCGGGTGTTGGGATTCATGGTTAGGAAATTCACGGATGGCAAAAGGCCCCGGGGGATGCGTGCATTTACGGTCAATTCTTCTATTCTTATCATACACGAAAGGCCGGCGGAGCAGCGCGCCGCCCCTTGACACGCCGGAATCGGGCAGGAAGCGCCTTTCCAGTCGAACAGATGGAACCGGTTCTGCCCGGGAGGGCAATCGGGCCAGGGCTCCGGAATGCGCGTGCAATTCCCATGCCGGGAGGGCAGGATGCCGCCCATGAGTGATCGGCAAAGCATCTGGAAGTGTTTGGGTGGAATGGCGGCGTGGGCAGGCCTGGCCTTGCTGCATGGCTGGGCTCTGCTGGCCTTGTATTTCTGGTTCAGTGGCCACCACGGCATGGCTGCCGGAGTGGTGCTGGGTTATGGCGCCATGCTCGTTTTAATCTTCTTCATGGCCCAGACCAAATCCCATGGGGCGTGGGTCAGCCTGGTGCTGTGGCTGGCGGTGGCGGTCTGGTGGGCACGGCGCGGGCCGGAGTCAGGATTGCGCTATCCCCGGGAAACCGAGCAGGCGGCTAAACTGACGGTGGAGGGGAGTTTCTTGACGGTTCATGGGATACGTGATTTCCGCTACCGCAGCGCCACGGAATACGATGCCCGCTGGTCCAGCCGGACCTTTGATCTCAATCAGCTGGAGCACGTCGATTTTTTCTTCAATTACTGGGGAATCCCGGACGTGGCGCATGTGACCACCAGTTTTGTCTTCAAGGACGAGGCTCCTCTGGCGGTGAGTATTGAACTACGGGCGGAGGCCCAGGAACCCAACACCCTGCTGCGGGGATTCTTCAAACAGTATGAGCTCTTTTATCTCTGGGCTGATGAACGGGATATGATCCAGCGGCGCACCAACCATCTCCAGGAGGAAGTTTATCTCTTCCGGAGCAATCTGACGCCCTTCCAGGGCCGTCGGTTGCTGCTGGACATGGCGCAGCGGTCCAATGCCCTGGAGGAGAAGCCGGAGTTTTTTAATACACTGACGGACAACTGCACCAATGTGATCGCCCAGCATGTGGACGAGGTCATGGGCCGGCAGGTGCCCTGGTACCGGCGTCCTTTGCTGAGCGGCAAGTATGAGCGCCTCGGTTACGAGCAGGGCTGGTTGCTGCACTCCCTGCCATGGGAGCAGCACCGGGCCGCGTCGCTGATCAATGACCGCGCCAGGCAGGCTGGAGATGGGCCGGAGTTTCACGGACGCATCCGCACCCATCTGACTGCTTCCGGGACCCCAGTTCAGGAACAGTACCCTGAGCAATGATCAGGAACAGATTCGCGCTGCCATGCGCGGGAGGAGGCCAACCCTCAGCCTTCCCCTCAGAAGATTGAGCCGGAGAAGCGCGAGAATGGGGGATACTTTAGAAAAAAATTGCAATTTACAATAATAAGCATAATTTAAAGAAATATCTGCATGAAAAATGAACGCCACTCTTGATACTCCAGTTTTGGCGGGATCAATGCCTGCCCCGGGGAAGCGGAAAACCGCAAAAATCCTCATCGTTGACGATGAGCCGCCAGTGCGCCGGTTCATCGAGTCGACCCTTCGCACGGTCGGATATGAGCAGATTATTTTTGGCACCAGCGGCAGTGCCGTGCCCTCCCTTGCTTTCAACGAGCGGCCGGACCTGATCATCATGGATGTCATGATGCCAGGTGGAAACGGCCTGAAGGCACTGCGGAACCTGCGCCATGCCAAGGACACTGCGGCCATCCCCGTGATTATTACCAGTGGATTCAATGTCCGAACCTTGGAGGCAGAAAGCCCGGATCGCACCGGGTATATACTGGCGAAGCCATTCTCGGCTTCGCAGCTGTTGCAGCAGGTCGCGGCTATTTTGGACGCCTGATTCCGGTATCAATCAGGACGATGATCCGGCTGGCAGAGGCGGTTTTTCTAATCCAGTTCGAAGATTTTCAGTTCCTTCGGGATTTCATCCTTGTCTTCGGTGTCCATTGGTTTCGGGGGATCAGGGGTGACCGGCGGCTTGGGCGCTTCTTCCGGTTTCAGATGCAGTTCAGCCGCCTTGGCGGCTGCGGCAGCCCCGATCCGGGCGGCTTCCTGATCCGCCGCCATTTCCTTTTCTTCCTTGCTGTTGGCCGGCCAATCGCACTTGGGGACGCCGGGTGACTTCCACTCGCTGATCATGACGCCGTGACGGTAGAACCGCATCCACACGCCGCGCAGGCGGTCGCGAGTGGTTTTCCCTACATAGAAAGTCCAGCCATCCACGGGAGTCAGTTTTTCGCAGTTCAGCTTCCTCGTCATGAGGCTATGACTCGCATTGTACTGCATGCGGGGCAGGACCGAGGTGCCTGTGTGGTAGCTCACCTTCAGTTTGGTGTTCCCATTTTCATCCACCCGGTCTTCCAGGAAAATCCGGTAGGCCACCTTCACTCCCTCCATGGTACTTTGGCTGCGGTTGCCGATTTTCACCTCGTAGCCCCGGGGCGTGACCTCGTATTTATAATAGGAGTACTTCTGGCGCAGGGATTCCCCGGTTTTTTCGACTTCCTCGCAGGTGAAGTTGTAGTCCAGGGCCTTGGGATCCCAGACCATCCATTGCAGCAGCCAGCTCTGATCTTCCGCACTGAAATTTTTCAGGGGCACGGGCACCTGCTGTTTGTTCTCCATCCGGAGAATCACGTTCATCCCGCGCACCACCACCGGCTCGGCTTTGAGGATCTGCCCTTTGTTGTTTTTGAACTCCCTGACCTCCGCCTGGAGCAGGGAAGTGAAAGCGGAGAGCAGGCAGGCGCAGTGGAGCAGTTTCATGGGATCGGATGGGCCGCAGGGTGCGATGCCGTCCCGCTATCATACGGGCCTCTCCGGGGATATCCAACGATTTTTGCCCCGGCTTGCCATGACGGGCGGGAGGCGGCGCCCTGCTGCGGGACCGTCAGGCCACGCCCCGTTTCACCCGTTTCAGGCGGCTGCTGTGCAATTCCGAGGCCGTTCCCGGATCACTGATTGGTCCTACGAGGCTGTGGACGAGTCCATCCTTCACGTCATAGACCCAGCCATGGATGGATAGAACCTGACCGCTCTGCCAGGCTGCCTGCACCACCGTGGTGCGGCACACATTCACCACCTGCTCCAACACATTCAGTTCGCAGAGCCGCGCCACCTGCCGGCTCTCGGTATCCAGCGCCTCGATTTCTTCCCGGTGCAGATGGAAGACATCCTGGACATGGCGCAGCCAGTTGTCGATCAGCCCGAACGACTGATTCCGCAGCGCGGCAATGATCCCGCCACAGTTGTAGTGGCCGGTCACGATGATGTGCTTCACCTTCAGCACATCCACCGCATACTGCATCACGGAGAGGCAGTTCAGATCCGAGTGCACCACCAGATTCGCCACGTTGCGGTGTACAAAAAGTTCGCCCGGCATCATGCCGGCGATCTCATTGGCGGGCACCCGGCTGTCGGCACAGCCAATCCACAAATATTCCGGCGCCTGCTGGCGCGCGAGGCGCCCGAAAAAGTCCGGATCCCCGGCCACCATCCGCGCGGCCCAGATCCGGTTTTTTTGAATCAGTTCATTGATGTCGCTCATGGCTGGAAAAAACTAACGGATAATCCCCCGTGGGCTTGACTGGATGAAACCCACGAGGTGGGCGAGCGCCGGGCTTTCCGGGACCAACGGCGCCAGTTCCTCCAGGGCGGCCGCCAGACTCTGGTCGCGCATGAAAAGAGATTTATACGCCTCCTTGAGGGGACGGATGGCGGCTTCCTCATAACCATGGCGCTGGAGTCCGATCACATTGACGCCCCGCACCGCGGCGGGATTCCCGTCCACGATCATGAAAGGCGGCACGTCCTGCACGATTTTGGAGCAGCCGCCGGTAATGGCGTGCTGCCCCAGCCGGCAGAACTGGTGGACTGCGGTCAGGCCGCCCAGAATCACGTGATCCTCCACCACCACATGGCCGGCGAGGGTGCCATTGTTGGAAAAGATCACATGGTTGCCCACCAGACAATCGTGCGCGATGTGCACGTAGGCCAGGAAGAGATTGTGGTGGCCGATCACGGTCCTGGCCCCGGGCAGGGTCCCCCGGTTCACGGTGGTATATTCGCGGAAAACGTTGTCGTCGCCGATTTCCAGAAAGGTGGGCTCCCCGGTGTATTTGAGGTCCTGGGTGACGCCGCCGATGCAAGCCCCGGGGAAGAAGGTATTCCGCGCACCGATCACCGACGGACCCGTCAGGGTGACGTGATTGTGCAGCACACAGCCTTCGCCAAGGTGCACGCCTTCGCCGATCACGCAATACGGGCCGACGGCAACGCCGGCGGCGAGTTCCGCCTTGGGATGGATGATGGCAGTAGAGTGGATCATGTGGCCTAGCGCTCCAACAGGCTGAACATCAGCTCTCCTTCGCTGACGGTTTCGTTGTTCACCACACAACGGGCGCGGGCCACGCCGATGCTGCGTTTCACCTTCAGAATTTCGGCTTCGATGAACAGGGTGTCTCCCGGCATCACCGGCTTGCGGAATTTCACCTCGTTGGCGCTCATGAAATAGCCGATCTTCCCCTGATTCTCCGGACGGCGCAGCATCAGGATGCTGGCCACCTGGGCCATGGCCTCCACCTGCAGGACCCCCGGCATGACGGGATGCCCCGGGAAATGGCCTTGGAAGAACGGTTCGTTGATGGTGACACACTTCACCCCGGTGCACTTGTTTTCGCCTTCGAAGCGCACGATGCGGTCCACCATGAGGAAGGGATAACGATGCGGCAGAATGTGCATCACTTCGTTGATGTCCATCACGGCCTCTCCGCTCGGAATGCTGACCGGCGGCACCATGCTGAGCATGCGGCTGTAATCCTGCTTGAGCCGCTTGGCCATTTCTGTGTTGGGCCCATGGCCGGGTTTCACCGCAATAACGTGTCCCATGATGCGCTTTCCGCATAACATGAGGTCCCCGATCAGGTCCAGAATCTTGTGGCGGACGAACTCGTCCTTGAACCGCAGCGGCTCCTTGCTCATGACGCTTTCGTCCCGGATCACGATCGCATTTTCCAGGCTGCCTCCTTTGATCAGGCCCTTGTCGAGCAGGCCCTTTACGTCTTCGTAAAAGACAAACGTCCGCGCCGGGGCGATTTCCTTTTCGTAAATCTCCGGGGTGATCTCCGTGCTGTAATATTGGGTCAGCCGCCCATCCGGCCCCACCTGGGTGCAGGAGATCCGGAATTTTTTGTCGGGCACCACAATCAGAATACTGCCGCTTTTGGTCTCAATCGAAATCGGCTCGCGCACTTCATACACTCCTCGGGGCGCATCCTGGGCGACAATCCCCGCCTTTTTGATGCACTCCACGTAGGCGCGTGCCGAACCATCCCCGATCGGTGGTTCATTGGCATCCATTTCGATCAGAGCATTGTCCACTCCCATCCCGGCCAGAGCACTGATGACGTGCTCCACGGTATGCACTTTTACGCTGCCTTCGGCCAAGGTCGTGGCCCGCTCCACCATCTGCACCTTGTCCACACTGGCGGGGATGAAGGGCTGGTCTTCCAGATCCATCCGGCGGAATTTGATGCCATGACCGACCGGCGCCGGTGCCATGGTGAGAGTGACGGCTTCCCCGGTGTGCAGGGAGGTGCCGGTGAGCGTGGCGGGCTTGGCCAGCGTGTGCTGATATTCCATGATAAAAGTGAAAGGACGGGGAAAAGGAGTAAAACCCAGCCTAGACAGCGCATCCGGAGGGTCAAGCCGCGATTGCCCGCGGAAAACTTCCGTCGAAGCACCACGGTCCATCATTGCCTGAGCTTTTTTCCGCGGAGGCAGCGACCGGGGTTCCGCTGGACTGCAGAATGGTTCATTCCCTTCCCAGGATGCCTCTCACCGGCCGCGGACTGCTTGCCTCAGGCGCGCTGCCACCTGAATCGAGAGCGCCTTGTTGGACCACTTGGAAGGCACGGTCGCCAACTGAGTGGGGCCTGTCGAAAAATCGCCCTGCACCAGCACCGGCCGCGGTTCCCCGTTCCTGGCGTCCCCAGCTTCTATGATGGCCCAATGCAGATCGGCCAGCACCACCCCTTCTCCCAAGTGGGCATCGCAGCGGATCTCCACCTGCAAGGGCAGCGGCTGGCCTGCGGCATCGTAACCGGGGGTATAAAGCGCGATGCGGTTTTGCCCTTCCGGTTTTTCCTTCAAGTCGATCTCGGCGATATGCCGGCCGCCGCCCACCACCTTCAAATGAAAGTCGAATTCCACTGGCGCCGCCGGCTGGCGGGTCGGCTTGGGCAGGGCCGTGTGGCGGCGCGGCACCGGTTGCTTGCCGGTGGCCACCCGGGGCCGTTTTCGCCCCGACGGTTCCGCGGGCGTGCGGCGCAGGAGTTGTCCCGCTGACGCCTGCGCTTCGAGTTGATCCGGCGCGAGCGGCGTGATCAACAGGTCATCGAAGGCGCAGTCTCCCTGCTCCTGGCCAAACAGCCAGCATTCGAATCGATCCGGTTCGACCCGGCCACTGCGCTGCAGCCCCTTGAGTCCCTCTACGCCATCCACTTTGAGGGACCAGGTTCCAGCTTCCCAATGGTGCTCGATATTCAGGCGGTGCCATTGGGTGGCGGCCCCCCGCTCATTGAGCTCAATCATCTGCCCGGTGGATAACCAGCAGCCGGTATCCGCGGTGATTTGATGAAAGGCATGGAACTCCGCCGTGGCTTCATCGGGCCTGCGGAACAATCCGATGACCGCGCCATCAAAGTCCATGAATTCCTCTCCGTTTTGCGAAGCCGTCGCCTGCGGCCGGACCCAGACCTCGGCATGGGACCGGTGATCGCCGGCCAGCCGTTTTCCCGTCAGGAGAACCGCACTGTGCGGCCCATGTTTGTCGAGCACAAGGTGTTGGGTGGAGCCCGGCGTGGTTGGAGAGGCAGAGATCCGGGCAGTCCCCTGAACCAAGCTCAGGCCTTGTGGATTCCCGGCCAGACTGCCCTGATCAAAGCGCGGCGCCTCAAAGTTGTAGAAATGATAGGGGATTTTGTCATTATAGGCACCGCGGACAGGCGTGATGATCAGCAGCAGGACCAAGCAGTGGAATGGCAGGGCCTTGATCATGAAGCCAGTGTGCAGCGGATCACCCCGGACTGTCAATCAACCAGTCGGGCGTGAGAGTATTCTGATTCCTGACGGAATTTGCTTGCCTGTCTGTATTTACAATGTAATTGCTAAGTTCTGTCCTCTTTTCCATTCCATGAAACGCTTTCTGCTCTTGGCCACACTTTCGGTCTTTACCCCGGTTTACGGAGAGAAACCAAGCTCCCGGGCGCTGAATCCCTGTCGAGCCGCTCCCCCCGAGCTCCCGGAGGCGGTATTGAAAGCCGGAATCCTCGACGAGGCGGTGACCAAAAGCGGTGGTTTTAGCCCGGCAGCGCTCCGCTCCGCGTGGGAGACTACGCTTCACATATCAGGTCGAGAGCGATCTTGCGGGAACTTGGCAAGTAGCTGGGAATTTGGATTGGGGGCAAAGATCCATCACTCGGCGAATTTGAGTGACCGGATCAGCGCTCAATGATTCCCAAGGTCTCGAAAAATCGAATCGCCTGCGTTTCCTCACCATCAAGACGAACAAGGGTGGAATTCGAGGGATTGTCGGTGGTTCCCAACCGATTTCATTCCTTCCCGGAACCAATAAATGGTCATGAAACTTGATAAAATCTTTGGATTTACAATGGTCCTTTACCTTGCCGCCGTAGCGTCAGCGCAGGAAGATTTACCACTAGCCACAGCGACTGCGGAAACGGGTCCGGCAATTTCCTCCGCCGAAATAGCGATAGTGGGGAGAGTTGTTTATCCTGGGTGGTTAACCTTGGCGGGTGGGGGGAGCTACTACGACGATCTCACCTTTGAAATTCTCACCACAATCAAGGGCAGTGCCCCCTTATGGACGCCACCGAAGCCTGTTTCTCCCGGGCCGGATGGTGTTGCTGATTGGAATCTGTATAAGCTACCCCCAGCCTTGCATGAAAAATCAGTAGCTTTGACAAAATGGCGTTTGAATGGCCCTGCAAAATACAGCAAATCCAAGCAAAGAGAAGCTCCTCCTTTACTTGGTAAGGATTACATTGTCGCAGGTTCCATGAAGAACGGAACACTGTTGGTTGGAAAACTTCTTCCGGCTACGTCGGAGCATTTGGAAAATGTGAGAACCATTCTTGGACTGACTTCCATCGATTCCTCGCGGCTTCAACTGCCAAGCAACGGATCTCTACCTTTTTCTGCGGAGTCGGTTATCGCTCAAATCAAACCACGGAACCAGTTCCTCTGGGTAATGGTGGCTGTGGCTTTTATCCTTGGTGCTGCTTTGTGGCGGGCACTTGGCCGCCGTGGGTGAACCGATGAGTAGGACCCCAGCCATTTATGAAGTCCATCCTTGGTTTCCTGCTTTTTCTCCCCTTTTGGGGAGGGGCTTTCGCTGGGCTCCAAACACCAACTCCGACAAATGATGAGGTTCAGTTCGAGCTGAATTCCCGCCGCGCGGTTCCATTGAAGGATGGAACAGAACGAAAGCTGATTTTGGAGCAAATGAAGCCACGGGTATTCCCACCGCCACCGGCTGTGGTGCCGCGTGCTCCGGTGGATCCGGTGGTGCGGGCTGCCGCCGACCAAGGACTTGGAATTGGATTCCGCCCTATTCATCAAGCAGGGCAGCCTGCTTACCATTTCCCCCAACCATGAAAACCACAAAAACTTTACTAGCAGCACTGGCGCTGCTCTTTGCCATGTCAGTTCAAACCCAGGCGGCGACTTTGATCCTGGATTCTTTTTCAGAAGGCGGTTTTGATCTGAGTGCCGAAGGGGCGCATTCGGATATTGATATTTTTTCCGGCGAACTACTCGCCAGAAGGAGAGCCGTTGCATCGACTGGGGGGGATTTTACCGCAAAATTAGTCACAGGCAGTGGGGTCATGAATTACGCCGTAGAGCTACGGGGAACTCCCTCAGGCGAGGTATTGTTTACTTTGCTTTATACAAAGCAAGACGGCAGTGGATTCAGCTTACTGGGGGCTGACGGTCTTTCATTGAAAATTGTTGGACTTGTCGGGCTTGGGGACTTATTGGTGTATTTGGATGGGAGGTCTACAAACTCCGTTTCTATACCCATTACCTCAACAGGCGATTTATTTTACCCCTTGGCAAATACAGGGAACATTTTGCCATTGAATGACGTTCATCAGATAGGGATCCGCTTGATCGCGAAATCATCGGATTTATCCATTGTGCTGGATCAGATCACCGTCGTTCCGGAACCCTCGACCACCGTGCTCTTCAGCTTGGTAGCTTGGGCTGATTTGTTCAGGCGTCGCCGTCTCTAAGAGCCGGACGCTGAGGGCTTTACAATATTGAATCTTCAAAATCGAATCCGTTCGATCTGGTCCAGCGTGATGTTATCTGCAGTTCGGTCGTAAAGCTTCGTGGTCCTTGGGGACTCATGGGCGGCGATGTGAGCTGCGGTTACCAGTGCTCTGCCGTTCGCCAGATAGACTGTGATCCCGGTCGTCCGGAAGCTGTGATTACAGATGTGCCCCAGCAGTCCAGCGGCTTTCGCTCGGCGCTGCACGATCCGGAACGCATCAACCCGCACAGTCCTTTTTCCGTGAGCTGCATGGTGCGGCGACGCGCGGAGCGGAACAGGAGCGTCTTCGGCTTATCCTTCAACTCTGCGGCGTATAGGCATCCAAATACTCCTCGGCGTTGTGATGGGAGGGGACTTCATAAAACTTCCCGCCCTTCCCGTGAAGACGAATACACGACCGTTTGGCATCGGGGGGGGGGCATTGCGAACTTGCTCCTTACGGAGCTCAGGATGCTCCTCCCAAAGAGCCGACGGCGGTTTATCCTGGCTCTGTTGGCCATTCCAATGGTGAAGTGCATTGTATCAAAAGAGAAGAAAAACCCTTGCCGAAGCTGGATTTGTCCGTAGTTTCTGTCGAAACCGAAATCCAAGAAATGACCACCCTCAGCCCCGTCACCCAGAAATTCGTCCTCCATTGGGGCGAAATGGGGGCGCGTTGGGGGATCAACCGGACCATGGCGCAAATCCATGCCTTGCTCTTCGTTTCGGAAAAACCCCTCCATGCCGAGGAAATCTGCGAGGTGCTCGGAGTGGCCCGCTCGAATGTGAGCACCAGCCTGCGGGAACTCCAAAACTGGCAGGTCGTCAAAATTACCCATGTCATGGGTGACCGCCGGGATCACTTTGAGACCATCAAGGATGTGTTCGAAATGTTCCGCACCATCGCGGTGGAGCGTAAAAAGCGGGAATTGGATCCCACCATCGGGGCCTTGAAGGAATGCATCGCCGAGGCCGATCCGGGGAGCAAGGAAGACGTCTATGCCCGTCAGCGCTTGAAGGATCTCGAAGCCTTTTTCGAAATGACGAACGGATGGTTCGACAAAGTGAGCAAGATGCCCTCGGGCCGCCTGCGCAAGGCGATGAAGCTGGGGGATAAAGTGTTCAGCCTGCTCGGCCTGACCGGGGATTGAGTGGTCTTTTTTGCATTAAGCTTTCGTTTATGACTGAAATTTCCGAAACATCGAATCCCGTCCTGAAGGCGGTGCTTTACGATGGCGCCTGCGGCATGTGTCTGCGGACGGTGGACCGCCTGCGGCCGCTCCTCGAGCCACGCGGATTCCGCTTCGATCCGTTTCCGGACGGCGTGGAAAAAATCGAAATGAAACTGCGGCTGGCGGACGGGCAGGTGATCGGGGGAGCCGATGCCGTGGTGGCGATGGCCCATGCGGTCTGGTGGCTGCGGCCCTTCACTTTCCTAACCCGGCTTCCTGGCGCCATGCCGCTGCTGCGGCGGGGATATCGGAAAGTGGCGGCCAACCGTCACTGCATCAGCGAGGCCTGCGGCTGGACCCCTCCTACCCAAAACCGCCGGACGGTTCCGGTCTGAATTTCCTCCACCCACCTTTTCAATTTTATGGATACAACTTCTGCTCCCAAAGTGATTCTGGCCGGTGGTACCGGCTTTCTGGGCCGCCGGTTGCAACGAGTCTATGCGGCGGCGGGCTACGAGGTGGTGGTATTGACCCGCCAGCCGGAAAAGGTGGCCGCTCCGGCCCGGGGCGTGGCATGGGATCCCGCGCGTTTTACGGAATGGACCAAGGAATTGGACGGCGCCGCCGCGGTAGTAAATTTGGCAGGGAAAAATGTGGATTGCCGTTACACCAAGGCCAGCCGGACGGAAATTCTGAAATCGAGGATCAACAGTGTCCGGGCCCTCGCCGAAGCAGTGCGGCGTTGCACCGTGCCACCAGCCGTGTGGGTCCAAGCCGGATCCCTTGCCGTATATGGCGATGCCGGTCCGCTCTGGTGCGATGAGACTGCCCCGATCGGAGAAGGCTTTGCTCCGGAGGTCTGCCAAAAATGGGAGGCCGCTTTTTTCAAGGCCCCTTTGCCGCCGGTGCGCCGGGTCATGTTGAGGATTGGTTTTGTGTTGGGCAATGAGGGCGGTGCCTTGCCGGTGCTGGCCCGCCTCGCCAAGTGGTTTGCCGGCGCCGCCGCCGGAAACGGCCGGCAATGGGTGAGTTGGATTCATGCCCACGATATGGACCGCATTTTCCTGCGTTGTGTGCAGGACCCTGCCTTGGCCGGCACCTTCAACGCCTGCACCGCCGGCGCCGTGACCAACGCGGAATTGATGGCGGAACTCCGGACCATCTACCACCGGCCCTGGATGCCGGGTCTGCCTGCCTGGATGGTCAAAGCCGCCGCCTGGCTGATGGGTTCCGATGCCTCCCTCGCCCTGACGGGACGGCGGGGCCTGCCCGGTCGATTGATGGAAGCCGGATTCCGCTTTGATTACCCGGCCCTGGGGCCCGCTCTGGACGAATTATTGCTCGGGCCGCGCCTGCCAGTGACGGTGCCCGACCGGATGGCGGCCGTGCCTGCCCGCTGAGCCGCGGTCCACCGGCCACCGGCGCTGACCGCTTGCCTGCGGTCTGTATTTCCGTGATGATCCCTGATGCGCCCCCGAACACTTTTTCTAGGCACCGGAGACATCGCGGTGCCTGCTCTGGCCAGCCTGCTGGACTATCGTGAGGTCCACGTGGTGGGACTGGTCTGCCAGCCCGACAAACCCGTGGGCCGGAAGCAGATCCTGACACCTTCTGCCACCAAAGTTCTGGCGTTGGAGCATGGGATTCCTGTCTTCCAGCCGGACCGTTTGCGGCAGCAGGTGGATTTGATCGCGGGATTGAAACCGGACCTCATCATCGTGATGGCCTACGGACAGATCATCCCGCAGGCGGTGTTGGACCTGCCGCAGCTGGGCTGCTGGAACCTGCATGCCTCCCTGCTGCCAAGGCACCGGGGGGCGGCGCCGATCCAGGCTGCCATCCTGGCCGGTGATGCGGAATCGGGGATCACCGTGATGGCGGTGGAGGCGGGACTGGATAGTGGTCCGATGCTCCTGCACGAGCGCACGCCCCTCGCCTCTGACGAAACCGGGCAAAGCCTGCACGACCGTCTCGCCGCGCTGGCTCCGGTGGCGCTGCGGAAGGCCTTGCCGATGATTTTGTCAGGCAATCCAACGGTCACCGTGCAGGATGCCGCCGCGGTCACGCATGTCGGCAAGCTGGAGCGGTCGCATGGCGTGCTCGACTGGGCGGAACCGGCCGCCGCCCTCGCCCGGCGCATCCGGGCCTTCGATCCGTGGCCGGGCACCAGCAGCACTTTGCCCGATGGGACCGTGGTCAAACTGTTCCCTCCGGTCACTGCGGCGGAAGTTCCCACCGGCTGCCCGCTGCCGGGCACCTTGCTGCAGGCCGGACCGGATCATCTGCTGTTCGCGACTGGGCAGGGAACTTTGGCCGTTTCGGAAATCCAGCTGTCAGGCGCCCGACGCATGACGGTCCGTGATCATCTGGCGGGGCATCCCCGCCTGGTTGGAGAACAGTGGGGAGCGGCTTACCTCCCGGCGGAAAATCCTGCCCCGCCTGCCCCATGACCTCCGCTGACAAACAAGCCATCACCAACGGGGTGATCGCGGCCCTGCGGGCCGAACTGGATGGTTTTACCCGGGCTGCCAAAGCCGCCCAGGCGGCCGCCACCGATCCTGACAGCAAGGCGGAAAATAAATATGACACCCGGAATCTGGAAGCCTCCTATCTGGCCCGCGGGGTCGCTTTCCGGCTCCTCGAAACCGAAACCGCCCTGTCCGAATGGGAGGCCATGCCTCCCCAGGATTTCAGCGGCATGCGTCCCGCCGGGGTGGGCGCCCTGGTGGTGCTGGAAAACCAGCATGGACCGGCGGGCTACTTCATCGGCCCGGGTGGCGGTGGCATTGCCGTCGAGCATGAGGGCTTGGAGATCACCGTGATCACCGCCGCCTCGCCACTGGGCCGGCAGCTGCTCAAACGTCAAGAAGGCAGCATCTTCCTGATGGAAAGCGGCGACCGGCGCCTTGAAACTATCATCCTTTCCGTCTGCTAGAATTCCCTGCCATGCCCCTCCCGCCTGTTGACGTTTTTACGGTCCGTGGAGCCGCCATCGGGCCCTTCATCCCGGATGCCGCCCGCTTGCGCATCGCCGTCTTCCGGGAATGGCCCTATCTTTATGAAGGGGACGACGCTTACGAGCGGGAATACCTCCGGACGTATCGTGATAATCCCGACAGTCTTTTTGTGATCGCCAGAGCCGGCGGCGAAGTGATCGGCCTCTCCACCGGCATTCCCCTCCAGGCCGAAACGGAGGAGGTGAAGGGCCCGTTTTTGGCGGCAGGAATCGACCCTGCCACCGTCTTCTATTTCGGCGAAAGTATGCTCCTGCCCGACTGGCGCGGACGCGGTCTGGGGGTGAAGTTTTTCGAGGAACGCAAACGTTATGCCCGCAGCCTCCCCGGCATCCGGCACGCTGCCTTCTGCGCAGTGGACCGGCCGGCGGATCATCCTGCCCGCCCGGCGGATTACGTTCCCCTCGATTCGTTTTGGGTTCACCGGGGGTTTGCCAAAACGGCGCTGCGGACCGGATTCACTTGGAAGGAAATCGGGGAGGTCGAAGCATCGCCGAAGCAATTGACCTTCTGGATGAAGGCCCTACTCTAAACATACCGGCATGTTTGCTCTCCTCGCGCAATCCCAGGTCATTGTCCTGACCGGTCTGGGCAGCATTGCCTTTGGGATGCTGGCTTTGGTTTACGAAAGAGGCTATCGACGGGGCCCGGTGGGCTTGGCGGTGCTCTGCATTTTTGTCAGTGCCATTTTGCCACTATTGATTTATTGGGGCCCTCGGGACAATACTTTCATTTTGTTGGTTAGCCTGATCAGCGGATGCATGGCTTTGGCGAGCCTGATTCTGGTTCCTGCCCTTGCTGTAGCAGGACTTTTTGACCGTTCCTGCCCCTTGAAGCCCAGACTCCGTCATGCTGGTTTTGTGGGATCAGCCTGGATCCTCGGATGCGGGGCGGCTTTTCTTGGGTTTGGATTTGGGCTCCATTAGGAATGGATATCCATCCGGTCCAGGCGGCATCACAATCCGCTGACTATTCCAATCAGCGACCGCCGGAGTCCGGCCACGGCCTGGCTGTCGGCGTAGTGGTTCACCATCAGGGCAAAACAAAAGACTTCGCCTCCCGCTGAAGTGATATAACCGGTATAGGACCGGATGCTGGACATGGCCCCGCCCTTGCTGCGCACCGGACCATCGGAGAGCAGGGAGCCCTGCCATGCGGCACCGTGCGGCCCTTGCGCGGCGAGGAACTGCAGCCGGGCCAGATCCAGCGGCCGGATGTGATCGGCCCGGGCGAGACCGCAACCGTCCTCCATGCGCAGACCGATGAAGTCGAGACCTTGGGCTTTCCAATGCTCCCGGATCACTTGGTCAGGAGCCTGCCCCGCCAGCAGGCCCATCTTGCGGAAGAGGCATTCGGTTTCGTGATTGTCGGAGGTGGCGTGGATGCTGGTGATGAGTTGCAGCAGGGGGGGCGATTGGTAATCCAGCAGTTCAACGCTGCAAGGCAGAGGGTCCTCCTCCAGCGCCGTCAGGCCAGCGGCGGGCCCCTGCACCGCGATCCCTACCTCCAGCAGGGCCTGCCGGAAGTGGTGGGCCGCAAAGAGTTCCGGGTCCGGAATCGCGCCGGTGATGACGGATTCCGCGGCGGCCGGCACGGTGCCCCGCATCGTGATGTGTCCGGTTTTTTCTCCGCCGTAAACCACGACATTGTCAGGAGATCCTGCCGGGCCTGTGGTGACCTCGCTGAGCATGATGACTTCCGGCACCTCCGGCAGGATGCTGGAAACCAGAGGAGGTTCACCCTCCGCCTCCGCCCCGCGGAACGTGACTGTGAAACGGTTATGCTCCAGATTCAGCCCACTGACCGCACTGCCATAGCCATTTCCAATATCGCCCCAGTTCCAGAAGTCATCGAAAAGGGATCCATGGAAAAAACGGCCGTCCCCCACGATCCGGCCTGTCACTTCTTTCAGCCCCTGGTCCTTCAAGGTCACGGCCCATTTTGTCAGATCTGCCAATCCTAAGAGGGGATCCGCCTCACCGATGATCAGGATATCGCCACCCAACACGCCATCCACGATCGGAGCGGTGCCCCGCAGCCGCGTCGTAAAGCGGAAGTCCGGTCCCAGCCGTTGCAGGGCCGTCGCGGTGGTCACTGTTTTCAGGGTGGAAGCCGGAATGAAAGCCGTCTCCGCATTCAGATCCACCACCACCTTGCCTGCGCCATCGATCAAACAAAACCCCAGTGCCGATCCCTGCAGCCCGGGCGTCCGGGCCGCCTCACTTAACGCGGTCTGCACTGGCGCATAGCGTGAAACCGGTTTCGGGGGCGCTGCCATGACAGGTTCCTCCTGCTGCGGGGCTCTTCCCGTTTCGCCGGTCCTTCGGGGAAACAGCAGGCTCGCCAACAAAGCGATAGCGAGGGCAGCGATCAGGACGTTTTTCACGGAGGCAGGGAAGGCGGGAGGGTTGGTGAGGTTAAGCCCCCTTCGTTCCCGCAGCAAGCCCAGCCGGACTGCCTCCAAGGCATGAGTGGAACTGCCCCGGCGTGAAGGAATTGCCACGGAGTTTCCAGCCGATTTCCGCTGGAGCATCCGTTGATCAGGTGTCCGTTCATCTGATGAGCCTGATTCCTCCGTCTCCCGCCTCACCCTTGCCGAAAAGCTGGGAAATTCCTGACGCGATCCGCAACCGGCTGGGCCGCGAGGCAGGACCGCAGCGGGCGATGTTGGAAGAGGGGCATCTGCTGGTGATCGCACACCGGATGCCGGGGCCGGACGAGCGGGTGCGGGTGCCGGTTTTTTTTCACCGCTCGCCGCAGGGCGCCTGGCGCGGGAGCGACAGCAAGGCCCAGGGGCCGACCGCCCTGCAGGAATTCCTGACGGCTTACGAGTCGCGGATTCATGAGCTGGAGGACGCTGAGGACAAGGCCCACACCGCGACCGAATATCATAATCTCCTGGAAGCGGCGGCCCCGGTGCTGCGGGCCTCGCGGGGATTGCACCGGGCCTTCCAACAGGCCCGGGAAATGGTGAAGGAGGACCGCGACCTGATCAACTTCCGTGACAAAGCAGCGGGCATTGAGCGCAGCGCGGAACTCCTGATGCAGGACGCTCAGTTCGGTTTGAACTACACCGCCGCCCGTCAATCCGAAGCGCAGGCGGTCAGCGCAGCCCAGATGGCGGCCAGCGCCCACCGGCTGAATATTCTGGCCGCTTTGTTCCTGCCGCTCACTGCGCTGTGCAGTGTCTTCGGCATGGACATCCACAGTGGGTTGGAAAACCGGACGGACTATTTCTGGCTCATTGTGGGAGCGGGGATTGTCCTTGGGCTCATCGTTTCCAGTCTCGTGGCCCGGCGGCACCGCTCCTGACGAATCGGCCTCCCGCGGCGGGGCAGGAACTCCGATGGCGCATCGCTTGAAAATGGCTGATGGATCCTGCTGCCCCTTGGGGTGGAATCATTTTTACCCGCCAGGATATCGCCCTCCCGATGATCGAAAACCCACTGCTCCGCCGTCTGCCCGCCCCATCTGATTCAGCCGGGGCGGATCTGCTGGACCGGTTTCTGGATTACGTGGCGGAGCGGAAACTGGAACTCTATCCGGCCCAGGAGGAGGCGATTCTGGAATTGTTCGATGACAAGAACGTGATCCTGAATACGCCCACGGGTTCCGGCAAATCGCTGGTGGCCACGGCGCTGCATTTCAAGTCCATGGCTCAGGGGAAGCGCTCCGTTTACACCTGCCCGATCAAGGCGCTGGTGAATGAAAAATTCCTCGCTCTTTGCCGGGATTTCGGACCGGAAAATGTGGGTTTGGCCACCGGCGACGCCACGGTGAACCGCGATGCCCCGATCCTTTGCTGCACCGCGGAAATCCTCGCCAACTATGCGCTGAGTCAGGGCGCGGAGGCGCCGTTCCGCGACGTGATCATGGACGAGTTCCATTATTACTCGGATGCCTCGCGGGGTGTGGCGTGGCAGGTGCCGCTGCTGACGATGGCGCGGTCCCGCTTCCTCCTCATGTCCGCCACTCTGGGGGCCACCGGATTTTTTGAAAAGGAAATGACCCGCCTGACCGGGGCGGCTTCGACCGTGATCTCATCCACGGTCAGGCCCGTGCCGCTGGAGTTCCGTTATATTGAAGATGAAAGTCTGGATGCCGTGGTGCAGGAACTGGTGGAGTCAAAACAAACGCCGGTTTATATCGTGCACTTCACGCAGAACGACGTGGCCGAGACTGCGCAGACGCTGCTGTGCGTCAACTACTGCACCGCCGCGGAGAAAGCGGCGATCGCCGAAGCGATTGTGGACGTGCCATTCAACAGTCCCTACGGCAAGGAAGTGAAACGCTGTCTGAGGCACGGCATCGGACTGCACCATGCCGGATTGCTGCCGCGTTACCGCGTGCTGATGGAGCAACTGGCCCAGCGCGGGCTGCTCAAGATCATCTGCGGGACGGATACCCTCGGCGTCGGCATCAATGTTCCGATCCGCACCGTCCTGCTGACCCGCCTGACCAAATTCGGCGGCATCAAAACCGGCACCCTCAGTGCGCGGGATTTCCATCAGATCACTGGACGCGCCGGGCGGAAGGGGTTTGATGATATTGGTTATGTCATCGCGATGGCTCCCGGCCACATGATTGACAATGCCAAACAGGAAGCCAAGGCGTCGGGCGATCCCAAGAAGTTGAAAAAGCTGGTGAAACGCCAGCCGCCTCCCGGGTTTGTGGGGTGGAATGAGGAGACCTTCAAAAAACTCCAGGCCGCAGCTCCCGAGGCCCTCGGTTCGAAATTCCAAGTGACCCATGGCATGCTGCTCCAAGTGCTCAGCCAGCCGGGCGATGGCTGCCGTGCCATGCAACGGTTGATCGCCGACAGCCATGAAACGGCCGGCGCCAAAAAGCAGCACCGCAAGCGCGCCTGGCAACTCTTCCGTTCCCTGGTGGAGCGGAAGATCATCCAGATCATCCCGCCCGAATTCCGCGGCGCGGGGCCGAAACTGCGGCTGGGAATCGACCTCCAGGAGGATTTTTCCCTGAACCACGCCCTGTCTCTCTGGCTGCTGGATACCTTGGCCTTGCTGGATCAGAATAGCCCGCTCTATCCCTTGGAGGTGATGTCGCTGGTGGAAGCCATTGTGGAGAATCCGGAAATCATCCTGCGCCGCCAGCTCGATAAACTGAAGACTGAAAAAATGGGCGAGATGAAAGCCGCCGGCGTGGAATACGACGAGCGGATCGCGGAACTGGAGAAGCTGGAATATCCGAAACCCGGCCGCGATTTCATCTACGACACTTTCAATGCCTTCGCCGCCGCCCATCCATGGGTCGGGAAGGATAACATCCAGCCCAAAAGCATCGTCCGCGAGATGTATGAGGACTACGAGAGCTTTGCCGGCTACATCCAGCGCTATGACCTGCATCGTCAGGAAGGTGTCCTGCTGCGGCATATCTCCAGCATCTACAAGGTTCTCGCGCAGACCGTGCCGCCCGCCTTCAAAAACGAAGCCGTCCAGGAGATGGAGGATTGGCTGGCCGGGGTGCTGCGCGGCACCGATTCCAGTTTGCTGGATGAATGGGAGCGTCTCCGGGATCCCAACTACCGTCCCGCCGAAGCTGCTTCCGATGCCAGCCTGACGGCTCCGGAAAAAACCGACATCACGCGCAACCGCCGTGAGTTCACGGCTTTGATCCGCGCCGCCATCTTCCAATTTCTCCGTCCGCTGGCGGAAGGCCGTTATGCCGCCGCGGCCAGTGCCCTGATTCTCCCGGAAGCCGCCCCCGGCGCTCCCCCGCCCTGGTCCCCCGAATCACTCGCGGGCCTCATGGATGGTTATTATGCGGGCCACGAACGGCTGACGCTCGACCCTGAAGCCCGCAATGCCCGGCATACTTATATCAAAATCTCCGAAGACAATCAGTCGTGGCAAATCGACCAGGTTCTGGTGGATCCGGAAGCGCTCAACGACTGGCAGGCCACCTTCCGGGTGGACCTTGCCGCTGCCCGTGCGGCGGGGCGTCCGGGATTGGTTTTTGAAGGACTGAAGCCACTTCCGGAAGCAGAATAACCGGAACGATTTCCGGGCTGGGGCGGGCCTGTCATGCCTTGCCGGCAAGGTTCACGGCTTTTGGGGGGAATTGGGTTTCGCCCCGGCGCCAGGCCGCTGGGCGGCACGGCCACTGGGCTTCGCGGGGTCGTAGTCAGGATTGGGAATGGGGAACTTTGCACCCACTTGTTTTTGCCAGGCGTGGAGTTCATCCCGCAGTTGGGCGGTGCGGCCGGGGTGATCCCGGGACAGGTCGGTTTGCTCGCCTTGGTCGGCTGGCAGATTGAACAGCTCCACCCGCTGGTCTTCCGCCCATTCGATCAGTTTCCAGTCACCGCGCCGGATGGCGGCAGCCGGGGCGCCGCCCTGATTCCCGTAGTGCGGGTAGTGCCAGAAGAGAGAGCGTTCCGGCAGATCGCCCCCTTTGAAAACGGGCAGCAGGCTCGTGCCATCCAACGTCTGGTGGGCCTGCGGTGGCGCGCCCGCCGCCTCCAGCAGGGTCGCGAAGAAGTCCGGACTGCTCACCGGCGTGCCAGTCACGCGGCCCGGTGGCACCACGCCGGGCCAGCGCACCAGCAACGGCTCGCGGATGCCGCCCTCATACATCCAGCCCTTGCCGCCGCGCAGGGGAAGATTGGAGGTGGGCCAGCCTTCGCTGGTGGATAGGCCCCCATTGTCGCTGGTGAAAATCACCAGGGTGTTCCCGCGCAGCCCGAGTTCATCGAGCTTGGCCAGCACCTTGCCGACGGCCTGATCCATCGCTTCCACCATGCCGGCATAGACGGCGTGATCCTGCACCAGCCGCACGTCGCGTTCATGCTCCCGCCCCCACTGGGCGGTCAGGCCGATGCGCTGGCGTTTCGCTTCGTATTTCTGCTGGAGGTCTTCCCGGGCCATCAGGGGAGTGTGGACCGAGTAAAATGAGAAGTAGGCGAAGAAGGGTTTGTCCTGGTTGGCTTCGATGAATTTCGCGGCCTCGCTGGCCAGCCGGTCCGGCAGATGTTCGCCTTCCGGACCGTCGGGCAGGCGTGGATTGCCGTAGGGGGAGAAGTATTTTTTGCCGCCATACGGACCGCCGCGGTCCACCCCGCCCATGTTGATATCAAAGCCTTGGTTTTCCGGCCAATAGCCCTCGGGACCAAGATGCCATTTGCCCGCAAAGAAGGTGGCGTAGCCGGCCTGCTTCAGTGATTTGGCCAGGGTGGGGGAGTCGAGCGCCAGGCGGTCAGCATAGGGTGCGGGCAGGAGCTTGGTATTCCGTTTCCACTGCTCCGGGGTCAGGGGCGCGCCGATGTAGTCGGTGATGCCGGTGCGCTGCGGCCACTGCCCGGTCAGCAGGCTGGCACGGGTGGGGGAGCAGACCGGACAGGCAGCATAGGCATCCGTGAAACGCATGCCTTCCTTCGCCAGGCGGTCCAGATTCGGCGTTTCATAAAAGGTGCTGCCGTAACAGCCGAGGTCACGCTGGCCGAGGTCATCGGCGAGAAAGAATACAATATTCGGCGTGGCCGCGGATAACGAATCCCAACGGCCGAAGACTGCAATCAACAGAAGGACGCGGAAGAGGTGGTTCATGGTGCTGGATGGATGGCTTGACTGGCGGTCGGTAAACATTTCAAGGCAGCCGGGGTTTCACCGCCGTGCCCGTGGTTTGGTCCATGGGATAGACTGCCTGCTGGGTCTCCAAACCGGAGATCAGGCTTGTCATAAGGCGCTGGAGTTCGGCGGGATGCGTGGTGGCGAGGTTTGTCTGCTCGAACGGGTCGGCTTTGAGATTGAAAAGCTGGTAGTGGCTGCCTTCTGAAACCTTCGTGGGAAAATAATGGTAGATGACCTTCCAGGCCCTATCGCGGTAGCTTGTCCAGTAGTCGCTGCGATGCGGCGCGTGCGGGTAGTGCATCAGAAAGGTTTCATCCCGGTTGGGGTCGGGTGTCCCCGCAAGCAGGGTGTCGAGACGTTTGCCGTCGATCACATGGCCCGGAGGTGGATTGATGCCGGTGAGGTTAAGGAGAGTCGGGAACAGATCCTGGATGGCGGCCTGCTGGCTTTGGATGGCATTGATGGCAATGGGGAGCCGTTTCCGGGGCCCATCCTCCGGGCCCGGACCGGCCCACGCGGCTATGAAGGGCACCCGCATGCCGCCCTCGTAATGGGAGCCCTTTTTGCCGCGCAAAGGGGCCGCGCAAGCGACCTCGTGCGGATCCCCCAAGGGCGCGTCCGTGCCATTGTCTCCGAGGAAAATAACAAGGGTGTGGTCCGCGATCCCGAGGGCGTCAAGATGGTCGAGCAGGTCTCCGAGTGACTTGTCCATGCCTTCGATGAGGGTGGCGAATGCCTGGGCGTTGGCGGGCTTGCCGCTGTGGGTGTAGTGGGCGGCGAAGCGGGGGTCGGAATTAAAAGGCGCATGCACGGCGTAATGGGCCAGGTGGAGGAAGAAGGGCTTTTTCTCCTTCGCCGCAGCGCTGACATGGGCTTTGGCCTCAAGGGTGAGGGCCTCGGTGAGGAAGATGTCTTGGCCATGATATTTCTCCAAACCCGGCACCGCCTGATTGCCGGACGGGGCTTTTTCCCTGTTTTTGGGGTTCTGCGGGCGGTCGAAATGCTGGGCGGCAAAATAGCTCCCGGGAGCGCCAATGGAGCTGCCGGCCACATTGATATCAAAGCCAAAATGGACCGGATCCGCCCCGTCAGACCCGCGTGGCCCAAAGTGGCCTTTGCCCACATGGATGGTGCGGTAGCCATTGGTGCGCAGCAGAGCCGGCAAGGTGACGGCTTCCTTTCCGAGGCCCTGCCAATTCCAGTCCGCCGGGCCGTTGGGGCCGCGGTTGTCCTGATCGGGGTTGATCCAGTTGGTGGTGCGGTGCCGGGCCGCGTTCTGCCCGGTCATGAGGGAGATCCGGGAGGGCGAGCAGACGCTCATGGCGCAGAAGTTATTGAAGCGGATGCCCCGGGCCGCGAGGCGTTCCATGTTCGGTGTCCGGTAGTAGTCGTTGAGTGGATGGCGCTGCGGTTTGCCGGTGGAATCGGTGAGAAACGGCAACGAGGTGTCCATGACGCCCATGTCATCGACGAGAAAGACGACAATGTTGGGGCGTTGCTCTGCGGCGGATGAAGCAGCCATCAGGACAAGGAACGAAAACAGAACGGGGAGGAGTCTCATGGCGGCGGTGGTGGCGGCTACGGGATGGGAGCGGGAGGTTTGCCAGGCGGCGGAAGGTCCGGTTCATTTGGCCTTGGGAAAGGGGGCCTGCGACTTCTCCATCCACGCCAGCAGGCTGGCGAGGAGTTCATCGCGTTTGGCGGTTTCGGTAGTGGCGAGATCGGTGCGTTCGCCGATGTCTCCGGCGAGGTGATAGAGCTCGACCGCCCGGTTGGTGGCAAGCCGGTCACGCCCGCCATCCAGCAGCCATTCCTCATGGTAAAGATGGAGCTTCCAGTCGCCCTGCCGGATGACGCTCACCGGGCGGGTGCGGAAGAGGGGGTCGCGGCCGCGTGGGACGGGTTTGTCAAGATAGCCGGGGAAGTGCCAGAAGATCGCGGGGCGTTTCAGGCCGGCGGCTCCCGTGAAAAGCGGGAGCAGGCTTTCGCCGTCAAGGTCAGCGGCGGGAGTGCCTCCGGCGGCGTGGACAAAAGTGGGGTAGAGATCCAGGTTGATGACCGGCACTCCGCAGAGGCTGTTGGGTTTGATCCGGCCCGGCCAGCGGGCGAGGAAGGGTTCCCGGATGCCGCCTTCATAATAGCCGCCTTTGGCCCCCCGCAGCGGTTCGTTGTCGGAAGGAGGCGGGCCGCCGTTGTCACTGGTGAAGATGACCAGCGTTTGGTCATCGATGCCATCGGTGCGGAGTTGCATCAGAAGGCGGCCGATGCCGTCGTCCATGTCGTGGATGCAGGCGGCGAGCACGGCGGGGACGTGGGGGTTTTTGGCTGATTTTGCTTTTTCCTGAAAACGGGCAAGGGTTTCCGGGCGGGCCTGGAGCGGGGAGTGAACGGCGTGGTGGGAGATGAAAGCAAAGAACGGCTTGGTTTTATTTTCAGTTATAAAGCGGCAGGCGGCATCTGTGATTGACTGGATTTTCTTCGGGTTTTCCGGGGAGGATTGCCTTTTGGCCTGGCCCCGTTTTCTGGTGGGGGCGGGCTCGTCCGCAGGGTCTGCTTCGCCGGTGGGGATCAGGTCCGGCGGACTGACATCGAAGCCCTGTTGCTGGGGACCGGTGCCTCGGCCGGCGCCGCCGAGATGCCACTTGCCGAAGTGACCGGTGACGTAGCCCCGGTCCTTCAGAGCCTCGGCCACGGTGACGAAATCCGGGTTCAGCTGCGGGGTGTTGGGTACGGGATCGAAGCGGAATTTCTCTTTCGGTCCACGGTCGGTGGTGCCGACGGCATAGACGCCGTGGCGCGGGCCATACTTGCCGGAGAGCAGGCAGGCGCGGCTGGGTGCGCAATTCCCGGCGGCAGCATAGGCCTGGGGGAAAGACATGCCCTCCTGTTTCATCCGGTCGAGGTGGGGCGTTTCGATGAAGCCTCCATCATTGTTATACGCGACATCCTTCCAGCCGAGATCGTCGGCGAAAATGAGGATGATATTGGGCGGGGCGGGGAGAGCCGCCGGAGCGGAGCCGGCCATCAGGGCAAGGCCGGTGAGGAGGAGCAGGGCGGATTTCATGCGATGGCGGTTTTGAGTTGGCCTGACGGTGGCAGCTTAGGCAGCGTTTGGCTTTGGATGGCACGGAGGAGAAGGCTGGTCCCATGGAGGTGACAGGGTATGGTGCCAGGTCATGGCCCGGGGGTGGGGGCCCGGGACTTGCGGGGGAGAGGCTGCCCAGGGGAGACTTGGGTCTCCCTGGCCAGTGCAGGGCCCTGGTCGGGCGGCATGGAACGGTGCCACGCGAGCACGGTGGCGGTGAGGCGGTCCATAATGTCAGGATGGAGGAGGGCGGTGTTGCGGGATTCGGCGCGGTCCTCTCCGAGGTGATACAGCTGGGGGTTGGTGCCATCGTAAGTGCAGAGCAGCTTCCAGTCGCCTTCACGGATGGCGAGGTCAGGAAGTGTCTCCCTGACTCCGGGTGAAGGGGTCCAGGTGGGCCGGTCGGGCGGGCGGCGCCAACAGATCGGGGCGGTGCGCGGGGCGGCGGTTTCGCCCAGCAGGACGGCTGCCAGATTTTCGCCATCAAAGGAGGTGCCGGAGGGAGGACTCGTTTTGGCGATGGCCAGCAGGGAGGGCACCAGGTCAAACGCCGCGAAGACCGAGGATTCGTTATGATGGCCGGCTTTGGAGGGGCTGATCAGACCCGGACCCCAGACGATCAGGGGGGAACGGATGCCGCCTTCAAAGAGGGTGGTCTTGGCGCCGCGAAAGGGACCGGCGGAACCGGCGCCGGGCTCCGGGCCGTTGTCGGAACAGACGAGGATGAGCGTGTTGTCACGCAGGGCCGGGGTATTGCGGATGTGGTCGAAGAGCCGGCCGAGCTGCCGGTCCATCTCCTGGAGGACGGCATGATAGAGTCCACGTTTGCTGTCAGCCCATTGATCGACGGGTGGCCAGAGCGGGCCATGCACATCATCGGGCCAGAGATTGATGTAGAAGGGCCGGCCAGCCTTCGCGGCCTGACTGATGAAGGGCAGGGCGCGGTCTATGAAACCGCCGGTGATGGCGGAGCGCGGCATCCAGGTGACGGGGGCGCCGAGGCGTTCCGCGTCGGCCCAGATTCTGCCGGGCTTGGTGTCGCCGGGCTTGAGGGTGAGGGGAAGGAGCTTGGGGCCCATACCTTCAAAGTTGGTGAGGGATTCATCAAAACCGTAGGCGGTGATCGGCGGGGCATCATCGACATCGCGTTGGCCGCCGAGGTGCCACTTGCCGAAGTGGCCGGTGGCGTAACCGCTCTGCTGGAGGATGCGGGCCAGGGTGGGCGCTGCGGGGTCAAGCCATTGGGCGACGCCCCGCCTGTCGTTGGCGGCACGGTTATTCAAAAAGGAGGTGATGCGCCAGCGCTGGGGATACTGGCCGGTGGTGAGGGCACAGCGGGAAGGGGAACAAATCGGGGAGTTGACGTAAAATTGGGAAAAGCGCAGGCCTTCGGCTGCGAGCCGGTCCACGTGGGGCGTAGAGGCTTCCTTGTTGCCGAAGCAGGAAAAATCGCCCCAGCCCATGTCATCAATGAAGACCATGATGATATTGGGCCGGGCCGCTGTGGCCGCGGCGGATACTGATCCCCACGGGAGAACCATCAGGAGAAAAACGAGGAACGGCTTCATAATCGTGGCATCGGAATGGGTGAAGGACGGCCGGCAGGCAAGGCGTGGGCAGCCTGCCGTAAATTAGCGCAATTGGCGGGGAAGTATGTCCGCATCTGCGGATTTTCACACCGCCGGTGCCCGTGACGGAGCAGGGAGGTGGCGGCCACCGGGATCCGCCGCAGGTAAAAGGGGTGGCTTCAGGCCAGGCGATTTCCCCGTCGGACCCGGGGTCAGAGCTTTGGTTCCCTCAGCCGGTAAGTCAGCCTCACCCATGGTTTTTCCGAAGGGTAAGCGGCTTCCACCTGTTCGAGGGTCATCAGCAGCCATGGCTGCATTTCACTGGTGCCGTTTTTGGTGAAGACGACATCGTCCGCGATGTAAACACAGGAGTGGACCACGTTCACCCCATCATCGGTGAGGAGGATGAGGTCTCCAAATTGTCCGGGACCGGGCACGCTCCCGTAATCGCTGGCAAGCACTGCGGCTGCCCTGGCGGGCTCAAGAAAGGAATTATCCGGCTCGCCGAGGAAAAAATTCAGGGAGGAATAGTGGCAGTCGTAGCCGTGTTTGCCTTCCGGGGCCTTGTCCGGAAAGGTATAGAGCCTCCGCCGGGCAAATCCCGGCATGAGGTGGGCGGCATCAATGGTGGTGCCGCCGGGGACACTGGTCAGGGACTCGAGAAGCGAATGGAGATCCTTGCGCCGGCCTCCTTTCCCCCACCACGCCAGCAGATGAATCACATCGCTGTCAGGTTCGATTTTGAGTTTGAGGAGCAGGGATTCCTGCCGGGTGAGCTGCTTGATCAACTGATGCTGCTCGGTTTTGTCGGCAAGCTGACGGAGGACCGGCCCGATGTCCGCGAAACAATCGGTGTTTCCGATGACATACACCATATCGAGCACCAGCTTCCGCGTCGCCGGCTGCAGGTTCTGGCCGAGGGCCTGGGCGGCCCTGCCCTTGAGAAAGGTGAAGGGAAATTTTTGATAGTTGTTGAGCGGATTTTTGCCGAGAAACGAGTAAATCTTCTTTCTGGTCTGGGCGCTCATACCCAAAATAAGCTCATCGGGCACCCGGATGGTCAGGCCGCCGGGGTGGGATCCGGCGGTCTCCGGCTGAAGCAATGTCTCCACGGCTGCTGCCAGCATGCCGGAATCGACGAGGAATTGTTTTACCTCCCCGGCCGCCATGTCCTGAAAATGCCAGTTTCCCGGCTCGGCTGCCAAAGCAGCCTCATCAATGAACTCGTCAGGTTTCTGGGTGACAATCGGTACTTTGACCAGTTCGCCCCAAGGAGGAAGAGCCCCGGCGGGACTGGGAGGTTTTGTCCCGGCCAATGAGGGGGGGGCCGTGGAAGGGACGGGGAGGTGGACCGGCCGGGTGAAGAGCAGAATCGCTGCGGTGATACAGGCAGCCACAGAGGCGGAGAGCAGCGTCAGCAGAAACAGGGTTCGGAATAAGGGGGGGGAGCCTGATGGGGGAGTTGGCATAGGGGATGGGGTCCGGTGCAGGAACGCATCGTACCGTGCCCTGCGACAGTGAAAATCAGGCGCCGCCCTGCGCTTTGGTCTCCTGGGTGCTCCAATTCATGAGTCGTGAAATTGAACTTCACAAACCAGCGTCAAAGGCTGGAAGTCATAAGGCCGCGGCTGCCCAAGGCAGCCGCGGCCTGCGGTGGGCGGGACCACTGTTGGTCCGCGATGTGATGGGGTCGGACTGCCGAAGTGCCCGGGCAGCCCAGGGTCAGGGGACGACCGCGCGGTAGAAGTAGCGGGGGTCGGCGGGGGAGATAGGGGACGGGGAGGTCCAGCTCGTGGTGGTATCGACGGCCGTGATGGCGGGGAGGACGGGTGCCCAGGTGGTGAGGTTGGTCGATCTCTGGACCTGATAGGTGAAGCCGGGGATGGATTCCCAGGCGAAGGTGAACGCGTTCGTCGGGGTGAGGGCGGCGCTCACTAGCTTGATTTTGGTGCCCAGGATCTGGATACCGGCGACATCGGTGCCGATGCTGGAGCCATTGGCTTTGAGCAGGCTGACCAGGGTGGCGTCTCCGCCGGCTGGGCTGGCGAAGATCTCGAAGTAGGAGCCGCCGGTGCCTTCCTTCCAGAAGCAGCGGATGGGGTAGTCGCCTGCGGGGAGAGTGACGGAACCGATGGTGCGGGTATTCCCGCTGCCGCCGTTGACCTCGATGCGGGCTCCCAGCACGCCGTCGGTGCTGGTGACAATGCCATTGGCCAGGCCGGCTGCGACAATGCGGGTGAAGAGGGGGGGAGCAGCTCCCTCGAATTCGATGAAGCCGCCGTCGTCGCCCTGCCAGCCGAGGTAGTAGGTGCCGTCTGCAGGGATGCGGAGGGTACCGCGCATTTCGGTGGCGTAGTTGTTGTCATCCGAGGCGGTGCCGGCGGTATTCATCGGGATGGGGAGATCGTTGAGGATGCTGCCGGGGCCGCCGAAGCCAGGGTCATTGTAGTTGATCCAGTCCACCGTGACAGGGGTGATGGTCTGACCTGCGAGCCATGTGTAGGCGTTGATGGTGTCCCAAGGGGCCGCTGGCGCTGCCGCCGCATGGGGGCTCTGGCGGACGGACCACTGGCCGACCATGCCGGGGATGGCCAGATTGGGCTCCGCGGTGTGACCGACGAGGCGCCAGTCTCCCTGGATGATGGCATTGCCCAAGGCGGCGGTGCCGGAGAGGACATATTCGGCAGTGCCGGTCTGATTTCCCGGGCGGGCGTAGACTTCGACATTCCAGCCGCCGGCGCGGTCATAAGAGACTAGCTCAATGGGCTGGTATCCGGCAGGGAGGTAGACCAGACCGCGGGTGATGGCGTCGTCGGTGGTGGCGGTACCGTTCCACGAAACGGAGATGGTGCTCGGGTCCGCGGGGTCCCATGTGAGGGAGTTGGCCGTATTAACTTTCGTCACCGCAAGGAATCGGTTGCCGGGGAGGCGGACCGCAGCGGCATCGCCGGTCTTGAGGACGATGGTATAGAGACCGGCGGTGGGCGTGTAGAGGATGGCCTTGGCGGCGATGGCGAAGTCGTCGTCGTTCGTGCCGGGCGTTTCTCCGGGGAGATTCCGGTCACCGGCGAAGTAGCCGCCGACGCCGGGGCCGCCGTCGTCGACGTGGTTGATCACAGGGGACTGCGAGTCGGTGTGGATGCCGGCATTCGGGTCATTGAGGAAGGCTGCGGCCTGCTGAATACTGGTGATTTGCTCGCCGACGCTGCGGACTTCGTGGATGGACCACATGCCAGGGTCGGTGGGGATGCCAGGCAGGGAGACGGGGAGGACAGGAGCGAGGGGAGTGGGGTCGCCAAGGGGGATCCATGAGCCGGAGAAATCCTCGGTCTGGACACCGGGGAGCCATGAGACTTCGGCCGCGGAACCGCCGGTGCCCTCCGCGTGGAAGAGTTGGAATTCGTAGTCGCCGGTGGTGGGGAATCTGACGACCATCTTGCAGTTGATGTCGCCTGCGGCTTGCCACCAGATGAAGGTGCTGGGGTCGAAGGGATCAACGGAGCCATTCGCAAGGATGCTGACGCGGCCGAGGACCTGGGCTCCGCCGCCGAAGCGGATGGCACAGAGGTCATCGCAGCGGATATTGAAGGTGTGGACGCCGGCATTGAACCGGAAGGTGCCGAGGGCTGCGGTGGCGAAGTTGTTATCATCGGCCCCGGTGGCGGGGAAGTCGATGTCATTGCTGAGCATCTCGCGGTTTGGATTGTTGAGGTCCGCGAGGTTCATGACGGGGACTTCGCCGGATCCGAGCGGCGAGGCGGCACCAGCGACTGCCGCTACGAAGTCGGCGATCGGTTTTTCGATCAGGCTGTTGTAGGTGGTGGGGTTGTTCGCTGCGAAGACGACGGGTCTGGTGACGACGTTCCACCAGCCGGGGGTGGTGGGCGGGGTCATGCCGAGAGCGGCGGGGTTGGGCAGGGCGGGGGTGCCAGTGTAGGGGCCGCCGACGAGGGTCCACTGGGTGTCCCAGTCATTGAGCCATGCGCCGGGGGCCATGGACATTTCGTAGTAGGCGCCCCCGGTTCCTTCCCAGTGGGTGAAATGGACATCGTATTGACCAGCGGCGGGCACGGTGAAGGTGACGCGGACATTGCAATCGCCACCTCCGATGGTGTTGTAGGCTCCGTCGCCATAGGAGAAATCCGCGACGCCACTGCCACCGACCTGGGTGACGGTGGCTCCGATGATGCGGACGGCGATACCGTCATCAGCGTGGATATTCAGTGTCCACGGGCCGGGGCCGGAGAGGTCCAGCTTGGTATTGGCGACGGTGAGGAAGGTGTTGTCGTCAGTGGATGCAGTATCGCCGGGAATGGGGAGATCCTGGAAGAAAAGGCCGCCAGCGCCGCGTCCGGCAAAGTTATTGGTGTTGATATCATTGTGATTCAGGACGGGGGAGACGATGTTCGAAATGGTGGCCGCGGCGGGCTGGTAGCGGGTCATCTGGGACATCCATGGGACATTTCCGGAGGTGACGCCGGTGCCGCCGATCCGGCGGATGCGCCAGTCGCCCACCGCTGGGGTTCCGCCTGCGGCCGGGAGGGCGGCGGTGTCCATGATGGGCAGGGTGCGGGTGGCCGCGCCGGCGATGGGCGTGGCGGAGCCGATATCCCACTCAATGACGTAGCGCTTGTAGGTGTTCCCTGTGGCCGATGAGGCTACGGCATCGTTCCAAAAGGAGTTGCTGGTCATTTCCGCGTAGTGCTCGCCAGCACCGTTGCCGTTGTTAGGCTCGCCGCTGGAGGTGGGGGTATTGATTGCGGCAGCGATGCGGGGACGGGAGCTGAATTTCTCATAGGTCCACGGATCCGAGGTGCCGGCCCAGACCCAGCCGGTGGTCTTGCTGAAGCCGGACTCGGTTCCGCCATAGGTGGGGTCATCCGTGCCGAGCCATGTATTCACACTGCCCATGGAGGAGTAGGCCATGATTTGGAAGACAAAATCATTCTCCATCTGGCCGCCGACGCTCACGAGGTGACCCGTGGTGAGATTCCCCGCAACGCCGGCGATGCCGGTGGAGTCTGCGGGGGTGGTGGTGGCGATGCCGTGGGCGCCTGCGAAGGTCGTGCCCTGGAAGACGGCCTTGTACAGATTCCATGTGCCTCCGGGGCCGAAAGGGGCGGTGTAGTAGACCTGATACTGCCGGGCATCGGCGATGGGGGTGGCGGAGTTGATCTCCCACTCGATGACATACTTCCGGGTGGTGGCAGCGTTGTCCTTGTTGTCATTCCACATGCCGTCGGTGCGCAGTTCGGCCACGTCCTCCTCGCTGGAGTTGTTCGGCTCGCCGGGAGCCCATGCGTAGAACTCGCCATCATCCAGCACTTCCGGGCCCGCGGTGCCAGACCACACCCAACCGGTGGGGGAGTTGAACATCTCGGTGGCCGCATCGTTCAGACCGAGCCAGATATTGGAATTTCCCGAACCAGGGGTGAGCACGGAAGCCGCACAGACGAAATCATTCTCGTATGATGAGCCGATTTGGACGAGGTGCCCCGTGGTGGTGATCCCCGCCATGGAGGCGAGGTTGGTGGCGGACGCGGCCTTGGCTTTGGCTGCGGTATCCGCATTGGTCCACGTGGCCACCGGGGTGACGACTTCGTAGAGGTTCCAAGTGCCGCCGGGACCGGTGGGGGCGGTCCAAAACTGGTGCTGGGCGTGCGCCGCACCGATAGATGCCAACACGGCCGCCCAAGCGAGTGGCCAAAAAGGTTTTCCGATCATAGGATTTTAGATTTTGAGAGACGTAAGTGATTGCTGGGGAACAAGAAATATGGAATCCGGGACAACGGGGCAAGAAAAATAAACACTGTCCCCGGCCCGCGTGACCCAGGAGATGGCGGTGGTGTTTTCTTTCAAAATCCTTCCACGGCCGGCGGGAAGTGCCCGTGCGGTTATTTGGCTTTTTGGCCGGGCTTGGGGAAGACGCTGACACGTTGCGCCCATTTTTCCCATTGGGCCGCCAGGATCTCCACCTTGTCAGGGTGGGTGGCGGCAAGGTCTTTCAGTTCGGTGCCGTCGTCCTTCAGGTTGTAAAGTTCCCATTTTTGCCGCTGGAGTCCGCTGGCTGGCGAGACGCTGCGGCCGACCAATTTCCAATCCCCGTCCCGCACGGAGGCGTTGTCTTCGTGTTCGATGAAAATAGGCGAATTCCTTCCTGGCATTTTACTATCGAAGGCGGGGGCGAGGGAGATGCCATCGCCGGGAAGGATCGGTTTGTTGTTCATGGCGGCTGGATAGGTGGCACCGGTGACGTCCACCACTGTGGCCATGATGTCGATCAGCTGCGCGGGCTGGCGGAACCAATCGCGGCCGGGTTGGATGCGGGCGGGCCAGTGGGCGATGAAGGGCGTGTTGCTTCCGCCTTCGTGGGCGAAGTGTTTGTAGAGGCGGTAGGGCGTGGCCGACGCATTGGCCCAGGCCTTGCCATAGTTGAGTTGGATCAGGGGTTTTTCGCCATCCCGGTCCTTGAGAGGATCACCTTTGCCCAGCAATGAGCCCTCCGCGCACGCTCCATTATCTGATAGGAAAATGATGAGGGTGTTTTCGAAAGCCCCATGCTTTTTCAGCGTGGCGAGGAGGTCTCCGAACTTCTGATCCATGCGGTCGATCATGGCAGCGTAGGCGGCCATGCGGAGATCGCAGGCCTCGCGGGTGGCTTCCGGCAGGCTGTCCCAGGCGGGGACTTCGGGGTCAGCCGGTGAAATGGACCAATGCTCAGGGATCAGTCCGGACGCCCGCTGGCGCTCGAACCGTGCGGCGCGCAGTTTTTCCCAGCCGGCTTGGTATTTGCCGCGGTATTTGGCGA
This sequence comes from Verrucomicrobiota bacterium, assembly GCA_040387795.1. Taxonomy (GTDB): domain Bacteria; phylum Verrucomicrobiota; class Verrucomicrobiia; order Verrucomicrobiales; family V1-33; genus CAIZWU01. The sequence continues at coordinate 69,833 of JAZKDC010000032.1, forward strand.
TTTCCTCGTCGTGTGCATGGATGGGCCAGTGGGGGGCGGTGTAGGCGAGATAGAGGAGGAAGGGCTGATCTTTTTTCGGACCGGTCCGGTGTCCGTCGATAAAGCGGATCGCATGATCCGTGAAGGCATCCGTGGTGTAGAATTTCCGGTCGGTGGTGCTCTCCGGCGTGGGATCGGGCGTGTTGCCATCATACATGATGCGTTCGCCGAAGGGTTGGAAGTAGTGGGTGGCTCCATGGAGGCAGCCATAATAGCGGTCAAACCCGCGCTGGAGCGGCCAGTCGGCCTGGTCCGACCCGGCGAGGTGCCACTTGCCGGCCATGAAGGTGGCATAACCGGCGGATCGGGCGACTTGGGCAATGGTGACGCAGGAGTCATTGAGATTGCCGGCATAGGCGGGCGGCACGTCCTTCGTTCCAGGACCCTGTTCGCTGGTCATATGACCGATGCCGGCCTCGTGAGGGTGCAGGCCGGTGACAAGCGTGGCCCGGGTGGGGCAGCAGCGGGCAGAGTTATAGAACTGGGAAAAACGCAGGCCGTTTTTCGCGAGGAAATCGAGGTTGGGAGTTGCGATCTCGCCGCCATAGGGGCTGATGTCGGAATAACCCATGTCATCGGCCATGATGAGGACGATATTTGGATTCGGGGCGGCGTTGAGGCTGGTGCCCAGCAAGGTGCAGAGAAGAGTGCGGAAAATCAGTTTCATCGGCAAGGAAGTCGGCGGGGGAGTGCCGGCAGGTTATTGGGGGGTGGGGGCGTTGGCCTTATTGCGGCGTGTGCCGTTGGCTTTGCCGGCGCCGGCTTTCGGGTAAGGTTTTACGTTGGCGCGGACGGCCCAGGCTTCCCATTGGGCGGCAAGGGTTTTAACCTGGTCGGGTTGGAGGGCTGCAAGGTCGGTTTGTTCGGTGCGGTCCTTGGCCAGGTCATAGAGTTCCCAGGCCCCCTCCCGGCCTTGACGCACCAGTTTCCAGTCCCCGGCGCGGACGGCGGCATGGCCTTCGTGTTCCCAGAAGAGGGCGTCGCGGCTCAGGGGCTGACCGGCAAAAGCCGGGAGCAGACTGCGGCCTTCGGGGGGCAGCACCGGTTTCCCCTGACGCCCGGTGGGAGCCGGCGTGCCCGCAGCGGCCAGGCAGGTGGCCATGATGTCGATGACATGGGCGGGCTGCTGGCGCAGTTCGTTTTTGGCGGTAATCCCTTGGGGCCAATGGGCGATCAGAGGCGTGGCGATGCCTCCTTCATGGTTGTAATGCTTGTAGCGGCGGAAAGGCGTGTTTTGCAGAAAAGCCCAGCTTTCGCCGGAAAACCAGGTGGACCCGGCTTCGGTGGGATTGCCCTCGTTGCGGCCGTCCGGTCCGGATTCCGCGTTGCCGCCGTTGTCGCTCATGAACAGGATCAAGGTGTTGTCCAAAACCCCGCGCTGCTTCAGGCCGTCCACCAGGTCCCCGACCGCCCGGTCCATGCGCGACACGGTGGCGGCATAGACGGCCATGAGATGGTCAAAATGATCCTTCCGGGCTTCGGTCAGGTTTTCCCAGGCTTGGATTTCGTCAGGACGTGGAGTGATTGGCCAGGATTTTTCGACAATCCCCATTTCGATCTGGCGGGCATGCCGTTGCCGGCGCAGCTGATCCCAGCCGGCTTTGTATTTGCCACGGAATTTGGCGATCTCCCCGTCCGGGGCCTGGAGCGGGAAGTGCGGAGCGTTGTGGGCGAGGTAGAGGAAGAAGGGCTGCTTGGCTTCGCGCGCTTCATCGATGAAATTCAGGCCGAAGCTGGTCCAAAGGTCGGTGCTGTACCAGTTTTTGGGCAGACGGGCGTCGTTGCTGGCGATTTTTTCGCTATTCAGAAAGAGCAGGGCACGGGGAGAGTCCGGCTGGTAGAAGCCGCCGGCCGCCGCATTCAGACTGCGGTCAAACCCGCGGTCCCAGGGGGCGGCCCCGTCCTTCAGGCCGACGTGCCATTTTCCGGTCATGGCGGTGAAATAACCGGCGGGCCGGAGTGCTTCGGCAATGGTGGCGCATTGGGCGTTGAGCCGGCCTTCATAACCGGGCACGCCGCGGTTTTCCGTCATGTGGCCGACCCCGGCCTGATGGGAATAAACGCCGGTCAGCAGCGCAGCGCGGGTGGGACAACAGCGGCCGGTATTGTAGAATTGGGTGAAACGCAGGCCGTTTTTGGCGAGGGCATCAAGATGCGGCGTGGGAATCTCCGAACCGTAGCATCCAATGTCGGAGAAGCCCATGTCGTCCACCAGCACCACGACGATGTTGGGCTTCGCCGGGGCAGGAGTGGAGGAACTGGCCGGCTCCTGGGACCACCCGGATACTACGGAGGTGGTGAGGGTAACAAGGAGCGTGAAGAGGTGAGGGAGGTTGGTGGACAGTCTCATGGCCGTGTTGGGAGTTATTGGAAAGCGGCGTGGCTAGGGGCCATCCGGATCGGGCAGGCGGCCCCGGTCGCCGGTGCTTTCGATCCAATCCGTGACCGCCCTGCGGAGTTTGGTGAGGGCAGCCTGGTGTTCCGGAGTGGTGGACCGGGCGAGATTGTGGATCTGATGGGGGTCGGACTGGAGATCGTAGAGTTCCTCCTCCGGCATGCGGGGCTGGCAGAGGATTTCCTGCACGGGGTTCAGTTTGCCTTCCTGGTGAAGCTGCTGGATCAGGTTCCAGGCAGGGTATTGTTTCGCCTTGTAGGCGTTGGGGGAGAAGAAGGGTTTTTCCGGGGTGAAGTTTTTGATGTAGCGGTAGCGCCCGTCGCGGACGGCACGATGGCGCATCACGGTTTCATCCATGCGGTCCCGGGCAGAGAAGACAAGCTCGCGAGGGGTTTCGGCCTGCGGGCCAAGGAAAATGCGGCCCTGCATGGTGGCGGGCTTTGGAACGCCGGCCCACGAAAGGGTGGAGGCGGTCAGGTCGATGCTGGCGATGAGCTGGGAGTTTTCCTGTCCTGGGGTGAATCCGGCGGGGGCGGGGATAGCCGCCGGCCAGCGGATAATGAGGGGAACATGCACCCCTTCCTCATAGAGAAACTGTTTGCCGCGGATGTGGACCTGCCCGTTGTCGCCCATCAGGACAACGATGGTGTTGTCCGCGAGGCCGTCTGCCTTGAGTTGCGCGAGCACGCGGCCGACCTTCCGGTCGAGATCGCGCGCGGAGTCCAGATAGGCCGCCCAGTCCTGACGGATCACGGGATGGTCCGGATAGTAGGGCGGCAGCACGACCTTGGCAGGATCGGCCTCCGGTGGCGCGTGGAAGTCACGATGGGTTTCGTTGAAGTTGACCTGTGCGTAAAAGGGTTGATGGGACTTGAGCTCAGCCCAGTCGCGGGTATCGAAGGCCGGGGCTTGCTGGATGAAATTCCAATCGGTCTTGCCGGTGCCCTTCACTCCGGCGGATTCAGGGAATTTGACGATGTTGCCGGTGAAGTAACCCGCTTCGCGGAGCCGGTCGGGCAGAATACGGACTCCTTCCGGCAGGGGGGATTTGTTTTTTGTCCGGTGCTGATGCGCTCCGATGGTGGTGGCATACATGCCGGTGATCAGAGCACTGCGGCTGGGCGAACAGACGGGAGCGGTGGTGTAGGCCCGGGTGTAGTTCACCCCGTCCCGGGCGAGCTGGTCAATGACAGGGGTATGGGCTTCCGGGGTGCCGGCCTGGCTGAACGCTTCGGGGCCGATATCCTCGGCGAGGAGCCACAGGATATTGGGTTTGGTTCCGGCGGCCCGGGCGGGGGGCGGGGCAATGGCCAGCAATGCCAGGATCAGGAGAGTCAGGTGGGGGACGATGTGATTTCTCATGACACGTGGGCGGGGTGCGATGGTGGGATGTTGGAATTCCCTCAAGGTTTTGCGGGGAGGGTTTCCGTGGTTTTACCGGCCTGCCCTTTGTCGCGGTGTGATGCTTTTTTATCGGACTTGGGGTCGGTGGGGCGGTCCTTCCTGCCACCCGGCACGGCGGGATGATTGATCGCCGGAAAGTTTTTGGCGAGTTCCTTTTTCAGATCGCCATGCTCCGTTTTGGAGGCGAGATTGGTCCACTCATAGCGGTCGATGCTGTGGTCGTAGAGTTCCTCCCCGCCATCAGCATAACGGATGTAACGCCAGCGGGCGGTGCGGACCGCATGGTTGTTTTTCCCGAAGGTGGTGACTGCGGCGTGGTCCCATGGGGCGGCCGGATCGGCGAGGAGCGGCTTGAGGTTTTGGCCTTCCAGCCAGCCTGGTCTGGCCAGGCCGGCAAGGTCGCAGAGCGTGGGGTAGACGCTCATGAAGTCGACGGGGCTGGCACAAACGCCGCCGGGTTTGGTGAGCCCGGGGACCACCCAGATGAAGGGCGCACGGGTGGATTCCTCCCACAGGCTGAATTTCCGCCAGTGTTCCTTCTCGCCGAGGTTCCAGCCGTGGTCGCCCCAGAAACAGATGAGCGTGCTTTCGCGGTGAGGGGAATTTTCCAGGGCATCCAACACGCGGCCGATCTGCCCGTCCAGATAGGAAATAGAGGCAAGGTAGGCCTGCACGGCTTCCTTCCACCGGCCGGAGGCAAGGACGGCGGCATGATCACCGGCGGGTTTGGCCATCTTGACTCCGGCGGGTGGCACATCGCCGAGGTCGCCGGTCAGGGTGGGCGGCAACTGGATATCAGAGAGGGGATGCAGGTCGTAGTATTTCTGCGGCACATTCCAGGGCATGTGTGGTTTGTGGAAACCGAGAGTCAGGAAGAAGGGCCGGTCATGTTTCCGGCGGAGTTGGTCGATGCCGTAGGTGGCGGTGGCAGTGTCAGGAACGGCTTCATCGCCACCTTCCAGAATGCCGAACCGGATGCCGCCGATGCTGCGGTCATCCACTTTGGCTCGTTCGGGCCGCTCGGTTCCGGTGCTGGTCCACTGGGACTTCCAGCCGAGGCCGCCGTGCCAGAGTTTCCCTTGTCCGTGGGTTTCGTAGCCGGCGTTTTTGAATTGGGTGACGAGCGATTCCTCCGGCTTGATGGATTTTTCGTAGGGCTGGCCGTTGTCGTAGATGCCGGTGGTGCCCGGGCGCTTCCCGCTGAGGAGAGCGGCGCGGGAGGGATTGCAGACCGGAGCGGCGCAATGGGCGTTGGTGAAGGTGACGCCCATTTTGGCGAGGCGGTCGATGTTGGGGGTCTTCGTCTGGGGGTTGCGGCCGAGGTGGCCGACCCAGTGATTGAGGTCATCGACGGCGATGAAGAGGACGTTGGGCCTGACTGAATCCGCGGCCGGGGAGAGTCCGGTCGAAAGCGTGAACAGGGCAAAGAAAAGTATCCGGATTTTCATGGGGAGAGCAGATGGTCAGGGTTGCGGGATGGGTTTGGGCTCGAAGTCGCTTTCGTTGACCCAATTGGCTTTTTGTTTTTCGCCACGCATGAGTTTTTCATGGAAACCGGCCCCGGCGGTGGGGGGATAGTCGTCGAAGAGATGGCCCTGGCCGGACATGCGGGGATCCTGCTGGGCTTTGAGTCCGGACTCCATCCGCTGGCGCAGGTTCTTGATCCGGTCAGCGTGGGCGGGGGTGCCGGCGAGGTTTTGAGCGCAGGCTGCATCGGCGTTCAGGTCGTAGAATTCCTCGGCCGGGCGCAGGCCGAAATTGAGTTGCCAGAATGGATCGCGGCGGTCTTTGCGGCCGCGCCCGAGGATGAGAGATTTGGTAGGGCTGCCGTCGGTGTCGAGATAGCCGGTCTCCGGATTGCCGGCGGGCCAGCGGGAGGGTTCGTAATTTTTCAGATAGAGCGCGTCTTCGGTGACGATACCGCGGATGGGGTACCCCTGGTCATGAGGGCGGCCGACGTCGGTGCGCTCCTTGCCGATGAGGGTGTGGTCGCGGGAGGGGACGATGCGGCCGGCTAGTTGGCTTTCCAGAATGGGACGCCAGCTTTGTCCGGTGATTGCCATCATGCCGCTGTCCGCGGCGGCGATGCCTGCGTAATCCAGCAGGGTGGGGGCAAGGTCGGTGAAGTTTACAAAATCGTGGATGACACGGCCTGGTTTGTTGATGCCGCCGGGCCAGCGGATGGCGAGCGGGATGTGATTGGCGTCTTCATAGGCATAACCCTTGCAGCGCGGGAAGGGCATGCCGTGATCTGAAGTGACGATGATCAAAGTGTTATCAAGTTGACCGCGTTTTTCCAGTTCGGCGATCATGCGGGCGAGATGCTGGTCGGTGTGCTCCACCTCGAAGGCGTAGTCCAGCATGTCGTGGCGCACGATTTCGTCGTCCGGCCAATAGGCGGGGACGGACGGGATATCGGTGATTTTTTTCCCGCCCTTCCGGGCGCCGGACTGGAACTCGTAGCCGCGGTGGGGCTCGGTGCTGCCATACCAGAAGCACCACGGGGCTCCCCCGGGGGCCGCGTTGAGGAAGGCGGTGAAATTGGCCGCGTAATCATTGTCGGCGATCTCGGGAGTCGGGGGCTTGGCTTTCTGCTGATTGAAGGGCTGGCCGGTGAGGCGGCGCGGTTGGCCCGTCGCGTCCTTGGCAATGCCGGGACCCCAGCCTTTGCCGGTGATGCCCATGTGCCAGCCTTTTTCCGTCAGGACTTCCGGCCAGACTTTCATGGCTGCGGGGAAAAAGGCGAGGTGGTTGCCGGCTTCGCCGTTTTGCCACGCGTGGCGTCCTGTCAGGATGATGGCCCGGGACGGGGCACATTTGGCGACGGGGGTGTAGGCGCGGGTGAAGAGGAGACCTTCCCGGGCAATGCGGTCAAAAGCGGGCGTCTTTACCCATGAGGTGCCGTAAGCGCCGGCATGGAGGCCCCAGTCGTCCGCGATGGCGAATAGGATGTTGGGCCGGGCTTCGGCCGCGTGGCTGCCTGCTGGGGAAAGCAGGAAGGCCAGGAGGATCAAGCGGAGCAGCTGGTCTTTCATCGGGATGGAGGTGGGGAGGAGGACAAGCAGGGCACGTGGCCCAGGGGATCAGGGCCGGGAGTGGGGGCATACGGTCTGCGGCATGATATGCTGCGGAGTGTCCGCACAGGATGGATCATGCGATACGTATTCCCGGAACCGGGGCGCCCGTCCGCCGGTCCGCAGGCGGCGGAGCGGGCCGGAGGGCCTGACTTTGCTGGAGACAGCGTTCCGGGATTGACATCCAACAGATTTTCCGGCAATGCGGGCATGGGTTGAACGGAATCGATCCGCTCATCAACCGGCTCCCGATTTTCCATCCGATTAGTAGTTTCCCACATGAAGACCCAACTTATCCCCACTTTCGCCGCCGTTGCGCTCCTTTGCTCCTCCGCCCAGGCGGTCACGACTTCAATCAACTCCGGCAGTCTCGGAGCCGCTGGAAATGGAACCAACGCTGACGGCGTGACGCTGGGTGTGGCTGGGCCCTTGGCCGCATCCGGGGATACGGCGGCTGGTTACAGTGGGGGAGCCAATACTACGGTGCCCTTTAACGCAGCCCTCAATCCTGCGTCCGCTTCGCCATTCACCATCGAGTTCTGGGCCAATCCTGCCACGAACACGGACGGCTCGGGTCCTTCCCCGCTTTTTAATCGAGTCACGGGAACCCAGGCGGCGCCAAACCGGTCCGGCTGGGTGTTCTTCCAGCGCCCGGCCGACGCGGGATGGAATTTCGCCATGTATAATGGCTTGGGGTCCCAAGTGGGCCTCCAAGTTACGGGAGGAACCTACACACCGGGTTCCTGGAGCCACGTGGTGGCGGTCTGGGATGGCGCGGCACCAACGCTTTTTGTCAACGGAGTGAATACCAATGCGCCCGTTGTCGTGGGCGGGCCGGGAGGGTATAATGCCAGCGGGACGGCCATCTTCTCGGTGGGTGCTTATGATACGGGCTCCAATCCGTTCAATGGCGCGGTGGACGAAACCGCCTTTTATTCAAAAGCCCTGTCCCCTGCCGAAATTCTGGCACATTACGAGGCCGCGGCCAGCACGACTCCGGGATTCTACAGCAACCTGGTCACCGCGGACGGTGCGGTGCTTTATTTGAACAACGTGCCCGAGCCCACCAGCGCCGTCCTGATGCTGCTGGGTCTGGCCGGAGTCATGCGCCGCCGCCGGAACTAACGGCTTCTGGCTGGCAGGCTGGCGGGTCTCATCCCGTCTCCGGCCGTGGACCCTGCGGCTTCCGGAGCGGAGTTAATTGAATTCTGCGCCGGACCGAGGAGCGATCGCACTTACCTCAGCCAGATGGCCTGACCACTGAGTTGGGCCATGAGGGCGGCGAGGGCGGCCGCGATCAGCACAACAACAAGGAAAAGGGTCCACCGGCTGGCCGATTTTTGGGCAGCGGCATCTTCATCTTCCGGCCCATAGACGTCCTCGGCATCAGCATACGGAGTGGTGGGTTGTCCGGCGGCTTCCATGAAACCGAGGGGAGCACCCTCCGGAGGAGCCTCCGGGTTGTAGTTTACAGCAACCTCCCCGTCGGAGCCAGGGGCTGGCCAGAGGGGCCAAATAGTTTCGTGGGGGGAGAGGGAGGGGCCCGGGGAGGGCCCGAAAAGGGCTTCTGCAAAACCCAGTGAAGAAGCTTCAGATTCGGGGCCAAGGTCTGCAGGGCTGAGGGCAAAAATGCCATGTTCGCCCGGTGGCACGGAGTCGGCAGCCTCCGCAGGAGCAGAAGTCCTGGAATAGGCCGAGGGGTTGGCCGGCTGAATGGTCAGGCCGGGAATGCTGGTGGTTTTCAGCCGGGCTTTGGATTTTGATTTGGACGCAGGTGCCGGGCTTCCGGGTGAAGTCAGACGTTGCTGGAAACGGTCCATGAAATCCCGCCAACCTGGAAGCGCGGGTCCACGGGCGCTGATGGCTGCATAGAGCAGGGGCTTGAGGTTTTCTTTGACCTGAGGGGAGCCCCCCAGAAGCCAGGTGGCGAGGAGTGCCAGGTCCCGTGCCGTGGGGGCCGTGGAGCCCTCCGGAATTCCTGCTGGACGGGATGAATCCCCGATCAGGGCGGGGTCACGGGGCAGGAGGCGCTCCAGGTTGAACCGCTCCGGCTGGGTGAAGTTCAAGGCGATGGGCCAGGTGCGGAACTTGAGGGTAAAAGGCGGCCATTCGGTGAGGGGGAGGCGCGCCAGCTGGTCGGGCGGGGGAAGAGTTTCCTCGCCGCCGGGGCCGGTGAATTGGAGGGGAATCAGCCGGGGTGAACGCCAGTGCAGTGGAAGATTCCGGGATTCGGCGGCAGTGGCCGCGTCGGCGATCTGCTTCAGGATCAGGAGAACTTCAGCCGGTTGCAGCGGCCCGCGCAGGCGCCGGAGGGTGTCCAGGGAGTATTTGCCGGGAAGTTCTTCGACGAGGAATGGAGTGGAGCCTTCGGGGTGGAAGGCGAGCGGGGCCAGCAGCCCCGGGACCCGGGTGGAGCTGAGGATGGACCAGGCGTTTTCCAGATCCGGAAGCAGCAAGGCGGAGGGCAGGAGATGGGGTGGGGGCAGGAGCTGGACGTTGACCGGCCGGCGGGTGGCGCGCTCGGTGCCACGGTAGCGGTAAGGATCAGCCGCGTCCGGGGCGCGGGTGTCGAGGGTGAAATCGTTGCCGAGGATTTCCGCGGATTCGGCACCACCCGGCAGGTGCGGGGCGAGCGGCAGACGGGGGCGGAAGGCGGGTGGCAGGACTTCGGGGCGGGCGGTGAGTTCGGAGGAAAGGTCCCGGACGCAGCGTTCGGTGAGGGTCCGGAGTTGCTCGAGGGTCCGGGGGTGGTGCGGCTGGGTGGCCTGGAAAATGGTGTTGAGGAGGAAGCCCAGTTCCGGAGGGAGGTTTTGCGGCGGAGGGCCGGAGGGGGAGCGGGAAAATGCGGGGAGATGCTCTTCTGTCATCGATCCAGTAAGCATGTAGAGCAGGAGCCGGCCGGTTTCGTGGATGGCGCGGGCTTCCACAAACTGCGGTTCCGTGCTGACAGGCAGCATGCCCGGGAGGCCGAGGTCGCTGATTTTGACAGTGAGGTCGTCCGGATGGGGGCCCGCGAGGGTGAGGCCGGAATGGAAGATATCGACGCCGGCGAGGAGACGGGGGTGGCTGGCGAGGGCGGCCAGTCCTTCGACAAGCTGGCGGGTGACCAGCAGAGCCAGCCACGGCGGCAGGGGCTGGCAGCGGGCCAGCCAGGAATCAAGCCGCTCGCCGTCGAGGAATTCCGAAATGTGATAGTTGGAGCCTTCATCCTCGCCTCCTTCGATGATGCCCAGCAGATGGCGGTGCCGGAGGGGGGCGGCGAGTTGGACGAGATTCTGGAAGCTGGTGGCATCACGGGAGCGCTCGGGAGGGGCGATGGAGATGTGGAGCTCCACGAACTGCCGGTGTTTGTTATCGAAGGCCAGGCAGGCGACTTCATCCGGGCCGCGCCAGACCTCGACGGTGGCTCCCTGCCGGTCTTGGCAGATGGTGTAATGGCGGAAAGTCTGGAGGGCGGACATGGGGGCGGGGCAGCAGGAGCCGGGAGTCAGTGATGGATGGAGATTAGCATAGGATGGCGGGGAGATGGGGGAAGTTTTCAGTTTTAAGTTTTAGGTTCCGGCCGTGTGGTCGGGGGAGATGGCAGATAAACTTTTGGAACAGGTGAGGGCGGCCGGAGCCGCGGCCGTGCAGTGCCTGCGGCAGGAGCGGAATGCCGGAGGATGGTGGGAGGGAGAGCTTTCCGCGAGTGCGCTGTCCACCGCGGTGGCCATCTTGGCCTTGGGATCACGGGAGGAGGGCAATCCCGGGGGATCGGGTCGTCCGGAATTGATCGGGTCAGGGCTGGAGTGGTTGGCACGGACCCAACTGGCAGACGGCGGTTGGGGGGATACGGTGCGGAGCAAGGCGAATGTGGCGACGACTTTGTTGGTGTGGGCCGCGTTTGGCCTGGGGTGGCGGGTTTTGGGCAAGGCACCGGAACGGGAGGGTTTTGGGGAGGTGGTGGCGCGGGCGGAACGTTGGATCAGGCAGGAGGCCGGGGGGCTGGCGCCGAAGGCTTTGAAGGCGGCTCTGGGCCGGCGGTATGGCAAGGACAAGACGTTTGCGGTGCCGATTCTGATGGCGTGCGCGGTAGGGGGGCGGCTGGGGGCGGCCCCGGCATGCTGGCGGGAAGTGCCGGCTTTGCCTTTTGAGTTGGCGGCTTTTCCCCGGCGGTGGTTTGCGGCACTGCGTCTGCCGGTGGTCAGTTATGCCCTGCCGGCTTTGATCGCGATTGGCCAGGTCAGGCATTTCCACGCCCCGGGATGGCGGCCTTGGGCTTGGTTGCGGGAGGCGGCAGTGGGGAGGACGCGGAGTTTGCTGCGGGAAATTCAGCCGGAGGGGGGAGGGTTTCTTGAGGCCACCCCGTTGACTGGGTTTGTGACCATGGCGTTGTGCTCGGCGGGCGCGGGGGACGGAGAGGTGGTGCGTGAGGCGTTGGCTTTTCTGGAGCGGTCTGTCCGGGAGGATGGGAGCTGGCCAATCGACACGAACCTGGCAACCTGGGGTACCACCTTGTCCGTGAAGGCGCTGGGGAGCGATTTGCCGCCGGGCGACCGGGAGGCGGTGCGGGGCTGGCTGCTGGGGCAGCAATACAAGGTGCAGCATGCCTATTGTTTGTCGGCTCCCGGAGGATGGGCTTGGACGGATCTGCCGGGCGGCGTGCCGGATGCGGATGACACGGCGGGGGCGTTGCTGGCCCTGCGGGAATTGGCAGGTCCGGCGGAAATCGCGGCGGCGGAGGCAGGAGCGCGCTGGCTGGCGGGATTGCAAAACGAAGACGGGGGCATGCCGACCTTCTGCAAGGGCTGGGGGGCTCTGCCCTTCGACCGGAGTGCGGCCGACCTGACCGCGCATGCCTTGGCAGTGTGGCAGGCGTGGCGGGAGGATCTGCCGATGGACCTGGTGCCAGCGATGCAGCGGGCCGTGAACTGGCTTGAGAAGACCCAACGGTCCGATGGGGCTTGGTTGCCCCTGTGGTTCGGCAATGAGCACGAACCGGATGAAGCAAATGCGGTCTATGGGACGGCCACAGTTTTAAAATATTTGTGCCGGTTGCCCGTTGCCGGTTTTCCCGGGTTGGCTGGGATGCGGGAAAAAGCGGCCGGGTTTTTGACCGGGGTGCAGCAGGAGGATGGAACCTGGAGTGGGGGGCTTGGCGGCGGAGCAGGCTCGATTGAAGAGACTGCGGCTGCCGTGGAGGCCTTGGTGGCTTTTGCTGGATCGGGGCTTGAGACTGCTCTGGCTCCGTCCCTTGGCAGGGCCATGGAAGCCGGAGGCATCGCACTGCTCCGGCTGACGGAGGGCGGGACGCAGTTTCCCGCGGCTCCGATCGGACTTTATTTTGCGCGGCTGTGGTATTACGAAAAGCTCTACCCTCTGACGGCGTCGGTGGCGGCGTTCCGGAGGCTGCAGGAATGGCTGGCCGCACGGGATCGGTGACTAATTCTCGTTTTTCCCCATGGCTTCGCGTTCTTCCAAGTGGCGTTATTCCTGGCTCATGCTGGTGGTGGCAGGGATTCTGGCTTTGGCGGAGTGGAAAGGGTGGTTGCCGAAGGATGGCAGGGGGGCTGGCCCACGGGGGCCGATCGTTCTACAAAAGCCGGAGCGCCCCGGAAAACCCGGTGCCCAAGGGACCCGGAAGATCGGGGTCTGGGAGGAATTGCACGGCTGCATTCTGGTCGAGGACCGGGACAATGACGGGGATAGTTTCGTCGTGAGGCATGAGGGGGACGACCACACCCTCCGGATTTATTTTGCTGATTGCCCGGAGAAACACCGTCATCAATACAACGGATCCAGAATTGCCGGGCAAGGTCAGTATTTTGACGGGCTGACCGAGGAGGAGACTGTGGCGATTGGCGGGGACGCGCGTGACTTTTCTCTGGCACTGCTGCGGGAGGGACCCTTCACGGTATTGACGAGATGGGAACCGGTTTTTGATAGCGGCCGGTTTTACGCTTTTGTCACCGTGGGAGAGCGTGATCTTGCCGAACGGTTGGTCGAACAAGGTTTGGCCCGGATTTATACCAAAGGGGAAAATCGTCCGGGCGGAACCACCGTGGTGGCGGCGAAAAGGCGCCTTCAAGGCATGGAACAGGACGCACGCCGGGCGAATCGGGGGGCATGGGGGAAACGGTAATCACCGCGTTTGTCCAAGAGGCTGCCAAAGCAACGCTTTGCCTGAAAACGGACCGCCCCGTGCGGATCTGCCATCTCAGATCCTGCACGGGGCGGCTTTTGGGGGGAATAAGATGAAACTTGATCTAAAGGGGGAATCAAATTCCATCCAGATCTTGCTTTGGGGGTTGCAACGCCAACGCAATTTCTACGCACAGAATGCACCATGTATTCGCATAGTCAATACAAAAGAGCGGTTTTCTGTGGGAACTGATTTTCTGGAGCTGAGGCAAAACGACGGGTTTCCCCTTGAATGGGGGGATGGCGATCTGCGGGAATTTAGGCCAGTTCCCGGGAACGGCGGGCCGCCGCACGCACTGCCTCGATACAGGCGGAACGGAAGGCTCTGGATTCCAAGGCTGCGAGGCCGGCGATGGTGGTGCCGCCAGGGCTGGTGACCTGATCGCGCAGGAGGGCAGGGTGGAGGCCGGATTGGAGCACCAAGGCGGCCGCCCCCGCCACGGTCTGGGCGGCCAGGAGCAGGGCCTGTTCTTTGCTCAGGCCTTCGGCCAAACCCCCATCGGCGAGGGCCTCGATAAACGTGTAAACGTAGGCCGGTCCACTGCCACTCAGGCCGGTGACAGCATCAAGCAGAGGTTCGGCCACCCGGGTGACGGTGCCTACGGCTCCCAGCAAGCTTTCAGCGGCGGCGGCATCGGCGGCGGTGGCGGTGCTGCCGACGGCATAGGCGGCGGCTCCCTGACCGATCAGGGCGGGGGTGTTCGGCATGACCCGGATCACGCGGTGATGTCCGGCGGCAGCTTCCATGGACTTCAGGGTCACCCCGGCCGCGATGGAAATGAGCAGGCGGCTTGGCTTCACTGATTGCAGGGAGGTGATGAGCGGGACGATGCCGGCTGGTTTCACGCAAAGCAGCACGGCTTCGGAGGTTTCCACCGCTTGGATTGCATCCTGGGCGGATTTCACGCCGGGCAAGGCCGCGAGAGTGGCGGTCACGGCCGGCGCGTGGGGATCAAACACGGTGATCGCTTGAGCGGCCAGCAAATGGCGGGCGACGATTCCTTGGAGCAGGGCCGTCCCCATTTTACCGGTGCCGAGGCAAGCGAGGGAAAGGGGGACGGCGGATGATGTTTGGTTCATATGAAAAGGATGGGTTGCTGCCAAGGCTGGCCTGAAGCAGCTTCAGCAATGGCAGCGCCTGATTCTTTAGGGGATATTTTAGGGAACGGGGCAGAGGCCGCGGGCGCGGCTGGTTTTCAACTGCCGGAACCGTTGGCGGTTGTAGGAATGGTGATTTTTTCCCTGCTCGGGATCTGGGCGATTAAAGAAGGGCGGCGGGAAGCGAATATCAAGCAACTGCTGCTGGGAATTGGTCTGGTGGGTTATTCCTACTTTACCTCGGAGGTCTGGCTGGTGTGGCTGATCGGCGTGGCTCTTTCGGTCGCGGTTTTCAGGGTCAGGGAATGAACCGCAGACTGCGGGGCACGGGAATTGACGCCCTGTGGGAATTCAGTTACTGATCCCGGGTGTCCTCCGTTTCTGCCAGCGCTCTCCTTGCTGTTCCTGACTTCTCCCGACAGGGCGGAAGGATGCGGGCGGGATCCCACGATGACCTTTAACACGTCCATGAATGAAGCACAGAATTCACTGACCTTGGGCCGTCTGTCAGAAGCCCAATTTGATGAGGCCGCGGTTCTGATCCACAACTCCTTGGCCAGTTGGTATGGGCGCCATCTGAATCAACCGGACCGCTTCGGGGGGGCGTGGGAGCCGTTCCGGATTTTTCCCGAAGTCTACGAAGCCCTTGATCCAGGCTGTGCGGTGACCGCCCGCGACCCGGTCACCCAAAAGCTGCTCGGCATCTGTTTCTATCATCCCCGGCCATCCCATATTTCGGTTGGCATCGTGGTGACCCATCCGGCCACGGGCGGCCGCGGGGTGGCGCGGGTGATGCTGGAGGAGGTTCTGGCTTTCGCTGATGCCTCGAATCTTCCGGTACGGCTGGTCTCCAGTTTAATGAGTCTGGACTCGTTCTCACTCTACACCCGGCTTGGATTCGTTCCCGGCACCGTATTTCAGGATCTGCAGTTTCCCCCCGGGAAGCTTCCTCCCCAGGGGGAGGTGCCGGGCACGATCCGCCCCATGCTGGAAGCGGATGTTCCCGCCATGGTGGAGCTGGAGGAGCGGTTGACTGGACTCCGGCGGAAACAGGACTTTGCTTTTTTCGTGAGGAACGACCGGCAACTGTGGAACACCCTGGTGCTGATTGGGCCAGACGGGATCTTGCGCGGATTTTTGGGATCGATCGCTCACGGGGGCACCCAAATGCTGGGACCCGGATTGATGCAGACAGAGGAGGATGCCCTGGCTCTGATCTGTGCCCAGCTGCACCATCACGCCCCAGGAAATCCGGTCATTCTGGTGCCGGCCCGGGCGGCGGGTTTGGTGGCCTCATTGTACCGGGCCGGAGCAAGGAATGTGGAACTGCATGTGGCCCAGGTGCGCGGCACGGGGCGGGAACCTGACGGGATTGTGATCCCGACCTTTCTGCCGGAGAGCGGTTAAAACCGGCCCTCCGGCAGCAGGCAAGGGCTATCGGCTGCTTACTTGGCAGCTGTTTTCGGTTTTTCTTCAGCGGGGCCGGCTTTGGCCAGGATTTCTTCCAGTTTTTTGGCAAAGGCCTCCGGGCTGTTGCTGCCGACCTGCTGGCCGATGGATTCACCGGCCGGGTTCAGGAATTCGATGTGCGGGATGCCGCTGACCGCAAATTTTTCTTTGGCTTTTTCATTCATCCGGTCATCCGCATCCAGATAGGCCCAGAGGAATTTGTCATGGAAGGGCTGCACGGCTGCGCTTGGGTAGACCTTGTTCTTCATGGTCTGGCAGGGGCCGCACCACGTGGCGGAGAAGACGACGATGGCCGGCTTGCCGGTTTCTTTCTGCTCTGAGAGCAGCTTCCGGTAGCTGGTGATGAATTTAGGGCTGCCCTTGGGGAATTCCCCGGCGCTGGCCGAAAAGGGCAGGGCACAGATGGCCGCGAGGGCGAGGCCGAGAAAGGAACGTGTTTTCATGGAGTGCAATTCGGTAGGTGGTTGGCAGTTTGGCATCAGAAGCAAAACAGCGCCACCCTGAAGTCAGAGTGGCGCTGTCAAATGGACATGAACCGAAGGGATTATTTTCCAGCTTCAGTCTTTTCGCCGGCTTTTTTCCAGCCGGAGATACCGGCGGCGAGGTGCTTCACGTTGGTGTAGCCGAGTTCTTTGGCTTTCACGGCGGCAGCTTTGTAGGCACCGCAGGAAGGGCCGCCGCAATAAGCGACCACGAGAGCGCCTTTGTCCTTGGGCAGCTGGGCGGCGAGTTTGTCGCCAGCGGCATCGAAGTCGATCGCCGTAGGCACATGGCCGGCTTTCCAGGAGTCGCTGCCGTTCACGTCGATGACGGTAACCTTTTTATCCTCGATGGCCTTCTTCAGGTCGGTGATGGTGATATCGGGAAACTCACCCGCGAAAACGCTGGCGGTGAAGAGGAGGCTGAAGAGGAGGGTGAACAGTTTTTTCATGGGATAGCGGAGTTAGGTTATTTCGGTTTAATGTGAGTTGCTGCTGCGGGCTCAGGGTTGGAATTGCCCTCAGCAAACGAACTGCACATGGGTTGTGACGCGATCCGCGGCGGAAATATTCCGGGAATTCCGAAAAATCCTCCACTGGACCAAAATGACAGCGCTGTCATGCGGCGGATTTTGTCTGCAAAAACAAAAAAAGGCGGACTGGAAACAGTCCGCCTTTTTTTCAAGGAATGAAATACCCAGGAAGTGGGAATCAGCCGGCCATCTGCATGCCCTTGTGGCCAAGTTGCTTCACCGTCCGGTTCAGTTGCTCGAATTCGATGGGCTTCTTGATCACAGTCACAGGGCCGATCTGAAGAATCTTGCTCAGGATTTCGCTGTCTGGGTAGCCGGTAATGATGACGATCGGCAGGTCCGGGTGCAGTTCCTTGAGGCGAAGATAAACTTCGTCGCCGGACATGTCCGGGAGCTGGAGGTCGAGGAACACGAGATCGAACTTCTGCTTTTCAGCATAGGAAATGGCTTCTGCGCCGCTGCCGACAACGATCCGGCCGAATCCGGCCTTCTTCAGGAATTGCTTGAAGATGGTTTGCAGGGCCGCGTCATCGTCGACCACCAGCACGGTCGGTTGGCCGGAGCCTTCGGTTTTGAGCACATCGCGGTCGAGCAGACTGCGTTTGATGCGCCAGCGGCCCCCGATTTGGACGGCCGGAAGTTGTCCCCGTTGCACGAGGTAATAGACCGTTGGGAGAGGAATGCGCAGATATTCTGCCGTTTCCTTCACGGTCATCAGTTCGGGTGATTCTTCAGCCATAATTTTAAAAGAGGGTCGAGGATTGGGAGGGGTTTAACTTCCGAAGAGTTTCAAGAGTAATGCGGATGCAGTGGAATTCCTGGAGGGTTTGGGGATTTCTGGATTAGCGTCCTTTTCTCTGTTTCATGGAAAATACATAGTCACTATGGGATTGCAAGTATTTTTCACAATTGAGTCTAGTTTTTTTGGCTCTGTGCAATTTTGAGAAAATATGCATCGTGCTGTCCCTTGCCGGAACCGCAGAGGGTGCCGCTCCTTTTTCCATAAGCCGGATCAGGCGCGCCAATTACAAGCCTAACTCATTCAGGTGGAAGGGCCTTTGGGGGAAGGGAATGGGCCGTGGGCCGCTGGAGGCATTAAAGGGGAGCTCAGGGCACTGCCTTCTCCAAGGCCTCCAAGACCTGGGATTGGGAGAGCAGGCTGTCGGAGATGAGAAACGGCGGCTTGGACGAATCCGCCGGATACATGATATAAGTGGGAAAGGTGGAAATCCCCCACGGTTTCAGACTTTCGCGGATGGCGTCGTCTTCGGGGGTGCCATCGGCGAGGTACTTGGCACGAAGCGCGGTCACGTTCAACTCCTTGAATTTTGCGATGACTTTGTCGGAACCGGGCAGTTTGAAGACGTTGCGTTCGTTGATGTCGCAGGTCGGGCAGCCCAAGGTGGTGTAGTTGACGAAAACGGCATGGCCTTTGGCCCGTTCCGCAGCGAGGATTTCCGGGGACCAGCGGGTCCATGCCAGTCCGCCCGTCATGTAGACCGCTCCCGGAGCAGATGCAGATTGTTTTTGCCGGGTGGCATCCAGAGCGAGAATGGTGCCCCCGCCAGCGATAAGCAAAGCCGCGAGACCACCGAAGAGGCGGCTGCGGCCGGGCCGGGAGGGGGTACACCAATGGCCGTAGATCCAAGCGGCAACGGCGATGCAGAGGAGTGACCACAGCAGGAGGGAGGATCCATCACTCCCCGTTTTTTCTCCAAAGGTGTTATAGAAATAGATGGCCGCCGCAAACATGGGAAAGGCGAGGGCTTTCTTGAAGGTCTCCATCCACGCTCCGGGACGGGGCAGCTTTTTCAGCAGACGGGGTGAACTGGAAAGCACCACGTAAGGCACCGCAATGCCCAAACCGAAGCCGGTGAAGAGGATGAATTGTTGGAACGCTGGTTGTTGCAGGGCGTAGCCCATGGCTACCGCCATGAAGGGACCACTGCATGGGGTCGAAATCAGCATGGTGAGGGCGCCCGACCAGAAACTGCCTCCATAACCTTTTTGATCCTGAAGGTCGCCACCCACGTTGCCCAGGCTGGTGCCGATTTCAAAAAGGCCCGCCAAATTCAGGCCCAGCAGGAAAAGCACGATGACGACGACGGCCATCGCTCCGCTGTAGCGGGTGAGGTCGCCCCAGGCGAATTCGAGGCCAAAGGCAGATTTGGCCACGAACATGCCGCCCGCCACCAACCAGACAAAAATCAACAGTCCGAGGGTGTAGGCGAGGCTGTGTTTGCGGGTTTGTTTCGGATCCTTGCCAGCCTGCTGGGCAAAACCAAGCACCTTGAGAGCCAGCACGGGAAAGACGCAGGGCATCAGATTCAGGATCATGCCGGCCAGAAACAGGCTGGCCAGCGCGACCAGAAAACCAATCCGGGGCGGTTGGGCCGCGTTGATGGCCGCGGCCGGTCCCGTACTTTGAGTGGCGCTTGCCCCTGTTGCCGCGGCAGGCCCTACGGCCAGGGAGGGGACGGTGCCATCCTTCAGCCAGCCTTTGGAGGCATGGACAAAACCAGCCGGCGCGTCACTGGATTCCTCGTCGGATGGCTTGAGGGCGAGCCGGATCACGTTGCCTTCCCTGGTAATGACCGGTGGTTCGGTGGTCACCGCCTTGGTGTGATCAAAAAAGTAGATTTCTCCGGGATCGGGGTTGGCCCCTTCTCCGGGCGTCAGGGTCAATGTCCATTTGGGATCCAGCTTGACCTGCCAGGCGGGGCTGATTTTGGCTTGGACCGCCTGCACTTTGGCAAGTTCAGCCTGGATGGCAGGCACCGGCTCTGCCACGGCGGCGGCTGGCAGGGTCAAGGACAGCTCCATACCCCCGGGATTGCAGGTGGAGCCCTCGTCGCAAACCAGCCACTTGGCGCTGGCCTTCAGAGTGATGGAACTGCCGGGGGTGAGGGTGGCGGGAGGGGTGAGGGTGGTGAAGAGGTAGGTGGTTCCCTCGTAAATATGCATATTCCCCAGTTCGGAGGTTTTTACCTGCGGGATGGGCCAGACCAAGGGAGTCGTGGTCCATCCGGCGGGCAGGTCCCATTTGAGGGAGGTTGGTACGCCGATCCCCGGATTCAGCCAATAGGTGTGCCAATGTTCGGGATGAACCAACTTAAGGGCGACATCCAGCGGCTGGCCCGGCACCAAGGCAGTCGCTCCTGCCTCAAGGCTGGCGGTGACTTCCCTGGGCTTGCCTTCAGCTTCCCCCAACAGGCCGCCAAAACTACCTGGCTGGGCAAAAGCCGGCAGAGCAAATAAGATTAGAAAAGCGAGGCTGAGTCGGAATGGAGTCATGCGGATTGGAGTGGTGTCAGGAAGCCTATATTCCCGGAGGATAACCGCATCCCCAAGTTAAGCTTAAAAAGTAACTGATTCGTCATAATGCGCCACCGTCCTTGATTCCTGCTCATTCCCTCAAAAAATCATTCGCATAAATGGATGACTATTACTAGTATTCAGTAACTCTCAAGTGCCTGTAAATCAATTACAAAAGTCATGTTTTTAAGAATTGCCCGGGATATCGCCAAGCCGCAAACCTTTGCGATTCTGGATCTCCTCAAACGGTCGACCGGACTCCCGGTCAAGGACTTGGCCAAAGCCATGAAAATGAGCTATATGGGCGTGAAGCAGCACTGCCTGGAGCTGGAAAAGAAGGGGTTTCTGGATACCTGGCGGCGTCCCGGCGAAGTGGGCCGACCGGAAAAACTCTATCGGCTCACCGCGAAAGCCGCCGCTTTCTACCCGGAAGCAGGCAACGAGCTGACCTTGGAAATCCTGCATTCGATCCAGCAGATCTATGGACCCAGTGCGCCGGACAAACTGCTCTTCAATCACTTTGCCAAAAAGACCGAGGCCTATCTGAAAAAGGTCAAAGGACGATCCATTTCGGAACGCGCGACGGCTTTCGCCAAACTGCGCAATTTGGAAGGGCATTGTGCTGAAGTGGAGTATGACCCGCAGGCCGGTTTCCGGCTGGTGGAATATCACCACCCCATGAAGGAAATCGCCACCGCTTTCCCCAACATCCGCCAGATGGAGACCCAGATGATTCAAAAGATCCTCATGACCGATGTGCAGCGGGTGGAGGAACGCGCCAGCGGTCTCACCAAAGTCGCGTGGGTGATTCCGACGCTGGGCCATGCCCTCGCTTCCTGAAAACCGGGTCGTTGGAGCGGCACTCCGGGCGGATCACCCAACCTAACAGTTCTCGTTGGCCGGCCTTTCTGCGAAATGCTGAATCAGGCGCTGGCCGATTCTTCCACGACTCCAAAGCGCCGGAATTTGGCATAGCGGTCGCGCAGCAGGGCGGCCGGTTTGGCGGACTGGAGTGCGGCGAGGTGCCGGAGGATCGCATCCTTGACGTGGGCCGCCGTGGCCGGCAGATCATAATGGGCGCCGCCGGTGGGTTCCGCGATGACTTCATCCACAATGCCTAGCCGGGCGAGATCGGAGGCCGTCAGCTTGAGGGCCTCCGCAGCTTCCGGAGCGTGTTGGCGGTGCTTCCAGAGAATGGCGGCGCAGCCTTCCGGGCTGATGACGGAGTAATAGGCATTTTCCAACATCAGAACGCGGTCGGCCACGCCGATGCCGAGCGCTCCGCCTGATCCGCCTTCCCCAAGCACGATGGCAATGATGGGGGTTTTCAAGGTCATCATTTCCCGGAGGTTGAAGGCAATCGCTTCCGCAATATTCCGCTCCTCTGATTGCACCCCGGGATAGGCGCCGGGGGTATCAATCAGGCTGACGATGGGAAGCTGGAATTTCTCAGCCAGACGCATCAGGCGCAGGGCCTTGCGGTAGCCTTCCGGGTGGGCACAGCCGAAATTGCGTTTCAGATTTTCCTTGGTGTCGCGGCCTTTTTGCTGGCCGATGACGAGTACTTTGCGGCCACCGATAGTGGCGAATCCGGCGGGCATCGCATGATCATCACCGGTGTGGCGGTCGCCATGGACTTCAAGAAACTCCGAGAAGCAGAGATTCACATAATCAAGCATGTAGGGCCGGGCAGGGTGCCGGGCAATTTGCACCCGCTGCCACGCCGTCAGGTTCCGGTAAGTGGTTTCCTTGAGCTGGGCCAGCTTTTCGCGGATGGCGGTGGCTTCCACACTGACATCCATGGACTGGTCGGCACTCTTTTTCAGGAGCTCATCCAGTTGCAGTTGCAGGTCCAGGATGGGTTTTTCAAATTCGAGCGGGGCTGGATTCATGTCAGGAAGGTTTCGGGGTGGTTCAGCGGCAGGGTGTTGGGTCAGCTGCGGGCCGCCGGGGTGGGTTTTTTGAGAAATTGCACCGGGGCACCGACCCGGATCAAGGTGGACAGTTCCTCGATATCCGGACCGCTCAAATAAATCCCGGCCGGGGTCGCGGACAAGGGGGCGGGGCCCGCAGCCGGAGCGGCCGCTGCCTCCGGCAGCGGGGTACAGAACACGATGCCGGGCCGGCCCGGTTTGCTGACGGTTTGCAGCCACTTCCGGGAGCTGGGATACCGTTCGTCTGTGGGTTGGATTTTTTTGTTGTCAATCCACGCTGGTTTATCGGCTACCGTCGTCTGTTCCGGCAGGCTGGGATAGGGCAGGTGCATGCCGGCGATGGCGTAATCTTTGAAGTAGCGGCCTTCCTTGAGCACGGTAAGCCGTTTGCTCCCAAGATCCACCTGCAGGCTCAAATCGAGTGGGTAGACAATCAGCCGGTCGTCCGGATGAACCACATGGCCGAGCAGATTATTGACCCGTTTGATGTAGGAAAGGGTGGTGCGGAAGCGCTGGGCGATCAGCTGCAGGCTATCCCCGCGGGCGGCCGTATATTCGAGTTTGCCGGGCATCGGAATCCGCGAAAACAGCCGGTCCAAATTCATTTCTCCCAGCACCCGGCGGGAATCCTGATAGCGGTCGGAATCCTGATACACCTCGGTAATTTCTGTCAGCAGGCGCCGAGCCGCCTCCAACTCACCCTGACGGATCAGTTCCATCGCGTGATCGAATTGTTTTTTCCCGGGATCGGCTTTGGGCGCGGTGGTGGTGAGCAGGGCGCGCACTTCCTGCGTCCGTTCCTTCTCCGGCAGGTAGGTTTCCTTATAAACATAATACACCCCGAGCACTGTCCCCGCCAGCACCGCGAGTGCGAAGAGGGATGCCAGAATGCGGAGATAAATCCGGGCCATGAAGAAGTCGGGAGGGGAAAGAGTGGCAGCTACCATGAACTCATCCGCCGGTGCGGCAAGGGGAAGGTCATGTGGGCTCCATTGTTGTTTCCGGGGCGGCCGGTGACTCCCATGGCCTTGCCAGCGCCTTGCCACGCTGCGCATTCATCGGAATAATGGCGCCGCGGGTCAGACCCGGCCGGGCTCCGGCTATCCGGAACTGGCTGGTTCAGCTGTGGGAGAGACGGCTTTTCAGGGAGCGTCGCAGCTCAGAATGGCGGAGGAACCGTCCGTGAAGGCTACGAGGATTTTGATGGAATCACCCCTGCTGAAGGATGCGGCGCTGGCTTCCGAGGAATCGTCAAGAGTGATGTCTGCCACTCTGCGGAGGTCCGTGGAGGACACGCCCACCATGTCGCCCTCGCGCAGCACCAGATTTATCCCGCCATTCGTGGCGCGCATCCAGAGCCCCCGGTCGTTTTCGGCGGTCACGCTGCCTTGTCCCTGGAGGAGATTCCCAATGAAAGCCTCCCGGCCGCCGCCGGAAACCAGCGCCGCGCCGAAAGTCGTGAAGACTGCGCCGGTGGGGGCCTGTGGTGCCTGGAGACCCTCGCGGGCAATGAGCGAGAGCGCTTCCCCCGTGGCGGGTGAGCGGGCCCAGAGTCCACTGTCGTTCGAGGAGTCCACCCCATTGCCCGGACGTAACAACGCAGGGAAGATGACGTTCCCGGCATCATTCCCGGCCAGCCGTGCAGGCAAGGCGTGATACACGGCTCCGGAGGGGGCGCCGGGTGCGGTCGACCCTTCCCGGGCCAGCAGCGTGACCGCGCCATTTTCCAGGATCCAGAATCCGGTATCATTGGTGCTGGTCACCCCTCCGCCTGTGGTGGCCAGAGTGGCAGGGAACACCAGCATGGCATCGCGCAGGAGCGGGGGTCCCGGTTGGCTGAAAACTGCTCCCGCGGGAGTGCCGGGGGCCTGATCGCCGCCGCGGGCAATCAGGGCCAGTTGCGCGCCGTCCCACATCCAGATGCCGGACCGGTTGGCCGTGGTAACTGCGGAGGTTTGTTTCAGCAGGGTCAGGAAAGCAAGCTGACCGGATGAGTTGGCGGACATCAGGGCACTGGTCAAGGTGTCGAACAGCTCTCCGTTCCGGGTGCCTGGTGCCGTCGCTCCTTCACGCACCAGCACCGCGGGAGATCCTTTGAAGTTCGTCCAAAGCCCTGAATTATTTCCGTCGGAGATCCCGAGGGATTTGTTGGTTTTAAGGGTCGCGGTGAAGGCATAGCCGCCATCGTCTCCCAATACTGGGTTGCTGCCGAGTTGCTGGAGCCTGGCTCGTGCGGAGAAACTGGGAGCCAGGCCGTTTTCCCGCACCACCAGCTTAAGCGGCCCGGAGGGAGATTTATGCCATAAGGCGGTATCATTGGCCAGGGTTACTCCACCTGACTCGGTCCGCAGTTTGGCTTGGAGCAGCAGGTGCCCTGTTCCGCTCCACCAAGGGCTTGCTTCAAACGCACCAAAGAGGCCACTCGTCACCCCTGGCGCTGCACTGCCCTGCCGGGCGATCAGCTCCAGCAGACCGTTGGATTCCGCCCAAACCCCGCCTGTGCTGCCCAATGGCGAGTCCACATTGGCACGGAATGCCGCATGGCCGGGTCCGTCACTCCGCACGCCTGAAGCAAAGGACGAAAAGTGCGAACCGCCGGTTCCCGGGGCCAAATCGCCAGTCAGCGCCACAATTTCCCACACCCCGGGCGGAGTGGCGGCATTGACCGTCAGGAGGAAACTGCTGGAAGTGGCAGCCGTGCCATCGCTGACGCTGAGGGTGATGACGGCGCTGCCGTTCTGCTGGGCGGCCGGGGTCACGGTCACGGTCCGGTTGGCGCCGCTGCCGCCGAACGCGATGCTCGCAGTGGGGACCAGTGCGGGATTGGAGGAACTGCCGGTCACGGTGAGGCTGCCGGCGGCGGTTTCGG
>JAZKDC010000033.1:0-90491 GCA_040387795.1 Verrucomicrobiota bacterium
CACCCCACCCCTTCCCGACACCTCCGGTGTCATTTTAATCTGAGTCATCGCGGGGGCGGCCGAATTTTTTGAATTGCCGGTGGGTCCAGTCCATCAGGAGCACCTGCCGGTCAAATTCGTCCTGGCCGGACGCGGTCACTTCATCCAGGTGGTAACGCTCCCGCAGCTCCTTGAGTTTGGGATTGCTCGCCGTATCAAAGTGGAACCGTTTCGACCAGTTACTTTCCACCAAGGGCAGGCTCTCGAGTTTGATCAGGCGTGCGGTCCGTCCCTGGAGTTCAACCACCGAACCCGGCCGCAAGCCGGGAGTCTCCGCCCCGCCTGCCGGTTCCAAGGCGCCGCAGGCCAGTCTGGCAGCGAGGAGCAGGAAGCAGGCGTGAAAGGCAGAGCGGGCCGGGGGTGGGTTTGCCATCATACTTTTATAGGGAAATGGAAGCATCCCGTCCATCCCCGTTTTATCCTCCACTGCGGAAACCAAGTTTCCGCCACACGGAGGGGACGTCTGCTGAAACCAGAAATCCCGGTGACACAAAATTCCAACGGCTCCGTCCTTCCTGTGTCCCTCCTTCATCACCGTGCCCGACCTCGCTTCCTTATACGATCTCCATGCCGGAGCGGTTTACGCCTTTGCCCTGAATTTGCTGCGCGATGAGGGGGAGGCCAAGGACATCCTGCATACCGTTTTTGTGCGCCTCGCCCGTTCCCCCGGCGCCCCGCCCGCCAGATCCGGCCTCCTGAAACTCACCCATTGGCTGGTCCTCGACCGCCTCCGCCAACAAAAATCCAGCGCCTCCCGGGAAACCCGGTGGAACTCGGAATCCCAGCCGCTCTTCACTCCTTCTGCCGATCCTGACACCGCCCTGTTCGATGATGCCCTCGCCGCCGCTCTCCTGATTCTGCCTGTGGAACAACGAGCCGTGGTCCACCTGCATCTCTGGGAAAACACCTCCTTCGATGCCATCGGCGAAATGCTCGGCATCTCCCGCAACACGGCCGCCAGCCGCTACCGCCTGGCCTTGGTCAAACTCCAGGATCATCTCCGTCCCCTCTACAACGAAATCCGATGAAAACCTCCCCTGATCCCGATCCCGATTTCGAGTCCCTCCTCCGTCGGCAGGCCTCCCGGCTGGCCGCACCGGATCCGGCCTGGCGGGAGGAAGTGCTCCATGCCGCCCTGACATCTTCCGCCCGCCGGGCTTCCAGCCGTCGCCGGCGCAATTTTTATGTGTGGGGCAGCCTCGCCGCCTGCTGGATGGCCACCCTTCTCCTGAATTGGAGCGCCGAACGGGAAACCTCGCGTTACGCCCATTACGCCAATGCCCAGGCTGCCGTGATGGCGCTGAGCAGTAACTCTTCCGCCATTCTGCTCGCCATGTCTTCGCGGTGATACACTGCCATTTCCATCATCACTTTCCAGCTTTTCCCAAGATGAATGTTTCCCTCTCCCTAACTGACAAGCGTCGTTTTTTCCGCTCCAAATGGATTCGCCGTTTGGGGCTGGCCTTGGCGTTCCTGATTACACTTTTTTTCCTGATCCATGCGGTCGAAAATTGGCGGGGCTCCCGCGCCTGGTCCCACACCTTGGATGAACTGGCGGCCAGCGGGGCGGAGCTTGATCTGGCCAAATTACTCCCCCCACCGGTGCCGGACGAGAACAACATCGCCATGCATCCCGCTTTCCGGTGCTTTATGTTCACTCAGTCGGACGGTAGCCGGACGATGCGTCTGGCCGGGGATCCGGTGGATGCTGCGGATGCCGCGATGGAGGCGCAGTGGCATTCGTTCCGTCAGTGGATGGGAGCCCGGCAGAGTCCTTATCGGGAAATGGTGGACATGCTGAAAAAAGAAGGAGGGCCGAAGAGCGTCATGACGCCGGCCATGACCGAATTTGTTCAGGGATTGGCTCCTCACTTGCCTCTGTTCGAGCAAATCACCGGGGCGTTGGAGCGCCCATCCTGCCGTTGGCCTGGTATGGGGAGCCGTCACGGTATTTCTGATATCTGGCAAACCTCTCATGACGCGTCTCCCGAATCCTCAGTAGTGAAGCTAAACAACGTCAGGAGGTGCCTTGCGGTGCAAGCTGCCCTGGAGGGGGATATGCAGGCAGCGCTGCGTGAGGCCGGACAGGCAGGTGATCTCCACCGCGTCATTCATGGGCAAGGCAATCTGCTCACCTTCCTCTTTGACGCTTTTCTTTTGGATTCGGAGGTGGACCTGATTGGCAACACTTTGCGGCATGTCCCGGCACTGCCCGCCGACTATCTGGCAGCTGCTGATCGTCTGTCCCAAAGACCCAGCATTTTTGAGCAATATCAAGCAGTTCTGATCCGGGAACGGGTTTGGGCCATCGCCGTCGGCAGTGCCATGTTGGATTCCGGGCAGTTGGCAGTACTGATGGGAGGCATTACCACCAGAATCAGTATCGGTATTCAACAAAAGCTAGGGCGGGCCATATTTCCGGATGGCTGGGAGAAGCAGGTCTTGGCCGCCCAGCTGCGGTTGCTGTCGGAACGCATCAAGGCCCATGATCCGGCATTGGCTCCCTTGGAACGCATCGCCCGCGAGACTGCCAGCCTGGATTCTGCCCGGCAGGCCTTTGCACCCTACCGCCCGGTTGATTCCGGAATTGCTGATTTTGCCGCAGGGTTACTGAAAAAGGACATCCGCCGGGCGCTCATGCAGGTCGCATTGTTGGCGGCTCACGTCAGGTCGGTGAAGGGAAAGGCTCCCGGAAGCGTGGCGGAATTCCCAGCTGAACTGGCCGTGAAGCTTCCCTCCAGCCCCGTGGATGGGGCCTCGCCTCTGGTCGGCCGGGATACGGAAGGCGCGTGGACGGTAACTTACCCGGGAATGGAGCGGCTTCCCCGGGAGGGAGGAGAGGTGGTCATCCGCATGCCCGGCTGGTAACCCATCACCCATCCGGGGAATTGACAAAACCCCCGGATGCCCGACATGATTCGCACTTATGGAAAACGTCAGAATTGGTCTCGTCGGTCTTGGAAACATGGGAAAAGCCCATCGGGCCAGTCTTCGTGCGGGGAAGGTGCAGGGGTTGCAGCTGACGGCGATTTGTGATCAGCCCGCCGGTTTGCCGGCCAAGGAAGAGGGGGAGCATCAGTTCAGCGACTTCCAGCAGATGATCACCTCCGGCACCATCGATGCCGTGCTGATCGCCACGCCGCACTTTTTCCACACCACCATGGGCATCGCCGCGTTGGAAGCCGGGCTGCACGTCATGGTGGAAAAACCGCTCTCTGTTTCCAAGGCGGACTGCGAGCGGCTCATCGCGGCGCACCGAGGGGGTAAACAAATTTTCGGAGCGATGTTCCAACTCCGCACCGATCCTCTCTACAAACAGCTCAAAAGCCTGATCGAAGAGGGCGAGCTCGGGGAAATCCGCCGCATTCTGTGGGACTGCACCGATTGGTTCCGCACCCACACCTACTACGCCAGCGGCGGGTGGCGGGCCAGCTGGAAGGGCGAAGGCGGCGGGGTGTTGCTGAACCAGTGCCCGCACAACCTCGACCTCTACCAATGGCTCTTCGGGGTGCCGGACCAGGTCACCGGTTTCTGCCAGTTTGGCCGGTATCACGACATCGAGGTGGAGGATGACGTCACTGCCTACTTCCGTTATAAAAACGGCACCCATGCCAGCTTCATCACCAGCACCGGCGAAGCCCCCGGCAAAAACCTGCTTCAGATCACCGGAGAAAACGGCCTGCTTTCCGTCAACGGCCGCAACCTGACCTTCCAGCGCAACCGCCTGCCGATGTCTCAATTCAGTTATGATTCCGGGGGCGGATTCTCCAAACCGGAGAACTGGACCATCGAAATCCCGGTCCCCGAAGGTTCCTCCAGCCACGTGGAAGTCCTGCAGAACTTCTCCAACGCCATCCGCCACGGCACCCCGTTGATTGCCCCCGCCGCCGATGGCATCCGCTCCATTGAATTGGCCAATGCGATCCTGCTCTCCACTTGGAAAAACCGCACCATCGATCTGCCGATGGACAGCGCCGAATACCAGGCCGAGCTGGATCACCGCATCAACACCAGCACCTTCGTCAAAAAGCCCCACACGCCGAAACACGCCGTCACCGACGACTTCGCGAAGAGCTTTAAGTGAGGTGTGTGTTGCAGGGCCTTGGAAAGACGGGCCACGGATGACACGGATAACACGGATGGATGCAGCAGGCCTGCCGTAGGTTTTGAAGTGCGCATGGCTTGCGGGCGCTGGATTTCACGGCTATGGGCTGCTCCCGCCGTGCCGTGCCCTGTTCCAGCCCGGATTATCTGCTATTCTTCCCCCCCGTGCCCCCGACCCCTCTCATCCGTTATCCCGCCGATTTGCCTGTTTCCGGGCAGCGCGACCGCATCGTGGCCGCGTTGCGGGAGCACCAGGTGCTCATCGTGGCGGGCGAAACGGGATCGGGGAAGACCACGCAGTTGCCCAAGATGTGCCTCGAAGCCGGGCTGGGGGCACGGGGGCGGATTGGCTGCACCCAGCCGCGGCGGGTGGCGGCGATGAGCATTTCCAAACGGGTCGCCGAGGAGATGAATGTGCCCTGGGGCGGGGTGGTGGGCTGCAAGATGCGGTTCAACGACGACACCGGCCCGGATACGGTGCTGAAGTTCATGACAGACGGGATTCTGCTGGCCGAAATCCAGAGCGATCCCCTGCTGCGCGCCTACTCGGCCATCATCATCGATGAAGCCCACGAGCGCTCGTTGAATGTCGATTTCCTGCTCGGCTACCTGAAGGGCCTGCTGCAGCGGCGGCCGGAATTGAAACTCCTGATCACGTCTGCGACCATCGACACCGCAACCTTTTCGGAGGCCTTTGGCGGCGCCCCGGTGATTGAAGTCAGTGGGCGGACGTATCCGGTGGAGATCCGGTATTGGCCGATCGAAGAGGGCGGGGAAGGGGATTTCATCGAGGCGGCGGCCCGGGCCACCGAGGATGTGTTTTTGGAATCGAACGAAGGCGATGTGCTCGTCTTCATGCCCACCGAGCGCGATATCCGCGAGACCCGCGACCTGCTGGAAGGGAGTCTCGGCAGCGGGGTGGAGGTTCTGGGCTTGTATGGCCGCATGGCCGGCGAGGAACAGCAGCGGATTTTCTCGCCGGGCCGGAAACGCCGGGTCCTGGTGGCCACCAATATTGCCGAAACTTCCCTGACGATTCCCCGGATCCGTTATGTGGTGGATACCGGTCTGGCGCGCATGAGCCGGTATGCGCCGCGCACGCGGACTAAACGGCTTCCCATCGAAGCGGTTTCCCAAAGCAGCGCCAATCAACGCGCTGGCCGGGCCGGGCGGTTGAGTGACGGGATCTGTGTGCGCCTGTTCAGTCAGGACGACTATGAGAAGCGCCCGCGTTTCACCCAGCCGGAAATCCAGCGGTCGAATCTCGCGGAAGTCATCCTGCGCATGAAGGCGTTCGGCCTCGGGGAGATCGAGACCTTTCCCTTTCTCAATCCACCCCTGCCGGCCTCGATCCGTTCCGGTTATGAACTGCTGCACGAACTGGGGGCGCTGAGCGATGAACATGAAATGACCCCGCTGGGTCATGAGTTGGCGCGTTTGCCGCTCGATCCCTCCCTCGGCCGGATGTTGATCCAGGCGCGCGAGGAGCAAGTGCTGCCGGAGATTCTGGTGATTGCGGCCGGGCTCAGTATTCCCGACCCGCGCGAACGGCCGGAGGAAGCCAAGGATGCCGCCCGGCAGGCGCAGCAGGCTTTTGCGCATCCTTCATCGGATTTCCTGTCTCTCCTGAAAATCTGGCAGGCAGCCACTGCGGCCAATGCCTGGAAGAGCAGCAATGCCCTGCGGAAGCTCTGCCGGACCTCCTTCCTGTCATTTGTCAGGATGCGCGAGTGGCGGGATGTCCACAGCCAGCTGACCGACACCATGGGGGTGCGCGGAGCGGAGGGTCATGAGCTGAAAATCGCCGATGGGCCGCAGGCCGATGCGGTGCACCGCGCGGTGCTCTCGGCCTTGCTGGGGCACGTGGCGCGGCGGGAGGAACGGAATGTTTACAAGGGAGCCGGGAACCGTCAGGTGCAGGTGTTCCCGGGATCGCACGTGTTCGAGCGCAGCAAAAAAATGGCGAAGGGCGCCACGCCGGAAAAGAGCCGGCAGCCGGCCTTTGTCATGGCGGCGGAGATCGTGGAGACCTCGCAGTTGTTTGTCAGGACGGTGGCCGGCATCCAGCCGGAGTGGGTGGTGGATGTGGGCGGGCATCTTTGCGAATTCCGCTACAGCGAACCACTCTGGGATGAAAAAACCGGCCGCGTGCTGGCACTGGAGCGCGTGTTGTTGCATGGGCTGGAGTTGAAACGCAGCCGGGTGGATTACGGGAAGATCAACCCGGAGGCTGCCACGGAGATTTTTATCCGGTATGCCCTGCTGGAGGACAGCGGTGCGGTGACCCATCGCTTCCATGCGGCGAACCGGAAGCTGCGCGACAAGCTGGAAACCGTCTTCGCCCGCGCCCGCAGCCAGCGGACCTTCCTGGTGATGGAGGCGCTGTTCGATTTCTACAAAGCCCGCATCCACGGAGTATCGTCGGTGCATGATTTGAACCGTCTGGTGCAGAGCCGGATCAAGGACGATCCGGCCTTCCTGATGGCCAGCGAGACGGACCTGAATGGCGGACGGGAGGAGGATCTGTGCGATCCGCTGCAGTTTCCCGATACCGTGCAGCTGGGGAACAGCGTGCTGCCGATCAGTTATGCCTATCGTCCGGGAGGCGAGGCGGACGGCGTCACCGTGCAGGTGCCGGCCGAAGTGGCCCCACACCTGACAAGTGGACAGATGCAGTGGATGGTGCCGGGCCTGCGTCTGGAAATCGCGGCTACCCTGATGCGGGCGCTGCCCAAGGGAATCCGCAAACGGCTGATGCCCTTTGAGCACAAGATGAAGGAGATTGCGGAGCAGTTCGATCCAGGGAAAGGCGACTTTTTGATTGGCTTGTCGAAGTTCATTTCGAATCGTTATGGCATCCCGGTGATGGCAGCAGACTGGCCGCCGGACAGCCTGCCGGATTATCTGCGCCCCCGCATGGAAGTGATGGACCGGAAGCAGCAGGTGGTGGCCTCCAGCCGCGATCTCGACACGGTGCGCCGCGAAGGCAAGGAGCAGGCCGGCGATTCCGTGGCCTGGGAGGCGGCGGTGCAAAAGTGGGGGCAGGAAGTGGGGGCCTGGTCCTTCGGGGATCTGCCGGAGTCCGTGCTGGTGGAAACGGTCGGCGGGATGCAGGTGCATGGCTGGCCCGGACTGGCGGTATCCAAAGAAGGCAAAGTATCGATACGGCTGTGCCGCACCCGTGAGGAAGCGGACCGGGCGTCCCCGGCAGCGGTGCGCCGGCTCGCGGAGCTGGCCCTCACCAAGGACATCGCCTGGCTGCTCAAGGAATTGAAATCGCTGGCGGCCACGCCGGCGGTGAAGGCCCGTCAGGTGATCGGATTCCAGGATGCCCTGTCGCGGGTGGGCACCCAGCTTTCCAGCGACGATTATGCGAAGTCGGATGTGCCGGCCCTGGCCTTGGAACACCTGCTGCGGCACGCCCTGCGGTTGGAGCCGCTGCGGCCCCTGACGGAATCGCGTTTCAAGGACATGGTGGAATCCGCCCGGCGCAGCCTGCCGCAGCTGGCCGGGAAAGTAAGGGAATCCGCCGCGCAGATCAACACCCTGATCCAACAACTCCGGACCACGCCGAAACGGTATCCGTCCCTGGAGGACGATCTCGCAAGGCTGGTGCCGCCGGATTATCTGAAACACACCCCGCATGACCGCCTGCCGCATCTGCCGCGTTATCTGAAAGCCATGCTTCGCCGCGGGGAACGGGCTTACGAAACTCCAGCCAAGGACGTGGAGCGGGCGCGGCTCCTCGTCCCGTTCCGTGATTGGAAATCGCAGGTGCCGGAGGCGAACTACGAAACCTTCCGCTGGATGCTGGAGGAGTTCCGAGTCTCCGTGTTCGCCCAGGAACTGGGGACGGCCCAGCCAGTGAGTGCCAAGCGGCTGGAGGCGCTGTTGGAGGAAACATAGATCATTTCAGAATCAGGGTTTAATCAAAAAATGGATCAGCTTTTACAGATCAGGAAATCGGAAATACGTCGTTATCACACTAGCAGTTCATATTATTCGGTAATCCGCGACGCCCATACCCGGATTGCCTGCTGGTATCCCGGCCAGCTATGTGGACGCCCCCCGATGGGCACGCTTCATCAAGTTGCGGCATCTGATTTTTGGGTGCCAGGCCAAGGTGGGCATGCCGATTTGTCGAAGAGATGGAAAATCGCGCTTCCAGAGGACTATTTGGAATTCTGCTCATTGTTTAAAACCTATACCTTGGTTGGGCGTCAGGCTGTAACGATCCTGGACGTCAAGGAAATCGAGGAAATAACTCTCGGTCTGCGTGATGGGGACGAAGTCTCTCCTGATGATCCCTACTGCCTGTATCGCTTTGCACAAGTAGAGGGCAGCCCTTGGCATTTCATGTTCCGCTATTCCGACGATGGAGTGTTCCAGGATATTGCTTTCGCCAGTTACACGGATTCAGGGGAATGGGAGATTTTAGGTGAGAATGAGGCCCATTACGGTTCAGACCCAAGTTTCTGTGTTTGGCTGAAGCGGATGATAGAAACGGATTGCGTTCCATTAAGGCACAACTTCGATGATGAATTTGCTGAGAGCACGCAGCGGATAAAGCCGTCTGCGTGACCGGTGTTGGAGGGTGGTTCGATGCCTTGTCGGGGGAGGCTGGTGGGGGAGTTAAGGCGGATTTTTTGGACGGACGGAGGAAGTATTTCATGATGCGCGTTTTTCGGTGGGGCCATCCAATTTGGAGGCGTTGCCGCAATATATCGATCATCAGGAAGAGCATCACTGGACACGGAGCTTGCAGGAGAAGTTCCGTGTCTCCGTGTTCGCCCAGGAACTGGGGACGGCCCAGCCGGTGAGTGCCAAGCGGCCGGAGGCGCTGCTGGAGGAAGGTTGAGCGCGTGGAGGCCCTGGGCCTAGCGCTGGGGGGAGTCAGCCGGAGGGGAACCCTGACGGTTTTTCAGGATGGTGGCCTCCAGTTCCTTGAGTTGATCGGCCTGACGTTGGCGTTGTTGGACCTCGCGGTCGAGGCGGGCATTTTCGCGCGCCAGGATTTGCGGGGCTTTGGCCGCCAGTTCCGGGGGCAGGGTAGTTTCCGGCAGGGCCGCTTTTACCTTGGGATACAGCTGCACGAGGAGGGTCATCCCGGTGGCGGTGCGGTCGCTGGTCGGGTCCGGACCGGAGTTGTACATTTCCATCAGCAGGGGCCAGGCTTCGATTTCGTG
This sequence comes from Verrucomicrobiota bacterium, assembly GCA_040387795.1. GTDB lineage: Bacteria > Verrucomicrobiota > Verrucomicrobiia > Verrucomicrobiales > V1-33 > CAIZWU01. Next base: position 9,330 of record JAZKDC010000033.1, read on the forward strand.
ACCGGGCGACCGGGCGAGATTGTAAATGTAGTTGCGCCGGAGGAAACGGAGGGAGGGGCGCAGCTCCCAGGCCTTGTAGTACCATTGGGAGGCTTCGAAATGATTGGCATCCCGGTTTTTGTCAAAATCGGCCATGAGCATGGCGAGGGAGCGGGGCAAGCGGTAGTCGTCGGGCAGATGTTCCATGCCTTCCTTGAGCACCTTGATGGCGTGGTCCACGAGGTTTTGCCGGATCCAGGGCTGGAGGCCGGGCCGGGTCATGTCTTCGTAAAGATAATAATCGAAGGCATTGTGCGAACTCATCCAGGCGCGGAAATCCCAGTAGTGATATTCGCGGGGTTGGAGGCGGGTGCAGAGAGAGTAGGCGGCATCGACCTTGGCCCAGTTCTGTTCCTGCCAGGAATCGAGGTTTTCCACTTCCACGATGCTGGCCACGAGGGAGCGGAACCCTCCGATCACGGCAATAAAGAAGCTCTGGCCGAGTTCATCGCGCAGGGAAAGATTGATCTTTTCCTCGGCGAGCCTGTGGGTTTGCAACTCCTTGGAAAAAGCGTGTTCCAAGGGGAGGCGGGCAATGCCTCCCACCAGGAGAATCAGCGCGGCCATGAGCCATTTCCGGGGACGGACCGTATTCATGGTTACAGTTCCTTGTCGGAGAAGATCACGTAGGCGGCCATCAGGTGGATCACCAGATAGACGATGGTCAGGCCGGCCATTTTAGCCATTACAAGAGCAGGGACCGCGGAGCCGGTGACGACGGCGTCCACGATATCAAATCCTTTGAAGTCAGGAAACAGCAGGGAGATGCCCCCGGCAATCAGGCGGGGCACCGCGGAGGCATCGTCCCCCAGCAGGACGTCGCGGGCGATGGACTGGGCCTGACCGATCACCATGATGGCGAGGGAGGTCATGATGGTGAAAATGGTGGAACTGGCGAAGGTGGACACCAGAAGGGTGACGCCGGTCAGGACAATCGCTTTGAGGAAAATCGCGATCACGCCATTTTGGAGATTCCAGGTCAGGCCCTGGCCGGTGACGGCATCGGAGACCGCGGCGATATTGGCTTCCAACAACTCCCGGGAGGCGAACTGGCGGTTCTGCAGGATGTTGATCTGCTCGGCGATGATGGATTTTTCCTTGAGGAAAAGCACCGCGCTGAAAAGGACATCCATGAGGATGAGCGAGATGAAGATGAGAAAGACCACGCCGAGCAGTTTGCCGAGCAGATATTCCAGCCGGGGAACGGGTTTGCAGAGGATGGTGTAGAGGGTGCGGTCCTCGATATCGCGCGGGATGAGCAGGGCGGTGCCCGCGATGGCGAAGAGCATGCTGAAGAGGGACATGCTGGCGAGGGAAACGTCCTTGAGCAGCTTGAGTTGACCGTCGGTCTGCAGATCCGCGAAGGCAAAACTGGCGGCGATCACGGCCACGGCGAAGAGGGCCATGAAGTAGAAGACCTTCATGCGCACCAGTTGGGTGAAGGTGCCGCCGGCGAGCGTGAGCACCCGGGGCAGGGAGAACCGCCGGTGCCGGGGGTAAGGGCCGGGGGGGGAGATGTCAGGGGATGCCGTCGCCATAAGCTGTTATTTCACGTATTCGCGGGCATCTGCCGCCGAGCCGCCCGTGACGTCGAGGAAGAGCCGTTCGAGGGTGGTGCGGGGATTGCCGAGGTGAAGGAGCTCGGTGGTGTGCTGGCCGGCAATCAGGGCCCGGACCGCTGCGAGGACTTCCGGCGTGGCATTCCGGAGGAGGATTTCCGTCTGGTCCTCGATGCTCATGAGGTCGGAGAGGAGGCCTTCGCGGACGAGTTTTCCCTTATAAATGATGCCGACACGGTCACAGACTTCCTGGACCTGTTCGAGCAGGTGGGAGGAGAGGATGACGGTGATGCCCTGGGTCCGGAGGGTCAGGATGAGATCGCGGATTTTCCGGGAACCGCCCGGGTCCACGCCGGCGGTGGGTTCATCCAGCACCACCAGCCGGGGCCGGTGGATGATGGCCTGGGCCAGTCCGATACGTTGGAGCATGCCTTTGGAATAACTGGAGAGCCGGCGGTCCGCGGCGTGTTCGAGTTCCACGAGGGCGAGCAGTTCGGCGGTGCGCTCTTTGAGGGGCGCTCCGCGGATCCCGCACAGCTTGCCGTAGAAGGCGAGGGTTTCCCGGCCGGTGAGGTGGCGGTAAAAGTAGGGGTTTTCCGGCAGAAACCCCACCTCTTCGCGGCTGTCGACCCGGGCGGAATCGCGTCCGAAGATGGCACATTTTCCCTTGGTGGCGCGCAGCAGGCCGAGCAGCACCTTCATGGTAGTGCTTTTGCCGGAGCCGTTGGGACCGATCAGCCCGTAGATCTGCCCGGGCGCGATGTCGAAGGAGATGTCATCGACGGCCGTCACCGACTCCCGGCGCAGGGTGGGAAGCCGGAAGACGCGCGTGAGGTTTTGAATGGAAACGGCGGGAACGGTGGACATTGTCAGGAAGGAGGCGGGAGGGGGGAGGCTATCGATTGTGTGGGTGAGGGCAAGCCCGTTCGGAAAGTGCCGTATTTTTTATCTTCAGCGTGGCCGGAGCTTAGCTTAGTCTTCATTGACAACTGTGAGGCCCGGCGGCCACACTGCGCAAGATTCCTCTCCCCCCCTTTTTATTGCCATGCCTGCTGCTGCTCCCGTCGTTTTGATCGCCTGCGATAAATTCAAAGGCACGCTCACTGCGGCCGAAGCCTGTGCGGCGGTGGCCGGGGGCGTCCTGGAAATCTGGCCGCAGGCCCAGTGCCTGCTGCGCCCCATGGCCGACGGGGGGGAAGGCACCTCCCTGGTGATCTGCGAGGCCTTGGGAGGTGAATGGCATACCGCGGAAGTGGCGGGGCCGCGCGGGGAACCGGTGCAGGCTGGTTTTGCCATGCTGCCATCGACGCGGACGGCGGTGATTGAGATGAGCGAGGCCTCGGGGCTCAAGCTGGTGCCGCCTGCTCACCGGAATCCCTGGCGGTTCAATACAGCGGGCACCGGCCAGTTGATGCGGAAGGCGATCAGCCTGGGCGCGGAACGTCTTGTGGTGGCGATCGGCGGCAGTGCCACTAATGACGGTGGCAGTGGCATGGCCTGGGCACTGGGATATCAGTTCCTCAATGAGGCGGGTGAACCCCTTGTGCCGTGCCCGGCGAATCTTTCGGAAATCGCCCGCATCCTGCCCCCGGCCGATCCGGGGCTGCCGGCGGTGGTGGCCGCGTGTGACGTGACCAATCCCCTGCTGGGCCCGGAAGGGGCCACCGCGGTTTATGGCCCGCAGAAGGGCGTGACGCTGGAGCGGATTCCCCAATATGAGGCGGGTTTGGCGCATCTGGCGGATCTGGTGCACCGGGAAATGGGGATTGACCGGCGTTTGGAGCCCGGGGCGGGGGCGGCTGGCGGATTGGGTTTTGGTTTGATGAGTTTTTGTGCGGCTTCCACCCAGCCGGGTTTTGATCTCGTCGCCGAGGTCACCGGCTTGGAAGCAGCGGTGCGCAGTGCGGATCTGGTGATTACGGGGGAAGGCTGCCTGGATGCGCAGACCATGCATGGCAAAGGGCCGGCCCGGGTGGCGGAGATGGCGCGGCGTCTGGGCAAACCCGTGGTGGCCATTGGCGGCATGGTGGACCCGGCCGCGGAGCATGCCCTGAAGACCCGGTTCCATGCCCTGATCCGGGCCTGCACTCCGGAAACGCTTTCCTACGCCCTCGCCAATCCTGCCAAGGCGGTGGCTTCCGCCATTTCCGGCAGCCGGCCGGTCTTTGAGTCGATCATGTCCTGAGGTCCGGAGTCCGCGGGACCTTGGTGCCCGGCATTTTTTCCAGTGCGCGGACTGGCGGAGGATCGTAGTCACCGGGGATGTCGAAAAACTATGCCCGGGTCATTCATTGGTTCCGCCGCGATCTGCGGCTCACGGACAACACCGCGTTGCACGCCGCGTCGCAGGCCGCGGGGGAAGTGGTGCCCGTGTATGTGGTGAGTGCCTGGAAGGGGCAGCACCGGTGGACCGGCCCGGCCCGGCAGGAATTTTTGGCCGGCTGCCTCGAGTCCCTGGAAAAAAATATCGCCGCTGCCGGCGGGCGGCTGATTTTCCGGCGGGGCGGGGCGGTGGAGGAATTGGAGCGGTTGATCCGCGAAACCGGGGCGGAAGCGGTTTATTATAACAAAGATCCCGATCCCTTCGGGCAGAATGTGGAAGCCGCCCTTGAGGCGCGCGGCCGTGCCCTTGGGGTGGAGGTGCGGGGGTTCAAGGATGTGGTGCTGCACGAACGGGAGGAAGTGCTGACCGGCGCCGCCAAACCCTACCGGGTCTTCACTCCCTACCGGCGGAACTGGGAATCGTTGCCGAAACCCATGGTGCTTCCGGCGGTGACGCGCTTCGTCTCCACCGTGGGCCACTTGCCGTCCGATCCTTGTCCAGGCGCCGCCACCTGGGGGCTGCCAGCCTCCGGATGTGTCCTGCCGGAGACTGGCGAACGGGCCGCCCGCCAGCGTATGAAACGGGCCCTCTCGCACGTGATTCCCCATTATGCCGAAACCCGGAATACGCCGCTGGGGCCGACCACCTCCAGGCTCTCGCCCGACCTGCGTATGGGCACCCTGTCGGTGAGGGAACTTTACCACCGGGTGGTGGCCCTGATGGCGGAAACCGACAACGCCGCCATCCGGAAGAGCTGCCAGACCTATGTCAGCGAGTTGGCGTGGCGCGAGTTTTACATGCAGCTGCTGTGGCATTTTCCGGAGGTGCTGGAGCATGAATTCGATGCCCAGTGGCGCGGGTTGCCTTGGAATTACGATGACGAGGCCCTGCAGCGTTGGAAGGATGGACTTACCGGTTTTCCCATCGTGGATGCCGGGATGCGCGAGCTGCGGGAGACCGGGCAGATGCACAACCGGGTGCGGATGATCACCGCGATGTTTCTGACCAAAGACCTGCGGATCGACTGGCGGCTGGGGGAGCAGTATTTTATGCAATCCCTGATCGATGGCGAGATCGCCAGCAACAACGGCGGGTGGCAATGGAGTGCGGGAACAGGGGCCGATGCCGCCCCTTATTTCCGGATCCAGAATCCCTGGTCGCAGACGAAATCCTACGATCCCAAGGGGGAATACATCCGCCGCTGGGTGCCGGAATTAAAAAACGTCCCGACAGCGATGTTGCTGGAACCACCCGCCCCCGGGTCCCTGTTCAGAACCAACCGGGATTATCCCGAGCCCATGGTGAATCATGCCGGGGAACGGGAGCAGACCCTCGCGTTCTTCAAGCGGCACCGGGCAGACCGGTAGGGCAATAATGGCCCTGCTCCGGGTCTGGAGGTTTGATGTTAAATCTGAGGGTTTTTCTTGAAGAAATCAGATTTAAATGTAATTTCCATAAAAGGAGGGAGCCATGCAATTTAAATATTTCCTTTACTGGACGGCGGTGGGGTGTGCGGGATGCCAAGTTCTGCTGGCTCTTTATGCCCGGTTTTACGGAGAAATTGCGGAGCAGATTCAAGGGGCCTCGCTGGCTCCGGCAGAGTCGGAATTGGCGGTCGTGAAAGCCTTGAATTATGCGATGCCAGTGGGAATCGGCTGCCTGCTTTTCCTGCTTTATACTTGGAAAATCAACAAAGTCGGCGGGTTTGCCCTGGTGTTTGCCCTCGGCCTGCAGGCGGCGGCGATGGACCTCAGTCTCCGCGCGGCCCGGCACGTTTTTGGGGAGCAGACCACCTTGGCCTCCATTGCCTGGTGGGCGCCCAAGGAAAAAAACAAAGGCTGAACCACCGGGAGCCCACGGAGGGAAGGCTCATTCCACTTCATCCCCGGCCACGGTGAGCTTCACCATGGGAGGAACCGTTATTTCCTCCTCGCCTTCCGGCTGGGGAGGATGAATCAGCTCGTCGAGCCTCGCCTTCAGGGCGATGAATTCCGGGGAAGTGATTTGCTTTGGGCTCCGCGGCCGGGGCACCGGGTTTTCGATAAACTCCACCATTCCCCCAGGATTGACCCCGAGGACGAGGACGCGGTCGGAGAGCAGGATGGCTTCATCGAGATCGTGGGTAATGAAGAGGATCGTGATATCGACTTTTTTCCAGATCTCGATCAGGTGGGCCTGCATTTTGGCGCGGGTCTGCGAGTCGAGCGCCCCAAACGGTTCGTCCATGATGAGAACCCTCGGTTCGTTGGCGAGGGCGCGGGCGATGGCGACGCGTTGTTTCATGCCGCCGGAGAGTTCGTGCGGATAGGAATCCTCGAATTTTTCGAGGCCGACCATGGCAATCCATTGGCGCGCCAGACCTTCGGCTTCAATATCGCTGCGCCCTTTCATTTGCAGACCAAACATCACGTTTCGTTTCACTGAGAGCCAGGGAAACAGGGTATAACCCTGGAAGACCATGCCCCGGTCCGGTCCGGGGCCGGTCACTGGGTTGCCGCTGAGCAGGATGGCCCCGCCGCTGGATTCGTCCAGTCCGGCCGCGATGCGGATAAAGGTGCTTTTTCCGCAGCCGCTGGGACCGATGATGGTGATGAATTCGCGGCGGTGGACGTCGAAACTCAGGTGTTCGAACACCACCCGCTCCGTGCCGTTGGTGACAAAGGACTTTTTCAGGTCCTGTACGCTCAGGATGACCTCCCGTTGGCGGATGCGGGCGAAGCGGGCGGCAGTTTCCGGGGACTGGAGGGTGTAATCGGCAACGTCGGCAGGCATGGATTGAAGCGTGGTCTCAGGTTTCCTCCCGCAGGATTTCCAAGGGGGGATGATCCATGATACTGCGATTTGCGAGCCAACCGGTGAACAAAGTAATGGCAGTCACCGCCAAGGTGGCCAGCCCCAGGGTAAGCGGCTCGAATACCGGAGCGGTCTGGAAGACCCAGCGGGCGAGGGCGGCATTGGCGATCACCGCCAACCCGCAGCCCACCGCGGCGCCGAGGAGGCCGAGAATTCCGTATTCCACCAGCTGAATCCAGACCAGTTGCCGGCGGCTGGCTCCGAGGGTCCGGAGGAGCACAGTTTCGCGCAGGCGTTGAAACCGCCCGCCCAGCACGGCTCCGGCCAGCACGATCACCCCCGTGAAAACCGTAAAGAGCGCCATCAATTGCACCACCAGTTGGACGCGGGAAAAGATCTGGTCCAGGGTCTCCAGTACCAGCCCGAGATCGATGGCGGAGACGTTGGGCAGGGCCGTCACCACCGCTTGCTGGATGCGGGCGGAATCGGCGGCATTGCCCGCCCGGGTGGCTGCGATGTAGAAATTGGGCGCTCCCTCCAGGACCCCTTCCGGGAACAAAAAGAAGAAGTTGGGCTCCATGCGCCGCCACTCCACCTCGCGCAGACTGGTCACCTGCGCCTTGAGCGGCACGCCTTGGACATCAAATTCCAACAAATCGCCCAGGGAGAGTTGCATCTCCTTCGCGAGGCCCTGTTCCAGGGACACCGGGATGGGCTCGGTTCCCGCTTCCACCTTGCCGGTGAAGGTCCCGGACGTCACTTTTTCGGTCGTGGTCAAGGTGCTGCGGAAGGTGGACCGGTATTCCCGGCGCAGCGTCCAGGCGGGCAGGTTCAGACTTTTATCTTTGGCCACCTCGGCAATGGGACGGTCCTTGTAGCGGCTGAGCTTCATGGTCACGATCGGGGCCTTTGCGAGGAGGGAGGCGGCTTCGGATTTCAGCGCTTTTTCGAGCTCGGTGATTTGGTCGTTCTGGATGTCGAAAAACAGCAGGTTGGGGCGTTCCCCCGAGCCAGTGCCGGAAATTTGCGCGAGCAGGGTGGCCCGGGTCAGGGCCATGGTGACAATCAAAAAGGTGCCCAGCCCGAGCGAGAGCAGCAGCAGCACGGTGCGGTTTTGCGGACGGTGCAGATTGGCCACGCCCTGGCGCCAGACGTAGGGGGCCCGGGAGGGGAAGAACTTCCGCGCCGCCCAGGCGGTCAGCCGGGCCAGAGTGGTCAGCACCGCAAAAGCCAGCAGCAGGGCCACGGTGAATCCCACGCCCACCTGCCAACGCGGCGTTTGCTGGATCGCAAAGGCCGTGACGGCCCCCGCGATGGCCAGCCACAACAGCCAGCGCAACGGGTCCGGCCGGCCGGTTCCTTCGCCCAGGCTGGAGCGCAGGGCAGTGAGCGGGGTGACCCGCCGCACCGCCAGCAGCGGGATCAGGGTGAACAACACACAAATCACCACTCCGGCAAGGAAACCCTGACCCACCTGCGGCCAGGAAATGGCGAAGTCCACCTCAAACGGCAACCAGCGTTTGGCCACCCAGGGCAAGGCTTGCTGCAAGGCCACGCCCAGGGTGGTGCCCACGGTCGCGCCGGCGATCCCGATGCCGAGGCCCTGCACCAGATAGACCGCAAATCCCTGCCAGGCCGAGGCCCCGAGGCAGCGCAGCACGGCCACGGTGGTGAGCTTCTGCCTGACATACACATGCATGGCACTGGCCACTCCGATGGCGCCCAGAAACAAGGCGATGAATCCCACCAGACTCAAAAAGGCATCCACACTTTCCACCGCCCGGCCCAGGCCCCTTTTCCGTTCGGCCACGGTGTCGGTATTCAGATTCAGTTCACGGAAACGGGTTTTGAGATCCCGCACCTGACGTTCCACATCAAAGCCTTCCGGAAATTGAAAAAACGCCCGGTGCCGCACCAGGCTGCCGGCCCCCAGCAGGCCGGCGGTTTCCAATTGGTTCATCGAGAGAATCACCCGCGGCGACATCGCGGTCAGACCGGTGGAGTCGCCCGGGATTTTTTTCAAACCGCCCGCCACCGCGAAGGTGCCGGTGCCCAGTTTGACGGGATCTCCCGGTTTCAGCCCGAACTGGCTGAGCAGCGTTTCCTCCAGCACCACCACCGGTTCCCCGGCGGCCACGCGTCCGGCCGCTTCCGGGGGATCGGTCAGGAAGCTCCCGTAGAAAGGGTAGGCTCCCTCCATTCCCCGCAGGGTCACCAGCCGTGTCTGGCCCTCCGCCGACGGAAACACCACCATGCTGGGGAAACTGACCTCCCGGGCCTGTTTGCCGCCGAGGGCATCAAGGAAGGTCTGGGCCTCGGGCGTGAGTTTGCTGCGGGAGGACACTTCCAAGTCCGCCCCCAGCAGGCCCCGCGCTTCCTTGTCGATGGCGGTGCGCAGGTTTTCCCCCACGGAACCGATCGCCACCAGCGCGGCGACGCCCAGCACAATCGAAAGGGAAAACAGGAGGAGTTTCCGGCGGGAAGCCCGGCTGTCGCGCCACGCCATCCTCAGGATAAACCGCAGGCTGCCGGAAGGGGAGGGAAGGGGGGGGCGGGCACTCATGCGGACGGGGCAGCTTCGGGCACGACCATGCCGTTTTTGAGCCGGAGGGTCCGGCCACAACGCGCCGCCAGTTCGGCATCGTGCGTCACCAGCACCAGGGTGGTGCCTTTTTCGCGGTTCAATCCGAAGATCAGATCCACAATCCGGTGGGCGGTGTCGCCGTCGAGATTGCCTGTAGGTTCATCACAGAAGAGGATTTTGGGCTGGTTGATAAACGCCCGGGCGAGGGCCACGCGTTGCTGTTCCCCCCCGGAAAGCTGGATCGGATAGTGGTCGCTGCGTTCGCCCAGTCCCACCCGTTCGAGCAGGGCGAGGGCTTCCGCCTCCCGTGCGGGTCCGTTTTCCCCGCGCAGTTCCAGCGGGACCATCACATTCTCCAGGGCAGTCAGGGTGGGGATCAGTTGGAAATTCTGGAAGACAAATCCGACGTGCGCGTTCCGCACCGCCGCCCGCTGGTCCTCGGTCAGCCCGCCGATGGAGGTGCCCGCGATGGAAACGGTGCCGCTGCTCGGCCGGTCGAGGCCGGCACAGAGCCCCAGCAGGGTCGTTTTGCCACTGCCACTGGGCCCCACGATGGCGAGGCTGGCACCGGCGGAGAGGGAAAAATCCACAGCTTTCAGCACGGTGAGCGCTTCCCGGTGGGCGGACGGATAGGATTTGGTGAGTCCCTCGACTTGGAGCATCGTCTGATCTATCATGGTTCGTTCTTCAGCAAACAACGTCCGCCGCCAAATGCCAGCCATGTCTAAGTTTACTTCACGCCGGTCCTTTGTCCGGCAATCCTCCGTTTTCCTGCTCGCCGCCGGGGCGCTCCGGGCTGCCGAAGCCGTCGCCGTCCCGGCCCACCGGACCATTCTGTTCTTTGGTGACAGCCTCACCGCCGGGTATGGCCTGGATGAACCCGCCGCCGAATCCTATCCGGCGCGGATCGGCGAAAAACTCAAGGCATCTGCGCCTGCCTGGAAAATCGTGAATGCCGGCTTGAGCGGCGAAACCACGTCCGGGGGGCTCCGGCGGATCGATTGGGTGCTGCGCCAGCCCGTGGATATTTTTGTGCTCGCCCTCGGCGGGAACGACGGTCTGCGCGGCATCGGGGCTCCGGTCACGAAGCAGAATCTGGAAGCCATCATCCGGAAAGTGAGGGCCAAAAGTCCCAAGGCATCCATCATTCTTGCCGGCATGAAAATGCCCACCAGCATGGGCTCCTATGCGGCCGATTTCGAAGCCGTCTTCGCCAGCCTCGCGGCCGCGGATAAAACCCTGATCCCGCTTCCGTTCCTGCTGGAAGGGGTTGGCGGGATGCCGGCGATGAATCAACCCGATGCCATCCACCCCAATGCCGAGGGACACCGCAAAGTGGCTGATCACGTGTGGAAAACCCTCGAACCGCTCGTGGTGATGCCGGGTTAGGATTTTCGGGGCCGTCGGCCGGCGGCTTCAGGCCGGAATCGCCTTGGGTTTGGTGAGGAGCCGGGCGATCCATGAAACTTTGCCCTGACTGGATTTCCGCTTCCACGGGAAGATCATTTTGCCCAGCCAGGCGAGGAAGAGATCGGAGGTGAAACCGATGATGCCGATCATGGCGATGGCGGCATAAACATTGTCGAAATTCCGGTAACGGGCCTGCTGGTTGATGAAAAAGGTGATCCCGGACATGGTGCCGATGACTTCGGCGACGATCAGATAGGTCCAGGCCCAGCCGAGCAGAATCCGCATGTCATTGTAAATTTCCGGCAAGGCGGCGGGGATGATGACCCTCCGCAAAATCTTGCCCTGGCTGGCCCCGAGGGTTTGCGCCGCCTCCACCAGGGAGGGATCGACTTTCCTGACAGTATTGGAAATCACCAGGACCTGCTGGAAGAAGGTGCCGATCACGATGATGGCGATTTTTGGGGCGTCGTTGATGCCCAGAATGGCGACGCAGAGGGCGCCGAAAGCCGGAGCGGGAAGGTAGCGGAAAAACTCGATGAAGGGCTCAAACAGGCTCGAGAAAAACCGGAAGGCACCGCCCAGAATGCCCAGGGGCAGGCCCACCAGCGAGGAAATCACAAACCCCCAGAAAATGGTCTGGATGGACTTCCACAAGCTCTCGTGCAGCCACGGCTCATTGGGCAGCCGCGGTGGCGTGGTGAATCCGGTGTAAAAAGCGCGGGCTACTTCGTGCGGAGCCGGCAGATAAACCGGATTGACCCGGTGCCCCTGGCCGGGCGTCAGGTTTTCTGTCAGGGCCTGGGCGTTGGCTTCCTCGAAGTCCTTCACCGGAAGCTCCATGCCCTCGGAAAACGATTCCACCTCCCCGGCATCGGTGATGTGCACCTGCGGATGCCATAACCACGGCACGTAGGACACCGCTGACCAGAGCAGCAACGGCAACAAAAATGACAGGATGGTGAGCACCATCCGCTTCCGGGGCGGCAACTCGTGCTTCAATCCAAGGGTATCTTTCCGCATAAAAAAGCCGGGACCGCGTGGTCCCGGCAATCATGCAAAGCAAGCCCCATGCCATCTGGCCGGGCGGTTCGGCAGCGGCGGATCAGGGCGCCGGCTGCCACCACTGATCAAGGCGCTGGAGCAGGGCATCGCGGCGGGCGGATTCGCTGGTGGCGAGATTGGTCTGTTCCATGGGATCGGCCGCGAGATTGTACAATTCCGGAACGGCCCCCGGCACCCGGCTGGTGGGCTGGATCAGTTTCCAGTCGCCCTGACGGCACCAGCGCCATTTGAGGCTTTTGGCCGGCGCATCGAAGTCCACCATATCGTGATCATAACACTCGCCAAAAATAGTGTCGCGCCCCGCCACCGCCGCAGGATCCAGCAGGTCGATGCCCGGGCACCCCTCCGGCACCGCCAGGCCGCAGGCCTTCAGCAGGGTGGGCATGAGGTCGATGGTATGGGCCAGACCTCCGGGCAGGGATGGCTGGATCTTCCCCGGCCAGCGGAACATAATCGGCGAGCGCAGGCCGCCGTCGTAAGGCGATTGTTTGGAGCGCGGGGCAAACCGGGGATTGTCAGGATTCTGGATCCAGCCGTTGTCCGACACGTAGACCACGATGGTGTTTTCGGCCAGCTTTTCCTGGTCGAGGAAGCCCATCAAATCCCCGCAGGTCTGGTCGAACCATTCCACCATCGCCAGATACCGGGCGACATGGATGCTCGGAACTTTGTCGCGGTATTTGGCCAGAATTGCTTCAGGCGGGGTGTGCGGATCGTGCGGCAGGAGGGGCGCATACCAGACCAGAAACGGTTTTTCGTCCTTGGTGCTGCGGCGGATGAAGTCGTAAATCGGCTCCATGCCCTTGCGGCCGATGTTCAGGCCGGCATCGCCATGACGGCCCCCATGGGCGGGATCGCCTGCGGTCATTCCTTCGGTGAACCCGCCGTCGGCATAGCCGCCCAGCCACCATTTCCCGGTCTGCTGGCTGCGGTAGCCCAGCTGTTCGCCGAGCAGGCGGGGCAGGGTAGGGGTGGCGCGGATCAGCGATTTCATGCGCTCCCGTCCGGCGGCGAAGGCAGGGTTTTTCAGCTTGGGTTGTCCCTCCCGGCCAGCCTGATCCACCGCGGGATCATTTCCGGTGATGCGGTGCTGATGCGGGTATTTGCCGGTGATGACCGTGGCGAGGCTTGGGCAGCACAGGCTGGAGGGCACGTAGCCTTTTTTAAAACAGAGGCTTTGCGACGCCAGTTTGTCGAGGTGCGGGGTGGCGGCCAGCGGGTGGCCCATAAATCCGTAATCGGTCCACGCGTGGTCATCCGAAATGATCATCACAATATTCGGCGGGGCGGCGGCGGCCGGGAGCAGCGTGAGGCAGAAGGCAAGCAGGAGGCGCAACATGCCGTCATGATGGTAGGGCCAGGGCGGTCAGGGCAAGACATTCCCGTTCCCGTGTGCGCGTAGCGGTCGGTCGGGACCCCGGTCATTTGGAAAAGTATGTAAAATCGCTGCCCCCCGGGCTGCATCCGGACTGGCGCAAGGACCGCATCCAGGCCTATCATCGGCCCATTATGGCAAAAATTTTCAATACTGGCATCATCGGATACGGCTGGGCCGCCACCGCCCACATCCCTGCGCTTCAGGCCACCGGCCAGTGCAAGGTCACCTCCATTCTCAGTTCCCGGAAGCTCGACGACGCCGAACTCTCCGCGAAATACGGCAACCCCATCCGGAGCTTCACGGACGCGGCTGAGTTCTTCGCCCAGCAGGATCTCGAAGTGGTGGATATCACCGGTTTCCCCCAGGACCACACCCGTTATGCGGTGCAGGCCGCCCAGGCCGGCAAACATTTCATTCTGGAAAAACCGATCGCGCTGACCTGGGAGGAATGCCGTCAGGTGGAAGCCGCGGTGCAGGCAGCCGGGGTGAAGACCTGTGTGTGTTTTGAGGTCCGCTACAGCGGGCAATTCGTCACCACCAAGAGCCTGATCGATGGCGGCATGCTGGGCCGGGTCCATTATGCCGAGGTCGATTATTATCACGGCGTGGGCCCGTGGTATGGCCAATACCGCTGGAACATCAAAAAGGAAGGCGGCGGCAGCAGCCTGCTTTCCGCCGGCTGCCATGCCATGGATGCCCTCCTGCTATGCATGGAAGGGGAAGTGGAATCCGTCACCAGCCTCAACGCCCAGAGCAGCCATCCTTATTTCAGCGTTTACGAATACCCCACCACCACCACCAGCCTGATCAAGTTCAAGGACGGCCGGGTCGGGAAATGCGCCAGCGTCATCGACTGCTTCCAGCCCTACTACTTCCACACCCACCTCGTGGGCAGCGAAGGCAGTCTCCTCGATGGCAAGTTCCACACCAACAAAATCGCCTCGCTGAATAAAGCGAAATGGAGTGAACTGAGCATTCACCCGATCGACTCCGGTGATGTGGCGGATCATCCTTACCAAACCCAATTCGAGGCCTTCTTCAAAGCCCTCGAAGCCGGCCAGGACATGGCCCTTACCAGCCTGAAGGACGCCATGCGCAGCCACCAAGTCATCTTCGCGGCCGACCGCTCTGCCGCCCTCGGAGGGGTGCCGGTGCCGCTGTCCGAAATTCCCTGAGTGGGTTTGGATTGCCGGCCTCCGGGATGGCCTGAATGAAAAAGAGTCCGAATGGGCCCGGGACCATCATGCCGGCGGAGCAGGGCTGACAGGGGTTTTGCGACGATTTTTTCGTAGGAATGGGAAAAAGTTGCCAAAATGAGAATTAGAATGTAGAATCACCATACCTCAATCCAAATTCAATGAAAACTCTGCTCCGATTCAGTTTGGCCGCGCTTGCGGGACTTTTGACGATTTCTCCTGCTTTGGCGAACAACGGCGTGGTGCGCTGTCAGGTGCGCGACGTGAATGGCCGTCCGCGCACCGTTTATGTGCGGGCGTCCGACAACCGCATCCTCTATCCCCGGGTCGTCCAGCAAATCGCCCGGCCCGGTGGCAAGACGGAATACCGTCCGGCGATCTCGTCCGCTTACCGTCCTGATTCCGGCTACGGCGTGTTCCGTCCCGGCTACGGCCAAGGAGCTTACGGGCTGCCGGGCCGCCGGTTTTATCCCGTCAGCAATGGGTATCCCAACTACTACCGGCCCACCGGCAACTACGGGGTGGACTCGATCCTTTATAACGGAAACCGCGGTTACTTCGGGATTCCCGGTTATGGATTGCCCGGGGGCGCCTTCCCCCGTCCGGTGGTGCCGCCCCAGTCCAGCGTGATTCAAATCCCGCGCTTCTCTGGCAGCCAGAAAGGAAAATGACCTGACCCTCAGCAAAATGGCGGTGGTGCCCCGGCACTGCCGCCATTTTTGTGTCCCCGATGTCTGCGCTGTTTGCCCAACTGCCGCCGGTCCGCGGTCCGGACCGGATTCTTTCCGACCTGCATCTGGGGCACGATATGTCGACGGTGCGCTCGGTGGCATCGTTGCGGCCTCTCATCACCGGGGCGGCACGGGTGATCTTCAATGGCGATACCCTGCAGGAACGGGCCGAACCGTTTGAGGAACGTTCGCGGGCGATGGTGACCGAGCTTCAGGAAATGTGCCGGGAAGAAGGGGCGGAAGCGGTCTTTCTCCGGGGCAATCACGATCCCACCGCCTGGCCCCTCGAGTTGGTGGATCTGCTGGAGGGGGAGGTGACGGTGACCCACGGCGACGTGTGGCTGCGCCTGATCTCGCCTTGGAGCAGGGAAATCCGTCAATATGGTCCCATCATGGAGGCGATTCACGCTGAATACGACGGGGAGGCCCGCCGGGACATAGCGGTGCGGTTTGAAATCCTGCGGCGGTGCCGTCTGGCCCTGCCGCCTTCGGAAACCCGGCAGCGCGGCCACTCCCTCGCCGCCCGGACCGGCCTGTTTTTCCGGGAAATCTGGCCGCCCCGCCGCCCATGGGAGGTCTTGAAGGTTTATGCCCAGCTCCCGGCCCTCGCCATGGAGTTTGTCAGGGAATTCCGGCCCCGCAGCCGGGTCCTGCTGTTTGGCCATACCCACCGGGCGAAGGTCTGGCGCAGGGGCGGCTGCCTCCTCGTCAATACCGGGGCCTTTGTCACCTTCGCCCAGCCCGCGATGGTGGAAATCGACCAAGGCATCCTGACCGCATGGCACCTGGCTGAGCAGGCGGGCACCTGGCAAAAACAACGGGTGATGGCGAGGCAGAAATTGCTCTGAGGCCGGTAAGCTTTCGCTGGACCGCAGGCGCATTGGCGTTCGTAATGGAAAGGACGGTGTCCTGCCGCCGTAACCGATGCCATCTTCTGCCATGTCTGACCTCCCCGAACTCCCCATCCTCCGCCAAGGCACCCCCTACACCAGCCTGGATGTTTCCGAAATCAATGACGTGGCCACCGGCCAACCCGTCATCCGGGTCAGTCAGGCCAACAGCGGACTGGTGACCCGCGAGTTCATGCAAACCGCCGCCGCCCGCAAGGCGCTCACCGCCATCCCCACCCTTGAGCGGGTGGAAATGATCAAACGGGCCGGGGAGATCTTTTTGAAGGACACCCTTCCGATTGGGATCGCCGGGCAAACCCAGACGCCGGAAGATTACGTCCGGCAGCTCTCCTCCACCAGCGGGCTGCCCCATAGCCTGATCCGGATGAACATGACCCGGCTCGCCGCCGTGTTCGGGCAAATCGACATCATCCTCCGCGGCCTCACCCGTGGGCTCGACCTCACGGTGCTCGACCGCGGTTACGGTCAGCAGGGCGGGGCTCCCGTCAGCTTCGGCTGCGTGACCGACAACCTCGCGGTCATTCTTCCCAGCAACTCCCCGGCGGTCAATGCCCTGTGGATTCCCTCCCTCGCGCTCGGCGTGCCCGTCATCCTCAAACCCGGCCGCGAAGAGCCGTGGACCCCATGGCGCATCATCGAAGCCATGGTCAAAGCCGGCTTCCCCCGCCAAGCCTTCAGTTTCATTCCCACTGGCCACGATGGGTCAGCGGTCATGATCCGCAAAGCCGGCCGCGTCATGATGTTCGGCGACGACGCCACGGTCGCCCAATACGCCGCCGACCCGCGCGTTGAAGTCCATGGCAGCGGCCGCAGCAAGATTCTGATTGGTGAGGACCAGATCGAACACTGGCGGGACTTCCTCCCCGTCCTCGTGGAAAGCGTCAGCGCCAACAGCGGCCGCAGCTGCATCAATGCCAGCGCCATCCTCGTGCCGAAGTATGGCAAGGAAATCGCCGAAGCCATGGCCGCCGAACTCAAGGACATGGTCCCGAAGGCCGCCGATGACGAAACCGCCCGTCTGTCAGGGTTCGCCAATCCCGCCATGCCGGAATACATCGACTCCACCATCACGGAAGGGCTGGAAACCCCCGGGGCCGTCGATGTCAGCGCCGCGCTTCGGGCGGGGACTCCGCGCTCCGTCAGCCGCGATGGGATGAACTACCTCCTGCCAACCCTGGTGACCTGTCCAAATTTCGACCATCCCCTCGCCAACCGCGAGTTCCTCTTCCCCTTCGCCAGCGTGACGGAAGTCCCCCAGGCAGAGATGCTGGATCAGATCGGCCCGTCCCTCGTCGTCACCGCCATCACGGAAGACCAGGCCTGGATCGAAGACCTCCTCGTCTGCCCCCACATCGACCGCCTCAACGTCGGCCCCACCCCCACCAACCGCATCCAGTGGGACCAGCCGCATGAAGGGAACTTGTTTGAATTCCTCTACCGGCGGCGCAGCATTGGCATGCCAATGAATGTGTAATCCTGCGCCAACAAGGTCCCGCCGGCAGCCTGAACATTTTGGTAAATGAAGATTCGAAGTCTTGTTTTCCTTTTCCTTCTGTTGGCGATTCATGTGCGCTCCGTAGTGGCGGAAAGTCCAGGGAAAGTAGCGGCGATGGCTTCCATCATGACTTCCCAGCGGGAAATCGTCGGGGAATCGACTCTGACGAAATTAGCTTCCGGAGGGACCGTTAAAAAAATAGAAAATGGCAAAGGGTTAACTAGTTATGAGATACGGTGGAAGGAGGCGTTGGTGATTTTCAATATCGATGACAATTACGAACAAACTTCACAGAACGAAGGAATGCTTGGCTGGATGGCCGATTTTCCAAAAGAAGAAAAAACCAGCCGGGCTGGACTGGCTCTCAGGAAGTATATCCCTACCATTGCGCGGACTTATGGTGTCGTTCTGCCTGAAGGCTTTGACACCAGTGGAGTGACTTCGGCTTTTTTGCTGGGCGTTGCGCGCGAACTCAAGGGGTATGTCTTCACCGATAATTGCTTTTACGATGCGTCGGGTTTCCGGGTCACTGGCCTCCCTCAGAGTTCCCCGTTTTTTGGGCGGGCTGGGAGGAATTTGGTCAGTTTGGAAGGTGCTACACCGATGAACGAACTCCTCGCCGGAAAGTGGGCGGTAACGCTAACTGGCAACATCGTAATGGAGTCGCTGATCTTGGGAATGGAGATCAAGTCTGTGGACGAATTCCGGGCCGATGGATCTCATGTCTCCCGGGGAACCGCTGCCTTCACCGTCAGCTCAGGCGAAGCGGATCCCATAGCAAGGATGGGTTTCGATCTTACCTCGAAAGCGGCGTGGAAAACCAAAGACGGATCCATGATCCTTGAAGATGAGAAAACGGAGACGGTAAAGCCATGGTGCGATCCTGCTGAATTCAAGGAAATGCTGGATGGAATCGTGGAGGGATTGTCAGATGATTCAGAGGATGAGCCTGAAGAGCATTGGGTTATTTGCCGGGACAAAAACTTGATTTTGCTTCAGGAGAAGGAGACAGGCTTGACTCTTTCCATGAAAAGACAGGCAAATTGAAGGGCTTCCAAGTCCTGATCCGATCTGAAAATCCGGGCGACGCCCCTGATCCCCGCATGGATGTGCTGCGGGCCAAGTATTTGAAGCCATGAAAGTGCTGCTGGATAACGACATTCTGCTGGATAACCGTTTCCCAGCCCCTACGGGGCATGACGCGATAGCCCAGGGCAACGCCCTGGGTTATGGAGCTAACTTTTTAAGCCCTGAAAGGGCGCAACCCGATGCCGCAATCCCTCTCCCAAATCCTGGTGCATCTGGTCTTCTCCACGAAGCACCGGGAGGCGGTGCTGGCGGATGACATCCGGGATGAACTTCATGCCTACATTCGCCCTTTCAGGGCTTTGGGATTTTTTGGGGGCGGGTCCCCTCCCCAGGGCGTTGCCCTGGGCTATCGCATTGCGCCCCGTTGGGGCGTTTTGGCATGGTGCTGTATTGGGTTCATGCCCGAAGACCGGCCAAGGGCATCTTAGGGGCTCCGATTCATGCCTCATTCGGCGACGAAGCGGTAAAACAGGAGCTTTTTGGCCAGGGGGAGAAAAACCTCCTGAGCGGCTTTCTGGTGCGTGGGATGTTCATTGTAACGCAGGCGGGCGGCTTCGCTCTCGAAGGTGAGGATAAAACAGAGGTCGTAACTGGTGTCGGAAAAGGGACCGCCGATGCCGTCGGTGCGGCCTATGGAGGCGTGTATCACTTCGGGGATTTCCTTGGCGAAGGCATGGATGGCATCGATCACTTTCTGCTGGTCCGGTTGGTTGCCAGGCTGTTTCAGCCAGACGAGTCCGACCTGATGCAACTGGCCGGCAGTCCGGGCGGGGCGCGGCGTCAGCGTGCAGCCGGAAAACAGCGCGAGCGCGGAAATGAGCAGCAGGAGACGGGTGGAGAGGGATGATAGAGGAGTCATGGTTTTGGTGGAGGGCAAGGGATGGGAGTTCTATGGTTCCGGCGTTTTGTTCAAAGGGTGGGAATGGTGCCGCCATCGATGACGTATTCGGCGCCGTGGATGGAGGCCGCCCGATCCGAAGCCAGAAAGGCCACCAGCTCCGCCACTTCCCATGGCAGGGACGGACGGCCGATGGGGATGCCGCCAAGGGCATGGAGGATTCCCTGGCGGGCCGTCTCCTCATCCGTGCCACCGCTTTCGGCCAGGCGTTGGACCATGGCTTCTGCCGCCGTGGTGTAGATCCAGCCGGGCGAAACGGAGGTGACGCGGACGCCTTTGACGCCCAGCTCTTTGGACAGCGCTTTGCTGTAGGTGGTGAGGGCCGCTTTGGCGGCGGCGTAGGCGGTGGTCGATTCCGGGAGCGGCAACTGCCGCTGGATGGACGAGATATGAATCACCACGCCGCGCGCGCGTTCGATCATGCCGGGCACGAGGGCGCGGTCCAGCCGGACGGCGGCGAGGAGATTGAGATTGAGTTCGCTGAGCCACATCTCATCGGTCAGGGCGGCGAAACCGCCTCCCGGAGCACCTGATCCACCGAGGTTATGGATTAGGATATCCACGCCTCCAAACTCACTGCGGATGGCCCGGCAGATTTCCTCCACGCCCTCAGGTGTGGCCAGATCAGCGGGGATGAAACGGGCGGGCAAGGCCGCCTCCGGGGCGGAGCGGGCCGAGGTGATCACCGTGGCACCGGCGGCGGCGAGGCGGCGGACGATGGATTCACCTGCGCCCTTGGTGCCGCCGCTGACGAGCACGCGTTTTCCCTGGAACTCGGTGGGGTCGATGGTGAAGTCAGGGGCTTTCATGAGATGGTCAGGTGGATGATTTTGGCGGCGCGGACGGTGAAGGAGTAGTGGAGGGGAACCGGGCTTCCGGGAAAGTTCCCTGACACGATGCCGGTGGCGGCAAAACCGTCGTCCGCCGCTTCAATTTCGTGCACTTCCACCGAGGGGCGGTATTTCAGCGTGGTGTCTTCGATCCACGCGCGGATGGCGACGGAGCCTTGGTGGTCATTGTTTTCATCATGCACCAAGGCATCCGGCCCGAAACAAGCTGCGGCATCGTTGATGCGGCCTGCGTTGGCGGCCGCGAAGAAGTCCAGGAGGAGTTGAGGTGGCGGATTTTTCATGGGATTGGGAGGTTGGAGTTGGCAATCGCAGTTGATTGTCCGACAATGAATCACCACCTTACGAAATGGCAAGAACCCACAAAAAAGTAAGTGACTTACCAATCGCGGAGGCTCCGGTCTGGACGCCTTTCACGGCCGCCGTAGGGGTGGAGGAGGCCCTGCGGATGCTGGAGGGGCGCTGGAAGTTTCTGATTCTTTTTCAGCTCTTCGGCGGACAGGTGAAGCGGTTTTCCGAGCTGGAGCGGGCGATCCCCGCCGTGACCCAGAAGATGCTGGCCCAACAACTCCGCCAGATGGAGAAGGACGGCATCGTTCAGCGCACGGTCTATCCGGTGATTCCCCCCAAGGTCGAGTATAGCCTGACGCCCTGGGGTCAGTCCCTTTGTCCGGTGCTGGACGCCATTCTGAAATGGGCGGCGGCACGCGGACAGGCGGTGGTGGGTGGCAACACCAAGGACTGAAGGACCCCGCAACCCCTTTGGAAGCCGGGGATTTTGTCGGTCAGAAAATACTGCTATGGCGTTGCCTCATTCAGAAACTGAATTCTATCGCATTCCCTCCTTTCCTGCGATACGGCAGAGGACCCAGTCCTACGCTCAGGCTCTGCATATGGAATTCAGCCATCACCGCACCGTTGCCCAGTCCGCCCGGGAATACAGCCGGGGGATTGCGGGGGCGTTGGTGTTTTCGCTGCCGTTGCTCTTCACCATGGAAATCTGGTGGGCGGCGGTGGCGCTGCATCCGGGGCGATTGTTGCTGTATGTGGGAGTGACGTTCGGACTGCTGCTGCTCTACAACCGCTACGCGGGGCTGCGCGAGGATGCGGGGTGGGGGGAGGTGGCGATTGATTCCGTGGAGGAGATGGGGCTGGGGCTGATGGTGGCCGCCGCGGTGTTGTGGCTGACGGGCCGGATCCATGGGGGCATGCCGCTGGCGGAGTTGACCTCCAAAATTGTGATGGAGGGGATGACCGTGGCCATCGGGGTTTCCGTAGGGACGGCGCAACTGGGCGGGGAGGCGGAAGGGGATGAGGGATTGTGCGGGGAGGACGGCACGGAAGAGGTCGACCATCTGGCGCAGGCGGCCCTGGGCTTGTGCGGGGCGATGCTCTTCGCCGCCAACATCGCCCCCACCGACGAGGTGGGGATCATCGCCGCGGAATCCCATCCGGCCGCGTTGCTGATCCTGGCCGCCGTGTCCTTGATTTGCTGCGCGGTGGTGCTGCACTTTTCCCAAATGCACGGCACGGACCGGTTTGTCGCGGCAGGATCATCCCTGCACAAGTGGCGTGGGGTGGTAACCACTTACGCGGTGGCCCTGGTGGCTTCGGCGGGGTGTCTCTATCTTTTCGGCAGTCTGGACGACCAGCCTTGGACGCTGGGGATCGCCATGACGGTGGTGGTGGGATTGCCGGCGGCGCTGGGGGCCTCGGCAGGCCGTCTGCTGCTGCAATCCGGATCCAAACTCAATTCCAATAAACCAACGTGACTGCGCCGGAACCAACCCCCAACACCAAAGACACTCCCGGCAAAAACGCGCTGGAGTGGTCCGTCTTTGCCCTGTCCTGCCTCCTCGTCCTGGGCACTTTTGCGGTCCTGATCCACGGCATGGCGGTGTGGCAGGATGCCCCGGCGCGGCTTACCGCCCGGGCGGAGGAGGCCTATCAGGAAGCCGGGCACGTCTGGGTCCCTATCGTGGTGGTGAATGCAGGCGACCATTCCGCCGTGAACGTGGAAATCGAAGTGGTCAGCACCTCGCCCGCCGGCGAGTCCAAAGCGGCCTTTAAGGTGGATCAAATCCCGCGTGGCTCGGAACGGGAGGGACAGGTTTCGTTTGAGGGGAAAAAAGAGGAACACCAATTCCGCGTGCGCGTTTCCGGCTATCAAAGCGAATAGACGGGGCGGGAGGTTGCGCGAAGCCTGGCAAGGATGCCAATGCCGCAGAGGGATGGAAAACTGTTTGAATTCCCCCGCTCCATGCGTTGGGTTCATGAGCCGCCGACATGCCTGGTTCCCCCCTGATCCACCAACTGCCACCCAGGCTTCTACAGACCGTCTGCGGATATCCTATTAAGCCACTGCAATGAATGACGTGTTAATTGGCGGAGTCGAGAAACGGGAGATTGTCGTGGTGGATTATGACCCTCATTGGCCCGGCAAGTTTCAGAATCATGCAGGGCACATCGCGCAAGCCTTGGGCCTCGACGCACTCAGCGTTGATCATGTGGGTTCCACCTCCGTGCCCGGGCTGGCAGCAAAGCCGATCATCGACATCCTGGTTGTGGTGGAGGATTCAGGGGATGAAACGGCCTATCTCCCCGCTTTGCTCGCTGCGGGGTATGTCCTGCGGGTCCGGGAACCGGATTGGTTCCAGCATCGGATGCTGCGGACTCCGGAGTTGGATGTCCACGTTCACGTCTTTTCTTCCGGATGTGTGGAGGTGGCCCGGATGCTTGCCTTTCGCAACCATCTCAGGAGCAATGCCGGGGACCGGCTCCGCTACGAAGCGCTAAAGCGGAGCCTCGCAAATCAGGAGTGGCCGGACATGAATCAGTACGCACTGGCAAAAACCGCCTTGGTGGAACAGATCACCGCAAGCGCATTACAGGACGCAGCCAATGCGGCCATCCTCTGCCGCCGGACCGCTCATCGCGATGTGGCTGCCATCGAACCTCCCCCGGATCCGGACTGCTGCCGTTGAATCGCTCGTCCCCCCCTGAATTTCTTGCAGAACCGGGTTGGGCTGGATATGCTTCAACCGACTCCCCATCCGATAGCCCCAGGGCCCTCCAAGGTTCAAATGGCTATCAACAAGCGCTCCCACCATGAACTGGATTCTTATTGCGTATTTGCTCGCCTTGATATTCCTCGCCACGAAGCTGGATGACGCCCCCCGGCAAAACTCGCTCCGAAAAGCCTGGATCACGTTCGCGCTGATTCCATTTTGGCATTTCCTCATGCACCTGTTCCGCGCTGGGAATTTTCGGGAGCCGAGAACTCTCCAGTTGGTGGAGATTTGGGATCTGGCCATTCCAAGCCTGCTGCTGGGCATCAGCTTTATGTATTTGGCAGGGGCGCTCAGTCCTGGACGTGGCGACCAGTGACAAGGTCCCCGATCGAATTGAAGTTGGTGCCCGCCGGTGCCAACACTCAGAAGTTTCCCATCTCCCCCCTCACCACCCCCATCCAAACTCTGCCCCTGACTTTTTTCCTCGCCAAAGAGCCCGCCTTGGAAATCGTCAGCCAAGATTTTCCACGTCAACTCAGCTCACCCCCTCCTGAAATGGAAATCCCTACACACCACTTGGTAAAATAAAGAGCTCTGTCTCTTGGCCTATGCACATGAAGACGGGGTCCCTGCTATCACTGCTCGCAACCGCCATGCTCCACTCGCCGGCCCTCGCGGCGATGGCGCCGTTGTCCGTCGAAAAGTTGCAGCAACGGGCGGAGGTGATCGTCGTCGCTACCATTGAGCACATTCGTGCTGAATCCGAGCCCTCACAGTTTCAGCCTCGTTTTGGGAATGCGGATTGGGGAATCTACCTGACATTGCGGGTCGGGGAGGTCGAAAAGGGAAACCTTGCCGGCGACCAACTGGAAGCGCGGTGCTTCAGAATCAGATATCGAAGAAGCGGCTTGGAGTATTTTACAGTTGGCGGACATCGCCCGATACCGGCAAGGGGAACACGCGTGCGCGCCTATCTCGAAGGCGGGGATCAGGCATGGCGTGTCGTCCTGCCAAACGGAATTGTCCCCTTGGATGGAAACGCCGGGGAGGCGCCCGAACTCATGCAGCTTCGGGGCCGCGAGTTCACTTACATCCTTCCGATGGAAATCTGGGTGATATTGATTGTAGTTGGCGTTCCCGTCTTTTTTTGCGTAAAATGGATAATCCGCAGACACAAAAAACGGCGCATCTCAAACCGAGAGGTGGAAGAACAACCGCCGGACCCATAAAGCCGATCCAAACGGACCTCTGACCGCTTCTCCTGCCACCCCCGCGCCAAATCACTCGCCCGCTTTCGCCGCCCCTGCTGCCCGGCCTGAACCTGAGCTTCATCTTAGACGTTAGTCCAACCTCCCGGAAACTTGAGTCATGCTACCTCTTCCATCCATTATCGCAACAGTCACAGCGTCCGATGAGTTGCCGGAAATCTGGTGGCAGTATGCATTTTCCGCATTCATTCTTGGCTGCCTTTTGACCTGCGTTGTGTTGGTGACTTCTTTGGTTGCCCGCCGCCGCACAGCCTGGTTCCTCCCAATTGCATTTGCTGGGATGATTTTTGGTTTAGCTGGGTTGGCATTTGCGTCACATGTTTACAGGATTGATTACCAGGCTGTCGAGATCGACGGCACGAAAGCCTCGCCACCCTTTTGGCAGGCTCTGGCGGTCCCCAGTCTCCCCATTCTAGCAACCATCGCTGCACTTACGGTCTATCACAGGAGGAAGGCACTGACATGATGCAATGCCACAATGGCCAACCAAGGTCAGACATAGCGGATGCGGGCAACGGCTCGAATGGCATCATCGACGCTTCCCACTCGCCGTCGCCTGATGCGAAGCGTTCGCCCAACCAATGAAGCGCCATGACCAGCCCTAAAGCCATTTTCGCGGGGATTTGCACGGGGATGACTTGCTTCGTCGTGATCGGTGCTGCTGCATGGCATTACCTGCTCTCTGAGCATGGGCCCCAGATTCTGTCCCGGAAGTGGGTGGTCAGTTCGCCGGATCGTCTGGACCGCAAGACGCTGTCGAGTGATGTCTGGCTTTGTCCCGTTTCTCTTTTGATCGAGCCGGTTGGCATCCAGCGCGTTGAGTGGCAGGACCCTTCGCTCGTCGGACGGGACCCCTGGGGATACTTTGTGTTTTACCGGGCGAGGGTTGCAGATGCGCAGCTTTCCCAGCATCTCCGTGGTGTGGCGGCAGGCGGACTCAAGTCTCTTCCTGCCTGGGCGACTCATCTGCCATCGTGGTGGAACCCTCAAAGATCGGTTCCCTCCGGCAGACTGACTCAGCTCGACCTCCAGTCGGACCACATTTTCATTTAGGTCACAGGAGCAGAAGTGTTTATCTACTGGATCCGAGCCCCTTTTGAGGGGCGCATCTAGCCATCACCTCATGAACATTCACCGGACAACCCAAGGCGAACGAAACGGATGCAGGCAACGGACGCTTCCCGTTCGCCGCCGCCTGGTCCGGGCACGGCGGCAGAAAAGGATCACTCCATCCATCTCATGAAGAAAATGCCCTTTAGCGAAGCAGTTTCGAGGTCGCAGAAGATCCGGGACCTCTATCATAGTCTGGAGTTGCAGCATCATGGCAGCAAATGGACGACAGAGGAAGATGCCCTGGCCTTCCTGACCGACGCCGGTCTCGTCGGCCGGCTTACCATGGCACATCAGGACCGTTGGCCTGTAGAGAACGGGGAGGGGCATGACTTGGAGCATAAACTTGGTGAGTGCATCTGGTGGCTGATTGTGCTCGCCGGGCGAATGGAGATCGACGCCGAGTCTGCGCTGCAATCATTTCTGACGAAGACGGAGCAGCAATTGAAGGGCTCGCATTCACCGGATTCGTCTCCCTAACGCTTGACGGGAAACCGGCGAATCCGCCGCCGTCAGCACTGATGTCTTTATAGCCCCCCGGACAGAGGGTAATCCGGAAACCCCAAAGCCCGATAGCCGCCCGTCGGGGCCAGCGCGAAGGGGCTGCGCTGGACTGAGGCCGGAGGGGGATTGCCGGGGGCATTCAGGCAAGGGCTGGGGGCGGAAATTCATAGAGACCGGATGGAAAACTGTTTGAATTCCCCGCTCCGGCACGTTGGGTGCATGATCCCCCGACATGCCTGATTCCCCCCTGATCCACCAACTGCTGGCCACGCTCCCGGGCGGGCCTTTTCCTGACTTCGTGGCCGATTTTTCCCACACGCCGGGGACCCGGGTGGTGTTTGGCAGAGGAGCGGTGCAGCGCACCGGGATTTTTGCGAGAAGCCTCGGTGCCCATCGGGTCATGGTGGTTACTGACCGCGGCATCGCGGAGGCGGGTCACCTGGATCATGTGCTGGAAAGCCTCAATGCGGCAGGCGTGGAATGGAGTGCCTTCATGGGGGTGGAGGAAAATCCCACCACGGACACGGTGGACGCCTGCGTGGCCAGCGCCCGGGAACACCGGGCGGATCTCCTGATCGGCCTCGGCGGCGGCAGCAGCATGGACACCGCCAAAGGCTGCAATTTCATCCTGACGAACGGTGGGAAAATGAGCGACTACCACGGCAGCGGCAAGGCCACCAAACCCATGTTGCCGCTCATCGCCATCCCCACCACCGCAGGCACGGGGAGCGAATGCCAATCCTACGCCCTCATCTCCGACGCGGTCACCCATGCCAAGATGGCCTGTGGCGATAAAAAAGCGGCGGCCCGCATTGCCATCCTTGATCCCGATCTGACCATCACCCAGCCTGCCCGGGTGACCCGCGTGACGGGGATCGATGCGCTGACCCACGCGCTTGAAAGCGCCGTGTGTAAAAAGCGCAACGACATTTCCGTGGCTTACAGCCGTGCCGCCTTTGCGCTGCTGAGCCGGAATTTTCTCACCGTCCTCCGGGATCCCGGCAATCACGAAGCGCGCGCCGCCATGCTCCTCGGCTCGGCATTCGCGGGCACCGCCATCGAAAATTCCATGCTGGGAGCCGCGCATTCCGCCGCCAATCCGTTGACGGCGCATTTCGGAATCGTGCACGGCGAAGCGGTCGGGTTGATGCTCCCCCACATCATGCGGCTCAATCTCACCGACCCGGCCGCCTGGGAGGAATACACCCAACTCGCCGCCCCCCTTGGTCTGGCGGGCGACGCTCTCCCGGATTGGCTCACGGGCATTCTCGAAGCCGCCGGCCTGCCCACCGCGGTGCGCCCGGGCCTGCTCACCCCGGAGAATCTCCCCATCCTTTCCAAGGAGGCCGCCGCCCAGTGGACCGCCCAGTTCAATCCGGTCGCGGTGGATGCCGGGAGCTTCCATCAGCTGTATTCCGCCGCCACGGCCCCGGAACGCCAGTTGTCCCCGGAAACGGGCCCGTTGATTTCCTCGTAAATTCCGGGTGAAACCCTGCCCGGAGCCATTACCCTGCGCGTCACGTGAGACTACTAGCAATTTCCAGTCAGAAGGGCGGGGTGGGCAAAACCACCGTTTCGGTGAACCTTGCCTACTCGCTGGCCCGGCGTGGCTGGAATACTTTGCTGGTCGATACCGATCCTCAGGGGTCGGTCGGCCTGTCCCTCTCGGAGAAGGCTCGGAAGTGTCAGGGATTTTACGATGCCGTCCATACCGGGGTCAGCGTGCTGCCGCTCATCCTGCCCACCCGCCTGCCAGAGCTGAATCTGCTCACCGCCGGGCAATCCCACAGCTTTTTTGGTTCGGGTCACGAATCCATGGACACCCTCGCGGCCCTGCGGCGGATGGTGGCGGAAATCGCGACCCGTCCTTTCGATCTCGTCATTTTCGATACCCCGGCCGGCCTCACCGGCAGTTCCGCCGATGTCCTGCGCCTTGCCGACAGTGTGTTGATCCCCCAGCAGGCCGAACCGCTGGGAATCCGCAGCATTCCGCAGATGCTCCAAGCCATCCAGTTCCTGCGCAATCACGGGTCCAAACTCGAAGTGGCCGGGATCCTGATGACCATGGTGCAGGCCGATTTGAAAGAGAGTGCCGAAGTGGTCCGCGAACTGCGGGCCCTCGTCCCGGCCCAGTTGCTCTGCCAAACCTCCATCCCCCGCGATCCCGTTTTCCTGAAGGCTTCGGCTGCCGGGGTGCCCCTCGGTCTCCTGCACCGGAATCCTCCGGCCGCAGCCCACGTCTTTGACCAGTTGGCCGCCGAACTGGAACCGCGTCTCCAACTCCAAGCCCCTGACTCCGCCAATGAATACACTCGGCTCATGGATTGATCAGGAAGCCCTCGCCGGCATGGCGCGGGATATCGCCCCGGCGGCTTCAGACGCAGCGCCGTGGTTTGTCGACGCCGCCACTCCGGTGACCCGGCTGATGGCCGATGACTTCCGCCTGCCCGAGCACTTTGCGTCGGCCCCATTCCCGGGTCCGCCCGCTTCCATGGCTGCTCCGGAGCGGGAGAAAGTCCGTCATTTCCTCGACAACATCCGCCACAAAGCCGAGCAATCGGGACTCATTCCGAAACCGGGTGCGGGGGAATCCCCGGCTCATGTCGTCACCGCCTCCGACCTCCCGGCCTGGGGCACTCCGGTCCCGATGCCGGCCCCGGAGTTGTCCGCCATCCCCCCGCGCCGCCACGTTCCCCATTTCGAGGTGCCCCTCGGTCCGCTGACCACCCGCCTGCGCGCCCTGACGGATTGGATCCGCCGTCAGATCGATTCCGCCGACATCTTTATCATCGATGCCCAGGGCTGTCCTGTCAGTGACCGGGAAGCCTCCGGAGAAATCGTGGCCGGAGCCGTGCTGCTGGCCGAAGCCGCCCGCCGCGCCGCGCCGCATCTTCCTTCTGCGGCGGAAGGGGCCATCTACCTCGATCTCCAGGACGAACGCCGCCTTTGTGTGATCGATACCGCCACCCGTCACGGCATTTTCACCCTCGGGCTGATCGTCCCCGATGCCCTCGCCCCCCGCGCCGCCGACCGCCTCCGCCGCGCCCTCCGCCGCACCGTCGAAGCCGAAGCCCAGCCGCTGGCCCTGCCTCCCCGGGAACGGTGGTGAAGTCCGGTGCCAGGAGGCGGCTGGTCTGGTTCCTGGAACCGTCACGCTGGATTTGTTATCCTAAACAGGAAAATAGAAACCACAGATTTCTCAGAGCACAGATAGTCCGTGCTTTATGTCCATGGGTCGCCTCCCCCTGCGGGTGAGGCCAGCCGAAGATCCAAGTCCTTCATTATCTGGGTTCTCTGAGAAATCTGTGGTTCTCCACTTCGATTTTTAAAGCTATATCTGATGATTGGTCCCGCAGGCGCCTTTCTGCACCAGCCCGGCGGGGGGCTCCAGAGTCATCGGCTCGTGATGGTCGAGGTAATCCCGGCAGATCGCGAAGAATTCGGACTTGCCCGGAGCACGGCGGATCTGGTTGAGGAACTGACCATCGCCCGTGATGCCGGCTCCGATGAAATTCAGATAGCGTTTCATGGAATGGACGTGGCCGGTTTCGATGGATTCATCGTGCCAGGTTTCCTCCCACAATTCATGGATGTAACCGAGGACATCGCGTCCTGACGGAAGGGGGACCGGCAG
Organism: Verrucomicrobiota bacterium; assembly: GCA_040387795.1. Classification (GTDB taxonomy): domain Bacteria; phylum Verrucomicrobiota; class Verrucomicrobiia; order Verrucomicrobiales; family V1-33; genus CAIZWU01. The sequence continues at coordinate 39,173 of JAZKDC010000033.1, forward strand.
GCCCTGGCGATGCCGGCGGATTTGTTGGAAGATCCAGGGGTTGCGGATGGCGCCGCGTCCGATCATGAGGCCTTTGGCTCCGGTGAGGCGCAGGGTTTCCTCGGCCATGTCAGGCGTGGAGACATTGCCGTTGGCGAGAACCGGGCAGGGCAGGGCTTCGGCGATGTGGCGGATGTGGTCGTAGTGGATGCCCCCGCGGTACATTTCCAGGACGGTGCGGCCATGGACCGTGACCAAATCCGGGCGGTGTTTTTGCAGCAGGGGCACCAAAGCCTCGGTGACGGGATCGTCGAAGCCGATACGGGTTTTGACGGTGAAGCGTCCGGGGATGGCATCGCGCATGGCGCCGAGCAGTCGGTCCACGAGGGGGAGTTCGCGCAGCAGACCGCCGCCGGCGCATTTTTTGTAAACCACCGGGGCGGGACAGCCCAGATTCAGGTCGATCGCGGCAATGGGAAGGGCCTGCAGCAGCGGGATGGTGCGGAGAATGGACGGGATGTCGTTGCCGATGATCTGGGCGATGACGGGCTGGCCGGTGGGGTTTTGCAGGATGGAATCGACGATCCAGCGCTCCGGCCGGGAGACCGAGTGGACCCGCATGTATTCGGTATAATACAAATCGACGCCGCCATAACGTGCCATGATCCGCCAGAAGGGCAGATGGGTCACGTCCTGCATGGGGGCGAGCGCCAAAGGCGGCTCCGCTCCCTGCACGGCGGCGTCGAAATGTTGTTCCAGATTCACGTCTCAGCCTGCGCGGCAAATGCGGCCGGGCAAGCGCGGGGCGTCAGGGTTTGGCCGGAGAAGCCGAGTGGACAAAAGCTCCCTTTTTGTTGCCAACGACAATCTCCGGGGTGCCTTTGCCATTGACCTCGGCGATCATGACCTGGGTGCCGACGCCGGAGTTTTCGTGGATGAGGTGGGGGATGAATTCGGCCGCACCGCTGGTGCCGCCGCGCTTCACTTCATACCAGTAGATCACGGCGGGATCGTTGGCGCCGGGGTCGCCTCCGGTGCCATCTTCTTTCGGCGCATGGGCCCAGTGGCGTTTGCCGGTGACGATATCCTTGATGCCGTCGCCATTGACGTCGGCGAGGTCGAGGGCGTGGAGCATGCTGTAGACGGGCGTTTTGCTGGCCGCCTTGGGGTCCTTGGACATCAGCTCGTGCTGCACAAATCCGATTTTGCCGTCGGCGGACTTGGTCTGTTCATACCAGGCGAGGCCATAGGCGTGGGCCGCGAGACTGGTGAAGACGTCGTTGTCGCCATCGCCATCGAAATCATAGGCATACATCTGGGCACCGCCCTCGTTAGGCGCGAAGGGCACCGCGTGGAAGGTCCAGACGGGCTGGGTGCGTGGATCGGCGGGTTGCTGCCACCAGCCGTTCTTTTCCAGAATGTCCATTTTGCCATCGCCATTCACATCGCCCACCCCGAGGCCGTGGGTGAAGCGGCTCCCGGCGGCATTGCCGGATACTGCGACAAAGGGCCAAGGCTGGGTGGGGTCCTCGCCAGGGGAGGCATAGCCAAAAAAGCCGCCCTGGCTGCAGACGATCTCGGGTTTGCCATCCCCGGTGAGGTCGGTCCAAGTGGGAGATTCGTTATCGGTCACTTTGAGGATGGAGTGTTTTTTCCAATTCCCGGTGCCGCCTTTCGGGTTTTCAAACCAGTAGCTTTCATCACCGGGGAAACCGAGCACCAGCACGTCGTCCCAGCCGTCGGCATTGAGGTCGGGGGCGTAGGTGACGAAGTTTTTGGAGTAACCGCGGGGCTCGAATTTCTCGGCCGGGTAAATGGTGTGCGGGTCCTTCAGGCCAGGACCGGCAAACCACCACGGTCCGTAGGCGACATCCTTGGTGCCGTCCTTGTTGAAGTCACCCACCGCCGCGCCTTCGGCATAAAAGTCTCCGGTCAGCTGTTGGGTTTCCCACTGCAAGGCGGGGGCGGCGGCTTGGGCGGAAAGGAGTGCCGCGAAGGAGACACCGGTGAGGAGGAGCTGTGTTTTAGTCATAATGGGAAAGCCAAAGCTGGGTTATAATCCGGTCTGGATGGGGATGACCAGCATCTACGTCAGAAATCCGCCGCATCTTGCTTTCTTGCTGAATCCGGTGGCAGACGTAGCTTCAGATATGAATATCGGCATTACCGGAGCGACAGGATTTGTGGGCAAGAACGTGGCCGCCGCCGCCCGGGCGCGGGGGCACCGGGTGATCGCTTTTTCCCGCCGTCCCCGGCCGGATCCTGCCTTCGATGAAGTCCGCAGTCTCGCCGATCTCCGGACCAGCGATTTTTCCGGCGTGGATGCCGTGGTGCATCTCGCGGGGGAACCGGTTTTCGGCCTCTGGACCGCGGACAAAAAGGACGCCATCCGCCGCAGCCGGGTCAACCGGACCTGCGATCTGGTGAACCGCCTGCGCGAAACCGTCCCGCCGCCCCGCGTGCTCGTTTGCTCCTCGGGAATGGCCTATTACGGCGATGCCGGCGATGCGGAACTGACCGAGTCCAGTCCGTCCGGAGACGGGTTTCTGGCGGAAGTGTCCCGCGCCTGGGAGGCCGCCGCTGCGGAAGCGGAGGACTTCGCCCGGGTGGTGAGTCTGCGCACGCCGATGGTGCTGGGCTCCGACGGCGGTCCGGCGACGCTGCTGCGCCGGGTTTTTAGATTGGGGCTGGGGGGGCGGTTGGGATCCGGCAAACAATGGACGTCCTGGATTCATGTGCAGGATTTGGCCCGGCTGTATGTGTTTGCCTGTGAGAACGAATCCCTGCACGGCCCGGTCAACGCCACCGCCCCGGTGCCGGTGACCAATCAGGAATTCACCGCCGCCATCGCTCAGGCGGTGCACCGGCCGGCGTTCCTTCCTGTGCCGGCCTTTGCCCTGAAGCTCCTGCCTGGTGGCATCAGCGAGATTTTCCTGCAAAGCCAGCGCGCCAAACCCGCGGCCGCCACCGCCGCACGATTCACCTGGCTGCACCCGGACCTCCGCTCCACCGCCCGCGAGGTCTTTGGCGCTGAAAACTGAGGAAATGCGTGTATGGTGCCACGCTGCGCCCTGCTTTCCCCCACTCCTTCTCTCTCCCCTAAATGTCCGTCCCCCAGAATACCATTGCTGTCGTTTACGATTACGATCAGACCCTCAGCCCCACCTACATGCAGGATGAGGTCCTCTTTCCAGCCTACGGGATCGACCCGGCCCATTTTTGGAAAAAGAGTCAGCAACTGGTGCGCGAAGACGGGTGGGAAAGCGAACTGGCCTACCTGAAGACCCTGTTGGACTCCCTGCCGATGGACCCGCCCACCAACGAGGACCTCGTGCGGCTGGGGGCCAATCTGAAGTTTTATCCCGGTCTGCCGGAGATGTTCACGGAATTGAACAGCCTGCTCAGCGACGCTCATCATGCCATCGGCATCCGCATCGAGCACTATATCCTCTCCAGCGGCATGAAGGCCCTGATCGACGGCAGTGCCCTCAAGCCATTTGTGAAGGAAATCTTCGGCTGTGAGTTCGCCACCGACAGCAAAGGCCGCATCACTTTCCCCAAACGCGTCATCTCCCACACCCAGAAAACCCAATATCTGTTCCGCATCAACAAAGGCCTGCTGGATCTCAGTCAGGATGTGAATGACCACATGCCGCCCGACCTGCGCCCGGTGCCCTTCACCAACATGATTTATGTGGGCGATGGCCCTACCGACGTGCCATGCTTCACGGTGATGAAACAGTTCGGGGGCCAATCGATCGCGGTCTACAACCCCAACGACCCCACCCTGAGCAGTTTCCGGAAATGTTATCAACTCAGTGCCCATGCCAACCGCATCAAGCACATCGCTCCCAGCGACTACCGTGGGGGCAGCCATCTCCGCCTGATCCTGGATGAGATGATCCGCGAAATTGCCGAACGCATCCTGCGCACCCGCCGGGAGGAAATCGAGGAGTCGCGGGTGGCCGCGCCGGGGCATACCTGATCACCCGACCGCTGCGCGCCCGCCATGATCGAGATCAACACTCCCGCCATTCTGTTCCCCGCCATCAGCCTGCTGATGCTGGCCTACACCAACCGCTATCTCGCGCTGGCTTCGCTGATCCGGAAACTGCATTCCGACTATGTGGCCGGGCACGAACCCGAAGTACGCGCCCAGATTGAGAACCTGCGGTTCCGCATGCGTCTGATCCGCCAGATGCAGGCGCTCGGCATGATCAGCCTGCTGTTTTGCCTCGGGTCCGTCATTCTGGCGCTGGCCGGGCTGGTCCGCACCGGCACCGGTTTTTTTGCCATCGCCCTCTTTTTTATGGCTGCCTCCATCGTGCAGTGCCTGCGGGAAATTATCCGGTCTGGCGGCGCGCTCGATATTCTGCTGCGCCAAATGGAATCCGCGGAGGCTCAATACGAGCAGGATCAGCGGGGGAAATCCTAGACTCCGGAGGGCATCCGCGGTTTTAGACTCTGAATACGGGGCGGCCGGAGCTTGTGAAACTTTTCACAAATCCCCTTGCCCGGAGGGCGGGGAACCGGAAATTCCCCCATTCCGGCAGAGGGTCCCCGCGCGTTCCTCCACCGTCGATTATTCCCTCATTTCTCCCATCCCATGGCCATCCAATACAAGCCCGGCAAGGAACCTCATCCCCGCGAACACCGCATGATTTTCCGCAATGTGGACCGGGTGGATTGGAATCCCTCCATGGACCGCTATCTGGCGGAGGGCGGGTATGCCCAGCTGAAAAAAGCCGTGACCATGGAGCCCAAAGCCATCACCGAGGAGGTGAAAATCAGCGGCTTGCGCGGGCGTGGCGGTGCCGGTTTCCCCACCGGGGTGAAATGGACGTTCATCCCTCCGACCAACACCAAACCGGTCTATCTGATCTGCAACGCGGACGAATCCGAGCCCGGCACCTTCAAGGACCGCTACATCATGCATCAGGACCCCCACCAGCTCATCGAGGGCATGGCGATTTCCTGTTTCGCGGTCGGAGCGCACCTCGCTTATATCTATGTCCGTGAGGAATTCCCGGAAGCGGCGAAAATCCTTGAATTGGCGATCTGGGAGGCCCACCAAAAAGGGTTCCTCGGCAAAAATGTCTGTGGCAGCGGATTCGAACTGGAGATCTTCGTGCACCGCGGCGCCGGCGCTTACATCTGTGGTGAGGAAACTGGTCTGATCGAATCCCTCGAAGGCAAGCGGCCCTATCCCCGCATCAAACCGCCGTATTTTCCCGCCGCCCTCGGCCTCTACATGTGCCCCACCATCGTGAACAATGTGGAGAGCCTCTGCCATGTGAAACACATCCTCGAACTCGGCGGCGCGGAATACGCCAAGCTGGGCACCCCGCGGAACAACGGCACCCGCATTCTATGTGTCAGCGGTGACGTGGTGAAACCCGGTTATTACGAAGTGCAGGTCGGCAAGATCACCATGGGCGAAGTCATCAACGAACTCTGCGGCGGTCTCAAACCCGGGCGCACCCTCAAGGCCATCATCCCCGGCGGCTCCTCCGCCAAGGTCCTGCGGGCCGACGAAGTCTTCAAACTCAAACAGCCGGACGGCTCCATCAGGGAACTCACCGTGATGGACATTCCGATGGATTTCGACACCATCGCCCAATGCGGCTCCATGGCGGGCTCCGGCGGGGTTATCATCATGGATGACACCCGCAGCATGGCCTGGGTGCTCAACAACCTGAACAACTTCTACGCCCACGAATCCTGCGGCCAGTGTACTCCCTGCCGCGAAGGCAGCCTCTGGATGAAAAAGATCAGCGACCGCATCGCCGCCGGCGATGCTACCCCGGAGGATGTGGACACCCTCGAAAGCGTCGCCTATCAGATCGACGGCAAAACCATCTGTGCCTTCGGGGAAGCCTGCTCCTGGCCCACCGAGAGTTTCATCGCCAAGTTCCGCGACGAACTCAAAGCCAACACCAAACCCGGCCTGAAAGGCAAGATCTTCAACAAGGAAACCCAGGTCGCGGCCGCCGCTTTGGTTTAACCCGGGCCAAAGCCAGGGCTGCTTGATCGCGGACTGAGCCAGAGCCCTTGGCCTCATCCTGATAGGGGTGAGAACCTGCCGTCACGGGACACTGACGCGCAGCCGGGCGAACTGGCGGGGGGTGCCGGGAGCGATGGGCTGGTAGCTTTGCCAAGTGTCGGTGAAACGGCCGTCGGGCAGGGTGATGCGGTCGATCAGGATGCCGGATTCGCTCCAAGGGGCGAGGGCATCGGAAAACTCCACGTGGCGGGTCTGGCCGCTATTCCATGGGGCGTAGGTAACGGCGAAACGGAACGCGGTACCGGCAAGGCTGGCCTGCGGCAAATCTCCGGTGGAGGCGACGTTGGGCAGGGAGTTGAGGGTGAACTCCATCAGATTGGTCATACCATCACCATCAAAATCATTTTCCGGTCCACCGATCCCCGGATAATTGGTGGCCCATTGCGTATAGCTGGTGCGGTCATCACTGCCCGGATTGCCGGAAGTCTGACGGCTGGCGCGCCATTCCATGGGGTCGCCATGATTGAGGCCGGATTTTTCCGGGGAAATCAGCACCAGACTGGGGCCGGTGCCATTGGGGGAAGTGGGCCACGGGGCTTCGTTGTCGTATTCAAAATCGAAGATGGTGATGCCGGCTCCATAGCTGAGTTTGACCTGCTCGCCGCCATTGCTCAGGCTGTCGGGATCAAATCCGGTGGGAGCAAGGGGCAGGTCCGCCCCATAACGGATCGTGAAGGCCACCGGATTTTTGGCGATGATGATTCTGGCACCGGCTTCGAGGAGGGTGCCTTCGGGGAAATTGTAGTCGATGCCCTTGGTGAACCTCACATCGGTGAGCAAAATACCGGTGGCGCTGATATTGGTCAGTTCGATGTATTCAAACTGTGCTGCCGTCCAAAGATCGTCCCACAGGGGATGGGCCTGTTCCGCGGGGGTCACGGGAGCGGGATCGTAGTTGATTTCGGTGATGCGGAGGCTGTTCTGATAGATGGTGGTATCCACGCTGGCGGCAATGAACTGGACCGGGGCCGACCAATAGGACCAGCGGCCGGTAGTGTCCTTGTGGCGGACGCGGGCGCGGTAGGTATGGCCCGGCACCACGGAACTGCCGGGCACCCTGACTTCGGCCACCGCAGGGGTGGTGAGGGGGATTTCGGCGGAGGTCCAGACCGGGGTGATTTCGTAAATGGAAGGTTGTGAGGCATCATAACCAGGAATGCCGGGAGCGGAGATTTCGCCGAGGCGCCATTGGACGGCTGCGGCGGTGGCATTGCCCTGGGGATCGGTGAAATCAGTGCTGGTGAACCGCAGGTCATTGGCAGCGAAGTCGGCGCTGCCACTGGCAAAGATCACCGGGGTGTGGGGATAGGCGAGGTCGGCGGTGGCAGGCACCGGGTTGGTATTGGCATTGACGTAGCCCCCGTAGAGGGATTCCCACTCCAGATACTTGAACCCATAACCCTTTTGCCGGTTCACATCACTGTCGGTGCCACCTCCGCTGACGCTGGTGGCCTTGCGCACCCAGGCCGCGGCGGTGGCGGGGTAGGTGTTGGTGGCATAATTGGTGAACCACTGGCTCAAGCTTTCGTGGTCGCTGAAGTCGCCGCTGGGCGCCAGATCGCGCCTCCAGGTGCCGGTGGCAGTGGTGCCGCCCAATCCGCCGCGGCCCCCGTCCAGGTAGAGGGTGCGGAAGAAATTTCCCCGATGGCTGGATTGCCCGGTGTTGCCGCCGCCGCCGGCGCTGCGCGGGTGGAGATTCCACATGGCGGCATCAAGGTCGGCCCAGGTCAGGGCGGTATTGGGGGGATTCACGAGGCGGGCGTATTCCTGGACCAGTTGTCCGATCTGGCCGCCGCTGGCTCCGCCATCCCCGGCGAGCAGGCTGAGCAGTTCCCGGCAATGGTTCCGGTATTCCAGCGCGAGGGCGGGATGGCGGGAGATGGCGCGGATGCTGTTGGGGGCACCGGCGACGACCACCCCACTGTCCATCGACCCGCCCCAGTGGTGGGCAGCGATGAACATCATATCAAGATCATAGGGCATGATCACCCAGCGGTTATCCTCCGGGCGATGATAGTAGCGGTAATTATCGCCGGGACGCACATCGGTATTCCCGACCAGCCGGTTGAGGGCGAGGAAGGAATAAAGGGCCGGAAGGTCCATGTTGGCCCGGTACCACGCTTCAGTCTGGTTGGCCTGGGCAAGGCCGGTGCTGAAGGCGGACCAGTCGGCGGTGCCGGTCGGTTGGGTTTCCCCCTGGTGTTTTTTGTCCCCGGCGTTGCCTTCGATGCTGTATATATTGCCATCCCCAAGGCCGCGCTCATCCAACAGATTCCCTTCGGTGGGTTCGAGGGCCAGGTAAAGTCCCCAGAGATCCCCGGAGTATTGGCCGCGGATGTTGGTGCCCATGGGATCATTGGTGATGATGCTCCCTGCGGGATTGACCTCCGCGGTGCGGCGGATGACGCGCCAATGGACATAGTTGGTGCGCAGCGCGGGCAGGCCGGCCAGTTCATAGGCGCGGAAGGACAAGGCTTCCTCCACCCCGGCGGCCCCGCGGTTGACGGAAGCCCAAGGCGAAGCACAGGCATTCAGGCCGAGGGAATTCCAGGTTTCCGCATACGGCCTCCCCCAGTTGTCATAGGCTTGGAAGTCGTGGGTGCGGTTGAATTTCAGACCCCATTTGTTTTTGCCGGAAACATAGGTCGAGCCGATCCCGCGGACTTGATAAGTGATGTGGTCGTAAACCTTGCCCCGGTGGACGAGGCACCCCTGGAAGACGGCCTGGCTGGTGTATTGGCAATTGATGACGTCGGTTTCGTTGGCAATGAGGTGCCAGGGTTCCATGGATTGCATGAGGGATTGCGGATAATCCTGCACCGGGGTGGCGGCGAACCCTCCAAAGGCAGTCGGCCGTATGGCTCCGCTCCAGGCCGGGATGGCGTCGTAAACGAAGTAGGCGAAGTTGGGTTGCTCGTCATCGGCGTAGGGCACCCGGATGGAATTGGTCAGGCTGTCCGTGACGGTGATCTGATAGCGGATGAGGCGGCGGTGCACCTGCACACTGGCGGGAATGAGGGCCGTGAAGATGGAATCCCCCGCCACCGCATCCCCGGCGGTGCCGTTGTCCAGCATGGGCAGGTCGATCCAACTGGCGGCCGCAGTGAAGGCGGCATCGGCCTTCCGGATGTAGGTGCCGGGACTGACGATCTGATAGCGCAGCATGACACTGCTCACCCCATCGGGGTCGGTGACGGTGGCCGTAACCGGCACCGCGGTGTTGGAGGTGGGTTGCTGCGGGGTGTGATTCACCTGGCGGATGGCCGGGGGAGCGACGGAGTAGGTGGCCAGCTTGGCGGCATTCACTGCTCCGGGGGTAGGGACGGTGGGAGCCCGCCGCCAGGAGCCGCCGAGTCCGGGGTCCAGGGAGGGATGGAGCAACTCCATGGAAGGACCCGCCCCGCGGGAGGCGCTGGGCCAGGGGAAACCCTCCCCGTAATCCACCGCGGTCACGAGGGTGCCGCTGGCATTCCGCAGTTCGATGGTTTCCCCGGAATTGGCCAGCTTGCCGGTCCATGGCCCGGCGGAGTTGGCGGCGGCGGCAGGCCAGGTAGTGGCGAATTTGGCAGGATCCTGCACCACACAGAAATAGCCTCCGGCGGGGATCGAGATGTTACCGAACGTGTAATCAACGGCCGAGGTGATACTCCAACCCGCCAGGTTGATGGCGGTGGTGCCGGGATTGTGAAGTTCGATGAATTCCTGGAATCTGGTGGGATCGAGCGGGTCGTAGTGGACTTCATTGATCACGAGGGGCGCCGGAGCTTCGGTCACGAGGGCCGCGAAAATCTCCGTGCTGGCCGCCCAGGTGCTACCGGCACTGTTGGAGGCGTAGGCGCGGAAATAGTAGATGTTGCCGGGAGTCAGGCCGGTCAGGACGCGGGAGAAGGTGCTGCTGGAAGTGCCGAGCGGCACCGTATTGGACCACGCTGCGGGGGTGGTGCCGCCATCGGTGAGGCCCCAGTAGAGGATGACAGACGGCACCTCGTTGCCGGAAGCGGTGACTTCCCCTGACAGGGTAGCCATGGTGCTGCGTACATGGGTGGCGGGCAGGGTGCGCACCCGGGGCGTGGTGATGAGGTCGGTATGGAAAGTCGTGGTGGCGGGCGACCAGGTGGTGCCGGCGCTGTTGGTGGCAGCGGACCGGAAGTAATAGGTCAGGCCGGTGGTGAGGCCGCTGATGGCGGCGCTGACTTTGCCGGCCCCGCTCCCCGCGGAGACGGTGTTTGACCAGGCTCCGGGCACGTTGCCGCCATCCGTGGTGCCATAATAAAAGGTGACGGACGGCACGGCATTGCCGGTGGTGGTGACATCGGCATTCAGCACCGCACTGGTCAGGGTGATATTGCTGGCGGCCCGGTTGACGATGCCGGGCGGGGTGACATTGGGGGTGGAGAAGGTGAGGGAGGAAGGAGCCCACGCGGACCCGGCCGCATTGGTGGCGAGCGCCCGGAAGTAATAGGGGGTGCCGGCCTGCAGTCCTGACAGATTGCCGGAAGCGGAGGCGGAGACCTGGCCGAGGGCGGTGGACTGGCTCCAGTTGGCAATGGTGGTGCCGCCATCGCTGGTGCCGTAATAGATCGTGACAGCCGGAGCGATGCCGCTGAAGCTGGTGACACGGGCACCCGCGGTGGCGGAAACCGGCGTGAAATTGGTGGCCGGCAGATTGATGACCGTGGGCGGGGTCGTGGTGTCAAAAAACCGGGTGCTCAGGCCCCAGGTGCTGCCGCTGGCATTGGTGAATCGGACACGGTAATAATAACGGGTGTTGTTGGCGAGGTCCGTGAGGGTGGTGCTGAAGGCACCGGTGAAGGTCCCCGGGAGCACTTTGGTCAGGGGCCAATCCGCCGGATTGCTGCCGGCATCGGCGGTGCCGTAATGGATGGTTACGGTTGGTGCCGCGCTGCCCACGCTGCTGACCGTTCCGCCCACCGTGGCGCCGGTGGAGGTGATAGCGGTGGCTGCGGTGGAGTTGCCCACCGGACGGCCGTTCTGAGTGGAGATGGAGGCATCAAGCCGGAGGTTGTCAAAATGGGTACGTCCATTGCCCCGGGCCCGCAGCAACAGGCGGATCGGTTTGCCGACCGCTCCGGGTTCCTCGATGGTATCCAGCACCGCAGGAGCGGCATCGGCGAAGGTGCCGGGGGCCGCGAGCACCGAGGCATCAGCCGAGCCGGTGGCGTAGACCGGGCCGGTGCTGGTGCTGAGGAGCCAGGTGGAAGCATTGCCGCTGGCGGTTTGCCCGGGGCGGTTGCCCAGGCTGACGGTGAAAGTGTAGATGGTATTGGCGGTGTAATTGACGCCGGCACCCACGTCCTGCCAGACGTCGTGCCCGGTCTCCATGCCGAGATGGTCCGTGCCCTCGGCGGCAAAGCCGGTGATGAATTCAAGGAACCCGGCCGCAGCGCCTGGTCCTCCGGTCTCCAACCAAGGGGTCAGCGTCGGAGTGTATTGGCCGGCAGTCAGTTCCGGGGTTTGGGTCTCGAAACCAGCTTCGAGGATCGTGACCGGGGCGGCGGGCGACAAGGCCGCTGCCAGCAGGCAGAGTACCACGCTGCGGAGAGTGGGGGATTTCATGGATAGGGGCAGGGGGCTTCCGCAGAGGACGTGCGGGAGACCGGTATTTACCCGCGAGGATACCGGAAACGGCTCCTGCGGGTCAAGTCACCAATCCCGGGAGCAGGAACGGCGCCGTGTTCCCGGTCCGGGTGCAGGATGGGACCGCGGATTTCAGGGTTCCGGCTGGATCGTATCCGGCCCTGCCGGAATAGGATGACTTTCGCCGGCCTTGGCTTTCCGGCGCCGGATCACCACGTAAAAGACCGGGGTGAAGAGCAGGCCGAAAAAGGTGACCCCGATCATCCCGGAGAAGACTGCAGTGCCCAGAGCCCGCCGCATTTCGGCCCCGGGGCCGGTGGCCAGCACCAGCGGGAGCACGCCGAGAATAAACGCAAAGCTAGTCATTAAAATGGGGCGCAGGCGCAGGCGGCAGGCTTCCACTGCGGCCGCGAACCGGTCCTTGCCTTCGTCCTGCTGCTGCTTGGCAAACTCGACAATCAGGATCGCGTTTTTGGCCGCCAGGCCGACGAGGACGACGAGGCCGATCTGGGTGAAGAGATTGTTATCCTGACGCATCCACCAGACGCCGAAGATGGCGCTGAGCAGACACATCGGCACGATCAGGATCACGGCCAGGGGCAGACTCCAGCTTTCATATTGAGCCGCGAGGACGAGGAAGACAAACAGAACACAGAGAGGAAAGATGTAAATCAGGGTGTTGCCTGAAAGAATCTGTTGATAGGTGAGGTCGGTCCATTCAAAGGCGTAACCTTCCGGCAGCACTTCTTTGGCGATGCGCTCGACTTTGGCGATCATGTCGCCGGAACTGAGGTCGGGGGCGATATTCCCGGAAATGTCGGAGGCCGTGTAGAGATTGTAGCGCTGCACCCGGTCCACCCCGCCGGTTTTTTTGACTTTGACGATGGCTCCGAGGGGAACCATCTGCCCCTTGTCGTTCCGGGTCTGCAGCCGGCCGACATCATCCGGGGAGACCCGGAATTCCGGTTCGGCCATGGCGGTGACCTGATAGGTGCGGCCGAAGAGATTGAAGTCGTTCACGTAAACCGAACCGAGGTAGATCTGCAGGGTTTCGTTGATGTCGGCGAGGGAGACGCCCATGTTCTTGGCTTGCTGGCGATCGATGTCGATGAAGAACTGCGGCACGTTGGACTTGAAGCCGGTGAGGATGGAACTGAGGCCGGGTTCGCGGGTGAGGGCGTCGGTGAACTGTTTGGTGGCGGCCTCCAGGGAGGCAAGCCCGGCATTGTTGAGGTCCTGAACCTGGAGTTTGAATCCGCCGGCATTGCCGAGACCGCGCAGAGGGGGCGGCGGGATCACGAGGATGCGGGCTTCCTGAATCACGGAGAATTTTTTCCGCAGGGTGGCCATCAGGGCATTGGCCGTGAGGGAGGGGTCCTTCCGTTTGTCGAACGTGTCAGGAATCATGAAGGCCGCGCCGAGGTTCGACTGGTTGGCCTGGAGGACGGAGGAATAACCGGTGATGGCAAAGGTGTGGGCGATGCCGGGCGTCTCCCGGGCCATCTGATCCATGCGCCGGATCACGGCGTCGGTGCGCTCGAGGGAAGCACCGTCCGGCAGTTGCACCACTACAATGAAATAGCCGGTGTCCTGTTGCGGGAGGAAACCCACCGGCACTGCCCGGAAGGTGAACCCGGTCAGGATCAGCAGGCCGCCGTAGACCACCAGAGCGAGCGTGCTGAAACGCACGAGGCGTCGCACCAGGCCGGCATAGACTTCCGAAAGCCGGTCGAAGCCCTTGTTGAAGAGGCGGAAGAACCATCCCAGGACCCCATTGATCATCCGGGTCAGCAGATCCGGCTTCCGTTCCCCGTGGTGCCCCCGCAGCAGCAGGGCCGAGAGGGCCGGGCTGAGAGTGAGCGAATTGAAGGCGGAGATGAGGGTGGAGACTGCGATGGTAAGGGCGAACTGACGGTAGAACTGACCGGTGATCCCTGACAGGAAGGCGGTGGGCACAAACACGGCGCAAAGCACGAGGGCCACGGCAATGATGGGGCCGGTCACTTCCTTCATCGCCTTGAGGGTGGCGTCCCGCGGGGAGTGGCCTTTGGCCAGATACCGTTCCACGTTTTCGACCACCACAATGGCGTCATCCACCACAATCCCGATGGCAAGCACCAGACCGAACAGGGAAAGGTTATTGAGGGAAAAGCCGAAGAGCTTCATCACCGCAAGGGTGCCGATCAGGGAGACGGGCACCGCCAGCAGCGGGATGATGCAGGCCCGCCAGTTTTGCAGGAAGATCACCACCACGAGCACCACCAGGAGGATGGCTTCGACGAGGGTGATCATGACCGATTTCAGGGATTCCCTGACGAATTGGGTCGGGTCGTAATTGACGCGGTAATCGACGCCCGGCGGGAAAAGCTGGGCGATCTTTTTCATCTCCGCATAGACCGCATCGGACGTGGTCAGGGCGTTGGAGCCGGGCAGCTGGAAGACGCGCAGGGAGACCGCGTTTTTGCCATCCATGTAACTTTTGAGCGAGTAGTCCTTGCTGCCGATTTCGATCCGGGCGACGTCGCGCACCCGGATCACGTCTCCCTGGTCGCCGGTGCGGATCACAATGTCGCCGAAGTCTTCCGGCGTCAGGAGGCGGCCCTGGGCGGTCAGGGTGTACTGGAATTCCGTGCCGGCCGGCACCGGGGGCAGGCCGAGTTGGCCGGCCGCGACCTGGACGTTCTGCTCCTTGATGGCGCGCACGACATCGCCGGCGGTGAGGCGGCGGGCGGCGATCTTCTGAGGGTCCATCCAGATCCGCATCGTGAAATCAAGGCCACCCAGCAGGCCGGCTTCCGCCACCCCGGGGAGCCGGGCGATGCGGTTGACCACCTGGAGCGAGACGTAGTTGGCGAGGTAGATGGTGTCGCGCGAGTCATCCGGGGAAAAAAACTGCACGGCCATGGTGAGGTCGGGCGAACGTTTGAGGGCGGAGACCCCCAGACGGCGCACTTCCTCCGGCAGGCGGGGCAGGGCGGCATTGACGCGGTTCTGCACCAGGACCTGCGCCTGGTCGAGATTGGTGCCGAGTTTGAAGGTGACGGTGATGCTGATCCGTCCATCGCCGGTGGAGGACGAGGACAGGTAGAGCATGTCTTCCACGCCATTGATTTCCTGCTCGAGCGGCGAAGCCACGGTATCCGCCAGGGTCTGGGCATTGGCCCCGGGGTAGGTGGCGCTGACCACCACCGTGGGCGGAATCACTTCGGGATACTGGGCGACCGGCAGGCCAAGGTAGGCGAGGCCGCCGACGATGGTGATGACAATACTGAGCACCGCCGCAAAGATCGGGCGGTCCACAAAAAAGCGGGGCAGATTCATTTGGCCGGAGGGGTTTCCTTGATCTGCATTTCCCCTTCGGCCGGATTCACCACCGCTCCGGGCCGGGCGGCCAGCAGACCGGTGATGACGATGCGTTCGTCCGGTTTCAATCCCTCCCGGATGATGCGGAGACCGTCCTCCAGCGGGCCGGTGGTGACACTGCGGTATTGCACTTTATTGTCAGGGCCGACCACCAGCACATAGGGGCGTCCCTGGTCGCTGCCGAGGGCGCTGTCGCGGATCAGGACCGCTTCATAGGTGCCGCTGCCCGGGATACGCAGGCGGGCGAAAAAACCCGGAGCCATCAGGCGGTCGGAATTCGGAAACACCCCGCGGGCGCGGATCGTGCCAGTGTCCGGTTTGATGACGTTGTCCACGAAGTCGATTTTTCCCTCATGGGGGAAACCGGCTTCATTGGTGAGGCCCATGCGTGCGGGGATCTCATGGAACAAGGCGCTGGTCCGCTTGCCTTCGCGGGCCAGCGTCCGGTATTTCAGGGACGACCGCTCATCCACTTCCACATAGCAATAAATGGGGTCGAGGGAAACCAGGGTGGTCAGGAGGGTGGCCGCACTGGTGCCCCCGCCCACGAGGTTGCCCGGGGTGACGAGGGCCTGACCGATGCGCCCGGCGATCGGGGCATGGACGGCGGTGAATTCGAGGTCGAGTTTTGAAGTGTTCAATCCGGCCTCGGCGGAGCGGATGGCGGCTTCAGCTTCCGTGAGGGCCTTCACCCGGGTCTCGACTTCCTCGGAGGCGATCGCCCGGGAGGCGAGCAGTTTTTCGGCGCGGGAGGCTTCGCTGCGGGCGAGGTCGGCCCGGATTTTGGCGCGGTCGAGGTCGGCCTGGAACCGGTCCACGGTGGCTTGATAGGGCCGGGGATCGATCGTGAACAGCAGATCGCCCTGTTTGACCTCGCTGCCTTCCCGGAAGTGGACCGTGTCGAGGTAACCGGACACCCGGGCGCGGATTTCGACCGTCTGGGGTGATTCCAGCCGGCCCACAAAATCGTCATATTCGGTGACGGTGCGGGCGATGCCTTTGGCCACGGTGACGGTGGGAACCGGGGGGGGCGGCGCGGTGGTGGGGGCCGCGGGCCTGCAGGCGGAGCAGACCAGCGCGAGGGCGGGAAGGAGCAGGGTCAGGCGCATGGGGGGATTTTTGGAATGGGCCAATTTTGTAAAGCGCCACGGATGATGGAAGCAAGGCCTCCGGTTCATCCGTGGCTGGGTATGGTTCAGTGCGGAGGCACGGGAGCAGCAGCCGGTTTGCGCCGGTCTTCGCCCCACTTCATGAGCAGGAAGTAAAACACGGGAGTGAGGAAGAGGCCAAAGATGGTGACGCCGATCATGCCGGCGAAGACCGCGGTGCCCATGGCCTGACGCATTTCCGAGCCGGCTCCGGTGCTGACCACCAGCGGATAGACGCCTGCGATGAAGGCGATGGAGGTCATCAGAATCGGACGCAGGCGCAGGCGGCAGGCTTCGAGGGCAGCCTCGGCGGCGCTCATGCCGTGCAGCTGTTTCTCGCGGGCGAATTCCACAATCAGAATCGCGTTTTTACACGCCAGACCCACCAGCACGATCAGTCCGATCTGGGTGAAGATATTGTTATCGCCTCCCTTGAGCATCACCCCCAGCATGGCACTGAGCAGGCAGGTGGGGACGATCAGGATGATGGCCATGGGCAGGCGCAGGCTTTCGTATTGGGCGGCCAGCACAAGGAAGACCAGGAGCAGGCAGAGCGGATAGATGTAGATGGCGGTGTTTCCGGCGAGGATCTGCTGATATTTCAATTCGGTCCATTCAAACGTCATGCCCCGTGGCAGGGTTTCCTTGAGGATCTGCGTCATGGCTTCCTCGGCCTGGCCTGAGCTTACCCCAGGCGCCGGACCACTGTTGATCTCGGCGGTGGTAAAACTGTTGTAGTGCGAGACGCGGTCCGGCCCGTAGGAGTCCTTGATTTCCACCAGCGAGGTAATGGGAATCATCTGCCCGGCGGCATTGCGGATCTTCAGTTTGCTGATGTCATCCTTGTTGCGGCGGAATTCCTCGTCTGCCTGGACCACGACTTTGTAAGTGCGCCCGAAGCGGTTGAAGTCGTTCACATAAAGCGAGCCGAGATAGATCTGGAGGGTGGCGTAGAGCTCCTGCAGATTGACGCCCTGGGCCTTGGCTTTGATCTTGTCCACATCGGCGAAGAGCTGGGGCACATTGACCTGGAAGGTGGAGTAGGGCTGGCTGAAGATCTTGGGTTGGGCGCGGGCTTTGCCGAGGACTTCCTGGGTGACGCGGTAGAGTTCGGCATAACCAAGGTTGTTGCGGTCCTGGATCTGCAGGCGGAAGCCGCCGCCGGTGCCGAGGCCGTTGACGGGCGGGGGCGGAATCACCAGCACCAGGGCGTCGGGAATTTCGGCGAACAGACGTTGCTGGATCGCAGCGGCGATTTCCGTGCCACTGGTGCCGGGGCCTTTGCGATTCTCGAAATCATCGAGGGCGATGAACGCGATCCCGGAGTTGGCGCTGGTGGTGAAGCCATTGATGGAAAGTCCCGGGAAGGCGACGGAGTTCACCACGCCGGGCGTTTCCTTGGCGATTTCACCCATGCGCTCGATAACCTTGGTGGTGCGCTCGATGGAGGCCCCGTCCTGGAGCTGTCCGAAGGCAATGAGGTATTGTTTGTCCTGTTGGGGAATGAATCCGGTGGGCACCTTGGTGAACACGATGCCGGTGAGCCAGACCAGTCCGAGATAGCCGATGATGACAACGAAGGAGATGCGCAGGAGGCGGCCGACGGCCCAGCCGTAAAGGTTGGCGGCCGCATTGAAGAAACGGTTGAACAGTTTGAAGAACCAGCCCAGCAGCCCATCCAGGGCCCGCGACACCAGATCCTTCTTCGCGCCATGGGGCTGGAGCAGAATGGCGCTGAGAGCGGGGGATAAAGTCAGGGAGTTGAAGGCCGAGATCACCGTCGAGATGGCGATGGTGATGGCGAATTGTTTGTAGAACTGACCGGTCAGGCCGCTGATGAAAGCGGTGGGGACGAAAACCGCGCAAAGCACCAGGGCCGTGGCAATGATCGGCCCGGTCACTTCCTTCATTGCCTGCTCCGTGGCAGCGTGCGGTTTCATGCCCAGGGCAATATTCCGTTCCACGTTTTCCACCACCACGATGGCATCATCCACCACGATCCCGATTGCCAGCACGAGGCCGAACAGGGAAAGGTTATTGATCGAGAAGCCAAGCGCGTGCATCACGCCGAAGGTGCCGATCAGGGAGACTGGCACGGCCACCAGCGGGATGATGGAGGCGCGCCACGTCTGCAGGAAGATGATGACCACCAGCACCACCAGAACGATGGCTTCCAGCAGGGTGATGATGACGGCGTCGATGGATTTGGCGACGAAGACCGTGGGGTCGTAGGCAATTTTGTATTCCAGTCCGGGAGGGAAGGATTTTGCGAGGTCATCCATGGCTCCGCGCACGCTTTGCGAAAGAGCGAGGGCATTGGAACCCGGCAGTTGGAAGATGGGGATGGCGACGGCGGGTTCGTTGTTCAGCAGCGAACGCAGGGCGTAATCGCTGGCTCCGAGCTGGATGCGGGCGATGTCCTGGAGGTAAACCGGATTGCCCTGCTCGCCGATTTTGATCACGACTTTTTTGAAATCATCCTCCGTGACCAGACGGCCCCTGGCGTTGATCGTGAGAGTGAGATCGGCCGGCGTGATCAGCGGGGGAGCGCCTACGGAGCCCGCCGCCACCTGCGCATTTTGTTCCTGGAGGGCGGCGACCACATCGGTGGCGGTGATGTTGCGGGCCGCGGCCTTTTGAGGGTCGAGCCAGACGCGCATCGAGTAGTCGCCGGAGCCGAAGAGCTGGACCTGGCCGACGCCCGGCAGGCGGGCCAGTACGTCCTTCACCTGGAGGGTGGCATAGTTGCGGACAAAGATTTCATCATACTTCTTCCCTGGCGAAATCAGGTGCACCACCATGGTGAGGTCGGGCGATGATTTCAGAACACTCACCCCGATGCGCCGGACCTCCTCCGGCAGACGGGGCAGGGCCTGATTGACCCGGTTCTGCACCTGCACCTGGGCCTTGTCGAGATCTGTGCCCAGTTTGAAGGTGACGGTCAGGCTCATCACGCCATCCGCTGTGCCCTGGGAGGACATATAGAGGCTGTTCTCCACGCCGTTGATCGCTTCTTCCAGCGGGGAGGAAACGGTGGAGGCGATGACGTCAGGACTGGCTCCGGGGTAGTTGGCCAGCACCACCACGGTGGGAGGGACAATCTCCGGGTATTCGCTGACGGGCAGGGACCGCAGCGAGATGGCACCGATGACGGTGATGAGGATGGACAGCACGCCCGCGAAAATGGGGCGCGTGATGAAAAAGTGACTGATGTTCATGAAGAAGCGGTCAGGGGGCAGCGGTCAGATGTCAGAGAGCGGTGGGGAGCTTCCGGCGGTCAGGAAGCGGTTTTTGGAGTGCCGGCCTCTGACTTCTGACTACTGACCTCTTTCCCCGCCGTGATCGGCTGCACCGGGGCGCCGGGAGGCAGGATCTGGAGACCGCTGATGATGACCTTGTCCTGCGGGTTGAGGCCGCTGAGGACGATGCGCTGACCCTCGTAGGTGCGGCCCAAAGTGACCGGGCGGACT
The DNA here is from genome assembly GCA_040387795.1 of Verrucomicrobiota bacterium. Classification (GTDB taxonomy): domain Bacteria; phylum Verrucomicrobiota; class Verrucomicrobiia; order Verrucomicrobiales; family V1-33; genus CAIZWU01. Next base: position 58,795 of record JAZKDC010000033.1, read on the forward strand.
TCGGCAGTGCCCTCCTTGCTGACCACCATGAGGAATTTCACATCCTGATTGGTGCCGATGTATTTTTCGTCAATCAGGGTGGCTTCGTATTCGCCACTGCCGGGCAAGCGCAGCCGGGCGAAGGAGCCGGCGACGAGGATTCCTTCCTTGTTGGGGAAAACCGCGCGCACCGCGATGCTGCCGGACGCGGGGTCAATCCGGTTGTCGAAGGATTCGATCCAACCCTTGTGGGTCCACCCGGTGTCCCCTTCGATTTTGAGTTCGACGGGCACCCGGTTGGTGGAGGGATCTGTCAGCTTTTTCTCCCGGATCAATTTGGCATACCGGAGATAGGAAGCGTCATCCACCGCGGCATAGACGTGCATGGGATCGACGCTGACCACAGTGGTGAGCAGGGTGGTGAATCCGGCAACCCCACTGATGTAGTTGCCCTTGGTTTGCAGCGCGCGGCTGACGCGGCCATTGATGGGGGAGCGCACCTTGGTGAATTCCAGGTTCAGGACCGCGCCGTTCCGGCTGGCTTCGGCGGAGCGCACGGCGGCTTTGGCGATGTTGAGGGCGTTGCGGCGGGTGTCGGCATCCTCACTGGAAATGGCGCGGGCTTTGAGCAGCGCTTCCACGCGGTCCGCTTCGCTCTGGGCGCTTTGCAGGCGGGCCTGCGCCTGCGCCACGGCGGCATCGGCGACGGCGAGGGCGGCTTCCTCGAACCGGGGGTCGATTTCGAAGAGGACCTCCCCTTCCTTCACGAGTTGACCGGATTCGAACGTGACCCGGTCGATATAACCAGTGACGCGGGGGCGGATTTCCACCGAGTCGGTGGCCTCAATGCGGGCGGAGAATTCGTCCCAGTCAGCGATGGTGCGGGGCTGGGGCTGGAGCGTCATCACCGGCATTGGACCCTGGGCTCCTCCGGCCGCGGCGGCGGGCGTTTCGGATTTGCGGCAGGCGGGCAGGAGCAGGGCAGTAAGGGCAAGGGTGGTCAGCAGGGACTTCATGGGGGAATGGGAGGGGGAGGAAAGTTGACCGGTTGTCTCCAAGAGGTGCGGCATCAGGAAAGAGCAGGCACGAGGTCCGGTTTGGCCCCCAGAATATGGAGCATGGAGCGCGCCATGTCATGGACGGGGGTGAGGTCGTTGAGCACGCGGGCATGGGTCAGGGCCCCTTGCACGTAGTGTTGGATCATCTTCGCCTTGAGCGGGGCATCGGTGCCATCAATCAAGCCTTCGCGGGCTGCATCACGGATCGCGGATTCGTAATAACGGAGGTGGCTGGAGAAGATATCGATGATGTGGGTGCGGATCAGCTCATCCATGCTGCCGACTTCGCTGCCCAGCGAGGAAAGCGCGCAACCGCAGACATGGCCGGTCAAAGCGAGGCGCTCCTGCTGATAAAACAGAACATAGCCGGCAAAGCGCTCAAAGCGCTCCAGCGGCGGCACCAGGGGAGAGAAGATCTCATTCAGCTCAGGGAAGTGTTTGGCCCGGCCGGCATCCAGGGTCGCGATGGTGAGGTGCGCCTTGGATTCAAAAAAATGATAAAAACTGCCTTTGCGCACTCCGGCGCGGGCGCAGATGTCATCCACACTGGTGGAGCCATAGCTGGTTTCCCAGATCAGGTCATAGGCGGCCTTGATGAGGTTTTCTTTAGCTTGGCTGGGTCTGGCCATAGGGACGGGAGGGAGCGGGCGGGAGGGTATCGGGTAGTGGTTCTTGACTGTTTAGTCAAGTATTTTCCCGCGGTGATTTCAGCATGAAAGAGGGGCCAAGCACGTGTTGGCTGCCTCCATGAAACGATTCGGCTGGTTGGTGTTGCCTGGGATGGCGGGCGTGCTGGGATTTTTTCTGGTGTGTTGGTGGAATCTTGGGAAAGCGGAGCGCCTCATTCCGGGCAGTCTGCGCCGGGCGGTGCCGGAGGATTGCCGGCAATTGGTGGTGGTGCGGCCCGGCGGGTTGGATGCGTCAACGGCGGAGGTGTGGCTGCTGCAACGGGCTCCTGATGTATACCCGTGGAAAATCGCGGCAGGGCCGATGCCGGCGGTGGTGGGGCGCAACGGAGTGGGCTGGGGCCTCGGGGAGCCGGAACTGCCGAATCCGGGAGGATATACGGACAAGAAGGAGGGGGATGGGCGCAGTCCCGCCGGGATCTTCCGGCTGCCGGGTGCGTTCGGGACGGCGCCGCAGGCCCCGGACGGAACCAGGCTTTCCTGGCAGGAATGCACGTCCACCCTGCGCGGCGTGGATGATGTGAAGTCGAAGTATTACAATCGGATTGTCGATGAAGCCGCGGTGCCGGACAAGGACTGGGACAGCGCCGAAACCATGCGCCGGGAGGATGGCCTTTACGAAATGGGCGTGATGATCGGGCACAATCCGGACCGGGTGGCAGGAGGCGGCTCCTGCATCTTCCTGCACGTCTGGAAAGGTCCGGGGCAGGGGACGGCAGGTTGCACCGCCCTGGAGGTGGAAAACGTCAGGAAAATCATCGCCTGGCTGGATCCTGGCATGGCACCGAGGCTGGTGTTGGGAGTGCCCGGACAGTGAGTTCCGCAGCGGCGGGGATTTCATTCCGGCGAAATGACGGAGCCGGGCCTGCGTAGTGAGGAGATATGAAACTCAAGCCCTCTCTCGCCCTGATGGTTCTTCCATGCTTCGCCCTCATGGCCGCGCTGGCCCAGCCCCCGGGGAAACCCGCCGGGGTGGCTCCGGAGGGAAAAATGGAGGAGGGATTTGTCAGTCTCTTTGACGGACAGTCGCTCAAGGGCTGGCATGTCAGTGCGAAAAGCGGCCACTCCGCCACCAGCAAAAATACCAGCGGTGGCCGGTGGGTGGTGGAAAACGGCGCCATCATCGGAAGTCAGGATGTTCCCGGCAATGGAGGCCTGGTGATGACGGATGAGGAGTTCACCGACTTCGAGGTGGCGATCGAGATGAACAATGATTTCGGCCCGGACAGCGGACTGTTCCTGCGCAGCACCGGGGACGGCAGGGCGTGGCAGGCCATGATCGATTATCACGCCGGCGGCAACCTGATGGGCATCTACGGGGAAGGGCTCGGCGGCAAACCCCATGTGCGGAACTACAGTTTCACCGATAAGGTCACGGAGATCACCGACCAAAAAACCGGCGAACCTCCCACTCCGCTGCCAGTCAAACCCGCGAGCTGGCCCTGGTTCTGGCGCGCTGGACAGTGGAATGAACTGCGCGCCCGCATCGAAGGCAACCCGCCCCACATCACCACTTGGATCAATGGCGTGAAAATCATGGAATGGCAGGAGACCGAAATCCGGCATCCTGAAAAAGGCCGCATCGCCCTGCAGGTCCACGGGGGTGGAGACCACACCAAGGAATTTGTGCGTTACCGGAATATCCGGGTGAAGCGGCTCAAGTAAGCTCGCCGCGGGAGGTGGGTTTTGCTCCGGCAGAACCCACCCCGCCGGATCAGCCGGCTTCGCCGACCTTGGCGCCGGCCAGCTTGGCGGCGCGTTCAGTCAACTCGATGTGGAATTGCTCGGGCGTCGGAGCCTCACCAGTCTGGCGGGTGCGGCCGAACCAGGCGCTGAAGGTTTCGCCAGCCGTGCGTTCGGCTTTGTAGGCTTCCAGATAGGGCCGGACCGTGGCGGAAATATCGCCCCGGATGACGACCTTTTGTTCGAGGCCGGCGAGACGGTCGCCCGCGATGCTGCCGCCGACGAAAAGCGCGTATTTGTTGGGAGCGCGCCCCACAAAACCGAAGTCGGCATTGTAAGGCCGGCCACAGCCGTTGGGGCAGCCGGTCATGCGCACGAGGATCGGGTCGTTTTCCAGCCCGAGCTCGCGGAGGATGGTGTCGAATTCATCCAGCACCCCGGGCAGGGCGCGTTCGGATTCGGACAGGCTGAGACCGCAGGTGGGCAGGGCCACGCAGGCGTGGGCGACGCGGCGGGTGGCGGTCATGCCATCGGCGTGCGGCACGGCGTGTTTGGCTAGGATGGCATCGACAATCGCTTTTTGTTCCGGGGCCACATCGGCGATGATGAGGTTCGTGTTCGGCGTGACGATGAAGGGCAGGCCGAGATCGCGGGCGATTTCGTTGAAGGCGTCCAGATATTGCGGACCGCCCTCCTCACGGTTGGTGATGCGGCCCATGCTGATGTAAACGGCGCAGAAGAGTTTGCCGTCACCCTGTTCGAACCATCCGAGGTTGTCTTCGACGGTGGCAAAGTTGAGCGGTTTGGCGGGGAAGGTTTCGATGCCGGGGAGGCGGCTCACCACTTCCGCACGGAAGCCATCAATGCCCATGGTCTGCACGGTGTATTTCATCCGGGCGTTCTTGCGCTCGGTGCGGTTGCCGTGGTCGCGCTGGGTAGTCACGATGGCTTCGGCGGCATCCACCACGTTCTCGCGTTTCACGTAAAAGAGCGGCTGGGCGAGGAACGGCCGGGTATTCAGCTGGCCGTGGCTCATGCCGAATCCACCACCCACCGTGACGGTATAGCCTTCAACTTTGCCGTCCACGACGTGAGGGATAAAACCGAGGTCCTGGGAGAACACGTCCACATCGTTCTGCGGCTCGATGGCAATGCCGACCTTGAATTTGCGGGGCAGGTAGAGCTTGCCGTAGATCGGATCCTCGGCGGCCTTTTCGTCCTTGGCGATGGTCTTGGCGCGGACGTCGGGGTTCACGTCCACCTGGGCCCAATCGAGATCGATCTTTTCACCATCAAGCCAGATGTCGGCGTAGGCGGAGGAGCGCCAGAGGAAGCGCTGGCTGACTTCCTCCGAAAGGAGTTGGGCGTCGAGCCGGGCGGCGTCCTTGATTGGAGCGGCCGGGGCCATGGTGTTGCGCACCACGTCGCCGCAGGCGCCCATGGTGGTGAGCCCGCTGTGGCAGATCCCGGCGATGACCGCCTTCAGGTTCCCCTTGAGCACGCCGTGGAGCTGGATGCCCTGACGGTTGGTCAGGCGCAGGGAGCCTTCTGAAAGGACGCAGAGATCGTGATGGATCAGCCATTGTTGGGCGGAAATCCGGCCGCCGGGCATTTTGGAGCGCACCATGAACGACCAGGCCTTTTCCTTCTTTTCCTTGGAGAGGGCGGCCCGGAGGTCCCGGTCGTCCTGCTGGTAGGAGCCGTGGAACTTCAGCAGGACGTTTTCGGCTTCATCGACGTGGGTGAGCGCGGCGTCGGCGAAATTTTCGGCGATCTCGCCGCGAAGGCCGTGGGACTCGAGTTTGATTTCTTCGACGCTGGCTTTGGACATGTTTGGCAGTAGGTAAAGTGGAAGCGGACCATGGAGGGTAGCTCCATTCGGGCAAGGGGCAACTGGAAAATCCCTATTCCCTACAGGAAATAAGGGGAATTGCCGGTGCGGGGTCTTTTCCGGCGCCCCCGGCCCTCTGGATCAGGCCTCCCACCGGCTTTGGTCCGGAGCGGAATGGCCGGGTGGAATCCTGAAATGAGGGGACTGGGAGGGGGGATTTACGGAGCGCAGGAAGATTTTTGCAACATCCGGGATCGGTTTCCTGAGCAGTAGGTGGATCACTTCCATTCCGCCGCCTTTCCTCCTTCTCCCCATGAGTTTCCCCTCCCGATTCCTCCCCTTCCCCAAAATCCTCGATATTTGCCTGCTGGCCGCGCTGCCCGCCAGTGTTTCCGCGCAGACCGTCACCGTCTTCAGCGCCCGCGCTGCTTTCGAGGCGGCGATGGGGAATTTCAAGATCACAGATGATTTCTCGCTGAATGGAACTTTTCTCAATGTGATCTCGGTGAATGGTGCGGCCGGTGGACAGCAATATGCCGATATTGCGCGCGATTCGGAGGCTGCGACAGTTTGGGAGACCCCATTTGGCAGCACCGCATTTGGCGGGACGTGGGACAATTCGGTTGGAGGCCCCGGGAGCGGGCTGGCCTTTGAGCTGGATTTTGGCGGTGGAAATATCGTGGCCGTGCCGGGTGCGGTGCCAGGAAATGCCCCCTTCAACACGTTTTTTGGATTTACCGCCAGTCAGCCCTTTTTAAAAGTCAGGGTGCGGCCGTTCGATTCGGTGGGAGGAACCCTGCAGGAAAGATATAGTCTTTCAAATCTCACGGTGCAGGTGCCGGCCGCTTTTACCGATGCACGATTTGCGCAGAGCGGCACCGGCGGATGGGACACGGCGGGAAACTGGGATATCGCGGCGGTCCCCAGCTTGAATCAGCGCACCTTTATTTCGCCAGCCGGTGGCTCGGTGGTGAGCGGGCCGGCCGCGGAGGCCGCGGTGAGGCAGCTTATTGTGGGCAACGGCACCGTTGTGTCGCGTTTGAACCTCAATGCCGGGGGGCCGCTGGTGGCGGCAGGTGGCGGTCTCGTGCAGGCCAATGGGATCCTGGGAGGGGCCGGCCGTTTTCTCGGCTCGCTGGGAATGGCGGCGGGCAGCACCCTCACCGTCAGTGACGGGCAGACCCTGCAGGTGGGAGCGCCCGCTGCCGCTGGATTCAACACCTTGGGGACGATCACGGTGGGGACGGGCCATCTCCTGCTGGAAGATACCGGCGGGACGCCGTTAGGGACCCTCACCACTCTTGCGGGCGGCACCCTGACCACCCTGGGCGGGACGGCCCAGATCGGCTCCGGCGACACCCTGCGGGGCAACGGGGCGCTGACAGGGGCCTATGAGCTGCTCAGCGGCGGCACCCTGCGCGCGGAAAGTGGCACCCTGCAGGTCGCCCAGTTCGCCGCCAGCCAGGGCACGGCAGTGGTGGACGCGGGCAGCACCCTCAGTCTGGGCGGGACGGGTGCTGCCGGTTTCAGCAGCGTTACGGTCGGCGCGGGATCTACCCTGGCCTACACAGGGCGGCTCCAGTTCCTCGCCAGCTCGACGCTCGGCGCAGCAGCCACCGTCAGCGGTCAGCTGGGGTTGGACTTTGCCGGTCCGGTCAGTCATCCGGGAGGGCAGATTTTCAGCGCCGGCAGTGGGGCCCTTACCATTCTGAACACCAGCTTCACTTGCGACGCGGCCGATACTTTTTCTGCCAGTCAGCTGGTGCTGGAGGGTACCGCGGCCACTTTTCTTTTCCAGACGGAAGCCGTCATCAGCCAGCTGGGCAATCAAATCGTGCTGAAGGGGGGGAGGCTGTTTCCTCAAGCCAGCGTCATTCTTCCTCCCGCCTGCAGTGTCGAAGTGACGGCCCAGAACGGTTCGGTGATTGCGACCGCGGGCCGGACCCTCACCATGGAAGGCGTCATCAGCGGGGCGGGCCGGCTGGCCGTGACGGGCAACAACGACGGTACGGTGCGCCTGACAGGCCAGAACCTGCATGCTGGCGGGACCGATATCGCCGGAGTGACCCTCGAAGTCGCCAGCGACTCCCAGCTCGGCGGGCCGGCTGGCGCCCTGCTGATCGGCCGCGAGAATGGACTCACCGACATCCGCGGCAAACTGCGGGCTCTGGGAGATCTCAATATCGCCGCGACCAGGACCACGACGTTCCGCCTCGCCACCGTGGACACCAACGGCTTTGACGTCACGTTCAATCAGCCGGTGAGCGGCCAGGACCTGACCAAGCAGGGCAGCGGCGTGTTGCGCTTCAATACGGTGAACACCTTCAACTCGGGGGTGCACAATGTTGACGTCGAAGGAGGCGCGGTCCGCCTCGGCATCAACGAGGCCCTCGGGCAGCCACGCGTGGCGCTGATGGAGGGCGATCTCGACCTGAATGGATTTTCCCAGACCGTCCGGCGGCTCAATGGTCCTGGCCGCGTGCTGCTGGGCGCCGGCGGCGCCCTGACTTTAGTCGGAGGCTCGACGCTGGAGGCCGTCTTCTCCGGCACCGGCAGTCTGAATTTCGGGCAGGCCGGCATCAGCCCCGATTCCTACCGCGTGCTGGGCGAAAATACCTTCAGCGGTCCGGTGACCATTACTCAGGGCAACCGCATCACCCTGAAAACCACCGCGGCTTTGGGCGCTGCGGGCAATCCCGTGCTGCTGGACAATGGCGGCATCGAGTCCGATTCCGCGGCTCCGGGGCCGGTCCTGCTCGACGCGGCCTATCCGATGACCATCGGCCCCGGCGGCGCGTTTTTTGGAGCCAACGGCCAGTCGCTGGTGATCGGGACCCTGCTGGCGGGGAATGTGCCCATCGGCGTGCATGGTGGCGGGGAAGGCTTCGAGGTGCGTTTCGCCCATCCGGCCAACACCTTCACCGGCAGCCTCTCGGTCGGGAGCAACACTTTTGGCGACGCGGTGCTGGGGATTGTGGCGGACGGCTCGCTCGGCCAGGCGGCCAATGTGATAACCCTGGGGTATAACTTCTTCGACGGCGAAAGCACCCGGACCGGCTCCGGCACATTGCGCGCGTTTGCCGACATCTCTTTTCCTGCCAGCCGCACCCTGCGCCTCGATGGGGAAGATGATGATGGCGGCGGCGTCTTCGACACCAACGGCTTCAACCTGACCGTGGCAGCACCCCTCACGGAACTTCATGCCGGGACACCCCTCACGAAAACGGGATTGGGCACGCTCACGCTCCAGGGCACGAATTCCTACACGGGGCTGACCCTTGTGAATGGCGGCACCCTGGCGGTCAACGGCTCCCTCCCCGGAAGCACCGAGGTCAATAACGGGATACTTTCCGGAACGGGCACGGTCGGCACGGTGGACGTGCAAAGTGGCGGCACCCTGGCCCCCGGCAACGGTGCTGGCACCTTACGCGCCGGCGACGTGACATTCGGAAGCAACACCACGTTCGCCCTGCACTTCGCCTCGCCCACCAGTGCCAGCCAACTGGCGGTGACCGGAAAGCTCACCCTCAACGATGATGTCGGACTGGTGCTCAGCCGTGGTTACACCCCGGCTGCAGCGGATCCTTTCATCGTCATCGCCAACGACGGCACCGGGCCGCCTGCTACCCTCGGCAGCACGACCTTTTTCACCATTGGCGGAAATCAACTGACTGAAGGCGAGTCATTCAGTGCGGCCGGGGCGAACTGGACGATCAGTTATGTGGGGGGCACCGGCAACGATGTGACGCTCACCATGACCCCGGCCGCCGTCGCCATCAGCCTGGAGTTGCTGAACTTCAACTTCTCGGCTCCCGCCGGGGGCGGCACCGGCCAGCGTCTCCAAGGCAGTGTCAGTGGTCCGCCGGGGGCGGCCGTGCGGCTGTTAAGATCCCCGGACCTCGTCGAATGGACCCTGCTCTCCACGATCACCCTGAACGGCTCCGGCAGCGCCGCTTTTGACCTGGTGGACCCGCTCGCCGCCCAGCGGGCGTTTTACAAATGGGTCATCCCCTGAAGCCACTCCGGATTGAATTATTGGTCAGGGCTGGTCTGCAGGGGTGCGGGAAATCCCGGCTATAGCAACTAACGCCGGAACACGGTCCCCCCGAGGCGCTGCCCAACATTGCTTCCGGCATGGGTTGAATCGCCTTGATGGTCCGGTGATTGTCAGTCCTGCCGGCATTGTCTGAAGTGGCAATGCCGGCCTGATCCAAGCCAGGTTGGATGGCGAAAACCCGTTGGCTTGCCCGGGCATGGTCGACGGCTTGATGGAGGCTCTGCTATTTTACCAGGGTCACCATGAGGTCCTTGGCTTCGACGGTGTTGCCGACGGCGACGCTGAGGTCGGCGATGGTGCCATTGCAGGGGGCGGTGACGGTGGTGAACATCTTCATGGCTTCGAGGGTCAGAATGGGGTCGCCTTCCTTGACCTTGTGGCCGATGCTGACGGCCATGCTGGCGATCATGCCGGGCATGGGGGCGCCGATCTGCAGGGGATTGCCGGGGTCGGCCTTGGCGCGGGTTTCGACCTGTTTGGCGGCGGATTTGTCGGCGACGCTGACGTGGCGGGGGTAGCCGTTCAGCTCGAAGATGGCGGTGCGCTGGCCGGTCGGGTCGGGCTCGTTGAGGTTGAGCAGACGCGCGAAGAGGGTCTTGCCGGCTTCGAGGCTGATGGTGATCTCCTCCTTGTCGCGCAGGCCGTAGAAATAGGCGGGGGTGGGGAGGACGCTGATGTCGCTGTGAGCTTTGCGGAACTTCACAAAATCGGCAAAAACCTGCGGATACATCAGGTGGCTGTAGAGATCGTCATCGGTCGCTTCCTTGTGTCCCACCACTTTGGCCACCTCGTGGCGGGTTTTGTCGAGGTCCACTTTTTCGGCGCGTTCGCCGGGGCGGTTGGTGAAGGGTTTTTTCTTGCCGAGGATGATCTTCTGCACATCGGCCGGCCAGCCGCCCATGGGTTGGCCAAGACCGCCCTGGAGCATATCAATAACGCTTTCCGGGAAGCTGGTCCCGGTGGGCAGGGTGTCGAGGTAGCTGCGGGCATCACCGGGTTTGACCCCGCGGGAGATGAGGAACATGCACATGTCACCCACCACTTTGCTGGAGGGCGTGACCTTGACGATATCGCCGAACAACAGATTCACCTCGGCATACATGCGGGCGATTTCCGGCCAGCGGTGGCCGATGCCCATGGACTCGGCCTGTTCCTTGAGATTGGTGTATTGGCCGCCGGGCATCTCGTGGAGATACACTTCGGCGGTGCCATAGGGCTCGGCGGTGTCGAACGGTTTGTAGAAGCTGCGGACGTGGGCCCAGTAATCGCTGAACTCCTGGAGGGCATCGGGATCGAGGCCGGTGGCGCGCGGGGTGTGCTGGAGCGCGGCCACGATGCTGTTCAGGTTCGGCTGGCTGGTGCAGCCGGACATGGACGAGATGGCGGCATCACAGATATCCACCCCGGCTTCGGAGGCGCTCAGGATGCTGCTGGCATTGATGCCGCTGGTGTCGTGGGTGTGGAAGTGGATTGGCAGGCCGATCTCCTCCTTGAGGGCTTTGACCAGCTTCTTGGCGGCAAACGGACGGCAGAGGCCGGCCATGTCCTTGATGCACAGGGTGTGGGCACCCATTTTTTCCAGCTCTTTGGCCAGCTTGATGTAATACGTCAGGGAATACTTGTCGCGTTTCGGATCGAGGATGTCGCCGGTGTAGCAAATGGTGCCTTCGCAGATGGACTGGGTTTCCTCCCGCACCGCGGCCATGGCCTCGGTGAGGTTGGGCAGGTAATTCAGGCTGTCGAAGATGCGGAAAATGTCCATCCCGGTTTCGGCGGCGTGTTTGATGAAACCGCGGACGACATTGTCAGGATAGTTGGTGTAACCCACGGCGTTGGAGCCGCGGAAGAGCATCTGGAAACATAGATTGGGGATCTTTTCCCGGAGCTGGCGCAGGCGCTCCCACGGACACTCGCGGAGGAACCGCATCGCGGTGTCGAAGGTGGCACCGCCCCACATTTCCATGCTGAAGAGCTGCGGGGCACGGTGCGCCACGGCTTCGGCCACTGCCAGCATGTCGTAGCTGCGCACCCGGGTGGCGAGCAGGGACTGGTGGGCATCGCGGAAGGTGGTGTCGGTGAGGAGGAGGCGTTTCTGCTGGCCGATCCATTGGGCGAACTTCTCCGGCCCGAGTTCGGTGAGGAGTTGTTTGGTGCCGGGCGGCGGAGGCGTGGCCACGGAGAAGTCGTGCGCCTTGGGAATGGCCGGGTAGGTGAAGGGTTTGGCCGGTTTCCAGCCTTTGGCGTTGGGGTTGCCGTTCACGGTGACGTCCGCGAGGTAACTGAGGAGCTTGGTGGCGCGGTCCTTGCGGGTCTCGAATTGGAAGAGCTGCGGATTGGTGTCGATGAAGCGGGTGGTGGCTTCGCCGGCCCGGAACACGGGATGGGAGATGACGTTTTCGAGGAACGGGATGTTGGTTTTGACCCCGCGGATGCGGAACTCGCGGAGGGCGCGGTCCATCCGGTTGAGGCTCTGTTCGTAGGTGCGGCCATAACAGGTGACCTTGACCAGCATGGAGTCGTAATAGGGCGTGATGACCGCGTTGTTGGTGCCGAGGGCGCCATCCAGCCGGACCCCGAATCCACCGGCACTGCGGTAGGTCAGGATCTTGCCGAAGTCCGGGGTGAAATTGTTGGCGGGGTCTTCGGTGGTGATACGGCATTGGATCGCATAACCACTTTTCTCGACCTTGTCCTGGGCCGGCAGGCCGAGGGGTTCCTCGTGGAGTTGATACCCCTGGGCGATCAGGATCTGGCTGCGCACGATGTCGATGCCGGTGACTTCCTCGGTGACGGTGTGTTCCACCTGGATGCGGGGATTCATCTCGATGAAGAACCACTCGCCGCTTTCCACATCGACCAGGTATTCCACGGTGCCGGCGTGGGTGTAGTCCACTTCGCGGGCGATTTTCACCGCCGAGGCGCAGAGGGCGTCGATGATTTTCTGATCAATCCCATAGCTGGGGGCCTGCTCGATGACCTTTTGGTGGCGGCGCTGCACCGAGCAGTCCCGTTCGTGCAGGTGCAGGATGTGGCCGTGTTTGTCGGCCAGGATCTGGACTTCGATGTGTTTGGCTTTGCCGACGAATTTTTCGAGAAAAACCGCCCCATTGCCGAAGGCGCGTTTGGCCTCGGTCTGGGCTTCGTCGAGCAGGGCATCGAGATCCTTGGCCTCGCGCACCACGCGCATCCCGCGGCCGCCGCCGCCGAAGGCCGCCTTGATGATCAGCGGGAAGCCGATCTTTTTGGCCGCGATCATGGCGTCCTTCTTTTTATCGACCGGCTCTTCGGTGCCTTGGAGGGTAGGGACTTTCAGTTTCTCCGCCACGGCGCGGGCCGCGGTTTTGTCGCCCATGCGGTCGAGGACTTTGCTGTCCGGACCGATGAAAATAATGCCTTCCCGGGCACAGGCGGCGGCGAAGTCGGGATTTTCCGAGAGGAAACCATAACCGGGGTGGATCGCGTCCACGCCTTTTTCCTTGGCGAGGGCGACGATGCCTTCGACGTCAAGGTAGGCGCCGAGCGGGCCCTTGGTGGCGTCGAGCTGATAGGCCTCATCGGCTTTGAAACGGTGGGGGCAGAAGCGGTCCTCGTTCGCGTATATGGCCACGGTGCGGATGCCCAGTTCCGTGGCGGCGCGCATCACGCGGATGGCGATTTCCGAGCGGTTGGCCACCATGAGCTTTTTGATGGGGCGGATGGCGGAAGCGGTCGGGGCAGCTGCGGGGGCAGGGGAGGAAGCTTTGGAGGCGGGCATGGGAAAATGACGGAAAAGGGGGAAAGGGAGGCGCAGTTTCCACAATTAGGCAGAATGCGCAAGCATGGCGAGACGGAACCTGTGGGCTGGGCGATGCCGGCCGGATCGCTCCAAAACAGGGCGCAACGTCCACCGGCGGATCAGGGGGCCGGGTTCCGCGCAAGTCTAGCGGGACTTCACGGTCAGTTCCCAGCTGGTGCCGGGAGCGAGGGGCGTTTGGGCGAGGGTGAAGCGGGCATCGGGGGATTCTGTCTGCAGACTCAGCTTGCCGTCGATGGCATCAAGGAACTGGCGGGTGGCGGGGCAGCGGGTTTCGTTCAGCACCGCCTGGGCCAGGGATTTGAAGCGGGCCATCGTGGCCTGGGTTCCTCTGGGATCGAAGACATTGGCGATCAGGCGCAGGGCTTCCACCCGCTCCGCCCGGGTGGATTCGAGCAGGCAGGTGACGGTATTCCCGGCCGTCCCCGTGGTCGATACCGGGGATCCGGACGTGGCGAGCACTCCGAACGCATTCCAACCGAGGGCGTCCGCTTTTTTCCACAACAGGCTGCCGGGATAGGATTCGCCCATGCCCAGCCGGGTCAGCAGGTTGGCGGCGAGGGCGGGGTCACGGAAAAAAGGAACTCCCCCGGCGGCTTGGGGAACCGGGGGTGCCTGCGGCGGGGCTGGAGCTTTGGCGGGGGCTGCCGCACTCTCCCGGGCACTGCTGCCGGCACTTTTGGCTTTGGAAGTCGTGGTGGATGTCCCGGTCGTTTCCTTCCCGGAAGTTTGCTTCCGGTCCTTCAACCACGAAGGGACGAAGTGGACGGCGGACGCGGCGATGACTCCACCCAACAACAGTCCTGGCCAGAATTTTGAACTGCGCGGTGCTTTTGCTTTTGGTTTAGCCTTGGCCTTTTTCCTCATGGGCCGGACCTACGCAAAACGGACGGGGACGTCCAGGGCGGAGGTGGGACGAGGGTTACAATGCATTCCAACCTGAGGTCAGTACCCAGTAAACCCTGGGAGGCGTCAGATTGGTGGAGATTGGAAATGCGCCTGGAAGGGGGACGCAGGAGCGCCAAGTCAAGGCACCGGCACGTTCGCCAGAACATTTTCCACGGTGCTGACCGGATCGCCGGCCTGGCCGTGGCGGTTGTCTTTGATAACGAGGCGGTGGGCGAGGACGGCGGCGGCGATTTTTTTGACGTGGTCGGGGTAGACCGCTTTGGCTTCGTCCAGCCAGGCGGCGGCCTGGGCGGCGCGCATCACGGCGAGGGCGGCGCGGGCGGAGAGGGTGCCGCGGCCGCCATCGGTGCGGCGCAGGCTCTCGCAGACGAGGGTGATATAACGGCAGACGCGGTCGTTGACAGGGACCGCGGCGGCTTCGGCCTGGGCCGCGACGATTTCATCGGCGTGGAGCAGGGGTTCGGTTTCTTGGAACTGGGGGCCGCGCTGGGCGTGGAGCTGGAGTAGTTTGGCCTGGGTTTCGAGGTCCGGCAGGGTCATGTTGATCCCGAGCAGGAAGCGGTCGAGCTGCGGCTCGGGCAGGGGGAAGGTGCCGGTGGAAAACAGGTTGTTCTGGGTGGCGATGACCATGAAGGGCGAGTTCAGGTGGCGGGTGACGCCGTCGACGGTGACCTGTTGTTCGCTCATGCACTCGAAGAGGGCACTCTGGATGCGGGGGCTGGTGCGGTTGATTTCGTCGGCGAGGACGATGTTGCTGAAGACCGGGCCGGGGATGAATTGAAACTGGCCGGTGCCCTGATGATAGATGGAATAACCGGTGATGTCGGCGGGCAGGAGATCCGGGGTGAACTGGATGCGGCTGAAGGCGGCATCGATGCTGCGGGCGAGGGTGGCGGCGAGGCTGGTTTTTCCGATGCCGGGCGCCCCCTGGATCAGGACGTGGCCGTTGGCAAGCAGGGCGGTGATGAGGAGAAACGAGGGGGTTTCCGCGCCGAGGACGGTTCCCGTCAGGCGTTGGTGGAGGGAGTGAAGTTTTTGTCTCACGGGCAGGGGGCTGGGGGAAAGGAGGGAAGGGGCGGTGGGCCCCCCGGGGTCCGCTAATCTGGCAGGGGCAGCCTCCTTGGAAAGCTTAAATATCCAATCGTTCAAAGTGCGGAAAAGGATTGGAAAATGTGGAAAAAACTCTTGTCACGATGAAGGAGCGATTATATTGGGAGTCGCCTGCCGGTGTGATCAATGATTCTCATGAGTTAGGGGTTTCTTGTGAGAAAAGTCCACAACCGGCAGGCGCCCTCCCTTTCCGGAGGTATGACAGGGAGGCCTGTCAGCCAATCAGGACTTCCATGAGGCGGGCAGGTCCGGATGGGTGTCCTTGAGGATGCGGAGAATTTCCGCCCGTTCCGGTTTGCTCAAATATTGGTAGCCGGCCGGGGGCTGTTCAGCCGTCAGGATGAGGTGAAGCCGGCCGTATAACAGGTCCAGAAACGGACGGGGCAGGACGGTCCACAAGCGGCTGTAGATGAGATAGCTGCAACGGAGGCGGAACAGACGGTTCCCCAGGTGGAACTCCGTTAGGGACTTGCCATCGGCCGCGATGGGATGCCCTGCAACAAAATCGCGCTGGAATTCCCCGTCGCCGCGGATGCCTCCCTCCGGCAGTTCGGCTTCGTCCTTGAAAAGCAGGGCATCAAGGATTTTGCCCGCGTGGCTGTCGGCAATGATTTTGGAGGTGCCGACCAATGCTTCCGTGGGGGGATCCCCCAACTCCTCGCGCAGGGCCTTTTGGCGGATGATGGCGGCCCGCACATCATAGGAGGCCTCGACGAGGCGGCTGGTCAGGGCGACCTGATGCTCCAGCACCATCAGGCTGACAATGTCGCTGGTGGGGCGGGGGTAATTTTTGGCCGGGAAAAACCGTTCGAGATTATGCAGGTTGGAGGCTTGGCGGGTATCGAGGGTGATGCTGCCTTCCTGATCCTGGGCGATGGCGTTGCCCCGGTGCACCACATTCCCGTGTTCTCCCGTGACGAACCATCCCCCCCAGCGGATATTGACCGGACTGGTGTGATCAATCAGGGAAGTGCCGGCCTGAAACAGCACGCTGCCCTCTTTGTCAGGGAAGACCGACCGGATCATGACTCCGGGGACGCGGTTGGTCATATTGCCGCCATGGCAGTCGAGGCAATTCTGGGGACGGTCCAGCCGGGGGGCTGTGCGGTCCGTCCGGTGGAAATCCAGCAGATGAAAGATGGGGCCCAGCACCGGGTCGATGGTCGCGAATTCCATCATGCCGCCGGGCACCCAGCCCGCGTAGGACTCGTCATTGAAATAGAGCGCCCGGGGATTCCATGGCGTGATCCGGTCCTTCTGCACACTGGTTTTGGAAAACACCAGGGTCTGGCTGGATTCGGGGATTTTCATCTGCCGCAGCACCGCCCGCATCGCTTCCAGATCGCTGCCGGCCGGAAGAGTGAACTTGCCGCTCTGCAACTCCGCATCAAGGGTCGTGCCCGGATCGGTCAAGGGGGCACTCCAGTAGTTGTGTGGGGCTTCCTCGTAGGCAATGGTCTGCGCGGCCGCGGGCCGTGCCAGGAGGGCCTGTCCGGTCAGGATGAGAAGCAGCAGGGGGCGGGGACGATGCGGAATCATACTTGGGTATAAATAACGACACCGTTGTCGTGATTTGTCAATCCCGTGAATCCGCATTCCCGGAAGGGACGCACCCTACTTGGCCGCCGCCGCGGAGGCGGGCCCCGGGGCTCCGGGCGCGGCTGGCGTGGCATTATCTGGGGCAGAGGCGGGTTTGCCGTCGAGGAAACTGGAGATCACTTCGTCGACCTTGCCCTTCAATTCACGCTGCTGGCGTTCCTGGATGGCGGTGATGGCGCGGCGCAGGGCAGGGACATCGAATTTGTCCTTGATGGTAATTTCCGCGCGGCGCTGCTGCACGTCTTCCCAGGCGGCGGTGACCTGCTTCCAGAAGGAAGCTTCGGCGGCCCAGAAGTTGCGGGCGGGCTGGAAATTGAAACCGGTCACGCGGCGGTAGGTGTTGAGGCCGGACTCGCGGGCGAGGGGCACCCGTTTTCCGTCGCGCAGCTGGAGCTTGGTATTGTCCTGCTCATGCACCCAGCCGTGCGGGGTGATGGTGTGGCGGTTGGTGCCGCCGGTGATCTCATAATCCTTGCGTTTGGTATGCTCGCGGCGCGGCAGGGGACGGGCGGTATCGGCGCTGGTCCACTCGCTGATCTCGCCGCGGTGCACCCAGCGGCCGAAGCTTTCATAACGCGGACTGTCATCCACCTGGGTGACCTGCTGGGACCAGGTGCCGGTAGTTTCCTCCGGTTTGAGATCGCGCAGGGTCCAGGAGTTGTGGCCTTGGAATTCGCAGAGGCGGGTGTCTTCAAAGGTCCAGATCTGCGACCAGTGTTTAATCACCATGTCTCCGGCCACCAGCAGGTGCTGCAGGGCAATGCGGCGGGGGGAGTCTTCGGTGACGACCACCAATTCATGGGCGTTCTCCTCGTAGATTTCGGTCTTCGCGGTGTAATCTTTCTGCAGGCTGAGGGTTTCCTGGAAGTGGAAGGTGACGGCGAATTCCCCCGCCATGGCCAGAATGGCCTGGCGGTCCTGGGGAGAGGGCTCGCCGGCGTGGAGCGGGAACAGGGAGAAGGCGGTGCAGGTGAGGGTAAGCAGGGTGGTTTTCATGGGGAGTGGAATTGGAATCGTCGGATGTCAGGGGGAATCAGCGGGGCGCGAAGCTCCGCTGGCTGGTGATGCTCCATGAGTAGAAGTGGTCTACGGAGGGAGCGTTCCCCGCAGTCACATAGTCTGGCAGATCCTGCGCCCGGACGTGGCGCGAGATCAGGGCGCTGCCGCGCCAGGTGGCCACGGTCCGGTCCTGGGCTTCCTCCCACCGGGCCGGCTCCGTGCTGGTGGCTTTTTGCAGCGACTGCGCCATCACATGGACCCGGAAGGCATTGCTGCGGGTGGTGAGACGGGTGTGCAGATTGGTGTAAGGGCGCTCCTTGAGATTGTCCCCCGTGAGGCGGTGCTGGTTCCACCAGGCGGCCAGCACGGTTTGGTCAGGACTGATGCCGGAAGGCACGAGGGGCAGGGTGCAGACTTCGCTGGCAGAGAGGAAAGGCCGGGTGTTTTCCTGGCGGATGGCTTCCCACAGCTTCAGGGTGCCGGTGGTATCGATGGGGTGGCGGGTGACCGCATTGCTGAATCCACTGGCGAGCTTGACCTTGCCGGCATCGCGGTCGGCCACGGCAATGATGCGCTCGCTTTTCAGGAGAGCGTGCAAGGCGGTGGCGCGGTGGATGTGGCGGAAGGGCAGGAGCTGATGGTTGAGATTGATTTTGCCGGCGGTTTCGAGCGGGGTGCTGATGGCGTAGGGTTCCACCACCGGCATCCAGAAGAGGTCGAGCAGCAGGTGATCCGGGGGCCAGGACGCACCATAATGGCGCGGGCGCCGGGGTGTCACCGGTTCCAGCCAGGGGCGGAAGAGCAGGGTCTGCCATGGGACGTTGGCCTTCACCCCGGTGGGCAGACTGCCGAACATGCCGGGGCCGGCCATGAGGCGGTTAGGGCTGGAAGCGGAGGCGCTGACAGGCGGGACATTCCCGGGATCGGAGGGCGGTGCGTCGAAGTAGGGAACGCCGCCTCCGGCAAAACCACGCACCTCGCCATCGTCGGCGCGGTTGACGTAAGGCCCGTCGGGAACACGCCCGCTGCCGGTATCGAAATCGCCGGTCTCAGCCGGACTGGCGGGCCCGCGCCGGCCTTGGTCGAGACGGCCCGCGGAAAATACGGTGGCCATGGATTGCAGGGAGAATTGGCGGGCGTGGGGACCAGCTACCACCAGATCGGTGCGGTCGTCCCACGGCTTGACCGGGAAGTCAGGACGGGCGGCTCCGGGCTGCGGGATATCCTCGAAATAACCGGCGGCGCTGAAGGTTCCGGCGGAACTGCCGGGTTCATTTTTCAGCCGGTGGGCGAGGGGAGTCCGGCCGTAGTCCGGGTGGGCGGTAAAGCTGCTGGACGGCACGAGCCGTTGTCCGGCGGTGAGGCGGCTGTCGCCGTGGGTCAGCACGAGGCTTTGGGCAATATCCTGCGCGGAGAGGAGTGGTTTTCCCTTTTCGAACGCGTTGATGAGCCGGTCTTCCATGGTGGGAGGCGTGCCATCCCGGGGCAGTTCCGGCAGGAGGAGATTCCGGGTCGGGAGTTTGGGGAAATTCAACTCCACCACCTGCACCAGATCCCCAAGGGAGGCTGGCACATTCCGGGCCTCAATGCCTGGGGCGTCGAAGAGGCCGACCTTGAATCCGGGCGGGTTGCCAGTGCCGCTGTTGCTGCCGTCAAAATGCAGGAACCCCCCGTCATCCACTTGGGGCGAGACCACGAAGGGCGCAAAAAGCACCGCATTGGCCGCGAGGGCGCCAGTGGCTCCCCCGGAGGCGGTCCACCCTCCCGGCACCCGCCCTCGGCTGGTGATCAGGGCATTGAAACGGGTCAGGCTTCCCGTGGGTTGGGGGGTGAGAGCTGCTCCGTTGACCCGCATGGAGGGCAGGGGCTGGCTGAAATCGGCAGGGTTGCCCAGGGAGATGCCGCTGGCGACGAGAGTGCAATAGGGCCGGCTTTCCGCCCAGCCCTGGCCGGGGACAAATCCTTCGAAAAGAATTGCCGCTTCCATTTCGCGGCTGCCCGGTGTCTTCAGGGATTTCAAGCCGGCGGGGGTGGGCGAACCGAGGATGGTGCCGTCTTCCTGACAAATGGCGCGGCAGGTCAGGACCAGCACCGCGCCCTGCACGGTGGGCATGCGGCCCATGCCGCGGGCCGCTTGAAGCTGGGCCGGTTTCCAGCGGGCGGCTCCGGTGGTGCCGCGGGCAGTATCGAGCGGGGAAATCTGGCCGTAACCTTCCGTCTCGTTGCCGGGGCAGACGATCGAATACTGGTTCTTCTCCGGGATGGCGCCATCGGCGAGATTGGTGGTGCGGATGTAGTCCAGCATCAGGGCGGCAATGTTCTGACTATCACTTTCCGGACCGGCACCGTATTTGTCAGAAAAGCGGGCGGGGAGTCCTGCTTTCAGGAAACCCGGGACCGGCTTTTCCAGCAGGCGTGTCATCCATTGGAAGAGGGTGGCATTGGCTCCCAGGCCGGTGCGTTGGAAATCCGCGGAGCCATCGCCCGGGGTCGCCCTTTGCAGATAATAACGGCGGTCCCCGGCGGTGGAACACAACGCCAGCAGGGTGTCGGTGGCGGAAGCGCGCTGCACCGGGCTGGAATAACCAAGGCCGGGCTGCACGCTCTCATGCACCGGCCACAGGCTGATCCGCGGAGTGCCCTGCAGGGTGGTCTCAGGGGACCGGCTTTCGGTGGTCAGGAGAAAATCGGCCCGGGCGAGGTTCCGGGCTGCTTCCGGGTGATCCCGGAAAAGTCTGTTTTCCTCTCGGTTCCAAGCGAAGCGCAGTTCACCGGTGGAGGCATAAAGATGCCAGGGTTTTTCCGCGCCGTTGCCCATTGGAAGCTCCAGTCCAGGCGGCTGCCGGGTGCCGCCAAGAGAGGTCAGGGCGGGGTCGGTGACCGTACCGGCCGCGAGGGACCAGAGGCCTTCGGCGGTGCGTGGACTGAGGGCTTTTGCTCCCTGCGGCAAGATATCCCCGGGCTGCAGCCAGCGGTGCCCCGGGAAGAGCACGCTGCTGAGGCTTACCCCGGCAGGATGGCCGGGATAACGGTGATACTCCCCGCGCATCGGTTGAAATTTCGCCAGCGCTTCATCCTGTTCTGTGGTCAGGCGGGGCGTATCCCAGGGCGAGGCTTCTCCGGCGGTATTGATATTGATTTTGCTGGATTCATCATCGGCCCACCACGCGATGCGCGCGGTGATAGGATTGGAGGCAGTGGCCCGGCCCAGTTCGGACCTGAAGCGGCCGGTATCGTCCAGGACTCCGGGGGTGCCGTCGCGCAGCAGATAGATCCAGCGGACCGGCATGGGAAGGCGGCGCCCCTTTTCCTCCGGGCGGACCGTCTTGGTGGTGCCGCGTGGCGCATTGGGGGTGTCGAATTCAAATCCTTCTGCGCCGTCTGGTCCGGCGGACCGCGGATCGGCGATGGGAAAATCCAGATCGCCCCGGCCCGTGGTGGCCGGGGCATTGAGGTCGACGTATTGACCCGGCACCGCATCCCAGGCCACCGGCAGATCCGCGGTCAGGTCCGCCGCCTCTGCCGCCCGGCCGGTGGCGGCGGAGTAAAGCTTGTAGATCTCCCCCACACTGCCGTCCATCTGGTGCACGGTGATGCCGCCGGGCTGGCTGGACCAGGGGGCCGGGACGCCGGGGGCTGCCTCGCGGGTGGTGGCGGTGCGGAGTTCGGCGAGGACAAATTGCAGCGCGGTATCGGCGTGACGTTCGGCGGATTGCCGTCCGGCGCTGCCATGTGCCATCCGTTTTTCCACAGAGGCGGTCTGCAGCAGCATAACGACCAGCACGGTGCACAGGGAGGTCAATGCTAGCACCGTCAGGATGGCGGCACCCCGCGATTTCGTTTTGAGGGGCCGGGGTTTCATGGAGTTTTGGGCAGGGCTTTGATCCGCAGGAAGACCGGGGAATTGCCGGGAGGACTGAGAAGGCGGGCGGTGACAGTGCGGGTGCCATCGCTTTCGAGGGGACCATCAATTTGCTCTGCGACCGGTGCGGCTTCCGTGCCGCTTTGCCATGAGGCAAGGTCGGAACTTATTTCAACCCGGTAGGAGAGATCGCCCTCACCGGCGCGCCGCCGGTAAGTCAGCCCGGCAAAGCGGTTCTCCGATGCAGTCAGGATCACAGCCTGCGGGGCCAGCCGCGTGGCATCCGGCAGGCCGGGGTTTCCGCCAAAGGCATACTCTGTAAAATTGCTGGCGCCATCCCCGTCAGGGTCGGCGGCAGGGCCGCTGATGGCGTCGTTGAGGAAGTCGTCGGCCGTCCCGGTCAGGCTGTTGGCGTGATTGAACCAATGGGTGCGGAAGGTTTGCCAGGACGCCGGGGAGAAGATGGCCGCCACCGCGAGATCGGTGGTTTTGGGCGTGGCGAAGGTCACGGTCAACCCCCCGTTGGAATCCATCAGGGTTCCGTCAGGACGGATCCAGCCCACGTGGTTGAATCCCGTGCTGGCCGAGGCGCTGAGGGGCACTTCCTGACCGGCAGTGAAGAAGCGTTTTTCCAATGCCTCCACCTCCACGCGGCCGGCGCTGCCGAAACGCAATCCCGGAGCCGGCTTGGTGCTCAGCAGATGTCCCAGGGCCTGTTGAAAAGTCAGGCCCGGGGCGGTATCCAACTGGGCCTGGTAAAAGGCCATGGAAGCGCTGACGGAGGTGAACTGGATCACATAATCGGCGACTCCCAATCCAGTCAGATCCCACTCGTAACCGCGCATCACCTGCTCGGCAAAACCGGCGGTGCCGGGGTCGTCGAGAGCGCGGAAGTCCGGAGCCAGCAGCACCGGAGCGCCGCCGCCGGCAGGTTGATAGCGCAGCCGGACGGATGAGGCATCGGGAGCGGCTCCGGCATGGCGGATCTGGAAGACGGCCCCAACCACCGGACCGGGCCCGGCGTGGGTATAACGCACCTCAAATCCGGTGGCGGCCGAGAACGAATACAGCGCCCCGGAACTGGTGACGAAGCACTGCGGAGTCCGGATCTGCTGGAGCCTCGCGTTGGTATTCCAATTGGAGGGATTGGGGGGATCGGCGTCGTCGCCCAGGTTGAGGAGGTTGGGGAAATGATCGAAAAAGTAACTGGCCGTGGTGCCACCGGGCAGGGCGAAGCGGTCCCAATAGCTGAAACGCGTGCCTTCAGCGGAACGCTGTGCCGGAATCACAAAACTGCCGATGGCCTGGGCGGCGGCCAGCCCCGGCAGAGCAAGGCTGGCCCATCCGCAGCAGAGCGGCCACAGGAATCGGGGGGAAATCATCCGGCAACTTAAGCCGCCGCCGGGCCCCTCTGCTGCCGTTGCCGTGCCGGGTATTGGCCTCGCGATGCGCCGTCCGGCCGGGGAACGCATGGGCCCGCCAATTTTGCGCAAGGGGAGGAGGATGTGCGCATTTGCTTTTGAAGTAAAACACCGATACTGAGAACCATTCTCATTTCCCGGACTGTTTTGTCTTATCCAACCCCTTCCCCCATCCACGCTCTGGAATCGTTGTATTTCAGCTGGTTGCGTACGGGGCCGGAGGGACAGCCGGACTGGGCGCTTCCGGAAACCGGGGTGGTTTGGCTGCTGAATTTCACCGGTGAAGCCTCTTTGACTTGGAAAGATGGCACCCGGCGGGCCCTGCGGCCGGGGTCCATGTGTTGCCTGCGGCCCGCCTCAGGCCGGGGGCTGGCCTACGCGGGACGTCATCCCGGCACGGAGCACGAATGTCTGGTCCTGCACTTTCCGGAAGTCTGGCTGAAGGAAAATCTGGCGACGATGCGGCCGGATTTGCCTTCGGATTTCCGGGTGGTGCTGTTGGGGCCCGTGCCGTTGATTCCCCTGGTCTCCCGGCCGCTGGAACCGGTGGACAAAGTGTGGGCGCAGGGGCTGCTGGCGCCTCACCTCTGTGAAGCGGCCCGCACGCTGCTGACCAAAGCGAAGATGACCGACTTTCTGCTGCAAAAAGTCTTCACGCCCCCTCCCGCCGGGCGCGAACTTTTTTGCACCCGCACCAAATGGCTGGCCATGGAGCGGGTGGCAAAAGTGAAAGCCGCCCTCCTCGCCGCCCTGGATGAACCTCCGCCGCTGGAGGCCCTTGCCCAGCTCGCCGGCGTGAATCCCCATCACCTGTCCCGCACCTTCACCCAGGTGGAAGGGATCACCCTGACGGCCTGGCTGCGGCGGCAACGGATCGAGCGGGCCGCCCGTCTGATTGCCACCGGCCGCTGCAATGTCAGCGAAGCCGCCGTGGAGGTCGGCTATCAAAGTCTGAGCCACTTCTCCCGCGCTTTTCTGGAGGAAAAGGGCGTCGCTCCCTCGCGATGGAGCAGCCACGTGGAAAAGCAGGGTTAGGCAAAATGGTGCCGGGGACCGGCGGATAGGATAAAACGGGATCACTGCTCCCCCGTTGCTCCGGATTGGTGGTGGCTTGCGGTTTCCCCGCGGCGCCCGCAAACGCGGGGCAAACTCCGGCACTGCCGGCACAGCAATGGACCAGTCCGTTCCGCTATGATGGCGTTCCGGTCATTCCACACGATTGGCTGCTTCTTCCCCTGGTAAATCCAATATGAAACCAAAACTCAAATCATCCTCCCTTCTCCTCGCGGCCTTGCTGGCTGCCACCGGATCTGCGTCCGCCGCCCATTTTGTCCTTTCCGAGGGGGCCGGCCTGATCACTCCCACCGGGCGGGGCGGAGCCAATAGCAGCTTCGCGGGATGGGATTCCTTTTCCGGCAATCCTCCCAATGCCCCGGACTTGACCTCCCCGATCAACGATTCCACTCCGGACCTGCCGGGCTCCGCCATCTCCGGAGCCTTGATCGTGACGAACAACGGTCAGGATCACATCACCGGCAGCGGTAATTATTATTCCGGCACCGGACAAACCAACGAAACCATCACCGTCCCGGTGGTGGGAGCCCTCGCGGCCGGGTTCACGACCATTATCGCGCAGGGGATTTCCGCTCCCGGCTTCGGCGGCAGTTTTGGCACGGAACTCACATTCAGTTCCATCGCGGGAGTGGCGCCGGTGGTGACCGTGGGAGCCAACAGCACCAATTCCAACGCGTTGTTTGTCGCGGTGTGGGAGATCCCCGACAGTGCCGCCACCAGCCACAGTTTTACCCTGACCAGTCCTGCGGGGGGTCAAAGTCACAACTCCTTCGATAAAATTACGGTAGACACCTTCTGGTCCGCCACCGGCTTCCAGGGGGATACCTTCCAGGCCGTGCCGGAACCCGGAGTCTGCGGTCTCGCCGCCATGGGTTTGTTGGGACTGCTCCGCCGCCGCCGTGCCTGATATCTTCACCAGTCACAACGCCTCACCGTCGTGGCGGACCGGTCCCTGATCCCCCCATCCATCCGCGTATGCTCATCAACAATCTTTCCTCCCGTCTCAGGCTTTCCAGTTCCCCCGCCGCAGCCAGCCGCGAGGCGGAACGGCACCGGATCAAAGAGGCCACCCGTGGTCTGCGCACCCATGCCGAAAAAATCGCGTGGCATCTCGCCGAACTGGCGGTGCAGCGCGGGGAGGGCAGGGCTTTGCCATGAGCGGCTTCCGCCGCTTGTTGCGGGAAAATAGTCCCCGAAATTTCCCCTGTTCGCTTTGGATTAGCGGGGCAACTTCCGGGATGATTCCAGAAGCTTCCGCCGCCGCACGCCGTCACATTGTGCTATATGACGACGAGTGCCCGCTCTGCACGTTTCAGATGCGGGTGCTGACGTGGCTGGACTGGTTCGGGACGCTGAGCCTGATCCCTTTGTCCCATGAATCGGCGGCCCGGCTCGCGCCGCACCTGTCACGGGTCGATTTGCAGGAAGCGATTCATTGTATTGCCAGGGATGGGCGCATTCACCGGGGCGCGCGCTGCATCCGGTTTGTCGGCATGCGGCTGCCCTTGCTGGTGCCGGTGGCCCTCGTGTTGTGGATCCCGGGGGTGATCCAGGTGGCCGAAGTGGTGTATCAATGGATCAGCCGGAACCGCCTGCTGCTCAGCCGGCTTTTTGGCTGCAAGGGTGCCTGCGCGATTCTGCCGCCCCGGGCGCGGCCGCAGGATGATCTGCCTTCCTGAGAAAGATGGGGAAAGCGGCGCGTTCTTCGAAACGGGAGATCCTTTCCCATCACACCGGTGCGTCAGATTTTATTCATCCTGTTTTATGTTGCCGGAGGGGTTGTGCCGGAACTCCGCGCGGCACCGGTGGACTTCGTCCGCGACGTGCGGCCTGTTTTTGAGAAACACTGCACGGATTGCCACGGGGAGAAAAAGCAGAAGTCAGGACTACGGCTGGATGTGAAAGCGGCGGCCTTCAAAGGAGGCGATGAACATGGGGCCCCGATGGTGCCGGGAAACCCCGGGGCAAGTCCGCTCCTCCGTTTCGTGACCAGTGCTGACCCCCATGAGCAGATGCCGCCCAAGGGACCACGGCTCGATGCCGCTGAGGTGGCGACCCTGACACAATGGATCGGGGAAGGAGCGCTCTGGCCGGATGGGGTGGACAAGGTGAAGCTGGCCGACCCGCGCGCCCACTGGGCGTTCCAGCCCCTTGCGGTGGCCACGGGGGAAGCTTCCATCGATTCCTTCATCACGGCGAAGCTGCACGAAAACGGCCTCACGATGTCGCCGGCCGCCGATCCGCTGACGTGGCTGCGCCGGGTGACCCTTGACCTCACCGGCCTGCCGCCCACGCCGGAGGAACTGGCGCAGTTTGTCCCGGATTCCCCGGAACAAGCGGTGGACCGCCTGCTTGCTTCCCCTCGTTATGGCGAACGCTGGGCGCAGCATTGGCTGGACGTGGTGCGATATGCCGACACCCATGGCTTCGAAGTCAATACCGAGCGCCCCAATGCATGGCCCTACCGGGATTATGTGATCCGGGCGTTCAACCAGGACACTCCCTACGACCGGTTCATCCGCGAGCAGATGGTGGGCGATGCCCTGGGCGAGGACGCGGCGACAGGATTTCTGATCACGGCTTCCGTGCTCCTGCCAGGACAAATCGGGGCGGACGAGGCATCCAAACGCCTCGCCCGTCAGGATGCGCTTGATGAAATGGTGGTGAATGTCAGCCAGACATTTCTTGGTCTCAGTGTCGGCTGTGCGAGGTGCCATGATCACAAATTCGATCCTATCACCGCCAAGGATTATTATGCCATGCAGGCCTTCCTCGCCGGCGTGGAATATGAAGACCGCGAGATGCGCACTCCAGAAGCTCTGGCCCTGAAGGCTCAGGCGGAAGGGAAGCGTCAACGCGTCGCGGAGATCGACCGTCAACTCGCTCTTTTTGCGCCGCTGGCCCATCCTGCGGAGAAGCCTTATCCCGTCACGGATGCCAGGCAGAACACCGAATCCTTTCCGCCGGTGGAGGCCCGGTATGTGCGCTTCACTATCCATGATACCAACCGGCATCCGACGCTGGGCCTGATCGAACCGTGCCTGGATGAATTCGAAATCTTCACCGACGGGACGCCGCGACACAACGTGGCCCTGGCGTCGCATGGCACCAAGGTTTCCGCCTCCGGCAGCCGCACTTCCGGCAGCCATCGGCTGGAACACCTCCACGACGGCCACTACGGCAACGCCCGCAGCTGGATGTCCGATACTGCCGGCCGCGGCTGGGTAATGTTCGAACTTCCCGCGCCGGCCCGGATTGCCAGCATCGTGTGGGGCCGTGACCGTGAGGGGAAATTCGACGACCGCCTCGCCACCGCCTTTACCCTCGAAGCTGCGCGGGAGCCTGACCAATGGCAGACGCTGGTCCAGCGGTTGCCGCAACGTCCCGCGGTGAATGCGCAGGTCAATACCGACCGCTTTCCCGCCGTGAAAACCAAACGGCTGCGTTTCACCATTCTCGCCACCAACAACCTTGAGCCCTGCCTCGATGAGCTGGAGGTCTTCACCTCCGACGGAAAAAATATCGCCCGGGAATCCAGCGTCACCACGTCCGGCAACACCACCGTGGCGGACCGGCATGAGCAGCGATTTGTCAACGACGGCAGCTATGGCAATGCCCGGAGCTGGATGTCCCATGAAGTGGGCCAAGGCTGGGTAATGCTGGAGTTTCCTCACGAAGCGGAAATCAGCCGCGTCGTGTGGGGCCGCGACCGTGAGGAGAAATTTCAGGACCGTCTGGCCACGGATTACCGCATCGAAATCGCCTGCTTGGACGGAACCTGGCAGTTGGTGGCCGATGCCACGGACCGCCAGCCTTTCGTGGCGGGCGAGAAAGTGGGTGCCGCTTTTACGCTGGCGGGACTGTCCCCGGAAGAGGCCGCCGGGGCCTCTCGTTTGATGGAAGAAAAGCAATTGCTGGAAAATCAGATCAAGGCCGCGCAGAACGGCCAACTGGCTTTCGCCGGGAAATTCCGTGAGCCTGACAAGATCCGCCTGCTCAGCCGCGGGGACCCCGAACAGCCCCGGGACGAAGTCGGACCTGCCGTGCCCGGCGCTCTGGGGGTGGTAACCCTGGCAAACGATGCGCCCGAACAATCACGCCGCCAGGCCCTGGCCGGATGGATCGCCAGCCCTCAAAATCCGCTGACCGCCCGCGTCATGGTGAACCGCCTCTGGCAGGGACACTTCGGCACCGGCCTCGTGCAGACGGCCAGCGACTTTGGCCTGAATGGCAACAAACCGACCCATCCCGAACTGCTGGATTGGCTGGCGCAGGAATTCATCCGCAGTGGCTGGTCCGTGAAACACCTGCACCGGCTCATCGTGCTCAGTGCCACCTACCGGCAGGCCTCCGGGGCCAATCCGGCCGCCTCCGCCCAGGATGCGGATGCCCGCCTGCTGTGGCGCTTTCCCCCGCGCCGGCTCGAAGCTGAATCCATCCGCGACGCCATCCTCTTTGTCAGCGGGCAGTTGGATTTGAAGATGTATGGCCGGGGATTCAACCTGTTCGACCAGCGGGGCGGCCTGAGCGGATTCAACCCCGTGGAATCCTTCACCGGCGAGGGCCTGCGGCGCATGATCTACGCCCACAAAGTCCGCCGCGAATCAGAAGCTGTATTTGGAGCCTTCGATTGCCCGGATGCCGGTCAGAGCACCGCCAGCCGCCGGGAATCCACGACCCCGATTCAAGCGTTGAATCTCTTCAACAGCCGCTTCACCCTGGAGGCCGCTGCCGCGTTGGCCGCCCGCGTGATGCGGGAAACCGGTGATGAGCCTGCGGCGCAAATCCAGCGCGCCTATCAACTGGCCCTGAATCGCGGACCTGACGCCGATGAACTCCGGGCCGCCGCACCAGTGGTTAGCGGACACGGACTGGCCACCCTGTGCCGCGCCCTGTTCAACTCGAACGAATTCCTCTTTCTGCCATGAACCACCCGGCCGATCACCTCTCCACCGCCGGTCGCTCCCTGCTGGACCGCCGCCAGTTTCTGTCCGGCAGCGCCACCGCCCTCGGCTCCATCGCCCTGACGAATCTGCTCGGGCTGGATGGATTGCTCGCTGCCGCTCCGGCCGGGCCCCTTATTGATCCCGCCCGGCCGTATGCGCCGAGACCGCCGCATTTCCCGGCAAAAGCGAAAAGCGTGATTGTGATCTTTTGCGCCGGAGCCGTCAGCCAGCTGGAAACCTGGGACTACAAACCGGAACTGATCAAATGGGATAACCAACCGTTGCCCGGCGGTCCGGCGGTGACGTTCCAGGGCCCGGCAGGAAATCTCGCCCGGCCACAATACGGATTCCGGCAGCGGGGGAAAACGGGCAAGTGGGTCAGCGACCTGATCCCGCATCTCGCGGAACTGACGGACGATATCGCCTTCATCCACTCCCTCACCAGCAAGAGCAACACCCACGGCCCAGCCGAGAATTTCCTCTCCACCGGGTTCAATCTCGATGGTTTTCCCAGCCTGGGCTCATGGGCCACCTATGCCCTCGGCAGCGAGAGTCAGGAACTGCCGTCCTACGTCGCGATCCCTGATCCACGCGGGGTGCCGCAGAACGGAATGAACAATTGGGGGCCGGGCTTTTTGCCGGCCGCGTTCCAGGGCACCACCATGAGTTCCAAATCCCCCGTGCGCCATCTCACAGCGCCGGGAGTGTCCCCGCAGGCCGATCAGGCGGCGCGGTCGCTGCTGCAGCAAATGAATGCCCGCCACTTGGAACAGCATCCGGGCGATGGCAAACTCGCGGCCCGCATCGCCAGTTACGAACTGGCCGCCCGGATGCAGCTCAGCGTTCCTGAAATCAGCGATCTCGGCACCGAGCCTGCCCACATCCTGAAAAGTTATGGGGCCGACGACACGGCCAATCCGAACAAGGCGACTTTTGCGAAAAACTGCATTCTGGCCCGGCGGCTGGTGGAACGCGGCGTCCGCTTTGTGCAGCTGTTCAATGGAGCCTACGCCAGCGGCGGGCAGCTCAACTGGGACGGTCACAATGCCCTGAAGGAGCAATACGACGTCCACGCGCAAATCCTCGACCAACCCGCGGCGGCCCTGATCCGTGACCTGAAGGAGCGGGGCCTGCTGGAGGATACCCTGGTGGTCTGGTGCACCGAATTCGGCCGCATGCCCTTTTTCCAAAAAGGCGCCAAGGGCCGCGATCATAACCCTGACGGTTTTACGTGCTGGATGACCGGAGCCGGGGTAAAGCCCGGGGTGAGCCACGGCGTCACCGATGAACTCGGACAGCGCGCCATCGAGGACATTCACCCCCTCTACGACTTCAATGCGACCATCCTGCATCTCCTTGGTCTTGACCACGAGAGGCTCACTTTCGAGCATAACGGCATCCAACGCCGCCTGACGAACGTGGAGGGTCACGTCATCCGTGCGGTGTTGAGTTAGGATCTCCGGCGTTGAAGCCCACTACATCACCCGTTGTTCATTGGGCAGAGAGACGTCTCCTTGGCATCCTGATGCTTCGGGGGCACTTTCCAAACTGCAGCCGGAGTTGGAATGATGCCTGGGATCTGATCTCTTCCGGAAACTATTTTACTCAGGCTGGCTGGCCAAAGCGGCTTTCCGGTAGCCCTGGATTTTTTCATCGTATTCCGCCGCATTCCTCCGGAGGCTTTCAGCCAGATCATAAAGTTTTTTGACTCTGGCCGAAAGCGCGTCGCGATCTTTGCTGGAGGCATCGGAAGCCGGATCGCCTTCAAGGGTATGTTGCAGGCTGGTCTCTTCGATCAGTTGCCGGACTTTTTTATACTGGGCGAGGGTGACGGCCAGATCTATCCGGGTGAGCCGCTCCTGAATCCCGGGTGCGGCGACCGCCTTGGCTGGGTCTGCAGCCGGGGCAGGGCAAATCAGAAGGGAGGAAACGAGGCAGAAGATGGTGCAGAGGGTTTTCATGGAAGGGGTGGAAAATTGGGCCGGGTTGTCTTAAAACAAGACGCCGCAGCTGCAGGCGTCCTATCGTCGTGTGGAACGGCTGCGGTGTCCAAAAATTCCCAGCAGGGCGCGGGAAAATCAAAAACCGGAAAGCAAATCCGCCCCACACATCCGGCGGCCTTGAACGCCTGCTTCAAGTCACCAAATAGCGGCAAGATCGTGAGAATCCAGCGCCACCTCCCGCCCTTCCGGCCAGACCAGCGACATGACCCACACCGCCACCCGTGCCCCCAAAACATCACTGGCAGCGCACTGTGCGATGGCATGGGCAAGGTGAAACCGGCCCGCTGCCTCGCGATGATGTGGCTCGTCACCGGGCGCGATGCGGCGGGCAACATCCTGCCCCAACTCCCATCGTTCCAACCCTTGGCAGATCTTCAACTGCACGGCAAGGACCGCCGGCTGCATCCGGTCCGCCGGCAGGAGACTTTCCAGAACATCCCACGCATCCCCATATAGTCCGAGGGCGGTCAGGTCGTCCGCTTTCTCAATGAGTTGTGCCGCAGTCATATCGCGCCTTCTATATCAAGCTGCCCATATCCTTTCCATGATTGCCCGGATGGCGGGTATTTGATCGCGCATTCAAGCATAACCTGGATACGATTGCCAGCCCCTTTCCGCTCTTTTAATAGGAGTCGCATTGACTCAAAAAGAATGACACCGGAGGGCCCTGTGCAAAGGGAGCGAAGA
>JAZKDC010000034.1:0-13169 GCA_040387795.1 Verrucomicrobiota bacterium
GCGGGATTGGAGGAACTGCCGGTCACGGTGAGGCTGCCGGCGGCGGTTTCGGCGTCACCCACCGTGAAGGCGAGTGGCCCGGTGGATGAATCCTCGCTGATGGTCTGGCTGGCGAAGTGGAAACCACCGGGGCATCATTGACGTCATTGACTGTCAGGAGGAAACTGCTGGAAGTGGCTGCCGTGCCATCGCTGACGCTGAGGGTGATGACGGCAGTGCCATGCTGCTGGGCGGTCGGGGTCACGGTCACGGTCCGGTTGGCGCTGCTGCCGCCGATCGCGATGCTGGCAGTGGGGACCAGTGCGGGATTGGAGGAACTGCCGGTCACGGTAAGGCTGCCGGCGGCAGTTTCGGCGTCGCCTACCGTGAAGGCCAAGGCTCCGGTGGACGTATTTTCGCTGATGGTTTGGTTGGGGAACGAGGAAACCACCGGGGCGTTGTTCCCGGAAACGACGATGATCTCGGGGCATGGCAGGCTTTCGAGGCCGGAATTATTGTAGGCGGTTGCCGCAAAAAAGTAGGGGGTACCGGTGACCAGATTTGTCACGGTGGCCGTGGTGGTATTTCCGGCATCCACGACTTGGGTGTAGTCACCGCTGGTGGTGCCGTAAAGCAACCGGTAGCCCGTGACATCAGACTCCGGGTTGGCATCCCATGCCAGAGTTACGGTTCCGGAGGATTGTGCTTGGACCAGCCCGCAAAGAAGCAGTGTGAGCACGGTGAAAAAGGCGGGCGTGAGGAATGGATGCAGTTTCAAATCGGGGGGAGGGGATGGCGGCAAAGCTCCGTGAGAGCCTCGCAAGGGTAATGATTTCTAGGATTTTGATAATTAAGGAGCCGGGATGGCTCAGTCGCTGAAACAGTCCAAGGCGCATGAATACCTAAGGTAGATGATTAATTAGGTATAGGTATTTGCCTTATGATTAATAGGGAATTTGCCTGATATTGGGATCGAGGCCGGAATAGTCAAGACTCTTTTTTTAACTCCAATCGTTAAGAATCAGTAGATTATGAAACTGGCTGTTTGGAGTGATGAACTTAGCTCAGGACAAAACGCCGTGCTTTGCCTGGAAAACCGAGCTTCTGTTTCTGCTGGTTTCCACGGTCGGTTTTATGTCCTTTTGGGTGTTACCAAAGCCTGGTAGTCGGAAATACATTATGGTAATTACATAATTTGTTTCAGGAGGATTTCCAATCCTGCCCGACAACGATTCATCCCGCTCCTGGCAATATCCTTGGACCGGCTGCTTCTTGTCTCCGGTTTCTCAAAAATGAGATATCGTACCGGCCAGATCCGGGAAGGCCCAACTCGCCGCGGCCCTTGGTAATTCAACCGCCCAAGGGATTACCAGCAAGGGACTAGCAGGAGAAAAGGCCATGGCGATGCGATGAGTCCAGGAACCCGGCCTGGCCAATGCCGGTCCGGCAGAGTGCCTGGAAAGAGTCAGGAGCCCATGTCCGGCCCACCGTTAGCAGCCGGTCCGGCACATTGGAGAACACCTGGATTTTCTCAAATTTGACCGATTTGACTTTCGGTAGGGATCCGCGGCCGCTGCATGAGGGTTCTTCCAGCACTGGAACGCGCTTCCGGCCAACGGGATGGCTCCACAAAACCAGCCGGAAGGACCCTGCCATTCGCCCGCCAGACAGGCCCCTCTGCTGTTGGAAAAAATCTCCGCTGCCGTCCACCGCAGGCTCCCGGACCCGGCAAAAACCGGTGGCCGGGCAGCCTACCGCCGGAAAATGACCCTCTGTCTGCCGGCCCGAGCGCGGCGGGCAGTGGGAGCGGCAGGGTCCTGAAATGGCGGTGACGGGGCGAGCAGAGCAGAGAGGGGGTAGTCCCCTTATCGCCCTGCCGCTTTTTAACCCGGAGGTGTCTGATTCCCGTATCCGGCTTTCGCACGGTAGTTGCCCCTGTGGGATGCCTCGGAGTCTGCCTGACCGCCTTGACTCTGCTGATGAGCCACAGGGACTTGGTCCGTCGGCGGGAGGAGCGGGGAGCCTACAACAGGCCGCGCCGCTTGAAGTCGAACAGATTGATCTTGTGCGACTTATGAATCATCTCGAGCGTGAACTTGAGGAGACAGATCTCCCAAGTGTCATCCACGCCAAGGATCACGGCGGTCAGGGGGTTGCCGGAGGTCCGGATTTCCGCAAGGACCCGCTCAGTGACGACCGGTAGCGGATCGTGGACCAGCGATTCCGTGACATCGCTTTTTTTAAAGGAGAAGCCGTATTGGAGCAGCGCGGCATTGGTCTGGCTCATCCGTTCCTTCATCCATTGG
Source organism: Verrucomicrobiota bacterium (assembly GCA_040387795.1). Classification (GTDB taxonomy): domain Bacteria; phylum Verrucomicrobiota; class Verrucomicrobiia; order Verrucomicrobiales; family V1-33; genus CAIZWU01. The sequence goes on from JAZKDC010000034.1 coordinate 2,286, forward strand.
GCGAAGGCGGAAGCGCCTTCCCCAAAACCCTCGAATTCCAGATCGGCGTAGGGTTCGGGTTTCAGGATGGTGGGCCGCTGGGCATGGATCTGGCCGCTCCGGACGCGTACCTGCTGCACGTCATCCATCAGTTCGCTGATGAGGTGAAATTGGAAGCTGGTGGTGCCGAAGGTATCGATGCGCCGGTCCGGCTCATGAAGCACTTCGGTGGTTTCCAGCGCGTATTGAATGCTGTCCTCGGAATACATCTCTGCGGGAAGCCTAGGGCAGATTCAGGTCGGGTCCACCGGAATCGTGGAATTGTGGAAAAGTTGCGCAGGACTGGTCGTAGCGGTATCAGTCCTTGGTTTCACCCCCCTCCATGAATTGCGGCAACATCCATTTCACCCGCACCCGCCGCGACTTCCTGCGGCAGGCGGGAGCCGGATTTGGCACCCTGGCTCTGACGCATCTGCTACAGATGCAGGCAGCGGCTGCCGCGCCGGTTTTACCGTTGCCGCAGCGCGCGCCCAAAGCCCGGAGCGTCATTTTTCTCTTCATGGAAGGCGGGCCCAGCCATATCGACCTTTTCGACCCGAAACCGGAACTGAACCGCCTCGCGGGAAAGCAGATCCCAGACAGTTTCAAACGCGTCATCACGGCGATGGGCGAGTTCAGCAGCCCGTTGCTGGGCTGCAAACGCACCTTCGCCCAGCATGGGCAAAGCGGGATCTGGGTCAGCGATTGGCTGCCGGAACTGGCCAAATGTGCGGATGACATCGCGGTGATCCGGTCCTGCTGGGCCGATGGGGTCAACCACTCTTCGGGGGTCTGTCAGATGAATACCGGCAGCACCCTCGCGGGACGTCCCTCGCTCGGGTCGTGGGTCAGTTATGGCCTGGGCACGGAAAACCAGGATCTGCCGGCTTTTGTGGTCCTGCAGGACAACCCCAGCCCGGTGATCAACGGACCGCGCAATTGGAGTGCGGGATTTATGCCTGCCGCTTACCAGGGGGTGCGCCTGACTTCCGGAGCGGAGCCCATCCCGCATTTGAATACCCCGGCCGGCGTCACCACCCCGCGTCAGGAAAGCCGGCTGGCCTTTCTCAACCGGCTCAACCGCACCTACGCCGACCAGCATCCGGAACAGTCGGAACTGGAAGCCCGCATCGCCTCGTACGAACTTGCCTACCGGATGCAGGCCACCGCACCGGAGGCCGTCGATCTCACCAGCGAGACCGGGGCCACCAAGGAGCTTTACGGACTCAATACCAAGGCCACCGAAACCTTCGGCCGCATGTGCCTGCATGCCCGCCGTCTGGTGGAACGGGGCACCCGCTTCGTCCAGCTCTACAGCGGGGCCGGCAGCAAATGGGATGCCCACACCAAGATGGAGGAAAACCACAGCGGCCTGTGCCGCAGTGTCGACCAACCCATCGCCGGCCTGCTGCGCGACCTCAAAGCCCGCGGTCTGCTGGAGTCCACTCTCGTGGTCTGGGGCGGCGAATTCGGCCGCACCCCGCAGAGTGAAAAAGGGGATGGCCGCGACCACAACCCCACCGGTTTCACCATGTGGATGGCAGGAGGAGGAGTCAAAGGCGGTCAAACCATCGGCAGCACCGACGAACTGGGGCTCCACGCGGTGGACCAACGGCTCCACGTCCATGATCTCCACGCCACCATCCTTGAAGCCCTCGGTTTGGATAACATGGATCTGATCTACAAATACAAGGGCCGTCCGGAACGGCCCACCCTGAACGAAGGCGGGGCCTATCAGAAGTTATTTGGCTGATCAGCCGCCTTGCACGGGGGGCATCACTGCAACTTCCGCCCCCGGCGGGAGGAGCGCACTGCGGTGGGTGTATTCCAGATTCACCGCCACCCGCAGGCTGGAGTCCGAGGCGCGCAGGCCCGGCCATTTCTGATACAACGATTCCATCAAATCCGCCACGGTGGTGGCCTCCTTGAAAGGCCACTCTGTTTGCGGACATTCCGTGATCTGTGGCAGGTGGCCGAAAAACAGCACCCGGAGGTCAGCAGGATTGGATTCAGAGGACATGTCAGGGAAAACTCAGGCCAAACGCTGGATCGCGGACTCCTTGAGCACGCCGATATAGGGCAGATTCCGGTACTGGCCTTTGTAGTCGAGACCGTAGCCGACCACAAATTCATCGCCGATCTGGAATCCCACATAATCCGCGTTCACCTTGCAGGGCCGTTCCTTCTTTTTGTCCAGGAGGACGCAGAGCTTTACGCTGGCGGCTCCGGCTTCCGTCACAAACCGGTTCCGGATGGCCTCCAGCGTCCGCCCGGTATCCAGAATGTCGTCGAGCAGAATGACGTGTTTCCCCTTCAGATCCGGCAGGGTCGACTGGTGGAAGGTGACTACTCCGCTGCTTTCGGTGCCGCCATGATAGGAAGAAACGGAGATCGTTTCAATCAACAGCGGCAGCTGAATCCGGCGCAACAGGTCCGCCATCAGGATGATGCCCCCCTGCAGAATACAGACCACGGTGGGTATCTCGCCCTGGTAATCCCGCGTGATATCCCGTGCCATGGCATCGAGACGGCTCATGATGGTGGATTCGTGGAGCAGGACGTGATCAATATCGTTGTGCATGTGCAGACTGGGGCAACGTGTGATACGTAGCTGCACGATGAGAATGGAGAATCCCCCGTCCAGCAACGCCAAAGAACCAGCGCCGTCCCTTGCGGACCTGCGCATGGATTACCGCCGCCATAGCCTCCGCCGCGATCAGGTCGCCGCCGATCCCTTCGCGCAGTTCCGCGCCTGGTTCGCGGAAGCCCAGCAAGCCGGGATCGTGGAGCCGAATGCGATGACCCTTTCCACCGTGGCCCCCGCCACCGGCCAGCCATCGTCCCGCATCGTGCTCCTGAAGGGCCTGGATGACCGGGGATTCACTTTTTTTTCCAATTACGAAAGCCAAAAAGGCCGCGAACTGGCCACCCAGCCGAAGGCTGCCCTGGGCTTCTTCTGGAAGGAGCTGGAGCGTCAGGTCAACGTGCGGGGCGCCGTCGAGCAGGTGACCCGGGAGGAAAGTGAAGCCTACTTCCACAGCCGTCCGCGCACCAGCCAACTGGGCGCCCACGCCTCCGCGCAGAGCACCGCTATTCCCGGCCGCCCCTGGCTGGAGGAACAATTCGCTGCGCTGGAGAAAAAATACCCGGAAGGCACCCTCGTCCCCTTGCCATGCACTTGGGGTGGCTACCGCCTGATCCCGGAAGCCATCGAATTCTGGCAGGGCCGGCCCAGCCGGCTGCACGACCGGATTTGCTATTCCAGGAACCACGCCGGTGATTGGCAGATCGACCGCTTGAGTCCCTGAAGTGGACCGCCCTCCGCGAAAAACAATGCCCCCGCGGTGGATCTACCATGCGGGGGCTTTGCCGGGAGGATGGGGCGCTGGCGACGGAATCAGATGGCCGGTTGGCCGGGGATGATGCCGGAGAAGAAAACCGTGGTGCCCTGCGATAACGAGATGGACTTGCCGGGGGCGATAAAGTCGAGAGGCAACTCCAAGGCGTTGTCTGGCGTCGATTCGAAACGCAGCTTGCCTTTCGTCCCGTCCACGGAAGTGGTCACTTCCACAAATCCGCGCGGGGTGCCGTCAATGATGAGGTCGTAGGCACCGGCCGAGGCATCTTCCACCTCAATTTCCAAACCGGTGGCCCCGGCAGGTCCAAACTGGATCTGGACTTCCGCCTTGGAGCCGGACGGCGCCGCGGCAGAGCGGGCGAGCTGGACCTCGACTGGAATGCCACCGCCATCATCTTCGCCGTTGTCATCGTTGTCCTCGACGCCGTCGCCCACGCCGGGAGGGGCCACCGGAACGGTGCCGGTGAAGAAAATGTCTCCACCCTGACGCACTACCACCGGTTCGCCGGCTGCTGTGAAATCGAGCGGCAATTCACCTTTGGAGGCGTCCGGACCCACCTCAAAATACAATTCGCCCTTCACCCCGTCGGCTCCGGCCACGGCCGTCAGGGAACCCCGCACCAGGTCACCGATCAGCACTTCATAAATTCCGGGCTCCACGTCTTCGATTTCGACTTCCACCTTTTTGAGGCCAGCCGTCGTGAAATAGATTTCAATCATTCCGGAGGATCCGGCGGGGGCCGCCGCCCCTTTGGTCAGGACTCCAGAAACGATCCTGGGAGGTATGGCCACGACCCCGGAGGTCGGAGGCGTGGGAACCGTGCCCGAGAAGAAAGTGACGCCTCCGGAAGTCACAATGATGGGCTTCCCGATGATATCGATAGTCAGGGGAAGTTCATCCTCGTCGTTGGGATTGGTTTCCCAATCCTGTTCACCTTCCGATTCATCGCCTGAGGCCACCATGGCCAGGGAGCCAATCAAGCTGCCATCCACCACCACGTTGTAAACGCCGGCTGGGAAGTCACGCCCCTCCAGGGCAAATTTGATTTTGCCGGTAGCCGTCCGTTCGATCTCGGCCTTCAGGCGGCTGCCGGACGGGGCTGCGGCCTCCCGGGTCAGGCTGACCTCCACCTCCATTTCATCGTCCTCGCCGCGGTGATCGGCGTCATCCTCATCCGCGTCGCCGTCATTGTCATCGTCACCATCTTCACGATTTCCCATGCGGTCACCGTCATCGTTGGTCTCTGCCACAGTGCCGTCGGACTTGTCATCGCCGTCCGTATCCATTTCGGCCACATCGGCATTGCTGCGGTTGTCGCCATCAATGTCGGTGTCGTCATCATCGCTGCGGCTATCCCCGTCGATGTCCATCTCGGAGCTGTCATCATCGGAAAACCCGTCGCCGTCGATATCATCCTCCCGGCTGGAGTCGTCATTGGCCCCATCCCCGTCGATATCCATTTCGCCGGGGGCATCGTCCTGGCGTTTGTCACCATCGATATCGAGTTCCGTGGCATCGTCATTCCGGCGGCCATCCCCATCGCTGTCGCGTTCCCCCAGGGAATCGTCCGCGAGGTCATCCCCATCAATATCATCCTCGGCCGGACTGTCGTTTTCCAAATGGTCGCCGATGTATTTGCCGAGGTGAAGGCCGGATTTGGCGATGCCGCCATCCACATTGCGGTCGAGGGCATTGGGAATGCCGTCGTTGTCAATATCCGGATCCACCACGTTGGGAATGCCATCGCCATCCAGATCGGGAGCCGCCGCAAAGACCGCAGGCGACAGGGCTGCAGAGGTCAGGAGCGCCACCGCCAGCGCAGTGCGGCGGAGGGGGGTGAGAGGATGTTTTTTCATGCTGGGAATGGGTTAGTCGGTTATGCGCCCGACATCACCTTACCGGCCTCAGGGGCTTCCGGCAAAGTGTCTATGGTAACCAGTTGGTTGGAATTGAGGCGCATTTTTGAGGGGTGCGAATCGTTACAAAGTGGCTTTGATGCGTAAAAAACGGCGGGGCGTGCCGGAGGAAGTGACCGTGTCGCGAATTTCGATGGTTTTAAGACCGGGCGTGGCGGCATCCCCTGACATGTAGCCCGTTCCGGAAAAAGGGGCTCCCCTCACGCTGGTGGCCAGAGGATCCCACGGTCCCGCCGGATCGGAGGCGGCCTGCACGGTAATCGTGACATCGCTCCGGGACGGATCACGGGTGAGGATCAGGCGGAGCCGGACATCACCGGAGGCATAGGAATACAGGCCCGCCGCCGGCATGGTGGCGGCATCATGCACTGTCGGCAGCAAGCCCAGGGCATACTCCATCAGCAGAGGCACTCCATCCGCATCCGGATCTGCCAGCATGGGGGCTGCAGCATCGCCGGCGAAGATTTGACGCCACTGGGAAAACGGACTCTGGGCGCTACCCAGAGTGAGACGGAACGCCACCCCGCCGCCGCCCGGACCACCGGCAGGTGCCACGCCGTAGAGCAGGTTGGGCCCGGCTGCCACCACCCCGCCCACCGCAAAATTCCCTGCCCCCAGATCCGCCAGGCCAGCACCGGGAGCCTCCCCGGTTTTTCCGGTGAATTCCACCAACGTCCTCAAGCCGGAGGCTATGTCATAGCAAAAACACCCGCCACAGTTGGCTGCTCCTCCAGCGGCGGTCAGGCCGTAGACCACTCCGGCTCCATTACCCGCCAGAGTTCCGACTGGACGGCTGCCCGCAGCCAAGCCGCTGCTGCCGGTAAATTCTCCCAGCGGCATCCAGGTGCCCGTGGCCGGATTGACTTCGAAAAGGGTGCCGGCATCAGCCGCTCCGCCCGCCGAGGTGGTCCCGTAGAGCTTCCCATCCCCGCCCGTGATCAGCCCGCCCAGAGGCAGGCGCGGGCCGTCCGCCGTGAATTCCGCCAACACCGTCAGCGTGCCGGACGCATTCATCCGGAACAGCGTTCCCGCGTCGGCAGCGCCACCGCGTTCCGTCACTCCATAAAAATTCCCGTCTGGTCCCAGGGCCAGCGGGCCACGGGGCCGCTGCCCTTTGGCAGCGCCTGTGGTTCCGGTAAAGGACACCAGCCGGGTGCGGACGCCAGCCGTCGTGAGCTTGTAAATCGTCCCCCGGTTGCTGCTGCCGCCCTCGCGGCTGACGCCGTAGAGTGCACCATCGGTTCCGGCGATGAAGGGGCCTTCGGAGAGGCCCCCGCTCAGACTGGTGAAATCGGATATTGTTACCGGACCGGTGGCCGCTTGATAGCGGAACGCCGTGCCCCGGCCTGAAGCGCCGCCCCGCTCCGTCACACCGTAGAAATCGTTCCCCACCTTCAGCAACGATCCTGCCGGATTGTCACCGGAAGTATCACCCAACACGGCGGCCGGGTGGTTGCTGCCACCTGGAGTCAGGGTCGTCAGCAGGCCCATGCCTTTACTGCCACCGGAAACGAGCGGAAACAGGTAGCCGCCCATTCCATCTGCCACTGGCGCCCCGCCCGGATGCCAGCCAGAGGAATCCCCGAAATCCGTCAGGGCCGTGAATCCGCCCCCTGTGGTCAGGTGGAAGACGGTGCCCCGGTTTCCAGTCCCACCCGCGCTCGCCGCGCCGTAGAGCCGTCCATCGCTGCCCAGCACCAAGCCGTCTTCCGGCGCGGCTCCCGGCATGGGTCCCCCGTTGCCGGTGAAGCTTCCCAGCAGCGTATGCACCCCGGTTGCGGTGATTTTATAACAAGTGCCCAGACCATTGACTCCCCCCCCGGAAGTAGTGCCATAAAGTGCCCCCGCCGCATCCCGGGCCAGCGCCCCGCCCGGCAGCGAACCCGTCGCATCCGCAAAACTCCGCAGCACGGTCAAAATTGGGATCGCCTCTGTCGTGATTCTGAAAAACGTTCCCTGATCCGAAACCCCGCCATGGCGCGTGGTGCCATAAAGATGGCCATCGCTATGCAAATGCAGACCACCGCCAGGCGCTGCTCCGGGCTTGGTGCCGGCCGCGCCGGTGAAACTTGCCATCAGGGTGAAAGCTCCGGAAGTGGTGACCTTGAAGATGGTGCCAAAATCCCCCGCACCCCCGCTTTCGGTAACGCCAAAGAGCGTGCTGCCCTGCACCGCCAAGGGCCCGCGTGGAGCCGCTCCGGTTGCTCCCCCGCCGGTTCCGGTGAAGTCCACCAGCGTTGTCAGCTCTCCCGCCGTGGTCACCCGGAACACCGTTCCAAATCCGCCCGTGCCGCCCCCCTGCGTGGTCCCATAAAGGTTTCCATCCGGATGGCTTGCCAACTGGGATGGCACCGATCCGCGGGCCAATCCGGAGCTCCCTGTGAAATCCACCAGCGTCGTAAAAGCGCCTGCGGAGCCGATGCGGAAGATGGTGCCAAACCCACGGGTTCCCCCTTCCGTCGTGGTTCCATAGAGCGCCCCATCCGGCCCCGGAGTCAGACCCGCCACTGGGGCCCCACCGGGAGCCGCTCCCGTGCTTCCAGTGAAGGAAACCACACGTGTCTGGACGCCCGCCGCCGTCAGCCGGAACACCGTGCCATGTCCGGCCTCACCACCCGCCACCGTGGTGCCGTAAAAATCACCATCCCCGGCCTGGACCAATGCTGACAGTGGTTGGGCCCCGGGCACCCTGAATTCCTGCAACACCTCGTAAGTGACGGCCCGTAACGGAGCTGTGCACAGGAAGGTGCCCATCAACGGTAAAAAGATAAGACGGGTGATACTCATAGGTTGCCTGGTCGCCCTGATATCTATCCCCGCCGCGAACCGGGACGCAAAACCGGGATAGTAACCGATCGGTTACCGAAAACCTGTTCCCCTCCCCGGGCTCTGCGGTATGGTGCGGCGATGATTTTCCCGCGCAATGGAAGCCTCCTGAGCAATTGCCTGCTGGTCACAGCAGGAGTGGCAGTGGGCGCTTGGACCACTGCCTTCTTCCATCCGTCAAGGGAAGTCATGCCCCTTTCAGCCGCCTCGGCCGTGCCGGCTGAACCCAAGGCCCCGTCGGCCCGCAAACCAGCGCTCGGCCCGCGGGCTGGCGGGCGCCCCTCTCTCCCGGAGGTCCTTTCCCAGCCCCCCACTGGCCAAAAATCCCTCTCCCTCCACGAACTCGGTCAGCAGCTCGCCGGAGAAAACCCCACCTCCGCCATGGAGTTGGCCCAAGGCATTCCCGGCGATGCCGACCGCCTCGATTTCGTGCGGGGAGCCATGACAGGCTGGGCTGCCACCAATCCTCAAGCAGCCCTCGCCTACGCCCAGTCCCACTTCCCCGCCGGCCAGATGCAATCAGAAAGCGTCCGCCTCGCCATCGAAGCCTGGGCGGTCACCGATCCCCGGGCGGCTTATGTCTGGATGGAGCAAAATCTCAGTGGACCTCAAAAAGAGGAAGCCATGGGCACCTTCGCTCAAAGCTGGGCCCGCACCGCCCCGGAAAAAGCCGCCGCCTGGTTTGCCGAAACCGGCAGTACCTCCCAAACCCTCCTCACCGGCCTCGTCACCGGCTGGGCCGCTACCGACCCCGCTGCCGCCATCGCGTGGAGCGGCCAGTTGGCGGATCGCGCCAACAAAACCGTCGGACTGACCACCGCCATCGGCGAACTGGCCCGCCAGGACCCTGCCAGGGCCGCGGCGGCGGCACTGCCCTTCCTGACGGATGCCCCGACGGCAGACCCGCCCGCGGGGGCGCCCCCGGAACCCACCACCCCGGCCGTGCCGGATCTGGCCACTGTCCTGGCCGATATCTGGGGAGCCAACGACCCTGCGGCTGCGGCTGCATGGGTCGCCCGGCTTCCCCCCGGGGCCTCCCAAATCGAAGCCGCCACCACGCTCGCCACCGTGTGGGCTGCCAGTGATATCAACGCTGCCGTGCAGTGGAGTGAGGGATTCACCGACCCCGCCCTGCACTCGGCCATCGTGGAACACCTCGCCACCACGTGGGGGGCGATCGAACCTGACAAGGCCCTCGCCTGGCTCGCCACCCAGCCTGCCGGCATCGCTGCCAATGGAATCCAGGGCGCCTATAATTCATGGGCCTCCACCGATCCAGCCGGCATGCAGGAGTGGATTGCCCAGCTTCAGCCCAGTCTCTCCGCCGATCAGGCCCGGCGCTCGCTCGGCGATGTCGTCAGCGGTAGCGACCCCTTGGCCGCCTTGGATCTTGCCCGGAACATGTACAGCCCATCCGCCCAGGCCGATGCCTTGAACCGCTACTATCGTTCGTGGCAACGTCAAAGCCCGGCCGATGCCGACGAGTGGCTGACCTCCGAGTGGGCCAGCCTTCCTGTCCAGGCACGGCAAAGGATGAAGCAATAGCAAATGTCCCGGTACCTCTGATCCGGCCGGCCGGTTCAGGCCGCAGCTCTCAGTTCCAACTCAAAAACCGTCTCCACGCCATCGCTGCGCACCAGGCGGACTTCACCGCCCTGCGCCCGCGCCAGTTCGCGGGCGATGTTCAAGCCAAGGCCATGACCCCGGATATTCTCACCCACCCCGGCGCGGTGGAACCGCTCGAAAATCCGGGGCCGCTCCGCCTCCGGAATGGCCGGGCTGCTGTTGGAAACCTGCACCCGGACCAGACCGGCGGCGGCTTCCGCTGACAGCTTTACCGAGCCGCCGGCACTGCAGTATTTGACGGCATTCTCCGCAAGGTTCTGCAGGATCACCGAAATCCTCCGCGCATCCCCCAGGACCCTCGCGCCGTCCATCCAGCACTGTTCATATCCAATGCCGCGGGTCAGACACGCCGCCCCGGTGTCATCCCCCAGTGCCTGTAACAAAGGCACCAGCTCCAACGGCTGCGCCTCCAGCTTCAAACGTCCTGCATCCACCTGCGCCAATAATAACAAATCATCCACCAGCGTGGTCAGGCGGCGGGTTTGTTTCAGCAGCTGCAGCACTTCCTCCTGCTCGGGTGGTTTCAAATATGCGGTGTCCCGCAGCGACTCCAATCCTGCCCGCAGCACCGTGACCGGTGTTTTCAGTTGGTGGGATGCATCGGCTGAAAAGCGGGCGGCCGATTCGTAGGCTTTTTGCAGGCGGTCGAAGGAGGCATTCAACACCACCGTGAGGCGCGCGATTTCATCGTTGCTCCGGGGCACCGGCAGCCGGTCGGCAGGGTGATCCACTCCGATGCCCTCTGCCGCCGTGGTCAGGTCTCCCACCGGCTTCAGAGCCCGCCGCGCCAACAGCCAGCCCCCGCTGAAAACAACCAAGGCCGCCACTGGCAGGGACCAAAGCAGGCCGATGCGGAGATCTTCCTGCATGGCCTCAATGGTGCCCAGCCGGGTGCCGATATGCAACGTCAGCAGGCCATGCCGGAAGGTGCCTACCCTGACATTCCGGTCGAAAAGCACCATGGTCCGCAAATCCTCCTTCTGCGGCGTCAAGTCGGTGCCGCGGAGGTTGGGAGAGCGGTACAATACCTGACCTTCCGGCCCCTCGATCTCCATGTAGCGCCGGCGCAGTGCCACCGGGATGAAACGTTGGTATGGCTCCCGTTTTGCAACTTGAAAATGACGGGGCCTGTCATTTTC
>JAZKDC010000035.1:0-3702 GCA_040387795.1 Verrucomicrobiota bacterium
AAGTGATAAGAGTCACCCTGGTCGGTCAGTCTGCCTCTAAGGTGAGAGCTGCCACGTCAGAAAGCAGAAGGTCATGAGAAAATGACAGCGGACGCACATTCCCACTTGCCAAAACCGGAGCCATATCAACGTCTCGGATCAGGCGACGGCGAGCGCAAGACGTTGCTGACACGACAGATAGCCTTCGAGCCGTTGCCTGCATCCGTTTTGTTCGCCTTGGTTGGTTGCTGTAAGTGTCATGGCTTCTTGCGAAAGGCTCCAGACTCCCACTCGGCCTCGGATATCCGGTCTGCGAATGGATATGGCATGAAAGCTGAATCAAGCATCCAACCGTGGAACCTAATGGCTGGCTCTCTACTGCCGAAGTCAGCGATCACGGTCTCTCCTGCCTTCAACACCTCGCAATCCATGTGGCAGTCGCCGAGGTCAATGCGGCCATGTGTGGCTATCCGAAATGTCTCGTCAAACACGATCAGGAATCCATGTCGTCTGGCTGGCGGATACTCACTGCCCTTGGCGGATGATCGGAGGAACTTGGCTGCTGCTATGGTGTAACGACGTCCGTCTCGCTGAACGGTGCCAAGATAATCAATGGTCTTTAGGTGATATGAAAACTCACTGTCTCCATCCCTATAAGTCTTTGAGGTCAGATGATCGATCTTCGACGCGGACAGACCCTGCACCATCTTGGCGACAACATCAGGCGTGTCGGTGGCCTCTCCGGGCGAAGCCGCGAAAGCAACGGAAACCGAAATGAGCAGGACTAGAGCGAGGCGGCGCATGAGATTCTGGGCGAACGTTTAGGATATGCTGCGCCGGAAAGAGAGCATGAATCCGGGGCTTGGGGTGGTCGGCGTCAGCATTATCCGTGTTGTTGGACGGGGGGCGGAGCGTTCGTCGGAGGGTATAGGGAAAAGCGATTTTTCCCTTCCCGGGCGTGATCTGAGGCGGTCCGTGGGGTGGATTTCGGTTGTCTGGCAGGCCGGTAATTGAACCTCAGATATCGCCATTGGCAACCGCCACATGAAGGGCAGACCGGACGGAGTTTTTTCACGGTTTTTCCCCCGATGCTCTCCGCCGGTGCGCCCGGCAGGCTGCGGTGGCGCTCCTTCGCCCCGGCCAGCAGGCCGTAGTAGCGGATCCGCCGGAACCGCTTGGGCACCATGTGACGGGTGAAGGCCCGCAGGAACGTGGCCCCGGACATCGTCATCTCCTTGGTTTGCCCGCCGTCCTTGTAGTCCTTCCATTCAAAACTCACGGTGCGCTGCTCCTCGTCAATGCGCTTGATGCGCTGGTTGCTGATCGCGATGCGGCTGGTGTAGCGAGCCAGATATCGCACCACCGCACGGGTGTTGCCCAGGGTGGCGCGGCTGAAGATGTTCCAATGGCGCCCGGCCAGATCGCGACGCCAGTCCCGGCGGATCTCCGGCGCGTCGAGTCCTGCCGGCCAACGGACTTCGGGGTCGCCTTCGAGCGCCTCGATGCGCCGCAGCAGGATCGCGCCGAAGACTTTCGACATGGACCGGACGGGAAACAGATAGTTGGGGCGTGCCTGGCGCCATTGACCGGTCGCACAGTCCCGGCCACCCGCACTGACGAGCACATGGAGGTGGGGATGCCAGTTGAGCGCGCGGCCCCAGGTGTGGAGCACCGCCAGAAATCCGCCCTCCATCCGCCAGTTGTTCTTCTGGAACAGTTGGAGCGTCTCCGCCGCCCCGGCGAAGAGTTCCCCCGCGAGAATCCGGTAGTTCAGCTCGAAGACTTCATGCAGTTGCTCGGGCACCGTGAACACCACATGGAAATGCGGACAATCAGGCAGCCTCCCGCAAACCTTCTCCGACCACTCCGCCTGCCGCGGCCCCAGACAGTTCGGGCAGTGGCGGTCACCACAGGAACTGGCATACCACTCCCGGTGGCGGCAGTCCTCACATTTGGCGAGGTTGTATCCCAAAGCGCCTTGCCGGCAATGAGCCATCAGGTTGAGCGTCGAATACTGCTCATCGCGCAATCCTCCCGGCCAGAGGTCGCGCCACCCGCGCAAAATATCGTTGACGGTCGCTTTGATGCTGTTTATTGAATCAGACATTTCCAACCGGCGCGCGTATTCCGCTGCTATTTAAGCGCTATCAAGAGTTTTGAAACGCTAGTTTCTTCGTCCAACAGTTTACTATGGCAACAAAAGGGTTTGTATATCACGCTTGGCGGGTAGCATAGTTTGGAGGGGGTTGGATTTGGAAGGGGTTGGCAGTCAAGGATGTAGCACAAGGTGAAGAGGCATATCCAAACCCACCAGGATTTGCGAGAAATTATGAGGGTTCCAAACGGGGGCTGATGATCAGAATACGTGATTGGTCAAGGAAGGTAAAGCCTGAAAACGGACGGCGTGAAATCCCAATCCGGGCCGTGGCGCCCCGCATATGCTAACCCCGGACGCGGCTTGACGTTGGTTAAATCGGGTCGAAACCGGGCGATCCCGGTGGATGCCGGGCGAACCGGGGCTTTCCGCTAGGGCTCTGCTTCCGGTTCTTCGCTTTCCTCTTCGCCCTCGCCTTCCTCGGCGGCGGTTTTGGATTCGTCGGCGGCTCCGGCGTCGTCGTCATCTGCGTTTTCGTCTTCCCCCTTATTGTCAGGATCATCCGCCTCCGCTTCCTCAGCGGTGGCGTTCAGGACCAACTGACCGCCGCCCAGGCTGAACTGACCGCGTTGAAGGCGCGGGATCCAAGCCGGGCCAGCCCATTGCCCTGGTGCCGCTGCCGGAGGAGCCGCTATCACACCTCACCGCCCCGGAAGACGTGGACGCTGCACTGGTCAGGGACCGCAAAGCCGTGGACTGGTGCAAGGGCAACCGCAACGGCGGCGCTGTGCCCAAGGGGGACGGATCAGGAGAACTCCGGGAGCTGACCGCTGAGGAAGTGGAAGCGATCCGGGACGAGCAGGAAGTCATCCCGGAACATGCCCCGCGCCGTGGACCGCTGCTACCGGAAGGAACCCTTCCCCCACGACCGCGCCCGAGCCGTGTCATTCGGGTCTGGTATCGGAAAATGGCTCAGTGGACAAATACCGAATCCGCAATGTGCCGTCAATACAACTAGCCTGAATCCTGATGCGCTGGTGTGGCTCGAGCGCTACGGAAAGAGCGTTGGACTCTCGACGTTTGGGCTGTCTCGGATCGCGGTCACGAATGACGACGGTGTGGACGCCCGGCTCGACCCTTGCCAGAACCGTGTGAGGCTCCACCAAGTGTGAATCCATTGACCCGGCTGCTCTAATGTAGCGATCCACATAAACCGGGAATGCCTCGGTGCTCATATCGCCATCGAAGATAACTGCGATGAACGAACACTCTCGTGCACGAGCCTCCTCGCAAAGATGTCGCATTAACTCGCCTTCCGCAGCCGTGTAGTGAGTTCCGACGGTGTGCGAATCGACTCGACGAGCAAGGTAGTCAGCCTTCTTGATCTTCACGGGGGCCTTCGTCAGCATGAGTGATCTCGCGTGGCGCTCTCAAAGTTGGGCGAACAGTCCATTATGGCGGTTGTGGCGGGTAGTAATAGGTGGAGTTACTATGGATATGGCCGGGTATGGTGGTCAGTCAAGGAAGATGAAGCTGGAAATCAAGGTCCTGAATTCCAAACCTGGGGGGTGACACTCCGGCAAGTCCCACACGCCGCCGCGACTTAACGTTGGTTAAAGCCGGTCGAA
>JAZKDC010000035.1:3802-76102 GCA_040387795.1 Verrucomicrobiota bacterium
CCCGGACGAACCCGGACGAACCCGGACGAACCCGGACGAACCCGGACGAACCCGGACGAACCCGGGCGAACCGGGAACAGCCGTCCGTGACAGGACGGCAGTGTTGCGCTTCAGGTGGCCGCACCGGCCCGGCATGGGCCTGACGCGCTGGCCGCATAGCCTGCCCCATGGAAACCGACACCACCAATCCGACCCCGGCGGAAGACGCCGCCCTGCCCTTTGATGAGCTTAGCCCGGAACACGCCGGGTTACTGGCTTCATGGAAAACGGGCGACCAGACCGGGAAGAAACCCGCTGCCAAGGCAGCCGCTGCCGCCACCGCCGAGGAAGCGGAGGCGGATGATCCAGACGATCAGGACGAAGAAGGAGAAGAAGCAGAGCCCGAAGAAGGTGAAGCCGCAGAGCCCGAAGAAGGCGAAGAACCGGAAGCAGAGCCTGCGGAGAAATCCAAGGTGCAAAAACGGATCGACACCCTGACGGCCCAGAAGAAAGGCGGCCGCATCGGACGCATGAAGCGCCTCAGACTCGCGCATCACAGCCTTTAGCTTGCCAGTACGCGGCTGGGCCCCGGCCAGAGCGTCGCCGATGATCATTTGCGACCTCAGCGTGCGTGTCCGCGCCATCGGCTCCCGTGGCCCCAGTCCCTGGACGGAATATGGGGCGACCGCAAATTGACCTTGGGTGGGTGGGTTCTTGGAGTCGGGGCTCTGGGAAACTCGGGAGGACCCTCGTCCACCTTCAGGGGCTTTGGCGGGGTGCTGGGAAACCCCGGGGGGCTTCCGTCGCTTGGTCTACTATATATAAGGTAAGGCAGAGGCATCGCTGACCCAGCCCACTGCGGCCGCGTGGGGATCCCCGCGCGTGGACAATCCGCCCGGGAATGCGCGCGTGGTGGAAAGACGTGATCATTTTTCCCAGAGGCTAAAACCCTCCATCCGGGCCACGCGATCGGTGGCCGGGGGAGGTTGTTATAGCCTGCAGGGGGGAAGTCAGACGGCTTGGGATATCACGGGACGGCCGGGATGAATGGGGGGCCGGCGGGAGGGGCCGCAGGGGGAGCAGGGGGACCAGCAAAAGCGGCGCGCACCGCGGCCATTCGGAGGCGTTCGACCTGGGCCTTTTGGGTCTCGGCACTCTGGAGCAACGCTCGAAAATCCACCCCCACAGGGAACAGGCCGGAAGGCCCCTGCTCCCCCAAACTGCGCCACAGCAGGGTCTGCCCATGGACTCCGAGTTCCAAGGCTTCCAAAGCCTCCACCAGCCCCAGTTCCCCTTTGGCGATTCCGTGGTTTTTAAACCGGAAGAGGGCTATTTGGGAGACGGCTTTGGCCGTAAACTCCAAGGCGGGGCTTCGTTTGAAACCCAACTGCTGGATCAGACGCTCCAGCGTCAGGCGATTTTGAAAGATGTCCCGGCGCAGATTGAGGTAAATCTCTGCGTCGTCGTGCTGATGGGCCGCCAGGGTCTCCAGCAATCCAAGGGCGGAGCCTGATCCTGCCAAATGCTCATTGAGGTATTTTTCCAGAGATTTCATCCTGTTCGAAGGGTTGTGGTCATCCACCGGAGGGGAGACAAGAGAGGGCGTCTTTCCCTACGGTGAGATGGCCGGGGTGGGTTGTGGTCCGGGTCTGGCTGACTGATCCGGGAGTTGCCTGATCTGCAAATTCCATTCCAGCCGGTCCGGAGGGAAGTGGAGAGCCTCTCCACCGGGAAAATCTTCTGCCTTCCAACCTCCGCCGCAGGAAAGGGAATGGCGTTCTGCGCGGCAACTTCAGCGTTTTGCCGTGCATTTCGCGAGGCTCCCCCTGCTGCTGCGGCAGCCCCCTGCCCCTGCCCCTGCCCCTGCCCCTGCCCCTGCCCCTGCCCCTGCCCCTGCCTCTGCTGCCAAGGCTGACCGCAAAGCCTGCTGATTTATGTCCCGACCTTTTTCCCACCGCGGGCGGCGGGCTTCCAACACAAATCCGGTCCTCCCCAGGGGGGGACGGGGCTTGTCGCCAAGGGTCCGGGATGGAGCGGGGGGGCGGGCGGGGAGATACCCCTTCACAGGAATCAGCGGATCAATTCCGGGTGATGGGCCGCGAGCCATTGAAAGGCGGCCTGCTTTCCGGGCTGGAGGCCGGCAAATCCAAAGGAGGTGGTGCCATCCGGGTCCCGTTTAATTGAGGCAGGAAAGTCCGGTTTGGGATGGATGACCAAAAAATCCACGCCAAACACCTTGGTGGCCCCGATGCCGTCGATCTGGTCCCACCGCACCGCGGGCCACTGGGATCGGTGGTTGATGAGCCCCTCGTCGGTGAAGGCAATGGCCAGGCCCCGGGGCAAAGAGAGAGCCCGCCAAAGCAAGGCGGCGCTCACCAACAGGACCGCGGCCAGCATCACGACACTGACCACGATGATCATGCGCTTGGGGAAAGGAATGAAGGTGATTTCGTGGGTGCCAAGGTAGGCGATGAGGAGGGACAGCCCCACGGCAAAACCCATGGGCAGGACGAGGGCCTTGAGAACGCCAAGGCGGGAGTATCTGAAATCCATGGTGACGGTGGGAAGGGAGGCGATACCGGCAGGAATGACGTCAAGGCGGGCCGGGGTGCAGGGATCACCCGCGGTGACGCTTTCCGGGAGCTGGCCGGAACAGACGATAGCCAAGTGCCAGGAGCGCGAGGACGGCCAGCAATTGGAGGGCAAACCGCGCATCGCCATCGCCACCCAGGGAGCGGAGGAGCTCCAGGAGGCCGAGCCCCAGCGCGATCAGAAAGAAGAGGCAGGGAACCGCCAGGGGACGGGCGAAGTTCAGCGTCCAGCCCAGCCCCCGCAGCCGTTTGGGAACGATCAGGCGGGGATCTGCCCGGCAGAAATAGAAGATCCCGAGCTTCCAGTTGCCGGGGTTGCAGTGGTTGAGGTCGCGCAGGGGATGACTCATGAGGGGTCCGGGTGGCGGCGGCTTTTCCGGACCTGCCCCCGGGCAACCAATAACGGCGTGGCCCTGGGCGCAAATGGTTTCCCCCGGGATTGGTTACCCGCCGTTACCCAAATCCGGCAAATCACTTGGATCGAGATAGTGGGCGACAAAGCCACAATCCAAACACACAGAGGCTTTCACTTTATAGCCCAGCCACATAAACCGTCCCTTGGGAATGAACGTGTGTTGCTCTGTCCCGATCCTGCCTTCCACGCGGCGCTGGCCGCCACAAGCCAGGCACTTTCGTTCGTTGGGTGGTTGCGCCATAAAATTTGAGGTGGATTGCGGTAGTCATGATGGCCCCGGCAGGGCTGCGCAAGTCCGGAGGAGCCCCGGGAAGGCTCCACGCCAGCCCAACAGATCTCCGTAAACCACCCCGGTGTTGTCCGGGAACCGGGGGCTGATGGGCCGGGGGCCAGGGGGCCGGGAAAAATCCCGTTTTTGGTTTGAATAAAGTTTCATGGAAATAGTCCTATCGCGCTGACGGAAATGTGAGAATCATCCGTATCACTGTTACTCTCCCCATGAAAACCAGCGCATTCCCCGGTCTCATTTGTTGGCCCTGCCTCTGCTTAACCCTGCTGACCGGTTGCAAGGAGCAGGAAAACGAACTCAAGGAGTGGAAGGAATCCGTCAGCCGGACGCAGGAGGCGAAGGAGGCGGCCACGGCGGAGACGAAGGAGCTGGAACACCAACTGGTGCTGGCGCGGCAGGCAGTCAAGGATCAGCAATCGCTCCGCTACGAATTTGAAGCCAAAGCGCTGAAGAGTGCGGCCGGGGCCAAGCTGGCCGTCAAGTTCCGCGAGGAACTGGAGACGTCCCTCAGCCGCTATGCGGACGCGGTCTCGGCCTACCGCAAGAAGTATCTAACTCCCTGAAACCCAAGCACCACTGCTATGAACCCGATTCTTAAAAATGCTATTTTGGTGGGAGCGTCCGGGGCGGCGCTGTATTTTGGTCTGCGGATGAAACACGACCAGGAGGTGGCGGGACTGAAGCACTCCGCCACCGTGGCCCAGGGGGAGCTGACGGAAGCAACCAAGAACCTGGAGATCCTGCGGGCCAAGCTGGAGGTGGTCAAAACCGAGAGCAAGGCCGGCTCCGGTTTTGAGGAGAAACATAACAAGGCGGTGGCGGAGATCGCCGCCGAAAAGAAGAAGATCGCGGAAGTGTTGGCGAAGTGGTCCGGGGTGGATGCCGGGCGGGTGGCGGCCGTGAAAGCGGTGCGGGACAAGGAACCCACCCTGCCCCCGGGGGCGATGAGCCTGGCCGATGGCACCAAACTGACCAAGGTGGTGATCCGCAGCGTGCCGGATGAGAAGACCGTTTCCGTGGAGCACTCCGGAGGCTTGGGAAAAATTCCGGTGGAGAAACTCCCCGAAGAAGTGAAGGCCCGGCTGGGAATCGGCTGGAAGGTGGAACCGCCGGCCCTGCTCGACTTTGACGGGAAAGGCGACGCCGTCGCCAAGCAAGGACCGGGCGCGGTTCCCACCGAAGAGTTGGACCTCGGGACTTTGGATACCAGCAACATCACCGCGGTGGTAAAGTCCCTCGCCCTGGTGGAATCGCACCTCACCAAAGCCACGGCTGCCCTGGAGACCGAGAAAGCGGTGATGCGGAAACACAGCATCTATAAACCTGATTTGGTAGCCCCCGGCAGCGATAAAACCTACCGGGCTCTCAAGGAAGAATGCCAGGTGCGGCTGGTCAGCCTCGCCAACCGGGTGGAAGCGCTGAAAGGGGCCCGGGGGACCCTCCAGCAAAAGCTCAAAACATCCTGACCCGCAAGGGGCGGGGGGCGGAGCATTGCCGTCAGGGTATGGGGCGGAGGACAGGCGTCGCCGCGCGTTTGGGTGCGGGTTTTTCATTGGTGCTTCCGCCAAGGCGGCGGAGGATTGGGCACCCCTTGGCCGGAGCTAGGGCAAATCCGGGAGGACCCTCAGCCACCCCGGAGGCAACCGCCCCCCTGACAGGAGCGGTATGCCCCTGTTAAAAATACATTAATAAATCTTTCTAGTCCGGACGGACTGTTGTATAAGCGGGTAACCCAAACCGCTATGATACTTCTATCGGGACGTGAGGCCGCCCTGTGGGGCATGGCCCTGGGGAAACCCATCTCCGGACGGGAAGCCGGTCGCCTGGCACGTCCCCCGGACAGCACCCGGGGGCTTGAGGCCGGCCCCCCGGCCCGGCTGGATCCGTTCACCGGGGGTTTGTCAGGCAATCCTGCGGCCCGCCGGAAGGGCATCGTCCCGGGCCCTGTTTCACCCGATTTCCCATCATGAAAACCAAACTAGCCCTCTGCCTTATAGCCGCAGCCACCTCGTTGCCGGCGGCGCCCCCTCATTGGTCCCAGTTCCGCGGGCCGAATGCTTCAGGGGTCGCAGAGGCGGCCCAGCCGCCGGTTCAGTTTGGCCCGGAAAAAAACCTGCGCTGGAAAACGGCGGTGCCCCCGGGGCTGTCTGCGCCGGTGGTCTGGGGCGACCGGATTTTCCTGACCGCACTGGCGGAGCAAAAATTGATCACCCTCGCCTTTGACGCCACTAACGGCCGGGAACTCTGGCGTCAGGCAGCGCCGGCGGAGACCCTCGAGAAATGCCACGAGTTCAGTTCGCCTGCGGCGCCGACCCCCTGCACGGACGGCGAACGGGTGTATGCCTATTTTGGTTCGTTCGGCCTGATCGCCTATGATTTCAGCGGCAAGGAAGTGTGGCGGCGGGCCTTGGAGCGTTTGCCCTCCGAATATGGCACCGCCACCTCGCCGATCCTCGCGGGGGGACACCTGATCCTGCTGCACGATGGCGACAGCACCAACGCCAAGCTGCTCGCCCTGGATCCGGTGACAGGGAAAACGGTTTGGGAATCCCCGCGTCCGCTGGCCGGGTCCTGTTACTCCACACCGATGGTGTGGCGGCACGACGGCATCGAGGAGCTGATGATTCAGGGCAAAGGCCGCGTCGCCGCTTACCCTCTGAGCGGCGGGGAACCGAAGTGGTGGGTGCGGGGGTGGGGCTTTGCGGCGGTGACCACTCCGGTGGCCGGCGACGGAATGTTATTTGCCGGCGGGAGCGGCATGGGTGATCCCACGGAACCGGATGACCCGCTGTTTGACTGGAGCAAGCTGATCGCCAATCACGACGCCAACAAGGATGGGCAATTGGCTCCTGCGGAGGTTCCTGATTCCGTGGTCTGGCAGATCCGCAAGGAAATCTCCCCGGAGGTGCCAGGAAATAGCCTCCCCATGAAGAAGTTGCTGGAAATGTTTGTCGACACTGACAAAAACCAGCAGGTCACCAAGGCGGAATGGGATGCCTCGGAGGCCATGGCCAAGGACAAGTTCAACGCCGACCGCTTTGTCGCGATCCGCCCGTCCGGCAAGGAAGACAGCACCACGACCCACGTGGCCTGGGAAACCACCAAAGGCCTCTCTGAAATGCCGTCACCGTTATTCTATCAAGGGCGTCTGCACTTCATCCGGGACGGCGGACTGTGGACCGTGATCGAACCCCGGTCCGGGAAACGCCTGCTCGACCGCAAACGGCTGGGCACGGGCGGTCAGGCGGTGGCTTCCCCCATCGCAGCCAATGGATACATTTACACGGTCAACGAAGCGGGCACCTTTGCCGTCCTCCGCGCGGGTGACGCCTTGGACGTGGCGGCGGTGAACCCGCTAGGGGAAAGCGTCCGCGCCACCCCGGCCATCGCGGGGAACACGCTTTACGTGCGCAGCGCCGGTCACCTGTGGGCCTTCGAAGAGAAGCGGGCCCCCTGAATCCTGGCCCGTCCGGCTGGATGCGGCCTGCAAACTCGCCAGCCTGATCGCGTGACAGTGAATCCGCTTAAAGAACGTCGGTTTTATTACCAATCTCAAAACAATACCAAAATGATCCCGCACAAAACAGAACAGAATCAACATCCTTTGATCGAGCTGCTTTCCCGCCGACGGATGCTGCGCCGAGTCTTGACCAGCGCGGCAGGGTTGCCGTTGCTCGGGGCGGCCGGGTTCTTGCCCGGCCAACTGATGGCGGCCACGGAAGAATCACCGGAAACCGAGAACAACTGGCAAGGCCCGTTCTACAAGCCTGGCGCGCCCGTCCGCTCCGTGTTGCTAGAGAAAGGAATGGCCGGCACGCCGCTCACCGTCACGGGACGCGTCTTCGGTACGCATGGCCGACCGCTCAAGGGCGCGTTGCTCGACGTCTGGCACGCGGACCACACGGGCACCTATGACAACACGGGCTTCCACTTGCGCGGCAAGCTCTACACCGACGACGAGGGACGCTACACGCTGCGCACCATCAAGCCCCTTTACTATGGCGAGCCCGGAGACATGCGGCCGGCGCATATCCATGTCAAAGCCAGCTACGGGAAGTCGCCGATCCTGACGACGGAGCTCTACTTCAAGGGCGATCCGTGGATGCATCGTGACGCCGGCGTGCGCCCGTCGCTCATCATGTCACCTCGCCGCGAATCAGAGGGACTCGTGGCCAAGTTCGATTTCGTCATCAAGGCCGGTTGAACCCTGGAGAACTCCCATGAACCAAACTCAACCGCCCCGCCTGCTCATCGCAGCGCTCCTGCTCCTCTGGTCGCTGCCCCGACTGTTCGCCGCAACGCCAGCGGAGGAACTCATCAACGCCATCTACAAAGGCGATGAGAAGAAGGCCATCCTGCTGCTCAAGCAGGGGGCCGACCCGAACGTCCGGGACATCGCAACCCAACCAGCCATCGCGGCGGCGGCCTATTTGGGGCGCGAGAAAACCGTGCGGGTGCTACTGGCGAACCACGCCGATTTCCGGGCCGTGGACAGCGATGGAGCCCACGCCCTCCATACCGCTGCCTATGGTGGTCACCGGGCCATCGTCGAGTTGCTGCTGGCTTCCGGCCTCGCGGCGGATGACCGCGCCCGCACCGACGGCATGTCATCGCTGGCTTATGCCTCCGTGCGCGGGCACCTGAAGGTGATGCAACTGCTCCTCGACCGCCAAGCGAATGTCAATCTCGCCGACTCCGGCGGCAACACACCGTTGATCCACGCGGCGATGCGGGGGCGCACCGACGCGGTCCGCCTGCTGCTGGGGCGCGGCGCGAAGGTCAACGCCGCATCAAGTCACGGCTGGACGCCGTTGATGGCTGCAGCATGGGAAGGCCACACGAGCATTGTAAAACTTCTGTTGAAACACGGTGCGGACCCCACGCTGTTGAACAGCGAACGAAGATCAGCACTGATGCTGGCGGAGTCGGAAGGTCATACGGGCATCGTGAAGCTGCTGCCAACCAAGTGAAACGCAGGGCGAGCGCGCCGCCCGACTTCCCGCGGGCCATAATCGTGTCTCGCTTTGATCGAGCCGGGGCAGCGGCGAAGGCCTACGGCGACGATATCCCGAAGCTGCGCAACACCGGGTTGTGTTGAAGATGAGCGATTCAACTCCATACCAGCGAAAAGCCGATGAGGCGCCAGCGTTCCCCGGGGGCCACTGCCAACCCTCACAAGCGGCGAAAAAATCTGGATCAATCCAACAGTTTCATCAGACTCCACCGTCACCCAACGAACCCCATGAAAACAAAAACCAACATCGGACTCGTTCTAACTGGATGGCGCGCCTGTCTTCAATTGCTGGCCGCCGCCCCGCCCCCCTCTGCCAATGCCATTTTCCAGGCCATCCGCGCCGGAGATCTCACCGCCGTGAAGACCCTGTTGGAAAGCGGTGCGGATCTTCGTGCCCGCGACGAATCCGGCGACACTCCGTTGATGGCCGCCGCGCTGAACGCCGAGGCCACCGTGCTCGAACTTCTACTCAAGGCCGGAGCCGACGTGAACGCCACCAACCAAGCCGGTGCCACCGCGCTGCTGCGCGCCGCGACGCTCGAGGAAAAGACCCGGCTGCTCGTGGCCAAGGGGGCCGATGTGAAAGTCAGTTCGCAAACGGGTAACAATGCGCTCATTCTCGCAGCCCGCCAGGCTGGCAACAGTCGCACCGTAAAATTCCTGCTCGACCAAGGGGTCGATCCCAATGTCATGAATCTCTTTGGCGCGACTGCGCTGATGTCCGCTGCGGCGGCCGGCGACTTGGAATCCGTCCGCTTGCTGCTCGACCGGGGAGCCAACGTAAACTTGAGACCGGACCCCGGGACGAAGGAATTTTTCTGGGGAGGCTTGCGGACACCGCTCATGTGGGCCGCGTTCCAAGGGGACGAAGCTTTGCTCAAGCTGATGCTGGAGCGCGGAGCCAAAGTCAACGACCTCGTCGAGCTCGGCGGCGCGCTGGGACAGGCGGCCTGGGGCGGACACGCGGGAGTCGCCGGCTTGCTGCTGGATGCCGGGGCGCAGGTCGATCAGCGTGACCTGATCGCCAACTACACGCCGCTGCATTGGGCCGCCTCATCGGAAAAATCTTCGCCTGCGGTCGTCGAGCTGTTGCTCGCGCGCGGCGCCGATGCCAGCGCCGAGGGCGGCCAGAACGTGGACAACTATCTGGGTGTCGCGCAGACGCCGCTGATGCTGGCCCGCCTACGTGGTGACACCCTCATCGTGCGAGCGTTGCTGAAAGCGGGTGCCAAAGATCTGTCCGGCCCGAAGACGGGACCCAAGACGCCGGCGTTGGCTTCCACCGCCGCGAAGACTGCGGCCGAGGCCGTGCAGCGGGCACTGCCGTCGTTGACGAGGACAGCCGAGGATTCCGTTTCCACCTTCCTCCGTCATGGGACCAGGCAAGACTGCGTCTCCTGCCACCAGCAATCGGTCCCGCTGGCGGCGCTCAGCCTGGCCCATGCCCGCCATTTTGCGACCGATCGCGTCGCGTCGCGTCACCAGGTCGAACTCATGAAGCGGTCCTTTATGACCGGCCACATCCAGAACCAACACAGCCTTCACGAGGTGAACCTGCAGGCCACCTTCCATCCGGACCCGGGCATCCTGGCAGGTTATACGGCGATGAATTATGAATTGGAGCGCGAGCCGGCCTCCGCGTTGACCGATGGCATGCTCCACCAGCTCACCACAATGCAACACGCCGATGGCCACTGGGCTTGGAACCTTCCGCGCGTGCCCATTCAGGCGAGCGACCTCGCCGCCACGGCGTCGGCCGTCCATGCCATCAAGACCTTCGGCATCCCGGCGCAGCGGCAGGAACTGGCGGCGCGTGTCCAACGCGCGCTTACGTGGCTGCGGCAAGCCCCTGCGGAAACGAGCGACGAGCGGGTCCATCAACTGCTCGGCCTGTCATGGGCGGGCGAGTCGACGGGTGCATTGAAACCGTTCGTAGAAGCGGTGCAGCGCGAACAACGAGCTGACGGCGGCTGGGGCCAGTTGGCCGGCCTCGACAGCGATGCCTACGCCACCGGTCAGTCACTCTATGCCTTGATGGAAGGAGGGAAGGTTTCGGCCAGCGACCCGGAGGTGAAGCGAGGCATCGATTTTCTGCTCCGCACGCAGCTCGCCGATGGCACATGGCATGTGCGCACCCGCGCGCATCCGTTCCAGCCGCCGATGGACTCGGGCTTCCCTCACGGAAGAGATGGCTGGATCTCCGCCGCCGCGACAGGTTGGTCCGTGATGGCGCTGGCCTTGGCCACCGACCCCGCGACAATTCCAACGCTAACACCGCCCATTGCGGACGTGCCGAAGCAGACTCCGGGGAGTGCCAAGGCTCCCAGCTCCGACGGGCCGGTTGAGTTCGCGCGCGACATCCAGCCATTAATCGAACGCTCGTGCGTGGATTGTCACAGCGGCGAAAAGCCCAAAGGTGGATTTGCGATGAGCGATCGGGCGTCTCTCCTCAAGGGCGGCAAACGTGGCGAGCCGGTCGTGGTGCCCGGCAAACCCGACGCCGGCCAACTGCTTCATTTGGTGCAGGACCAGGTGGAGGATCTTGAAATGCCACCGGTGGCGAAGCGTGGGAAATATCCCGCCATCTCGAAGGATGAGGCGGAGCGGGTTCGCGCTTGGATTGAACAAGGCGCGGTGTGGCCTGAGGGCGTAAGCCTCCGCGCATCCGGGGAAAGGCAGCCATGAACCCAAACCGTGAAGCACTCTTGTTGCAGCTGGCACTAAGCAAGCCCGCGGCGAAGCGCGCCGCCTGGCTCGACGCCGAATGCGAATGCGAATGCGACGCGGCGTTGCGCCAGCGCCTAGACGCGCTGCTCGCGGACTACGATGAGACGCCCGAACCTCAGACGGATTCCCTTGCCAGGACGGACGAGCCTACCATCAAACTGGATCGAGCCGCCGGGCCCCGCGATGAAACGGTGGGCCAGACGCTCGGACGTTATAAGCTGCTGGAACGGGTCGGTGAGGGCGGGTGCGGGGTGGTGTATGTGGCGGAACAAACCCAACCGGTGCGGCGGCGGGTGGCGCTGAAGGTGATCAAATTGGGCATGGATACCCGGGAGGTGATCGCCCGCTTCGAAGCGGAACGTCAAGCGCTGGCGATGATGGATCATCCGAACATCGCCCGGGTCCTGGATGCCGGCACCACGGAACTGGGCCGGCCCTATTTTGTGATGGAACTGGTGCGAGGCATTCCGATCACGGATTATTGCGATCAGGCGAACCTGGACACCAAGGCCCGGCTGGACCTGTTCATCAAGGTGTGTCAGGCGATCCAGCACGCCCACCAGAAGGGGATCATCCACCGCGATATAAAACCTTCCAACATCCTCGTGACGCTGCATGACGGGGTGCCGGTGCCGAAGGTCATTGATTTCGGCATCGCCAAGGCGACCGAGGGACGGCTGACCGACAACACCGTTTACACACAGTTGCATCAGTTCATTGGCACCCCGGCTTACATGAGTCCGGAGCAGGCGGAGATGAGCGGACTGGACATCGACACCCGCAGCGACATCTACAGTCTGGGCGTGCTGCTCTATGAACTGCTGGCCGGCAGCACGCCGTTTGATGCGAGGGATCTGATGGCGCAGGGCCTTGATGTGATGCGCAGGACGATCCGCGAGAAGGAACCGCCGCGCCCCAGCACGCGCTTTGCCACGCTGAAGGGTGAGGAATTGACAACCGCTGCCCGACGCCGTTCCGCCGACACCTCGAAGCTGATGCACCAACTGAAGGGCGACCTCGACTGGATCGTGATGAAGTGTCTCGAAAAGGACCGCCAGCGCCGCTATGACACCGCCACCGGTCTGGCGGCGGATCTCAAACGCTATCTCAACAATGAGCCGGTGGTGGCCCGCCCGCCGAGTGCCGCCTACAAGTTCCAGAAAGCCTTCCGGCGCAACAAGCTGATCTTCACCGCGGGCACCGCCGTGGCGGCGGCTTTGCTGCTGGGCATCATCGCCAGCACCTGGCAATCGGTGCGCGCCACCAGGGCCCAGGCGGGGGAATCCGCCCAGCGCCAAAAAGCGGAAACCAACGAACAACTGGCAGTCGCGGCACAATCCCGGGAAGCCACTCTGCGCCATCAGGCGGAACAGGCCGAACTCGCCGCGCGGCAACGCGCCTATGCGTCGGACATGAATGTGGCCAAGCAGGCGCTCGCCGGGAGCAATCTGGGACGGGCGCTGGATCTGCTCGACCGCCAGCGGCCCCAGGCCGGCCAGCGCGATCTGCGTGGCTGGGAATGGCGTTACCTCTGGAAGCAAACCCGCAGCGATGCCTTGTTCACGCTTTGCCAGGAGCGGGCCGAAATTTTTTCATTGGCGTCTTCCCTCCACGGGAACTGGCTGGCAATGGGTTCGTTCCACGAAGGTGGTCTGGCGGTGTGGGATGGGCGGACGCGGCAGGAGTTGGTCCGTCTGGTGCCGGAGGAATCGCTGATCCGCGCTGCCTTCTCACCCACGGAGGCCCTGTTGGCCTTCGCCGGTTCCGCCGCTTCGGATAGGGGGGCGCTGCGGACCACCTTGCGGGTCTGGAATGCAGCGACCCGGCAGATGATGGTGGAACTGCCATTGGATAACAGATGCCTCGGTCTGGCCTGGGCCCAGGATGGGAAGACGCTGGTGACTTCGACCCTGGAGGGGCAGATCACGCGCTGGCAGATGCCGGCCGGGACCCGGCTCGCCAGTTATCCCACGGAACAATTTGGATTTTCAGCCCAGTCCGGTTTTGCCGCTGCCCCGGATTTGAGCACGGCGGTGTATGCGCTGCCGCAGGGGCGGATCCGGGCCATTGATCTGCGCGATGGCCGGGAACTCTGGACCGCGGTGGCCGCGAAGGAATTCATCACGGCCCTGACGTTTTCACCCGATGGCAAAACCGTGGCATCCGCCGCCGGATACACCGAGTCGGATATCCGCCTGTGGGATGCCGGCACCGGCCAACCTACCGGGCGCCTGGAAGGTCACGGCTCATGGGTGGGGGCTTTGGTGTTCTGGCCGGATGGCCGGAAATTGGCCTCCTGCAGCGCCGACCAGACCATCCGCACCTGGGATCTGGCAGGCCAGCGGTGCATCGACGTGCTGCGCGGTCACCAGCTGGAAGTGTGGCGGCTGGCTTTGTGGTCCGATCACAAAACGCTGGTGAGCGGAGGCAAGGACGGCACGGTTTGTTTTTGGAATACCGCCGTCCCGCATCGGGAGCCGCCCTCCGCCGCGCTCCAGGCGGAGCAGGTCATCAGTTCAAGCTTCGCCTCCGACGGCCAGTCCATCGTGACTCTGAATCAGCAGGGGCAGGTGGCGCAGTGGGCGGGGGCCGGTTTCCAAAACCGCAGCCCCTTGCTGGAAGTGGGGGAAGAGGCCTATTCAGCCTGCTTTTCGGAGGATGGCCGATTCCTCGCGGTCAACTGGCCCAACGGGTCCCTCCAGGTCTGGGACCTGCCGCAACGGGTTTTGTTATACCGATTGTCGCACCCGGCTGGCAAGGTGACGGTGCAAAAATTCCGTGCCGGGGGAAAGCGGCTGATCACTTGGTCGGAGAGCGATAATCTGTTGCACGAATGGCAACTCGCCACCGGGGTGGAAACCCAGTCATGGCCGGCTCCGGCATCCTTCAGTTCCATCGGGCTTTCGCCTGGCGGACAGGCGGGGATCGCCATCGGCAGAGAGGGGGAGATCACCTTGCGGAATTTGGACGAGGAGAGCGGCAGAACACTTGAATTGGATATTCTGGAAGGCGATGTGGGCAGTTACTCCCCTGACGGAAAGTGGTTCGCCATCGCAAGCAGTCTGGGGTTCGCCCGGGTTTGGGAGACAGTCACCTGGCAGGAGGTGGCCACGCTGCGGGGCTTTCTCAAAGGCGCCCATTCGGTGGGCTTTTCCGCGGACGGCAAGCGGCTGGCAGTGGGCAGCGGCGACCACGAAGCGGTGAAGCTGTGGGACACGGAAAGCTGGCAGGAAGTCTTCACCTTGGAAGGCGAGGGCACCGGATACATGGGCACGTGGTTGTCCCCGGATGGCAGTACCCTCACCTGGGGGAATCAGTCGGGGGTGGTGCACGTCTGGCAGGCACCGTCGTGGGAGGAAATCCATGCGGCGGAAGCCAAGGAGAAAGCGGAGGCAAAATCCCCCTGAACCTGGACCGGGTCACTTGCCCGGAACAACCCTGGCAGGAAAAAACCAACCATACCAAATCCAACCATCCTGCCTCATGAAACCAACTGCTTCACCGATCCTCACCCGTCTCCCCATCCTGCTCGCCTGCTCCCTCTGCGGGACCAGTCTGATCGTTCCCCAAGCCAGTCAGGCTCAGGCAGAAACCCCGTCAGCAGCCCCGACGGCGTCCCGGCTCCTGACGACGGCCTCGGATTTTTTGGGCTCCCTGTCTCCGGAGCAGCGGCAGAAGGCCGTATTTCCCGTGGATGATCCGGAGCGGAAAGACTGGAGCAACCTGCCCCACACGCTTCACCCGCGAAAGGGCGTCAGCCTGGGGGAGCTTTCCCCGGAGCAACGGATCAAGGCCCATCACCTGATCCAGGCAGGACTGAGCAGTCAGGGTTATCTCAAGGCCACCGGCATCATGCAGCTTGATGAAATCCTCCTCCACCTCTCCGGGCAGGACAAATCCGACCAGCCCATGTTTGGCCTCCGCTTCTACTGGCTTTCGTTTCCCGGGGAGCCCTCTGCGGAAAAACCGTGGGGCTGGCAGTTGGATGGCCATCATCTGGCGCTGAACTTCGCGGTGGCCGGCGAAGAGGTGGCGATGACCCCGACTTTCATGGGCTCGGATCCCCACGAAATCCGCGAAGGGCTGCATGCGGGATGGCGGGTCCTCGGCGCGGAAGACGACCAGGGTCTGGCGCTGATGAAAGCGTTGACTCCGGAGCAGCAGAAAAAGGCCATGCTCAGTGCAGAGGCACCGAAGGACATCATCACCGGCCCGGGCCGGGACCAGGACCTGCAACGCATCGAGGGTTTGGGGTTCCCGGAATTCAATGCCGCCCAGCAGGCGCAGCTCGTTTCCCTCGTGGAGGAATACCTGCACAACTACCGGCACGACGTTGCGCACCAGCAGCTCGCGCGTATCCGTCTGGCCGGGTGGGACAAAGTCCACTTCGGATGGGCCGGTTCCACAGACCAGTCCACCCCTTATTATTACCGGATCCATGGGCCGGCCCTGCTGGTCGAGTTCGACAACAACTATGCACCGGGCCGGACTACCGGCGCGGTCAATCACATCCACTCTGTCTTCCGCGATCCCTCGAACGACTACGGCGCGGACCTGCTGAAGAAACATTACGAGCAGGAGCACCAGCGGCCGAAACAGTAACCCCTCCCCACCGCGGAGTGGCCACTGGTCCCCTCGAATCCCCGCCCCCTTGGAAAGGATCGGCCCAAGTTCCGAATTTTCCCAGTCCGCCTTGGAAAGTGCGCACGGTTTCTGCTAAAGAGCAGGTCTATGTGGCAACGCTTACAGGAATCGATCGGATTTTATGCTTCACCCAAGGAGGGGGCGGCCGCGCAGGAGCGGATGAAGGAATTGGTGAATGTGAAACTGGCTTCGCGGGGATTCGCCGTCCCGGCCGGTCAGGTGGACTCTCCGCTGCTGATGCTGGGCCGGTCGCTGCTGGCGAACTTCGAAGAAAAGCTCCGCCTCTTCGGCGAGCCGCTCTGCCCGGCGGATCAAACCATCAGCGAATTCCTGAGCTCGTATCTGGGCGAACATGCCAAGGGGGTGTTTGAGCCCGGCGAGCCCCTCGTGCCGGCCAGTGCCCTGGCCCTGGAACGGCATGGGCTGGCGAGGGAGCTCTCCCTGCCGGCGGATGCGGATTCCGTGCAAAGCGCCATCCTTTCCTCCTACCGCGTCTACCAGGGGGTGTGCCATAATCCTGCCAAGGACCGGCGCACCACCGAGGGGGTCTTCCATGTGGTGGAAGGCGGCTTGCCGATCCCCTTTGATAAAAAAGCGGTGCCGGTGCAGGCCTTTGCCCACCTGCTGAAGGCGGCCCTGAATCCGCCCGCCGACCTGCTGCCCCTGCCCTACACCGCCAGTCTGCCGGACGCGGAACAGGCGCGCACCTTTGTCAGTCTGCTGCTGCGTCCCATCGTCTGCCCGGAGGTGGCCGGGGTGCTGCCGCAACAGACCATGGAGATCCGGTTTTTTGCCCCCGGGGTGCTGGTGAGCAATCTGGACTTCGTGGAAAGCATCTTCGGCAATGCCGGCGATCCCTTCCTCCCGGAAAACGATGCCCGGCTGGATGCCGGCGGCTGGACCGGCCACACCGGCTGCGTGATCCTCGCCCCGCACCTCGCCACCCTGAAAAAGAAGGAACTGGGCCTGCCCCACCGCT
Source organism: Verrucomicrobiota bacterium (assembly GCA_040387795.1). Classification (GTDB taxonomy): domain Bacteria; phylum Verrucomicrobiota; class Verrucomicrobiia; order Verrucomicrobiales; family V1-33; genus CAIZWU01. The sequence goes on from JAZKDC010000035.1 coordinate 20,441, forward strand.
CCGCCGCCACCGCCCGGCAGCTCCGCGATGGCATGTTCTGGGAACAGGAGGACGAACTCTACAATGACGGCAGCGCCTTCAAGATCGCCTGCCGGGATGCCCGGGGGGTCTGTGTCACCCTGATCGCGGACAGCTATTACGGTTACTGCAAGAAGGAGGTCAAAACCCAGATCAGCTATGCGGCCAACTTGTTCGGGCAATGTGAGGAGGAACACTCCGGCGGAGCCCTCGCCTTTCCGTCCTTTGACCTCGGGGAGGAGTTTGCCCTCAGCCATTTTGGCCGGGAAGTGGATCACACCTGGGAGGAAACCGTGCAGCGGCAGGGCGGCCGGATGACCCTTCACCCTGACGGTTATGGGGTGGACAAGCAGTGGCCGGATCTGATCTACCTCCCGGAGACGGCCCAGATCAGCCTGCGGCACCAGCGCATCACCTGGCCCCGGCCGGATGGGTCCACCGCCACCCTGAAACTCCTCGCCCATAACACCTATGTCCTGCCCTCCGGCTACAAGGTGGCCATGAGCCAGAGTGTGAAAGGCCAGCGGTGGCGGCTGGTGGGCACCCAGGCGGAAGGCACCTACTGCCACAAGCCCTGCACCGTCTCCGGCGGGGGGAAAAGTGAGATTTCCAAGTCCCTCTCGGACGCCATGCTCACCGGGCCGGTGATTGTGAGGAATCTGGTGGAGGACTTCGCCGCCGCCATGGCCGTGATCCAGCACGACTGCAGCGACCGCTTCCGGAATCCCACCGAACCCCGCCTGCCCAGCCGCCCGATGCTGGATGCCTCCCGCTCCTTCGGCAGTGTCGTCAGGATGCTGACGCCCAGCGGGCACTTCACCGATGATTACAACGCCTGGCTGGCAGGGATTCCGCGTTGGGTGCGGGACCTCGTGCTGGTGATCAAACGCCGCTACAAGGCGTCGTGGGGACCGGACTGGCAGCAGCGTTTCAGCGTGGACGTCATCGATGGCCAGCCCGGCATTGAACTGAAATACCGGAACCAGAAACTGGTCACCCGCTACCTGCGGGTCGGCTTCACCAGCACCGGTTCCTGGCGCACCTTCGGGGTGAGGAAGGACTTCGCTCCGGCCGCCAAACTGCAGCGCGAGGACGACATCACGGCCAGCGTGGTCCTCCCCGCCGCCAGCCTAACCGGCCTGCACCCGCACCTGAAGGAGCCTGCCTACAAATTCACTGCCAACTGTGAATACCGGCTCTTCCAGCGGCCGGACGACGCCATCGTGCGCGGATACGACCGCGGCGCGGAGGCGGACTTCGCCCGCATCGGCACCTTCTTTTCCAACTACGAACCCCTGCCCCGCGCGGCGGCCCAGGAGATGATCGAGGATGCGATCCGCTTCGGCCAGTTCACGCCTCCGATGCAGGACCTGGTGCACCGGGTGGCGGCGGCGGAGGAGCCGGCCTTTTTTGTCTGCACCGCCAATCCCCGGATCGTGGATGGCAAGCCTACCAAAAACCCCCGCTACCTGCAGAACCGGCCGGATCTCGATCATCCCCGCGCCGAATACCTCGCGGAAACCGGGGCCCGACTATTCCGCCGCCTCGGTCCGGACCAGCCGGTGCTGAATCCGGTGCATGCGGTCCTGACCGGCCGCCGCAACAATCCCGCCGCTCCGGGCATCCCGCCCCTGGCGGTCTACGGGCCGATTCACTATCAGGAATTGCCGGAGCTGTTCATGGACTTCACCGCCAGCCTGACCGGCAAGTCGCCCTCCACCACCGGAGCGGGATCCGAAGGCGCCCTGACCAAAGGTCCGTTCAACTGCCTGCTCCCGGTCCACGATCTGAACAACGCCCTCATTTCCGCGCTCCTTACCCAGGCCGGCGGGTTCTCCTCCGCCGCCGGACATGTCGGGAAAAAATACCAGGTGGAACATGATATCAGCCTGATTGTGCCGGAAGTCTGGAGCCGCATGTATCTGAAGGAACGCACCCCGGCGTGGCTGATCGAAAACGGCTGCCTGGAAAAAGTGAGCGACTTCGAATTCGAAGGACGAACCATCCCCGCCAGCCGGCTCGGCTGGCGCATCACCCCGGCATTCGTGCAGAACTTCTTCGGCCGGGTCTTCAGCGATCCTGCCACTGTTTTCCCGCCGGACATGCTGCGGCCGGAGGAACAGAGCCTGGAGGAGTTTGCCGATGGGGTCGAACACATTGTGGAAGCCCAGAAGAAGGCCGCGCTGATGTATTTCGAGGACGGCGGCATTGACCTCGCCATCCCGCCGCTGCGCGCCCTGCTGGAGATCATGGCCCACGGCACCTGGGAAGGCCGCACCGCCGCCGATCCGGGGTTCCGCGCCCTGTTTGACAGGGAGGCCATGCTCGCCAGCGGGTGGTATGCGGCCCGGCTGGAAGCCCGCGCCGCGCTGGACCGGCGCCTCTGGACCCGCCACGCCCAGGACCTCCGCAGCTTCCTAAGCCGCCGCACCCGCCTGCAGTCCGGCGAACGGACGGCGATGGAATCCCGCCTCGCCACCGCCGAAGCCGCCCTGGCCTCGCTCAATGTCCCCAACGCAGCGGAACGTTACATGGGTACCCTCGGCGTGGACCCTTGCCTCGCCGTGGTGAAACCCACCGCCTGAGCTGGCTGCCGCAGACAAAACTAAAGCCGATAGGGAAAACCACAGATTTCGCAGAGGGCACAGATCATGAACGATTTGTGTTTTCAGCCAGTCCCACCTTCCAGGGTTAACCGACCCATTGACCTGAAGCGCTGACTATCTGTGCTCTTCGGGAAATCTGTGGTTTGTCTTTCCCTGTTCAGGATAAAAAAAACCCGTCCGCAGCCTGGCTGCGGACGGGTTGGGAGTGAAACCGGGGACACCGTGTTATTTCCGGCGGCGGCGGGCCAGCAGGCCGAGGCCGACCAGTCCGGCGAAGGCCGTGGTGGAGGGCTCGGGCACCACCTGATTGCTCAGGCCATATAGGTGCCAGGACTGGTTGAGATTGCTCTGGGTTGCGGTGATCACCAGATTCTGGCCCGCCACTGCTGTGAAACGGTAATTGATGTAGTAGGCGGTATTGGCCGCAGGCATGCCTACGGTGAGGGCATCGTCCTCATTGATCAGGGAGGTGGACTCGGAAATCGCGCCGGCACCATCGGGGTCGAAAACGAGGGTCGAACTGCGGTCACTGGGGCTAGCCCACTGCCGGGTGTAGATCCGTGCGTCATAGGTGACTCCCGCCGTCAGGCCGCTGAGCGTCCATAAGGTGGTGCCACCGACCGCGTTGTTCCCGTTGTAGATCATGTCCGTCATCAAATTGGCGAGATCGCCCGTGACGTTGTGACCGCCATTGCCGGGATTGTCGTTCTCAGAGCCGCTGCTGACCGTCCGCAAAAAATTCAACGTGCCGTTGGCAGAGTTGGGGTAGGCGGAGAACTGCACCCCGTTGATCAGTGCCCCCGGACTACCCGTGCCGAAATCCAAGGCATGGGTGTAGGTGTTGCTGGAAGCGATGCCGGAGTCCGCATCGCCTGTGATCTGGACATAGTTGATGGCGGCATGGCTGGCAGCCGTCGCGAGGTTGAGGACACCAAGCGTGAGGAGAAGAGAGGGGACGCGGATTTTCATGGAAGGAGTGGCAGTTTACCGGCAGAAACCGGGCTAAATATAGTTTACTTCTCTACCAAAAAGTGCCTCCCTGTCAATTCCTTTCCCGGGAAATCCAGGAATTCCTTAAGGTATTGCAGATCGCTGTTTTCGGGGAAGCAGGCCTCACAACCGCGGGATGCCGCCGGAACGCCCGGTGTTTCCGGTCCAGCAATGTCTTGCGCTCGTCCCATAGTTTCGGGTATCACCAGGTGGGTTCCCCTTCCCGGCTTATGAGTTTCCTGCAACGCCTGTCCTTCCTGTCCCTCTGTGGTCTCGCCGGTTTCCCCGCAGGCGCGGAGGCGCAGACCGGCGCGGCACCGCCCTATCTCTCGGAATTCCTCGCGGAAAACCGCGGCGGACTGGAGGATAGCGATGGCGAGACCCCGGACTGGATCGAAATCACCAACCCGGGTGCCGCCCCGGCGGATCTGGGGGGCTGGTTCCTCAGCGACGATCCGGGGGCTCTGACCAAATGGCAGTTCCCCACCCCGGTGGTGGTCCCGGGCGGCGGATCCCTCGTCGTCTTCGCTTCAGCCAAGGACCGGCGCCTCGCAGGCAGTGCCCTGCATACCAATTTCAAACTCGATCCTGACGGGGATTCGATCCTGCTGGTAAAGCCGGATGGCGTCACGGTCGTCAGCCAATTCCTGAACTTCCCACCACAGCTGGCAAATGTTTCCTATGGGGAAGGACGGCTGCTGAATGCGGTGCCCGCCGTCGCGGCCGGGGCGGCAGGGAAAGTTCTGGTCCCGGCTGCTGCCGCCACCGGATGGACGGCACCTGGTGGGTTCGATGACTCGTCGTGGCTGAATGCAGTGACCGGCGTGGGGTTTGATCAGTCCAGCGGAGCCGACGGTACGGGGCCGCTGGGCTTTTGGAATTTCAACGACGCCACGGTGGCCACCTCCGCCCCCGATGCCAGTGGCCGCGGACTCACCGGCACAGTGGCGGCCGCAACCTACACCGCCGACCGGGGCGGCCACACGGGCCAGGCAGGCGACCGTGCCATGAACTTCCAAGGCACCGGAAGGATCAATATTCCAGGAGCGGCGACCGGAGCCTTCGATACCATCACGCAACGGAATGCCGTGGCCATCAGTGCCTGGGTCTTCGGGGCAGCCTCGCAGCCCGCGCCCACCTTTCTCTTTTTCGCGGGCAGCGAAACCAATGGCGGCGGGATCCGGGTGCTGGATGCGCACCTGCCCTGGAGCGATTCCACTATTTATTGGGATACTGCCGGCTGCTGCGATTCCGGACGCCAGCGTGTCTCGGTAGGGGAACCGAATGCCGCCAAATGGCGCGGGCAGTGGAATCATTATGTGTTGCAGAAGCAGGGCGACCGGAAGGAAATCTGGCAGAATGGAACGCTGCTTCATTCCGGCACCAATACCGATGCCATGATGAATCTGCGCAGCTTCTACATCGGGGCCTCCAACGCCTCGGGAACCAGCGGCTATCAGGGATTGATTGATGACTTTGCGGTGTGGGACAGCGGCTTGGAACCGGGGCAGATTGCCGCGCTGGCGGGTGGGCTCTCGCCTCTGAGGGTGCGGTCCTACAACGCGGTCATCGGCACCGACGTCAGCGCTGCGGCGAGGAACGTCACTGCCTCGGTGTTGCTCCGGATTCCCTTTACCGTGGCGCAGCCTGCCGCTCTGGATCTGCTGACTCTGAAAATGCGCTATGACGATGGGTTCGTGGCCTGGCTCAATGGGACGGAAATCGCCCGCCGCAATGCCCCTGCCGGTCCGGTCCCCGCGTTCAATGCGGCCGCCACAGCGGCGCGGGCCGCCGGCGCAGGCCTCATCACCGAGGAGATTGATATCTCCGCCTACGCGAGCCTGCTGGTGGCCGGCCCCAATCTGCTGGCCATCCAGGGAATGAATGCCACCGCGGCGGATGCTGATTTCCTTGTGCTGCCTGAATTGATCACCGGCCAGGTCAAACCTGACCAGTTCTTCAAGGCCCCGACCCCTGGAACCCCTAACGGCCTGGGAGTCTCAGGATTCACCGCCGATACCGTCTTCTCCACGCGCCGCGGATTCTATGATACCCCGCAGGCGGTGACCATCTCCAGCACCACCCCGGGCGCGGTCATTGTCCACACCACGGATGGCAGCGTGCCTGACCTGACTCATGGCATCCAGTCCCCCTCGCCCGCTGTGGTGAATGTGACCACGACCACCACCCTGCGGGCCGCCGCGTTTGTGCCAGGGACGGATCTCGGACCGGCGAATATCGACACGCACACCTATCTGTTCGTCAATCAGGTCGCCACACAGCAGCGCCCGGCCTCCGCTCCCGCCACGTGGCCGGGGGGATTCCCCGGGGACTACACGATGGACCAGCGGGTGACCAACAATCCGCAGCCAGGTTACAGCCTGCGCGCCGCGCTCCTGGATCTGCCCACCCTGAGCATTACCGGCAATCCGGCCGATCTGTGGGGGCCCTCCGGCATTTACACCCAAAGCACCGCCCGCGGCGACGCCTACGAGCGCAGCGCCAGCGCGGAATGGCTCGATCCATCCGGAAGCGGGGGTTTTCATATCAACTTTGGCCTGGCGGTGCATGGCAACATCAGCCGCGACAAAAGCTTCACGCCCAAGCACAGCTTCAAGATGTTTTTCCGTTCCCAATACGGGGACTCCAAGCTGCGGCATGATCTCTTCCCCGGCAGCCCGGTGAGCCAATTCGACCAACTGATCCTGCGGGCTGGCAGCACTGACACCTTTCCCTGCACCGAGTGGGCCGCCGTGGGCATCGGCCCGGGCGGGGCCGCCTATCAACGTTGGGCGCGGGCCTGGGCCAGTTATGTCCGCGACCAATGGGTGCGCGACTCCCAGATCGCCCTGAGCGGTCTCTCCGCCCATGGCCGCTACTGTCATCTGTATCTGAACGGCACCTACTGGGGTCTCTACAATCTCTGTGAGCATCCTGACGAGGATTTCATGGCGGACCACCTCGGGGGCACCGCGGCGGAATACGATGTCCTGGTGGATTTCGCGGAGTTGAAAAATGGCAACTACACCGCGTGGCAGCAACTCATCAACCTGGCCAGTGCCGGCCTGAACAACGCCGCCTACCAGAAGGCCCAGGGCAGGAATCCTGACGGATCGCCCAATCCGGCTTTCCCGGTGCTGCTCCATGCGGAAAGTCTGATCGACTACATGATCCTGCACATCTTCCACGGAGCCGACGACTGGCCGAATCACAATTGGTGGGCCGGCCGGGCCACCCGGAACCCCACCGGGATCAACGATGGATTCCATTTCTTTGCGTGGGACCAGGAGATCAGCAATGTGAATGTGCTCTATGAGCGCAGCTCCTGGCAAAGTGCGCCCGCCAAATACGCCGACGTCAACGCCGCCAATACCCCGGCACAAATCTACTACAGCCTGCGGCAGAACAGTCCGGAGTTCCGGCTCCAATTCGCCGACCGGGTGCAGCGCCACCTCTTCAATGGGGGAGCCCTCAGTCCGGCCGCGATCACCGCCCGATGGAATGCCCGGGTGGCGGAGATCGACCACGCCATCGTGGCCGAATCCGCCCGCTGGGGGGACTATCAACCCAACCTCGCCCGCCCGGGCCAGCCCTACCGCCGCGAGGTGGAGTGGCAGGCCCACCTCTCCTGGATGGCCGCCAACTTCTGGCCCGCGATTGGCCCCGTGGCGCTGCAGCGGTTCCGCACGGCCGGGCTCTATCCAAGTGTGAATCCCCCCGCGCTCAATCAGCATGGCGGCTCCTATCTCCCGGCATTCACCGCGACCCTCACCAATCCCAACACCGGCGGCACCATCTATTACACGCTGAATGGTTCCGATCCCCGTCTGACGGGAGGCACGGCCAATCCAGCCGCCACTGTCTACAGCGCGCCCTTCGCCCTGACCGGCAGCCCCGTAATCAAGGCCCGCGTCCTGCAGTCAGGGACCTGGAGCGCCCTGACCGAAACCACCTTCACCCCGGAGACGGACAGGGATCATGATGGAATCCCCAACGACTGGGAAACCACCCATGGCCTTGATCCGGATACCGCCGCCGATGCCCTGCTCGATCCCGACGAGGACGGCACCAACAATCTGTCTGAATACGCCGCCAACACTGATCCGAAGGACCGGAACAGCCGCTTCACGGCCATTCCCATGGTCAATGCCGCCGGAAGGCAGCTCCGTTTCATCGCCCAGCCCGGCCGCCATTACCGGATGGAAGCCAGCGACCAATTGTCGGGTTGGTCCACCATCGCCGACCGCCCCGCCGCGACCGTGCAAACGGAAGTCGACTGGCAGATTCCGCCTGGCGAAACCCGGCGGTTCTACCGGATCGTGGCCGGGGTGGATTAAACGGAAAAATACCACTTCCTCTGATCCCGGGGAAAACCCAATCCATGCCGGGGACGGCGGGTCTGCAAGAGTCACCCCTGGCGCGGCGTTGTGAAGGAGCGTGACCTCTCCTCCCTTCCTGATAGCCCTTTGTCTTCAGTTCCTCTGCATGGCAGGGTGGGCGGCTCCGGTGTTTGAAAAAGACATCCGCCCGCTGCTGAAGGCGCATTGTTTCCACTGTCATGGAGAAGGTGGGAAAACCGAAGGAGGCGTGGACTTCCGGCTCCGGCGGTTCATGCTGCACCGCACCGATGACGGACCGGTGATGGTTCCCGGCGACGCGGCAGCCAGCCACATGATCCAGTTGGCGAAAAGTGGCGAAATGCCGAAAAAGGAGAAGGCTCTTTCCGCCGCGCAAATCGCGCTGCTCGAGGAATGGATCAACGCCGGCGCCCCGGTCGCCCGGGAGGAGCCGGAGAAGATACCTGACATTTATATCACAGAAGAGGAGCGCGGGTTTTGGAGTTTCCGTCCGATCGCCCAACCTGCCGTGCCGGCGGGAGAGGCCCATCCCATTGATGCCTTCGTGGCGGGGCCGCTGCACGAGGCGGGACTCGACTTCCTGCCGGAAGCGGACCGCCGGGTGCTGCTGCGCCGGCTTTCCTTTGATCTGACCGGCCTGCCGCCCGCCCCAGAGGACGTCGAGGTCTTTGTGCAGGACCTTTCTCCGGATGCCTGGGAAAAGCAGATCGACCGCCTCCTGGCCTCTCCCCAGTATGCCGAACGCTGGGGCCGGCACTGGCTGGATGTGGCCGGTTATGCGGATTCCAATGGCCACGAGGAAGACTCGACCCGGCCGCATGCCTGGCATTACCGGGATTATGTGGTGCAGGCGCATCAGGAGGACCTGCCATGGGACCGCTTCCTCCAGGAACAACTGGCCGGTGACGAAATGTTGGGCACCACACATGACCAGGCGGTCCAGGTGGTGCATCAGCCGGGGGCGGCCGCGAAGCTGGCAGCCACCGGATTCCTCCGCATGGCCCCCGATCCCACCGGCGGCACCGTGGCCGATGCCAACCTCGCCAAAAACCAGGTGATGGCGGAAACCCTCAAAACCGTCTCCACCGCCCTGATGGGACTAACGGTGGGCTGCGCCCAATGCCACGACCATCGTTACGACCCGATTTCCCAACAAGACTACTTCCGGCTCCGTGCGGTATTTGAGCCGGTCTATGACTGGAAGAACTGGCGCCCGCCGGGCAGCCGGCTCTATTCGCTCTACACCGCCGAAGAGCGCGCCCTGGCAGACCGGATCGAAACCGAAGCCCGCAAACTGGACGACGAACGTCTCGCGTTCGCCAGGAAGCGGCTGGATGAAATCTTTGCCGCCCGCCTCGACAAGGTGCCGGAGGCCGACCGCGACGCGGTGCGCACCGCCCGAGGAACCGAAGCCGGCAAACGCACCCCGGAACACCTGGCCATTCTGAAAAAGTATATCGAGGCCAACGTCGGCACAGACGAAGGCCTCCTGGAACTGTTCGATCCGCCCGCCAACAACCAGCGCAAGGAAATGAAAGCCAAGGCCGAGGCTCATCGCGGGACCAAGCCGGAAGAGCGGTTCCTCATGGCGGCCACCGAGGTCCCCGGAGCCGTGCCTGACACGTTCCTCCACCACCGCGGCGACCACGAACAGCCGAAGGAAAGAATCGCGGCCGCCCCCTTGGAGGTGCTCTCTCCGGGGCCACCTGCCGGCTTCACCAAGCCCACCCCGGAAATGGCCACCACCGGCCGTAGACTGGCCTTCAGCCAGTGGCTCACCAGCGGGCATCATCCCCTCACCGCCCGGGTGCTGGTGAACCGGTTCTGGCTGCATCACTTCGGCCGCGGTCTGGTGAGGACCCCGGGCGATTTCGGTATGCTGGGCGAGCCCCCGACGCATCCGGCCCTGCTCGACTGGCTGGCAGCGGATTTTATGGAGCACGGCTGGCAATTGAAACGCCTCCACCGCCTCATCCTCACCAGCCGCACCTGGCGCCAGATGACAGATCCCCGCACCACCCCGGAGCGTGAGCGGCTTTACTGCGGTGCCAAACTCCAGCGCCTTGATGCCGAAAGCCTGCGCGATGCCATGCTCGCGGTCACCGGCAAGCTCCACCCGCAGACAGGCGGGGAACCCGTCAGCGTGGCCCGCGACCTGACCACCGGCCGCATCGTCCTGGGGCGGGAAGTGATCAATCCCGGCAACGGCATGATTGATAAAATCGAAACCGCGGGGGAAAATGTCTTCCGCCGCAGTCTGTATATCGAGAGCCGCCGCTCCCGTCCTTTGACAGTGCTGGACACTTTCGACCTGCCGCTGATGAATCCCAACTGCACGGTGCGGACCGTCACCACGGTCGCTCCGCAGTCGCTGCTGCTGATGAATGACGCCTTCAGCATCGAGCAGGCCCAAGCTCTCGCTGAACGTCTCCAGCGCGAGGCCCCGGAGCATGACCTCAGCAGGATCCACCGCGCCTGGGCACTGCTTTATGGCAAGGTGCCGCCACCACTCGACACCGCCCGCAGCCTGGTATTCCTCCATGACCAGCGCCGCGACCTCGAACAGCAGGGCCGCGAAGCCGGCCAGGCCGCCACCGAAGCCCTCGCGGCATGGTGTCAGGTGATGCTGAGCACCAACCAATTCCTTTACCTCGAATAACCCATGAGCGCCCTCTCCCGCCGCCACTTTCTCCGCACCCATTCCTTTGGACTCGGTGCCCTGGCCCTGCCATGGCTGCTCAGCCGGGAAGGCCTCATCGGCGCTCCCACCAAACCCTTCACCGAAGGTCTCAAGTTCGATCTCACCGGCAAGCCGCCCGCCCATCACGGTCAGGCAAAGTCCATGATTTCCCTCTTCATGATCGGCGGTCCCAGCCAGATGGATCTGTTCGATCCGAAACCCCAGCTCACCAAATACCACCTCCAGCCCTTCCCCGGTGAAATCCGTTATGACAACGCCGCCGAGGCCAGCAGCAAAGTCTTCGGCAGCCCGTGGAAGTTCGCCCCGCGCGGCCAGTGCGGCATGGAGATCAGCGAGCTGCTGCCCCATCTTTCGGAAATCGTTGATGATATCACCCTGATCCGTTCGATGCGGACCGGCGTGAACAATCACGGGCAATCGGTCTCCGCCCTCCACACCGGGCGCATCACTTCCGGCCGCCCCACCCTCGGCTCGTGGCTCAGCTACGGCCTCGGCAGCGAGACCGATGAACTGCCCACCTACCTCGCCCTGACCAGTCCGCAGGGGCCGCCCCTCATGAACAACGAGAACTGGACCGGAGGCTGGCTCCCTGCGGTTTATCAGGGCACCATGGTGCGGCCGGGCGAGCCTCACATTCTGAATCTCGATCCTCCCGCCCATCTCCGCGGCCGCGGCCAACAGCGCCAGCTGGATCTGCTGAACACCTGGAACAAGGAGCATTTCACCCTGCACTCCGGCGACAGCGACCTTGATGCCCGCATCCAGAGCTACGCCCTCGCGGCCCGCATGCAGGGGGCCGCCAAGGAAGCGTTCGACATTTCCGGCGAGCCGGACTCCATCCGGAAAATGTATGGGCTCGATCAGGACTATACCCGCGACTACGCCACCCGGTGCCTGATCGCCCGGCGCCTCGTGGAGCGCGGGGTGCGCTTTGTGCAGGTGCTGAACCACGGGCAGTCGTGGGACCACCACGGCGTGATCCGCAGCGCCCTGCCCGACCGTTGCCGCGAAGTTGACCAGCCCTGTGCGGCCCTCGTGAAGGACCTGAAACAGCGGGGCCTGCTCGACAGCACGGTGGTCCACTGGGGCGGCGAAATGGGCCGCCTGCCCGTGCTGCAGAACGACACCGGCCCTGACAAATGGGGGCGCGACCATAACACCCACGGATTCTCCTGCTGGATGGCGGGCGGCGGATTCAAAGGCGGCCACGTCCAGGGCGAGACCGACGAATGGGGCCACGAAGCCGTCAAGGACATCGTCAACCACTACGACTGGCACGCCACCCTGCTCCATCTTTTCGGCCTGGATCACCAGAAGCTTGTCTTCAAACGCAACGGGCTCGACGCCAGCCTGATTGACGGCCAGCCCGCCCGCATCGTTTCGGAAATGCTCGCCTGAACCGGCCTCGAGCGGGGGCGGGACTGGGATTGCCATGGCAGGAAACCGGTCATCACCCGCACCGCAAGATGTCATCCCGGCGAATCGTTACACTCCCATGCGCCCCGTTCTCCTGCTGCTCCTCACCCTCTCCCCCCTAACCGCCCAACCCGTGGTGGAGAAAGGCACGCTGGCGCTGAGGTCCATTCCCGGCGGGCACTATCAATTCAGCGGCGTTGCCGGTGAGCGGATTGCGGCGAATGTGGACGGCTGGCTGTTGTCCGCTCCTGTCACCAATCCCGGCATGCTGGAGATGTTCCGTTTGCGGGACCGGCAGCCTTCGCTGCAGCTGGTGCCATGGGCCGGGGAATTCGCCGGCAAATACCTGTTGTCCTGTGTCGCCGCCCTGCGCGTGACGGACCGGCCCGTGTTGCGGGAAAGGACCGGGCTGTTTGTGGCGGAACTGATCGGGACCCAGGATCAGGATGGGTATCTGGGGCCGTTTCCGGCGGACCGGCGGCTGCTGGGCGAGTGGGATCTCTGGGGCCACTATCATATCCTGAGAGGCCTGCTGGAATGGCATGATCTCACGGGCGACCGTCCGGCAGTGGATGCGGTGCGACGGGCCGCGGATCTGATCTGCCGCACCTATCTGGACGGCACCCGCCGGGTGATCGATGCGGGCTCGCCGGAGATGAACATGGCCGTCAGTCACGTCATGGCGGAACTGCACCGCCGCACCGGGGAGGCCCGCTATCTGGAAATGGTCCGGCAGATTGAAAAAGACTGGGAACGCTCCGGCGACTATCTGCGCACCGGGTTGTCAGGCGTCCCTTTCTATAAAACACCCCTGCCCCGCTGGGAAAGCCTGCACGGCCTGCAGACCCTCGTGGAACTGTGGCGCCTGACCGGTGATCCGCGTTACCGCGAGGCCTTCGCCAGCCATTGGAGGACCATCCGCGAGCACGATGTCAGGAACAGCGGAGCTTTCAGCGGTGGGGAACAAGCCACCGGTGACCCCTGGGCGGCCACCGCGATCGAGACCTGCTGCACCGTGGCCTGGATGGCGCTGAGTGTGGACATGTTGCGGCTGCAGGGCGGCGCCGAAGCGGCCGAAGCACTGGAGCTGGCGACCTTCAATGCGGCCTTTGGCTCCCAGCATCCGGGTGGCCATTGGTGGACCTACAGCACGCCGATGGACGGTGACCGGAAATCCAGCGCCCATGAAATCGTGTTCCAGGCCCGGGCCGGCACGCCCGAATTGAATTGCTGTTCCGTCAATGGTCCCCGCACCCCCGGCATGCTGGCGGATTGGGCGATCATGCAGGATGGCGCGGCCCTCGTCGTCAATACCCACGCGCCCCTGACTTTCACGGCCGATGGAGGAAAAACGGCCCTCACCTGCGAGTCCCGTTATCCCGTGGATGGCCAGGTCTCGTGGCAGATTCAGTCTCCGGGAAAGCGGACCGTCCGGTTCCGCATTCCTTCCTGGGCGGAGGGCGCGACCGGTCGGCTGAATCACCAGCCGCTGGAGGTGAAGCCCGGAACATATTGTGAGGTGGATCACCAGTGGACCGCCCAGGACCGGGTGACCTTCGAGTTCCCCCTGCGACTGCGCACCGTGGCGGGCCAGCGCGGCCAGGCCGGACGCATCAGTGTTTACCGGGGTCCGCTGCTGCTGGCGTGGGAACAGCGTGATAACGCTTACGATGAATTCCGCATCCCCCGGATCCCTCCGCAAGCCTTGACCGCCGCCCTCCCGGGGGACCCGCCGCCCCCGGGTCTGGCCGGATGTGCTCCCTGGGTCCTCATGGAATTCCCCGTGGCCGGCAAAACCGTCAGGCTAAGGGATTTCGCCACGGCCGGCATGAATGGCACCCGCTACCGCTCCTGGCTGCCGGCTCCGGCCAGCCCTGCAGCGAAGACAGGGCCGCCCACCCTGACGGCCGTCCCGCAGGAGCAGGCCGTTCACGATCCCGCGGGAATGATCCGGCTTGCCCTGCCGGAAAACTGGGCCGCGGCCGATTTCACGGCGGCGATGGAGGTGAAAATCCAAGCGTTCCCTGACAAAAGACCCGGCCACCTTTTCAGTGCCTGGAGCGGGTCCGGGGATGATCCCCTGCGCCTCGTGGTCGAAAATGCCCGGCTCCACGCCAGGATGGAAGGCGGCGGGGGCGCTGGCACCGGTGGCGTGGCCTTGACGGCGGGCCGCTGGTATCAGGTTGCCGCCGTGAAGGAAGGTTCCATTCTCACGCTTTATGTGGACGGCCAGCCCCTCGTTTCAGGCGCAGCGCCCCCGCAATTAAAATCCGCTTCCCGGCAAGGTGCCCTCGGTGGCAATCCGCTTTATACTGGAGCCCGGGAAGATATTCAGGCCAGCTTCCGTTCTTTCGCGCTCTGGCCCCGGGCCTTGTCCGCCGATGAGGTCGAGGACCTCGGGGACTAGCGTTTTCCCCCCGCATAAGAAGGCCGCCCATCTCCCGGATCCGGGCGATGGACGGCGCGTCCGGACCCAATGCCCGTGCGGGTGATTCGTCTCAGCGTCGCTTATCTTTTTCTTCCTTCTCCTCCGGCTTTCCGGAACTCTTTTTGGGAGCGGCGGGTGCCGGCGCCGGCGCTTTGGGTTGTTTGCGGGGCTCTGCTTTCGGTTGTGGCCGGGGTTCGGCTTTCGGTTGTGGACGGGGTTCGGCTTTCGGCTTTGGCCGGGGCTCCGCTTTCGGTTGTGGCCGGGGTTCGGCTTTCGGTTGTGGACGGGGCTCCGCTTTTGGTTGCGGCCGGGGTTCCGCTTTTGGTTGCGGCCGGGGTTCGGCTTTCGGTTGCCGTTTGGGCTGTGGCGTCGGCTCGCGTCGGGGTTCGACTTTGGGCTCCCGTTTCGGCTCACCACGGGGTTCTGCCTTGGGCTCCCGCTTCGGTTCAGTTTTCGGTTCCCGCTTCGGGGATTCGCCCGGCCGGGCATTCGGCTCCCGCTTGGGGGAGACTTTGGGCTCAGGCTGTGGCTCCGCTTTGGGGATAGCCCGGGGCTCTTTTTCAGGCGGCTGCCCGCGGGATTTCCGGGGCTCGGATTCAGGCCGAGGAGCCGGTTTGGACTCACTGCGGCGAGGATCTTTCGGGTCGCCCTTGGTGTCAGGCTTGGTCTGATCCCTGCGGCCCGGTTCAGTTTTCACATCCCGTTGCCCGTCAGGGGTTCCAGGCCGCTGTTTAGGGTCCCGTTTTCCGGCGGACTTTTCGTCCGGACGGGAGACCTTCGGGCGATCCGGCGGGGTGTCCTCCCGGGAAGTGGAATCAGCCACTTTTGCCATGACCGGCGACTTCGGAATCTTGACCCGGGTGGGCCCTCCCTGACCCCGCCCGCCTTTGTCTTTCTCTTCCTTCCCGGTCTTGTCCTGATCTCGAGTGCCGGCGACGCGATCGCCCTGCTTCCTGCGCTGATCCCCGAATTCCCGGATTTCCCGGCCACGTTGGGCGAAGTTTTTCTGCTCGGTTTCGTTGACTAGTTTGAACTTGAGCCTGGTGTCCTTGCTGGCCACCAGCTGGTCCAGCCGGGTCGCATATCCAGCCTCGACGCGCCGGTCCTTGTCAGGCCGGGCATAGAAGGTATTCAAGGCGGCGAGGGTGCGCGGCGGACGGGCTTCCTCATGGTCGCGGTAATAAGAGAAGTTGTCCTCATAACGGCGCTCCCAACGGTCGTCATCCCGGTGCGTCCAACGCTGGTGCGCATAAATCGGGTCATACCCGTAGCCTCCGGAATAATAACTGTAGGAGGCGTAATAACCGGACCGCCGGTACTCAGGAGCGTAGTAGTCGCCGAAATAGTAATGCCTGCTCCGGGGCCGGAGGAACAAATGGTCCAGCAGCGCAGTGACGCTGATCACCGTGGTGGGGCGGTAGTAATAATCCGGGCGGGAATAATAACTCCCGTAGAACCGGACCGGCGCAAAGACCATGCCGCGGCGCGGGACATCGTAATCATAGTAGCCATCGACGTAGATGTAGCCCAGCGGAGCCCGGGTGTAGTAGGACGGCACCCACACCCAGTCAGGACGCGTCAGATACCAGTAACCCGGCTGCCAGCTGTAGCGGGACTCACTCCAGCGCCATGTTCCAGGAATCCAGGAATGATTCCTCGAAGGGGCACTGATGTTCGGACCGGCCTCAAGGCTGGCTGGCGGCTCGTCGAGGTATTCGACCTCCTCGGCGGCGGCGTCCGCCCAATAACCGGAGATCCATTGGTAATCCTGGCCCGATTCCCACCAGTAGCCTGGAATCCACTGCCGGCCCGGCGGAAGATTGCGCCAGATGCCACTGACCCAGAGGAAATCACCGGCTTCGTCATCCCATGCCCAGTAGCCGGGAATCCACGTCACATTGGCCCCCTCCGGACGCTGATCCGGCGGGATCTCCTCCACCGCAGCAGGCGGGGTCTTGGAAACCACCAGTCCCGGGGTGGCTTTATAAATGATGGTTCCGGCGAAGGCCTCGTGCACGGGCCCCCGGGTGAGAACTTCTGCGCCCTCGTTATTCTCCTGCGCCCAGCCGGCAGACATGAGGCCCAACCCGCCGGGTGCTAAAACGAGAGCCGCGATCGTGGAAAACAGGACGACCGGTCGCGCCAAGGTGAGCGTGATGCCTTTAAAGAGGTGGTTCATAGTTTTATGGGGGACAATGGCCGGACCCGCCTCGGGCGGACCAAGGCAGTGGCCGGAGTTGACCGCATAATCCGCACGAACCACGCCACCACCCCACCAACCGATATAACTCGTTACTAATCAACGCGTTTCATCTTTAGCCAAAATCTCCTGCCGGCTCTCATTCATCGCAATTTGCACGAAGTCCGTTCCATGGATCAGCGATTTTGCCTGAGAGGCTCCGTCCCGGTCATGGCCAGAATGCCAGAATCGCCGCTCCGCCGGTCAACATGGCCGCAAATCCCAGAATCACGGGTTTGATGAAGAAGCGTGAGCCCATCCCGATGACCAGGGCTGTTTTAAAAAGAAGGTTCGCTAGACCACCCGTCATGATGACGCGCCACGCGGTGGAGGCATCCAGTTGCCCAGCCTGGGACAGGCTGGCGGTGGAGAGGGTGATGGCATCCATGTCAGTCAGCCCCGAGAGCGCGGCTACGGTGAAAAGGCCGGTCTGGCCAAAGTGTTCCTTGGCAAAGGAAACGGCCAGCAGTACCACAACATAAATGAGACCAAACATGACGGCTCCCTTCAGTTCGGATGGCGGGGTGTCCCCGGGCGACGGTGGCTCGGATTTGAGGGAGAACCGGTAAGCGCCCACCGCGATGATGCCAGCCAGCGCCATCATCGCCACCAGGGGCGGCAACACTTCCGACGCTACTCCCGACGCCACGATCATCACTTCGATGATGACGCGCCCAAAGACCACCGCAGCCGAAATCAGGGTGATCGCCACCAAAGCCGGAGCATGACCCGGCGGTCCGTGGCTGCGCCGGGCCACGCTGGCGGTCGTCGCCGTGCTGGAGATCAATCCTCCCAGAATGCCCGTGAGCGCGGCCCCCCGTGAGGGACTGAGAAACTTGCTGATCAAATACGCCACCAGGCTGATGCCGACGATCAGCACCACCATCAACCAGATCGCAAAGGGATTCAGGACTCCGTCATAACCGAAGGAACGGTTGGGCAAAACCGGCAGAATGACGAGGCCGATCAGAACCAACCGGGCAATTTCCCGCAGGTCATTCTCGCCAATCCTGTGGACCATCTGATGCAGCGGCTTCTTCCCCTGCAACAAAACCATCACACTGCCCGCGATGACGACGGCGACCATATGATGCCCCAGCATCGTGATCGCTCCGGTGGCAAACATCACCAGCAAGGCGATCTCGGTGGTGAGGCCGGGGTCCGCCTCCTTCTCCCGCAGGGAAGCCATATATCCGGGCACCGTGATGGCCGCCAAGGCGATCAGCGCGCCTCCCATGACCCAGCCGCCGTGGGCCTGTGCCAGCATTCCGCTCAGCGCGCCAAACAAACTCACCAGCGCAAAGGTGCGCAATCCCGCCAACCGGTTGTGCTCCCACTCCCGTTGCAACCCCACCAGCAGTCCCAGCCCCAAGGCAATGCCCAGCGATTGCAGCAAACCGGTGTCGTTTATCATGCCCCATCATAACCCAAATCCCGGTCCGGTTTCCAGCCTTCTTATTGGCGGCGTTACCGTGTCCTTTGCCGGTGGGGAACTCCGCCGGGTTCCATCATCCGACCCAGCGCCGTAGTAGGGTTACACCCCATAGGAACCTCAGACTCCCTGCCCCATGGTTAATCCCTTGACTGATTGTGCCGCACCCGGAGCCGCGGCCATTTTATCCTCAACCACCTCAACAGTATGAACACCCTCGAAATCAAAGGCGACTGGAATATCACCAAAGGCAAGCTGAGGCAGAAATGGGCGCAGCTCACCGATGACGATCTCACCTACGCCGAAGGCAAACAGGAGGAATTGCTGGGCCGGATTCAAAAGCGCACCGGGGAGACCCGCGAAGCCATCGAAAAAGCCGTCAAGGAATTCGATTCCTGATCTTGCCGCCCGCCCGCTGATTCACTCCCCTCCACCTTGTTACTCACAACCAAACCCAACACCCCTATGAAAACACCCCAACTCAGCCTCCTCGTTCTTTCTTCCCTCCTTGTGATCGGATGTGACCAGCAGAAAGCGGCCGTCGAAACCAAGAAGGATGCGACCAAAGACGCCATTGATGACCGCAAGGACGCGGTCGATGCCGCAGCCAAAAAGGCCGAGAAGCAGACCGAGGCCAACGCGGAGATCGACAAAGCCAACATCGAGGCCAACAAGGACGCCGCCAAAGCCCAGCTCGACGCCGAGAAAGAGAAAGCAGACGCCGCCGCAGAAGCGGAAAAGGCGCGGATTGATGCCCTGAAAAAGTAAAGAATTCCGTTAGCCGGAATCGCCAGGGAAAACCATTTTTGGGGTTCCGGGTGATTTGAGGCCTGCCGGTCCGCCCAGTCTTGCCTCCCCCGGGGCAAGCCTGGGCAATTGTTTTTACACGCAAGCGGCCACCATCGGGAAAGCCTCACCCGCCCGCATCCCCGGCAGCGGTCCCCCGACGCGCTGCCGGGCAACAAACTGCGGCCTGCTCCGGTCAACTGCTCACGGGCTGTTTGCCGGGGGTCCCGCCATCCCTGAAAATCCCCGTTGCCGCAGGCAGCCAATACAACCAATCTGGCAACGGGGGAGATCCGGTCCAGGCACGTCTCCTTCTTTTTCAACGATGAGTCCAACTTGAAGTGGTGAACACTGGAATTCCCACAATTCATTCCACTGAATGCCGACACCCGCCTCCTCCATCATTCTGGAATCCTGTATCTGGACAAGCTTCCGGCAGAACCCGGCCCACTCGTCAGTTCCCCTGGGAGGGCATGAATAACTTCAACCCGGGAGAGTCCTGCCGGTGGATCCGGGCCCTCTGGCAGCATCGCCGAAACCAGCGCCAGTCCCGCGCCCAGTTGGAGGCCGCCCAGCTACGCAAATTCCGCCGCCTCGTTGGCCACGCCAAGCTTCACTCCCCCTTCTACCGGAACTGCATCGCCCGTCATCGGATTGATCCCGCCACCTGTGTGCCGGCCGACTTTCCGGTCCTGACCAAACAGGAGGTAATCACCCACTTTGATGATCTGGTGACGGACCGCCGGGTCACCCGCGACAGGATCACGGAGTTCCTCGCGCGGTCAAGGGATCCGCTGGAGCTGTTTGACGGGCGTTACCACGTGCTGCACACCTCGGGAACTTCGGGCACGGTCGGTTATTTTGTATTTTCCCATCAGGCCTGGATCAATGGCTGCAGCCATATCGTGCGCTTGTCACCCCTCCGTTGGCGGCGGCGCATCGCCTTTGTCGCTGCCACACGCGGCCATTTTGCGGGAGCCGGCTTGATGCTTACCGGCAATCAGGGGAGCAACCGCTTGTTTTACGATGTCCGTGCTTATGACATCGGCCAACCCCTGCCGGCCATCATTGAGGGATTGAATCAATTCCAGCCGCATATGCTTTCCGGCTACGCGACGGTGCTGCAGGCCCTCGCCGGGGCGCAGGAACGCGGGGAACTGCGCATCCGGCCCCGGCACCTCGGAAATGGGGGCGAACCGCTCCCCCCCGACGTGAAAACCTATCTGGAACGCGTCTTCAAAGTCCCCGTGCTCAATGCCTATGCCTCCAGCGAACATCTCTACATGGGTCTGACGCTGCCGGACTCGGAAGGCCTGCACCTGATGGAGGACGACCTCATCTTTGAAACCCGGCCGGATCACACCTGCGTCACCAATCTCTTCAATCACACCATGCCGCTGATCCGCTACCGGATGGATGACGTGCTGGTGCCCGACTCCAATGGAAAAAGCAGTTATCCCTTCACCAGAGTCAAGGAGGTAGTCGGCCGCATGGAGGATGCCCTGGTTTTCACCAACCGGCACGGCAGGGACGATTTCATTCATCCGATTGTGATCGTGGAATTGATTATCAAGGGCCTGAGGGCGTGGCAGATCGTCCTGGTGACCCGGATCTCCTTCCGATTCCGCGCCCAATTCGAAAACGGCCTCTCCCCGGAGGAAATCCAAGCCACCCACGACCGGATCCGCCAACAGCTGAACCGCATTCTCGCCGAAAAGGAAATGGACCAGGTGGAGTTCAGCATCGAGCCGGTGGAATCCCTCGCGGTCGATCCGCACTCGGGAAAGTTCCGCCTCGTGCTGCGCCATCCTGAATCCTAGCGGCGCCCGCGGTTGCCATCAGCGCCGGCCGGCCGGAGTGCCCGCGGTCCCGCGGGACAGCGATAGGGCGTACGAAAACAAGGACTCTTCGCAAGGAAACCGGGCGCGCCAGCGTAGAACCACGCGCAACCCCATTTCCCGTTTCCAACCATCCTATGAAATACATCCGTCTGCTCCCGCTTCTAGCGCTCTCCGTCACGGCCAGCCTGCTGGCCACCCCGATTCCGGAAAACCTCCTCCAAAACGGGTGGTTTGTGGGATCCCAGGCCTATACCTTCAAGGAATTCAGCGCTTTCGAAGCCATCGCCAAGACCAAGGAAGCCGGTGGCAACCTGATTGAGTTTTTTCCTGGCCAAACCCTCAAGCCCGGCTCCCAGGACAAGGTCGGCCACACCATGTCCGCCGCCGCGATGGCGGAACTGAAGGCCGAATGCGCCCGTCAGGGTGTCCGCCCGGTCAACTACGGCGTCGTCGGAGCCAAAAACCCGGAGGAAGTCCGTTCCATCATGGAATTCGCCAAAAAGATGGAACTGTATGCCGTCTGCACCGAATCCACCGAACAGATTGCCGCCTGGGAAGCCTGCGCCAAGGAGTTTGATGTCAAAGTGGCCTTCCATGAACACGGCGGCTCGATGAGCAATCCGAAATACAAGGTCTGGAATCCTCTCTATATCCTTGGAGTGGTGGAAAGCCGCGACAAACGCGTCGGGGCCTGCGCGGATCTCGGCCATTGGTGCACCTCCAATCTGAAACCGGTGGAGTGCCTGCGCATCCTCAATGGCCGCATTATCAGCGTGCACCTCAAGGACAAAGCCGCCAATGGCGAGGCTCCAGTGGTGGTGGCCGGCACCGGCGTGGTCGATGTTGCGGCCTGCCTCGATGAATTGAAAAAGCAGAATTTCAACGGCCACATCTCCATCGAACACGAGAACGACTGGAAGGACAGCGTTCCGCAGGTCCGTGCCAACATTGACTTTGTGAAGTCCCACGGGAAGTAGGGTCCTAGCACCTAAATTCCAGATCATCACGGCCGGATTTCCTCCGCAGGGAGCGGAATCCGGCCGCTGCTGTGTCAGGGGTGGTCACCGTGAACAGTTATTCCACCGGGCGGGCGGAGCCGGGGCTGGGTGCGGGGCCGCCGGCCGGAAGTTCCTAACGTGGCTTAATGGCCGGTTCCGGCAGTGTTTCCAGATTTTTCATGCCCTCCAGTTCCCGGGCGGTCTCCAAATCCTTGCGGGCCGCGTCCGGGCGGCCCCTTTGTTCATGAACCCCGGCGCGGTCGCGATACCAGGCAGGGTTTTCCGGGTCGAGAGCCACTGCCTGATCATAGTCCTTCAGGGCGGCGGCAAACTGCTTTTGAGCACGGCGGGCCGCACCGCGGTTGATGTAGCCGGGCGCGTGTTTGGGCAGCAGTTCGATGGTCCGGGTAGCATCCGCGATGGCCTTGTCATACTCCTTGAGCCCGATGTGGGCCACGCTGCGGGCACGCCACGCATAACCATCAGCCGGGACGAGTCCGATCGCAGCGGAGGCGTCCTTGAGGGCCAGGCGGAACTCGCGCTGAAGATTCCGGGCTTCGGCGCGGTAGCGCAGGATACCGGCCGATTTGGGATTTGCCTCCAGCACCTGGTCAAAGTCCCGGATCGCCTCCCCCGTCCGGCCCAGCTCCTTGCAGGCGTAGCCGCGCTCGCCCCTCGCCTCCAGATCGTCCGGCCAGTGCTCCACGGCCCGGGTGGCATCGTCCACCGCCAGCTCATATTCCCCCCGCGCATTCTGCAGCCAGGCGCGGCGGGCGAGGGGACCTTTCAATTCAGAATTGAGCACGATAGCCTCGCCCAGGTCATCAAGCGCGCCTTCCGTGTCGCCCGTCCAGGAGCGGGCATATCCGCGCCACCAATAAACCAGCGCGCGCCGGTCGCCCTTTTCCAAGGCCTCCGTGCAGTCGGCGATGGCGGCGGGAAAATCCTGCTTCAGGACCCGGGCATAACCACGGCCCGCGATGGAAGCCACCCGTTCCGGCCAGCGCTGCAAAATCCCGGTGTGATCGGCAATCAGGCGGTCCAGGTCACCGCTGCGCTCACACCACTCAACACTTTTCAGCCAGGCATGAAGATGCCCTGGACGGGATTTCAGTTCGGTATCCAGCCGCTGCCGGGCCACGGCAAAGGCCTTGTCGCGTTCGGCGGTGTCGCCATGACCGATAGCCACGCACCCCCGGGCCAGGTAGAGCAGCCAGCCATCCTCGCCCTGCCCGTGCGCCGCCTTCAGGTCACCCAAGGCGTTGTTTTCGTCCTCATGGTTTTTCGCAAGGAGCGTCCGGAGATAGCCGCGCCAGACCAGCGCGGTGGCACACTGCGGATCGCGGCTGAGAGCCGAATCCAGATCTTCAGCCGCCAGCATCACCGCATTTTCCTCCAGGGTCCCGCGCGCCGGTTCCAGCCATGCCGCCGCCTTGCCCGCCAGGGCCAGCGCCACCTCCCGGGGGGTGGCCCCGAGAGCGAGACTGGCAAGATCAAACTGCCGCGCCGCTTCCTCGTAGTCTGCCTGGGCGAAAGCCGCCCGCCCGGCCCCGAGTCTGGCCGGGGCCGGGGAAGCAGAGCCCTCCACCGCGGCACTATAGTGCTGCGAGGCGGCCCGGAATTCCCCCTTTGCCAAGGCCTCGTCAGCCTGTTTCAGCAGCGCCGGATCCACCGCCAGGCCACCGCCGGCGGCGGCCAGCCAGACCACCGTCCAGGCGGCGGAGCCTGCAATCCGCCAGCATCGTTTCATGGGATCATGCTTAAGCACAGATTTGTCCCGCGGCAAGTCCCGGAGGCACCGGCCCTTACGGCAATGGCGTGTGCTCCACCGCACCTGGATGCTAGAATTTCCACATTCTGGAAAACTCGCCGATAGTGAAGTGTCAGGCAAAATTCAGCCGACAGGCACCCAACACGTAAACATCCAATTCCGGGACCATCCAATAGAATTACATCCAACGCAGGTCTTTCCAAATAAATTACAAGTTAGAACAACCATTCCTCCCCCGAAAATTCTTGAAGTTTCGCGGAAGCACCGCAAGAGTGCTGCCGCTGGCAGGGGGGAAATAAATTCGACCAGTGGTTGGATTCCGGCCTGGTCTGCCGGTTCAACCAAACAAATCCACCATGAAGAAGACCAACCGTTTATTTCTGGATCAGTGGCACAAGATTCTGCTCGGCTGCCTTGGATTGTTATCGATTGTTCCGTCCCACGGCGTCCCGCTTCCTCCGGCGGCCGCCCTGCCAGCCGGCAGTTCCACCCTCCGGGGTTTTACGGTCCGGGTGGCCCAGGCCCCCATCGCCGAAACCCTTGCCAACAATATCGGGCGGGCCGGCCAGCAGATCACGGGGACGCTGCTGGATGCTCTGGGAGCACCGATGCCCAATGAGGCTGTGGCAGGGCCGGAGGCCAATGGATCGTATATCGTGCCGGCCATCAATTTTGAGAGCAACGCCACCGGATTTGATCTCATCGATTACGCTAATGGAAACCTCTATCTGACATCCTTCGCGCCGGAGCTTTTCCCGGGCATTCCAGGCAGTGGATTCCACACCGAGAAATTCGCGGTCGAGGTGGTGGGCTTTCTGGAACTTCCGGCCGGTACCCACACGTTCGGCGTTTGTGTGGGGACGGACCGCACCGATGTCAATGACGATGACGCGTATGCCGTCTTTGTGGCGCGGAATCCAAGGGATTGCTTCGGCCTCAAAGTAGCGGAGTTCTCCCGCAACGCCCCGCCTCCTTTCCAGGGGAATACCCACAATGAGAATCTGTGGACGGTCGAAGTCGCCACAGCGGGTATTTATCCTTTCCGGCTGCTCTATTGGCAGACCGGACGCGGGGCCAATCTCCAGTGGTATTCCCTCAACGGCGAAGAGCGGATTCCTGTCAATGACCCCACCAATCCATTGGCTATCAAGAGCTATGCCACGACCACGGTAGCCAATGCCAAGGGTCCCTATGTGGCCGAGGCGCGGCCGGTGGCCGGTTCAGCCGGCAACAGTGCCTCCGCCCCCATCGAAGCCGTGATTGTTGATGGGGCAACCACCACTGTCCCGGCCGCTGGTGTGCAAATGAGGCTCAATGGAAGCCTCGTCACCCCCACCGTAACCCGATCCGCCCCATTGGTGACCGTTTCCTTCAACCCGAATCCCAACCGGACCACTCCGGACAACGCGGTCCAATTGAACTACCCGGATTCGGGCGGAGGAACCGGGCAAAGCCAATGGTCCTTCGGAATCAATGTCAGTGGCGGCTCCGGCACCACCGCCACCGGCCAGTGGGATTTTGATGGCGGAAACCTGGCCGCGACGGTCGGCCAGGCGCTGCAATATTTTGATGGTCCGGCCGGACTGACCTGGCAGGGCACGAAATTCGGCACCACCACCGCTCTGGGAGTCGCACCCATCGGCGGGCGCGAGGCGAAGATCATGGAGGTGCCGGCGGATCTGTCCCGGCAGATCGGCTATGTGATGACCCATGGCATCGCCCCCAACGGAGGCGGGACGCGGGTCAACCAATATACCCTGATCATGGACATTCTGGTGGATACTGCGGGGACCGATGCCGCCGCGTTGCTTCAGACCAGTTCCTTGAACAACACCGATGATGGGGATCTTTTCTGGCAGGGCAACAACTTCGGTCAGGGCACCGACGGGTATCTGGGCACCGGTCAATTCACCGCCGGGACCTGGCACCGGGTGGTGGCCGCCTATGATGAAGCCGCCACCCCACCCGTGGTCACTAAATATGTGGACTGCATCAAGCAGGATGACTGGACGGCCAACCAGGGATTGGATGCGGTGCGCCGCAGCCTGCTGCCTACCGCCATCCTGTTTGGCGATGGGGACCAGGATGAGCGCCGGCGGATGTGGGTCAATTCCGTCCAGATCCGTGCCGGAAAAATGACCGATGCAGAAATCGTCGCCCTCGGCGGGGCATCGGCTGACGGGATCCCGCTGGTGGTTCCCCCAACCAAGGTCACGGGCCAGTGGGACTTTGAACGGGGGAATCTGGCGGCAACCGTGGGCAAACCTCTGACTTATCTCGATGGGGCTGGGGGGCTCAGCGAGGCCGGAACCCAATTTGGCCTCTGCAGCGATTTCACCCTGCCTTTGATCGAAGGGCAAAACGCCAAAGTCATGAGGGTTCCGGGCGATCTGAAGCGGGAAATCGGCTACATCATGAATCACGGGATCAAACCGAATGGGGGCGGCACCCGGGTCAACCAATATACCCTTGTGATGGACATTTTCGTGGGCACCAGCGGACCGGATGCGGCCTCGCTG
Organism: Verrucomicrobiota bacterium; assembly: GCA_040387795.1. Classification (GTDB taxonomy): domain Bacteria; phylum Verrucomicrobiota; class Verrucomicrobiia; order Verrucomicrobiales; family V1-33; genus CAIZWU01. The sequence continues at coordinate 46,544 of JAZKDC010000035.1, forward strand.
CTGCAGGTCAGTTCCCTGACCAATACGGACGACGGCGACCTGTTCTGGCAGGGCAGCAACTTTGGTCAGGGCACCGATGGGTATCTGGGCACCGGACAATTCACCGCGGGGGCCTGGCACCGGGTCACGGCGGCCTATGATGAAGCCGCCACGCCCCCGGTGGTCACCAAATATGTTGACGGCATCAAACAGGATGACTGGACGGCCAACCAGGGGCTGGATGCGGTCCGGCGGGCCTTGCAGCCCACCGCCATCCTCTTCGGCGACGGAGACCAGGACGAAAGGCGGGAAATGTTTGTCAATTCCATCCAGATCCGGGAAGGGAAATTGAGCGATGCGGAAATCTATCAGCTCGGAAAACCCCGGGCCGGCGGAATTCCGGTCTCCGTGCCGCTCTCTCCAGTCAGTGGACAATGGGACTTCGAGCGCGGCAATCTCGCAGCCTCCATTGGAAAACCCCTGACCTATTTGGACGGGGCCAATGGTGAAACGCAGACGGGCACCCTGTATGGCACCTGCACGGAACTCGGAGTTGATCTCATCAATGGACGCGACGCCCGGATCATGAAGGTGCCCGGTGATCTGAAACGGGAAATCGGATACATCATGGATCATGGGATCAAACCGAATGGCGGCGGCACCCGGGTCAACCAGTTCACCCTCCTGATGGATATTTTCGTCGGCGCCAGCGGACCCGCTGCCGCCTCGCTCCTTCAGGTCAGCTCCCTGACCAACACGGACGACGGCGACCTGTTCTGGCAGGGCAACAACTTCGGTCAGGGCACCGACGGTTATCTGGGGACGGGACAGTTCACCGCGGGGGCATGGCATCGCGTGATCGCCGCCTATGATGAGGCGGCCACTCCTCCGGTGGTGACGAAGTTCGTCGATGGCATCAAGCAGCACGATTGGACCGCCAACCAAGGCTTGGATGCCGTGCGCCGCGCCCTGCAACCCACCGCGATTCTCTTTGGCGATGGGGACCAGGACGAGCGGCGTGAAATGTGGGTGGACTCCATTCAGGTCCGGGCCGGCAAGCTGAGCGATGACGAAATGATTGCCCTGGGAAGTCCCCAAGGCACCAGCCTGCCGGTGGGACCGCCCGGAGCCTTGATTTCCGGCACTGAAACGCTGGAGTTGACCATCGCTTCGCTGCAGCCGGGTGAGATCACCCTGACATGGCCTTCGCTCAGCCCGCATGGCTCCGTTTACACTCTGGAGAGCAGTGCCACCATGCTGGAGAGCAGCTGGACCCTGGTCCCCACCACCGGAAATTCCATCACCATCCCGGCGGGTCCAGGCAAGCAGTTCTTCCGGCTGCGTTACTGAACTGACCGGCCCACCCATAGCAATAGTCCCCGGACCTCCCGGCGGTGCCCATCAGGGCGCTCCGGGAGGTTCCTTTTTTGATCCCGACCGCGGAGGGCAGCGCCCCCGCACCCTTCAGGACCTGCCTGTTTCCGCCCCTCTCCGCACCGCCAAAGCCCGGACTACGCCACTCCCCCACTGGCTCTAAGCCATTTGCCCAGCATGCCCCAGGGGACTGGCTCATTGTCTGGTCACCATTCCGCCCTGATTATTGCCAGTGAAGGCCCGCGACCGGAGCGAACCAGCGGGGCCGGCCTGATAACGGTTTACCCCCCATAAAAACAGCCATGAACCCGACTACCAAAGCAGCCCTCTTCGGAGCATCCCTTGGATCGGCGGCGAGCCTCAGCATGCTCTCTTTTATTCCCCGCCCTGCCGCTGCGGAGGTCACCAGCGTGAGCGAGGAATATAAAATCCTCTCCCTCGTTCCCTATCGGGAAGTCATCGGACGCATGGAAGCCGATCTCAACCGGCTCGCCAGCGAAGGATGGAGAGTCAGAACTGGGGTAGGCACCGGTTTGGTGCTCGCCCGTGAAAACTAACATTCAGTGACCCGGACCTGCCCGGGACCACCGCCCCCCCCGGCAGGATTCCCTGCCCCGATGGAGGGTGGCACGGGCAGGATCCGCCGAGCTCCTGCACCTCTGGAATAACCCGAACAGGGTATGCTGCAGAGGGGGGAAATCTGAACCTGTTTTTGACGGGGGAGGGGAGCACCGTTAAGAATCCTGAACATGAAAGCTCCAATCACACTCTTTGCCCTCGCCATCGCTCTGGCCCCTGCCGCGCAGAGCGCAGTGCTCCTGACCGCAGGACTGGTAGCTCCGGCCGTTGGCGTGGATGATCAGGCCAGCCTCAATGACCTCGCGGCCATCCCCGGTGGCACTTTCAACAGCCAGGCCTTTTCGGACAATGCCGGCCCTCCCGGCCAATCCTTCACCACGGGCAGCGCGGCCAATTATACCCTGACTGCTTTTTCCTATAAGGGCGCAGCCACCGGATCGGGCAATTATGGCGGTTTTACGGGCGCGACCTGGGGCATCCGGGTCAGTTCGGTGGCCGGAGTGGACCTCACCCCGATTGCCACTATTACTGGCATTGCGCACCCCACCGGCACCATCAACGGGAATGAATGGTTCACTTGGAGTTTTTCGGGAACTGATCTGCTGGTCCTGAATGGCTCCACCACCTACAGTTTTGAAGCCTACTCGACCGTCGGCTATCTGGGCTTCGATGCGTCGGACACCACCACGGCGTATGCGGGAGGAACCGCCTTCAACACCACCAGCCCGGCCCGGACTTTCAACACCACCATACTCCAGGACCGCCTCTACGACCGCACTTTTATTGCCAATCTGGCGGTGGTGCCGGAACCTTCTGCATTGGTCCTGGTGGCAGGGCTGGGCCTGCTGCACTGTGGCCGCCGGCGGCGGTAGAACAGAGGTAACCCTTAAATGGCGGACGGCCTCCGGTTGCCCGCTGGATGGATGTATTCTGACTCAGGACGGCCTTGGTTCACCGTCTCAAGTGCGGGCCAGACGCCGCATCCCACCTCCTCAGGCCAGCAGGGGTTTGAGCATTTCGAGGATCCTGGGGACTTCCACAAAGGGATCCGCCTTCATTTCATACTCCAGCGTGAACCATCCCTGATAATTGGCGTCCCGCAGGATCTGGAGGACCCGTTTGACGTCGCTAGGTTCAGCCCCGGAGCCGCCCGCCCGTTTGATCTCCATCTTGAGCTGCACATTGACCGCGTAAGGGGCGATCTTCGCCAGATCGGCGTAGGGGTCGGCGGTGTGGAAGTTTCCACTATCGAAATTAATCCCGGCCCACGGGCTTTTGGCGGACTTGACCATTTGGATGAGATTATCCGGTTCCGCCACAATGCCGCCGTGGTTTTCCAGTCCCAGAAAAACTCCCTGCCCTGCGGCATAGTCCAGGCATTCCTGATAAGCCGCCTGGCAATTGGCCACGGCTTCCCCGGCAGTGATCTCCTTCGGCTGCGGTCCCGCAAAGACCCGGATGTGCGGCGCTCCCATCACGGCGGCGTGATCGATCCACTTTTTAGTGTAGGCGATTTCCGCGTTGAGTTTATCGCCCTTGGGCAGTGCGAAGTTATTGCCCACCGCCGTCCCGGCCAACTGCACCCCCCGGAGATAAGCGCGGCGTTTCAGCTCCAGCAGGAAGGCGCGGTCCACGTCCGGCGGGAAAAAATAGCTGGTCACCTCCGCCCCCGCCACCCCATGGTCGCCACACCAATCGACGAAGTCCAGGATGCTCCACGGCGCCCGTCCCGCTTGGGGTTTTTGCTCCTTGTCGCGCGACCACTGGAAGGAGTCGCGGAAACTGTAGGCCGCCACCCCCAGTTGCATCCGGCTGGCACCCGGACGCTGGATCGGTTCGATGGCAGGCAAGGTGCTGACGCTCAGAGCGCCCAGACTGGTGGTGAGGAAATGGCGGCGGTTGATCATGGCACAAACTTGAACGGTCCCCGGCCAATGGATTTAGCAACCGATTCGGCGCCACGGCGTCGCCGGCCTCGCACCTTCAGCAAATCCGCAGTAGCCCTTATCCCCCGGTAGCGGACGGGAAATCAGACGCATAGGATCCAGTCCATGTTTTACCCCGCACTTGTCCTTTTCATCAGCCTGATCCTGCTGGGCGGCAGCAGGGTGACTTCCACAGCAGAGTCCGGCCATTTCACCAATCCTTTGAGGGAAGGGGCGGATCCCTGGGTGGTCCGTGATGAGCCGGCCAAGCGCTGGCTTTGGTGCACCGCGGAAAAGGCGGAAAGAATTGTCATCCGCACCACCGCCACCCTGACGGAAGCCGGAACCGAACACGAAATCTGGCGGGCTCCCGCGTCCGGGCCTGCCAGTGGTCAGGTCTGGGCACCGGAATTGCACTTCCTGGATGGACGCTGGTGCATCTACTTTGCCGCTTCCGATGGCCGGAACGAAACTCATCGCGCCTTTGTGCTCCGCACGGATTCCTCCGACCCGCTGGGATCGTGGACGCTGCACGGTCCCCTCGGCACCGGCGGAGGCATGGACCGGAACAGCCCCCCGATTTGGGCCATCGATATGACGGTGCTCCACCACGGGGGAATCCGTTATGCAGTATGGTCGGGGTGGGACACTCCGGACAGCGACCGGCAGTTTCTCTACATCGCCCGGATGACCTCGCCCATCGAACTCACCGGGCCGCGCGTCAGGCTTTGCCGCCACGATAATTACGAATGGGAACGCACCGGCGAAGGGGCCGGAAGCCGCGGCCTGAACGAGGGACCGCAGGTGCTTCAGCATGCCGGCCGGACCTTTCTGATCTATTCCTGCGGGGCGGCCTGGCTGCCCACTTACAAGCTGGGACTGCTCGAATTGACCGGCCGCGATCCGCTCAGTCCCGAAGCGTGGCGCAAGCACCCCCAACCGGTTTTTCAAAGCACTGAACTCACCTTCGGCGTCGGGCATTCGTGTTTCGTCTCCACCGGAACGCCCGCCACGTGGTGGCATATCTACCATGCCAAACGCGACCGCACACCCGGCTGGCCCCGCTCCATTTATCTCCAGCCCTTTCGATTTGATCAGTCAGGGTTCCCTGATTTTGGCCAACCCCTCCCCCCCGGCAGCACGCTCCCCGTTCCTGTTGAGGGAGGAGGCAAGCCGGGATAAACCAGCCACCGGATTGTATTCGTCAAACGCAGGAGGCAGCTACAGGATGCCCGCGTTCGTTTCGAAGTTTCAATGTTTGCCGTGCCCTTGCTTTTCTTTGGTGTTTTTCTTGCAGTGATCGTGGTCATCGCCCTCGTCGGGCATGCCCAGGCCAAGGCCCGGCGGGAACGGTTCGCGGCCTTTGCGGCGGAGCGGGGCTGGCAATATTCAGCCGCCACGGAACGCGGCCTGGAGGATCGTTATCCGGAACTGGATCTGTTCCGGCGCGGCTCCAACCGCTACGGACGGAATTTCCTGACCGGATCCGCCGCGGGACATGCCCTGACCGCTTTTGACTATCATTACCAGACGTCCTCCGGCAGCGGCAAAAACCGCAGCACCCAGCATCACCGCTTTACCGTGGTCATGCTGCAGCCCGGGTTCCCTCTGAAACCTCTCGCCATCCGGGGTGAGCATGTCTTCGACCGCCTGACGGCCGCCTTTGGTTGGGACGACATCGATTTCGAATCGGCGGAATTCAGCGGCAAATATCACGTCAGCAGTCCGGACCGGCGCTGGGCGTTTGATGTCATCACCGCGCGCACCATGGCCTTTCTGCTGGACCGGGAGGCAGGATCGATGCAGATGGACTATGTCCGCCTCATGCTGTCCCTGCGGCAGGTCAGCGATCCCTCTGAAATCCTGCCGGCCTGCGATACCGCGGCCGGACTGCTGGACGGCATCCCGGAATATGCCCGCATCCCTTCACCCTCACTGCTGCCACCTCCCCTGCCCTGACCCTCCATGGAAATCCTGATCCTCCCCGCCGCCCTGGGACTCATCGCGCTGCTCTGGTTGATGGGCACCTACAATGGCCTGATCCGTTTGCGCAATCACTGCCGGGAATCCTGGGCGGACATCGACACCGAACTGAAACGGCGGCACGATCTCATTCCCAATGTCGTCGCGGTGGTGAAAGGTTATGCGGCTCACGAACAGCAACTTTTTGAGGAAATCGCAGCCGCCCGGGCCCGCGCCAACACCACAGACCGCACCGGAACCCACGTTGGAGACTTGTGCCGCGCCGAGAACGAACTGCTGCGCGGCGTGCGCCAGGTCTTCGCCGTGGCCGAAGCCTATCCCGCCCTCAAAGCCGACGCCCAGTTCCTGCGGCTCCAGCAGGAACTGGTGAACACCGAAGACCGCATCCAGGCCTCCCGCCGCTTCTTCAATGCCAATGTCCGCGACCTGAATAACCGCGTCGAGTCCGTCCCTTCCAGTCTGGTCGCCAGCATGGCAGGCATCGGGCCGGCGGAGTTCTTCGAAGTGGAGGATCTCGCCATCCGCGCGACGGCCGCAGTCCGGTTCTGATGCCGGATTGGTTCAGGCTCAATTCCCCATCCCTTGGCCGGAGGGAACCGGCCCACAGCCATCACGGACAATCCCCACCAGCCTGCCATCCCACAAACGACGGGAAGCAAACGGCCATGAAGTTTGCCGGCGAATGACTTTGAAGAGGGAGACCAGAACCGCCTCAGGCGGCTTTAAGGATGGCATCGAATTCCTGGTCCGTGAAAGCCTGCATGGTTTCCGTGCGGACATTGCCCAGTGAGGCGAGTTCCGCGAGCAGATGCAGGATCTTACCCTCGCCCTCAGCCGTCAGGATGAGCACTCCGTCGCAGCGGCCCGTCGTCCAGTATTGTCCTTCGACGGCGACGCCGGACTTCGCCGCCAACGCATCGAAGGCATGGGCGCGGCGGGTGGATTCCTTGATGTTGCTGGATCCCTTCTCAGTGAATTTGAGCAGTATGATATAGCGGGACATAAGTGTGGTGGTGCAGGGTTTGTGCAGCCATAAAGATTACGGACCCGGCCCGCTGCCCTTATCTTCCGTCTTTTCCAGGAAATTTGGGGCCAGGGCCCCCCATCGATTGCACAGCTGAAGGCCTCATTCCTCACGTGGAGCCGGCCACACCTCCTTGAGCCTTTGCCGGTGGGTTTCGGATATCCGGTAGAACGAATTCCCTTCGGCAAGCTTGCTGACTTCCTTTTGGTGTTCGCGGGGGAGGGATTGGAACCATTCCCGGGCCCCGGAAACAGAGTCGGCGCGCGAGCCAAAATGGCGAGCCAATTCCGCTACGATCGATGAGCGCACGGCACCCGGGGCCAACTCCATGGCAACGGGCAGCGCTTTTTGCGGATCAAGGCCAAACCATCCGATGTTCCCCTGTCCGAAGGCCTCAATTTCATCCCGGTGCTTGCGCACGAATGATCGGGCTGCGGCGGGATCCTGCCGGAACAGCAGCCCGATCATGATCCCCCGGTTGCTGTCCGCGGAATGGGAATTGGCCGACGTTTGCGCAGCGAGTTTCCACGCAAATTCGGGATCCTTCCGGGTGGCGGCGGTCAGGAGAGAATGGGACATCCCAATCGCATGGCCCGCCAAGGGCAGCATCATTGAGTCCGGCTGCGTTCCCGCCCATGCGATGAATCCATCCAGATCGCGCTCCTGCCAGATCGCCATCAGTCTGAACAGACGTTCGCTAGTCTTCACGGTGGCCACCTCGAACTTGAAAACCTCCGGGAACTCCCCAGGTTCCAACGTCCACATCTTCCTCTCCCATGCGATGTGCTCAAGCACCACCGGAGAAGCCCCACTAGCCGGGGCAGGCGAACCAGCAGGCTGGGTGGGCCTTCGATGTGCCGGTGCCGCAACCGGCGTGGACTCCGCAACAGAATCTGGTTTTACCGCAACCACCAAACGGGACACGACGAATTTCCCGGCTCCCAGGGAAAGGAGAAATGCCACCATGGCCAGCAAGTGAGCTTTCATTTTTGGGGATCTCCGGATTTCAGGCCGTTCAGGATTTCTGTAACTTCCTCCGGAGGGATGGACAGTTCCTGCAGGATGGGAATCACCACCTCTTCTGTCTGCCTGCCAGTGCGGCGCAGCACCCAGGCAAGTTTATTAACACGTTCCGAGGGAAGCGAAATCGCCACGGCCCAGGGAAGTGCGGACTCCGGCTCTACGCTCAGGGTCACATTCAGCAGACCAGCAATAGCCGAATCCCGGTCTAAGCCGGCCGGTTGAGCTGTCAGCCATCGGGAAGCCGCCGTGAGGTCCTGCTTGGCCCAGCTCTCCACGGCACTATGAAAAATTCTCACGCGTTCGGGGCCGTCTGTGGCGGCTTGGATTGCCTCCTGAGGCGAACTGACCGCCATGAAGTCCAGCAGCACCGCCCGGGCATTCGCCCGGACTCCCGCATCCCCGATCTGGTCCGTCAGGATCAGGGCCGCCGCTGGGTCGTCCACGCTCCAGCGGGAGAAAGGGTCCAAGCCCACTTTTCCCTGACTGAAAAGCACCTCCGCATGGCGGACCATGAAATCCACCGCGCTTCCAGCCGTCCTCGGGAGGTGATTGCGCGCCACCACGGAGGCGGCTGAGGCGGATTCCCCGGGAAAGTTTTTTTTCAGCCACGCCAACGCCGCATCGGGATTGATGAGGGCGAGCGCCTCCGCAGCCTTTTGGATGGATTCCTTACCCCCGCCGGCCTCCTTGCAGAGTACCGCAGCCAGATCTGGGTCGCGGGCGATGACCTGTTGGGCAATTTTATTCAGTCCCAAATTCCTGTTTTCAGGGTCCACCACCTTCCGGAAAAAGTCGAGCGCGGCCTGGGGATCAATCCGTGCCCAACCGGAGGCAAGCCCCTGCCAGGCTTTGGTTTGCTCCGCACCTCCCAGGCCATAACCAGCAGGATCTTCCAGCAGTCTGGCGAACGCCAGCGGGTCAGTAGCAGCCAGATTCCGGGCCGCCGCCTCCACACAGTAACTGGCATCATCCCGCTTGGAAAGTTCTACATATTGACGGAAAAAATCCGCCGGCCGGGCGGCAGCCAGTGCCCGTGATATCCGGGAAAAAGCGATATTTTGATCATAACTTTCCGGAAGAGCCAAGGCCCGGGCGATCGCCGTATCCGGATCCTTGACTGACCACTTTGCCAGATAACCCCATACCTGGTTCATCCGGTCTTCCTGCACCAGTTCACCTGCCAGCAGGGCGCGGAAGCCGCCTTCGGGATCCAGTTCGATCCAGCGTTCCCATAAAAGGGAAACCGTATAAAAGTCTGGTTTTCCACTGAATAGCTCCTGCGACAGAGCCACCATGTCCGCGCGGGACGCCGAGCCAATACGTTCCAACAAACGAAGCTGCGTTCCGCCGGGGCCGTCCAGGGCGGGATCCGTCAAAGGAATGGGTGCTGGCAAGAGTTCCCCTTTTCCGGCCTTGGACGGATGCGGTCTCGTTATATTCCTCCCGGCCGGCATCCAATCCGTCCAACCCCACGCCCCTCCCACCAATAGGCCACAAATACTCCATACCAGCGGTGCGTTCATGCAGCCACATTAGCGGGTGCCGGCACCAAGGGGCAAATAAAATCATGTGAGAGGTTGCTGCCCGATGCCAAAAAAGACCCGCCGGGTGCGCGGGGCGGCCCAACGCTGGTCCCGGAGTATCGGGAAATTAATGGACAAAAAGGCAATGGAGTGCGTCTGTCCGGCGCAGAGTTCCGCTGACGGACTGCTGCATCCCGATTGACCACACTTTGGCTGACTCCTCTCCAGGCTTCAAACACGCTGAGATTTCCCGCCAGCTGCGTGCGGAAATCGCTAGCGGGCGGTATGGTGTGGATGGGCGCCTGCCCAGTGAAGCGGTCCTCGTGAAACGCTTTGACGTTTCACGCCCCACTATCGGTCAGGCGCTGCGCACCCTGGAGCAGGAAGGCGTCATCGAACGCCGCGCCGGCTCCGGCACCTACGCCCGGACCGGTGGAGTGCCTCAGGATCAGGCGGGCCAGCGTCTTCTCGCCCTGCTCATCCCGGATCTGGGGAATACGGAAATCTTCCAGCTCATTTGCGGCGAAATTGCCAGTCTGGCCCGGGTGCACGGCTACAGTCTCATCTGGGGCGGGTCCGGTCAGCCGCGACTGGACGCAGATGTCAGCCTGCGGCACGCGGCGGAATTGTGCCAGCACTATCTCGAACGCCGGGTCAGCGGCGTCTTCTTCGCCCCGTTTGAGCTGGTGCCGGAAAAGGAAGCCGCCAATCGTGCCATGGCGGTCATGCTCCGGGACGCCGGCATCCAGGTCGTCCTCCTCGATCGTGATCTCGTGCCCTTTCCCGGGCGCAGTGATTTCGATACCGTCGGAGTGGACAACATCGCGGCCGGCTATCAACTCGCTGCGCATCTGCTGAAACTCGGCTGCCAGACCTTCCGTTTCGTCACCCGCCCGCATTCGGCGCCTACCGTCAGCGCCCGTATTGCCGGAATGCGTATTGCGCTGGCAGGATACGGCCAGGAGATGCCGCGCCCGTGGATTTGTGAGGGCGATCCCGCAGATCCCAAGTTTGTCCGCTCCCTCTTTGTTCCGGAATGCCCGGACGCTATTCTCTGTGCAAATGATCACACGGCCGCGTTGCTCATGCGCTCCCTGCACCAGCTGAAAATCGCCGTGCCGGAGAAAGTCAGGGTCGTCGGGCTGGATGATGTGAAATTTGCCACCCTCGTCTCCCCGGCGCTCACCACGGTGCAGCAGCCGTGCCGGGAAATCGCGATCGCCGCCTTCCAGGCCATGCGGGAACGCCTTGCTGATCCCACCCTGCCTGCGAGGCAGATCACCCTCGCGCCGCGCCTCATCGTGCGGGATTCCTGCGGGGCGTATCTTCAGGCAGGGAAAGGCCGCCGCGCGGGCGGTTGATTTCCAGAGAATTGTGCGCTGTCGCTCCAGGAGGCCAGTCCCGGATCTGTCGTTACAACCAGACTGATCTGACATGACAGGAATCCGGCAGACCGCGGAATTTTGTATAGGTATTTTTCCCCGGATCGGGCAGAACGGGAAAAAGCAGCTGCCGGGCCTGTCTATAGGCAAAAGACACCGGAGCGGCAATTTCCGCAATCCTCATGCAATCCCGACTCTTCTTCTGGTCCCTCGTCGCCGCCCTGGCTGGGTTTCTCTTTGGCTTTGATACCGTGGTTATCTCCGGCGCGGAGCAGACGATCCAGTCGCTTTGGAATCTGTCGCCCGTCATGCATGGTGTGGTGATGGGCTCTGCGCTGTATGGCACGGTGCTCGGGGCGCTGCTGGGAGGATTGCCGACGGACCGCTTTGGCCGGAAGCGCACCCTGCTGTGGATCGGGGTCTTGTATTTCGTTTCGGCGGTCTGGTCCGGTCTGGCAACGGATGCGTATTCGTTCATTATCGCCCGCTTCATCGGTGGACTGGGCGTGGGCATTTCCACGGTGGCCGCGCCGCTCTACATTTCCGAGATTTCGCCGCCGGACCGCCGCGGCCGGCTGGCGGGCATGTTCCAGTTCAATATTGTGTTCGGCATTCTGGTGGCGTTCCTCACGAACTACCTGATCGGCAAAAGCGGGGACAATGCCTGGCGCTGGATGATGGGATCGGAGGCGTTTCCGGCGCTGGTGTATTGCTTCGCGTGTTTCGCCATTCCGGAAAGCCCTCGCTGGCTGCTGGCCCGGGGGCGCGGCGAAGAAGGGCGCGCCGTGCTGCGGAGCATCGCTCCTGCGGCGTCCGGGCCCGAGATCGAAGCGCTGGCCGCGACGATCGTCAGGGCTGCGGAAAAACCCGCCACGGCAGCCACCGGCCTGTGGAGCGCGGGTCTGCGTAAGCCGGTGATCCTGGCATTTCTCATCGCCTTTTTCAATCAGCTCTCCGGCATCAATGCGATCCTCTATTTCGCTCCGCGGATCTTCGGCCTGACCGGAAGTGAAAACGCGCTCGGCCAGTCCATCGGTATTGGAGTGACCAATCTGGTGTTCACCTTCTTCGGCCTGTGGCTGATCGACCGCCTCGGCCGGCGCACGCTGCTGTATATCGGCTCGTTCGGTTATATTCTGTCGCTGGGCCTCTGTGCGGCGGCCTTCTTCACGTGGGCGCCGCAGTTCAAGGCGGCGTCCAGCGCAGTGGATGTGAAGTCCGCCGTCGGAGCGCTGGAAAACGCGAATCCAGCCCGCAAGGATGCCCTGACAGCCGGGCTGGAGGCCAGCAAGACCGCGCTGAGCCAGGCCACTGCGGATGCCGCTTCCGGCGCGCAGCCGGTGACCTTTACCCCGGAGTCCACCCCGGAGGAAGCGGCGGCGGCGGCGACTACTGCATTGCAGCAGGCCTCGGCGGCGTCCGGCGTTGGCGGGCTGATGGTGCTGATCTGCATTTTTGCCTTCATCGCCTCGCATGCGATTGGTCAGGGCGCGGTCATCTGGGTCTTCGTTTCGGAGATTTTCCCGGACCGCTGCCGTGCGTCCGGCCAGGCACTGGGCAGTGCCACCCACTGGGTCTTTGCAGCTGCGCTGACCACGGTGTTTCCGATCATGATGGCCAGGATGGCCCCGGGCCTGGTGTTCCTGTTCTTCTGCGGCATGATGGTGCTGCAGCTTATCTGGGTGAAGCTGATGGTCGTCGAGACCAAGGGGGTGCCGCTGGAGGAAATCGAAGCCAGACTGGGGAGCCGCGCATGAATCTTCCTATCATTATCGCAGGAATCGGGGAAGTGCTCTGGGACGTCTATCCTGACGAATCCCGTTTCGGGGGCGCGCCGGCGAATTTTGCAGCACATGCCGCGGGCCTGGGAGCGGAGGCCTGCGTGGTCAGCGCGGTCGGGACGGATGCCCCGGGAGACCAGGCGCTGGAGGAAATGCTCCGCCGCAACATCTCCACCGCCGCCGTGGTCCGCAATGAGGAACGCCCGACGGGATCCGTCAAGGTGACCCTCGACAATCTCGGGCATGCCTCCTATCAGTTCGCCGGAGATACCGCGTGGGATCACCTCGCATGGACGTCCGGGCTGGCAGGACTGGCCGCCCGCTGTGACGCGGTGTGCTTCGGCTCTCTCGGTCAGCGCTCTGCAGATTCCCGGGCGGTGATCCGCCGTTTTCTCGGGGCAACCCGCCGGCAGACCCTGCGCGTCTTTGATGTGAATTTGCGTCAGGATTTCTACAGCAGCGAGGTGATCCGCACCTCGCTCGGGCTGGCCTCTGCCGTGAAGCTGAATGACGATGAACTGCCCGTCGTGGCGGAGTTGTGCGGCATTCCCCACCACAGCGAAGGAGGAACCCTGACGGCGCTGGCGGAACGCTATGACCTCTCGCTGGCCGTGCTCACGCGAGGCGCACGGGGATCCCTGATTCACATGCATGGCGTCATGGATGAATGCGCTGCCGTGCCGGCAAATGTGGTTGATACCGTAGGCGCAGGCGATGCCTTCACTGCGGCCGTAGTCACCGGATATCTGCAGGGCAGAACACCCTCCGCCATCAATCGCCACGCCAGCGAAGTCGCGGCCTGGATCTGTGCTCAGCCCGGCGCCGCTCCACCGCTGCCGTCTCATTTCCGGCTCTCCGCCGTCCCATCTGAAAAAGCCACCGCATGAAACGAGTAATCATCTCCATCGCAGCCGCGTGTTGTCTGCCGCCCGCCTTTGTCCACGGCGCGGGTGAACCGTGGCGTCCGCTGTATCATTTTACGCCGGAGAAAAATTGGATGAATGATCCGAACGGCATGGTCTGGCATGACGGCGAGTGGCATCTGTTCTATCAATACAACCCGTTTGGCGACAAATGGGGCCACATGAGCTGGGGGCACGCCGTGAGCCCTGATCTGCTGAGCTGGGAGCACCTTCCACTCGCACTCCCGGAGGAGAATGGCGTCATGATTTTCTCAGGCAGCGCCGTGGTGGATGAGAGGAATACATCCGGTTTTGGCAAGGACGGCAAACCGCCGATGGTGGCGATCTACACGGCGCACACAGAGACGAACCAGTCTCAGGCCCTCGCTTTCAGCAACGACCGCGGCCGCACCTGGACCAAGTATGCGGGCAATCCCGTGCTGGATATCGGCGCGAAGGATTTCCGGGATCCGAAGGTGATGTGGCACGAGCCATCGCAGCGGTGGATCATGACGGTAGCCTGGCCGCTGGAACGGAAGGTACGCTTTTATTCCTCACCGGACTTGAAGACATGGACGCACCTCAGTGATTTCGGCCCGGCGGGTTCAGTCAGCGGCATCTGGGAATGCCCGGACCTTCTGCCGCTGAAGGTGGAGGGCACCACGCAGAGCAAGTGGGTGCTCATCGTGAATGTCGGCAGCGGGGCTCCTGCGGGCGGCTCGGGCGGGCAGTATTTTGCCGGGGACTTCGATGGCCGGAAGTTTACCCTGCACGAGCCGAGCCAGCCGAAAAGCACGCCCGCCGCGGCCCCCGGCGAAGGCGAGGTCCTGGCAGATTTTGAAAGCGGGTATGGCGGGTGGAAAATCACTGGCAACTGCTTCGGCACCGCCCCTGCCACCGGTTCGCTGGGCGGACAGCATCCGGTGCCCGGCTTCCGGGGCAAGTCGCTGGTGAACACCTTTCTGGGCGGGGATGGAACGACGGGCACCCTGACGTCTCCCGCATTTCCCCTGACGAGCCCCTTTCTCAGCTTCCTGATCGGTGGCGGGGCGCAGCCGGGGAAGACCTGTGTGAATCTCAAAGTCGGTGGTCAGACCGTCCGCAGCGCGACCGGGCAGGATGACGAAAAACTGAGCTGGGTCTCCTGGGACACCTCCATGTGGAAAGGCCAGCAGGCGGTGCTGGAGATCGTGGATGACGCCACCGGTGGCTGGGGGCATGTGAATGCAGACCATTTCCAGCAGGGCGACGTTCCGGCCATTCCGGCCCGCGAGGGCGCACTGTGGCTGGACTACGGCCCTGACTTCTACGCCGGCGTCACCTGGAGTGGTGGCCCGCCGGGGGACGAGCGCCGCATCCTGCTCGGCTGGATGAGCAACTGGCAATATGCCAACGACGTCCCTACCAGCCCGTGGCGCAGCGCTATGAGCCTGCCGCGCGAACTGGGCCTGACGCGGGATGGCGACGCTTGCCGGCTGGTGCAGCGTCCTGTCCGTGAATTGTCAGCTCTGGCCGCTCCGGCGCAGACATTTTCCGGCGGCAGCGCGGAAGACGCGAATGCCTGGCTGGCCCGGCACGCCACCGGGGACAAGCTGGATCTTTCTGTCACCCTGACGCCCGATCCGGATGGCCGGTGCGCCGTGGCTGTGCTGGCAGGGGAAGGTGCGGAGACGGAGATCCGTGCGGACCGTCAGCGCGGTGTGCTGACCGTGGACCGCACTCGCTCTGGCATGACGGATTTTCACACTGGCTTCCCGCGCTGTGCGGAGGCCCCGCTGCCGCGCGGAGGGGAAACGCAGGTGCGCCTGCGTATTCTCATCGATGCGTGTTCCGTCGAAGTATTCGCCGGCGATGGCGAAGCGGTCCTGACCACGCTCGTGCTCCCGCCTGCCGGCGCCAAAGGCATCCGCATTTCCCGGGCAGCGACTGTGAACGGCATCAGTGCCACCCCGCTGAGACGCGCGTCCCGCTGACTTATTTTTCAGACTTCACGAATCCGGTCTCGTTCGAAGGCAGCGGTGTCACGGCGGGCGGGATCGGCCTTTTCCTCCATGAGGGGGGCTACCCTCGGCTTCACGGCTGACATTACCGGACTTGCGCGGACCATGCAAGCCCACCTGACATCTCCTTCCAGCAGCCAACATTTTCCTAAACCAGCAGCTCCCGGATAACCCGGGCTTCCTCGACGCCGGTGAGGCGGAAGTCCAGGCCCTGGGAGCGCACGAAGAGTTGTTTGTGGTCGAGGCCGAGCTGATGCAGGATGGTGGCGTGGATGTCGTGCACGTGGGCGGGATTTTCCACGGCCCCGAAGCCGAATTCATCGGTCGTTCCATAGGTTAGTCCGGGTTTGAAACCGCCGCCCGCAAACCACATCGTGAAGGCGTCAATGTGGTGGTTCCGGCCGGTCGATTCGCGGACTTCCCCCATGGGAGTGCGGCCGAACTCGCCGCCCCAGATCACGATAGTGTCCTTGAGCAGACCACGGCTCGCGAGATCGCGCACCAGGGCAGCGCAGGGCTGGTCGATGTCGCGGCACTTCTCGGGGAGATGTTTCTCCAGATTTTCGGTGGGGCCACCGTGGTGGTCCCAATTGGTGTCGTAAAGCTGGACGAACCGCACCCCGCGCTCGACCAGCCGGCGGGCCAGCAGGCAGTTGCGGGCGAAGCTGGTTTCCTTGGGGTCCTTGATGCCGTAGAGATCGAGGGTGGCCTGACTCTCCTCTTTGATGTCCATCAGTTCCGGCGCACTGGTCTGCATGCGGTAGGCCATCTCGTAGGCATTGATGCGGGTGTGGATTTCGTCGTCGCCCGTTTCGACGAGGCGTTTCATATTGAGGTCGCGCACGGCATCGACCAGCTGGCGCTGTTGGACCTGACTGACGGATTTCGGGGTGGAGAGGTTGACGATGGGATCCCCCTGATTGCGCAGCGGCACGCCTTGATAGGTGGTGGGCAGAATGCCACTGCCCCAGAGCACGGCCCCGCCCCGCGGACCCCGCGGCCCGCTTTGCAGGACGACAAAACCCGGCAGATCGTCACATTCGCTGCCCAGACCGTAGGTGACCCATGATCCCATGCTGGGACGTCCGAACACCCCGCTCCCGGCATTCATGAAGAGCTTGGCGGGAGCATGGTTGAAAAGGTCCGTTTTGCAGGTCGTGACCAGGGTGATGTCATCCACAATCCCGGCGGTATAAGGCAGGAGATCGCTCACCCACTTTCCGGACTGTCCGTGTTGTTTAAAACTGCGCCGGGAGCCCAGCAGGTCGCTGCGGTGGCTGCTGTCCATGAAGGCAAACCGTTTGCCGGCCGTATAGCTTTCCGGAATGGGCTTTCCGTTCAGTTGGGTGAGCAGGGGCTTGTGCTCAAACATGTCGAGCTGGGACGGCCCCCCGGCCATGAAGAGGAAAATAACGTTCTTCGCCTGGGCAGGAAAATGAGTGGGTTTGGGCTGCAGGGGATTTCCCAGATGGGGCGCAGGGGTGGCCCCCAGGCCGCGCCCGGCCATCAGTGAGGCCAGCGCGAGCGAACCCACCCCCATCGAACAGCGGCTGAAGAAATGACGCCGGGTCAGGTCACGCAGAGCGTTTTCAGGATTCATGGCGTTCATTCGCGGGTGACGGTTTCATCGAGGTTCAGCAGGGCGCGGGCAGCATTGAGCGTATCGAGTTTTTCGAGCACCGCGAGTTCATCGGGTTTTGGGTTACGCGTGGTGCAGCGGCGGAAGGCGGCTTCGAGCCCGTCCTTCTGGATGATCTTTTCCAGAGCGGTGGCGAATTCGAAGAACCCGCTGTCATTCATCAGCGTGAGCGCCTGCAACGGCGTGTTGCTGCGGATGCGGCGGGTGCAGGTGGTGAAGCCTTCCGGGGCATCAAACACACTCAGGCTGGGCGGAGGCGAAGCCCGGTAAACAAAGGTGTAAAGCCCGCGGCGGAATTTGTCCTCCCCTTGGCTCTCCTTCCAGGTGCGTTTCGATTGCCCTTGGTTCAACACCCCATCGGGAATGGGCGGATACACCGGCGGCCCGCCCACCCTGGGCGAAAGGAGCCCGCTGGCGGTGAGAGCGACATCACGCACGATTTCGGCATCCAGCCGCAGACGCTGCTGGCGGGCCAGCAGATAGTTGTTGGGATCCTTCTCCCTCAATTGCGGTGTGTCAGAGGAACTCTGGCGGTAGGTGTGTGAGGTGACGATGATCCGGTGCATTTCCTTCAGGCTCCACTTCCGGTCCACCAGGGCAGTGGCCAGCCAGTCCAGCAGTTCCGGATGGGAGGGCGGCGTGCTGGTCAGGCCGAAGTCATTTTCCGTCACCACCAGACCACGCCCGAAATACTGCTGCCAGATGCGGTTCATGATCACCCGGGCCGTCAGCGGATTGTCGGGGCTCATGATCCACTTCGCCAGATCCAGCCGGTTGGGCGGGCCGTTGGTTTTGGCGAAGGCATGCAGCACCGCCGGGGTGCCGGGAGTCACTTCCTCCGCCGGGCGGGTGAAGTCGCCTTTGATCAGGACCGTGGTCCGGCGCGGCTGCGGCCGCTCGTGCATCACCAGGGTGGTGGTGCCTTTGTTGAGCTTGGCATCAATTTCCTGATAGCGGTCATTGATTTCCTGGAAGCCGCCCGCTCCTCCTTCGGCTGCGGTGCCCAGGATTCTGCGCTGGGCCAGACTCCGTTTTGCCACCGGCACTGCGAGGCTCTTGCGCACCTGGGGTGGCAGGCTCTTGATGGCCTCCGGGGTGAGTCCGGCCTCCCATTTCGACAACGCGTCGGCGTGGGCTTCCAGCCAGGCTTTGATCCGGACTTCCAGATCCTTCATCTCCGCAGTCAGGGCTCCGGCATCCACTCCAGGATCCATGACCTTCAGCTCCGGCTCGTCCTGGTTGTTGAAGAAGGCGAAGAGCCGGTAATATTCCTGCTGCGCGATGGGATCGAATTTGTGATCGTGGCATTGGGCACAGCCGATGGTGAGGCCGAGCCACACCGTACCGGTCGTCGCCACCCGGTCGAAGACACTATCAATCCGGAACTGCTCCTTGTCGATCCCGCCCTCCTCATTGATCTGTGTATTGCGGTGGAAACCCGTCGCAACTTTCTGACTCACGGTGGCCTCCGGCAACAGATCCCCGGCGAGCTGTTCGATGGTGAATTGATCGAATGGCATGTCCGCATTCAGTGCCCCGATCACCCAGTCCCGATATTTCCAGATCTGCCTCGGGGCATCAATGGAATAACCATTGCTGTCGGCATAACGCGCCTGATCCAGCCACCAGCGGCCCCAGCGCTCCCCGTAGTGAGGACTGCCCAGCAGCTGGTCCACCAATGCCCGGTAAGCCGCCTCTGCGTTTCCCGTGCTGGCTAGCACAAAAGCATCCACCTCCGCCGGCGAGGGCGGCAGTCCAGTCAAATCCAGCGATACCCTCCGGATCAATGTCGCTGGCTCTGCGGCCGGTGAAACGGTCAGGCCGTGAGTCTGAAGCGTGGCCTGAATATAGTGGTCGATCGGATGTCCCGTCAGGCCGGCGGGCAAGCCCACCGGTTTCGGCGCCACAAAGGCCCAGTGCGGCTGATACTCCGCGCCCTCGGCGATCCAGCGTTTCAGGATCTCCTTTTGGGCCGCGCTGAGTTGTTTGTGGGAATCCGGCGGCGGCATCAGCTCGTCCGCGTCATCGGTCAGGATGCGTTCAATCAACTGGCTGTCCTCCGGTTTTCCCGGGACAAAGGCCTCCTTCTCCAGCGCCGCCCCGCGCACGTCCAGACGCAGCTTTGCCTTGCGGTGGGCCGGGTCGTTGCCGTGGCAGTGGTAACAGTTATCCGACAGGATTGGGCGCACGTCGCGGTTGAACTCAATCTTCGCCGGCACAGGCGCCTCTGCCCCGTGGGCCAGCGATGCCGCGAGGAGGAAGATTAAAACAGGGTGTTTCATGAAGGGGATGCTCAATACGCCACGATGGCGTTCTTCATTTCGGAGGCAACCGGAGCCTCGGCTCGCTCCCCACCCGCTGGGAGATTGGTCCCGGTCAGCGCTTGCGGGAAGTCCAGTCCATCCGCCAGCACCGGCTGCCACGCGGCTCCCCGGGTTCACCGGGTCGCTTTCAGCCGCACCCAGGTCCGCGCCCCGGCCGCCGGGACGGTGCCTTCCCACTGGTAGACCCATGGCTCCCCATTGCTGACCGGGCCCGCGGATTTCTGTTCGGTGCCTCCTGCCGCCGCCAATGAAACCCAGTTCTGCAGGTCCGAGCTGGTCTGCACGATCATCGTCTCGCCCGAGTTGGCGTTCTCCCGGCGGAAGTAGGTGAAGCGGAGCCGCCGCTGCCCTCCGGGGGTGACGATGGCAACAGACAGGGGAGACGGGTTCGACTGCACCGGGGTGCTGCCGGTCATGAATTCCGCGAGGTTGGGAATGCCATCCCGGTCCGGGTCGGCCGCGTCCCCCGCCGTGGAAGGCGTGGCGGCATCGGCACCGAAGTGGAGTGCTTTCCATGACTCGTAAACGGTGCCGTGCCGGTACTCCACCCACGCTGATTTGACCATCCCGCAGGGGCCGGTGATGACGCCCCGGATGTAATAGGAGGCGCCGGGGAGGAAGCCCGTGACGTTCTGACTATACTCCGCTTCCATGTTGGTCGTGCCGGCAGCATAATAATCGTAGGGTTCGAATCCGATCTCCTCCACCGGGACCACCTCAAAGCCCAGCTGCACCACATTTCCATTGGGCACCACGTAACCGCGTAGCTGCACCGCACTGCCAAGATTGATGGGCGGAAGAGTGCCCACTTTGGAGCCAAGACGCAGGCGGAAGACTGTACCATTGCCCGGCCCGTGTTGGCTGGTGAATCCGTAAAGATCGCCATCCTCCGCCGCATAGAGACCGCCTTGCGTGGGCTGATTGCCGGGCAGCAACAAGTTGTTAGCATACGAACGGAAATCGACCACCCCGGTCAGGCCGTCATTGGCTTCCAGACGGAAAACCGTGCCGTAGGCCGAGTTGTCGATGCCGCTGGCCGTGGTGCCGTAGAGCAGTCCGTCCGAGGCCATGGTGAGGCCGGCGATCGGATAGCGCCCGTGCCATCCGGTGCCGCCAGTCCCTCCCATGGAGACGAGCACGGAGCGGGTGCCGGTGGACGGCTGATATTTGAACACCGTGCCATATCCCAGCAGGCCATCCGAACGCGTGGTGCCGTAAAGCCAATCGTCCTTCCACACCAGTTGTCCCCGCGGTTCACCGCCGGGATGCGCGCCGCTTCCCCCGGTGAACTGCACCAATGTGGTGAGCACGCCGCCAGGGGTGATGCGGAAGAGAGTGCCGCGGTCCGGTCCGCCACCCACCGAGGTCACCCCGTAAAATGCCGTGGCCGGCTGGAAGGACTGCGGGAATTCCGCAGTCAGTCCGCACAGGGGCTGGCCGCCGAGGGTGGTCCCGCTGAAACCGGTAAACTCCGCCAGCGTCTGGACCGCCCCACCCGCCTGTGGAATGCGGAATACGGTGCCATGCCCGGTGGCCCCGCCATAACGGGTCGTGCCATACAACCAGCCGTCCCCACCCCCGATCAACGCTCCGTTGGGTTCCTCTCCCTTGGCCCCGCCCCCACTGGCCGCCGGGCCGCTGAACCAGGCCAGGCTCTGGAAGCTATTGGTGGATGGCCGATAGCGGAAAACCGTCCCCTTGCCTCCCTCGCCGCCGCCACTCGTGGTGCCGTAAAGCCAGCCATCGCCGGTGGGCAGGAGCGAAGCCCTCGGCCACAGGCCCGGGACCGCCCCAGTGCTGGTGAAGGACACCAGCGTGGTCCGCTGGCCGGATGGTGTCATCGAAAAGATAGTGCCATAACCATTGCCCGCATTCAGTTCATTTCCGCCCTGATCGGTGGTGCCATAATAAAGGCCGCCCTCCGCCGCAAGCCCACCCAATGGGAACGCCCCCTCCAGCGACGTGCTGCGCAGGCCAAACTCCAGGATCTGCGCCGTGGTCCACGACGTGCCTGCCCCACGCAGACGGAAGAGCACCCCCAGGTTCCGTGGCCCGCCCTGCTCTGACAAGCCTTGGAGATCGCCCCCGCTGGTCTGCATCAGGCCCACCGGGCTCAGCCCCATCGGCCCCCCTGCGCTGCTGGTGATGAGCACGCTGGGATTCGTCCCTGCCGTGCTGATCCGGTAGATGCTGCCACCATTGCGCCGCGTCGCCCCATAGATCCATCCATCTGCCGCCAGGACCGGTGCGGTGAACGGCTCGCCACCCGCCGTGATGAAATCCGCCGGCCACTCGTAGAGCGAAGCAAAGCTGCCCGCGGTCGTGATCCGGTAAAGGGTTCCATAACTATAAAATCCGCCTTGGCTGGTCACCCCGTAGAGGGTGCCGTCGGCCGCTTTGGTCAGGCCTGATCTCGGCCGCGAACCCTTGAAGCTGCCGCCTGCTCCGGTGAACCGCAGCACCGTCTGCGGTGTCACCGTAGTCGCGGCGCCTGCTGGCAGGGGAAAGCGGAACACCTTGCCATACGACGGACTGCCCGACTCCGACAGCAATCCGTAGAGATACGTCACGGCTCCCTCGGTCCGCTCCACCAACGACCCCACCGGCCGGGCGCCCTCTGCCGCTGCGTCTGCAGCATTGGCGCCGGTAAAGGCCACGAGTTCTGTGAAGCTGCCCCCCGGCGTGATGCGGAAAACGGTGCCCGCATTGTTCGTCACGCCGCCCACATTCGTCATCCCATAGAAATTTCCATCTGTGGCCTGGACCAGGGCCCCCACCGGCGCCGGAGACGAGGAGGTGCCGGCGAAACTGTGCAGCGTTGTCAGCACCCCCGCCGGGGTGCAGCGGAACAGGGTCCCCCGGCTGGCTGCCCCGCCGCCCGAGGTGTGGCCGTAAAGATTTCCGTCCGTTCCCAGCGTCAGGGTGCCGCCGGGACTGTGTCCAATCGGGGGAGCCACCGCGCCCTCAAAATCATACACCGTCCCCATCACGCCGGACGGCGACACCTTCACGATGGCCCCATTGTAGCGCGCCCCGCCCTTGCTCAGGGTGAAATAAAGGGTCCCATCCGCCGTCTGAACCGGCCTCACTTCATTCAACCCCAGATCCCCCGGACTGTGCGGCGCACTGACAAATCCCCCCAGCGATTCCGGAACGACACACGGGAGCTGCGCCACCGCCCGGGGGAGACTCCATAACATGAGCACAGCCCATGACAACAGCACCGGAAAGAGATGGCGGATCATCAGGCACGATTCCATGACCCGCCCCCCAGGCAAGCCGGAAGCACGCGGCCGTCATTGCCCTCTTGGCGGGCTCAGCACCTCTTCAAGGACCGGCGTCCGCAGCACCAGGAGCTGCAGGGGCAGAGCTGACGCGGAAGAAGGCCTGCGGCGCATCACTGAAAACCACCTGGGTCACGACGCTTCCGCTTCCCAGCAGGATAGAGCTGCTATTGACCCACGGACCCGCGAGGGACCCCGCCTCCTTGATCACATAACTCTGCCCGGTGCCGGTGGGAAAGCGCAATGCATAAAGCCCATTGCCCAAAGGAAAGAAATCCTGCACGGCCAATTGCCGCACGGTGCAGACGGAGGTCACAACATTGGGCGGTCCGCTGGCCGCACTGGCATCCAGGAAAAAAGTCTCATCACCCTCTCCGGACCCCTGATTTCCGGTGACCGCCACCGTCACCCACTTGGAGGTTTCGCCAGGGGCGAAGGTGAGGTTCACCGGACCCAGTGGAGTGAAATCGCTGCCCGCTTGCGCCGTTCCGGCGCGGGTGGTGAGGGTCCAGGTCAGCGGCAGCAGCGACGGGCTGGCCAGGGTGGCGTTGACCCATATGCGGTAGGGCCCGGGGGTGGAGGACTCCGTGACGCCGCCGGCCGTGAGGCTGAGGGGCGGCTGGGCGTCGTCGTTGGTGATGGTGCCGGTCAGGGAGACCTCCGTTCCCAGGAGGGCCCCTTCGGGGTTGGTCAGAACCAGCGTCAGGGTTTCATGCGCCTCAAATGCCGTATCACCAATGACGTTGACCCTGACAAATACCAAGGTCTCCCCGGCGGCAATCACCGCGGTGCCGGAAGCGGCGGTGAAATCGCTCCCAGCCTGGGCGCTTCCTCCTTCCACCATATATTTTACATTCACCGCCTGGAGCTGTGGCGCATCCAGGAAGAGGCGGAAGTCCAGGAAGACTTCCCCGGCATTTCCTTCCACCACGCTGGCGGCTTCCCTATGGAGCAGAGGCTGCACCCGCACTGGGAAGCTTTGGCTGGTCGTGCTGTTGCCGTCATTGACCGTCACCGTGATGAGCGCCGAGCCGCTCTGCCCGGGTGCTGGGGTGAATTGCAGTGTCCCTCCGGCCGCCCCGCTGGTGTAGGTTACCAGCGGCTGCGGGATGAGGGTGGGATTCGAGGATACCGCACTGACGTTTAGCGCGTCCGACTCCCCGCCCCCCGCACTGATGCCGCCAAACGACACCGTTTGCACTCCGGCGTTGGTCTGAAGCGGGGCCGGATCCGGGATGGTGTTCAGGGTCGGCGGATCATTCACCGGCAGGACGGTCACGGTGAAGCTCCGGATGACCGTTCCGTTCGTCGCCTGGGCGTCCCGGGCGGTAACGGTGATGAGCGCCGTTCCGGAGGCATCCGCCACCGGCGTATAACTTAAGCCCGCAGTGGCCGCCGGACTGGTGTAGTCCACCTGGGGATTGGGAATCAGCGAGGGATTGCCGGAGACCGCGGTGATGGCAACTGTCTGCCCCTCTTCCCCGGGTCCGGGACTGATGCCGGAAAGCGTCAATGTCTGCATCCCCGAGTCCTCCGGAATGGCAGCGGGAGCAGGGATTACCGCCAGCGTGGGGGGATCATTGACGGCGGTAACGATCACCGTAAAGAACCGGGTAATGGTGTCTTCCGCGGCGGGACCTTCACTGACACTTACTCTGAGCATGGCAGATCCCGAGGCGTTCGGGGCCGGGGCGAAGCGGATGGAACCGGAAGTGCCGCCGGCGTAGGTCACCTGCGGATGGGGAATCACGTCGGGGTTGGTGGACACCGCCGTGACGGTCAGAGGCTGGTTTTCCCCAACTCCTGACGTGATGCCCGACAATTGCACGGTCTGCATGGCTGCATCCTCCAGAATAGGGTTGGCCCCAAAAACGGGAGACATGGCAGGCGGGTCATCCACGGGATTCACCGTCAGGGTGAAGGTGGTGGTGGCGGAAAGCAGTCCGTCGGAAACTATCAAGGTAATCAGAGCCTGCCCCGAGGCGTTCGGCAGGGGCGTGAGGGTGACATTGCGGTCAGTTCCCGTCCCTCCCCCAAAGACGATGCGTGCCGGGGTAATGAGATTCTGATTCGAAGACAACGCGGAAAGAGTCAGGGCTCCCGGGGTTTCCATATCCCCCAAGGTCAAGGCAAGGGCTGCGGTGGCGGTATCCTCATCGGTCGTTTGATTTTCCAGGGAGGCAATCAACGGGGCGGTGTTCGTTCCGCTGCCTTTCAATAAGAGGCTGAAGGAGCTTTCATCGGCATCATTGTTTGCCAGATGCAGCACCGCATTCTTCACACCCGGGCTCCCGGAGGCAAAACTCAACGTGAAGGGGGTGCTTCCGCCAGGGCCGCTGAGGGAGACCGCCGGAGCAGTGATCAGGGTGAAGAAGGACGCGTCGGTCCCGTCGATCGTGACGGCCAATCCGGTCAAGTCAATGCCTCCAGTGTTTTTGATGACGAAGGTGATCTCCCCGGGGACCCCGGGCGTTACCGGGCCGAAGTCCACCAGGCTTCCGCTGACCAATTCCGATCCGGACGCGCCCCTCTGCACACTGATTTCAGGTCCCGGCACGTTCACAAAAATGGACTGGCCGGGGACGCCATTCAGATACACCGTGGCCATCGCCGGCCCCGGCGGAAATCCGGTGGCGGGGAGCGAGGTGAAAGCCGTCCCCGACCAGGCTACGGACGGATCAGATGGCAGGGTCGCCGTCTGCCCATTGTCCAGCCGGCGTAGCTTCACCACTGGCTCCGTTTCCGGACTCCCCGTAAAGCCACTACCCGAGAGGTTCAGCCTTTTGCTGCCATCAAAAGCAGCGGACACGATCACGGGACGTGCCGTCGCGGTGGCAGCGAAAAAGGCATTGAAAGCCTGGGTTTTGATGGTGGCGGGATCGTTGCCGAAGATCTCTCCTCCCGTGAAAAGAGCCCGGCCATCCAATAGCAGGGAAACCCTGTGATCCCGCGTCTTCACATTCCCCAGCAGCACCCACGAATCCGCTGCCGGATCATAAATTTCGGCCCTTCCCGCTGAGCCGTTCATGGGGTAGAAATAATTCCCCGCTACCAGCACCCGCCCGTCCGGGAGCAGCGTGGCGGAGTGAAAGACCCCCTCCGTGCGCATCGGCGCCGCCGCTGACCAGGTGTTCGTGAGGGGGTTGTAAATCTCCGCCTTGCCGGTGGAGGAGGACGTGTAGTAATCAGCTCCTCCGGTCACTAGCACCCTCCCGTCGGGCAGCAGCGTGAGGGCGGGGGAGACATGGGGGAACAGAGGGCTGGCGGCGGATTGCCAGACGTTGTTGACCGGATCGTAAAGCTCGGCAGAGCCAGGATCCGTCGGGGGGCTTTCACTCATCACGAAGACTTTGCCATTGGAGAGCAACGTGGCGGAAAGGGTCTGGCGTTCGGTTAGCATGGAGGCGGCGGGGCTCCATGATCCCGTGACCGGGTCAAACAACTCGACGCTGGCGAGGGCGGTGTTATTGGGCGGCCGGTATCCTCCCGCCACCAGCACTTTTCCTGCAGGCAGCAGCACCGCGGCGTGGAAGGCCCGCGCCGTCTGGAGCGGGTTCGCCTGACTCCATGTGCCGGTGGCGGAGTCATAAAGCGTGGTGGCTGCCGTATAGTTGGTAGCCTGGGTATCGGTATAGCCTCCCGTCACCACCACCCTGCCGTCCGCCAGCAACGTCGCGGAATGGCCTGTGCGGGGACTGAAGGGACCCGCTGGACTCCAGGCATCGCCCGCCGGATTATAAACCTCGGCGCTCCCCACGATCGATTGACCCCAACCGAACCCACCGGTGACCAGCACTTTACCGTCCGGCAGGAGGGTTGAGGTGTGATGACTCCGCCCGCCTGTCATGGGACCGGTCTCCGTCCACTGGGTGGGTTGCGCCGAGTAGATTTCGCACGAGGAAAGCGACCCCGCCGGATCGTACCCTCCCGTCAGGAGAATCGCTCCCCCGGCCAGCACGGTGGCGGTATGACCGGCACGGGCGGTGATCAGACTGGCGGCGGCCGACCAGGTTTTTGTGGACTCCTGATAAATCTCCGCACCCGCAGTGGGAACCCCCGCGGCATTCAGGCCACCCGCTGCCAGCACCCGGTTGCCTGACAACACTGCGGCGGTGTGCTCCGTGCGCCCCCCGGTCAGGGACCCGGTGGTTTCCAATCCATAACCAATCAGCAGCCGGGCCGTTGCCAGAGGTACGTCCCGGGTGCCGCCCGCTACCAGCACGTTGGAATTCGGCAGTAATGTGGCCGTGTGGAATTTGCGCGCCCGGTCGGATGTGCCGGGACCGGTCCCCATGATGTTCCACGTTCCCCAGTCAGGGTTATACAGTTCTATCACCGTGACAAAGCTGCTGCCGGAGGTGCCCCCGATCGCGAAGACCTGGCCTCCCGCGAGGGAGGCTGTATGAAAACTCCGCGCGTAGTTGAGCAGCCCGGTCTCTGTCCAGGTGCCGGTGGCGGGGTCATAAAGCTCCGAGGTGTCCAGCGAAACGGTGGCGGCATCTGTGATGGCCCCGCCCGCCACCAGAACTTTTCCGTTTTGCAAAAGGGTGGCGGTGTGAAACCGGCGGGCCGTGGTCATGGCTCCCGTGAAGGCCCAGGTACCTGTGGCGGGATCATAGAGCTCCGCCGAAGCCAGCGCGTTCCCCAGGCCATCGCGTCCACCATTGATGAGCACTTTCCCGTTTTGCAGCAACACCGCGGTGGCCCCGCTGCGGGCTGTGCCCATGGCCGCCGTGGCAGTCCAGGCGCCGCTGGCGGCGTTGTACAGCTCCGCCCCTCCAAGGGTGCCAGTTTCGTTAAGGCCCCCTGCGACCAGCACCCTGGCATCCGGCAGGCGCGTAGCGGTATGTGCGCGGCGCGCCGTGGTCATGCCCCCGGTGGCAATGAAAGTGTCCGCCGCGTGTGCCGATATACCGGGGAACATCGCTGCGCCCGCCAGCAGGAAAAACAGCACGGAACGCAGCGGGCGGATCAGTCCGGCACCGGAGAGGTTAAAACGCGGGTTCATAGGTTAATGAAAGGAGGAAAAACCAGAATGTGGCCGGAAAAGTGGCTGCCAGACGAGAACTCCGTCAGCGGTCTTCGCGGAAACGCAGCAGAGTCCCTGGAAGGGCTATGGCCTGCCGGATAGAACGCAAGCGCAATAACAAACCGCACTTACGGGATCATTTCCGACGCCGGCGGAATGCCCTCCGGCGCGCCTCCTGACACGACCCGGCACGTCAGGTCCGCATCCGACGGAAATGCAGCTTTGCCGTTATCCGCCAAAATCACCACCACCTTCGTTTGGGGAAATAATTTCGCTGGCCACGGGATCTCCTCCTCCTTTAAGTTGGCAGCCAAGAAAAACCACCCACCACCCGCAGAAACGGTTCATACCGTTGTCCGGTTCTTGAAACCGACCCTTCCCGCTCCCATCAGGCTCATCCTGGACCATTTCATGAAAGCAACTCTTCCTCTTGTCATCTGGATAATATTGACGGCTTCCTTGGTGGCGGAGGAGGGGAAGGCTGATGTGCCTGACCTGAAACAATACGAAGCAGAGCTTGCGGCCAATCCCGACAACCAGTTGGCACTGTACAATGCAGGCCTGGCGGCCCAACTCCAGGGCGATGCCCCTCGTGCCATGAGCTACTGGACTCAGCTCTGCCACTTGAATCCAACAGAGTGGAAAACCCAGGCAAAGCTGATCCAGGCACTAAGTGCTACCGGGAAAACGAAGGAACGGGACGACCGTATCGCCGCCCTCAAAAGCTCATGGAAATCAGGGAATCATCCGGAACTTTCCGAAAAGAAGTTCTTCATCAGGGATCAGTTTTCCATCAATGATTGGCAGGTATTTGCGTTCGACTATTATCAGCTCCAAGGCGAGCGCCCCCTCGTTTGGAAGTTCCTTTCCAGCAAGGATGGAAAGGACGGCGATCTGGTGGTGTCGCTGGGGAGCTACAAAACCCTGACCAACGCAGCGCGGGCCAATGGAGAGATCGGACCGGATCAACGGATCTATCACCTGGATGGTTACACCGCCGATGGAGGCCACCAGACCTTTGGCATTTACCTGAAATGCCCCACCTACGACGAGGCGAGAGACCTGGCCACCAAGGCTCTCCAGGGCAAACTGAAACCCATGTCCTCCTACCAGCCCGGCACCCCTGAGGGAAAGCCTGACGCCGGGCCGCAGGAAAAGCAGTCCGGGAAATGACGGGCCA
Source organism: Verrucomicrobiota bacterium (assembly GCA_040387795.1). Classification (GTDB taxonomy): domain Bacteria; phylum Verrucomicrobiota; class Verrucomicrobiia; order Verrucomicrobiales; family V1-33; genus CAIZWU01. Next base: position 75,475 of record JAZKDC010000035.1, read on the forward strand.
GGATCCGTGTCCATTATGCCACTTAACGTTCCGGCGGCACCAGAAGCCTCAAACCGCATGATCCGCAGGAAGATTGGCGCCTGACCAGATTTGACGGCAAGTCCAGTCCGTGTTGTTGTGGTCCGGTGTGAATTACCGGATGCTCTGCAGCGCGGCCATCAGCCGCTTGCCCAACAGAAAGCAGCTCTCTTAACGGCCGCCCCCATCCCCCTGCCCACCATTTCTGAAATCCATGCAGCCACAGACGGAAGTGCCTCTGCCGTCCCACCCAACCAACTGCCAACCTGAAATAAGCCTCACGCGCAACCAAACCCAAGTCCTTCCCTCTCCAGATGAGTCTTGCTGATAGACCAAAGGTGCTGATTTTGTAAGAGAAAGCACGTCTTTTCGGAAGCAAAAACACCCCCCTTGACCGGTAGATGGGGTTGATTTGGAAATGACAGGGGGATGATCCCTCATGCCAATTTACCTTACTATCGAGGACTTACCGCATAATCAAACTGAGTTTTGGCTCCAGCCCATTCCGGAATCTGCTGATATTTGTGGAAGATATATGCTTAAGAATGATCCGGGGCTAGTGTAGTGCGCGTTAAATAGAGTAACAAATGGTTGACATTGATGTGGTAGG
>JAZKDC010000036.1:0-20040 GCA_040387795.1 Verrucomicrobiota bacterium
CCCCTTTCATTCAAGGTCCCGTGTTCCTGCCCCAACGGCAGCCATAAAGTCTCGCAAAAACCAAGCTATGGAGAAGCGTTTAGAATACAGCTTGTCGATGCACGATTGGGCGCGGCACGGCTACGAAGAAGCCCTCGTTCGCGGCGATGTGAAGTCTCGAAGCCGCTACTATTACGTATCAGTATTCCCGGTGCTGAGCTTCATGTTCGGAGCGATAGCTGCATTCATGACTGTCGGTCTGGGTGGCTCTCCTCTCTTCCTGATTGTAGGGCTTCTTCTTACTGGTGCTACGCTTAGAGGCTTTTTTGATTTCAAGCCATACAGCCGAGCGATCGAGGATACTTTCTTTCCCCGGAACACCGATCGCACACCCGAGACGGTCCGCCTGGCGTTCTCCAGAGAGGGCTTAATGGAGTGTCAGGGGTTGATTACTCTGTCCGTGCCTTGGTCTGAGGTTTTATCATCGAGCGCCACCGAGGACTACCTTGTGATCAGGTTAAGGGGGCTTCGTAGGGTTCTGGTTCCCAAGTGCTCGCAAGGTTTCGGTGAATTGAACCTTGAGGAGGTCCGGCAGGAGGTAAACCGATACCGCAAAGCGGCTTCGAATTTCATTAGCGAATCGAACAACGCCGGACAATCTAGCGCTGGGCAACCCGCTACCCGCTCCCAGTCGAAGTTGGAGGGTGGGGACCAACCTCAACCTCAACCTGAAGCGGAGGACCGCTCCCGGTAGCGGGTGCCAGGCCTCATCGTTTTGCAAAGAAACAAACTAGCGAATGAGCCGCAATCGACAACAACGCAAGGCCGTTCCCGAGACAGCCGATGCATTGATCTCAGAGATCGGGAGCGGCGCGTGGTCAGAACGCCAACCATCGCTGAATTCCATTCCAGTAGAACAGTGGGACGACGTAATTCGGGAGTGTGCTCAGCGTTGTCCCGGTAAGACGAGAGATGATTACGTCGATGCGCGGAGGCGTAGCCAATTCAACAACAGATGACTTTTCCCAACGAGCGTATGGAACTAGCCCACGCAATCGCTGAATTCGATAATTGGTCATTGCCATGGACTTTCGATGAGAGTGTTCGGCATGCGATCCGGTCGAACCCAGCCGCACAGCGAGAATTTGAAGCGTTGTCGGCTGAGGCTGGCTCGCCAGACCACTGGCTGGAAGCGGACTTGGCATTCGCATGCAAAATCGCGCACACTGTAACCAAAGAGAAGTATCCCGAAACGGACGACAGTGTCATTGCAGCAATCGTTCGTGCCGCATCTTATAGCTGGCGATGAATCCAAGAAGCCGAACAAGTCGAGACACAACAACCCCCATCAGCCGCCCTGTTTATATGTTTTACCGTAGTTTTAACCTCAGCCCCGTGATCGACGCTCGCCCTCGCTGATAGGGGCGCGTGCTCTTGGACGTTGGGCAAGAAACCATGATCAATATCGAAACCGGGCAGATCAAGTTCGATGATGGTTTCAGCCTTGCGCCGGAGACTACGGAGAGTGATGTGACATGCCCGCTCGGGAGTGATTGGACCGACCGCGAGGGCAATCGGTGGCGATGGATGTCATTTCAAGATTCTCACAGTTGGGGAGACTTCGAGATGGCGGTCAACGCCTTCTTCAAGAATCAGAAGATCTGGACGGTTGAACTTGCGGTTGTGGATCCCCGTTTCGGGAAGTCTTGGTCAGAACACTCAGAAGAGAAGGAGATCCAAAGGAAGAGATTTCACGATCAGATTCTGTCGGACATATTTGGGGGCCGTTATCGGGTCTTTGACTGGGGCAGTGTTTGGTCGGAGTATGACCCTAATGGAGGATCGAGTTCGTTTGGGATTCACTACGGCGGTTCCGATCCATCCAATCCGGGCCTTGGTAGCAATAAATGAATCAAGCCCAACAAGCCGCGCCGTGACAACCCCTGCCAGCCGTGCAGTTTCGATGATTTTCCATAATTCAACATTTAACCCAGTGATCGACGTGCGCCCTCGCTGGTAGGGGTGCACGCGCTTTACGTTGTGCAAAAAAATGAAGTACTGCTGCCAACGCATGAAGTCTGCTGTAGTGAGCGAGTGCGAGCAGCACGCGGATCGCTGGGATTTTCCAGATGCGCTCGTCAGCTACTCAGCCAAGTTCGATGAGTATGGGATTATAGTTCACGACGGTGGTTCGTCGTCGATCTCGATTGATTACTGCCCATGGTGCGGATCGAAGCTCCCGGAATCACAAAGAGATCGATGGTTCGATGAACTTGAGAAGCTGGGGATTACCGATCCATCTGAAGGGAAGATTCCAGAGATATACACAGATGGCCGATGGAGAACAAATCCCGCAGAACAAGTCAGTGGTGGCAACGGCGGTCAGCGCCGCTGATTCCCTACGCTCTGGACGCCTATTCCCGCCGTGCCACACTTCAAACGGTCTGCAGGAAATGGAATCCTCTGAAAAGACCACAACTCAAGTAGTACGCGATGGATTCGGGAAGGCGTGCAGAGCGTTCACAGCAGACGCCATGGCAGGATGAAGCAGGTGGAAACTCTGGCAGATTCCCCGAGCCATTGGGGGCGTCTATCCGAAGGCGATGTCAGGAGTTAGGGGGCAGACAAACGCCGCTGGGGGCGAGGCGTTTGAGGCAGCCTTGGGCGGGGGCATGGCCCCGCAAAAACCGGGAGGGGTCGGACCGGTTTTGGACCTTGGCCCCGGAGGGGTGAGGGAGCCAGGCGGGGCGAGCGAATCAACTGCGGTGAGCGCCGGAGTCATTGCAGGGGGCAGGAGGAGGACGAGGGTCCTTAACCGGTGGAGCCCGCGTCCGGGGATGGGGTTATCCAGCATTGCCGCAGGCAGTTTGCTCAAGCGGGCCACTGGTGGCGGAACCACGGAAAAGGGGGAAGGGCTGGATTCGTCGGGAGCGGCTCATGGTTGGGGTGCCGTCCTTAAATCATTTCGCCGGAAAACAGTTCTGGAAAATATGAGAAGTCCCGTAATGACCGGAATTACTTGATAATGCCATGCGAATTCCCTCTGCAGGAGCTTGTCCATGGGGTGAACACCCCAAGGCGGCGGCGCCGGGTCCGGGCTTATCTAAAAAATGATCCTCCCCCTGTCGCCCCCCGAACAGCTGCCCGTGCCATTCCCTTTATTGCCCGAGGCCGGAGGGGGGGCCTCCGGCGGGCCGATCCAATCGATCTGAAAAGGCTGGCCGGGGGGGCACCTGGAAGCTTGGATCCGTCCAAGGGCCCGATGTTCCGGAAGTGGCCGGCAGGCGGGAAAACCCCCGCAGGGAACGCCCGGGTTCTGTCTGGCCGGGACCGTCCAGCTTGACCCCCTTCCGGTCCATGCCATGATATGGCAAGCGGTCTTCATGGAACCCCCCCTCAGGATTCAGTAACGAATAACTTCCTGCACGTCAGTTCCCCTCCTCATTGGCCGCCCCGGCCGGCTCACTCTTCCTGCCTCACTTTTCCATGCAATATTTCCCGCTTCGTTGGCCACATTGGACGTCACGCTCACGCGCCAGCCGGGCACGGTCCGCCGGGGGCGGGGCGCCGCTCCGTTCGGGCCTCTTCACCAATGAACAGCTGGCCGCCCATGCCCGCGAGTTGGCAGCCACGCACCGGACGGAGCATCGGCTGGAGCCCAATGAGCTGCTGGCCAACCTCGCCGCGAATGAGGACCTCATCCGGACTTTCAATCAGACGACCTCCGCCGGGGACAAGGACCGGCGCATCGCCCCGGCCGCAGAATGGCTGATCGATAACTTCTACCTGATCGAGGAACAGATCCAAATGGCCCGGCGGCATTTGCCGCGGGGCTACAGCCGGGAATTGCCCCGCCTCGTCAATACCAGCTCCGCGGGACTGCCCCGCGTGTATGACATCATCCTCGAACTGGTGTCCCACGTCGATGCGCAGATGGATGAGGAGCCTCTCCGGGCCTTTATCGCGGCCTATCAGGAGGTGGCTTCCCTGACTCTGGGGGAATTGTGGGCCATTCCGATCATGATGCGTCTCGGGCTGATCGAAAACCTGCAACGGATCACCACCCGGCTGGTGTCGGCGGATGCAGACCGGGACGAGGCCCACCAATGGGTGGACCGCCTGCAGGAGATGGCGGAAGAGAGCCCGTCAAATCTGGTGGTGGTGGTGGCCGATATGGCGAAAGCGGAGCTGCCCCTCTCCAGCGCCTTTGTGGCTGAGTTCAGCCAGCGTTTGTCACGCCAGAGTCCCCTGCTGCATTTTGCCCGCAGTTGGCTGGAACAGCGGCTGGCTGAAAATGGGTCGTCCATCGAGGAACTGATCCAAAAGGAGAATCAAATGCAGGCGGCGGACCAGGTCTCGGTCAGCCACAGCATCGCCAGTCTCCGCTTTCTCAGTGCGATCGATTGGAAGGAGTTTGTGGAGAACCTGAGCGGGGTGGATGCCATCCTGCGGGAGGATCCTGCCGGAGTTTATCCGGCGATGGATTTTGCCACGAGGGACCGCTATCGCCATGCCGTCGAAACCCTGTCCCGGAACAGCAAGCTCCTCGAGGCGGAGGTCGCCCGGAAAGCCATCGAACTGGCTGCGGCCGGTGCCGCGGCCCCCTCGCCGGGCAGCCGGACCACCCACGTGGGGTATTATCTGATCGACAAAGGGCAGCCCTTGCTGGAGCAGGCGGTGCAGTCCAAGTGGCCACGGCATACCCTGATCCACCGGTGCATCCAGTCCTATCCGCTGGCGTTTTATGGGGGGGGGATCGGGGTGATTACCCTCCTCGCCACGGTGGGATTTCTGCATCAGGCCCGGACGATGCAGGCCGGAGCAGCAATCCACATTGGCTTTGCCCTCATTTTCCTCATCTGTGCCAGCCAACTGGCGGTGGCCCTGATGAACTGGCTGAGCACCCTGCTGGTCAAACCGCACCGCCTGCCGCGCCTCGACTTTTCGGAAGGCATCCCGGAGGACTGCCGGACCATGGTGGTGGTGCCCACCATGCTGACCCGCCCGGATGAGGTCGACCGCCTGATCGGGAGCCTGGAAATCCACCACCTCTCCAACCGGGACGCCCATCTTCACTTTGCCTTGCTGACGGATTTCTGTGATGCCCTGACCGAGGTCACCCCGCAGGATGCTCCCTTGCTGGAACGGGCCCGGCAGGGGGTCGAACAATTGAACCGGAAATATGCCGGAGACAGCCCGACGCTGTTTTTCCTGTTTCACCGGCCGCGCCGGTGGAACGAAGGCGAAGGCGTCTGGATGGGCTATGAACGCAAGCGGGGCAAACTCACGGAATTCAATGACCTCCTGCGCGGAGGTCCCCGGGAGTGCTTCTGTGAGATCACCGGTGAGACCTCCATCCTCCCGGCCATCAAATATGTCATCACTCTCGATACCGATACCCAGCTGCCCCGCGATGCCGCCCGCCGTCTGGCCGGCACCATGGCGCATCCATTGAACCGTCCGGAATTCGATCCCGCCCTCGGCATTGTGTCGGAAGGATACAGTATCCTGCAGCCCCGGGTGGGCGTAAGCCTGCCTGGTTCCCGGCGTTCGTGGTTTGTCAGGATTTTTGCCGGGGATGCGGGGATCGATCCCTACACGAGGGAGGTGTCGGACGTCTACCAGGACATCTTCCAGGAGGGATCGTTCATTGGAAAAGGGATCTATGATGTGGAGGCTTTCCAACGGGCGATGCACGGGCGGTGCCCGGAAAACGCGGTGCTGAGCCATGATCTGCTGGAGGCCTGCCATGCCCGTTCCGCGCTGGTCAGTGATGTGGAATTCTACGAGGAATATCCCTCGCGCTACAATGTGGATATGGCCCGCCGGCACCGGTGGATCCGGGGCGACTGGCAGATCACCCAATGGCTCCTGCCGCGGGTGCCGGGCCCGGGAGACCAACGCATCGCCAATCCGCTGTCGGTGCTGTCACTCTGGAAGATTTTCGACAACCTGAGGCGCAGTCTGGTGCCGATGGCTCTGATGCTGCTGGTGCTGGGCTTCTGGCTGCTGCTCCCGGAACGGGGCTACATTGGAGTATTGCTGGTGGCGGCGATCATCGTCCTGCCCGGTCTGGTGACGCGGTTGATCCAGTTGGCGCGGAAACCCACCGACCTGCCCTGGCCGATGTATCTCCGGTCCGTGGCGGGCAGCGGCAGCCGTCAGCTCTGCCAGACCCTGCTCACCCTGGCCTTCCTCCCCTATGATGCCTACATCAGCGCCGATGCCATCGCACGGACGATGCTGCGCCTGCTGGTGACCAAACAACGGCTCCTGGAATGGAAAACCTCCAGCGATGCCGAACGCACCACCCGCACTGATCTGCCCGGATTTTATATCACGATGTGGATTGCTCCGGTGCTGGCGCTGGCGGCGGGATGCTGGCTGGCGGCCGGGCCGCAAGGCTTATGGAACTGGTCCCTGCCCGTTCTGGTGCTCTGGGCGGCGGCTCCCTGGATTGCGTGGTGGATCAGCCAGCCGATTGAATCCCGGGCGTCCGATCTGACCGATGAGCAGCTCATCTTTTTGAGACGCACCGCCCGCCGGACCTGGCACTTTTTTGATACCTTCGTCACCGCGGAGGAAAACTGGCTGCCGCCGGACAATTACCAGGAGGTGCCTGTCCCTGTGATCGCCTCGCGCACCTCGCCCACCAATATGGGCCTCGCCCTGCTGGCCAATCTGGCGGCCCGGGACTTTGGTTATCTGTCGGTGGGCGGTCTGATCAAACGCACCCAGGATGCCCTTGGCACCATGGAGGGGCTGGAGCGCTACCGCGGGCATTTCTACAACTGGTATAACACCCGGACCCTCGAACGCCTCTATCCACTCTACATCTCCAGCGTGGACAGTGGCAACCTGGCCGGACACCTCCTCACGCTGGGAGCAGGGCTGCGGGGATTGGGTGCGGAAAAAATTGCCGGTCCTCAAATCCTGCCCGGCCTGCGCGACACCGCGAGGATCCTCCGCGGCCTGACCGGCAAGCATCCCGTGCTGTCGCAGTTGGAAACGGTGCTGGACCGGGAGCCAACCACCCTGCCTGCGTTGCATGACGTTCTGGAGGAAGCCTTGATTCTGGCGATCCGGTTGGCGGACGAGCTGACCGGGGACAAGGATGAAGTGATGGCGTGGAGCGCGGCCCTGCAACGGGATTGCCGGGACCACCTGGAGGAACTGCGTCTCATCGCGCCATGGCTCACCCTGCCGGCCGCCGCGCTGGTGGCTGGAGCTCCCGCCGGTCCGGAAGCGTTTCTCACCCTGCTGGAAGTTTCCCGGCTCGATCACGCCTCCAGCCCGTGGATGCAGGAAGGAGCCTTTCCTGACGAATTGACCGAATGTCTGCGCGAAGCCAGCCGCGGGGCCCGGCAGCGCCTTGACACCCTGGCTGATCTGGCAAGGCAGTGTGATGAGATGGCGGCGATGGATTTCACCTTTCTCTATGATCCGGTGCGGGATCTCTTTTCCATCGGATTCAATGTCGCCGAATACCGGTGTGACGCCAGCTTCTATGATCTGCTGGCCTCGGAAGCCCGGCTCTGCAGTTACGTGGCGGTCGCCCTCGGTCAGGTCCCGCAGGATCACTGGTTCTCCATGGGACGGCTGCTGGTGGCGGCGCGGAGCGAGCCGATTCTCGTGTCCTGGAGCGGCTCGATGTTTGAATATCTCATGCCGATCCTGGTGATGCCGAACTATCAGCACACCCTGCTGGATCAGACCTGCAAGGCCGCGGTCCAGCAGCAAATCGTCTATGGAAGACGGCGCCGGGTGCCGTGGGGGATCTCCGAATCAGCCTACCGCCGCACGGACCAGCAGGGGAACTATCAATACCGGGCTTTCGGGGTGCCGGGGCTGGGATTGAAGCGGGGACTCGCGGAAGATCTGGTGATCGCCCCATACGCCACCGCCATGGCCCTCATGGTCGCGCCGCGCGAGGCCTGTGAAAATCTGCAACTGCTGGCCGATGAGGGCCGGGCGGGGGACTATGGCTTCTACGAAGCGGTGGACTACACGCCCTCCCGGATGCGTCCGAAGGAGAAGAGCGCCACCATCCAATGTTTCATGGCGCACCACCAGGGCATGAGCCTGCTGGCCCTCGTGAACCTGCTGCACGATTCCCCCATGCCGCGGCGCTTCATGGAATGTCCCCTGCTGAAGGCGGCGGACCTGCTGCTGCAGGAGCGCGTGCCCAAAACTGCCGCCAACGTCTTCACGGAGGATCTTGAATTGGAGTCGGCCCGGACGGTTTCCTCCGGCGGCGAAAGCGTGATGCGGGTATTCACCAGCCCCACTCCGCCGGCTCCCGAAATTCATCTGCTCTCCAACGGACGCTATCATGTTGCCATCACCAGTGCGGGCGGGGGTTACAGCCGGTGGCGCGATCTCGCGGTAACCCGCTGGCGGGAGGATGCCACGCGGGATTGCTGGGGCTCGTTTGTCTACCTGCGGGACGTGGCTACGGGAGAGTTCTGGTCCACCTCCTATCAACCCACCCTGACGGCGGTCAGAGGCTACGAGGCCATCTTCTCGCAGGCGCGGGCCGAATTCCGCCACCGCCAGGCCGGGTTCCAGGTGCATACCGAAATCAGCGTGTCGCCCGAGGATGACGTGGAACTGAGGAGGATCACGATCACGAATCATTCCCATACGACCCGGACCATCGAACTGACCACTTATGCCGAAGTGGTGCTCGCAGCGGCGGCGGCGGATCATTCTCATCCCGCGTTCAGCAATCTCTTCGTGCAGACCGAGTTCCTGAAGGCGTCTTCGGCGGTGCTCTGTACCCGGCGGGCCCGTTCCGAACAGGAAAAACCTCCGTGGTTGCTGCACCTGATGGTGGGGCAGGGCGGCGATCAGGGAGCCATCTCGTGTGAGACCGACCGCTCGCGCTTTGTGGGACGCGGGGGCACCCTCGCCCAGCCCGCCGCGATGCAGAGCATCTCGCCTTTGTCCAACACGACCGGCTCGGTCCTCGATCCCGTAGTTTCCCTCCGGCGCACCATCACCCTGGCTCCGCATCAGACGGTGGTGGTGGATCTGGTCCTCGGCATGACGGAGAACCGGGAATCGGCCCTCGCCCTGGTGGAGAAATATCAAAGCGCCCGCATGGCCGACCGTGCCTTTGACCTGGCCTGGACCCACAGCCGTGTCATCCTGCACCAGCTCAATGCCACGGAACGGGAGGCCCAACTTTACGTCAGGCTGGCCGGAGCCCTGATTTATGCCGATCCCGCCCGCCGGGCCGCGCCTGGGGTGCTGCGCCACAACCGGCGGGGGCAAAGCGGCCTCTGGAGTTATGGCATCTCGGGAGACGTGCCCATCGTCCTCCTCCGCATGAGCGAATCGGCCCGGATCGGCATTGCCCGTCAACTGGTCCAGGCCCATGCCTATTGGCGTCTCAAGGGACTCACGGTCGAACTGGTGATCGTGAACGAGGACATTTCCCTCTACCGCCAGACCCTGCATGACGAGCTCACCTCGCTCATCGCCGGAGGGAATGAACCGCATATCCTGGACAAGCCAGGAGGCATCTTCGTGAGGCACCTCGACCAGATTCCCCATGAGGACCGTGTGCTGCTGCAGTCGGTGGCACGGATTTTTCTGGATGATGCCAAGGGCACCCTGACCGAACAATTGGAACACCGCAACGTCTGGGATCCTGCCGTCCCGGCCTTCCGTCCGACCCGCCTGCGGTCCGTTCCGCAGCCCGTATCCCTGCCTTCACGGGATTTGGTTTTCGCCAATGGGCTGGGCGGTTTCACCCGGGACGGTCACGAATATGTCATCACCCTGCAGCCCGGGCAGGTGACCCCGGCTCCCTGGGTCAATGTGCTGGCCAATCCCTCCTTCGGAACCGTCGTCTCCGAAAGCGGCCCGGCCTACACGTGGCTGGAGAATGCGCATGAGTTCCGTCTTACGCCCTGGAGCAATGATCCGGTGCAGGATACTCCGGGTGAAGCCTTTTACATCCGCGATGAGCAGACCGGGGAGTTCTGGTCGCCCACCCCTTTGCCGGCCCGGGGGGAGGCGCCGTATGTGATCCGTCACGGTTTTGGTTATACGGTTTTCGAGCACACCGGGAACGGGATTGTCTCTGAATTGTGGGTGTATGTGGCGATGGATGCGGCGGTGAAATTCACGGTGCTGAAGCTGCGCAACATTTCGGGGCGGGCGCGCCGCCTGTCGGTCACAGGATACTGGGAGTGGGTCCTCGCCGACCTGCGGCAGAAGAGCCTGCTGCATGTGCAGACCGAAGTCGACCTCAAGACGGGGGCGCTGCTGGCCCGCAATTATTACAACACCGAGTTCCCGGACCGGATCGTGTTCCTCGACGTGGACGACGCGACCCGGACTGTCACCGGGGACCGGAAGGAATTCCTGGGCCGGAACGGCAGCTTCGCGCTGCCGGCGGCCATGCTGCGCTCGCGGCTCTCTGGCAAAGTCGGGGCGGGCATGGATCCCTGCGGGGCATTGCAGGTGGCTTTTGACCTGGCCGATGGCGCGGAGCGCGAAATCAGCTTCCGTTTCGGGGTCGGAAGGAACCCCGCGGAGGTGCAGGAGCTGATCCACCGCTTCCGCCGCGTCAACGCCAACCGCGCCGCGCTGGAAGGCGTCTGGTCCTGGTGGAACCGGACCCTCGGGGCGGTGAATGTGGACACCCCCGATGCCTCGGTCAATGTCATGGCCAACGGCTGGCTGCTCTATCAAAACATGAGCAGCCGGCTCTGGGGGCGGACCGGATTCTATCAATCCGGAGGAGCCTACGGATTCCGGGATCAGTTGCAGGACGTGATGGCCCTCGTGCATGCCGAACCGGCCCTGACCCGCGAACACCTGCTGCGTGCCGCCAGCCGGCAGTTCCTCGAGGGCGATGTGCAGCACTGGTGGCATCCCCCGGTGGGGCGCGGGGTGCGCACGCAGTTTTCCGATGACTTTCTCTGGTTGCCATATGTGACCTGCCGTTATGTGACCTGTCTGGCTGATAGCGGAGTGCTCGACGAGCAGGTGCCTTTCCTTGATGGCCGGCAGCTGCAGGCCGGGGAGGAGGCGTATTATGATTTGCCCAACCGCGCCGGGGAGTCGGCCACCCTCTATCAGCACTGTGTGCGGGCCATTGAACATGGCCTGAAATTTGGCGGGCATGGCCTGCCGCTGATGGGCTGTGGCGACTGGAATGATGGCATGAACCTCGTGGGCAGGGAGGGGCGTGGAGAGAGTGTCTGGCTGGCTTTCTTCCTGTATGATATCCTGATGCAGTTCTCCCAGCTGGCGCAATCCCGCCAGGATACCGCCTTTGCCGAACGCTGCCTGACCGAAGCCCGGGGTCTCCAGCAAAACATTGAAAAGCATGCCTGGGATGGGCAGTGGTACCGCCGCGCCTGGTTTGACAATGGCGAACCGCTCGGTTCCTCCACCAATCCGGAATGCCAGATTGATTCCCTGCCGCAAAGCTGGTCGGTGCTCAGTGGGGCGGGAGATCCCACCCGCTCCCGGCAGGCCATGCAATCCGTGGATCACCGCCTCGTCCGCCGCGACGCCGGACTGATTCAGCTTTTTGATCCTCCGTTTGATACCTCGGCGCTGAATCCGGGCTACATCAAAGGCTACATCCCCGGGGTGCGGGAGAACGGGGGACAATACACCCATGGAGCGCTCTGGACCGCGATGGCCTTTGCCAGGATGGGGGACACCGAACGCGCCTGGGAACTGTTTGACATGCTGAATCCGGTCCATCACGGCGCCACCTCCAAACAAATCGCCACTTACAAAGTCGAGCCCTACGTGGTGGCGGCGGATGTCTACGGCGTCGACCCGCACACCGGCCGGGGCGGTTGGACCTGGTATACCGGTTCTGCCGGATTGATGTACCGCCTGCTGATCGAGACCCTGCTGGGGATCAACCGGGAAGGCGACCGCCTGCGGCTGGTACCCCGGATGCCGGCCGCGTGGAACACTTACAAAGTCCACTACCGCTTCCGCCAGACGGTCTATCATATCGTTTTCACCCGTCAGGCTCCTGAGACGATGACCGCCCCCCAGCTCCTGCTGGACGGCAGGCTGCTGGCAGGGGAGATGCTCCCTTTGATCGATGACCAGCGGGAACACACGGTCGAATTCAGGATCAAATGAATCCTGCCCGGGCCGGGCCGCAGGGCGGTGTCATCCCCATGGAGGGAAACCTGCCGAGCGCTGGAAATCCCCTGGTGGGGTTACACCCCATGGGCAGGAGCAGTTTGCAGCCATAGCATGCCCTGCATCAGGCGCGATTCCCTTCTCCGGGATGACCGCCCTGAACCGGAACCCACCCCCTATGAAAGACGACGTCTATAAAATCATCGAGATCAACGGAACCTCCAGCACGTCGATTGAGGATGCGATCAACTGGGCCATCAAACGGGCGCATGAAACCCTCCGGAACCTGCGCTGGTTTGAGGTCATGGAAACCCGCGGAAAGATCAAGGCCGGGAAGGTGGAGCAATGGCAGGTCACCATCAAGGTGGGGTTTTCCCTCGCGGATTGATCGCTGCCCATCCCGTTCCCTCCGGGAATGGAATGCGGAGAATTGTCATAAGGAAACCCGCTTTCCGGAGGTGTCTCCTTCCCGCTTAAATGGGGCTGTTCAAGCCTGACTGGAAACCAGCTCGGGCATGGGCTGCCAGCCGTTTACCAGGTAGTGGGGACGGCCCGAGAGGTCAGGCAGGGTGACGCGGTTGGGATCAATGCCGAGCTGGTGATACAAGGTGGCGAAGACTTCGCCGAAGTGCACCCCGCGTTCCGCAATCTCGCCCCCGAGGCGGTCCGTCGCGCCGATCACCTGACCGGTCTTCATCCCTCCACCCGCCAGCAGCGCGCAGCCCAGTTGGGGCCAATGGTCGCGCCCCGCATCCTTGTTGATCTGCGGGGTGCGGCCGAACTCCCCCCATGCCACCACCGCGACATCCTGGTCCAGTCCCCGCTCATGCAGGTCCTCCACCAAAGCCGCCATGGCCTGATCAAAGAGCGGCAGATGGGTGAGCAGTTCGCTGTGATTGTTGCTGTGAAAGTCCCACCGTCCAAAATTCAGGGTCACGCAGCGGGCTCCAGCCTCCACCAAACGCCGTGCCATCAGGAAGTGCCCGCAATTGCGGGGGGCGCCGTCCCCGTAGTTTTTTGGATCGCCACTGCCATAACGTTCCCTCACCCTGGCCGGCTCACGGCTCAAATCGAGGGCCTCCATCAATTTGCTGGAAGTCAGGATATTGAAAGCCTGCTGGTTGAAGTCATCCAGTCCCTCCACCACTCCGCTGCGGTCGAGTTCACGGCGGAAGTTATCAAATCCGGCCAGCAGGGCCTGGCGGTCGGCAAGGCGATCAAGGGAGATGCCGTTCAGCACCAAATCCTCCATGCCGGGTCCATTGGGACGGAAAGCGGTCTGCATCGGGCCGAGAAATCCGGGATGCCCGGGCGATCCGTAGGGCGGATGCCCGGCTTTGGGCGCCAGGCCCACGAAAGCAGGAATGGCAGGGGTGGCCGGTCCCTGGAGTTTGGATAGCACGGAGCCCATCGAAGGCCAGCCCCCCGGTGGCTGGTTGGGGGCCGGACGGCCCGTGTAGCAAATGAAGGAGTCGTGATCCCCGCTGGGCGACCCATACATGGTCCGGACCGGCACCAGCTTATCCATGATTTTGGCGCAACGGGGCATGTGTTCCGAAATCTGGATGCCGGGAACATTGGTCCGGACCGGCCGGTGCGGGCCACGGATTTCGCTGGGGGCATCCATCTTCAGGTCGAACATGTCCTGATGGGGTGGGGCTCCCGCGAGGTAGATCATGATCACCGCCTTGTGCGACCGGCGGATGCCGGCGAGCTGCTCGGCCTGGAGCAGTTGGGGAAGCGACAGGCCGCCAAGGGAGAGCCCGCCGATCCGCAGGAAATCGCGCCGCGAAATGCCGTCGCAAAGACGGCCGCCGGACGGCCCGGTAAGAGTCAGCATAGGGTGATCATGGTTGTTGATCGAAAGGCCATCCACAACCTTCCAGAAATCTTACGCTTGGCATGGGCCCACTCTTCCACCGCAGGCCTTGCCCGCGGTCCCGGCGCGCCGGAGCTCCGGCTGAAGCCAAAACAAAGTAGGCCATATCCGGGGCACGACGCAGTTTGACACTGACCCTGAAACGGGGAACGCCATCATAGGTACCGAAGGCAAATCCAGGGCCCATGAGCGTGTTGAAAAAGCTGCATTAACGCAGCCGGGGTGAAGCTTGGAAAATGCCAGTGGTGATCTGGCGCGCGCACGGGAGTTTCCTGCCAGGGGCAGTGCGGTTCATGCAGCATGGCGCCGGTTCCATGCCTGGTACGGCTGAATGTGGCGTCAGCATCAGAAGGGTTATACCACCCGGCATGGCTGGTGTTGTGGCCCTCGCGACAACGGTCAAACCAAGCCGCCGCCGCAGGGGAATCCGGGTCAACCCCGGCGTCCCGGGCCAGCGCCCTGACGTAATCGCGGCGGCTCACTGCGGTGTTGCGCCGCACCAGGCCGCTTTGCGTAAGCCTTAGGCAGGAATTTGGCCCACATCGTTGATAGCCCCGGTGATTTGCGGGGTGGCAGGAAAGTCAGCGGGGAGGTCCATGCCTGGGGCAAAGGAACAGCACGTCCACCCGGTCCGGCGGGCGTGGATCCGGCAGAGCCCTTCCGGATGCCCGGGATGCGATGGTGGAGGACGTGCAAGACCTCCGCCTGCACTCTCAAGACCTGAAGGAAGGGTTCAGAACTCCAGCCGGACACACTGCCAGCGGCCGTCATTGAAGATGAGATCAGCTGTCCAGGTGGATTGGTTGCCGTGGTCTTCGATTTCCATCAGGAGACGGCGGCGGGCTCCGGGGAGGGCCGACGCCGGACCGGGAGACCGGGCAAGGGTGGGCCGTGAGCCGCGGGCACAGATGTCGCGGAGCGGATGAATTACTGTTTCCCAAGGGGCGGCGGTGGCTTCGGGACCTGCCCCGGCAAACCGGAGCAGGCGGGGGAGGAAAAGGGCTTTGAGTGGATCGGGCTGACCGGTAGCTGGTGGGGCATGCAGGGCAGCGAGAAATGCCTTGGCCCAACTGGTGGATTCGGCCACGCCAAGGGGGCGCGGATCGGCAGACCAAAGCGTTGCACTTGAAACAGACTGGGACGTGATCTCCGCACCCACCCGGGGAAGAATATTGCCGCGCAGTGCTAGAATGGTCAGGCTGCCGGTGGCGGGGGCATCAGGGGGATCGGAGAAATCCTCGTAATAGCTCAATGCCAGAAAACGCTTTTGGGGAGGGGGGCCCTCCGGCATAATATTCAGCTTGATGCCGGTGCTGACGCGGTGGACCGCGCGCGAGTGCGCGGCATGGGCGGCCAGATACTCCGCCACCGCAGGGCCGGACCGGGTCTCTCCGGCTCCGAAATCAACTGTGCGGGCATATTGTGAGAGTTGCTCCTGTGGCAGATTTTCCCAGTTTGGCGGAGCATCTGCAGGAAAGAGCCAGCCACGGACCCCGACGGCTTTCACCGCATGCGACTCGACACTCCATGCGTCGTGATCCCATGCGGCTGACTGCCGGCGGCCATCCTCCTGGTGGCGTTTGGTTTCGGCCTTCACCATGTTGGCAGAAAGGCCGGTGAGAACCATGAGGATGGAGGTCCGGCCCCATTTCCGGAATCTCCACCAGGTCGCGAGGGCGGATAAAAAAGTGATGATGAGAGTGGCCCCATAAAAGAGGGCACTTCCTGCGAAGATACGGGGACCAAGTCCGGGCATGAAACTGGTGTGGTCGATATCCTTGCTGAGAGGATCGGTGATCCAGCCGGATCGTTCCCGGAGAGAATAATCTTTTCCCTCCACGGGCCACTGCCACGGATCATGCGCCACCATGCCCCGGTAACCGGCGGTGACGACCAATCCCTGAGTCCACGGAGGGTCCCCTTCCTTGAGCCAGTAGGCACAGGTCTCCCGCCAGGCGTAAGCGCCAAGCACGCCGGGAGCCAGAAGCAGGAAAAACTGGGAAAGCAGTACAGAGAGCGCGGCCACGCGGGAGGTGCCCAACCTCAGTCCGAAGGGGGAGGGCAGGGCTTCGCGGAGCGGAACCCGCCTGAAGCGCCGCAGACGAAGTATTTGCCACAGTCCTAACGGAACTGCCAGCAGGAGCAGCAGCTGGATGCCCTGATAGGCCCCGATACGCATGGTCTCCTTGCCGATGAGGTCCACCGGGAGGCTGATCCCGTATTTCCCAATGCGGACTACCAGACCGAGTGCCCCCAGGAAGATGAAGAGTCCCAGCACCGTCCACGCGGCATCCATAAATTGCACCCCCGGGGTGAATCTCGGGGTTCCGGCATAGCGGGGCGGGGTCCGGCTGATGCCTTCGACTTCCTCCATCATCGCCTGCACGGTGGGGAATCGTTTCGCGGGGTCGGGGTCGAGTGCGCGGCGGAGCACGTCATCCACGCGGATATCCACCGTTTTTTGCTGCGATACCGGAAGCCAGGCGCCGCGGGGGGGGTGACCGGCGAGGAGTTCGTACAGGATCACACCGAGGGCGTAAAGATCGGCGGCGGGGCTGGGCGGGCAGTTACGGATATAGCATTCCGGCGCGAGGTATTCGGCGGTGCCGGCGACATTTCCCGACAAAGTGAGGGAGAAGGACACCACCCGTTCTTCCATGGGTCTGGCGAGGCCGAAGTCGGCTACCTTGATGCTGCCGTCGTGGCCGATGAGGATGTTGGAGGGTTTGAGGTCGCGATGAAGTACGCCGTTTTCATGGGCGTGGATCACCGCAGCGGAAATGGCGCGGAAAAAGTGCAGGGCGTCCACCCAGGAAAATCCGCCATGCGGGATGAGTGCCGATAACGGAGCACCATCCACATATTCAAGCTCCAGCCACGGATGACCGTCCGTCGAGGTACCATGGTTCAGGCAGCGTACGATGTGAGGGTGATTCAGCCGTTGCAGCGATTCGGCTTCATTTTGCAGGCGGACGGAAAACGAGGAGTCCGCGGCGTGAGGGATTTTGAGGGCTACCTGAGCCGTATCAGCCAGCCGGATCGCCTTCCACACATGGCCAAGACTACCGGTGCCGAGCAGCGATTGAATCTGGTATCCGCAAAGCTCGGGCGGAGGCCCTCCTGCACCGCCCTCCAATCCCAGAGCCGCCAAGGCGCCGAGGTCAAGACCTCTTGCCCATGGCCGGGTCAAAGGAGAATCAGGTCTGGTGGCATGCATTGGTGGATACCGGATGAATACGCAGTGGGAACCAATTCGTCACGGCGTGCTGGAAAAGAGATCGCGCAGTTCCTGATCAAGTTCCTGATCGTCCATCACTCCCAGCACCATGGCCGCTTTTTGCCTCAGGGTCTTGCGGAAGCGTTCCCTGAGACGGAACACCGCCATGCGCAGCGCCCCCGAAGTGGTGCCAAGGCGGAGGGCAACATCATCGTAAGTGCAGTCTGGCAGCGGCCCTTCCAGCGCGGGAAGGAGAGCATCGAAGAGCTCTCCCCTGCCGGACGAGAGATAAAAGGCAGCGAGCGCTTCCACGGACTCATCAAGGAGGACTGCCGCCAGGCGGCGCCGGTACGAGACGGCGGGATCATCCTGCAGCGCAGGGTCGAGTTGGTACGCCACCTCCGCTGAAACCGAATCCAGTTCAAAGGGGGGCCGTCCCCCACCCCGCTTCTGCGCCCGGGCGGCCCTCACCCCATCCCGGATTTGGTGCTCAAGAATAGTCAGGAGCCATGAGCGCAACCGCCCGCGGGCCGGATCCGCCTTTTGCAGGGTGTTCCTGGCCAGGAGGCGGCCGAATAAAGTCTGCACGCAATCACAGGCATCCTCGGTTGTCAGGCCCATCCGCCTCGCCGCCGCATACAGCGGATACCAATAAATCCGGCAAAACTCTCCCATTCCGATGGCGAGGGTAAGCCGAAATCGGCCAACCCTGTCAGCACCGCCAGCAAGGCCCCTGCAAGCGCACCACGGAAGCCGGAACCGCGCCAAGGGTATGATGCCGCCACCATCGCCGAGCGTGCCGCCGCGCAGGCTGAATGGAGGGAGTTGCGGCCCCTGGGAGCAAGGGAACGTGTAAAGCTCGCGCACCTCCGCAGCCTCCCGCTGGCCGCCGTGGACATCGCCACACAATGCCGCCGGATCATGATCGATGACACTCGCCCGGATTGCTACGTTCTCACTGATGGCCGCACCGATGGCCGGGGATTCAAGCAATTCCGCCGATGGGACGGGGAACCATTCTCCGGTGGCATGAAAAGCCGTAACGCCCTGCATTCCTCAGGAAAGGGTTTTCTCACCCTGGGAAACCGGAAGCTTGATTCTGACGAAATGGTTTTTATTTGTGAGGGAGCAATCGGGGGCGTTGAGCTAATGGCGATTCAATGGCTTTGCAGCCCACACGCTCGCCGCTGGTTCATGATCGCGGCCCATAGTGCCGCGTCCACGTTTGCGGCTGAACCGGAACTGTTGAAAACCATTGGCGGCCATCACTGCCGGATTCTGCCGGACTACGGAAAAACCGGGATGGATGCCGCCCGAGCGTGGCGGGATGAACTCCTCCCCATGGGGTGCGCCGTGGACTTCGCTTTGATGCCGGAAGGATTTGGCATAGCCGCCGCCCGGTCAATCCTGACTTATCCGAACCTTAACCGGAATGGAGGCCATAAATGAATCACCCCGGCACCATTCCTGAAGCCGACATTCTGAAAGACCTTCCCGGAGATGAACCGGAAGCACCGCAGGCACCACCACCACCGGCAATCGTCAGCTACTATGATTGCGAACGGAAGGAATACCTGACACTAAGCCAGCGTGAGGTTTACCTCAGTCTCCCGGAAGCATCCTTTAAGCGCCACCTCCGCGCCGCTGGCATATCCGAAAAGCCGCAGGATGGCGGCCTTTTGTCCGCAGCGGATAAGTATATCCTCGAAACACAGCACGAGCGGGATATTAGCTATTCCGGCAGATTGTGCGGACGGTCCGCAGGGTTTTACGAGGAAGGCGGAACCCGGTTTTTAGTCACGTCAGGCCTTGATTTGCCCACCCCGGCACCCGGTCCATTCCCTACCATCAAGGCGATCATTCATGGCTTGCTGGGGAGTGACGAAACCCATGGGCAAACGCAGATCAATACATTCCTGGGATGGGTGCAAGTGGGCCAAGTGGCATTGCGGGCGCGTCGCATCCAAGCCGCTCAGGCAATGGCCATCGCTGGCCCTCCCGGCTGCGGAAAGAGTCTCCTACAAGCCCTTATCACCATCTTGTTTGGAGGGAGGCAGGCGAAGCCCCATCGCTACATGACCGGCGCGACGGAATTCAACTCTGACCTCTTTGAGGCGGAACACCTTGTTCTGGAAGATGAGTTTATGAGTCCCCGCATCAGTGACCGGCTCAAGCTGGGCGCGTCCATCAAAAACATATGCGTTTCCAGCCGCTCCCAGTCCTGCCACCGGAAGGGACGGCCAGCAGTGAATCTGCCCGCGTGGTGGAGATTGAGCATCAGTCTGAATGACGACCCGGAGGCCTTGCTCGTGCTGCCGCCGTTGGATGAGCACCTTGCAGATAAGATCATCCTGCTAAAAGGCCATTCGTTCACCTTCCCCCTGCCGATGGACACAGGGGAAGCTCAAGAGCGGATGATTAATGAATGCCGACAAGAGGCCCCCGGTTTTCTTCATTGGTTGCTCAACACCTTCCGACTGCCGGAATCGCTCGTGGACGACCGCCGGTATGGGGTCGCCAGTTGGAAGCATCCGGACCTCGTGGAGGCCCTGAATTGCCTATCCCCGGAGGCTAGCTTGTTGGCGCTCGTAGACGCGGTATTATGGGCATCCGGCGCGAAGGAATGGAGGGGAACCGCCGATGAACTGGAACGCCTGTTGATGGATGACCACGAGACAGCCGGTCAGGCCAGGAAGTTACTCGAATGGCGTGCGGCAGCAGGAACCTACCTTGGCAGGCTTTCCACCCGCCCGGAACCACGGGTGATGGACGCCCGGAAAAGTAAGCGGTTGATCCTTGCCCGTCTGAAAAATGGTGCGGCGGATTGTTGGTGTGT
>JAZKDC010000037.1:0-29431 GCA_040387795.1 Verrucomicrobiota bacterium
CCCACGGTGTCATTCTTTCTGAGTCAACCACCCCCTCTTCGCCCCCTTTGCACAGAGCCCTCCGGTGTCATTCTTTTTGAGTCAATGCGCCCCTCGAGCCCGGCCAAGGGAGCCCTCGACATTCTGTCAGCGATCGATCAGGATCACCGTTTTTTCTGCGCCCAGTATGCGGAAGTCCTTGTCTCCACCGCCGCCAGCCTCGGCTGGATCAACCGGCCGCTGGCGCTGCGGCGGAATCAGGGCGTCAACAAGGTGGGAGGTTCCACCGAGCATTCGGTCACGGAGATCTGGTCCAATCAATTCCGGAAGTGGATCATGCTCGATCCCACCAGCAACCTGTTTATCGAAAAAGCAGGGGTGCCGCTCAATGCCTTTGAAATCCGTCAGGAGTGGTTCCTGCAGGGCGGCCGGGATCTGGTGTTTGTGGTGGGCAAGGAACGCCGGAAGTACCGGAAGGCCGATCTGCCCATCCTGCTGGGGCATTTCGAGGGCTTCGGCGACCTCACGGTGGAACCGGATGAACCTGACAAATATGGGTTCATCGGATTCATCCCGAATACCAATCTGATGGATGCAGGATTCGACTATGGCGCGATGTTCATCATCAAGGATGCGCTCTGCGACGGCACCCGGTGGCATCTCCGCGACAATCCACCCCAACCCGCCACCGACCCTTATTTTCCCCTGGGTCAGTCCGCCTTGACCCTGGCGGCGGAGGCTTCAGGAATCCGGGTCACCCTGCAAACCATGACTCCGAATTTCGAGCGGTTTGAAACCCGGTCCGGCGAAGGCGGATGGAAACCAGCAGCTGACAATTTCGTCTGGAAAATCCAACCGGGCCTGAACCGGCTGGAAGCCAGAACCGTCAACGCCTTTGGGGTGACGGGCCCTGTTTCCACCGCGGAACTCGGGATGGAACCTTGAAAGCAGGGCTGCTTTCCGGCCGCGGTGGCCTGGCCCCCGTTCAGCGGGCCGGCACCTTGCGCAGGGTATAGGCGAGGCGGGGATTGAGGGGGGCATCGCCTTTGCGGCTGCGGAGCCCTTTGAAATCGAAATCGTGGACGGTGCCGGTTTCCATTTCCGGCAAGGTCAGGGTGGCAATGGTGCCGGTGGGATCGAGCGTGACCGTGGTGGGCGTCAGGGCGGTTTTGTCGAGTTCCGGGGACCCGTAGTCGGCGTGATAGGCGTAGCGGTAACGCTGGATTTTCCAAAGCGCCGGATCCTGGGCGGCGGGGTCAAGGGAGGCCGTGAAGGTGAGGCGGAATCCGTCAGGAGTGACTTTGACATCGAGCGGATCAAACGGGACCGGCCCGGCAGGCAGGATGCTGCCAAGGCCCTCGTCGCCGGCCCAGGCAAGGTGGATACGGCCCACCCATAACGTATCGCCAGCGAAGACCATGCGGTTGAGGCCACGTTTGAGTTTGGGCGTGTCGATGAAGGGGATGACGGCACCCTGCCAGACGCCTCCGGTTTCCTCCAGACGAAGGCGGAGGAGCCGGGGGACGTTCATTTCACCGATCACGGTCTGCCCGCCATAAGGGCCCCAGGCGGGAGTTTTTGGAATGACCACGGGCTGGCCGGGCGCATTGGCATAGGTGTTATGCGGGAACCACACCGCCGCGGGCGTGCGCAGGGCATCAAGCTTTCCGAGGGGCAGTTTGGCAGGGTCGCCCTCCTGCCAACCTTCCCGCCAGACGAGGCTGGCCGGGTGGCCATAAAAGCCACCCTGTTTGACCACATGGAGTTCACTGGAGCCGCGCCAGTCGCCCTGGTTGTCGGCGATCAGGAGATTCCCGGCGGCATCAAAACCAATCCCGTCGGGCGAGCGGAAACCGCAGGCCCACGGCACCACCTTGCCGGTGGACGGATCCAGCTGCATGACCCAGCCGCGCCACGGAACCCGGGCATACATGCGGCCAGCCTCCCTGCTATGGTTTTTCCAGTCGCGGTAAAAGTCTGCCCGGGGGAGGCCGATCTCCGACCACTGGCCGCGGACCTCGCGCGCGATGGAGGCTCCGCTGGAGGCGCAGTTCAGGGAGAGATAGAGTTTCCCGTCAGGGCCACGGGCAGGACCAAAGGCGAATTCGTGATAGTTCCCGGTCATGCCAAAACCGTCCCAGATGGTTTGATAGTCATCCGCGGTGCCATCGCCATCCGTATCCCGGAGCCGGGTCAACTCGGCACGCTGCATCACGAGGAGGGAGCCGTCGGGTTCGGCAAGGACTCCGAGAGGGAGGTGCAGGCCTTCCGCGAAGGGTTGCCAGGCACTGGTTTTTGGATCGTAAAGCTGGACTTCGCCGCGATGGAAAGTGACCGCCAGCCTGCCATCCGCCATGACATCCATGCCGCCAATTTGAGGATCCACCCCGGCAGGACTGGCTACGGCATTGATCCGGTAATAAGCCGCCGCATCCGGCGGAGCTGCGGCCAGCACACCGGGCATCAGCAACAAGGCCAGGAGCGTGATCAGGGAGGCGGGTTTCATGATTGCTTCTTTTGCAAAACGAGAGAGCCCTTTTTCCCGTCGGCCGTGGCCACGGTGAGCGTGAGCGAGGCCTGGCCAGCCGGGGCGGAAATCGTCTCGGTGATTTCGGTGCTGCCAATCCGATACCGGAAAACCGGACCTTCCGGCGTGGTCCGGTATCCCAGAAACTGCGGCGGGCCGGCGGGCAATCCGGGCCAGGCCTGACGGGCGGGGTTCTCCATTTCACCGGCCCGCCACCATGGAATGGCCGGCAGTTCAGCGGGATCGGCTCCTTTTCCGGCCCAGTGCGCCCCGGCATCGATGAAGGCCCCTTCCCAGGCATAACGCAGGCGGCACTGGCCCGCATCCCAACAGAAATTCTGCGTGCCCGGCAGCGCCACGGCGATGGCGGCCGGACCAGCCTCTGGGAGGAACATACGTTGGACGAACGGGCGCCGGCCGGCACCGGCCAGACCGGACTGCGAGGCGTAAGCCGGAATATTGGGGTCCTTGTTCAGGGGCGGCAGGGGGATGCCTGAATAGATGGCCCCATACATGACCACCGCATGACCCGGAAAAGTGCAGACGTAAGGATAAATCCCCGGGTCGTCCGGCAGACGGAAACGCACCACGGCGGATTTTTCCGCATCCAGCAACGGGCTGGAGGCGAGCACCTCCGGGAGCGCGGGCACAAAGGCCAGCTCCAGCGCCTTGTCCCCGAGGGTGAGGGCAGCCTGGGCGACCTTGTCGCGGCTCTCCGGGCGGACCACCACAAAGTTATGCTGCTGGTGGGTGCTGTCGGCATTTTCCAACCGGATGAGGAGTTCCTGACCAGGTCTGGCTTCAAGGCGGGGCGGATCGAAACGAAGCCCTTCCCGCATGGTCACACTGAATTCCCTGGGCTTGACCGCTGCGACCGTGTCCGCCGCAGGGGATTGAGCGGAGGCCGCCATGGGCAGCAGCACCAGCAGGAAAGCGGCAGGAAGTCGTCTCATGAAATTATATGCTTCCCGGTGACCGGAGGGGCCGCCCCGTCCGGGAATCAGCCTGGCGGCAGCACCGGAACCGGATCCGCCTGACCAAAAGCCGAAGGCACGCCAAAGTGATTGATATGGGTCAGACTGAAGCCGGCGATCAAGGTGCGTTGGCCGTCCTTGATGCGGTAAAAGACCACCGCCCCATCGCGGCACTCCGCCTCATCGGCATGGACCCACATGATCTTGCCGC
Organism: Verrucomicrobiota bacterium; assembly: GCA_040387795.1. Lineage (GTDB taxonomy): Bacteria > Verrucomicrobiota > Verrucomicrobiia > Verrucomicrobiales > V1-33 > CAIZWU01. Next base: position 3,692 of record JAZKDC010000037.1, read on the forward strand.
TGGTTAGTTTGACTCCGAAGGATTCCATAAAGGGGTAATAAGGAGAGGAAATCAGGCCCGTTTGGCCTTTTGGCCTTCCTCGATCAGCTTCCAGAAACTTTTGGATTTGGCGAGGATTTCGTCCTCGGCCCCGTCCTGTTTGCTGGCATTGCGGAAGAGGAAGTCCTTGAGCGAATTCTTATGCAGCACCCGGTGCACCCGCACCCCGGCATCCACCACTTCAAAATAGATGCGGTACCCCTTGGCCCGGTAGCGGTAGAGCGGCTTGCCATCACGCTCGATCTGGCCAAAACGCACCCCGTCCGGCTGCCGGAGATCCTCCGGCGTCACCTTGAATTCCGTCAGGAGTTCCAGTTGGAGCATGGTGTCCAACTGCGATATCTCTGCCGCACTGATCTCGTTGAATATAACCTGAAACACCCCTCACCATCCCGGACCGCGGCGGGTTTGCAACCGGGCACGCCAGAAGGGAGACGGCGGGCGCGGCGCCTTGACCGGCGGCCTTCCCGGCGCATGAAGTGATCCACCTCCATGAAACCTTTCCACTTTCTCCTTCCCGCGGCCACGATGTTCTGCGCCATGGGCTGTTCCCTCGTCACCGTTCCGGTGAAAACCGCCGGTAAAATTGTGGATACCACCATCAGGACCACCGGTCAGGTCGTGGAGGCCCCCTTCACGGCCGCCAGCGGGGGCTACCGGGAAACCGGGGCCGCCCCGGCTCCGCAGGCCCCCGCCGCCAAGGCCACCGCTGAATAGCATCCGGAGGCGGCACCCGGAAATTTGAATGCCGGCCGGCCGCAGGGCCACCCCCAAAATTGAACTGCGGACCGGCGGTCAGGATTATGGACGTGGTCAGGCTACCTTTCAAAATGGCATGGAAGCCAATACGGCATCCAACGCGGGGAGGGAATGATAGGCTTGCGCTTTGATGCCGAGAGCCCGCGCCGGGGCACCAAGGAGGGTGGCGGTGGAGCGGCCCGCGCAGGAAAGACTGCGGGGGCGGAGTTTGGCTTTGTCGCAAAGTTTGAGAAACAGGTCCGGCACGGAGGCGATGAGGGCTTCAAACGACTGCTCCTCCACCGTGAGCATTTCAAAACCCACCACCATCCCGGAGCCGGCATCCGCCACCAGGAGAATGTAGGGATAGGTGCGCTCGCCAAACCGGGGGCCGATGCCATTGGGGACCAACAGGAAGTCGCATTCCAAGTCCACGGCGCGGGGGTGTTTGGCGACGGCAGCGGCGAGGAAATCATGGCACGGTGGGCTGGGGAACTCGTGGTCCTTCCGATGGAAGGGAATCCAGCGGTCTTCCCATCCGGATGCTGACCCGGCCGGTTGGCGGCTGAGGATTTCCATGGTGCCCGCCTTGGTGCGGAAGGTGCGAAAATCGCCACTCCGCAAGCGGGGGGCGACGATTGTCACTTGTTCCAACGCGAGGCCCAGCCATTCCGCTTCCTCAACCGTGACCGGACCCGGAGCCTTGCCCGGGTGGAAGCTACGGAAGCAGGGCCAGTTGTCTCCGCGGTATTTTCGTCCAAGCTTTTTGATCTCTGCCAGCTCGGATTTTTCCAGATCCGCCCGGCCATCGAAGCTGGCCTGGAGCTGGCGGCTTTCGAGGATCAGCCGCAAGTCATCGCCGTCGCTCAAATCCGCCCCGGCGTGAATCAGATTGAACCGTTCCAGAGCCTCGCGCCCCAAATACAAAGCCAGCGCGGTATGATTCCCCGCCATGCCCATGACACTGGCAAATCCAAGCTCCTCCAGACCGGGAAGGCGGACGGCGATGAGGTCGGTCTCCTCCATCCACTCCCACGGGGCGAGGCGGTAATAGGAATCGGCAAGGTCGTAGATACGGGTGGCGGGCGTGCTCATGAGATGCTGAGGTTTTTGCCCCGGCCAAACTGCAATTCAAATATTATTCCAGGCAAAATTCCGGCTGGATCAGGTGAAGGACAGCAGCTTCAGGTCAAGGGGACCAAAAGGCGCGGAATCCGCCGGATTCATCCTGGCCAGTTCCGCTCCGGCAAGGATCGCCGCTGGCCGGCCGATCATGGAATCAAGCGGCGGATTGGCCCTGCAACCAATCCGGAATGGCAGGGATGCCATGCCCGGGGTTTACCTTCCTCCCTGGACCTGGCCTGGCAGCACCTGGAGGTCCGGGGTTGCAGAAAACCCGCCCGTCGCCTGGCATTAAGCAAAACGGGACATCAGGGTTCGACCACCGGACCACGGGCGAGGGCCAGATACCACTCGAGGAATTCCGGGCCGGTGAACAGCCAGATGACGGCACCGGCCGCGAGATAGGGACCGAAGGGAATCCGGCCTGCCCATTCGCGGCGGCCCAGCAGAATCATCAGCAGGGAAACGAACGCCCCAATGATGGAGCCGCCGAAGATGGCAAAGAGCACTGCCTTCCAGCCGAGGAAGGCGCCCACGCAGGCCATCCAATTGGCATCCCCGAGCCCCATGGCTTCGCGGGGTTGTTCCAAGGCCAAACAGGAGCCGCTCATGGCTGGAATGTTCTCCAGCGGCAACGTCACGGGTGCCCCTCCTTCCGGAGTCACGGTGACGGAATCTTCCGAGATCTTCAGCACACAGGGACCGTAATGGGTCTCTCCCAGCTGGGCCGATGTGGCCTGGACTACGAGGCGGTCGCTGCGGCGGCTGAAGATTTCCGACCACAATTCCTCCTGGTCCCCCACTTTGAGCACGGGTTCCAGGCTGCCCTCGGGCTGCTGGACAGACCAGGCGGTCGGTTCCTCAAATTTGAACTTCAGTTTCCCGAAGGCCAGTTTGCCCAATTGGATCACCACCCAGATCACGGCATAACCGAGGACGGCGCTGCCGAGACCATAAAGGAGATTCATCCACCAGGTTCCCTCCATGTGATAGAACGGGATCAGGGCACTGGCCACCAGTCCGGCGGCCGCCCCGCCCCAGGTGATTTCGTGGGGCAGAATCTGGTGATCGATATCAATATAACTGCCCGCCACGCAGAGGGCGAGGAAGGTGAAGGCGGCGAACACTTTCCAGTCATACCCAAACCGCAGCATGGCGGCCGCGAAGAGCAGACCGGTCAACAATTCCACAATGGGATAGCGGACCGAGATGGGACTCTTGCAATTGGCGCACCGTCCCCGCAGGATCAGCCACGAGAACAGAGGGATGTTATGCCAGAAGGGAATGGCATACTTGCAGAGAGGACAGAACGAGCGCTTCGGCTCATGGGTGGAAAGCCCCAGAGGGAGCCGGTAGATCACCACATTGAGGTAGGAACCGACACAGCATCCGAAAACGAAGGCAGCAGTGAGGAGCGTCCAGTAGACACGGGGCGGCAGATGTTCAAGCATGAGGGCAGGAGTTTAGCCGGGTAACGCAGGATGCAAGGCGGGCGGCCAACCGTTTAGGGCGTCCAGGGACAAGGCTCGAATGAATCCGTCACCCCGGTCCGGAGCTGCATGAAAACCGCCCGGCCCGGTGCGAAGAGAAACTGATCATCCTGATTCAGCAGATTGGCGTCACTCTTGTCCGCCCAGTATTGATAAGGAGGGCTGGCATGGAGGAGGAAGAAGCTCCGGAAGGCCTGCTGTCCGCCTGCACTGTCAGCCCGCCAGGTCTGGAGGGCATCGGCGGCGGCGGGATTGGTGCTGCCGGTGAAGCCATCACTCTGCCGCAGCGCCCAGGTGGCAGGGGAACCGGGGACCGGCCATCCACTGGTCTGGAGGGTGTAGCCAGCGGTCAGGACCCGGGCCATGCGGTATGGCCGGACTTCGCCAAGGTCGAGCACACTCAGGGCTGCACCGCGGCGGTCCACGAAGAGACCCTCCCCGGGAGGAACCGGACGGTTGCCGGCATCGGTCAGATTCACGTCGTCGGTGCGCACCCAGCGGCGGCTGGTGCCCAGATCCAGCAACCAATGGGCGGCGAAGGAGGGCCGGGGATAAGTCAGGACCTGATCCGCGGTGGCGGGATTGGTGGTGGCCTGAAATTGGTCCGGGGGGAATAATCCGGCGAGCGTCCAATGCGCCCGCACCGCCAGCGGGGCGCCGGTCAGGTCCGGCACCGCACGGGTATGGAGGGGACTGGAAGATAGCAGGCGCAGCACCGCCCCGGAGGTGGCGGCTTCATCGATCTCAAAACGATGCCCCTGGAACGGACCGGAGGTAATTTCTGCATAACAAGGAATCCCCACGGGGAAAAGCGTGGCCAGATCCGCCCCGCCCGCAGCAGTTGTCAGGGTCAGGGCGGCCCCGGCGGCACTGTTGACGGTGCCGCTGAAGAGAGCGGGCTGGAGGAAACCCGTTCCCGCAGTGGCCAATCCGGCCTGGTGCAGCCGCTCCCGCCATCCCAGCGCCGGGGTGTGGAAGATCAGGTCCGGCAGACTGTCGGCGTTGGTGTCCAGCCCGGCCCGGACGCGGATGAATCCGGTGCCCGTGGCGAGGGCCGGAATGGATTCCAAATCCAGCCAGCGGTATTCCCGCCGGCCATCCGGGAGGGTGGTGGAGACCGGAGTGATCTGCGTCATGTCCTGCCAGGCGCCGCCTGCATCCCGCAGATCCGCCCGCCACGTCAGGACTGGCGCGGCATCGGCCGCAATCGGATTGAAGACCAGCCGGGCGTCGATCCGCCCCGTCGCCGCATCGGCTAGCAGGGTCAGGGGTTGCTGGGGCGCCACGCCACCGGACGGCGGCAGATGGAAGAGGTATTCGTAGGCATTCATCAGACCGTCACCATCCGCATCCTGTGACGGACTGTTCGCCCCCGCCGGCAGATACTGCTGCTGCCAGGCGGTATAGGAAACGGGCAACCCGGGAACGAATCCAAAGTCCACCGTGAGATTGCCATTGGTGTCGTTAGTGTCATCCACGGTGCTGCCGGCCCCGTTCTCCCCCTGCGCCGCAGTCGGGCCCGTGCCCGCCAGCAGACTGAAGAGAGGCGAGGAAATTCCGTTGCTGGCAGGGTCGGTGTCATCAATGCCATTTTCATCGAGGGGATCATCCACCGTCGCGGAAGTGCCATGCCCCGGCAGGGACAGGTGGCCGGCCAGTGGCTGCCCGGTCTGGAAATTGGCCGACGGCAGATGCACCCGGTAAGGGCCCGGGACCAGCCCGATGAACCGGTAGAATCCAGAGGCGTCTGTGACCACGGTGCCCAGCGGGGCATCCGTTCCTGGCAGGGCGGTGGCCCCATAAACCTGCACCGTGGCACCCGCCACGCCTTCTCCCGCGTTGTACCCGCCATTCCGGCTGGCATCCGCGTAGACGAGGTTGCCCAGCGTCATGCCGGTGGTGAAACCGAAGTCCACCGTGAGATCGATATTGCTGTCGTCAGCATCGTCCGACGTCCGGTCCCGGCCGTTTTCGGTGCCGGAAGTGGAGACCGGCTCCTCCCCGGTGCTGAGGGTCACCACGTTGCTGCGGATCCCACTGCCGGCGGGATAGGGCATGTCGTTGCCGTTTTCCCCGATGTTGTCATCCACTCCATTGTCCACCCCATCGCCCGTCAGGGAGATCCAGCCGGACAACGGCGCGCCGGGAGCGAATTCGGAGGGAGGAATCCGCACAAAATACTGCCCCGGCACCAGATCCAGGAAGTTATAGACCCCGGTGGATGTCGTCGTGACGACCGCCTGAGGAAGATCGGTCAGGGGATCAGCCGAGGCCGGGAAAAGCTGGACCTTCACGCCACTGACGCCTTCCCCGAGATCGAAATTGCCATCCTTGTTGGAATCCTTGAAGACACCATTCCCCAGTCCCAGCCGCACGTTCCGGTAACCGGCATCCAGCACCACCCGTTCCCCGTCAACCGGACTGACCTGCACCGTCCGTCCATCAGACAGGGACGCGTCACTGTCCAGGGTCCGGTCCGTGCCCGCTCCCTGGATGGTCAACTGATAACGTAAATCCGCGCCGGCAAACGCAGGGAATTCCACACTCCATGGCTGGGCCGCCAGGCCGGTGAACTGATAGTCCCCAAGGGCACCCGTCACGGTACTGGCGACCACCAGATTGGTGTTCCCGTCCACCAGGGATACCGCCACGCCCGGCAATGCCGGCTCAGCCGGACCGCGGATGCCGTCTTTATCGACGTCATGCCACGCCAATCCCCCGATGGAGGCAGGGGGCGCATGATAGCCGGCGTCTCTTGTCTGGTCATCCAGACCGGCCTCGGCAGTGAATACCGCCGTATTACCGGTCACCGGGTCCGGATCGCTGTCATTGAGATCATCATTGGACTGGTCGGCTGGCGAAAGCACCCAACCGTTGTTGCCGGTGGCTGGAAAATGAAGGTAATAATCGCCCGGCTCCACCGAGGCAAACTGATAGAAACCTGACACATCGGAAGCCGTCACCGCCACCGGAGCGCCCCCTCCCGCAGCGTATAATTCCACCGCAACGCCCTCGATGCCGTTTTCCCCCGCGCCCTGCACGCCATCCTCATTCCGGTCATCAAAAACAAAATTCCCGATATCCGGCCGGTCCAGCACATAACCCGCGTCATGCATGATGCGGCGTTCCAGATTGCTGATGGTAAAAACCGGGGTTCGTCCGGTGTTCACCGAAGCGTCGCTGTCGAGCAAATCAGCAGGGTCCAGTTCCGCCGTGGTCAGGACCATCGGGAAGACGGAAAGCGGAAACTGCACATAATAGGACCCCGTGCTCAGATCGCTGAAGGTGTAATAGCCGTCGGATGCAGTGGTGGTGGACTGGATGAAAATCTCCCCGCCGCTGAACAGCTGGACCGGCACGTTGGCCATGCCCGGCTCCCCTGGGTCCTGCAGCCCATTGCGGTTCAGGTCATGCCACACGAAATCGCCCACGCGGGTCGTGAATCCCTCAAAACCAAAATCCACCGTCAGGTCCGTGTCGCTGTCAGCGGCATCATCACTTTCGTTATTGTCCCCGGTTTCCGTTCCACTGGAAAGGGGCGCCTGCCCTGCCCGGAGCAGGATCAACCCGGACCGCACGCCCTGGGAGGTCGGCAGGTTCGAATCAATGCCATTCTCCCCGGCATTGTCATCCGAGTTGGCGGCGCCATAGGTGCCGGGCACCGACCGGGTATTCATGAGAGCCCCGCCCGAGGTGAATGCGGTCGGGATGATGAAAACAAAATAATTGCCATCCGGCTGTCCGCTGAAAAGATAGTGCCCGTTGGCATCGGTCGTCTGGACTGCCACCGGCTGATCGGTGCCGGGCACCGAGCCCTCTGTGTATAAATGCAGGGTGACTCCCGCCACCGGCAGATCTCCCCCGGCGGTGTCGTAATACCGGTTCGCGTTCATATCCCGGAACACCAGATTTCCAATCCCACCCGCCAGCGCGGCCCCCGTCAATCCCCATGTGCCCAGTGCGGCCATCCAGAGGGAAAGACCACCGCGTGGCTGCTTCCAAGTGTCGCTGAGCTTAAGGCATGAGGCAGCGCGCCCACCCAAATGGGCTGCCACCCAACGAAAAGTTCGGAAAATCATAGTCAAAGGGTCAAAAGGATTAAACGTCAGCAGAGCAAGTCTAAATTATAATTACAATAATCTCCAGTCTTTTTATTAAATCTTTCCAAACCATTTTCTGATTCCACGACGATCCGATGCCGTCAAAAGGCACCCGATGCCTGCTTGTGAAAAATTTCACAAAATCGCCTTGCCGCTCCTGCTCCACCGTTTGATACATCAGCAGACTGATTTTGCCGCCCCGATCCATGACCCTTCCTCCTGAGCTGTTGGCCAAAATTGACGAAGTGATCACCCACTATCCCGTCTCAGCCCGGAGTGCCGTCCTGCCTCTGCTGCATCTGCTCCAGCACCAATTTGGCTACATCCAGCCGGAGGCGGTCAACTGGGTCGCCGCCAAACTCGGCTTGGAACCCATTCAAGTGCTGGAAGTGGTCACTTTTTACCCCGGTTTCCGCCAGTCGGCCCCCGGGAAGTTCCATATCCGCGTCTGCCGCACCCTTTCCTGTGCCATGGCTGGCAGCTATGACCTGATGGAAAACCTCTGCAAGGCCACCGGGATCGATCGCTCCCATACCGACCACCATCATCCGATTGCCCTCAGCCCGGATGGGAAATTCAGCATCGAATTCGCCGAATGCCTCGCCTCCTGCGGCTCCGGACCCGTCTGCATGGTGAATGACGACTTCCATGAAGCCGTCACCGCCGACAAGATTCCCGGCCTGCTCGGCAGCTACCGCGCCTGAGGTTTCCTGCAGCCAAAAGGGGTGTCCATGAAATCGGACACCAGCCAAAGTGAATCTGGCGGGGCCAGATTTGCCTTGTCCAGCACCGGCCGGCCATCATGATCCAGACGTGGCCCCGGGCAGCATCCGGGTTCATATTGCCCCTGCACCAAGGCATCCACCCGTCTGAAAGACGGCTGCGCCCGTTTCTGTAGGGATGGAGTCCCGATTCATTACCTGGAATACTTTCCCCATGCGCCCCGTTTCCCTGCCCCTCGCCTGCTCCTTTTTCCTGTATTCCTTTGCCGGCGCGAGCGGTGCCGCGGTGGATTTTAACCGGGAGGTCCGGCCGATCCTCTCGGACCGTTGTTATGCCTGCCATGGTCCGGATGGAGCCAAACGGGAAGCCGGCCTGCGCCTCGACACCTTCGAGGGCGCCACCGGCGCGTTGAAAAGCGGCGCCCGCGCCATCGTGCCCGGCAAACCGGAGGAGAGCGAAGTCTTCAAACGCATCCACTCCAGCGATCCCGACGATCTGATGCCGCCCGCCAAGCTGAACCGTCCCCTCACCGAACCAGAGCGCGTTGTCCTCGACCGCTGGATCAGCGAAGGCGCCACCTACGCCCGGCACTGGGCCTTTCTCCCGCCGCAGGCACACCCTGCTCCGGCGGTCCAGGATCAGGCCTGGCCGAAAGATGACCTCGACCGCTTCATCCTGGCCAAGCTGGAGGCCCAGCAACTCACCCCCGCCCCGGAAGCGGACCGGGCCACCCTGCTGCGCCGGGTTTCCTTTGTCCTCAATGGCCTGCCACCTTCTCCGGAGCAGATCGAATCCTTTGTCAGGGACGAATCCCCCCAGGCTTATGAAAAACAGGTGGATGCCCTGCTGGCGTCGCCCCGTTTTGGCGAGCGCATGGCGCTCGACTGGCTGGACATCGCCCGCTTTGCCGACACCTATGGTTATCAATCCGACAACAACTGCTTCGTCTGGCCGTGGCGTGACTGGGTGATCAAGGCCTTCAACGACAACCTGCCCTACGACCAGTTCCTCACCTGGCAGATCGCGGGGGACCTGCTGCCCCGGGCCACGCCGGAACAACGCCTCGCCACCCTCTTCAACCGCCTCCACCGCCAGACCCAGGAGGGCGGATCGATCGAAGCGGAATTCCGTCAGGAATACATTTCGGACCGCGTCCACACGGCCGGCACCGCCTTCCTGGGCCTGACCATGGAGTGCTGCAAGTGCCACGACCACAAGTATGATCCTCTGCCCCAGCAGGACTATTACAGCATGGCCGCGATGTTCGGGCAGATTGATGAAAACGGCCTTTTCCCCTACTCCATTTCCACCACCGCCCCGGAGCCCTCCATGCGCCTGACCCAGCCGGAGCAGGAAGCGGAAATTGCCACCCGCCGCGCCGCCTTGGAGGCTGCCCTTACCCATTCGCAGAGTGTCCTGACCCATCGCGCCACTGCCTTCGACGGATGGCTCGCCGCCACCGGATCCATCGCCACCCCGGTGCCCACCGATCACCTCCCTCTCGATGCCATCAAGGAGGGAGAGCTCGCCAACGCCATCGGCAAACAGGCCCCCGGCAAAATGTCAGGCGGGCAACTGACTCCCGTGCCCGGCATGGTGGACGGCGCCATGGAATTTGATGGCGATACCGTCCTTCAGCTGGATGGGGTAAAGGATCTGACCCGACACCAGCCCCTCAGCGTTTCCGTCCGGCTCTTCTCTCCTGACAAAAAACAGAGGGCCGCGATCCTGCACACCGGCCCCGGCCTGTTCTCCCAGATGGCTGATGCCGCCGGCTTTGAACTGCTGATGGAGGAGGGCAAACTGCGCTGGAGCTGCATCCACCTCTGGCCCGGCTGCGCCGCTTCCGTGGAGACGCTCGACGACTTCCCTGCCGGACGTTGGGTGGAGGTGACGGTCACTTACGATGGCTCCTCGTCTGCCAGCGGCCTGAAGATCTACCAGGATGGCCAACCGGTCCCGATCCGCGTCCGGCACGATCATCTCGACAAGAATATCACGACCGAGATGATGCGCCTCGGAGCCCGGCCCCGCGATGACCGCGGTTTCGCCCAGGGCCGCATGGATGAATTGAAAATCTTCCGAGAAGGGCTCTCGCCCCTGGAAGTGGCCGACCTGCATCAGCCGGTTCTGGCAAAAACGCTGGAAGCCGCCAAAACAGGCGACGTTGCTGCGGTGGCCTTGGTCCGCTCCCATTTTTTGACCCGCGTGGATGAGGAAACCGCCCGGGCCCGCGCAGGCGTGATCGCCGCCCGGCAGCAGTTGGAGGATGACTTCCTGGGCCGTCTGCCGCTCATCATGGTGATGAAGGAATCCCCCAACCCCAGACCCACTTACGTCCTGACCCGGGGAGACTACGCTGCCCCGGACCTGAAACGCCCGGTGCAGCCTGGCGCGCCGGAAGCGGTGATGCCCTTTGACGCCACCCGGCCGAAAAACCGCCTCGGCCTGGCGCAATGGATGACCGATTTACAGAATCCGCTGGTCTCCCGTGTTGCGGTAAACCGCTTGTGGATGATGTGCTTCGGGAGCGGCATCGTGGTCACCCAGGAAAACTTCGGCCTGCAGGGCGATGCGCCTTCCCATGAGGAACTGCTCGACACCCTGGCTTACGGATTTGCCCGCACCGGCTGGGACGTGAAGGGAATGCTGAAGCGACTCGTGATGAGCGCCACCTTCCGTCAGGCTTCCCCGCCCACCCCGGAAAAGCGGGCCAAGGATCCGGCCAACCGGCTGCTGGCCCGCGGTCCCTCCTACCGGTTATCCGGGGAAGCGATCCGCGATCAGGCACTGTTTGCCGCCGGACTGTTGGTGGAGAAAACCGGCGGTCCCAGTGTCAAACCCTGGCAACCCGCCGGCATCTGGTCGGAAGCCGGAGCCTCCGGCGGGGACTACCAGCCTGACCAAGGCGACGGCCTCCACCGACGCAGTCTCTACACCTTCCGCAAGCGCACCGCCCCGCCTCCCGGACTGCTCACCCTTGATGCCGGCAGCCGCGAAATCTGCCAGCCCCGCCGCCTCACCACCAACACGCCCCTCCAGCCGCTCATTTTTCTGAATGACCGGAGTTTCTTCGAATGCGCCCGGCTCCTCGCCCAGCGCGCCATCAGGGAAGCACCGGGCGACCCCGGCGCGCAGATGGCCCGCGCCTTCCTCCTCCTGACTTCCCGTCCCCCGGCCCCGGCCGAAATGGACGCGTTGCGGGAACTGCATGCCCTGCAGATCACCCGGTTCTCCGCCGATCCTGCCACCACCTTTTCCGTGGCGGGCACGCCCCAGCCGGAACTGGCCGCCCTGACCATTGTCTGTTCCACCCTGCTCACTTCCGACGCGGCCCTGACCAACCGCTGACAGCTCCACCGGACCCACCCCCATGAATCCTTCCCTGCCAACCTACGATCAGGTGATGCGCTCCACCCGGCGCCATTTCCTCGGCCAATCCGGCCTCGGCCTCGGCGCCATGGCCATGGGCCATCTCCTCGGCACGTCAGCCCATGCCTCGCCCGGCGTGCTGGCCGCTCCCCATCTCGCGCCCAAGGCCAAGCGGGTCATTTATCTCTTCCAGGCCGGGGGACCCTCGCACCTGGAGACTTTCGACTACAAACCGGTGCTGCGTCAGAGTCATGGCAAGGCCCTGCCGAAGGAAGTCATCGGCAACCAGCGCCTCTCCACCATGAGCGGCAACCAAAGCAGCCTGCCCATGGCCGGATCGTTCGCCAATTTCCAGCGCGGCGGAAACTGCGGCATGGAGATCAGTGACGCCCTGCCCTTCACCCGGAAAATCGCGGATGACCTGTGCCTGATCCGCACCATGCACACCGAGGCCATCAACCACGATCCCGCCATCACCTTCTTCTGCTGCGGCAATCAGATCCCCGGCCGCCCGTCCATGGGTGCCTGGGCTTCCTACGGTCTCGGCAGCCTCAATGAGAACCTGCCTGCCTTCATCGTGCTGGTGTCCAAAAATGCCTCACGCGATCAACCACTTTACTCCCGCCTCTGGGGTTCCGGTTTTCTGCCCAGCGAACACCAGGGCGTGCAGTTCCGCGCCGGCAAGGAACCGGTGCTTTACCTGACCAATCCGGAAGGGGTCTCGCCGCACGTGCGCCGCGAAATGCTGGACGCCCTCGGCAAGCTGAATGGTTATCAGGCCGGGCAGCACCTCGACCCCGAGATCGACGCCCGCGTCGCCCAGGCCGAGATGGCCTTCCGCATGCAGGCCAGCGTCCCGGAAGCCACCGACTTGTCAGGGGAAACCGATGAAACCTTCAAACTTTACGGCCCGGACAGCCGCACTCCCGGCACCTATGCCGCCAACTGCCTGCTGGCCCGCCGCCTGATCGAGCGTGATGTCCGGTTTGTCCAACTCTTCCACCAGGGCTGGGACCAGCATGGCGACGTCGTCGGCGGCATCACCCGCCAGGGCAAACAGACGGACCAGGCCTCCGCGGCGTTGGTCACCGATCTCAAGCGCCGCGGGCTGCTGGATGACACCCTCGTGGTGTGGGGCGGCGAGTTTGGGCGCACCGCCTACTGCCAGGGCAAGATGGCGAATAACAACTACGGCCGCGACCACCATCCCCGGTGTTTCAGTATATGGCTCGCGGGCGGCGGGGTGAAACCCGGCTACACCCACGGGTTGACCGACGACTACGGCTACAACATTCTCGAGGGCGCCGTCCACGTCCACGATCTGCATGCCACCATGCTCCATCTCATGGGGGTGGATCATGAGAAGCTCATCTTCAAGACCCAGGGCCGCTACTTCCGCCTGACTGATATCGCCGGCCATCTGGTGAAGCCCATCCTCGCCTGACCAACCAACCGGCCCCAGGAAACAGCCCGGACCTTCAGATCCCGGCCGGTGTCCGCAGTTGCAGCAGTTCCTCGGCCCGCGCGCTGACTTCCCGGAAACGGGCCGCGTTTGCGGGAAGCTTGATGTCCTCATCAAACGTGGGAATCATGGCTTTCATCCGGACATGGCCTTCGGGAGTGCGCAGCAGGTGAGGGAAGCATTTACGGATGACTTCCAGCATGATATTGACCGAGACTGAAGCCCCCGGCGAGGCGCCCAGCAGCGCGGAGAGCGTGCCGTCCGCGTTGGTGATCACTTCCGTGCCGTAATGGACGATTCCGGCCTGTCCGTCGGTTTTCTTGATGGCCTGCACGCGGATTCCGGCATCGATCAAACGCCAGTCCTCCGCCTTGGCTGCGGGATAAAACACCTGCATGACCTTCATGCGGCCGGCCATGCTCTGGGTGCCTTGCTGGATGAGATACCGCACCAGTTCGAGATTGTGAAAACCGATCCTGATCAGCGTCGCGATATTGTCAGGACGGATCGACCGCGGCAGATCCGCCAAACTCCCATTCCTGCCGAGGAACTTCGAGGTCCACGCCGCAAAGGGCCCGAACAGCAGGGTCTTTTTCCCATCCAGCATCCGCGTATCAAGATGCGGCACCGCCATGGTCGGCGCAGCCTCCAGCGCCTGCCCGTAAACCTTGGCCGAGTGCCGCTCCACGATTTCCGCATTGTCGCAGATGAGCCACTGTCCCCCGATGGGAAAACCCCCGAGGCCCTTGGCCTCTGGAATCCCGGACTTCTGCAGGAGTGGCAGACTGCCCCCGCCCGCGCCCACAAAGACAAATCTGGTGCGGTTCAGCCGGACTTCCTTGGTGGCCAGATTACGGATGCTGACTTCCCACCCCTCTTTCGTTTGACGTAGCCCGGTCACCCGCTGTCCCGTAGCGACCCCACAGCCTTCCTGCTGTCCCAGCCAGCCGAGCAACTTGCGGGCAATCCCGCCGAAATTCACATCCGTGCCGCTTGCCATTCTGGTTGCGGCGATGGGCACTCCGTTGCGTCCTTCCAACAACAGCGGCGCCCAGCCGGCGATCATTTCACGGTCGGTGGTATATTCCATCCCGGAGAAAAAATGATGGGCGGCCATCCCGGCATGGCGGGCTTTGAGAAAAGCCACCTGTTCCTGCCCATGCACAAAACTGAGGTGCGGAATCGGTTGGATGAACTCGCCGGGGCGATCCACCATGCCGCTGGCGACGGCATAACTCCAGAACTGCTTGGTGTGCTCGAACTGCTCGAAAATCCCGATGACCTTGCCCACATTCACCGATCCGTCCGCTTCGCGGTTCGGGGTGTAACTCAATTCACAGAGGCCCGCATGGCCGGTGCCGGCATTGTTCCAGCCATCCGAGCTTTCCCGGGCCAGGCCCTCCGCGGATTCATACACTTGGATGGTCAGCCGTGGCTCCAATCGTTTGAGCATCGCGCCAAGATTGGCGGACATGATGCCGCTGCCAATCAGGATCACGTCAGGATTCTGCACTTGGTTCATCGGCAATGAAGCAGGGCTGGTCTGTTGAAGTCGGCGCCCCCTTGCTTTCCGGCAGGGTCATGTCCCGTGCCATGCCCCCTGCTTGCCGTAATATTTTTCATGCGCGGAAACTAGGACGCCGCGTCGGCTCCGTCAAGATGGCAGCAGGGCCACCGGCGGGGGGACCGGGCAGCCAAGACGAAAGTCCTTTTGCACCAAAGGATTATCAAAACCCTCACCCGTGAAAACGGACAAGTTGTCCATTCTCGAGGCTTGCAATCCCCCTGATGATGGATAGGGAAAACATTGGAAGATCGCCCACCCCGGGAGCCGCCTGCGTGGGAATATTCCCCTTTCCGGATGAAATCCCTTTTCCTCTTAAGTGTGGCGCTGACTGCCATGATGCCGGTATCGCCCGCCTCCACCGTGGTGCTTCCGGGGAACAACCTGCTGGTCAATCCAAGTTTTGAAACCGGCAATCTATCCGGCTGGTCCACCGGGGGAAAACACGGCGGAATCGGCACTTCCCTGGATGGGGTAAAACTGCCTGTGACCTCCGCCCTGCCGGAGACTCATCCCACCCTCTACATTCAAAGTTGGCAGAATGTCCGGTCCGGATCGTACGGCGCCTACGCCATCACGGCGGGGGACAATCAGCCGGTCTTCCGGGAATTTGCCAGCTTCTGGCAAATGGTGAGCACGCCCTCCGCGCAATACCGGATCGGTTTCCACATGACGACCGACAACGATATCGGAGGCTTTGGCCTGGCCGCCGCCCTCGACGACCAGCGTCTCGCGATTTTTGTGGATGACATCTATCACCCCTTCCTGGTCCCTAAGTTCAGCACCGCCCCCCTTTCCCGAAACTTTGTCGGAGGCACCACCCCGGAATCCTTTGTCGAATTTGCCATCGAAATGCCCCTGACCGATGGCCTCCACAAGATCGAGTTCCGCCTCAGCGCCAGTGGCACCAGCCGGGCGGGCATCTCCATGGATGACACCTTCGTGACGGCAATTCCGGAACCTTCCCTGCTTTCCCTTGGCGGCACCGCCATGGTTATGCTGCTGCTGCGCCGTCAGCGGAATCATGGGCCCAACCAGAGCCCCGGATCAGATGCTCACCGTGGCGCGTGACCCGGGCTCATTCCTTGGTGGCGCTTCTCACTTTTCCGTGACAGGGCCGCCCGGGGTGATCGGCACGTTGATGATGGCATAAGGAGCCGGCGGGCCAGACAACCATGAGCCTTTGCCAAACAGCAGGCCACGCAGGTGGGATTCATCCGGCGGCTGGAAATCAGACAGGCTGAGCCGCACGCGGTACCCGCTGCCGTCCGGTTGCCAGTTTTGCGGCGGGTGGGAACAAATCAGGTTGTCGGAAGAGAAGAACTGCGGTGCGGACGGCAGGGCCAGGCCGGCGGGAGGAACGGCTGTGAGCTCGACTTCCTTTTCAAAACGGCGGGCGGTCAGAGTCCACCCTTCCAATGCCGGGGGTTGTTGGTTGTCGAGGGATTCAAATTTAGGAACCCACGCTGCATCAGGGGCAGAGGCGGCGCCAGCTTGCAGGGTCAGAGACAGTTTGGCATGACCGGGATTGCAGGTGCGAAAACAGCACATCCAGGTGGCCTCGACAGGAAAGGCGATTGGACCCGGTTTCAGGTCTGCCGGAGCCTTGATGGGAAGGGCCACCAGCACCGCACGTTCGTACCCGTGCACGTTGATCGCGGCCATTTTAACCTTGTCGGGCGGCGGGTAAATCAGGGCGCCGGCCGTGAATCCCGGTGGGAGTTCCGGGGTCAGTTTGGTGGGCACGCCGGCCAGACCCGGATTTTGCCAGTAGGTGTGATAGCCGGGCTCGTGCTCCAGCCACAGCCCGAGATGGAAGGTCTGGCCAGGCTGGATGACTTTCGCATCCGCGACCAATTCGACAGAGAGCCCTTTGCCGGTGAACAAAGCGGGCCGCTCTTCTGCCCGGGCCGTGAAAGCCAGGGCCAGGGAGAAGAAGAGCAGAAGATACGGGATTTTGATCATAGGGAACATACCAGGGACATAAGTAAGCTTTATCAGGAGCGTCACCGGGACCAAGGGGAACCGGACAAAAGGGAAGGAATCCTCTGGTCGCCCCGTAATCCCACTTATAGAATGTAGCGTCCTTTCCGTCATGAACCTCCGCCCTGCCCTCCTCCTTTGGCCCTTCCTCAGCCTGGTATCTGCCCTGCCCGTGATGGCGCAGGACACGGAAGCCCGCCCCGCCCCGGGGCATTCGCTTCATGGCAACAACTTCAGCGTGGGCCCCCGCCGGAAGGGTCCGTTGCTGCCTGGCATGGGCGCCGTGTCCTTTCCCGTGACCACCACCAGTCCGGAAGCCCAGCAGTGGTTCAATCAGGGGGTGGGGCAATTGCATGGCTTCTGGTACTGGGAAGCGGAACGCTCCTTCCGGACCGTGCTGTCGCTCGATCCTGGCTGCCTGATGGCGCATTGGGGGCTGGCCATGTCCTGCCTCGACAACACCGACCGGGCCCGGGCTTTCCTCGAAAAGGATACCGGCGCCGTGCTGGACAAACTCACCCCCCGGGAACGCGCTTGGATCACCGCGACCCGGAACTACCTGCAGCCGCAGAAAAACGAGGAAGACCGCAAGAAGGCCGTAAAGCAATTTCTCAGTGACCTCGAGGATCTCGCGATGAACCATCCGGAAGAGCTGGAAGCGCGGGCTTTTGTGCTCGGCCTGCAATGGGCCAAACGCTCCCAGTTGGGTTTGGAAGGTTCCAGTAATTTCGGCATGGATGCCATCGGGCAGAACATCCTCGCACAGAATCCACTGCACCCTGCCCACCACTATCTGATTCACCTTTGGGATGGCGGCAAGACCGCCCGAGCCCTCAAGGCCGCGGCCATGTGCGGACCGGCCGCCCCGGGCATCGCCCACATGTGGCACATGCCCGGACATATTTACTCCGGCCTGCAACGCTGGGCCGATGCCGCCTGGCAACAGGAAGCGGCCGCCCGGGTGGATCATGCGCAGATGATCCGGTCCCATACCATGCCGGACCAGATCCACAATTTCGCCCACAACAGCGAATGGCTGGTGCGCAATCTCAACAACCTCGGCAGGGTGCGTGACGCCCTGACCATTTCCACCAACCTGATCGAAATGCCCCGCATCCCGCGCTCGGCCAAGGTGTCAGACCAGCCCGACCAGCAATTGAAGGAGGACCGCGGCGCCTGGGAACACGGCACCAACCGCCTGCGCGATACCCTCCTGATGTGGGAACGCTGGGATTTGGCGCTCCGGCTGGCGGAGACGCCGTGGCTGGAAAATGCCGGCGATTCCACCGACCGCTGGAAGCGCACCCAACTGCTCGCCATCGCCGCTTTCCGCACCGGCGACACCACCCGCGGCGCCTCCCTCCTCAATGAATTCGGGAAAGTGCTCGACTCCGTCAGGACGGACCGTGCCGCCGCGATCGATGCCGCCGACCGCAAGGCCCGCGATGAAAAAAAGGACGCCAATACCCTACAACTGGCCATGGCCGATGCCTTGAAGCCTTTTACCCAGAAGCTTGATCTGCTGGAGCCTGCCTTCGCCGAACTCCAGGTCCTGGCAGACCTGGGCCAGGGACAACGGGAAGCCGCCCGGGCCAAACTCGACCGGCTCAAAGGCATCCACGACCAACGCCTCATCGCCATCCGGCTGGAGTTGACCGATTTCGACAAGGCCGTCGAACTGGCCACCAGTTATGCCAACCGCAGCGATGATCAGGTGCAGCCCCAGGCCATCCTGACCGATGTGCTCTGGCGGGCCGGGAAACAGGACGAAGCGATCAAAGCCTTCGCGGCCCTCCGCCCCCTCGCCGGCTCCGCGGATCTGGATACCCCCTTGCTGGCCCGGCTGGCCCCCGTCGCCGAGGCCGCCGGGGTCAAAGGAGACTGGCGTCAACCTGCCGCCCCGGCCAGCGATCTGGGCGAACACCCGCCCATGGAGTCCCTCGGCCCCCAACGCTGGGAAGGCTGGATGGCTCCCGCCTGGACCGCCACCGCTCCCGATGGCTCGGCTCATGGCCACGCCGATCTCGCCGGGAAATCTTACGTGGCGCTCTTTGTGCTCGGCGGCTCCTGTTCCCACTGCAATGAACAGCTGAAAGCCTTCGGGGATAAATCCGCTGCCTTTGCCGCTGCCCAACTGCCCGTGGTGGTGGTGACCACAGATCCAGCCAACGACCTCGTCGCCCACCCCGTGTATCCCACCTGGAGCGGTGCCGATGGCTCGTCCTACAAAGCCCTCGACGCCTGGGATGATTTTGAAAACCAGCCCCTGCACACCACCGTCATCGTGGATGGCACCGGCCGCATCCGCTGGCAGCATAGCGGTTATGAACCCTTCATGCGCCCGGATTTCCTGCTGGAGGAGGCCAGCCGGCTTTTCAAATTTGATGCCGCCCGGCCGGAGGCCCTCGCCGCCGTCCATTGAGTCCCTGCCCCCGCCGGCCCCCTGCCTTCTCCCGTGACCGAACTCATCCTCAACCGCGACCACTACACCCGGCTCATCGCGGAGGAGGTGCCCCAGGCGAAGGAGTTTCTCTGGATCGCGACGGCAGATCTGAAGGATCTGCATGTCTCCCGCGGGAAGCGGTTTGTGCCATTCCTCGCCGTGCTGGCCGATCTGGTGGCGCAGGGGGTTTATGTCCGGCTGATGCATGCCAAGGAGCCCGGTCCCCGCTTCCGCGAAGACTTCGACCGCTACCCGGATCTTCTCCATGCAGAGTTGTTCGAGCGCATCCTCTGCCCGCGCCTGCACACCAAAGCGGTGATCATCGATGGCCGCCTCGCCTACCTCGGCAGCGCGAATCTGACCGGGGCCGGCATTGGAGCCAAAAGCGATCACCGGCGCAATTGGGAGGCCGGCATCCTGACCGATGATCCGAAGCTGGTCCTGCCGCTGATGGAGGAACTCGACACCCTCTGGCGGGGCGAACATTGCCCCTCCTGTCAACGCCGCGACGTCTGCCCGGATCCCATCGCCTGAGCCATGGATCAGGGGGCCACCGTGGAAGGTGTGGGAGCCCGCATTGGCCAAACTGGAATCCCTTTACCGGCTTGCCAAACCCGGCGGAGGCAGCTCCGGGCACCGCCGCAGGCTCCGTTCCTCCCATCTGATCGGGTCTTGATTTTGCCAACCATGGGCCGTTATATCCAGTTTCCTGCAATGCTCTCCCACTCCCGCTGATGACGCCCCCCTTGATGAAATACGACGATATCCGAGGTATCCTCCGCTATGTGCCTCAATTCCGTGGCCAGACCTTTATCGTCCTGATCGACAGTGGCATCATCGAGCATGAAAACATGGCCAACGTCATGCTCGACCTCGCCGTCCTGCATTCCCTGAGCATCAAGCTGGTGGTGGTCTTCGGGGCCCGGCACCAGATCACCGAACTCGGCCAGAAACGCGGCGTGACCCTGTCCAATGCCGATGCCACCGGCGTGACCGATGAGACCACCTTGGAAGTCGCCCTCGATGCCATCAGCCGCCTCACCACCGACCTCATGCAGCAGCTCACCGTGGTGGGTCTGCGCGCCGCCGTGGCCAATGCCGTGGCCGCCCATCCTGCCGGCGTGATCCGCGGGCGCGATCTCGGCAGCACTGGCACCATCGACCGGGTAGATGCCCAGTCGCTCAAGCTTTTCATCGGCGATGGCATGGTGCCCATCATTCCCCCGCTTGGTTATGAAAAGCAGGGCCGCGTGCTCCGGGTGAACTCCGCCGCCACCGCCGTGGAAGTCGCGATCGCCCTCGGGGCCTCCAAGCTGCTGTTTGTCGGCCCCGGCGCCATCGAGGATGCCACCGGCACCCGCATCCGCCAGCTTTCCGTCGATGAAGCCAAAGCCCTCGCCGCCCAGACCCCGGATTCCGCCGACAGCCTGAAGCTGGTGCAGATCCGCCACGCCGCCCGCGCCTGCGAAGGCGGCGTGCCCCGCGCCCACTTCCTCGATGGCCGGACCGACGACGCCCTGCTCGGCGAGCTCTTCAGCATCGAGGGCGTTGGCACCATGATCTACGCCGATGCCTATCAACAAATCCGTCCGGCCCGGAAATCCGACATCCCCGGGATTATCGGCCTCGTGCGCCGCGCCGTGGACGACGAGGAAATCGTGGCCCGCAGCCGTCAGGAAATCCGCGAGCGCCTCAGCGACTACAATGTGCTGGAGGTGGACGGCCAACTGGTCGGCACCGTGATGGTGCGCCATTACCCCGCGGAAAAACTAGCCGAGGTTGGTTTCCTCTACATCCGCCGCTCCCACGAAGGCATGGGGTATGGGAAAAAGCTCGTCAAATTCGCCGAGAAGCGCGCCCGCGAAGGCGGCGCCCGCATCCTCTTCGCCCTCAGCACCCAGGCCTATAACTATTTCGGCAACAAGCTCGGGTTCCTCCCCGCCCAGGAGGATCTCCTCCCTGCCGACCGACTCGCCAAGCTCCAGAAAAGCGGCCGCAACTCCCGCCTCATGGCCCGGGTGTTGTAATAGTCCACTCCCTCCAACTCTCCGGAATCCTGACACCATGAAACTAGGCTTCCGTTCCCTGCTGGCCCTGACTTTCCTGCTGATATCGGCTCCCCGAGGCGGGGCGCAGATCACCCCGCTGGATCCCGTGACCATCGCCGAGGACCAACCGGTGGAGGGCGTTGATCAATTGCGGATCTTCCAACGCGACCCTCTGGCCGCCCCCCGGGAGGCCCCGCCCTTCCCGGCCTTCGAGCTGGAAGTCCGTCAGCATATCCTGCCCAAAGCAGCCCGGGAGCGCCAGCTCCTGCGGGACCTCGCCGATTGTTCGACCGGGCAATTGCACGCCCAGTTGCTGGAGCAGTGGCGGGCAGCCCGCCGGTTCATTTATCTGCATGAGGAACATGATCTGGTGAGCGCCTTGTTCGCCCGGGCCGACCTCAAAAACGCCGCCGCGGAGACGCTGGGCCTCGCGGATTGGGAAGATGGCTACCCCGAGATCGGCGACGACGATATCGATATCGAGGACGCCGGCCGGACTCTTTGGGTCCGCCTCGCGGCGGTCGATTGGGCTTCAGCCAGGGAAATAGCCCTCTCGCTGCGCGGACAGGAAACCATGATCCTCTCCCTGGGTGATATAGGCGATGCCGATTGGGCCATCCTGCCGCCGGAGCGCATCCCCGACTTTTTGGATCTCCTCACGGAAATGGACGATAACACTCTCTTTGCAAAGAATGAGCGCACCATTCCGCCTGATTTGTATTATTGGGTAGAAGCACGCTTGCCAGATCGCGCCGAAGAAGCCATCTCCCGCCTCGCCGCGACCTCCGGCAACCGGGTGGCCACGGACGTCGCGCGCAAGATCACCCACGATGGGGCCAGGGAGGCTGCTCTGGAAATTGCCGGAATGACCTACACCCGCCAGCACGCCGAGTTGCCCCCCAGGATCAATTCCCTCGAAACCTTCCGGATGGTTTTGGCAGCATCAGCCACACGACTCCTCTACCCCCACTGGCGTTTGGAAATCCTCCAAGCCACGGAACGCCTTGATGCCGCCACCGCCGCCACCTGGGTCCAGGCCCTGACTCCTTTGGAATCGGTCAGTGAAGGCGGCGAGCGCCTGTTCTCGCGCTGGGCTGAACTGGACGGCCCGGCGGCCCTGGCCCACTTGGTTTCCCTGACCCGACAGGAAGGACTTAAGCTGAACAGCCTGACCTGCGAAGTCTTTGCCGCAGCCAGCGGAGACGATCTCCGCCTGCGGGTCCTGCGGGACCTTCCCGAAACACTCCGGCCCTACGCTTTGCAAGGTTTCATGGCTACGGCTGGCCTCGGGCGGACCGATGAATGGCTGGCCCTGCCCAACAAAAATCAGTGGCTGATGACAGATCCGCTTTTGACCCGCATCGCCCTGACCGATCCAGCCAAGGCCCTAAGCCTGCAGCGCCGGCTTTTCCCGGATGCATCCAGCCCTGACGCCCTGGGGGATTCAGGGTTGGTCGCGGCGTGGCTCCTCCATGATTTTGACGGTGCGGCCGCCTTTCTTAAAGATAACGGAAGAGCACGCTACCTGCACCAATACGTCCAACTGCTTCCCCTTGGCCAAATCGTTTCCCTCCAGGACCAGTTGAATCCCGCCATCTTCGATTGGTCCTCCCTGGATGGGACCTGGAAGTGGCTGATGTTTGAAAATCCGGATACCATCCTTCCTGCCCTGCAAGGCCGCACCTCCGATCCCCGATTCCGCGGCTTCTTGCTCTACCTGGCAGCCCATGCCGCCCCCTTTCATCCCTTGGAGGCGGTGAAATTTGCCCTGAGCCTCAAACCTGAACCAAGTCTTGAGGAAATGCAGCCGATCCTCGACCGCGCGGCCGGGAGGAGTGAAGCGATCCGCAACTACGACCATGAAAGAGCTTTTCTGCCTACCTCCGCCCCCCAACCTCGATCCGGCCGATAGATCACCGCTCCCAGGCAAACCCTGACCCGGCCCGTTGGGAATCTGAATTCCACCGCAGAGACACAGAGGGCGCAGAACATGGACGCCCAGGCCACGCCACGCGGGCATCAAAGGGGCCGGACCTACTATCCAAAACCTCCCCTCCCTCCGCGCCTCTGCGGTTTTTTGTATCCCCCCCACGCGGGGCAAGCCACCCTGCCCTAAACCATCCCAAGCTGCATCCGGCCGACTTCGCTGATCATGCCCTGGTTCCAGGCGGGTTCCCAGACGAGTTCGACTCGGGCGTTGGCGATGCCTTGGAGTTGCATCACCTTGCCTTGGGCATCCGCCGCAATGGTGGGGCCCATGCCACAACCTGGAGCGGTCAGGGTCATCTTGATGTCGACGACTTTGCCGCCGTCCTCTTCGGTCACTTCGCAGCCATAGACGAGGCCGAGGTCCACGATGTTGACCGGAATTTCCGGATCGAAAACGCCTTTGAGCTGCTCCCAGATGGCCGCTTCCAGCTCCGGTCCGCTCAAGGCATCCGCCGTATTCCCGCCGGGGCCGTCCTTTTTCTCGATCCCGAGGGCATCCGCATTTTTAGCAGAGATGCGCGCAAGGCCCTGCTCGGTGGCCACGGTGTAGCTGCCGCCCAAGCTCTGGGTGATGATCACCTTGATCCCGGCAGGCAGGAGCACCATGTCGCCGCTGGGGATTTGAATGGCTTCCACCTCGCGGGTGAGTTCGATTTCGCTGTGCATAAAATTAGGGGGGGAGAGGTTGGGATTTAGTGGCTCAACCCTTGCGGTTTAAGCGGCTGGCTCAACCGGAGACTTGCTGAATCTACCCCGGTAGCCCGCCCCATCCACATCCCGTCCCGGCGGCAGTTGATTGTTCCCTGAGCCACCTCCAAGAAAAAGAAAACCGGCTCCCGGATGGATCCGGGAGCCGGCTGGCTGGTGGAACTCGATGGTTCCGTTGGAATCAAGGACGACGGACGCGGAAGAAAATCCGGGTTGGAGCCGTTCCCCCATTCAGGGTCGCAGGGTTCAGGGTGACGGTGGTCGTCGTGCCGGCGGCGCCGGTGACGGTGCCGGCGGATGGCCAGACGCCTGCCAGATCCAAGTCATATTCGATCCCGTAGACCACGCCCGGCGTGGACGGGAAGCTGAGCGTGATTTCCCCGGGGTTCGGCCCCGCCGTGACGTTGGTGATCACAAAGCCAGGATCCGTGATCGTGGCTGCGGTGAGGGCCAGACCTTCCGGTCCGCCCACCAGACGCCAGTTGCCGGTGTCCGCATCGTTGTTGAAGCCACCTCTGGCGGCATACAGCTCGAAGTAGGAACCACCGGTGCCTTCAAACCAGATGAAGTCCACCTTGTGAGGGCCTTCGCTTAGCGTGACGACCGCGCGGGCATCCGAGTTGCCGGTGCCGAAACGGAAATACACCGTATCGCGCAAGGCGGGATCGATGAATGACGCTCCGGAGACCCGTTGGAAGACTCCACCATCGATCCGCAGGGCGAAGCCATCATCGGAGTGCACCCCGAAGGTCCACTCGCCACCTTCGCCGGCCGGGATCTGGATGGTGGCCTTCGCCACGCCGATGAGGTTGTCATCGGCTCCGATGCTGTCGGCGTATTCGAAGTCGGCCACCTGGTAGGCGACCGTGGCACTGCTGGCATTGAAGAGGCCGAGGTCGGTTTGCCCGCCGTCGATATCCGCGTAGTTCAGATAGGGGGTGGTGGTATCGGTAATGGTGCCGCCCGCAGCGATGGCGGAAGCGCGGGCATTGTAGATATTGTCACCCTGGCCCGGAACTCCGCGCACGAAGCGCAGACCCCACGACGCGTCCCCACCGGACGGACCGGGGAGAGTGGCCGGCAGGAAGGGCGTCGGTGCGGTCACACTGGCGGGAGTCCCCAGCAATTGCCAGGCACTGGTGCCGCCCACGGAGCCGAAGTTGCCGGGAGCGTAGAAGAGTTCCCACGCGGCCCCGCCAGCGCCTTCCTGAGCAATGAAGAAGACGTCGTAGGTGCCTGCGGCCGGGACATTGAGCACCGCCAGGGTAGGCGTGTCGCTGTAGCCCGGGGCATACACCGTGGTGCTGCCCTTCGGATCGAGCGCACCGGTCCCATTGGTGCCGGTAAACCAGGCTCCTGGCACCGTCATCGCCCATCCGTCATCGGCCAGGACCCCCAGGGTGTAGAGGCCGGCTGCGGGGATGGTGATGGTGGCGCGGCTCACCGAGATGAGTTCGTTGTCGTCACCCGCCGTATTGCTGAGGAAGGGGACGTCATTGTTGAACAATCCCAGGTAGTTGCCGGTTGTTCCGTCAAGGTCATTGAAGTTGATGACCGGGGAGATGCCGTCCACCACCGTGAGACCGGTCAGGTCGCCGGAGGCCGTGGTCACCGCTCCACTCAGGTTGTTGCCATAGGGGGCGCGGATTTCGCGGACATTCCATTGGTTGGCCGGCGCCCCGGTGGGGGTTGCGGGCAGCACCGCCGGCAGGACTGGGTTTTCCCCGCCACCGCCCACGAGGCTCCACTTGGTGCCGTTGGTGTTGTTGATGAAGTCGCCGGTCGCCCACGCCACTTCATTGTAGGCCCCGCCTCCTCCTTCGAAGTAGAGGAACTCGACCACATACTGCCCGGCAGCCGGGAACTGGTACAACCCGCGGGTATCGCTGTTGCCGGTGCCCGCCAGGAAGGTCAGGGTCCGGGAGTCCGACGGATCAATCAGGCCGCCGCCGCTCTTGT
>JAZKDC010000038.1:0-12891 GCA_040387795.1 Verrucomicrobiota bacterium
GCCCGTCTCACGGATGGACATATTTACGTGGCGGAATAATCAAAGAGCATCCAAACCGAACGGTGGCCGCCACCGTCCATCGAAGCGGCGGTGATTCCATCAGTTAGGGAGCAACCGGTTGTTCGCCCATGGTTGGTTTTTGAGGCAGAACTGACCAAAGGCAAGTCTCCGAAACTGCAAAGGGCTCGGCGGTCACCGAAGGCTTCCACTCGGCCACGGGAGAAAGACCCACCAATGCCGACTCTGCAGCAGTCATGACTAAAGAGAAGCCTGCATCGTCCTCACTGATGTCAAACGCGGCACCGTCCAAGCAGTCAAAACGCACTCGAACCTGATCGAATGAAAATAAGTCCAGTTTGTAAGCGGTCACCCGGTGAACACTGCCGAGGTCAAAACTCGAGGAAGTGCCATCACGCAGACACTGAATGGCAATCACCTGCCCATGCACGGTGCAGTGCTGCTCCTGAAGGCTGTCGCTCATTTGATGGCCTTGAACGTGATTTCCCTTTCAGGGGCGATGAATTGGAGACTGCCCCATGTTGTACCCTCTGTGGAGAAGCCCTTTAAAATGAGCGCGTCGTCCTTGAATTCGTAGGTGAACGATACCGAAAAAACCTCGTCGAGAATGCGCTGCGTCGGTGGGGGCTGTGGCATGGTCTCGATCGCCCGTGTGAAGGTCATGATTCGCACCCCATCCTTCTCCTTGAGTCGAACGTCGATTGGGTCGGGTCCGCCAACCGAAACGCTAAATTCAAAAACGCCTTTCACTCCTTTAGACGGCATTTCCATCCGAACTTTGGCTGAGGCGTCGGGCGGGTTAGGCCGGACTCCGGCAAATGGGGTGAACTCCACGACAAGAATCAATGGTTTGTGTGAACCATCCTTGTCTGGGATATCGAGAGTGCCAGACTTCCAGATGCCCTTGGCGGATGACAGCTTCGCAGCATCTTGCGTCAGAGTAGGCGACGACTCCACGCTGTAGAGACCGCTCGGCATAAGGAGCGGTAGAGCGGCAATGATGAATGTGATGCGCTTCATGGTGAGTGCTTGTTCGACTTGGGATTACTCAACGCTTCCGCCACTCCCTCGGGGGCGCCAGGCGCACAGCGGCAGGACGAAGAGAAGGACGAGCGGACGAAACAACAGGGACACTGGCAGAGAAGCCAAGGGATGCAAGGTGGATCGGGAAACCATCGGCAAGCCAACGCACGGCCAGGACAGCCCAGTAATCGGACTCCGACCGCAACGCGAGGTCACGCAACGAGACGCGCTGAAACTCTGCGTCGCTCAAAACGGAATCAATGTTGAATCGGCACACATCAGCTGGACTTGTGGCACCACACGGCTACACTGGGGCTCATGTCCACAAAGCCCCGAACCATGCGCCCGCCAGAAGGCAATCGCTCCGGCAGAATTACCAACGCCGATAAACTCCGCGCCCTCCAATATCTCCCCATGGTCATTGAGCAGGGTCTCAGCGAGGAGGAATACGCCAAGCTCGCTGGTATAGGAGTAACTCACGCACGCACGAGGATACGAGAGGCCGCAGCAGATTTGCGCTCACGCCTTGGGGAGCGCCAAGCCACTTCTTTGCAGGCCATGCAGGCAGCCGCACAGAGGGCGCGGGGGGCGGCTTTGGCGAACTTTTCGCGGATTAATGGGATTATTGCGAAGCGGTTGGATGTTTTGGAGAGGCTGACGGTGGTGGATGCTCAGGAGCTTGGGACGTTGGCGCGGGCGATTGCGACGGCTTGGGATGGGATGAAGGATGCGACGGGGTTGGGGTTTGCAGAGGCGCGGGCGAAGGCGAAGCTGACAAAGGATGAGAGCACGCCGGCGGCGCTGGTGCCGGATGTGCATGTGGAGTTCCTGGACGGGGACGAATCGGGCTCCGATGTAGCGCGGGAATGAAGGGCATCGTTGTTGTAGTTCTATTCCTGAAACCCTCAAAGCCTTATGGAATAAGGGGTGCGGCGAATGCCCGGCCTTTTTGTGGGATGAAAGTAAGAACAAAGCGGGCGCGATGGGCCGGTTGATTCCCCGCCGGATGGGCAGGGTGAGGAAATCGGAGGGGTATGGCGGGGGTTGGGGTGGGGGGCTGTGCCGGCGGGCGGTTTGAAGGGTGGCACCACGCGAAGAAAAGTAACCAAAAGGCAACTTCCTGAAATTTCCCAATCCGCCTGCTGACCAGAAACTTCCCAGCAACTTACCGCCATGGCTCACACTCAACCCATCCGTAAAACGAACCATCCCGTGATAACCTGATAATTTCTTGCAAATCCTGTTGGGGTTGGATATGGTCCCCTCCATGTGTGCTACATCCTTGGCACCCAGCGCCTTCGGATCCCAAACTCTCCAACAAAATGCTATCTTCCAGGCGGGATATACAAACCCTCCGGTTGGCATCGTAACGCTGTTAGGCCACTGCGCACTTTTATGACTGACAAGACACCAGAGCAGAGAGACCGCCGCTGGGGTTGGCTGATTGTCGGGTGTATCATCTTCGGAGTTTTGATGAGCGCCCGAGGGGAGTTCCATTCCATTTGGCTACGTGCCGGGGTTGCAGGCTGCGCGTTCGTTGTTCTCGGAGTTTCGATTTCATTTTTCCGGAGAGTGAGAGTATGACGATGTTGTGGCCTAATCAGGGCGCTGCAGCGAACCGCCGCCCCGCTGGGCAGTTGGACGGTTCAGATAATTTGGCCGCGATTGTTGCAGCCGACCGGGCGTTTCCGGCGGCGGTCGCTGAGCTTGGTCGTTATACCAAACTGGAGCTGGTGCTGCCAGTCGGGTTGCTCCTCCTCTGGCTGGGGTTCGACGGCACTGCCCTTGGGCAACAAACCGCGAAAGAGTATTTGGAGAGCGGGCTTGCCAAACAGGGCCAGGGCCAGAACGACGCGGCCATCGCCGACTACGACCGCGCCCACGAACTCGATCCCAAGCTTTTTGATGCTTGCAGACACGGTGGAGAGCTGAAGAGGAGCAAAGGCGATCTCGATGGCGCCATTGCAGACTTCACCAAGGGAATCGCCGCGTGCCAGGAAGCCAAGTCCATCCACACAGCATTCTTCTATGGCCTGCGCTCGTCTGCCAGGCATTCCAAAGGGGACGTGGATGGCGCTCTGGCGGACATGAGTGAAGGCCTCAAGCTATATCCGGAGAACCATAGTTTTTTCCATGCCCGCGGGATTCTCTTTTACCTGAAACGTGACTGGAAAAGCGCACTCGCCGATTTCCGCAGTGCGATTCAGCACGCCGCCAAGTGGGGGGCGGATGAAGAGGTCTGCCACCTCTACGTCTGGATCATGCGCAAGAGGCTTGGCGAGTCCGAATCTGCCAACGAAGAGCTTGCCCTGTATCTCGAATCACCACCAAAATCAGACCCCCGAAGAGTGGCGGCCACCGCTGGCTATATGTTGGACCGGGTTCCGGAAAAGTCTCTTTTTCCGCGAGGGTCCAACGCCATGAGTCATTGGTGGGACGACGTGATGCGTTGCAATGCGTGGTATGTCGTGGGCATGAAACATCTGCTGTCGGGAGACGAAGCCAGGGCCATGGAGTGCTTCAAAGAATCGATGAAACCCTCGGATAACATGGCGGAAGGTCAGATGCTCGCAAAGGCGGAGCTGAAAGCGCTCGCGAAGTAATCACGGAATTCCGTCCATTGCCACCATCGCTGACAACATCACTATTTCGCCCGCGTGCATCACACCAGGCGCTGCAGCGACCCCGGCGAGGCGGCGTGGTTGCAATTTTTGCGTCCCGCGGGCCGGGTCGCTGAGCTTGGGATGTTAGTCCCATCCATCTGCGCTGCGGAAAAGCGGGGGTGAATCTATAGGTGGCACCGGGCGCTAGATTTTTTCCCCCAGCAGCTCTGGCCAGGAGAGGGGGCGGGTGTCCCGGGGTAGTTCGGAGAGGTGGTATTTGGCCCACTGGAGGGAGACGCCAAGGAAAGTGGCGGCCGCGTCGAGGGAGTTGGAGCGGTTCAGCCAGCGGTGGGCGGCGTGGAAGCGCAGGTGGTGCGGTGTCAGTTTGAGGGGGGCGAGGAGGGCTTTGTAGGAATGGACGAGAGCGGTGCGGTCGGCTTCGGATTTGAGAGGGAGGGCGGGGCCTTTTTTGGGGAGGGGGAAATCCGGGGGGCAGGGGAAGCGCGGGAAAAAAATTCCGCCGGGGGCGAAGTCTTTGGCGGTGGCGTGGGTGGCTTCGTGGGTGGTGAGGCCGCAGAGACAGACTAGGGAATGCAGGGTGCGGAGCGGTGGGGGGACTTCGAGTTTGGCGAGGTCCTTGAGCTGTTTGGCGGAGATGGGAGAATCGGAGTAGCAGAAGGGATCTTCAGGGAGCTCCGGGGCGGCGAGGAAGGCGGTGAGGTCCGGGAGGGGGATGGACTGTTTTTCGAGGAAGGTGAGGGAGTTTTTCGAAAAGGCGGCTTTGGCATTCCGGAGGATGGCGTTGAGCGGGCCGTGTTGCTCCGGGGTGGCGCCGGACTGGAAGGCGTTGACCAGTTGAGCGGTGAGGATGCTGGAGGGCTGGGCGGTGATCTTCGAGGGGGGGAGGTCCTTGGCTTTGGTGATGAGGTCGGTGAGGGCGCGGGTATAACGGGGGGCGGACGGGAGCGGGGAGGCATTCAGGGAGGCGATGATTTCGCCAATGGGCGCGGGTTTGCCGGCGCGGGGAGTGGTCTGGGCGGAAATGGCTGAGAGGTCTCCATCGAGGGCCGCGGCGATGAACGCGGCGGCGCGGAGTTTGGCGGTGGGGAGGTCGCCGGTTTTGGTGGAGACGGCGGTGCGGACGCCGTGGATTTGGAGGCGCACCCACCAGGGGGAGTTGGCATCTGCTGAGCGCTGCCAGAGGCGGTAGCTTTTGTTCTGGACGATGACGTGGGCGGACGCGGTTTTCATGGTGGAGTGCCGGTTTATGCTCCACTATGCTACTATATTCCAGCGGATAAAGTTGGGAAAAATGATTGAGAAAGTGCGGCAGGGTTTGAGGGTGAGGGCATGGAAACATCTGAAAAAAAGACCAGACGGTGCGGGGTGAGGACGGTGACCGAAGTCACGGAATTTATCCGCCTGCCAAAAAGCGGGGACCGGTGTGTGGTGACGGGGCTGAGCCGGTCGGCGCTGTGCGGGCTGGTGCTTCCGACCATTGCGAATGCGGGGAAACCTCCGGTGAAGAGCAAGGTCCTGAAGTCGAACCCGGGGAATATGCGTGGAATCCGTCTGATTCATGTGGGGTCATTACTCCAGTTTCTAAACCAAGAGGAGAGCCAGGATCAGGGAAGCTGAGGCCATCCCGGCCGGCCTTTCCTGCCAACTCCTCCCTCCATGCCCATCACCAAATACGGCGCGCGTTTTTCCACTGACGATCCGATCGCGGTGGAACTCAAAATGTATTCGGAGGCGGATGCCTTCCGGGACCGGTGCCGGGGGGCGTTGTCGCGGTGGGAGCATATGAGGAATGCGGCGAAGCTGCTGCTGCCGGATGATGTGTTCCGCTGGCACCGCTGGGTCGATGACTTCGGGGAAGCGTGGTGCAACCATTCTGCGGTGACGGTGTGGGGGGCGGGGGGCACCACGAAGTCAGGGATTCTGGGGATGCTGGCTTATGTTGATTTGCTGGCGGCGCCCTCGGAGACGCTGACGGTCATGATCACCAATCCTCTGGAAAAGCACTGGGACCGGTGTTTCTCCAAGCTGGTGATGTGGCGGGCGGCGATGCCGAGCCGCTGGCAGATCGGGAAGATGTATCGGGGCACCAAGCCCGCGCTGTTGACCGTGCCCGCGGACAAGGGATCACGGATGGGGATTCTTTGTGTCTCAATCGCGGATGGGGAGAGCGCGGCGGACATTGCGAAGAAGGTCGGGGCCCATGCGCAGCGCACGCGGTTGCTGCTGGAGGAAGCGCAGGGTTTGCCGGAGGATGCGTTGTCGATTGGGACGAACCTGTTCATCGGGTCGAAGTCCAGCAAGTCAGTACACATTGGCAACCCCACGGTGTGGAATGGGAATGCCCTGGGGGCGGCGTCCCGGCCGATGGATGGGGATACCCGGGCCATCGATGAGAAGCTGCCGGACCGGTGGCATTCCGCGCTCTCTTGGGATGAGGGGCCGGGGATTACGATCGTGTTCGATGGGACGAAGTCGCCGGCTTTGGATTCGCCGGAGGAGGGCAAGCGGCTGTCCATGATGATGGGGGCGAAGGACATCGAGATCCGGAAGGCCTTGCCAGGCGGAGAGAATTCCTTGGAGTGGTGGTCGCAGGTGCGGGGGCGCATCATCCCGAACGGGGTTCGGACAGTGGTGATCAGTGAGCTGGACATTCTGGACAGTGGGGCGATGGGGCCGCGGCCGTGGGGGCAGGGCGGCACGCGGGTTCGTTATGGCGGGGTGGATTTGAGCATGGGGGGAGACGGGGTGATTTTTGTGGTGGGAGAGACCGGGGCGGTGCAGATGGGGATCGTTCCCGGGCATGGGAACTCCGCGCCCCTGGGAGCCGCGGGGCCCCACGTCTGCCAGATCATGGCCAAGGTGGAAATCCCGGTGGACGTGAAACGGCCGGACCGGTCGATGCAGATCGCCAAGGGAGTGATTGCCCAGGTGGAAGCCCACAAGGTGCCGTGGGAAAACATGTGCTTCGACAGCACCGGGCAGCAGGGGGCGATCGTGGACACCATCGAGCGCGAGGCCGGGGTGCTGGGGAAATGCATCCGGGTGAACTCCAGCGATGCCGTGAGTGAACGGAAGATCGGGCCGAAGGGGGAACGCGCGAAGGACCGCTACCAGACCCGGGCGGCGGAATTGGTGCTGCAGGTGTGTGCGCTCCTGATGCGCCAGCAGCTCTGCCGGCTGCCCAAGGAGGTGGCCTATCAGCTTTCCACCCGGGGTCTGGTGGAGCTCGATGGCAAGAAGGCGGACATCGAGCCCAAGAAGGACTGGAAGCGGGCCAATAAAGCGAAGAGCCCTGACGAACTGGATGCGGTGGCGGTGATGATCGAGGGCAAGCTCCAGCGGAAGGTGCTCAGCCTGACCCAGCAGTGGCAGCCTTTGCCGACTGAGTCCATGCTGCCGGACTTTATGAAACCGAAGCCTCCGCAGCACCGCGAACAAACCCGGCGGCGGAGGGTGAGTAATCTTGTGAGGGGATGGAATGGGTGAACGCAAAGGTCACCGACCGGAAACGGCCGACCAGTCTTCGGAACGCCTTCAAGCTTTAGTTTTGATTAATATTAAAAATCGCGCTACTAACGCCCCGGCGCTGAACCTCTGCAAAAAACAAGGCGAGGCGTTCAGGTTCCTCTGCAGGCAAGTTTTGCCCCAAATTCACATAAAAATCCATTAGAGTTTGATTTCTTTCTATTTCGGAATCCAACTCGCTCTGATATTCAAGATGTGGTATTCCGAGATTAAGTGATGCCTCTTGCGGCTTCGAACCGAAACCATTAGATAGGGTCCGCTCGTTCATAAGAGCGTAGGTGATAACTTCTAAAGGAACATCGTGGGCAGCCCCTAAATCTTGTAAAAGGCCCACCACTCCTGCTTGAACTGATAGATTACCATCAAAACCCGAAGCGAGTTCTCTTAGATGCGAAAGGTTACTTATTAATGACAGATTGTCCATCCCGAATTCCGCCCAAGCGGCACTTGCAACTTCATCGCGACCAGAATAAATAAGGAGATCACTGATCATTGATTTGTAGCCGGAAAAGTTTATTTCCAGTGCTTCATTCTTGTTCGTTTTATGTAAAATATCGAGGAGCGCCGGTGCGTCTTTGGCCTTAGCCGAACTTAATGCATCCAGCATTAAAGTTTTATATTGATCAGGCGCAACTCTCTTCAGCGTCTCTAGCATTTGATCTCTTCCAGCCGGGGTAAATCCCGATAGGATGGCAGCCTGAAGGACTTCGGGATCGTTTGGATATCGCTCAAGAGCTTCTTCCAGATAGTTGCCCATTTTTGGCATGAGCATTCGCCCTGGCGTTAGGAGGCTGGCTGCGCTCCTGTTTTTGGAAGCAATCCATCGCTCCACTTCGCTAGAAGTAAGCGGTTCACACAGAGCATCAAGCCACTTCTTGACCTCGTTGCTCATCATAACATTTCCTGCGCCAGTCGTTTTCTGCGGCTTCGAATCTAAAAGTTTGTTTGTGGGAATGATCGAATTCGGAAGATGGTTCCGATGTGGTGAAGACAGAAGCTTTTTAGAATCAACGTTTTTGGAATCAGATTTTACCATGCCCGGGCCTTCTCTCATCCAGTATAAGATGCCCAGAATAACCGCCAATAGGCAAAAGATTTTGGGAAATTGTTTCACCACAGCCGTGTTGAGTTCCAAAGAGCGATCATTCAGCTTGCTTTGCTTTCCATTGGGCGAGGGCCCGGGTGTCCCCCAGTTGACGAAGCATCTGAGAAAAAGACTGCTGGTCTCCGGGTGATAGTGAGTTCATTAGGCGCGAACTCGCGATTCTTTCGTTGGTTTTTAATTCAAGCTCATTTTCTATGGAATTGATCACTTGGTCAAACGGTTCTTGGAGAAACTCCTGTGCCTTCTCCTTCCCAAGCTCCTGCAAAAAACTTTTTTGACTCGAAAGGGATGTCTCCCGCTGGGACGAATCCAAGCTTTCACCACCCAGTTCCGCCAATGCCATGCCCCTAGTGGCAATGTCCACCCACTTAGGGTCACCGATAGCTTGCCTTTTGCGGGCTTCATCGTAAAAATCCAAAGCTAGGAGCAAGGTGAATTCATGAGCTTCAACGTCGAAAAATCCGGAAGCTCGACCCGCCTGTGCCTTGGCATAGTCGTATCCTCTATCCTTCATTAAAAAATCAGCCAAGGCCTCACGGGTTCCGAGGGTTGTTGGCTCAAGGTTTCGAGAAAGCATCTCTGGAACTTGACTTAATGCCGTATCCCAATCGCCGGACTCGATTGCGCGCCGTGCCGAAAGCAACGATCCCCACGCCGATTCTGGGGTGCCGTTCCGCAAGGCATCAATCACTGCCGGATCATCCAAAAAGCGATTATCCTTCAGTGCGTTTGCAAGTAACCAGTAACTCCCCTCTCCAGTGTAGCCACCATTGGGGTCAATAATAGATGCCAGCAAGAGTGCTGGATTATTACCCTCGGCCGCTAATTTGGCCGCATCCGCCGTTCCTGCCAACCAAGGGTTTCGTCTCCGAGCTTCAGCAATCTGCTCAGCCATTTTCTGAATTTTAGCTCTCCACTCGGGCGAATCGGTATCCACTTCAAATGCGAAAAGAGCTGCCAGTTCATCTGCGGAGAAGTTATCGTCAAAATTTACTCCCAAGCTTTGAAGAAATGTCCTCGCACGGAGGAATTTTTCTTTGTCCCGCTGACCGCTAAGGAATTCACCTATGAGGTCCACGGAGGGATCCAGATGGAGCACCTTTAAGGCCTTCTTGAAATTTCGACTGTTCTGCTTCAGAACAACAGGCTTGGGCGCCACTTCCACGCCTGCCGATGGTTTTACTGAGAACGGTTTGGGATTGAAACTTTGCGTTACGTCCTTAGGGGGAGTGAAATCTGGCCCATGCCGGGACGTCACTTTCCTTCCTGGCTCTTCTGTGTTGAAAAACCACAGCGCGACAAAAAGAATGACCAAAAGGGGCAGGAATATCGCCCTCAATTTTCGAAATCTAGCAGTCATATCTAAGAAGCGGCACTGGATGTGGCTGAAGCATATCCAACCCAACAGGCGTTTGCAAGGAATTCAAGGGATGGACGGGATGGACGGCGTAGCTGGTGCGGCAGGTGTGCGCGCTCCTGATGCGCCAGCAACAAAGGGGTGAAGTTCGCTCGAACCCTCACAGTTTATTCTTCAGAATTATTTCTTTCATTGATTTCTTTAGCTCGCTATTTTGAAGGATATCAAGGCCTTCTTGAAGGTTTATTTCGTCGCCATCTTTCTTGAAACGAAATCTCAGGAAGATATCGTCGCTCAAACTAAATAGTAAGCAATGGTCGTCACTAAACTCCAAAGCAAATTTCGGCTCTGACCATCTTGGATTCGACGGCCGTACCAATTTTACCAATTTTCCGATCTGCTCTTGGAGCTCCGGCGTGCTCGTAAACTGAGTCACCTTTCGCCACTTCGTGACACTCGACGATGTGGGGTCATCAAATGGATCCGAAACTTGAAAATCGGATTTATATAGAATCCATTGAGAAGACCCCTTTCCGGCAACATTCGCTTCGTTCTGGATGATCCGTGTTTTGTGGTTGCAGTAAACCAGCACCATCACAATTACGATCAAGCTTAATGGAACCGAGAATTTCATTCGATTTCAAGTATCTGCCCGTGGCGAGGTTCTTGGCGAGGAAAAAAGTCAGGGGGGAGTGCGGAGGGGGTGAACACCACTTTAAAAAATTGACTTGTGCAGCGACAAGCTCAAAACTTCGTGACCCCAAATGAATCACTTTTCCTTCAAGAAATCAGCGATCGCTCTACTGCTAATCCTTGGTTCTGGATTGACGTTTGTGACGACCAAGAAGGAAAAATCACCTGAAATTCTCCCCCCGGAAATTGTTCACGTCCCTCGCCAACAGGGGCCTGATCATTCCAAAAGTGCCGTGGAAGATGCAACTTTGTTAATACCTCAGAAGAATGGCGACACAGGCGACACAGGCGACACAGGCGACACAGGCGACACAGGCGAAGCGGCCGAGCTACTTAAATTCAAAGAGCAAGCCCTCCAAGTGGCCAAAGATTGGGAAACCCATTCTGCGAAGCCATTGACCATGGGCTATAAAGTGGGGGAAAAGGCAATCAGTATGATTCCCCCCGCCGACGCTGATTTACTTCAGCTAGTCAAGTCAGCCCTCGGCCCATTTGGCAACAATCCAAAGATTCTGAATGAGTTTTTAGGAGAAGCAGGAATTCAAACCGATAATTTCAAGGTTTTGGTATATACGCCCAGTCAGGAAAATGCTTCGGAAGATTCTATCGCCACCTTCACGACAGAAAAATACGAAAATGTCAGCCTTGACCCGATTACGGGTAAGCTGAGGATAACAGCCAACAAATTCACGCAAAGCAAGCCTGGAAATACTGCGAGATATTCGCACTTATTTAAAGTGCAGGATGAATAATCCATTGAACCAATCTACGGCGCCGGCTCAACGCAAGTCGTTGAGGGGTGGACGTGATGGACGGGATAGGGATTTCAGATTTGAGGATTTGAGATTTGAGGAGGTTGGGGCCCTTCGGCCGCTGTCATGGTGTTTGACAAGGGAGCCAGTTCCTAGGTAGAAGGGTTTCCATTAAAATCTCGTGTCCTGGAAATGCATGAAATACTTTCCCTATTTGTTGGCTTTGGCATTTGGCGTAATGGGCTTCATCCTTGGAAGGGGTGTTGGACCAAGGCCTTCGGCAAAAGGGGATCCGCCACGTGCGGCACCAGCCATGGCTGTCGCAGGAGCGCCTGACACGGTAAGTTCCCCGGGCAAGGCGGAACCCTTCAGTGTCGGCGTGAAAAACAGGGAGCTGCTTCCGGGGATCGATTTATCTTCGGAAGCAAAATGCATGGCTGCCGGTAGTTTCCTCGGTTCCAGGCTTTACGCTGAAGACCCGGAGCTTTTGATCAACACCTTGGAGAGTGCCCTCTCCGGGCTGCCTGAACACCTGAGGCCGGCCTTTTGGTCAGGTTTTAGGACCATTTACTCGGAAGTGGATACCACCTTTGGGCACATCGAAAAGCTGAGCCGGCTTGATCCAAAATTGGTTGCTTTTCTAAATTCAACAAAGCTCCGTGGAAATGAAAACGTGTTCGAAAGTCTGGTCGCCGTTATTCTGGTTCAGGGAATCGTACAAAATGGGGATGAAACGGCAAAACAAGTTCTGAATCTGCCGGGATCTACCAAAGAGCAGAGCCTGCTGAAAGATGCACTTTTAGCAAGCATGGCGGCTTCCAAAATCACCCAAGATCCGAAAGCCGGGTTGATTCTCATAGAAAAACTAGAACCAAACTTGAGGGCTAAGTTAGGCTCCCAGCTGATTCGAAGATTGGCCCATGACGACTCTCCCGCTGCCCTGAGCTATTTTTTATCTGATAAATATTTAGGCAAAGCAGATTCAGCAACCGCTGGCCTAGCGTTGCAATCGTATGTCGAGATTGATCCGGAGCAGGCTTCTGCTCAGATCCGGGATGCCCCGCCATCTTCTCAGAAGGATGAGGCTGCGATGTATCTGTCCGGACGCATTGCACAAACCGATTTTGAATTAGCCCTTAAGTGGGCTGAAAGTGTCGCCAACCCTGGACTACGACAACAAGCCATCAAAAACGTCCATGACCGGCAAAAGAATCCCGTTCCAAGTGTGGTTGATCTGATAAAGAGCAACTAAGCGTAGGGTGTGCCGCTTGATCCTCCCCAAGACTCGAAAGCGACCGCAGGTATTGAAAAAGTGACTTTTGGGAATGGAGGCGTGGCGTGTACGACCATGAAGACATGGGGGTTGCGGGATTGGAGGAGCAATGTAACCATGTGGGGCAATGATGATTGATCAACTTGAAGCTCCGGCGGCGGTGCCGCGGCAGGGGAAGCCTCGTGCTTCGGATCCGGTGAAGGTGCTGTCTTTGATACAGGCGCAGGAGAAAAAGCAGGCTGGGCGGCTGGAGATTTACCGGGCGGTGGAGGCGGCTTATGACCGGGTGCCTCCGGATGATGAATCGGCGCTGGATGCGGACAAGCTGGGGTGGACGGCGAATATCGACTGGGGCGGGATGGAGTCGGGGGTGGATGAGGGGGCGGAGATTGATTACAATCTGGCCACGCAGCCGGATACTTATGTGCGGCTGCTTTCCGGGATGGAACAGATGGCGGATCTGCTTTCGGTGGTGGAGCAGGAGGACAAGCGGGCGCTCGATGACTGGGAGGAGTGGCTGG
>JAZKDC010000039.1:0-17047 GCA_040387795.1 Verrucomicrobiota bacterium
AGCCGTTTTCGATTGGTTGATCTGAAACCATGTTATCAAACAGCCCCTAGATCCGATAAAACAAGGAGGAGAGCATGCAGGCTGCGGGGCGTTGCTGGCTTGCGGCGGCTCACGCATACGCCTCGACGGAGTCGCAGGTGCAGACGAGGTTTTTGTCGCCGTAAACGTTGTCGATGCGGCCGACCGGTGGCCAGTATTTGTGGTGGCGGGAGGCTTCGTCGGGGTAGGCGGCGGACTCGCGGGTGTAGGGGTGCGGCCAGTCGGCGGCCAGGAGGGAAGCGGCGGTGTGGGGGGCGTTGTGGAGCGGGTTGTCGGTGCGGTCGGATTCGCCGGTTTCGATGGCGCGGATTTCGCCGTGGATGCTGATGAAGGCGTCGCAGAAGCGGTCGAGTTCGCGGCGGTCTTCGGATTCGGTGGGCTCGATCATGAGGGTGCCGGCGACGGGCCAGGACATGGTGGGAGCGTGATAACCGTAGTCCATGAGTCGTTTGGCGACGTCCTCGACGCTGACGCCCGCAGTGTCCTTGAAGGGGCGGAAGTCGAGGATGCATTCGTGGGCGACGAGGCCGCTGCGGCCTTTGTAGAGCACGGGGAAGAAGGGGGCGAGGCGGTGGGCGATGTAGTTGGCGTTGAGGATGGCCCACTTGGTGGCGAGGGTCAGGCCATCGGGTCCCATCATGCGGATATACATCCAGGAAATGGTGAGGATGCTGGCGCTGCCCCAGGGGGCGGAACTGACCATGCCGGTGTGGCCGCGGCCGGGGAGGAAGGGGGAGAGGTGTTCCGCCACGCAGACGGGACCGACGCCAGGACCGCCGCCGCCGTGGGGGATGCAGAAGGTTTT
This sequence comes from Verrucomicrobiota bacterium, assembly GCA_040387795.1. Classification (GTDB taxonomy): domain Bacteria; phylum Verrucomicrobiota; class Verrucomicrobiia; order Verrucomicrobiales; family V1-33; genus CAIZWU01. The sequence continues at coordinate 845 of JAZKDC010000039.1, forward strand.
GTGGAGATTGAGATGGCAAACGTCGGCTCCGATGTGGCCAGGACTGGTGAGGCCGACCTGGGCGTTCATGTTGGCGCCGTCCATGTAAACCTGGCCGCCGCGGGCGTGGATGATCCGGCAAATATCGATGATGGTTTCTTCGAAGACGCCGTGGGTGGACGGGTAGGTGATCATGAGGGCCGAGAGGTTGGCGGCGTGGAGATCGGCCTGGGCGGTGAGGTCGTCGACGTCGATGTTGCCATCGCTGTCACATTTGACAGGGATCACTTTCATGCCGCACATGACCGCACTGGCGGGGTTGGTGCCGTGGGCGCTGGCGGGGATGAGGCATATGTTCCGGTGGCCCTGGCCCTGGCTGGCGTGGTAGCTGCGGATGGCGAGAAGGCCGGCGTATTCACCCTGGCTGCCGGCATTCGGCTGGATGCTGGTGCGGTGGAAACCGGTGATGATGGAGAGCCAGGATTCCAGCTGGCTGACCATTCCGGCGTAGCCTGACAAGGTGTCGGCCGGGGCGAGCGGGTGAAGATTGGCGACGGTGGGCCAGCTCAGCGGGAGCATGACGGAGGTCGCGTTCAGCTTCATGGTGCAGGAGCCGAGCGCGATCATGCTGTCGCAAAGAGTCAGGTCCTTGGCGGCGAGGCGGTGGATGTAGCGGAGGAGTTCGTGTTCCGTGTGGTAGGATTGGAAGACGGGTTGCTTTAAGAAAGCGGAGGTGCGGTGGAGGATTGCGGGGACGCCGACCAGCGGGATATCAGTAAGGATGGCGCCGGCGCGTTTTCCAAAAAGACCGGCAAGAGCCTGCAGATCGGATTCCGTTGTCGTTTCGTCCAATGTGATACCGACGTGGTCCGGGTCGATATAACGCAGGAGGAGGCCAGAGGCCCGGGCTTTGGCGTGCAATGCGGCGGCTCCTCCGGGGCAGGGAATAGTCAGGGTGTCAAAGAAGGCGGGGGTATCCAATTCCAGGGCATCGACCAGCCGGGCGGTATAGAGATGGATGCGCCGGGCAATGCGCTTGAGGCCTTCCGGGCCATGCCAGGTGGCATACATGCTGGCGATGACGGCGAGGAGGACCTGGGCGGTGCAGATGTTGCTGGTGGCCTTGTCGCGGCGGATGTGCTGCTCGCGGGTCTGCAGGCTGAGGCGCATGGCGGGGTTGCCGTGGCGGTCGATGCTGACGCCGATGAGGCGGCCGGGGAGCTTGCGTTTGAGTTCATCTTTCACGGCCATGTAGGCGGCATGGGGACCGCCGCCGCCCATGGGGACGCCGAAGCGCTGGGTGCTCCCGATAGCGACATCGGCGCCCCATTCGCCGGGGGGCTTCAAAAGAGTGAGGGCGAGGAGGTCGGCGGCGGCAATAACAGACGCGCCGGCCGTGTGGGCCGCGGTGACGATGGGGGTGTAGTCGTGGACGGCTCCATCGACGGCGGGGTATTGGAGGAGGACGGCGAAGGTACCGTCGTTCGCAGCAATGGCGGCGGTTTTCCAATCACCGACCGTGACGTGGAGGCCGAGGGCTTCCATGCGGGTCTTGACGACGGCAATGGTGTGGGGCAGGACGGCCTGATCGACAAAAACGGTGGTGGCGGTGCCCTTGTAACTGCTGTGGCAAAGGCTGACGGCTTCGGCGGCGGCGGTCCCTTCATCCAGAAGGGAGGCGTTGGCGACAGCGAGCCCGGTCAGTTCGGTGACCATGGTCTGGTAGTTGAGCAGGGCTTCGAGGCGGCCCTGGGCGATCTCGGCCTGGTAGGGAGTGTAGGCGGTATACCAGGCGGGATTTTCGAGGATATTGCGCAGGATGACGGGCGGGGTGATGGTGCCGTGGTATCCTTCACCGATGCAGGATTTGAGGACCTGGTTTTTCCCCATGATGCCGTGGAGTTCGGCAATGGCTTCCTGTTCTGTCAGGGCGGCGGGAAGGGGCATGGAGCCGCTGAGCCGGATGGTGGCGGGGACGGTGGCATCGATCAGGGCGTCCAGGGATGGATAACCGATGGTGGCAGCGAGGGCATCGGCGGTGGCGGGCTGGCCGCCCATGTGGCGTTCGAGGTAGGATTCAACAGGCATGACGGATGGGGAAAAGACTAAAAGTGGAATGGGATAAAACGACAAACCCCACTCCATCCGGCGGGAGGAGTGGGGAGTTGCTCATGGCCGGGCAAGGGGGCAGAGAGAAATCAGCCGGCTTGGGCGAGGTAAGCGGCTTCGTCGAGAAGCGTATCCAGTTCGGCGGGATTGGAGGGCTTGATTTTGAAGAGCCAGCCGGCGCCGTAGGGATCGGTGTTTACGAGTCTGGTTTCAGCGGCCGCGGCGGGGTTGACCGCGGTGATCTCACCGGCGACCGGGGCATAGATGTCGCTTGCGGCTTTGACGGATTCAATGACCGCCACGGATTCACCGGCTTTGACGATGCGGCCGACTTCGGGGAGCTCAATGTAAACCACATCGCCGAGTTCGGCCTGGGCGTGTTCGGAGATGCCGACGGGGGATTCGGATTCACCGGTGAGAATCCATTCGTGGGAAGTGGCGAAGCGGGCGTTGGAGGGTGCGGACATGGAAGAAGTTGATGGTTGGGAAGTTGATGGTGAACGGCGGGCCGGTGGCTTTGAGGGGTCAGGGCTTTTTGTAGAACGGTTTTTTGATGGTTTCGGCAGGATGGCGTTTGCCGCGGATATCAATTTCCAGCGCCGTGCCGGGAGTGGCCAGGGCCGGGGGCAGGTAAGCCATGGCGATGCCGATGCCGAGGGAAGGGGAGATGCCGCCGCTGCAGAGTTCGCCGACGGGCTGGTCATCGGAAAATACCTGATAGTGGGCGCGGAGGGGCGGGCCTTTTCCGGTGAGGCGGAGCCCGGTGAGTTTGGAGGGGAGACCGTGGACTTTTTGGGCGGCGAGGGCTTCGCGGCCGGTGAAAGCGGCCTTGTCCATGTCCACGAAGAAACCGAGTCCGGCCTCCAGCGGGGTGCGGTCGGGCGAGAGATCGTTGCCGTTGAGCGGATAACCCATTTCGAGGCGGAGGGTATCTCGGGCGCCCAGTCCGCAGGGGACGGCGCCATGTTCGGTGAATTCGTTCCACCAGTAAGGCGCTTCTTCCGCTTCGCAGAAGAACTCGAAGCCATCCTCGCCGGTATAGCCGGTGCGGCAGACCACGCAGGTGCCGCCACGGAGGGAGATGAATTCGGCGATGCCATTCCGGTCGGGAAGCTCCATGTGGGCTCCCGCGACTTGTTGATAGACTGCGGCGGATTCCGGGCCCTGGATGGCCATGCCGGCGTAACGCGGGCTTTCGTCGCTCAGGGTGACGCCGGGCAGGAGGCGGGCCTGCATCCAGGCGAGGTCCTCGGCGGTTTTGGAGGCATTGACCACGAGGAACCATGCTTCGGCTCCGGTGCGGTAAAGAATGAGGTCATCAATCACCCCGCCGTTTTCGTTGAGGAGGAGGGTATATTGCCCCTGACCGATTCCGAGGCGGGTGGTGTTGTTGGTGAGGAGGCCATTGAGCCAGTCGCGTGAGGCGGGGCCTTCGACGCGGAATTGTCCCATGTGCGAGATGTCGAAGATGCCGCAGGCACGGCGCACCGCGAGGTGTTCCTCGGTGATGCCCTTGTATTGCACCGGCATATTCCAGCCGGCAAAGGGCACCATCCGGGCTCCGGCGCGCAGATGCGTTTCATGCAGCGGGGAGAGGGAAATCGGGGAAGTATCGTCCACCGGTAGATCCTGCCGGGGGCGGGGCGGCTGTCAATCAGGATGCTGCGGGATCCGCTGGCCAACTTTGGTATGAATCCGATTGCCCGGCCCGGCGGGGACAGACACGATGGGGAATGCCTGAGCCGGTCCTGATCGTGGAACACCTGCGGCGTCTTTTTGGGGAGACGGCGGCGGTGGAGGATTTGAGTTTTACCGTCGGCAAGGGGGAGGTGGTCGGGCTGCTGGGGGCGAACGGGGCGGGAAAGACCACCGCAATCCATATCATTCTGGGATTGATGAAACCGACGTCCGGTCGGGTGACTTTGTTCGGGATGGACCCGTTCAAACACCGGATCGCGGTGCTGAAGCGGACCAATTATGCGTCCGCCTACAGCGATCTGCCGGGGAATTTGTATGTGTGGCAGAATTTGAAGGTGTTTGCGGGAATCTACCGGGTGAAAAATGCGGACCGCAAGATTGATGAATTGTTGGAGATGCTGGAAATTTCCCATCTGAAAAAGCGGGTGACCGGCCATTTGAGCGCTGGCGAGTCCACCCGGCTGCATCTGTGCAAGGCCCTGTTGAACGATCCGGAATTGCTGATGCTGGATGAGCCGACCGCCAGTCTCGATCCTGACATTGCCGACAAGGTGCGCCGGCTGCTGAGGCGCATCCAGCTGGAGCGGGGCATAGCGATTCTTTACACCTCCCACAACATGCGGGATATTGAGGAGGTTTGTGACCGGGTGCTCTTCATGCACACCGGGAAAGTGGTGGCCGAGGGCAGTCCTGCGGAAGTGATCGCGAAGTTTGATGAAACCACCATGGAGCAGGTGTTCATCCGGATCGTGCGCGGCGGTGATCTGGAACACCGGACCGCTCCGGTGCCGGCAGGCGACTAAGTCCGGGCTTGGCCGGGCTGGGATTCAGCGGGCCTTCAGCCAGCCATGCTGTTCGATCCACTGCTGGAGCAGGGTGGGCCAGATTTTGAGGTTGGGGTCGTTCTGGGCAAGGCCGACACCGTGTTTTCCTTCCTGGAAGACGTGCAGGGCGACGGGGACTTTGTTTTTCTGGCAGGCTTCGTAAAAGCGCAGGCTGTTGGCCACCGGGACGGCCTGGTCGGTGGTGGTGTGGAACAGGAAAGTGGGCGGGGTGGTGGCATTGACCTGCTTTTCGTTGGAGAGGAAATCGAGCAGGGCAGGATCATTCCGGCGGTCGCCGAGGAGATTGTTCACAGAGCCTGAGTGGGTGATGGCGGGGTCGAAGGAGAGCACACCATAACAAAGGATCATGAAGTCCGGGCGGGAGGACAGCCGGTCGACCGGGTCGGTGGCGGCGGCGTTGCCGGTATCGTGATGGGTGCCGGTGGAAGCGGCGAGGTGTCCTCCGGCGGAGAATCCCATGATGCCGATCCGGGTGGGATCGACCCCATCCGCGGAGGCCCGGCTGCGGGCGAGACGGAGGGCGCGTTGCGCGTCCTGGAGCGGGATGGGGTGCTGGTAGCCTTTGCCGCCCAGCCGGTAGTGGAGCACGTAGGCGGTGATGCCAAGGGAGTTGAAAAAGCGGGCGGGCTGGATGCCTTCATGATCCTTGGCCAGTCCTCCGTAGCCGCCGCCAGGACAGATCACGACCGCGCAGCCATTGGCTGGAACGGTGTCTGGTTTGTAGAAATCGAGGGTGGGCTGATGGTCCTCGGTGGTGCCTTTGGCTTCCGGCGCGCCGTCCGGCCAGAGGAGTGACCGCTGGGGTTCGGCGGCGCGGCAGGGGAGGGTATACAGGCAGAGCAGAAGCAGCAGTGATTTCATGGAAAGTGGAAGGAGCGAACTGTCAGAGCCCGCGGGGGATCCGGCGTGCCGTGGTGGGATTTCCTGAATACGCTCAGGCGCGGCCGAACTTCCGGGCAAGTTCCTGCCAGGAAAATTGGAGGATGGTGGGGCTGCCATCGGGGCGGCAGTAGGGCATTTCACAGGACATAAGCCGGGTGACGAGGGCGCTGGCATTTTCCATGGTCGAAGGCGGTTGCCGGCGGGCCGACTGGCGGGCCACCGCGGCGGCGATGGCGGCATCGCCGAGCTGGCGCTGGGGCGTGCGGTCGCTGGCATGGCGCAGGTCATCCAGCAGCGCGCTGAGCAGCGCGGGGATTTCCCCATCGGCGCGGAGGAAGGTGGGGAGGCTGTCGATCAGCACGGTGTTTTGCCCGAATTCCTCCAAGCCCAGACCGAGGCGGCGCAGGGCGGGGAGTTGCGGTTTCAGAAAATCGAATTCGCGCGGGCTGAGCGCGATGGTGAGCGGGGACAGCAAGGCCTGGGAGGCCACCGGTTGGGTGGCGGAACGGGCTTTGGATTCCTCATATAAAATCCGTTCCCAGGCGGCGCGGTGGTCGAGGAGGACGAGGCCTTCGGCGCTTTCAAGAATCAGATAGGCGGTGCCCAGCAAGCCAATCGGACGGAAGGCCGGCGCCGTGGCTGGCGGAGCAGGCAGGGCCGGGGCAGGGGCGCTCGCTGGAGTTTGGAGCAACCCCGCTTCCGGGCGGGGCTGCTCAGGAGAGGGGGGCGCTTCCGGACTGGCTTCCACCGGGCGAAGTTGATCGGCCCAGTCGTGGCGCAGGGCCCGGGTTTCGTGCGCCGGGATCAGGGCGGGTTGAATGACCGGAGGAGTCCACCGGGGCACTGGTGTGGTGGGGGCCAGGCCTGGAGAGGGCCGGGGGGGCGGGCTCAGGGAAGGGCGGCCGGCGCGGAGGGTGGCTGCGATGATTTCTGTCAGGGCAGACTGCACCGCGAGACTGCTGCGGAAACGGACCTCGCGTTTGGCAGGGTGGACGTTGACATCGACTTCGGAGGGATCAATCTCGATCAAAAGGAAGGTCACCGGCGATTGCCCGCGCGGCAGCGCTTCCCCGTAGCCGGCACGGAGGGCTTGGGAAAAGGCGATGCTTTCCACCGGGCGGCGGTTCAGGAAGGTGAATTGCAGGGCGCGGTTGGAGCGCCACAGGCCCGCCTCGCCGAGGTAACCGGAGACAGTGATGGGCCCGCAGGTGGTGCGGGGCACGGGCAGCAGGCGGTCGGCCAGATCCTGACCGGTCAGGCCGGAGATGCGGCCGAGCAGCGACTCCCCGGGCGGCAGGTGAAAGAGCAGGCGATCATCACGGGTGAGGCTGAATCCGACTTCCGGATGGGCGAGGGCCTGGACGCGGACCTGTTGTTCGATGTGGCTGAACTCGGTGTCTTCGGCGCGGAGGAATTTGCGGCGGGCGGGGACGTTGTAGAAAAGTTGCCGGACTTCGATGCTGGTCCCGGGAGCATCCCCGTCGTCGCTGACTTCGAGGATGGTTCCGCCTTCCACGGTGACCCGGGTGCCGGTCAGGGCGGCGTGCTCCCGGGTGGCGAGGGTGAATTTCGAGACACTGGCAATGCTGGGCAGGGCTTCACCGCGGAATCCCTTGGTGAGAATGGTGGCGAGGTCGGCGCTGGTGCGCAGTTTGCTGGTAGCGTGCCGTTCCAAGCTCATCAAGGCATCGTCGCGGTGCATGCCTACTCCATTATCGACAATCCGCAGCAGGGCGGTGCCACCGCGCCGGGCCAGCACGGCGATCTGGGTGGCCCCGGCATCGAGGCTGTTCTCGATCAGTTCCTTGACCACGGAGGCCGGGCGTTCCACCACCTCACCGGCCGCCACCTGGCTGGCCAGCACATCGGAGAGGACCTGGATTTTTCCCATGCGTAGGGGGACAGGGCGGGAAAATTACATCCCGGGCAAGGGAAACTTCCTTGTTAATTCCCGGAACCGATCCATTTTCAAGCTTCCTGCTCCTGAGGCAGGGAAACTTCCCCCCGGAATCCACGTCATGATCGAAGTCACTGCCGAAGCTGCCACTGAACTCCGCCGACTGCTGGCCGAAAAGCAGGCCCCCGCCGGCTCCGGTCTGCGCCTGATGATTGAGCGTGGCGGCTGCGCGGGCCTGCAATACTCCATGACCATTGGAGTGGCTGCGGAAGGTGATTTTGTGGTGGAGCGCGATGGGGTCAGTTTCATCGTCGATGCGGCCAGTGCTTCCTATCTGCGCGGCTCGAGGGTCGATTTCGAGGATTCGCTGAACGACAGCGGCTTCAAAATCCACAATCCCAACGCCGCCCGTTCCTGCGGTTGCGGAACTTCATTTGAGCCTGCTGAACGGGGTGGACCCGTCCCCGCCGCTGAGCCACTGCCGGACGGCGAGGCCTGCGGCACGGCGGCCTGAACTTCATCTCCTCCTGCCCACCGGACTCTTCCATGCAGCTGCACGTCGAATTTATGAATGCGCCGAGGGGCTCCCTGACCCGGGCGGCGAATGCCGTGAAGAAGGCGGACGGCGGGATCTTTTGGTGGTCGGTGGCGATTGTGATTCTCATGGCCCTCGCCGCCTTCTCGTGGATCGGCAGCATTTTTGTGTTCACGCATCCGGAAAGGCCCTTCAACTACCAGCTGCTCAGCCGCATTCAGCGCTTGGAGGAGATCAAGCTCTTCACGGAAAAGGACATTCCCATGGGCAAGAGTCTGACGCCGCCCGAGTTGTTCCAGAAATTCTATCCCTTCACCGGGGAGAATCTCGCGAACCACAATGAATTGCTGCGCCGGAATTACATCACCAATTACAAGAGCCGGGACGAAAAACCATACTATGTGCGTGGCCGGTTCAAGGTGGTGCTGGCGCGTCCTCTCACGGACAAGGACCTCTTCCCCAAGGGTTTGGTGGCGCGGGCCGTGGCGGTGAATCAGGATGGGAAGGAATACCGCAACGTGGTGGTGGAATACGTCCTGCCGACCGGATCGGCGGTGCCGGGGGTGGAATTTTCGCCGGGCGACCTGTTGGACATCGACAGCCGCCGCAGCAAAAAACGCCTCTATGGCTCGGTCATCAATATTCAGCGGCCCAGCGAGGACGTGCTCGTGTTCACCGTGGTCCCGTTGATGTATGGCGAGCACTTGATCGATCCGGTGAAAAACATCGTACTCACCGCCACTCCGCCGCTGCGTCTGAACATGGGCGCCCGGCTTCCGATTACAGATGATAGCCTGGGCAACGCCTCCCGGTTGCCGGGCGTCGCGGCGGCCGGGCGTTGATGATGCTCCCGGGGTAAAAACCTCTCCTGAAGGTTTCGAGCAGCGGGAAAGGGGCTTTGATTGCCAGTGCGGCAGGAATGGAAGATTGGCACCATCAAACGAAAAAACCCGCCACGGCGCGGGGCCGGGGCGGGTCTGAAAAACGAGGAGAAGCTCAGGCTTCGGTGTTGTCCGGGGCGGCAGCTTCCGGAGTTTCGGCAGGAGCGGCGGCTTCCGCGGCAGGCGCTTCCGTGGGTTCGGCGGGGGCGTCTGCAGGAGCCCCGGCTTGACCGTTGGGCCCGTTCTGGGGAGACCGGGGTTCACGCGGGGGCTGAGGCTCGCGCTGCGGGGGGGCGGGCGGTGCTGGGGGCCGGCGGACGCGGAGTTCTTCCTGCATGAAAATCTCGGCGAGGCGGAAGCTGCGGCGGGTCAGCTCGCGGGCTTCATTGTCGGGGAAGAGTTCGACGCCTTCTTCTCCGACTTCGGCGAGGAAGATCTGCCAGGCTTTGGTGCAGAGATCATCAATCGGCAGGAGCGCACGGTCCTGATTTTCACGGCGGGCCTGCTCGGCCTGACGGCGGCGCTGGTCCTCGTCACGGCGCAGGCGTTCCTGCTCGCGGCGGGCCTGTTCTGCGTCGCGGCGGGCCTGCTCGGCCTCGCGGCGCTGCTGGGCGGCCTGCTGCTGGGCCTGGGGATCGCGGGGAGGGCGGGCGTCACGCTGATCCTGCCGGGGAGGGCGGGCATCGCGGGGAGGGCGGGCGGCATCGCCGGACAGGGACTCGCCGGGGAGGGCTTTGACTTCGGGGACGGCGGCGGATTCGGCGTTTTCTGCCACCGGGGCAGCAGCGGCGGCTTCAGCGGCGGCTTCAGCGGCGGCAGCTTCCTCGCGGCTGGCCATCGCCGCTTCGGCGATATCCTGCACGACTTCGGGAGAAAGGTGCCCTGATGGGGAGTTGGAGGTAGGGTCCATAGGTTCGGTGCCGGGGTTTCCGTCGGAACGTGGGCCGGGAGGCCCGCTGGGACGGCGGGAACGGGGGCGGTTAAATTTCTTTTCCATGTAGGTTGATTGTCGGGGGGCCGGATGAATGCCGGAGATCGGCGGCCGCGTCCAGGGATTTTCTGGGCGGCCATGGGGTTATGAGGAGAGTTTGTTTAAAAAATCCGCAGGGACCAGCGGGCCGGGGGCGTGCGGGAGAGTTCGAGGACGGTCAGGCTGCGGGCATCGGTGACTCCAAAGGCGGAGCCCGTCAGGATTTGGGTTTGGGCGGGGATATACAGGCCGGTGACGGGATCGTGCCGGGTGACGCGCACATTGAAACCAAGCGAGTTCTGGCCGGATCCGTCGAGCGACCATTCATGCTGCACCAGATTGACGCGGGCCACATTGAATTCAATCCGGCGGGAGCCGTCCGGCCGGGTGGTGGCCGAGACACGGAAGCCATCGGGATGGTAGTCGTAGTGGTAAGTGTGGCCAAAGGCGGCGGGGCGGATTTTGCGGAGGGCGACGGGTCCATCAGTCCACGGAATGGTGGCGCTGAGCCGGTCGACGAAACCGAGGGTGCCGTTTTCCCCCGCTTTCCGCCCGTCGATCTGCACATCCACAATACCCCAGGAGGAGCCTGGCTTGCCGGCACTGCCGCTGGTGGAGGGGGCATCGATGAAGAAATACAGCCCGCGGGCATCGGCGAAGGCGGTCAGGGCAGTTTCGGCGGCCGCGCCGGGAGAGGCGGCGGCGGCCGGGGCATCCGCTGGTTTCAGGGGAATGCGCTGCTCCAGTCCCAGATGGCGGACGCCTTCGACGTGCCGTTCGAAGCGCAGCGCCCGGTCCGGCAGCGTGATTTGCAGGGCGACGGTGCTGTCAAAGCGGAGGGTTCCGGCGGGATCGGGCAGGGCCAGACGGAGGGGCAGGGGCATGGACTGTTTCGGTTCCAGACTGAAGGGCAGGGGCTGATCTTTGCCCATCCATTGCACCAGGGCAGTACCCTTGACCGGTTCCAGGGAATGATTGGTCAGGGTCGCCGTCAGCAGCACATCGCCGGACGCGGCGTCCAGACGGCCTTCCGGCCAGGTGAGGGACAGGGGACGCAGCGGCAGCACCACATCCACGATTTGTTGCCGGTCGTCATCGCTTAGGATTATGGAACCCCGGATCACCTGGCCGTCCGGCGCGGGCCCGCTGGTGGTGGGCTCCAGCGCCAGGTTGAGGCGCCGGGCTTTCCCGGGCGTGAGGTTGAAGGCGGCATCCGGCGTGCCGGTTTTGAGCTGCCAGCCGAGGAAACTCAAAGGACTGACCACCACGCTGCGGGCGGCGGCGGTTGGATTGAAGATCCGCAATTGAAGGATGGCTTCGGTGGGGCCGGTGATCTCCACACTGCCGCTCACTTCCACCGGGCCACCCGATGGACCGTCCAGCAGTTGGCCCGCCGCCCGCTCGCCGGCCATCAGGGTGGCGGCGGCGTTGGGATGCAGGGTATCAGGAGTATCGGAACGATAGCTGAAGTGCCGGGTGACCGGGATGATGGCGGCGGCAAACGCATCGCTGGCCGTCAGGGCAGCCAGATCCGAAGGGCCTTCCACGAGGGCGGCGCCGAGGTCGACAAATGCCACGCCGGTGGCGAGGGCGACTTCTTTGGCAATCTGGGCATATGGCCGGGTGCGTCCGAGCGAGGGGCGGGGAGCGCCGGCATCAAAACTGACGGGCGGCGCGGCCAGGAGCACTTCGGGACCATTTTTCTGGCATAATTTCACCGCCGCGGTCAGGAAAGCCCGGTAGCTGTCGAGCGGGAGATTGTTGGCGGCATCGTTCACTCCATAACAAATGGTGACCAGATCGGTGGGGGGGGCGGGCGCCTGAGGAAAGGCCTCGGGACCGAGTGCTTCCAGCGCCTGGGCGGCCTGGGAACCATCGCGGGCCAGGTTGTGGATCTGGATCGCTGCGCCCGGCAGATTCTGCTGGGGGCCCGGGCTGTTGCGGCGCACCAAATCGGACGCCCCCATGGTGACCGGGGATTCCAGATCGGCCCGGAAACGGAGCGCGTCCGGAGCGAGGGGCGCTTCCCCTTGTTTGGTGCGTTGCCAGATTTCCATTTCCGAGGCAAATCTCGCCCAGGCGGAGGTGGCTTCCTTCTGGCTGGCGGTGATTTCCCGGTGCGGGTCCACATCCTCCGTGCCGTGGTAGAAATAATAGCCGCCCAGCCGGCTCAGCAGGCGCCCCTGCCATGCCATGGAGGAGTCATAGCGCGGGAAGCCGGAGGGTTGGTAAAAAGTGCTGATACTGTCGCCCACGGAGACCACCCGGATCCGCTCCCGCTGCTGCAGTTTGGCCAGCGTCCGGGGCAGCAGCCCTTTCAGATGCGCTTCCTGCACGGGGGTCAGCCGGAATTCCGCCGCCATGCTGGGTGAGGCTGGGACAAGCAGCAACAACAGGCCCAAAGTGGCGCGGCGGACGAAGCGGAAAGGGATCATGGCAGAACGGCAGGAAACGCGGCGAAGGCGGTCCGGCAAGCGAACGCTCCCAGCATCCGGTTTTCTTGCAACGGCCAAAGAACCGGGTCCGGGACCGCCGCCGGAGCCGGCTGGATAAGTAAAACCAGTCGCCCGGCCGGATCACCCCTCCTTCCACCACCCCGCCGGGGAGGCACCGGCCGGGCCACCCCAGTTCCTTCCGGGGAGGCAGTCCCGCCGCGCCGGATTCACGCCTTTTCAAACTTGCCAAACCCCGGATCTGATGTCGAATCGGTGAAACAGGAATTGCAGTAAGCTTAATCAGCGTTTATTATCCTGCACAGCGTGGGATTAAATCTTCTGTCGATTCCGGCACAGATCCATCCCCTTGGCAACGCTGGTACCGCTCCCTTCCATTGCTCCAATGTCCCCGCGCGGTTTCCTTTTTTCTCTGCCCCTGGTGATTGGGCTGGCCTGCAGTCTGGTTCCCGGCCCATCCCAGGCCGCCGCTCCCGCCGTTGACTCCCCGCCAGCCCCTGTGGCCGTGCCGGTCCCGGTTTTGCCCCTGTATCCTTCGGAACTTTACGTCCGGCTCTCGGAAGCAACCCGGCCGCAATGGCGTCAGCTTTACCGCACCACCGTCACCCGTTGCCTCGAAGGCCGCCAGCAGGCCGCCATGGGGCTCGGCGCGGTCACCGCCGATCTCTTCCTGGCGGCTCAAGCGCGCGATTCCCAGCAGATCAGAAATTTGGTGCAGGATGAGGAGACGATCGAAAAAACGCTCGGTCTGAATGAGTCGATGGCCGGTCTGCGCGCCGAGCTGCTGGCGGCGGCGGAGCTGGCGGACTGGAAACGTCTTGGAAGCGGGATTGAAAAACTCAGCATGGGCCACCGCCGCCACCTGCGCACTCAAAAGGACGAACCGCTGGCGGATCTTGCTTACATCGGGCAATGGCTGCGCACCCTGCAAACCTGTCACGCGGTCGTCCTCGCCCGTGAATTGACCGACCAGCGCCTCGCCATCGGCGATCCCGCCCTCATCACCGAGATGACCCGCCGCCTGCAAACCCTCAGCCCGGTGGGGACGGAGTCCACCCGCTGCCTCCGTCTGCTGCACAAACGCCTCGCCGGGCTCAGCCGCCTGTGGCCGGAAGATTCGGCTCCCGTGCCCAACCCCGCAGACCGCCTCCGCCGCTCGGCAGAACTCCTCAGCGATACCGTAGGGGAACTCCTCCAGGAGGAAGAACCCGCCGCCTCCGGCACCCTTGCTGCTCCCAGGTGAGCGGACTGCTGTCCCGCCAGTGACCCTTGGAAAACCGGAGCAGTCAGCGGTTTACTTCAGTCCGGGGTCCCGTTATTTCCCTCTCATCCGATCAATCCGCTCCCTTCCCGCATGGAAACCGATACCGCCTCCGCCGGCCCTTACGTCAAGCAGTTCTCCGTCTTCCTCATCAACCGTGCCGGCGCCCTGCTCAGCGTCGTCCGGCTCCTGGGAGATGCCCACGTCCTTGTGCTCGGCCTCAGCTTGCAGGACTCGGTGGATGTCACCGTCGCCCGGCTCATCGTCAGCGACCCGGAGACGGTGGAAACCCTCTTCATCGAGCGCGGCATTCCTTTCAGCACCTGCGATCTCCTCGTCGTCCAGCTCAAGGAAGGCGCCGAAGCCCTTGGGACCTGCCTGACGGCTTTTCTGCAGGCGGAAACCAACATCCATTTCGCCTATCCCCTGCTGATCCAGGGCCGGGGGCTGCCCGCCCTCGCACTTCACCTTGAGGACATCGAGCTGGGAGCGGCCGTCATGCAGACTGAAGGGTTCAAAATCCTCCGGCAGAACGACATCAGCCGTTAGGGGGGCGGACTCCCCACGCTGAAGCGCTCCTGCCAGAACGGGGAGGAACCCACTTGGCGCTCAAACGACATCGGCTCCCTCCCCGAACGCACCAGCCGCCGACCCGTCTCCCTCGACGAAGCCAAAAACCGCCTCCGCGCCATGCGCCTGATGCCGGGAGGCCTGGCACATTCAGGCCCGCCGGGGATTCCCCCTGAATGATTTGCAAATCCTGCTGGCGCCGGATAGGGTCAGGCCTGCCCGTCGGCTCCCCGCACTTTGCCGGCCACCCTCCCCTCCGGATATGCCGTCTCTTGAAATGGATATCCAAACACCCCTGTTGGCATAGTAAAAAATTAGGCGGAGATATAAAAAATCCTTCTACCACCTACTCATGAATCATCTGAATGCCTTGATACCAATCGTCATTCTCGCCAGCGCATTGATATTTAATATCGTGAACGCTCAGGAGGAGGGGGCGCTCAAAACTGAATACTACGAAGCTGCCGTCAATTCAGCTAAGGCCGTCAACTACAAACGCTGGAACACATCCCGGGATGGTAAAGTCATCCTTACGCACGAGGAGAGAGATCTGATGCGGAATGGGAAGTTTAGCCAGATCGACAGTATTGTTTTTTACGATGGCAAGAAGCTGCTTCACTTCTTCACCTTAGAGGGAAAGCGGACGTGTTCCTACCATCCTGAGACCGGGTGCACCGTCACTCAGGGGGATCCGGATGGTGATGGCCGCTACGACGCAATTACCGTCAGCGACCCGAAGGGTGTGGTTGTCGACTATTTCGATGTCGCAGCAGATGGCAAGCTTACACCCATTTCGGACGCTAAGTTGAAGGTGATGCAGAAAGCCTTGAAGGATTTAAGTGAACAAATGAAGAACTTCGACAAATGACAGGAATAGAAGGGACTGGCAAGACGGAGCATCCGGCGGCGATAAGCCGCCTTGTTGATTTCGGGCTTCCTGCGCGCCGCCGGATCGCCTGAGCCGTTGTAACCAACTCCAAATCCTCACTCGTTTGAGCACGTTCCGATGAGCCCACTACTCACAAAGGCTGATGCCTGGACGGGTGACTCGATCGACGTGCTGATGTTTTTCCCCGGCGCAGGTGTTGATCACGCGATTTGTGGAGGGCCGGAGGCTGTGGGGCTTCGCCCGTTTGGATGGGCCATATCGAGATCGCACCATCGAACCCGCCTCCCAGCCAAATGCAGACTTCACACGTTTCACTTCTGAGGGATGTGAGCAATTGCGTGGAGTCATGCACTAGTGACGAGGCCCTGGGCAGCGTCGGCTGGACCCGGCGCCGCGTCCCCGGCCCTGCCAAACCGATGCCGGTTCCCTCCGGACTGGTCATGCAGCCGGGCTCCAATCCCGGTCAGGTCCGCGCCCGCTGGAACGCCGTGCCGAACCGTTACTTCTACGACATCCAGGTCTTCAACTCCGCCGGCCAGCCGAACCCCGTTCCATGGGACAGCGTGCCGTCCACCCAGGACATCCGGGTCATCCAGCTCTTCAGCGGCTACCCCTCCGGCAGCTTCCTCACCGTGCGCATCCGCGCCAACGGCAGTATAGGCGCCGGCCCCTGGTGCGCCCCCCTCACCGCCCGCTTCCCCTGACCGCCCCGGCCCGGTCCCGCCAGACCCGGCTCTCAAAACCCGCCCCCCGCTCCGCCGGGTCGCGGATTTTTTGTTTTTGTGAAGGCTGCCAGCCTGGAGCGGCGACCCGCCATGCGGTTCCGCGGATGGGAGGGCAGGGTTGACGGTTGATGCGGCGGTTTCGCCCGCCCTCCCTGACCATGCGACACCTTTGAAGTCAGGCATCTTGCGATTTCCTCTGAATTCATTGCAAATCCTGTTGGAGGCGGATAGAGTCAGGAAAATGCAGCCAGATCCATTGACTCCCAACCCCTTGCATACCAGCCATGCCCGGAGAACAGATGCCATCTTGAAATGGATGACCCTCCCTGTTGGGGTAATAAAAGGTTCGCCCCAATCCAAAACGCAATGAGTTCCTCGCACGAGTAAGCCAATCAGATTGTCCGTGCCGTTCTCGGACTCGTTTCTTTTTCATCACTCGGTCGGCTAACCCTAGGAGCCTGTTGAAAAATTCCCCACCAGGTCCCCATTGGAAAATTTCATGGGTCGGT
>JAZKDC010000040.1:0-34434 GCA_040387795.1 Verrucomicrobiota bacterium
AATCGATCTAAAATCAAGGACTTAACCAATTAAAAAGTTATCAAACAGCCCCTAGCCTTAGCGCATAAGAATTAACACTCATGGACAAACCAGTGTGTTTAGCGCACCTTTGAGCATCCCCGAAAAACCCCGGAGATTCCTGAAATCCCCTGCCCCGCTCATGCGACTCAGGCTTCCTCCGCCCCATTGGTCCAAAGGCCGTCGCCGCATCGTCATGGCCGGCCTGATTGCTGCGCTGGCCATCGCCGCCTTCTACACGGAAGAAAACATCCGTGGCTCCTGGACCCTGGATCATTCGAACGATCTCGCCCGGAAAGAACACGTCCCGTTCCATCCCTCCGCCGTCCACCACCCCGCTCCGCCACAGGACCAAAATCTCTTTTACGCGCCTGCTTTCCGCAACAGAATCCTCTGGGAGTCTGAAGATGGCTTCGAAGTAACTGGCAACGATCTGGGCAAATCTTCCGGCCTCCCGTTGCTTATCCCATGGGGCGACATCCACCCGCAATCCACGAGCATCGGCAAATCGCTTCAGCGTCAACCTGCCACGACCGATCCTGCCAAAGGCCGCAGCCTGAACCTGCAAGCCACGCGGGATGCCATGAAAAAACTCGGCTGGACCCTGACGGAAACCGCATCCCCCGCAAATGACGTCAGGACCGGGCTCGACCGGTATCAAAGCGAGTTGGCCGAGTGGGGCACCGAAATCCGCCAACGCTCCGGATGGGCACCCGAGCCCGCATCGTTCCGCTCCATCGAAACCTTTGAACGCCTCCTTATCGAAACCACGCGCCTGTTCACCCTGCGGGCCGTGGCCGGAGCCGCCGCGGGACGGCCAGGGAGCGAAATTTTCACCGATCTGGAATCAGCCCATCTCCTCAGCCAACACACCTGGGCTGCCCGCCGCTTTGTCAACGCCGCCATTTGGGAAGTCCTCCGTGCCAGGAGCCTCAAGGATGGTGAACTCCTCGCCCTCGGCAACATGCTTCCTGACAAGCCTCCGACAAACATCCTGCTGCAGCGGACGTGGATGGAATCCATCGCCTGGATCACCGAAATCCTGACTCCGCTCGGGGAATCCAACGGTGAATACTCCGCAGCACGCTACTGGGAACTCTACACCATTCCGGAACTTTTCCCGGACGATCTGCCTGCCCTGCGCCATCTCAAACCCGCCGGCTGGTACCGCCTGGAAGAAGCCTGGATGATCCAAGTCATGATCGAAAACCAGCGTTGGCTCCGGCAAATCGATGCGGCGTGGGACTCCCCGTCGCCCCCGCCCATTCGACAGAACAAAATCGAGCCACCCCTCGTGGCCGGACGGCATGTCTACTATTTGGATGACCTCGGCTACCACCTGCAATCCTGCGGTTGCCCGGTCTCAACGATCGTCTCCCAGACCGTCGATGCCCGGATTGCCATGATCGCCATAGGCCTCGAACGGCACCGCCTTCGCCATGGCACCTGGCCGGAAACCCTAACTACCGTCGCCGGCCTCATCCCGCGCAACCTCCGCGTCAATCCAAAAACCGGCAAACCGTTCACCTACCAACTCCTTCCCGGCGCTGGCTGGGAACTCAGTGATGATGACCGCGGCACGGTCTGGCGCATGAATGAACCACCGTGAAATCTCCTCACCCCAGCCCCCGCTCCCGCAAAGCTGCCAGCGTCCAGTCATATTCCCTGACCAATTGATCCACCACACTGCCCGACCGCAGTTCCGGCGGCAGCACTTCCCAAGTGTAGGTTTCCATTTCCAAATGCGCACAACGCGAAGGTTTGGCCGCCAGCCAATCCAGTGCTGCCAGCAAGTGGTCGCGCGTGTCGCCGAACGGCTCCTCAACGTCTGCGTGCAGCGGAACATGGAAATGCACCCGCCATTCCTCATCCTCCGGCACCCCATGCACCTCAGCATGGGCCAGCGCATCCGGCAGATCGCGGAAGCGGTGGAGCGATCCGTCAGGACGACGGGCGATGGTTTGGTGGAAATACGTGTCCTCCTGGAAACCCTTCAGCCGCTTCAGCACCCTCCGCACATCCGTCACCCGCAGGGCACTGCTCAGATGCAGTTTGCTGAGCCGGATGCCGCGCTCCTCCAGAGTATTCAAACCGGGGGCGCCTTCCTCGAATTCCACCGCCAGATGGCAGGTATCGTAGTTCACTCCGAGGCAACGGCGGATGTCCTCGCCGTCTCCGAGCGTTTCAAAAAACCGGACGGTTTCCTCGGTGTTTTCGATATAACCGAGCGGCTCCGGCTCAATCCCAAGGTGGAGATCGATCCCGCTGCGGTCGCTCAAACGGGCAACCCAACCCGCCATCGCTTTCAGATTGGCTGTGATATCCTGCTCATGTTTGGCATCGCGGATCAATTCCTTGTGCGAGCCCGGCACGGTACTCACGCTGCCCGAAACCCCGGGAGGCAGGATGTCCGCCAGAATGGTGAAAAGCGCCTGGGTGTAATCCACCCGGTCCACCGTGGACCAGTCGGGCTGGAACACCTGTTCCTTCACCCGCGTGCCGTGGAATTGGCCGTAAGGAAAACCATTGATCGTAAAAACATAACACCCCTTCCGGTCCATCCAGCGCTGGAAGTCCAAACGCGTCCGGTGATCCAGCAAGGCCTTGGCCGCCTCCGCCCCCAGCCGCAATCCGATGGCATACGGCCCCTCCGGGCAAACTTCCGCCTTCACCGCCAGAGTATATTTTTCCAAAGCCTCCAAAGTCTCCGGCCACGTCTCCCCGCGGTGGATGTTGGTGCAGTAGGCGAGATGGAGTCCGTGGGGGAGGTTCATGCAGGAAGATAGAAAAATAGGTCCTACAGGTCATATGCGACCTATAGGACCTATGTCGTTGAATCAGTTCAGGCGGCGGCCAGTTCCGCGACGTCGAACACTTCCCGCGCATCGGCCACGGCGCCGGTGACGGCGGCGGCGGCGACCATCAGCGGGCTCATCAGGATGGTGCGGCCGGTGGGGCTGCCCTGACGGCCTTTGAAGTTGCGGTTGGAGGAGGAGGCGCAGAGTTGGTCGCCGATCAGTTTGTCAGGATTCATCGCCAGACACATGGAACAGCCTGCGCCGCGCCATTCAAATCCGGCTTCGGTGAAGATTTTGTCGAGCCCTTCCTTGCGGCAGAGCACATCCACGATCTGGCTGCCGGGGACGGCGATGGCGGTGACGCCGGGGGCGACTTTGTGCCCTTGGATGTATTTGGCGACTTCGCGGAAATCGCTCAGGCGGCCGTTGGTGCAGGAGCCGATGAAAGCGACATCGATTTTAGTGCCTTTGATGGGTGCCCCGGCGGGGAGCTTCATGTATTCCAGCGCTTCCACGATGGAAATGCGCTCGGCTTCGGTAGGCGCATCTGCCGGGTCGGGCATGTGGCCATCAATGCTGAAACCTTGGTCCGGACTGATGCCCCAGGTCACGCTCGGGGCGATGTCGGCGGCGTCGATATTCACCACATCGTCGAAAACGGCATCCGCATCTGACGCAAAACTGGCCCAGTTGGCCACGGCCTTGTCCCAGGCATCGCCGGAAGGGCTGTAGGGACGGCCTTTGAGATACTCAAAGGTTTTTTCGTCAGGATTGACATACCCGCAGCGGGCGCCGCCTTCGATGGACATGTTGCAGACGGTCATCCGTTCCTCCATGGACATGCGGTCAAAAACCTCGCCGGCGTATTCATAGGCATACCCGATCCCGCCCTTGGCTCCGAGCTGGGCGATGATGTGCAGGATGACGTCCTTGGCATACACGCCGGGACGCAGACTCCCGGTGACATTGATGAGGCGCACCTTGGGCTTGCTCATGGTCATGGTCTGCGTGGCCAGCACGTCGCGCACCTGGGTGGTGCCGATGCCGAACGCAATCGCGCCAAAAGCTCCGTGGGTGGCGGTGTGACTGTCGCCGCAGGCGATGGTGGTGCCCGGCTGGGTGATCCCCTGCTCCGGCCCGACCACATGGACGATCCCCTGTTTGCCGCTGCTGAGGTCGAAATACGTGATGCCGAATTCTTCCGCATTCACCCGGAGCATCCGGATCATCTCGGCGGCTAGAGTGTCCGCGAAGGGCTCGGTCTGCACATCCGTGGGCACGATGTGGTCCACCGTGGCAAAGGTGCGGTGGGGGAATTTCACCTTGAGGCCAAGATCGCGCAGCATCCCGAAGGCCTGTGGACTGGTGACTTCATGAATCAGGTGGGTGCCGATCAGCAATTGCGTCTGGCCATTATCCATCGTGCGGACGGTGTGCGCGTCCCAAACTTTCTCGAATAGCGTCTTGCCCATAAAAATTCTGCGTGGGGAGGGGGTGGAGTTGAACCACGAGGGTAGCACCACCCGGCGCGGCGGCAAACGCTGATTAAATGGGAGTTTCCACCCGGCCAATCCGCGCTTACTGATTCCCGATGCGCCCCTTCATTCCCCTTTCCCTTGCCGTGGTGCTCCTCACCGGCTGTGGCAATCTGCAAAACCTCGCCACCAAAGCCCGCGCCAAAAAGCAGCAGAAAGCCATGGAAAAACTGGCCACCACCTCTTCCGAGGAAGCGGCCACCCGGTTGGGAGCCAAAGCCGTCGGCGAGGTTGCCTACGTGGACGATGCCGAACAATTTGTGCTCATCCGGGCTCTGACCGGCATCCAACTGGCGCCTGAGGCCCCGCTGGAAACCCGCCGCGACGGCAAACGCACCGCCCTGCTCCGGGCCACCCCGGAAAAGAAAAATGCCTTTCTTGCGGCCGACCTTCTGGAAGGCACGCCCCAGACCGGGGATGGGGTTTTTCCGTCCACCGCCAAACCCAATCCCCTCAAGCCCAAACCTGTTACAGCCCCCTCCGCGGCCATTCCGGGAAGCGCTCCTGGCGGGCCAGCAGCCGTCAGCCCTCCTGACAGTCCTCCTCCCACATTGGTGCCTGCCGACGACCTGGATCCCACCAATCTCCCCGCGTTGAAAGAGGCCATCAAAACGCCTGAAGACCTGAAACGTTGACCGGCAATCCTTCCCCTTATCCCATGCTGGAAGAATCCGAAGCCCGGCAGCGCATTCTGTCGCTCATTCCTCCCGTCACCGCGGAATCCGTCCGGTTGGATCAAGCGATCGGCCGCTACGCTGCCGCGGACGTCTTCGCGACCCTGCCCCTCCCGCCCTTCGACAACAGTGCCATGGACGGCTATGCCATCCATGATACCGACTGCGGCCCGCCCCGCCTCCCCCTGACCATTGCCGGGGAACAACCCGCTGGGCCCGATTTCGGCCTTGAAGTCACCCCCGGTTATTGTGTCCGCATTTTCACCGGCGCGCCCCTGCCACGCGGCACCGGGGCCGTTGTCATGCAGGAGGATACCGTGCGATCAGACGACGGCCAGAGCATCACCCTGACGGAATCCACCGAACCCGGCGAGTTCATCCGCCATGCCGGAGCCGACCTCTGTGTCGGCCAGCGTCTTCTCACCGCTGGCGACCTCATAACCCCCACCCGCCTTGCCGTGTTAGCCAGTCAAGGCTCCTCCACCCTGCTCTGCGGCCCACGCCCCCGGGCCTGCATTGTCACCACGGGCAACGAACTCATTCCGCCCGGCCAGCCCCTCATGGTGCCGGGCCAGATTTATAACAGCAACGGTCCGATGCTCGGCGCGCTGCTTGCCCAGGCCGGAGCCAAAACGACCGCGCTCCATTCCCCGGACGACCTGCCCGGTTTAACGCAAATCCTTGGGAATGCCCTGACTTCCCATGACGTCGTCGTTCTGGCCGGCGGCGTTTCGGTGGGCGATCATGATTTCGTCAAACCCGCCCTCGAAGCCCTCGGCATTCCCCTGCAGTTCTGGCGGGTCCGGATGAAGCCCGGCAAGCCTTTCCTTTTCACCACCCAAACCGGCAAACTGATCTTTGGCCTGCCCGGCAATCCCGCCTCCGCCTTCGTCACCGCCCTCCTCTTTGTGCTTCCGGCCCTGCGGAAACTCGCCGGGGCCAGCGACACCGGAGCGCTTCCGGTAACCACCCCGGCCACCCTGACGGTAGCGGCGGGCAACCCCGGAGACCGGCCCCACTATCTGCGCGGTCACTATCAATATTCCACCGCATCCTTCACCCCCGTCGGCCTGCGACAATCTCACGCCCTCGCCGCCCTAGCCTCCTCCAACGCCCTGCTCCGCCTTGCCCCTGACGCTGTCGCCACCGCCGGTTCCGTGCATCCGGTGGTCCTGTTCTGAAAAATCCTTTAAACGGATCGGAGGGAATCGGCTTCCACCCGGAAATGCTCACGGAGCGTCGATTGCAGCAGGTTCATAGCGTTAGTGAGAGCGGCGTTATCCCCGCCGTTTCCATCCGGTGGCCCGGGAACCGCCGCCATCACCGTGGCGTAGCGTTGCGCCAGAGGCTTGCGGCGGTTGGTGGCCCCCGCGGCGGCCAGCAAGGCCTCGATTACAGCGACTTGACATCTCACCTCGCCGATCAGGCCGGCCGCGCTTGCTGCGGGGATTTCCCCTGCGGCGACCAGTTGGTATTGGCGGCACTCAAATTTCCGGCAGCGGGCGGGACGGTCGCCGTAGATGGTGCACTGGGAGCCACAGAGGGCGGTGCAGGGTTGGTTGAAAAAACTGCGCTGCTTGAGTTTCAGTCCCCGGGCTGACAGGGCTTTGGCGTTATCACCGGCCACCAGCCGCACCTGATCAAACAGCACCCCATTGCAGCAGAGACCGCAGTCCAGGCACAGGGCTGCGGCAGCGTCGGCAGGCGTTGGTTCAGGAATCACTTTTGAACGCTTAGCCTGCGGGGCCGGCGGGGGCAAGCCGGCACCGGCCGGCGTCCCCGGCCTTTGGCCTGAGGCCATGTGGCACAAAAAAAGCCGCAGCCCCGGATGGGACTGCGGCTGATCTTTATAACTGATGTCCAGCTTACAGGCCGGCCAGGAATGAATCGGCCTCGTCTTCGATGGAATCGAGTCCTTCGTTGCTGGTCGTTTCCCCTGACTCCTTGACGCGCATGTTGCGGTTCAGGAGGAAGCCAGTGCCGGCCGGGATCAGGTGACCCATGATGACGTTTTCCTTGAACCCGCGCAGCCAGTCGGCCTTGCCGAGCGTGGCGGCATCCGTCAGCACCCGGGTCGTGTCCTGGAAGGACGCAGCCGAGATGAAGGAGTCGGTTTCGAGGGAGGCCTTGGTGATGCCGAGGAGGATGGGTTCCGCCTCGGAAGGCTTGCCCCCCTGCTCGACGATCTTCTCGTTGGCTTCCTCGAACGCGATGCGCTCGACCTGATCGCCCCAGAGGAACTCGGTATCGCCGGGATCGGTGATCTTCACCTTGCGCAACATCTGGCGGATGATGATCTCGATGTGCTTGTCGTTGATTTCAACGCCTTGCAGACGGTAGACTTCCTGAACTTCATTGACCAGGTGCTCTTGGAGCATTTGCGGGCCAAGGATGTCGAGGATTTCGTGCGGCACCACAGGGCCTTCGGTGAGCTGATCGCCTTTCTTGACGCGGTCGCCTTCGAAAGCAATGATGTGCTTGCTGCGGGGAACGAGGTGTTCCTCCTCATCACCGGAATCCTCGTCGCGGACGATGACCTTGCGCTTCCCACGGACCATGCCGCCGATGGAGACGACCCCGTCGATCTTGGCGATTTCGCAGTGATCCTTCGGCTTACGGGCCTCAAAGAGCTCGGCAACCCGGGGAAGACCCCCGGTGATGTCCTTCGCCTTGCTGACCTTGCGGGGAGTTTTGGCGAGGGTGGTGCCGGCAGGAATTTTGTCGCCCTTCTTGACGGAGAGGAAAGCCCCGGCAGGGATGGAGTAGCTGGCGAGAACTTCCTTGGTCTTAGGATCCACGATGACGACCTGCGGGTGCAAATCTTCTTTGTGTTCGAGGACGATGGCGCCTTCGCTGCCTTTTTCGCCGCCTTTCCCAAGGGTGATCCCCTGGATCATGTCGCGGAAGTCCACCAAACCTTCGCGCTCGGTGATGACCGGAACGGAGTGAGGTTCCCAGGTCACGAGGGTTTCGCCCTTCTTGATGACAGTGCCCTCGGCCTTGTAGATGACGGCGCCGACCACCAGCTTGTGGCCTTCCAGCTCCAGACCGGCCTCATCATGCACGGACACGGTGCCGTTTTTGGTGAGGACGATGTGATTCCCGTCGGTGCTGAGCACGGCGCGCACATCATTGTAGTGGACGGTACCGGTGTTCTTGACCTTGACGATCGGCTGTTTGAAGCTCGTGCCGGCGACCCCACCGACGTGGAAGGTACGCATCGTGAGCTGGGTGCCGGGTTCGCCAATCGACTGGGCGGCGACGATGCCGACCGCTTCACCGATCTTGACCTCGAAACCAGTCCCGAGGTGCAGGCCGTAGCAGAGCACGCAGCAGCCGCGTTTGCTTTCGCAGGTGAGGACGGAGCGGATCTTGAGCTGCTCGACGCCGATCTTCATCAGCGAGTCGGCTTGCTTCTCGGTAATGATGTCGTTGGCCTTGACGATGTTTTCCTTGGTGACGGGATCTTTGATGGTCTCGCAGGAAGCGCGTCCATAAATGCGGGTCTTGAGGTCGACGACTTCTTCATCCCCCTCGTAGAGGGAGGCGACGGTGATGCCGTTGGTGGTACCGCAATCGTGTTCGAAGACGATGACGTCCTGGGCGACGTCAACCAGCTTGCGGGTCATGTAGCCGGAGTCAGCGGTCTTCAGAGCGGTATCGGACAGACCCTTGCGGGCGCCGTGGGTGGAGATGAAGTATTCCAGCACCGAAAGACCTTCCCGGAAATTCGCCGTGATCGGTCGTTCAATAATCTCGCCGGAAGGCTTCGCCATGAGGCCGCGCATCCCGCCCAGCTGTTTGATCTGCTGTTTGTTACCGCGCGCCCCGGAATCGACCATCATGAACAACGGATTGGCGTTCTTTTTGCCTTCGTTGAATTCGAGGGTCCGGAACAGGCTCTGCTGGATGTGGTCACCCGCCTGGGTCCACAAGTCGATGATCATGTTGTGGCGCTCGCGGTCGGTGATGACGCCGCGCTTGTATTGCTTGTCGAGTTCCTCGAGGCGCAGGTAGGCTTTTTCGAGTTCAGCCTTCTTCTCGACCGGGATCACCATGTCGGTGATACCGATGGAACAACCGGACTGGGTCGCGGCCTTGAAGCCGAGTTCCTTGAGGCGGTCGAGGGCATATACGGTCTCCTGGTGACCGGAGGTCTGCCAGCAGCGCCAGATGATGTCGGAGAGCTGTTTCTTGCCGACGGTCTTGTTGATGAAGCCCATGGCATCCGGCCAGATTTCGTTGAAGCGGACGCGGCCGGGAGTAGTTTCGACAACGGTGTCTGTGGCGTTGCCAAAGATCGTGGTCTTGCCCTTGTCCGGGTTCTTGAAACGGATCATCTGGTGGATTTCCACGCCCCCGTCAAACAGAGCGGCCTCGATTTCCGAGATCGTCTCGAACAAGGGCTTGCGGGCCTCGGCCGCGCCTTTCTGCGGAGGCAGATTGCGGGTCTGGGTGAGGAAATAAGCCCCGAGCGTAATGTCCTGGGAGGGAGTGGTGACCGGCTTGCCGCTGGATGGCGAGAAGATGTTGTTGGTCGCCAGCATCAGCAGGCGCGCTTCCATCTGCGCTTCCACGGAAAGTGGCACGTGCACCGCCATCTGGTCACCGTCAAAGTCGGCGTTATAGGCTGTACAAACCAGCGGGTGAACGCGGATCGCTTCCCCTTCAATCAGAACAGGCTCGAAGGCCTGGATGGACAGACGGTGAAGGGTCGGCGCACGGTTGAGGAGGACGGGGTGACCCTTGGTGACTTCTTCAAGGATGTCCCAGACTTCCGGGGTCCGGCGCTCAATCATCTTCTTGGCGGAGCGCACCGTGTGCACGTAGCCAAGTTCCTTGAGACGGCGGATGATGAAGGGTTCGAAGAGAACCAAGGCCATCTTCTTGGGAAGACCGCACTGGTTCAGCTTCAATTCAGGCCCGATCACGATGACGGAACGGCCGGAGTAATCGACGCGTTTGCCGAGGAGGTTCTGGCGGAAACGGCCGCCCTTCCCCTTGAGCATGTCGCTGAGGGATTTGAGAGGGCGATTTCCGGCGCCGGTGACGGCGCGGCCGTGGCGGCCATTGTCAAAGAGAGCATCGACGGCTTCCTGCAGCATGCGTTTCTCATTCCGGATGATGACGTCCGGAGTCTTGAGGAGGAGCAGGTTGCGGAGACGGTTGTTCCGGTTGATGACGCGACGGTAAAGGTCGTTCAAGTCGGAGGTGGCGAAACGGCCGCCTTCGAGAGGAACCAGCGGGCGCAGATCGGGTGGGATCACGGGCAGGACGCGCATGACCATCCATTCAGGGCGGCTGTGGCTGCTGTGGAACCCTTGGGCGAGCTTGAGTCGTTTGGCGAGTTTCTTGCGGGTCTGCTTGGACCGGGTCTTGGTCATCGCCTCCTGCAATTCCACAATCTGCTCGGGCAGGTTGATGCCGGAAAGGAGTTCTTCCACCGCTTCGGCACCCATGGAGGCCCGGAAAGCATCTTCACCATATTGCTCTTCCGCTTCGCGGAATTCAACTTCGGTCAGTAGCTGGGCTTTGGTAAGGGGGGTGTTCTTGGGATCGACCACAACGTAATCTTCATAGTAGATCACGCGCTCCAATTGGCGGGCAGTCATGTCCAAAGCCAAGCCGAGCCGGCTGGGCATACACTTGTAGAACCAGATGTGGCTCACCGGCACGGCAAGTTCGATGTGGCCCATGCGCTCGCGGCGGACGCGGCTCAAGGTGACTTCAACACCGCAACGGTCACAGACCACGCCCTTGTGTTTGATGCGCTTGTACTTGCCGCAGGAGCATTCCCAGTCCCGGGTGGGTCCAAAGATGCGCTCGCAGAAGAGACCGCCCTTTTCGGGTTTGAAGGTCCGGTAATTGATCGTTTCCGGGTTCTTCACTTCACCCCGGCTCCAGCTTTGGATGGTGGGGGAGGAAGCCACGGTAATGGCCACGTGGTCAAAGCCTTGGGGGCGGGCATCGCCGCCGAACAGTTCGCGTAGTTGGGTTTCAACGCTCATAGGATTGGATAGTGGAAAATGGAATTAAAAAGAAGGGAAGCGGGCGGCGGGCGGGTGAAAACCCGCCGCCCGTGAAGGAGTTAGGCGCTGAGGGCGCTGATGCCGCCGCCGTCGGGACCGGCTTTGGAGTTGGCGACTTTCACGTCGAGGCCAAGGGACTGCATTTCCTTGATCAGCACGTTGAAGGATTCCGGGGTGCCGGCTTCGAGATTGTTGTCTCCCTTCACGATGCTTTCGTAAATGCGGGTCCGTCCGGCCACGTCGTCTGATTTGACGGTGAGGAGTTCCTGCAGGGTGTAGGCGGCGCCGTAGGCTTCGAGCGCCCAGACTTCCATTTCCCCGAAACGCTGGCCGCCGTATTGGGCTTTACCACCGAGCGGCTGCTGGGTGACGAGGCTGTAAGGACCGACCGCACGGGCGTGGATCTTGTCTGCGACCAAGTGGTTCAGCTTCATCATGTAGATGATGCCGACCACGACGTCCTGGTGGAAGGGTTCGCCGGTGCGTCCATCGAAGAGGGAGGATTTGCCGTTCAGGCCGATCCAGCTCATGGCGGTGGTTTCCTTGGCTTCCTTGAGGTAGCCCATCACTTTCTCTTCAGGGATACCATCGAAGACCGGGGTGGCGACCTTGAATCCAAGGGCGCGGGCGGCGACTCCGAGGTGGGTTTCCAACACCTGTCCGACGTTCATGCGGCTTGGCACCCCGAGCGGGTTGAGCACGATGTCCACCGGCGTGCCGTCTTCGAGGAACGGCATGTCTTCTTCGGGAACGATCTTGGCGACGACCCCCTTGTTGCCGTGGCGGCCGGCCATCTTGTCCCCGACGGAGAGTTTCCGTTTGGAGGCAATGTAGACCTTCACCTGCTTGACGATGCCGTTATCGGGTTCGTCACCGGCCTCGACCTTGTCGAGGGCGCCTTCGCGTTCCTCTTCGAGTTCGACAAACTTCTGTTCGAAGGTGCCGATGATGTCGAAGATCTTGTTACGGACCGGGGACGGATCAATGTCGATGTGGTCGTGGGCTTCGGCGACGCGGGCCAACAGGGCCTTGGTGATCTTCTTGTTCGCCGGAACGAGGATTTCGCCGGTCTGCGCATTGACGACATCCAGCGGGATTTTTTCTCCGAGGAGGATATCGGCCAGCTTGTCGGTCAATTGCTCGACCAATTCCGTGTGCTTGGTTTTGAATTCCTCTTCAATCACCTTGGCCTGTTTGCGGCTTTCGGCGGCGCTGACCTTTTCCTTGGCGTTGTCCTTGCGGCTGGAAACGCGGACATCCATGACAATGCCGGTGCAGCCCGAAGGGACGCGCAGGGAGGTGTCTTTGACGTCAGCGGCCTTTTCACCGAAGATGGCGCGCAGGAGGCGTTCTTCAGGTGCCAGTTCCGTTTCGGATTTCGGAGTGATTTTGCCGACGAGGATGTCGCCGGGTTTCACTTCCGCTCCGATGCGGACGACGCCGTCGGCGCTAAGGTTGCGGAGAGCTTCCTCACCAACGTTCGGAATGTCCCGGGTGATTTCCTCCGGGCCGAGTTTGGTGTCGCGGGCCCCCACTTCAAATTCCTCGATGTGGATGGAAGTGTAGATGTCCTCCTTGACCACTTTGGAGGAGATGGTGATGGCATCCTCGAAGTTATAACCATTCCAGGACATGAAGGCCACCAGGACGTTGCGGCCGAGCGCGAGCTCGCCTTTATCCGTGCAGGGACCGTCAGCGAGGACATCGCCGGGCTTGACCACATCCCCGCGGCGGACCAACGGCTTCTGGTTCATGCAGGTTCCGGCGTTGGAGCGCATGAATTTGCGGAGCGGCAGGGAGAAGACACCCTTGTCAGGATTGTGTTTGACGCAGAAGGGATCGGCCAAAAACTCGGCATCGGTGCAGGGCAACTTGCCGTCCTTGGTGATGATGATCACTTCGGCGCTGGCAGCAGCAACCTTGCCTTTGCAGTCCTTCTCCGCACAGATCACGGCGCGGGAATCGCGGGCCGCTTTGCCCTCGAGTCCAGTCCCGATGATCGGGGCTTCGGTGATGAGAAGCGGCACCCCTTGGCGCTGCATGTTGGATCCCATCAGCGCACGGTTGGCGTCATCGTGCTCGAGGAACGGGATGAGGCCGGCGGCAATCGAAACCAACTGTTTCGGGCTGACGTCCATGTAACTGGACTGCGGGGGTTCGACTTCGAGGAAGTCGCCGCGGAACCGGACCGTGACCTTCTTGTTCACGAAGGAACCATCCGCATTGAGCGGATTGTTGGCCTGCGCAATTTTGTGGGTTTCCTCCTGGTCAGCCGTGAGGTATTCCAGTTTATCCTGGACGATCCCGTTCACGATCTTGCGGTAAGGGGTTTCGATAAACCCGAAATCGTTGATGCGCGCAAAGGTCGACATCGAGTTGATCAGGCCGATGTTTGGACCTTCCGGAGTCTCAATCGGGCAGATGCGGCCATAGTGGGACGGGTGAACGTCGCGCACTTCGAAACCGGCACGGTCACGATTCAGACCGCCTGGCCCGAGGGCGCTGAGGCGGCGTTTGTGAGTGAGTTCTGCCAGAGGATTCGTCTGATCCATGAACTGGGACAGCTGGGACCGGCCGAAGAAATCGCGCACCACGGCGGACAGCGCCTTGGGATTGATGAGTTTCTGCGGGGTCATCCCTTCGAGATTGACATCAAAGAGGGTCATGCGCTCCTTCACCAGACGCTCGGTGCGGGCAAGGCCCACGCGGCACTGGTTGGAAAGCAATTCCCCCACGGCCCGCACGCGGCGGCTGCCAAGGTGATCAATATCGTCCAGAATGCCTTCGCCCTGACGGAGTTTCAGCAAATACCGGATCGAAGAAACAAAGTCGGAAGGAAGCAGCACGCGCTCATCTTCATTGGCCTTCAGATTCAACTTTTGGTTGATCTTGTAGCGGCCAACACGGGTCAGGTCATACTTCTTCGGGTCGAAGAAGAGACGTTTCAGGAGGGCGCGGGCGTTCGGCACGGTAGGAGGATCACCGGGGCGCAGACGGCGGTAGATGTCCTTGAGGGCTTCTTCCTCGTCCTTGGCGGGGTCCTTTTTGAGGGATTTCAGGAGCAAGTCATCCGCGGAAACGGTGATGACCTTGGCGGTCTTGTGGCCGAGTCCCATCAGCGCTGAAATAATGCCGGGGGTAAGCGGTTCGTAGGCCTTGGCGACGACGGTTTCGTTGTCCACCACGTCACTGAACAGCACCTTGGAGCTCAGTTCGGCTTCATCGAGGGAAGCTTTCAGCTTGAGGTCTTCAATGTTATAGAATTGTTTGATGATGTCCTCGTCCTTGCCGTAGCCGATGGCCCGCAGGAAGGTGGTGGCGAGGAACTTGCGCCGACGGCGGCGGCGGTCGAGGTAAACGTAGAGCAGATCGTTGGTATCGAACTGGACTTCGAGCCAGGAACCACGGTCCGGAATGATCCGGAAGCCATGAAGCTGCTTGCCATTGAGGTGCAGGTTCATCTCAAAACAGATGCCGGGGGAACGGTGGAGCTGGGAAACGACGACCCGCTCCGCGCCGTTGATGGCGAAAGTGCCACGATCGGTCATCAGGGGAAGCTCTCCCATATAAACCCGCTCTTCCTTGGTCCCGGTTTCGTCCTTCAACGTGAAAGTGACGTAGAGGGGGGCGCTGTAGGTTTCTCCTTCGCGCTGCGCCTGGTGGGCGGTGATTTTGGGCTCACCCACTTCGTAATGGGCGAAATCCAGCACGACTTTGTTGTCGTAGCTTTCGATCGGGAAGACTTCCTTGAAGACGGACTGGAGTCCGATCACCACACGCTTGTGGGCAGGAGTTTCTTTTTGCAGAAACTCGCGGTAGGAATTAAGCTGGACCTCGATAAGATTCGGAGGATCGAGCACTTCCTTGATTTTGCCAAATTGGAGACGGTCTGACATGGTGGCGATGGGGGACTATGGGTTGAACGTGGAAACTGCGGGGAGCGGTGCAGTGAGAAGCAGAAAGGGGAGACGCGAAGAAGTATGGGGTTCCGGCCCTTTCAAAATCGAGGGGCGGAACGCCATACTTGCTGTATCAAAAGTAATGGAACCGGAGATTGGGCTGGTTCAAATTTGGCTGGATCTGGAGGAAGCGCGTCTGGCTTCGGGTTGAGTTTGAATGAACTGCTGCGGGGAAACTTTAAACAACTGCCCAAGGAGAAAACGGCGGCAGGAATGAAACCGGTGCCCCGGATGAACCGGGGCACCGGAGTGAAAGAAACGGTTACTTGATTTCGACCTTGGCACCAGCGGCCTCGATCTTCTTCTTGATTTCCTCGGCTTCGGCCTTGGGGATACCACTCTTGAGCACCTTGGGGGCGCCTTCGACGAGGGCTTTGGCTTCGGCGAGGCCGAGACCGGAAACCGCACCGCGGACTTCCTTAATGACGGCGATCTTGTTCGGGCCGCCTTCGACGAGCACGACGTCGAATTCAGTTTTTTCCTCGACAACAGCAGCAACGGCTGGACCGCCACCACCGCCGGAAGGAGCAGCGGCGCTGACGCCCCACTTTTCCTCGAGGGTTTTCACGAGTTCGGAAGCCTCAAGGATGGTGAGAGCGCTGAGGTCGTCGACGATTTGAGCTAATTTGGACATGTTATGGGTTCAGTGTCGCCGTGCTCCGGAGCCCCGGGGAAATTGAGATCGGCAGCCGCCGATCCGGCAAGGAACTGAGGTTGGTTGGTTTTACGTGTGGTTTTGGGAAGCGCTCCGGACAGGCCGGAGCGAAAGGGTCGGGATGGACTTACGCTTCAGCAGTGGGAGCTGCGGCAGAAGTTTCGGCAGCAGGGGCGTCGGCGGGAGCCTCAGCGGCGGCTTCCGCCGCAGGAGCTTCGTCGGCGATCGGGCCTCCATCCTTTTCGGCCTTGGCACGGATGGCACGGGCGATGGAGGAACCGGGAGCGTTAAGCACCCCGAGCAGGGTGGCGAGGAGGTCCTCACGGCTGCCGACATCGGCCAGCGTTTCCACCTTCTCCGGAGTCAGGAGCTGACCATCGAGGACAGCGCTCTTGATACCCGGACGTTTGGTCTCGGTGCGGAATTTCTTTACCACCTGAGCGGCGCGGCAGACGTCGGATTCCCCGAAGACGATCGCGGTTTGACCCTTGAGGTCAGCGTTCAGAGCCTCAGGAAAACCACGGCTGGCACCAGCCACTTTGACGTAGCTGTTTTTGGTGACGTGGAGGCTGGATCCAACGCCGCGCAGGCGTTTGCGGATCTCGTTGAACTGCGGCACGGTCATGCCGGTATAGTCCACGAGGAGGACGTAGGGGGAGGTGTTGATCCGCGTAATAAGCTGATCAGCGATGACTTTTTTGTCGGGATTCATTTAAGAAGGGTGTCCGTTAAGGTTCAGATAAGGGGCGGCTCAGAGCTTGACGTACTTGGAACTGTCAATGGACACGGAGGGTGACATGGTGGCGGTGACGTGGATGCTCTCGATGTAGCGTCCCTTGGCCGTGGCGGGTTTGGCGCGCTGCACGGCTTCGATCACGGCGAGGGCGTTTTCGGCGAGTTGATTCACCTCAAACGAAACCTTACCGACAGGCACGGAGATATTCCCGTTTTTGTCGAGCTTGAAGTCAACGCGTCCGGCCTTGACGGCTTTGACGGCAGCGGCGGTGTCTTCAGTGACAGTGCCGGTTTTGGGGTTGGGCATCAAACCACGTGGCCCGAGCTGGCGGCCGAGTTTGCGGACTTCGGTCATGGCATCGGGAGTGGCGACGGCGACATCAAAATCAAGGAAGCCGCCCTGGATTTTAGCAATCATGTCCTCATAACCCACGTATTCCGCACCAGCGTCGCGGGCCGCCTGGGCCGCAGCACCTTGGGCAAAGACCAAGACGGTCACTTTTTTGCCGGTGCCGTGAGGCAGCGGGCAGGTGGAACGGATCATCTGATCGCCCTTCTTCGGATCGACTCCCATGTGCATGGAAATGGTGACCGACTGGTTGAATTTGGGAGCAGGGAGCTTCTTGAGAAGTTCCATGGCTTCTTCGAAGGCGAAGGATTTGGTGGAATCGACCAGTTTCCTGGCGGAGACGTAACGTTTGGAGCGGTTGGTGGACATGGTATGGTGCAGTGCGTGCGGGGAAGTTTTCAGAGTTTCCCGGTTTTCACATTTCACTCTCCGGACGGGGAGGATCTGGAGAACCGGGAGGGCTGACTGCTTCGTTTCCCTCCTGCGGTAGTTGGTGGTTTGGACAATCAGGCCCTGCCCCGCTTCCGGAAGGCCGGAAACGAAACACAGCTGCCTGAAAACTGTTATTACGCCTCGACTTCGATCCCCATCTGACGGGCGGTGCCGGCGATGATGCGGTAGCCGGCTTCGGGGCTGTTGGCGTTGAGATCGGGCATTTTCTGCTTCACGACGGCTTCCACCTGGGCGCGGCTGAGTTTCGCGACCTTTTCCTTGTGGGGAACCTTGGAGCCGGATGCGATTCCGGCCGCCTTTTTCAGGAGGAGGCTGGCAGGGGGCTGCTTGGTGATGAAGGTGAAGGACTTGTCCTTGTAGACGGTGATCACGACCGGGAGAATGTCTCCGGCGGCTTTCTGGGTCTGGGCGTTGAACTCCTTGCAGAACATCATGATGTTCACACCGGCCTGACCGAGGGCAGGACCAACTGGAGGGGCGGGATTGGCAGCTCCGGCGGGAATCTGGAGCTTGATGGTTTTGACGATTTCTTTGGCCATGGCTGAGTGAACTTATAAAGGATGAGGGATGAAAAGATGAACGGATGACTAGCCTTTTTCGACTTGCCAGTATTCGAGATCGACCGGGGTGGAACGGCCAAAAATGCTGACAGAGACACGGAGTTTGCCTTTTTCGGGGTCGATCTCCTCCACGATTCCGGTTTGGGACTCGAAGGGACCATCGGCCACTTTGACGGTGTCGCCGACTTCGAAAGCGACCTTGGGTTTCACATTGTCTTCCCGTTCGCGGATCTGGAGGAGCATTTGCTCAACTTCCTTCGGACGCATCGGGGTCGGCTTATCGCGGGTTCCCGCAAAATTGATGACACCGACGGTGTCTTTGATGAAATACCAGCTGCGGTCGACGAGACTGCCATTTTCGTTGAGCATCTGCATGTTGACCAGCAGGTAACCCGGGAAGAACTTGCGTTTGGTTTCCCGTTTTTGGCCTTTTTTCACTTCCGAAACGCGCTCCTGGGGATAAAGGACTTCAAACACGAGGTCGCCCATTTCCTCCGTAGCAATGCGCCGGGTGAGGTTGTCTTTCACCTTCTGCTCCTGTCCGGAGAGAACGTGAATGACATACCATTGATCTCTTGCTGCTGGAATCGCGCCCATGGAATGGAAAGAAAGTGTAGGGAAGAAAAAAGAACCGGGCTGCCGGGGTTGGGGCCGGTGAGTCCGGGAGGACGGCTTACTGGCCGATTCCGAGGGTGAAGAGCTTCATCACGCCGATCATGATAAAGTCCCATGCGGCGACATAGGCTCCGAGAATGATCAGACCCACGACGACCACGAGGGTGGAGTCTGTGAGTTCCTTGAACATCTTAAAGCCCTTCTCCTTGGCATCCCATGGCCAGGTGGTCTTTCTAAGTTCGAGGCCGACTTCGGAAAAAAATTTGCGGATGGAGCCAATCATGGAACGGGGGAATCGACGGAACGGGGAGGAAAATGGCAGGCCCAGTAGGACTCGAACCTACAACCAATGGTTTTGGAGACCACTACTCTACCAATTGAGCTATGGACCTGTGTGATTTCCCGACTTTCGGCGGGTCGGAAAGGTGTAGAGGGGAACGGGAGTTGTCAAGCGGCCTTCGCAGGCACCGCGTTGACCCGGGGGAAATTTTCTGAAGTGCGTTTCAGTGGTTTAGACAGGGAAAGCAGGGCGGTGTGACACCGCCCTGCTTCCTGTAGTCTGAACCGGAAATTTCCGGACTTGAATTATTCGATGATGTCGCCGACACGGCCCGCACCCACGGTGCGGCCACCTTCACGGATGGCGAAACGCATGGTCTTTTCGAGGGCGATCGGGGTGATCAGCTCAACTTCCATCTGGATGTTGTCGCCGGGCATCACCATTTCAACGCCTTCGGGGAGCTTGATGCTGCCAGTCACGTCGGTGGTGCGCACGTAGAACTGTGGGCGGTAGTTGTTGAAGAAGGGGGTGTGGCGGCCACCTTCGTCCTTGGAGAGGACATACACCTCAGCCATGAATTTTTTGTGTGGCTTCACGGAACCGGGCTTGGCCAAAACCTGACCACGCTCAAGATCGTCTTTCTTCACCCCGCGCAGGAGGAGACCCACGTTGTCGCCGGCCCGGCCTTCGTCGAGCAGCTTGCGGAACATTTCGATGTCGGTAACGGTGGTCTTGACGGTGGGGCGGAAACCGATGATTTCGATTTCTTCCATCTTCTTCACGATCCCGCGCTCGATACGGCCGGTGGCGACAGTTCCGCGACCTTCAATCGCGAACACGTCTTCAATCGGGAGGAGGAAAGGCTGATCAATCGGGCGCTCTGGGAGCGGGATGTAGCTGTCCACGGCGTCCATCAATTTCATGATGTTGGCCTTGTGAACCGGATCTCCTTCAAGAGCCTTGAGGGCGGAACCCTTGATCACGGGAATGTCGTCGCCAGGGAATTCATACTGGGAGAGCAGATCGCGCACTTCCATCTCGACGAGGTCAAGGAGCTCGGCGTCATCCACCATGTCCACCTTGTTCATGAACACCACGAGGGCAGGAACACCAATCTGACGGGCGAGCAGGATGTGCTCACGGGTCTGGGGCATCGGGCCGTCAGCGGAAGAAACGACAAGGATGCCACCATCCATCTGGGCAGCACCGGTGATCATGTTTTTCACATAGTCAGCGTGACCGGGACAATCAACGTGCGCGTAGTGACGGTTGTCGGTTTCGTATTCGACGTGGGCGGTGTTGATGGTGATACCGCGGGCTTTTTCTTCCGGGGCGGCATCAATGTCCGCATAGCTCTTGGCCTGAGCGAAGCCTTTTTCCGCCAAAGTGGTGGCGATGGCTGCGGTGAGAGTGGTCTTGCCATGGTCAACGTGTCCGATGGTTCCGACGTTAACGTGGGGTTTGGTTCTGGCGAATGCTTCCTTGGCCATGGTGGTCTTTTGGGTGGTTGGTGATTTAGGGTGTGACTGAAGAAATGGAGCTTGTGATGGGGATTGAACCCATGACCTCTTCCTTACCAAGGAAGTGCTCTACCACTGAGCTACACAAGCGAATCTGATATGTCGCAGAGACGAAACTACACCGCAATATGAGTCCTTGTTGCCAAGGGCGGACATATTCCGGTGCCGGGTCCTGCACGCTTTTTGGCTGTCGGCTTTCAACTCAGTCCCGTTGTTCCTTTGGTCTGCCGTGAAGCAGGACCAATCGGGTCAAATCCGGGAAATTGAAAGCCGCCTTCCGCAAAGCGTCGCGGATATTAGACGGTGCACCTCCGGTGTCAAAGGCATTTTTTCTTTCGCATCTCCAGCAGTCGTTTCCTCAGCAGGATAGCGGCTCCATCGCCCGGCCGCAGCGGTGGTCGCCCGCTTTTATTTTTTGCTGCGCAGCAGACCCAGCACGCCCAGCAGAATCAGTCCAAGTGCCAGCACCGCGATCAGCCCGTAAGCCAAGGTGATGGAGGCCCCGTCCGCCTGAATGGTCTGGCCAAACAACTCGACCGGCTTGCCGGCCGTGATGGCCACGTTGGTTTTCCCCCAACTGGTCCAGGCGAGCAGCAGGATCACTCCCCCGCAAGCGAGGCGGAGCAGCGCGGATACGGTATTCATAGGGATGGTTGCGGTTGAATTTTTTAACAGAATTTCACCAGAAAGCAGAATCACCCCCATCCGGCAAGCCAAAACACCCCCGATCCCGGTCTGCGGGGCAGGGCCCCAGCCCCGCCCGGGTCAAAGCCCTTCCAGCCGGGTGAAGTCGATATCCGGCTTCTGGCCAGGAGTGGAGGGTCTCTGGAAAATCCCGTCCAAGGCCACCGTTTCGTTGAAGAATCCCCCGTTTTTCATGAAAAAACCCTGCCCCTCCACCCCGCCCGCATAGTCCAGCCGGTGCCGTCCCCGCGCCGTACCATCTCCCGTAAAGCGGGCCGCCGTAATCTCATGCCACACCCCGGCGGTATCGCGCACCCATTGGTTGGCGTTCAGACTGCGCCTGCCCAGATAGCCATTCCGGTCCATGAAGTTTTCGAGAAACGAATGGAACCCGGTCAGATACCGGTCCGTCTTCGGCCGCTTGAAACGCGCGATCAGTTTCCATGGCCCGGCCCCCGCCTCCGCGATCCACGCGGCATACACACTGTTCCCTTGCCCATCCGGTTTCACGGAATTCAAAAAACGATAGGTAGTTCCCGTCTTCCAGGGATAAACCAGGAAGCTCTGCCCGCCGGATCCCTCGTTCCCGAATTCACCCACCTTCACCCCTTCGCCTTTCGCGAGCAGGACAACCCGCTCCGCTTCTGGAATATCGGCAGGATTATCGGTGCGATGGGGGCTCCAGACGGAAAACAGCACCCAGCGCTCGGTCGGGCTTTTCACCTGAATGCCGAAATACCCCTCCCCAAATCCGTTCGCCATATAATAGGAACCAACCGCATCCCCCCCTTCCGGCACGGTGAGTTCGCTGTAGGCATATTCAACATCGAGGCCGCGCGGCATTTGATAGGCAAGGTGCACCGACGGCCCGCGGCGCCCCCAGTAGAACATGTTGCCCTCGTTGTTTTTGACAAAGTCCGGGGCCAGGGCCTCCGTGCTTGACGACACCACCAGATCGGACACTTCCGCAAAAACAGACCCGGTGTGCCGGATCCCTTTCAAATCCACCCGCACATATCCGGCAACCTTCACCTCCACCTTGCCCAAGGGCACTTCATGAACCTCCGCTCCGCTGACCTTGGTCTCGAAGACGTCATCCCCTGCCCGGGCTTGGATCACAGATTCGCCATCCGGCACTTGCAGCCGCAGCGCCAGATCCAGTGAGGCCGGCCGGTCTACCCGGAAATAAACGGAAACCACACTGGCAGGGTCCTGCCAGCGCATGCGGCCCGGACGTCCAATGGCATCGTCCGTGCCCTCGCTGGACGAGGTGAGGTAGGCATTGCCCGCCAGTGGCACAGCCCACGATGCTGCCAAGGCTGGTTCAGCGAAGATCCACAGACCTGTAATTAAACCGGCCACATGGGCGTAATGGCGGAGCCAGCGGCTAAAGGAATCAATCAGCATGGAACAAGGGGTTGGAGTGGTATAATCAAGGAGCGGAGGATCCGGGGAAAGGCCAGGACTTTCCCAACCAGCCGGGATTCCACCTATGGCGTGGACCTGACCCACTGGCGTCCTTCGGCGGATTTGTCAAAAACGCTGACGGCGTAGAGCAATAGAATCAGCACCAGAATCGCCCCCCAGCCGCAGGTGGCAATGCCCCCGGCCAGCAACATGAACGGCGCGGTGAGGAGCATGGCCACCATTCCCCGGGTGGGACTGATCTCATAAGGCAGCAGGAAAAGTTTCAGATGGGCCCGCCCCAACTGGAGTCCAATGATGGCATACAGGGCATGGAACAGCAGGGCGTAGGCATAAAAATAGGCGAACAGGGCCAGATCGGTGATGCGGGCCACCCCACGGGCATTGGCAATCATTAGCTCGGTGCTGAAGGACGCGGTCACCAACAACACGCCACCCGCCACAATGATAAAAAAGCGCATCCCCAGCCCGGCATAACCGCTGGCCCCCAGCACACATCCGGACATGGCCAGCGCGGCCGCCGTGACCGACCCGAAGGAAAAGGCATTCGGCACCAATTCGACCCCTCCAAAAAAGTAGCGCACCAGCATGTAAGGCAACAAGGAGACCAGCGAAAGCAAAGTGAGGACGGCCTGCACCAGCCACTTTCCGCGGACGATCTGCCATCGGGTCAGCCCTCCCAGCAGCAGCAATTCGGAATTCCCGCCTTCGGATTCGCCCCGCAGGGAATCCATCAGCCGCAAAGGCATCACACCCGCCACCACCAGATACACCGCCAGCCAAAACACCCCGGGCTCGCCCGCGGCGGCCCGCAGCAGGGCGCTGGCCGTCGTTCCCGGGCGCGATAGCAGATATTCCAGGACCACGGCGGTCAGCACCAGCGCATGCAGCAGCAGAAACGGAATCACAAAACCCCGGGCCCGCAATCCCTGCCGCAACTCCTTGACCACCATGGCTGGCCAGCGGTCCGCAAAGTCCAGCAGACTGGCAGCAGCAATGGGGGGTGGCTCCGCAGTTGGCATAGAGATGGAATTCGTTCCTCCACCACCATCTCCCGTCAATCCCTGATCCCGCCGGCCAGGCCGTCAGAAATCCTTTCCCCACGGGCTGGACCAAAAAGAGGCTGTGCTGCCAAAACCGCCGCTTAGGGCCGGCGGACCTCCGCGTTGTGCGCCTTGATGGCCGCCGCGATTTCCGGATCGGCAAAAGCCGGTGCACTGATCCCGTGCAGGTCCCACGACCCAAAGCTCCAGAGGTAGGCGTTTTCCACCTGCCACCGGCTGGGCTGGGTTGCCAGATATTCCAAGGCGGCCTGATAGAAGCGGCGGCGGAAGGCAATGCGGTCCGGGGTCGTCCAGGGGTTCAGCTCTGTTTTGTCCGTGCCGAAGAAGGCCGCATTGCCCATGCGCTCCACCGTGGGAGCCGGGACGGTTACTTTCCAGGCTTGATCAAACCCGCCGCCACCGTGGCCCAGTTCCGTAAAGCGGAGCGGCTTATTCAGCGGAATCGGGCACCCGGCCTCCGCGAATTCCTTGCAAAACTGGTCCACGCAGGCCGTAAAATCCGCCGCCACGGGCGGGGCGCTGACTTTCGCATAGCAGGAAATTCCGACGAAGTCGCCCGCCGCGATCAGCCGCCGCATCCCTGACTGCTGCTGCGCATCCGGCACCACTTTACCCGCCACGTTTTCATAGTTGGCGCTTAATCCAAGGCGCAGCTTCGTCAGTTCCCCCCGCGCCCGCAGCCGCTCCAGAATGCCGCGCCAGGCGTCAGGATGCGTGAACAGCGAGCACCCCATCTCGCCTTCCAAAGTCATCTCGACCGGATGGCCAGCCGGCACGACCGCCTCCAACGCCTCCACCACTATTTCCAGCACCGCCGTTTCATAACTGAATCCCCCAAGCTTCGCGGTGGGATCAAAATCGAAGAAATTCCGCCACTCGGTAACGGCTCCCGTAGCATCGATCATCGGCAGCACATTGATCTCCAATCCCCGCTGCACCGCCGACGCAAAGGCCGTGCGCAGAGAGATTCCGATCTCCCCACGCATTTCCGCCGTCATCGGCTGGAAAACATATTCCACCGCCCCATCCGCCTTGGCCCGCGGCCACGTCGCGCCATAATGCTTCACCTTCAATCCGGGCTCCAACTCACAGAGCAGCAGCACCGTAAAACTCACCCGCCGCGCCCCGCTCTCCGCCACCCGGGCAATTCGCTCCACCGACTTTTCGTAATCCCAACGATGGAACATCGGCACCATGGGATGCACCGGAGCCGTCCACGCACTGGCGGCGGGACCCAGCCAAAGTAAAACGGCGCACCAGAAGGTTTTGAACATTCCGGGTGATATCATGGAATGGCGGCATCTCATCCTGGAAATTCCGCACATCTTGACGACAGCCCTCCAGGGGAAATCCGATCGTTTTTGAATATTTCCTGTCCGGTTTTTCCATCGGCGGGTTCTACTGGTGAAGCCGCTTTCCCATGTCCCTGCCCGATCCCCTCCCTCCCCTGGCCGACGAGGCTGCACTGCTGCGGCTCTATCAAGGCGCGCCCGGGGAAGCCGCTTTCCGGCAACTGGTGGCGCTGCACTTGCCGCTGGTCTGGTCCACGGCCCGCCGTCTCGTCAATGGGGATGCCAGCCTCGCCGAAGATGTGACCCAGATCGTCTTCACGGATTTCGCCAGAAAAGCCCCGGCCCTGCCTCCCGACACCATCGCCGCCGGCTGGCTGCACCGGCACACCTGTTTCACCGCCCGGAAGATGGTGCGCACCGAAGTCCGCCGCCGCATCCGCGAGCACTCCGCCGCCCAAATGTTAATCGATGATGCCATGCCTGCCGATCCCCATCCGCTCTGGCCCGAGGCCGCGCCGCATTTGGATGCCGCCCTCGGCCGACTCTCCCGCCCGGACCGCGAAGCCCTCCTGCTGCGCTTCTGGCAACGTCAGGATCACCGCAGCATCGGCACCGCCCTCGGTTCCACGGAGGAAGCCGCCCGCAAACGGATCGCCCGCGCCCTGGAAAAACTGCGCACCGTTCTCCGCCGCCGGGGCGTGCTCCTTACCGCAGCCCTCCTGACGCAATTCCTGAACGATCACGCCACTGCCGCCGTCCCCTCCCCGCTCGCCGCCACCCTGCCCGGGGCCGCCTGGCGGCAAGCCACCGCCACCGGCCCTATCACTACTCCTCCGGCATCCCTGTTCCGGCGTTTCTGGCCCGCGGCCGCCGCCGCTTTGCTGGTCACGGGTGGCCTCTGGACCGCCGCCAACGCGGGCAGGTTCTCTCCTTCTGTCACCCGGGCGTCACTCGCGGCCAGTGCGAATGCCAAAACTCCAGCCTCCGCCGCCTCTCCTGAGATCTCCCTGCACTTCACCCTCGCCGACCTCCCCGCCAAAGACCTCAGCCTCCGCCTCCTGACTTATCAAGCCGGCCAGGACGATGAAGCCCTTTTCAACGAAGTGCAGAAACTGACCTTCACCGGGGGCAACCTGCTGGAGTTTGATATCACCACCCCCTCCGGACAGTCCCGGACTTTCGAAAAGATCCGTAATTATGACTATGCCGGGCGCTGGATATGGGATGAGAAAACGCAGCTTCCCCAGTCAACGGATATCGAATCCAAGAAGCTTGGCACCAGCCTGGAAGCCATACCCCTCCGCCTCGCCGGTGGGGGTGTCCAGTTGGAGTGGGCCTTGGCCCACCACTATGCCGAGCCTGAGTTCCACGCATGGCCCATCCCCTTGGACGATCCCGATGGGGCTTCCGGCAGCGTGGTGAAAATGGAGGACTTTCACCGTTCCTCCATCACCGGCGATGCCCGGGGATTGGTCGAGGGAAATCCCCGCCTCCTCACCGCCACATTCCTCGCCTCTGCCGCGTTGCCGGATGTCCAGCCGGAACCCCGCACCCTGCTCCTTTTTGTCACCCTCACAGCTCCCTGATCATGACATTTCCCCTCACCACACTGCTCGTGCTGATGCCCTCCCTCATGGTACTGGGAGCGCCCCCGGGAGAAGACATTATCCCCATTCAGGTGCAAGCCACCACCTTCAATGTGACGGACACCAGCCTGCTCGGCGATCTCCTGAACCAACCCACCTCCGGTGATGAATCGCTGTTCGTCCGGCTGATTGGAATGGTTGCGGACGGCAGCGCCACGTTGTCCGGGGACCACCACCTCAGCGTGCGGCCCGGAGAAAATCGGACGTGTGGAGCTGACAAGGAAATCCCGTTTCCGGTCGAATACCACCCCTTGCCAGCGTCGACTGGTTTGCTGCCCCAGGCATTCGAATATCGAAATTGCGGCTCTGGCATTACCACCAGACTTTTTTTATTAAGCGACCCGAAAGGCAGGCTGTATCCTTCCAGCACAGCAGGCGTGATTGAATTCAATAACACCATGGAAGGAAATCTGGACCGTTGGCCCGTCAGCCTCCCAGACGCCCCCGCTGATGGGTTTTTGAACTCCCCCTCCTTCATCCAGGAATCCACCCAGACCTCTATCCACACCCAAGACACCCTGCATCATTTGGTTTCCATGACGCAGGGGCCGGTCAAAACCGGCCAGAATACTGCTCCCTCCAGCCTGACATTTTTCAAGGCCATACCGCAGTGTCCCGGCGGGCCTGCTCCCAAAACAGAGGATTCGGTGCCCCCGCTACTTTTGCACGCCCTGACCTTCCAGCTGGACGCCATGGCGGGCAGGAAAATGATCCGGGAGCGTCCGGAACAGGGCGATGCCCATCTGCTGACCGCGTTGCTTCGCGCGGTCGAAAAAGGAGCCGCCCGGCTGGAAGGCCATACCATGCTGCTGGTGGAACCTCACGGAATTCCCATCCCTCCCAATTCTCAGCCGGATCCTTTTGCCGCCTCACCTTCCTCTGCGCCCCCGGACCTGCCTCCGGTGTTACCGTTATCCGGTCTCTTACCCACCACCCGTATTCATCCGGTCAGCAATCCGGGGGTGTTGGCTGAGGGGAACCGGAAATCCAGCACCAGGTCCTACCTTGATTACATGTTTCCCACAGAATACTCCGATCACCTATTTCCGAAGTCTTTTGAGTTCAAAACGCTGGGCCGCACGTTGGAAGTTGTCGTCGTTAGGCCCACCGATTCCACCGGAACACGGCTGGCCATTCATCTGGACCATTGCCAAAACCCGGTGCTCCGCAGTTGGCCGGAGGATTCACCCGGCCGCGGCCCCAAAGTCTTCATGCCGGACTTCTCCTATACTCAGCTCACCACCATCCTGACCATTCATCCCGGCCAAGTCTCCTGTCTGGGGGCCATCACCCTGCCGGATTCCTTCACGGGAGAGCCCGTCTCCAGACCGTTGATGCAGATCAGCATGCTCCAGGCGATGGGCCCCAAAACCGCCGCGGCCGTGGCCACCACCCTGCTTCCGCCAGAGCTGGAATGCGAATTGATTTCCCTGACAGAAGACGACGCGGCAACCCTTGCCCGGATGAGGGCTTCTCCCGATGAAGCGGAAGCCTTCTTGGATGATACGCTCGCCGTCGGCACCGGGCGCACCGTGGGGTTTGCCCTGCTTCCCAATCCTGACGATGCAAAATCAGGCATCAAAGCCATCATCGAGGTGCTGTCGCCCAAAAAAATGGTCCGGACGACCGCCGGTCATTTGCTTCCGACCGATTGGTATTACGATGAAACAGGCACCTCGCTGGAGATTCCCACGCAAGCAGGAACCCCCATCCCACCCTCCACTTTTTCCCACTCGCTCGCCGCACCCGCACGGCCATCCGTCGAAACATTGTCGGACGCGGCCAAAGCCGGTGGCAGGGTAAGAGAGCCTCTCCGCTACACTTGGAAACTGAAGGACCCAGCCGCAGCCTCGGACATCCAAATCACCCCACCGGAAAAGATTCATGTTCCCGCCGGGCATCCGGAGGAAGGCCGCTGGCAGGTTTCGGTAACCCGCCGGACCACTCGATAAGAAGCTCCGGCAACCCGATGGCGGGCGGGACCGGCGCGGCGTTGAGCGAACTCGAGCAGGAAGACAACAGGAGCCGGCCATTCATTCCCATTTCCTGGCTGGCCAAACGGATTCATTCCTGCTTGCTTGGCCGGATCATGCAACGCCGTCACTTCCTCACCACTGCTGCCGCCACCTGCGCGGGGCTCGCCTCCGCTCCGGCCCAACCTGCTGCTTCCACCCCGCCGGCGAAGCATCGCCACCGCATTGGCGTCAGCACTTATTCGTTCTGGGGGTTCGGACGCAACGAGTGGCGCCCCATCGAAAAATGCCTCGAAGCCGCCGCCGATCTTGGTTTTGACGGGGTGGAAATCCTCCAGCGTCAGTGGGAAGACCG
This sequence comes from Verrucomicrobiota bacterium, assembly GCA_040387795.1. Taxonomy (GTDB): domain Bacteria; phylum Verrucomicrobiota; class Verrucomicrobiia; order Verrucomicrobiales; family V1-33; genus CAIZWU01. The sequence continues at coordinate 28,620 of JAZKDC010000040.1, forward strand.
CTCCCCCGCGGTGCTCCGGGCCGCCAAGCGCCGGGCCTTCACCCTCGGGCTCGACCTGATGGGTTACTCCACCCACCAGGGGTTTGTCTCCCCGGATGAAGCCAAGCGGCAGAAAAACATTGATGAAACCATCGGCTATCTGGAGGAAGCCTATCAACTCGGGATTCCTACCATCCGCGTCAACTCCGGCACCTGGGGCACCCGGAAGGATTTTGACGATTTGATGGCGCATCGCGGGGCCGAGGAACCGCTGCCCGGGTATACCGTGGAGGACGCTTTCCGCTGGGTCACCGACGCCTATGCCAAGCTGATCCCTGAAGCCGAAAAGCGCGGCATCATCATGGGATTGGAAAACCACTGGGGTCTCGGCCGCACCCCGGAAGGCGTCCTCCGCGTAGTGGATGCCCTGAAATCTCCTTGGCTGCAGGTCACCCTCGATACCGGAAATTTCCTCGAAGACCCCTACGACCGGCTTGCCCAGCTGGCACCGCAGACGGTGTTGCTCCAGACCAAAACCTACCAGGGCGGCGGGGTCTGGTATACGCTCGACCTGGATTACGCCCGGATCGCCCGGATCATGAACGAAGCGGGCTACCGTGGTTATATCTCCCTCGAATTCGAGGGCAAAGCCCCGGCCCTGCCCGCCATCGGAGAAAGCCTCGCCATGCTCCGGCAGCATTTCTCCGCATAACTTCCAGCCGTAGCGCAGCCTGTTGGTGTTATCCGCAGAAGGGGGAATCCCTTCTGCGGATTTTTTTGCCGTTTTGGCGTAACAAAACGCGATCCATTTCGAAAAATAAGAATAGGCAGTGAATCCGCGGGGAGAAATCCCCGCCGGCCGGGGCTTTGCCGAGCCATCCTGGTTGGGGGTCTTCTCATCCAGTTATTACAGCCATGCTTATTAATTGTCAGATTCCGAAAAACGCCCTCCTGCGGCCGCCGCTGCTGGCCGCCTGGCTCTGGGCGTGCATGACTCAGGCCGAAGCGGCGGTCGGGACGTGGGAATTGGTGGCAGGCAAAGTGCCGGCGGCTGGCTTTGTGGTGGATATGCAAAACCGGCTGGAGGTGCTCTACTTTTACAATGCCGTCTTTGCCGCATCGGAGGGGGCGGAGAGCAGGATCGGGTGGACCAGTTCCTACGGGGAATGTGTGGCCGGAAATACCGCGGCTGATTTCCGGATCGACGTCCAGCGGCGGGTGAACTATTATCGGGCGCTTTGCGGGTTGCCCGCGGATATCACTTTTGATGCGGAGCCGGTGTTCAATGATCCGTCCTCAGGCAGTCCCCAGGTGCCGGACAGCACCTCCAAGCAGGCCTGCGCCCAGGCGGCCGCCTACAATAACGCCTTCTCCAATCTGTTTTTTGATGATTATGAAATCACCCACAACCCGACGCCGGGCACCACGGAGTGTTATTCCCCGATGGCGTGGAATGGGGCAACCAATTCCAATCTGACGATTGGCTACTTCGGCCCCCAGGCCGTCGATGCCTATATTGCAGAAGATGTGGCGGGCGACACCCGGTCCAACAATTCCAATGCCGGCCACCGGCGCCTGCTGCTCTACAGCCGTGCCCGGGACATGAGCACCGGCGACGTGCCTCCCGGAGTTTATGATGATGGCACCGGCAGCTATCCCGTGCAGCCGGCCAATGCCCTTTATGTGGCGGGTCTCCTTAAACCGGCCGCCACCGCACCAAAACAGTTCGTCACCTGGCCGCCGGGTGGCTATGTCCCCTTCCAGCACAAACCGCTCCGCTGGTCGATCTCGTATCCGGGGGCGGTCTTTCCCTCCACCGCCACGGCGATTTCCATGACCGGCCCCGGAGGAACTGTGATTCCGGTCACCATTCTTTCGGCCAATCAATCCACCCAGGGAGACAACACCCTCGTCTTCCAACCACAGCTTTCCCCCGTCTCCGGCAGCGCGGATGTGTCCTATCAGGTGACCGTCTCCGGCATCAATGGCCCCGGGGTCCCCGGCACCTTCACATGGCAGACCACCTTCTTTGATCCTGCCGCCCTCGGAGTGCTTTTGTCCATCACGGGCCCGGCGCAACCTTCGGCTGCCGGGGCTGACTATGGGTTCACCCCGATTCCCTTCGCTGCTTCCTATCAGGTTTTAGTGAATCAAGCCACGTCCGCGGCTTCCGGCTATCTGGAAAACGGAGATGGCGGCAACCCCGATATCACGACGGACAAAACGGGGACTTACCCGATCCTGCAGGGAGCGGCATCCCTTACCGTGGATGGCAAAACCAGCACCTTCACCCCCCGCAGCGGCAGCAAGTCCTTTCATCTTTGCTTCCCGCTGGATCAGTCGGAGGTGGACTACCTGCCGCACCATCAATCCTTCCTGCTCGGCCCGGAGTTCATTCCGTCTGCGGCCAGCACCATCAGTTTCAACGAATACTTCCGCTGGCTCTTCACGGTGAACCGGCTCAGCCTCGAAATCACCACCGATGGGGGCAGTCTCTGGACCGAGATCTACGGCCGGAATGGCGGCTCCACCTACTCGGTCAACGGCAGCTACTCCAGCACTGAATGGGACAGCAGCTGGAAAGCCCGCAGTGTTTCCCTGGCGGGTTGGAGCGGTCAACCCGTGCGCCTGCGCTTCATCCTGCGCCATGGCAACCTCTCTTTTGACGGTCCGGATATCAATCACGGATGTTTTATCGATGATATCAGCCTGACCCAAGTCAGCCGTCTCGGCGCGGCGAAGACCAGCACCGTGCCCGTGCCGGCCTTCCGGCTGGACAGCCAAACAGCGGGCACACCGCTGATTTCCGGAGCTTCCTATACACTCCGGGTCCGGCCCCGGATCGGCGCCCGTTTTCTGGGATTCTCCACCCCCCTTTCCGTGGTGGCCAAGCCTCCGACGGGATTTGAATCCGTTTATCCTCTCCTCGCCGCACAGCCACTGGGGGATGCCGATCAGGATGGGGTGTCCAACTTGATCGAATATGCCTTTGGCCTCAATCCCGGCAATCCAGGCGATGGCGCGGGATTGCCGCAACCCGCCCGCAATTCCTCCGGGCTGACCCTCGGCTTTACGGTTCCTGCCGGTATCAGTGACTTGATTTACACAGCCGAATGCACCAGCAACTTCGTCCAGTGGGCTCCGGTCCCGGATCAAGGAAGCGGTGCCCAACGCAGCTTCACGGTTCCGGTGACCCCGGGAGAAAAGTGTTTCATCCGCCTGCGGGTCAGCCAATCGGCTCCCTAGAAACCTCGCAGGAGGCCGGGTGGGAAACGGAAGGGAGAAGATGGGCCCTGCAGGATATGGTCCGAGCTCTTCGGGCTCGGAAGTCCCACGGTCGACCAGACCCGCGGGCCGGTGAGGCCGTGAAAATTTCCAGAACACCGGGCTCCGCGACAAGGAAATCATCTTGCAGTTTTGAGAAAAGCCGGTAGTTTTATGGTAATTATAAAATGTTTGCCACCCGGTTCCTCCTTCTGCGGTTTCTCCTGCTACTCTCAGCCTGTGGTGGCGGCGTGGTCCGGCAAGCTGCAGCCGGCCCGGCCACGTGGGAACCCATCAACGGAGTGGTGCCTGCAGGCGGGTTCGTGGTGGACACCACCAGCCGCATTGAGTCCCTCTCCTTTTACAACACCGTGTTCCTCGCCTCGGAAGGAGCGGAGAACCGGATTCAATGGACCGGAAGTTACGGAACCTGCACCCCGGGCACCACCCATGCGCTATTCCAGGAGGATGTGCGGCGTAGGGTGAATTATTACCGGGCGCTTTGCGGTTTGCCGGCTGCCATCAGCTTTGGAGCGGACCCCGCACCGAACGATGGCCCGGCGGGCAGTCCGGCCGTACCGGCCAATACCTCCAAACACTCCTGCGCCCAGGCTTCCGCCTACATGAACGCGTTTTCGGACGTTTTCTACGATAGCAATCTGCTGTCCCACACCCCCGCCGCGGCCTCTTCTGTCTGTTGGAGCAACAAAGCCTGGAATGGGTCCTACCACGGCAATCTGACGGTGGGCTTTTTTGGTCCGCGGGCGATTGATGTTTACATGGCGGACGATGGCCAGGGCGACGACCAGGCAAATAATGTCAACGTGGGGCACCGTCGCTGGATTCTCTACTCGCGGGCCAAGGACATGGCCACCGGCGATGTGCCGCGCGGCACCTATACCGATAATTCGGGAAGCTACCCCGTGCTCCCCTCCAACACCCTCTATGTCCTCGGGCTGTTCAACTCCGCGGCCAGCTCCCCGAAACAGTTCGTGACCTGGCCTCCCCGCGGTTACGTCCCGGCCCCGCTCAAACCCCTGCGCTGGTCCATCTCCTACCCAGGGGCCGTTTTCCCGTCCGCCGCTTCGGCCATCACCGTGACCGGTCCCGCAGGCAATGTCATTCCAGTGACGGTGCTCTCCACCAACCAGAACAATTTCGGCGACAACACCCTCGTTTTCCAGCCACAGCAGACTGCTTTGCAGGGAATTTCCGATACGGCATTCAACGTCACGGTCACCGGCATCAGCGGCAGCGGAGTCCCTGCTTCCCACACTTGGCAGACCACCTTCTTCGACCCCACGGTGCTGGGTATCAGTCAAAACCTCACCGGCCCCGTCCAGCCCCCCGCCGCCGGCGCGGAATATCAATTCAGCGCCACCCCGCTGGCCTCTTCTTATCAAATACAGGCGGCCCAGCCTGCCGCCGCCGCCACCTGGCTGCAGAATGCCGAGACCGCCCCGCTGGAGTTTACGTCCGACACCACGGGCACCTACCCGGTGCTGCAGGGCGCGGGATCGCTCTCCGGCATCGGGTTCACCCCCCGGAGTGGCTCCAAATCCTTCCACCTCTGTTTCCCCCTCGACGAGTCCGAGGTGGACTACCTGCCCCACACCCAATCCTTCAGCCTGAATGGCGAATTCATCCCGGAACCCACCAGCTCCCTGCAGTTCCACGAATACTTCCGCTGGCTCTTCAGCGTGAACCGGCTCAGCGCAGAAATCTCCACCGACGGCGGCAATCAATGGACCGAAATTTACGGAAGGAACGGCAGTTACAACTACGCGCTGGGTGCCAGCTACACCAATAGCGGTTGGGATGCGGCTTGGCATTTGCGGACCATTTCCCTCGCCCCCTGGGCCGGTCAGCCGCTGCGCCTGCGTTTCATCCTCCGTCCCGGCAGCGTCTCATTTGATGGCCCCGATATCAATCATGGATGCTACCTTGACGACATCACCCTGACCAATGTCCGCCGCCTTGCCTCCTCTGCCGTCGTCACCCAATCCAGCACGTCCTTCACGCTCAACAGCCAGTTCACCGGCGGAAATCTGATTCCCGGAAATCCTTACCTGCTGCGGGTCAGATCGCAGATCGGCACCCGATTCATGGGATACTCGGCGGCCCTGACCGTGGTGCCACTGCCCCCGGGCGGGTTCGAAACCGCTTTTCCTGCGCTGGCCAGCCAACCCCAGGCGGATGCGGACACGGATGGGATCGCCAACCTCGTGGAGTATGCTTTTGGCCTGAATCCCCTCGCCGCCAACAGCAGTGCCCTGCCCCAGCCAGCTCTGACCGCGGCCGGACTGACGCTCGATTTCACCATCCCCGCCACCGTGACCGACGTGAATTATGCGGCGGAATGCACCAGTGATTTTGTCCAATGGCTGCCCGTCCCCAACCAGGGCAGCGGGTCGCAGCGGAGTTTCACCGTGCCCATCACGCCGGGGCAGAATTGCTTCATGCGATTGCGTGTCAGCCAGCAATAGCCACCTGCACCAAACCGTCGTCCGGCTATCTCCCCACGGCAAACGCATCTAATTTGCTAGGGAAGGGGTTTTGAGGAGGGAGGCGA
>JAZKDC010000041.1:0-20544 GCA_040387795.1 Verrucomicrobiota bacterium
TCTTCGCTCCCTTTGCACAGGGCCCTCCGGTGTCATTCTTTTTGAGTCAATGCGAGCGCGTTTGCGGAGCAAGGAAAAAGCTTGCCCAAACAGGTAAAACTACGGTTAAATCAATCCGGGGATGTCCTATGCCCTGATTTGCGCCATGAACCCCCGACTTCTGCTTGTCCTGCTGCTCGTTGGAACGGGCGTGGTGCGGTCGGCAGCGCAGGGAGCGCCTGGGCCGGATATCAAGGGGGCCACGGAATATGAATTCCCTACGACCGATGGCGCCGCTTATCTGCTGGAGGGAACCGTAAATGGTCAGACCTGGACGACGCTGGCCGGTCCGATTTTTGGCGATGGGAAAGCCGCCCGCGCCATGCTGCCCCCCGCCGCTGCCGGCCAACGTCAACTCCGCGTGCGGCCGGTCAGTGCCTCCTCCTACGGGGCAGCCACAACCCAGTTGGGAGGGAAAACCCTCGTATTGAATGATAATGGGCGCGCCCGGCAGCTCATCTTCTTCCCGTCCAGCCAAGGGAGCCGGCGGGGGTTCCTGAAAACCGACGCCACGCACGCCCGGGTGTTTGAATGGCAGGTGCGCCGCAGTACGGGCAGCCTCGTCACGGTGGATCTTACATTTTTTGACGGGACATCCTCCAGGGTGGAATTGACGTTTTCGAACGGCCTGTTGGGAGCTTATCAGATGCGCGACCAGAATACCGCCGGGATCGCCCAGGTCACCGAAGGCGGGGGATTCAGTTTACACACGGGACGGATCCGCGATGAGTCCCATGAAGCGGTGCTCCCCACCACCCTGGGTGGCCAGAGTGTGCTCTTCGAGGAAGGAGGCACGGTATCGCGTTATGACTTCGGCACCGACGGACTCGTCATCCTGCACCGCCCTGACGGCTCCACCGAGTCACATCCTTATCAATACAGCCGTATTGCTCCCGGCCAGGCCGAAGTGCGGGTCGGACCCGGAACTTCCAGTGAACCGGGGCAGCCGGATCAGCCGGGGCAGGTGATTGCACTCTCGGCAAATTCCCAGGCCACGGGGAGTTCCGAACGGATGCCATTGCCGCTGCCGGGCGGTGGATTTCCTCCGGGCACCCTGCCGAAGACCGGAACCTTCAACGTGCCCACCGCGCCCGTGGTGGCCAATTCCACTACCGGCCCCCCCAAGTCCCTGACAGGCAAGACCCTGCAGATCAACGGGGATGATCCTGTATCCCTGACCTTCAACGGGGACGGCACCGGGACCGCCACGCGCACCGACAATGGTTCGGTGGAAGTGACACCGTTTACTTACGACTATTCCCCCACCGATGACGACGAAGCCAGCCTCGCCCTGACCTTCCCCGGAGCCTTGACGGACCGGGTGGAGGATTATGATCTGGAATTCGGCCCCAATGGCGCTGGCAGCTTCCGCAGCAGCACTTACGAAGGCGGGGAACTTTCCCGATCCACCTCTGGCACCTTCGATCCAGGAGGCTGAAGCAAGGCTTCTCCCGGCTTACGAGTGATCTGATAGAACTGGTGGGAATGCCGATGCCTGGGACATTCCTCGGCTGCCGCCCGTTCTCCGGGAAAATGGCGTGAACTCCCCGCTATCCGGACTGGATCCAGTCGGACTTTACTTAGTTGAATTAAAACTTGTGAAGAAACAATAATTCCATAGATTACAGAAATTCTAATTCCTCAAGGATCATCAAGTCATCCAAGGGAATTAACCCGACTCTCTTTGCCGATGCTCCCCGACTTCAAGCTGCTTTTGATCGATTCCCTGCCCGCCGTGCGGGAAGCTCTGGCGGCCTTGATGGGAATGCCGGGACCGCAGGCGATCGTGGAGGCCTATCAGGATCCTGCCGCAGCAATCGCGGCCCTGCTGCGGGAACCCGCTTCCGGGCGCCCTTCCCTCGCCGTGGTGCCTTTGGCCCCATGGGCAGGTCAGGATCCAACCGTCCTGGCCGCGGCTCTGCTCAACGCCTCCAGTGATGTCCCCGTGATCCTCGCGGCGCCGCAGATACCGGAGGCCTGGAGGGCATGGATCGCCCAACATCCAGCCTCCCCGAGACTGATGGTGATGAGTCTCCCTTTGGACCTGAACGCCCTGCGTCTGCTGGGAGCAGCCGTCGCCCGGAGCCGTCACGGCGGGGGGGCCGCCACTTCCCTCCTCGCAGCCCCCCCCGACAGCGCCTGCCTCGCGACCCGCACCAATGAACTGCGGCATAGTGAAGAGCGCTTCGCCGCCGCCTTCCGTGCCACTCCCTACCCGCAGGCGATATTGAATTTTACGACCGGTCAGTTTGCGGAAGCCAATGCCGCCTTCTGTACCCTGACTGGGTTTTCACAGGCGGAGCTGCTGGAGCACTCCATGCCGGCACTCCAGGCCACTGGTCTGGTGGAAGTGCTGCGCGGCCCCCACCCCCTCGCCCCCTGCCGCATGAACTGCCGGAACCGTGGCGGGGAAGCCCTGCATCTGAACTTGTCCACCCAGCCCACCGCCGTCGGGGGACAACCCCACCTCATGCTGTTGATCGAGGATCTCACCGGGCGCGTGCAGTTGGAGGCACAGCTCCGTCAGGCGCAGAAAATGGAAGCCATGGGGCAATTGGCCTCGGGCGTGGCCCACGACTTCAATAACATCCTCACCATCATTCAGGGGCACCTCAGCCTGCAATTGGAAACCGGCGAATTCGATGCCTCCGCCCGGGCGGCTTTGAAGGAGACGCTGGAGGCTTCCGGACATGCCGCCACCCTGACCCGCCAATTGCTCACCCTCAGCCGCTGTCAGTTGTTCGAAGCTGCCCCGCTTGATTTGAATGCCGTGATCCAACGCATGAGTGCCATGCTGCAGCGGCTGATCGGCGAACATATCGACGTGGAGTGGAAATGTGAAAGTGGCCTTCCTCATGTGATGGGGGATGTGCCCGGGATTGAACAGGTGCTGATGAATCTGATCCTCCAGGCTCGCGATGCCATGCCGGGCGGCGGCCGCCTGCGCATCGCCACCGGACTCAGCGAAATCTCCGCCGCCAACGCCGCGCAAAACCCGGAGGCCCGGGAAGGGAAATTCGTCAGGTTCAGCATTGTGGACACCGGCCATGGCATGGACCAGCGGACCGTGGAGCGTCTCGTGGGAGCCTTTGCCGCCTCACGCACCGCCCCTCAGGAAACCGGGACGGCTCTCGCGGCAGTCTATGGCATCGTGAAACAGCATCACGGCTGGATCGAATTGTTCAGTGATCCCGGTCAGGGCACCGCCTTTTTTGTCTACCTGCCCGTGACCGCAGAGACAGCCCGGGACTCTGGCCCAGCCAACCGCCAGCCCGCCAAAGCCGGCCTCACCGTGCTGCTCGTGGAGGATGAACCCGCAGTCCGCACCGTCCTGCACCATCTTCTCATCCACTGCGGCTGCACAGTCCTGGAAGCCCCGGATGCGCCGGCTGCCCTGACAGTCTGGGCGGCGGAAAAATCGCGCATCCATCTCCTGATCACCGATATTGTGATGCCTGGCGGCATGACCGGCCACGAACTGGCCGCCCGGCTCACCGACGAGCGGCCGGAGTTGAAAGTGATTTACAGCAGCGGCTACAGCGCCAGCCTTTTCTCAGAAGGCCAGGACCTGATACCCGGCCGGAATTTCCTGCCCAAACCCTACGATGCCTCCAGCGTGGTCACCATGATCAGCCGGGTGGCGGCCGAACGCACCGAAATGCTGACCGCCTGACGCTTGTCCGTCGCGGGCTCAGAGGTATTCCAGGAGGGAAACCATTTCGCTGCGGATCTCCCCGCGGTCCATGGAGCCGATGGTCTGCCCTACCTCCAAAAAGAGCAGTTCCCGGAATCGCTGCCGCAGCCGGAACAGGGCGGCCCGCACCGCCCCCGGCGTCATTCCCAGGTGTGCCGCGATGGTGCCCAATTGCCCACCTCCCGCATCCGGCTCCATCAACCGGGCCTGAAGCGCCTCAAAAATGGCCAACTGCCCGCGTCCGGCGTATTCCGCCCCTGTCGTCGCCACCGCTTTTTCAACCAGATGCATCGCCCACCGGCGCTGGAAAAGCCGGTCCGGACTCATCTGATCCACAGCGTCCCGGTGATAGCGGCCCTCTGCGTCCGTCAGGCTGATCAAGGCTTGTCCATGCCCACGTTTTTCCGCCTGTTCGGACCGGTGCGCATCCCGCAGAAAATTCACGAGACTGGTGAACAAATAGTTCCTCAGCCGGCCGCGTGACGGATCTGCCTTGGCAAACCAATCCCGCCGGATGATCCGGAAAAAAAAATCCTGCGTCAGATCCTCGGCATCCTGCTCGGACTTCCCCTGCCGCCGGATGTAGGCATACACCGGCGGCCAGTAATCCTGACAAATGACCTGCATGGCCTGCAACTTCGACGTTTCGTTCCCATGCCCGGCTTGCCACACCATGCTCCATCGGGTTGGAGCCCCGAACTGATTCGTGGCCTCCTCCGGCGGTCGGCTGCGGAAGACTTCATTTTTCACAACCATCCAACAAACGCCTGATCCAGCCGGGGCACCAGGCCAAGTTCGCCCTATTTATATACTTTGATGCCCAATGCTGCACGAAACTCCTTATTGCAAAAGTGAGCATTTTCCGATATTTCCATATCATCCAAACCGCAGTTCCTGCAATAACTGGGCAGCATTTTAGAAAATCTGCTGAGTTTCACTGGATGATGGACAATTCCCACCGCCTTTCATAATACCACGTCCAGTGGGCATCCTTCCTGTTGCCCCCGGTCCTCTTTGCCCTTTAATCCAAATCTGTGGAATCACACGAAATCCTCCGCGACGCCTTCGAGAAGACCAGTCCCAAAGAGATTGCCAGCGAACTCGGCATCTCCCTCTCGCTTGTTTACAAATGGTCCCAACCGCCCGAGGAGGAAGGCCAGGGCAGCGGCAGCAAAAACCCGCTCGACCGCACCACTGAATTGATCCGCCTGACCCGGGACAGCCGCATCATCCAGTGGCTTTGTCAGCAATCCGGCGGGTTCTTCGTGAAAAACCCCAAAGTGGTCAACGAAGGCCACCGCGACGTCGGACCGGCCACCAATGCCATCATCCAGCAATTCGCCGACCTCCTGGAATCCATCACCACGGCCGCCAGTGACCGCGCCATCAGTCAGGAAGAAGCGGAACGCATCCGGCTCCGGTGGGATGACCTGAAGACCACCACCGAAGGTTTTGTCCGTGCCTGCGAACAGGGCAATTTCGATCAATTGACGTCGAAACGTTAAAACGGGACGGCTCCGCCTTCCATGATGACGCGCTCTGCGCCCTGCCAGGACGGAGGCCGAGGGGCGCAGGCTCTTTCCATCCCTTGGACGCCCCTGCTTCAGGCCGGAAATTCCGGGTCCGATCCACTCCTTTCCATGAACTCTTCTCCTGACCTGCCCCGGCCAGAACCCGCGCGCCCGTCGTCCGCCATGCCCCGGCGGCATTTTCTGGACTGGGCCACCCCCCTGCTGCCGGCCCTGACGGATTGGCTGTTGGATGTTCCTTCCGGACCCGGCGCCCCCGATCTCTCCCCGACCGCAATCATTGTGCCGACAGCAGGAGCCGGGCGGCGGTTGCGGGAAGCCCTGGCGATCCAGGTGGGTGAGAGCGGGTTGCTGTCGCCGCAGGTAATCACGCCGGAAGTGTTGATTTCATGGAGCACGCCGCCCGGTACTCCGGTGGCAGGGCGCGGGGAATCGGTAACCGCCTGGGCAGCGGTGCTGGCGGAACTGCCTCTGCAGGAATGGCGGGCCTTGTTTCCGATTGATCCGGTCAGTCAGGATCCCTCCTGGGCGGTACAGGCGGCAGGAAATCTGCTGCAGTTGCGGCGCACCCTGGAGGAAGGGGCCCGGACCCTGGGAATGGCAGCGCTGGATCTCGGACCGGGGCATCCGGAAGTGGCGCGTTGGGAAGCCTTGGCACGGCTGGAAAAGCTCGCGGCGGGACGCTTGGAATCAGCAGGCTGGAGGGACTCAACCTTGGTCAGGCTGGATGCCGCACGGCATCCTATCCTGCCGGAAGGAGTGACCCGGGTGGTGCTGGCAGGCGTCCCGGACAGCATCCGTCTGGTGCGGCTGGCGTTGGAATCGCTGGTGGCCCGGCAGGCGGTGGAGGTGGTGGTGATCATTCATGCCCCGGAGTCCGCCGCCTCCTCCTTCGATGCCTGGGGACGGCCCCTCCCTGGCGTTTGGAACCGGCGCGAAATCAAACTTCCCAAAGGCAACAACAGCATCACCCTGACCTCCCGGCCGGAAGACGCCGCCCACGTCCTGGTGCAGGCCCTCGCCAAAGCCGCCGCCGCATCCGGTACCCTCACCATCGGATCCGCCGACCCCGAAGTCTCCGCTCCCCTGCGCCGTCATGCCGCAGCGGCCGGAATCAACGTCTTCGATCCCGAGGGCCTGCCCCTCCCCGAGCACGAAATTTCCTGGCTCCTGAAAACCCTGACCCAACTGCTGCGCTCCGGGGCATGGTCCGCCGCCAGTCAGTTGATGCGCCTGCCGGACGTGCTGGGCGCCGCCTGCCGGGCCGCCCGGACCAGCAGTCAGCTGAGGGCTCTGGAGGAATGGGATGCCTTCCAATGTGAAAGGCTCCCTCAAAACCTGTCCCAGGCAGCTCCCTTGGCGGAACAGTGGGCCGGAGTACTTCATGAACACCATCAAAAGCACGCCGAATCCCCGGAGAACCTCAATCGTCCTGGCCTCCCTGGCATGATCGCATGGCTGCGTCAGGAAATCGCCCAACTCAAAAATGGGCCGCTGCCGGAGACACTCGCCGCTTTCCTCGAAACCCTCTACGGCGGCCGGAGATTTGAAACCGCCGCCGGACGCCAGCGATTCACCGATGCCCTCACGGCCTGGCAGGAGGCCATCGAATCCGTGGACCGCGGGGCCGCCGCCTTCCTGCCCGATCTGCCTCCCGCCGACCGTCTGGATCTCGCCGGTTCACTCCTCCGCGAGAAACACCTCTACGCCCCGCATGCCGACGATGCCACGGCCCTGCACGGTTGGTTGGAATTACCGTGGCAGGAAGCGCCTGACATTCTGATCGCCGGGATGAACGAGGGGATGGTCCCGGACAATTTGCAGGGCGATGCCTGGCTGCCCGACAGCGTGCGGGCTCTGCTGGATCTCAAAACCAACGACACCCGGCTCGCCCGCGACAGCTATCTGCTGACCACCATGATCGAGAGCCGCCGCTCCGGTGGCTCCATCCAACTGCTCGCCGGCCGCATGACTTCCGCCGGAGATCCTCTCAAACCCAGCCGGCTGCTGCTCCGTTGCCCGGCCGCCGATCTGCCCAGCCGGGCAGTACGGCTCTTTCCGAAGGAGACCGCGGACGAATCCGCCCGTCCCCCCGCTCCGCCGTGGCATCGGGCATGGCAGCTCAGCGTGACCCCGCCGCGCCCTGATTCGAGGATTTTCCAACGCCTCAACGTCACCGCCTTCGGCGAATACCTTAAATGCCCCTTCCGCTTCTATCTGAAATACGTACTGAAGATGGAGCCCATCGATCCCTTCGTGGGCGAGCTGGACGCCCGCACGGTGGGGAATCTCTTTCACAATACGATGGAGGACTTTCATCAAAACCCGGAACTGCGCGACAGTGATAACGCCGCACGCATCGCGGATTTTCTGCAGGAAGCCTTCGAGGCGCGGATTAATGAAACCTACGGGCAGGCCCTGACGGTTCCGGTGATCCTGCAGTTGGAAGTGATCCGGAATTGCCTGACCAAGGCCGCCGGAATCCACGCTGAGGAAAGTGAGAAAGGGTGGCGGTTCAGGGAGGTGGAAATCGCCTTCCCGACTTTGGTGAGAATCCGCGGCACGGAAATCCGGGGCCGCATCGACCTTATCCAGCATCATCCGGAGCACGGCTACCGCATCCTTGACTACAAGACCTCGTCCACCGCCGCGAAACCGGCGGACGCGCACCTGAAATCCGTCCGGGCCCAATCCGCCCGGGAAGCGCTCAGCACAGGACCTTGCGGTGGTTTCGCCACCCTCGATCATGGCGGAAAATTCCACGTCTGGCAAAATCTCCAATTGCCCATCTACGCCAGAATCATGGCGGATCACTACAATGCCGGAAAAGTCGGGATTGGTTATATCAACCTGCCCCGCGCCCTCAGCGAAGCAGGACTGGCCATGTGGGAGGACCTTGATGACACCATCCTGCAATCCGCCTGGGCCTGCGCCGACGGGGTGGTCTCCAATATCCAGCAAGGCATCTTCTGGCCGCCCGGGCCCAAGGGGAAATATGACGACTTCGAGTCCCTGGTGTTTCAGGACACCGAGTCCAGTTTCGACCCCACCGCGCTGAAACGCGTGCAGTCCATGATCGCGTCCGGCGCATTCCGTCCCATCCTTTCCTCCCCGCTCTGACCGGATATGCTTCCCCACACCCTCATCACCGCCTCGGCCGGCTCCGGTAAAACCTGGCGTCTGACGGTGCGTTATCTGCGTCTCGTCATGATGGGAGCCGCACCGGAATCCATCGTCGCCCTGACATTTTCCCGCAAGGCCGCCGGCGAGTTCTTCAATGCCATCCTGCACCGCCTCGCCGAAGCCGCGGGGTCGACTTCCGCTGCCGGCAGGCTGGCCCACGACATCGGAATGCCGGAGAAAAGCACGGATGATTTTTGTCAGGCCCTCGAACAGCTGGTCGCCCGTCTGCCCTTCCTGATGCTGGGCACCCTGGACAGCTTCTTCATCCGGCTGGCACGCAGTTTTCCTTTTGAACTCGGCCTCAGCGGCGAATTCACCCTGTTGGACGACCACCAGCTCGCCGTGGAAAAACTGCGGGTGTATGACCGCGTCTTCGCCCCGGATGACAGCGCCGCTGAAGCCCGGGCCGAGTTCCGCCGGGCCTTCACCGAGGCGACTTTCGGCAAGGATGAAATCCGGGTGCGGGCGCTGCTGGATGACTTTGTCGGCAGCTGGCACGGGCAATACCTCGCCACCCCCGATCCTGACAAATGGGGCAATCCGCGACGCATCTGGCCGGTGCAGGCACCGGTGCCCGGCCCGGAAGTGGACCGCGCGGCCACGGTCCGGCGCATCCGCGAGGGACTGGAGCGGCTGCCGCTCAAGCCCGCCCACCAGGACCGCTGGCATGGATTCCTCGAATCCGCCGCCGTCCACCTGCCCGGTGCACCGGTGGTGGAACCGATGAAATATCTCTGGGACCGGCTGCTGCCTTTGTTGAAGGAGCTGGAGACCGGTTCGGCCATCCTCAAAATGGACCGCTGCACCTATGATCTGGAAGGCCCCCTGGCGGAAGCGGTGATGGTTTTGCTGCGGCATCTCATTGCCGGCGAACTGGCAGCGGTGCTGCGGCAGACCCGGGGAATCCATGAAGTGGTGCGCCGGTATGATGAAGCCTACCATACCCTCGTGCGGCGGCAGGGGCGGCTGACCTTCCATGATGTGCAGCTGATCCTCGGTGGCGGGCTGAGTCCCGAAGCCTCCGGCCACGATGCGCAGGAGGCGCGTCTCCTGACCCATCAGGACAACCGGCAGCTGATGGACTACCGGCTGGACTCGCGCTATGAACATTGGCTGCTGGATGAATTCCAGGACACCAGCCGGATCCAGTGGCGCGTCCTAGCCAATTTGATGGACGAGGCCATCCAGGACAGTGAAGGCCGGAAATCCTTTTTCGCCGTCGGTGACCGGAAGCAGAGCATTTACGAATGGCGCGGAGGCACTCCGGCACTCTTCGACGAGCTCCAGGCGCAATACAATCTGCCCGGTCTGCCTCCGGGACAGTGGCCGCTGCAGGTGGAGCCGCTTTCCCTGTCCCAACGATCCGGCCCGGCGGTGATCGGGATGGTGAATCAACTGTTGGGAGACGGGGGCAGCCTTATCGGATCCGGCCTGCCCCCCGCCGCCGTGGCGCAGTGGCAGTGGCAGCATCACGAAAGCAAAAATGTCAATTACGGCGGGACCGCGCTGGCCATTGAAGTCGACCCCAAAATGGAGGATCCCGGCGGCCACTTTCCCGAAATCGATGCGGCATGGAAACGCGCTGCGGAATTGATCGGGGAGATCCAGCCGCTGAAACGTGGGCTGACCTGCGCAGTGATCTGTCATCAGAACAAGCGGGCGCTCGCCCTGACGGATTTCCTCCGGGCCGCAACCGGAATGCCGGTGGTGTGCGAAAGCGATCTTTTCATCGCCAGCGACAATCCGGTAACCTCCGCCCTGCTGGCGCTGCTGCAATACGCCGCGCATCCCGGTGATCAGTTTGCCTGGCAGCATCTGCTGATGACCCCGCTTCTGAAAGTCATGAAGGACCTGCCGCAGATGACCGCTCCTGACACAAATCAGGACCAGCCCGCCCTGCGCCGGGCGGTGGTGCGGCAGGTGCTCGAACAGGTGGCGGAACTCGGCTTCCATGACACTCTGCGCTGGTGGTCGGAGGCGCTGATGCGGGAACGGCAGCGCCAGCAGCTGGACCTGGACGCCTTCAGCCGGGGCCGCATCGATGAGCTGTGCGGCTGCGCACGGGAATTCGACAATACCGGCAGCCGCGACACTGATGAGTTCCTGACCTTTGCGCAATCCTGGACTGAGCGCGGAGCCAGTCATGATGGAGCCATCCAGGTCATGACCATCCACCGCTCCAAGGGCCTGACCTTCGATGTGGTGGTGATCCCGGATCTCGGCTATCCCTACACTTTCACGCACCGCCATACCACCGGCCGCGAAACCGATGCCCGCGGTGAGGTGCTATGGCTGACCAAACTCCCCAACAAGGACATCGCCGATGCCGACCCCGTGCTCTCCCAAGCCCTCGAACGGGCCAACGGCGCGACCTGGTGCGAACGCCTCTCCGGACTGTATGTGATGGTGACGCGGGCACGGTATGCCAACTATCTTTTCCTGCCGCCCTCTCCTGACAAACCGGGAAAATCACCCACCCTTCCGGCCACCGTGCGGCACATGCTCCAGCAGAAGGACGCCGGGAAGATCAGTCTCGCCGGCACGGAATATCCCCTGATCGCCCGTTTTGGGGATTCCGACTGGTACCGGGCGCATCCGGTTCAACCAAGCACCCCTCCTGCGGCGAAGGCTTTTGCCCCGCCTGTTCCGGACCAGCGGGCGGTGCAGGCGGATCTGTTCGCGGAAACGGCTTCGGCGGCCCCTCCCAAATCTCCAGGCAAAACCATCCCGTTGCGGTCCAAACGACCGTCAGAGCTTCCCGGTGATGAAAACGAGACCGTTTTCCAAAGCGCCCGGCAGGCCGCGAAGGAAGCGGGCATCGCGGTTCATGCAGCATTTCAACGGGTGGAGTGGCTTGAGGGGGCCGAGGCCGCTTTGGCCGGACCCGGGCTGGACACGGGAGCTGTTGCAGAAGTGCGGGCCTGCCTGCGGGAACCAGCCCTGGCGTCGTTTTTTGCCAGGCCCGGAGGCCGGTCGGAAGTCTGGCGGGAGCGGGCGTTTGATGTCATCCTGGAGGGGACGCTGCAAAGTGGCGTCTTCGACCGGGTGATCGTGCAACGCGACGCCGCCGGGAAGCCGGTGCGGGCGGTGCTGGTGGATTTCAAAACCGGCCCGGTGCGGTCCGGGGCCAGGGAATCGGCCGCCCGCCACCGGCCCCAGTTGGAGATCTACCGCCGGACCCTCAGCCGCCTGCTGGGGCTGCCACCGGGAGAAATACGCACCGTCGTCGTTTTCACGGCCGCACGGGAAGCGGTGGATTTGTAATGGAATTTAAGGTGCATTCCCCCGCCCGCCGTTTCATGATCCCGGAGAAGACGGCGAAGGCCTTTTGCGATATGCGTATTTTGATTGTTGAAGACGAAGCCCGCACCGCAGCTGGCTTGCAAACCGGGTTGGCGGCGGCCGGATTTGCCCCGGAGGTCTCAGGCCGGGGCGATGAGGCCGTGGAACTGATCAGCACCCAGGCCTACGATGCCGTGGTCATGGATATCATGTTGCCGGGCTGCGATGGCCTGACGGCGGTGCGCCGCCTGCGGAGCCTGAGCAACAGCACGCCCATCCTGCTGCTCTCCGCCCTCGGGGAAGTGGATCAACGCATTGAAGGTCTCAACGCCGGGGCCGATGACTATCTGGCCAAGCCCTTTGCGATCGGCGAAGTGGTCGCTCGCCTCCAGGCCCTGACCCGCCGGGGGGGCGAGTCCAAGGCCATCCTGCTCCGCGTCGCCGATCTCACCCTGGATGTGCCGCACCGGATTGGGGCGCGGGGCGGCCGTCTGATCGAGTTGAGCGCACGGGAGTTCCGCTTGCTGGAAGTGCTCATGAAACAAGCCGGGCAGGTTTGCCCCCGCTCCCTGCTCTTGCGGGAAGTATGGGACTATAACTTTGATCCGGGCACCAACCTGGTGGACGTTTACATCCGGAAGCTCCGGGAAAAAATCGATAGCGGAGCCAGCCCGCCGCTGCTGCATACCATCCGCGGCGTGGGTTATATGCTGAGCGAAAACGCCCCATGACGAAGTCCCTGCGCAAGCGCCTTTGCTGGTGGCATACCGGACTCTTCGCCGCTGCCATCGCCATTTCCCTGCTGCTCGCCTGGAAGGAAGTCCACCGGCATGACCCGGCCGGCACCTCAACCGGGGAGAAATGGCAGTTCATCACGGATACCGCTCTGGAATCCTGCGTTCCCTTCGTCCTGCTGGGCGCCGTCAGCTGGTGGCTGATCCACCGCTCCCTGGCCCCAGTGGTGAAACTGACGGAAGCGGCCGAACATATTCACGAGGACAGCCTGCACCGTCGCCTGCCGCTGCTGGGAACTGGAGATGAATTGGACCGCCTGACCTCCGTCATGAATGACATGACGGGCCGGCTGGAGACTTCCTTTGCCCGGGTCCGGGAATTCACCCTGCATGCCTCGCACGAGCTGAAGACGCCGCTGACCATCCTGCGCAGCGGATTTGAGCAGTCGCTCAGCCGCCATGATTTGAGCGAACCGATGCGGGATCAGATCATCAGCTGGGTGGATGAAGTCGACCGCTTGAACCGGGTGGTGAGCGGCCTGACCCTCCTGACCCAGGCCGACGCGGGACAGGTGACGCTGATGACAGAGGAAGTCGCCCTGCATGACCTGCTGCGGGATGCTGCCAGTGAGGCGGAAATCCTTGGCCAGAGCCTGAACCTCACGGTCGCCGTCGTCCTGCAGGACACCATCACCCTGAAGGCCGACCGCCACCGGCTGCGCCAATTGCTCCTGAATCTCACGGATAACGCGGTGAAGTATAACCGCGAAGGAGGCTATATCCGTTATGGGTTGAAACGCGAGGGTTCCCACGCGCTCCTGATCGTGGAAAGCGGTGGCCGGGGTATCCCCGGCGATGAGTTGCCCCACATCTTCAACCGCTTCTACCGCAGCAGTACTTCCCGGGGCAGTGGTCTGGACGGAGTGGGACTGGGACTGAGTATTTGCCAGTGGATTGCGCATGCGCACGGCGGCGAGATTACGGCCACCTCTGTGCCCGATCACACGGTAGTCACGCTGCGGCTTCCCCTGCAGCAAACCCATTCCCAGCATCTCTGAGCGGAAAGAAGGGGACGAATCCGCTGGCACCCTGCTGGTTCCTGTGGGTATATCGCATTCCGCCGTCCCGCATGAAGATCATTGCCATCGCCAACCAAAAAGGGGGTGTGGGTAAAACCACCACCGCCATCAATCTCTCCACCTGCCTGGCCAAGGCCGGCGCGAGAGTGCTGCTGCTGGACCTTGACCCGCAGGGGAATGCTTCCAGCGCCCTCGGGCACCGCGCCGGCGAAGGGCAAAGCCTTTACCGCGTCCTGATCGGCCACGACACGCTTGCCGGCAAAATCCAGCAGACGCGTTTCCCGAATCTATCGATCATTCCCGCCCAGATGGAACTGGCCGGCTGCGAAGTCGAATTGGTCCGGGCAGAGAATCACCTGATCCGCCTGAGGGAAGTGCTCACGCCGCTCAAGGAAACCGGACGCTTTGACTTCCTCCTGATCGACTGCCCGCCGTCCCTGGGCATTCTGATGACCTCGGCCTTGGCCGCCGCGGATGGTCTGCTGATTCCGATCCAATGCGAATATTTCGGCTTGGAAGGATTGGCCCGGATTGTGGATATCCACGATCAGATCGCGACCAGCGGGATCAATCCCTCCGTCACCCTGGAGGGGATTCTGATGACCATGTATGATGGCCGCACCGGACATTGCCGGGCGGTGGTGGAGGAGGTTCGCCGCGCTTTTGGGGATCTGGTCTACCCCGTCTGCATTCCGCGCAGTATCGCGGTGGCCGAGAGCCAAAGTTTTGAAAAGGCACTCATCGAGTACGATCCCAACGGGAAAGCTGCCACCGCCTACCGTCAGGTGGCTGAAGCCTTCCTTGCCCGGCAACTCAGCAGCGATGCCGTGACAGCCGCTTCCCTGTAACCTTCCGGCCGCTTCACCAGGAGAAGTCCCGCTTCAGGCCCGGGGTTTCAAATCGCGTTCGATATCGATCCGGTCGGCCCGGTTCCTCGCCTTGATCTTGTGGTCCCGCTTGGATCGGCGTTCCTCCGTCATCCGGCGCGTTTTGGTGCGGGCACCCAGCTGCGCCAATTCCGCATCCAGCTTGAGAAATCCATTGTAGCGCTCCTGCTCCAGCCGCCCGTCCGCCACCGCCTGACGGATCGCGCAGCCCCGGTCTGAAGTATGTTTGCAGTCGCCAAACTGGCACTGCTCCGCGAGGGATTCGATGTCAGCGAAACGCTCCCGCAGGGTGGTTTCGTCGGTCCACATCTGCACCTCCCGGATGCCGGGATTGTCCACGATGATTCCCCCACCGCGCAGCACCATGAGTTCCCGCGCCGTGGTGGTATGGCGTCCCTTCCCGGTGATTTCATTCACCTCCCCGGTCCACTGGAACTCGTCCCCCAGCAGTTGATTGATCAGGGCAGATTTCCCAACGCCGCTGGACCCGACCATGGCAACAGTGGCGCCCCGTTGGAAGTACTGTTTGAGCGCCTTCAGCCCCTTTTTCTCCTGGGCACTGGTGATGTGGATCCTGGCATCGGGATTCAAGGCTCTGATCGATTCCGCCGCCGCCTCGTTCTGTTCCCGCTCGTAAAGATCACACTTGTTGAGCAGGACCACTGCCTGGGCGCCACTGCGGCCGATGATCGCGAAAAACCGCTCCATGCGCCGCGGATTGAAATCCGGCCCGGCCTCGGTCACCACCACCACCACATCCACATTGGCCACCATCACCTGCTCTTCCGTGCTCTGCCCGGCCGCCTTCCGGGAAAGCCGGTTCCGCCGCTCCAGACGGGCCCGGATCACGGTCTCGCCTTCTTCCTTGCCCAACTCCAGGGCCACCCAGTCGCCCACCGCCGGCAGGTCCGCATCCGTGGCCGCTTCATGATAGACTTTGCCGCCCAAAATCACCTCCACTTCCTCAAAGACTCCGCCCGCGACGTAGAGGGCCCCATAGGAAATTTTGTTATCCCGGATCAACCGCGCGGGCGTCCAACCCTCTTCCCGGTACGGCTCAAACTCAGCTTCGAGGACATCATTCCACCCCAGATCCTCCAAACTTCGTGCAGCCATATTTGTTGGAAGGGGTCAGATCAAAACAGACTCCGCTGTTCCTTGGGCCGCAGGCTGGGCTGCGCAGAGGACGCCCGCAGCACTGCCACCGGGATGCCCCGTTCCTCAACATAATCGATCTGGCCGGTCAGCTTGAACCACCCCATTTCCTGAAGGCCGGCCGGGACCGGGGGCTGAAATACCACGGGCAGGGACACCGGCCGCGCATCGGCGGCACAGCAAGTCATCTGGAGCACAAAGACCCGCCACCGCCCCGGCTCGGTGCTCGAAGTATCCTTGACGATCTGCCCCACCGTTTCCACTCCTTGCCCCTTCATCACTTTGGCATACTCCGGGTCTGCACTGCTGTAATAAAGCTCCTCCACCCCGAGTTCGAAATTCCCCTCCTTGTTCCGGGGACGGTATTTCTCCACCACCGCCAGGGTCATCCCCCCGGCTGCCGCCTCCGTGGGCGATCCCTCAGGTGTCAAACGATACGCCTCCGGGGCCTTCGTATCACTTCCGGTCCGCGACGAATACGCGGCCAGCATATTCTGTTTGTACTTGTCACTGAATTCGTCCGGAGTGAAGACCACCGAGGCCGTCACCGATAGCGCCAACAAGGCCAAGGCGAGGCCACGCCCTGCCGGGGTGCCCTCATGGGAATGGCTTTCCGCCTCATTTTGACCATGGTCGTGATCGTGATCACAGCATCCGCCCTCCACATGATCATGCCCGCAGCTTTCCGGCTGAGCCCTCATCTGCCAGTTGAAAATGCCAAGCACGGCGAGGATCAGCCCGCCCACCAGCACCTGGATGCGGAAAGTCCCCTCTCCGATCAGGTAGCTGTTGATGCGGCCGCTGGCATAAAACCAAACCATCATCACTGCCCAGATCAGAAGGACGCCCAGTTCCAGGAACAACAGAAAACGCCTCGTCCATTCCGCTTCACCCGCCGGGTGGGCGACGGCTTCATGGCCGTGCTGATGACCATGCCCATGGTCGTGGTGATCATGATCACAGCCACAGTCCGTCCCATGGCCATGGCCGGCAGGTTTATGATCGTGATCGTGAGGGGAGTCGGGAGTAGCACTCATGATTTAAACCAGGCAAGGGATTGCAGCCACGGCCAGATCGCTTCCATTCCAAAACCGGCCGCGTAGACGGCAATGAACAAGGACACTGCCAGTGCCGCCACCGCACGCGGTTTCAGCACCGTAGAGTAGAGGAAGATCAGCTTGAGATCCATCATAGGGCCAAAAACGAGGAATGCCAGCTTGGCCACCGCCGGGAAAAGATTGTCCGCCGCGATGATGAACGCATCGGTGGTGCTGCACAGACTCAACACAAAGGCCATCACCATCAGCACGGGCGCTGCAATCCAATGATTCCCCGCCACCACTGCCATGCCTTCCTGAAGCGACGGCCGGTAGAAAACTTGTGTCTTGAGAATCGAAGCGATCGCCACCCCAATCACAAAATATAAGGCCACATCCAGAAAATCCCGCTGCGCCGTGCGCATGGCCTGCACAAACCGCTTTCCGTGATCGGGTTTTGCTTCAGCCGCCCTGTCCCCCGGTTGGGCCGGAGCCGAAATGCCTGCGAGGACCCGATCCTTCAAGACCGATGACGCCGCAAAGCGCGAAATAATCAAGCCAGCCAGCACCGCGATGACATATCCCATTGTCACCCGCGATCCCATCATCAGCAGCGGATCCCGCCCCGTGAAGGCCGTCCAGGTGCTCAGGGCCACGATGGGATTCACGATCGGTGCTGCCAGCATGTAAGTCATGGCGCAACCCAGCGGCAGCCCTTTCTGCACCAAACGGCGGATCACCGGCACGATGGCGCATTCACAAACCGGGAAAATAATCCCCAGCAACCCGCTGACCAAAATCGCTGGGAAGGCCCGCTTCGGCAGCAGGCGGTCCATTGCTCCAGAGGGCAGCCAAGCGTCAATCACCCCGGAGATCAGTGCCCCCAGCAGAATGAATGGAGCGCCTTCCAGCAGAATACTGAGAAAAGCATAAAAGATATCCCCGGTGGGGCTGGGAACGGGCAACGGCATGCAGGGAAAGACGGAGGAAGGTTGACCCATTCTTTCGCCTGCCCCGCCAAACACAAGGGCGCACCAGTCCCTCCGGAGGTGACAAAAAAGACCTCTGCATGGCCCCTCCCCTGCACGTAACTTGCGCTGACCCGAATCTGTGCCCCGTTGTCCAAAATCCATGAAGCGTCTCCTTTCCCCGTGCCTGCTCCTGTTCACCCTGCTCACGACCGCCTGGTCCCAGACCGCGCCCCTCAAAACCATTTCGTGGAATATGGAATGGTTTCCCGGCAAACGGCCCACCGCTTCCGCAGAAGAAGCCGCTACCCACATGAAGGCCGGACAGGACGCCCTCAAGGCCATGAACCCCGACATTTTCATCGGAGTGGAAGTCAATGACTGGAACGCCTTCCACGAAGTCTGCTCCGTCGTCCCCGGTCTGGTCGTCCATGTCGTGAGCAGCTTTGTCGATCCCCAGTCCGGCGAAATCCGCCCGCAGCAGATCGGCATTGCCTCCAAGCTGAAATGCCAGGGGGCGTGGTGGGAAGCCTGGAAAGCCAACGTTCCCAACATCTCCCGCGGTTTCTCCTTCGCTTCCCTCGAAGACCCAGATGGCAAGGGCCTCATCATGGTCTATGGCAACCACCTCAAATCCAACCGCGGCAGCGACACCCCGGAAGGCGCCAAAAACGTCGGGACCATGCGTGATGAGCAGGCCACCCAACTCCTGCGCCACATGAAGGACATGTCCGTCGCTTACGGAAACCGCCCCATCCGCGGCTGGATCGCCGGGGGCGATTTCAATACCAACCATGACGGCCAATTCCCCGAATGCCACGTCGTCGATCTCCTGACCAAAGGGGGCTTCCACAATACCTGGCTGAACGTTCCCAAGGAAAAACGCCTCACCTGGCGGACGGAGCCCGGCGGCCGCTTCGAGCCCACCACCTTCGACTATCTTTTCGCCAAAGGTTTCGGCGAACTCACCGCCTCTACCGTCGAGGTGGACATGGCCGTCAGTGACCATCTCCCCGTGCAACTCCTGCTGCCTCCCGCAAAGTAGCCGTCCGCTGTGCCTCTCGTTTCTTCCACCTACTGCCCGCCGCGCCTGCTCCGCCACGGGCACCTGTCCACGATCCTGCCATCCCTCCTCCCCGCCCCCCGGGAGGCATGGACGCGGCACGAGCGCCTTGAACTCGCTGATGGCGACTTCCTGGATCTCGCATGGCTGGAGCACCCGGACTCCACCGGCAAGGAGCTTCCCCCTCCTCTCGCTATCCTCTCCCATGGATTGGAAGGCAGCGTGCAGGCGACCTACATCCGCGGCATGGCCCGCACCCTTGGCAGTCATGGCTGGGATGTGCTCGCCTGGAACTACCGCAGCTGCGGCGGCCTCCCCAACCGGCTGCTCCGGTCCTATCACAGCGGCGAATCCGGCGACCTCCGCCTCGTCATCGATCACGCCGCCCTGACTTATCCCCGCATCGCCCTGATTGGCTTCAGCCTCGGTGGGAACATTACCCTGAAATACGCCGGGGAATCGCCGCCGCATCCGGCGGTGCAGGCCGCCATCGCCATCTCTGCGCCCGTAGACCTCGCCTCCAGCGCCCATGCCTTGGATCAGCGGCGCGGCAACCGCCTCTACCTCCACCGCTTCCTCAAAACCCTCCTGGCCAAAGCCGCTGCCAAAGCCCGGCAATTCCCCGGATCGATCGATCCCGCCCGCCTGGCCAGAATCCGCACCATCCGCGACTTCGACGAACACGTCACCGCTCCCCTCCACGGCTTCGCCGGAGCTGAAGACTACTGGTCCCGCGCCTCTTCCCTGCCCCATCTGACGAATATCCGCGTGCCGGCGCTGCTGCTCAATGCACTGAACGATCCCTTGCTGGACCACCCCTCTTTTCCCACTGCCGCCGCCTTGGAAACGACTGAATTCCATCTCGAAACCCCGGCCCATGGCGGACATGTCGGCTTCCCGGATTTCCGGCAAGGCAGGCAGCCGTGGCATGAACGCCGGGTGCTGGAGTTTCTGGAAAGTAGCCATACGGAAAGTAGCCATCATCGCTCCGCGCGATGAGGGTTGCACTCCACCAGCTGCCAGGACGTGAAACGTAAACTTAGGGCATATCGCAAAAACTCACCGCCCCACATGGGCACTACTCATCACGCAGAGCGATGATGGCTACCTTGCCGATTCCCCGCTGGCATCTCCCTCGATTTCATTCTCCCTGTAAACCATGCGTTTCTTCTGCCCTGAAGACAAACTGTTGGTCACCCAGCGCCGCCTGCCGCATTGGGCGCAGGATGGCGCCGTGGTTTTCCTGACATGGCGCACGCACGATTCCATGCCAAAACAATTGCTTGAGTCATGGCGCGCCGAACGGAACCGCTGGCTGGACCGACACGGTATTGACCCCATAAGTCCCGGTTGGAAGGGAAAGGTGCAGGACCTGCCCGCTGATGAACTAGCTGCATTTCACAACCATTTCACCACCCGCTGGCATGACGAACTCGATGCCGGCCATGGGTCCTGTGTGCTACGCCTGGTGGAATTTTCGGGGATCGTGGCGGACAGTCTGCTGCACTTTGATGGCGACCGCTACGCGTTGCTGGATTTTGTGGTGATGCCGAATCACGTCCATCTGCTGGCCACCTTTCCTGACAAGGCCTCCATGCTGGAGCAATGCGAGTCATGGAAACATTTTACTGCGGCGCGGATCAATTGCCGGCTAGGGACCAAGGGGCGGTTCTGGCAGCAGGATGCTTTTGATCATCTGGTGCGGCATGAATCCCAATTCCGGCGTCTCCAGCGTTACATCGCGGAGAATCCGGTGAAGGCCCCGCTGAGGGAAGGCGAGTATGTGTTGTGGAGCAGCGGCAAGTAGCCATGTCAAAGTAGCCATCATCGCTCCGCGTGAAGGTAAGCCTTTGACGAGCGCCCATGGGGTCGCTGGGGAATCGGCGCTTGGGAT
>JAZKDC010000042.1:0-15777 GCA_040387795.1 Verrucomicrobiota bacterium
CCAGGTCCAGCCCAATCCTAGCTTAGCCAGTGGCCCGGTTTTCGGGGTCCACCTCACTCTTCACACCTTCCCTGTCTTGCGGAAGGCGCGGAAGAAATGCAGGTCGCGGTAGGCGAAACGGTCTCCGGCCAGTTCCTTGATGGGGCCGAGGTTTTCAAATTGGCCGGCCGATTCAAAGATGGCGGACAATTCCTTGAGTTGCGCGGGCTGGAGAAATTGTTCCGGCTTCAGGTCGTCCGCCCGGCCCGCCATGATGGCATTGCCGAGGTGGCTGGCGATGGTGCTTTCCGCGAGATTCCGCTGCTGGGCGAGAATGGCCAGATCCTGCATTCCGCTGCGGTAAAGCCGCAGGGTTTCGGCGATGGTGTCGGTGACCGCCGCCGGCTCCATCGAGGCTGGTTTGGGGGCTGCCGGGCTGCCGGAGGCCGCCCGGGCCACGGCCTTCGGGGCTGCTCCGAAATTTTGCCGTGGATTGGAAGACAGATGCTGCCGCACCACCGCGGTAAAGGCCGCGCCGAAGTCCACCAGCTTCTGTTGGCCCACCCCGGGGATGCGGGCGAACTCCGCTTCGCTGACCGGATAGGCACTAGCCATGTGCCGCAGCGCGACATCTCCAAAAATAACATAAGGCGGCACCCCGCGCACTTCCGCCAGTTCGCGCCGCAAGGCCCGCAGGGAATGGAAGAGCATGTCATCACAATCAATATCACCCGCTTTGGAGGGCGACTGGTTCCGCTTCTTCGCCTCCGCCGCCGGGAGAGGACGGGTCAGGGTGAATTTGAGGCGGTCCTTCAAGGCTTTGACCCCCTGCTCGGACACGCTGATGGTGGTGCCCATGCCCACTGGCATGGCTTGGAGAAAACCCATGCGCGTCAACTCGCGGCCAATCGCTTGCCATTCCGTACGCGACATCTCTTTGCCGATCCCATAGGTGCTGAGGTTCTGGTGATTCTGCTTGAGGATTTTTTCATTGTTGGCCCCGCAGAGGATATCGCAGTAGTGGCCGAGACCAAATTGCCAGCGGCTGGCCTGGTTGGCCCGGAGCACGCAGGAGAGCAGTTTCTGGGCAACGAGGGTGCCATCAAAACTTTGGCGCGGGGATTGGCAGTTGTCGCAGCCCCCGCAATTGGGTTCCGGATATTCCTCACTGAAGTAGTTCAGCAACAGCGCCCGGCGGCAGGATGAGGCTTCGGCATAATGCACCACCTGGTCCAACAGATGGCGGGCCCGCGCGGCTTCGGCCGGGTCTGTGATTTCATCGATGAATCCCATGTGCTTGGCCGCGTCACCCGCATTGAAGAGGAGCAGACACTCCCCGGGCAAGCCATCACGTCCTGCCCGGCCGGTTTCCTGGTAATAGCCTTCCAGGTTTTTCGGCATGTCATAATGGATGACAAAGCGGACATTGGGTTTGTTGATCCCCATGCCGAAGGCGATGGTAGCGCACATCACCCTGACGCGGTCGCGGAGATACTTTTCCTGATTCCCCGCCCGCTCCGGCTGCTCCAGCCCGGCATGATAGGGGAGGGCCGCGATGCCATCAGAACTGAGCCGCGCCGCGAGGGCTTCGGTTCCCTTCCGGGACAGGCAATAAATGATGCCGCTGTCCTCGGGACGTTGGCGCAGAAACTTCAACACCTGCTCATAGGCCCCGGCCTTCTGGGCCACCCGGTAGGTGAGGTTGGGCCGGTTGAAGCTGGCCGTGAACCGCTCCGGCTGGCGCAAGGCGAGGTGATGTTCGATGTCTTCCCTGACCTGATCTGTCGCCGTGGCGGTGAGGGCGATGAATGGCACGTCCGGCAACACTTCCCGCAGGCGGGGCAACTGCCGGTATTCTGGCCGGAAGTCATGGCCCCATTCGCTGATGCAATGGGCTTCATCGATGGCAATGCGGTCAATCTTCCACTTTTGGAGATCTGAGAGGAAACCATCCAGCATGATGCGCTCCGGGGCGGCATAGAGCAGCCGGTAACGCCCTTCATGCAGGCCGCGGAGCCGGTGGCGTGATTCAGCGGCATCCAGGGTGGAATTCAAGAACGTGGCGGGAATCCCCGCCGCGGTGAGCTGATCCACCTGATCCTTCATCAGCGCGATAAGTGGGGACACCACCAGCGTCAGCCCCTGCCCCGCCATGGCCGGCAATTGGAAGCAGAGCGATTTTCCGCCTCCGGTCGGCAGCAGCGCGAGGACATCCTTCCCGGCCATGGTGGCCGTGATGATTTCCTGCTGGAGCGGGCGCCAGGAATCATACCCAAAGTGATCTTTGAGCAGGTGCAGCAGGCGGTCGCTGGGAGGGGCGGTCATCCTGGCATGATGGGGAGATGAGGCGTGGAAACAAGGGGCGATGCGGCTGCCGTCCCTGAGCCGGGCTTCTGTGTGGACGAAGAATCATCAGGAATCAGCCGGAATCACTTTCCAATCCGGAATCGACACCCGGACCGTCTGGTGTTCCGGAAGGGCCGGAAAGTCGAACGAGGCCTTGGATTTGACCGGCAGGGATTTGCCTGAAACCTCCAGAAACACTGCTCCCGACAGGTTTTCCGCCGGGACCCACCACGACAGGGAGACAAGGGCCGGCCCCGGCCCTGACAGAACAGGCTCCGGCAGAAAAGGCCCCAGATACCGATCGGCCGGAGTTCCATTTTCCGGCCGCAACACCACCAGAGGCGGTTCGAGGCGGACCACGGTGGAGCCACTTTGTTGGAAGCGGGCGGCCAGAACAAGCTGGGCGCCGCGGCCTTCACGGCGCAGGGTCAGGCTCTGGACCTCAACCTGGAGGGAAACCGCGGGCGGGGCGATCCGGGAGGAGGCGGCGTGATTCCGGGAGTGACGCAAGGCAGTGACGCCAGCGATTCCGGCGATCAGAAAACCGGCGGGGATCAGGAGTTTCCGGATGACTGGTGGCAGAGGCTTCACAGAGTCAGTTCAAGCTTCAGCGGATGATCCTGGCAGTTCCAGCGGAGTCAACTTTTCCTCCCGAAATTCCCGCCCGGGGGCATGGGAAACCCACCTTATGCGGTAATGTTATTCCCATTCGATGCTCGCCGGCGGCTTGGTGGAGATGTCGTAGAGCACCCGGTTGATGCCTTTGACGCCGTTGAGGATGGCATTGCTCACCAATCCCAGGAATTCCCAGGGGAGCTTCGCAAAATCGGCGGTCATGGCGTCTTCACTGGTGACGGCGCGCAGGGTGACGGCAAATTCGTAACTGCGTTCATCGCCTTTCACTCCCACCGTCTTGACGGGGATCAGGCCACAGTAGGCCTGCCAGACTTTGTCATAATGACCTTGTTCCTTCAGCATCCGCATGAAGATGGCATCGCCCTCGCGGATGATGCGCAATTTTTCCTCCGTGACCTCTCCGGGGCAACGGACCGCGAGGCCGGGGCCGGGGAAGGGATGGCGGTGGAGGATGTCGTAAGGGATGCCCATGGTGGCCCCGAGGGCGCGGACTTCGTCTTTGAACAATTCAGCCAGGGGCTCCAGCACACGGCCTTCCTTGTGCAGGGCCATGATGCGGTCCACCCGGTTGTGGTGGGTCTTGATTTTACTGGCGATGGAGCCGCTGGTGGCGCTTTCGATCACGTCAGGATACAGCGTGCCCTGGGCAAGGATATCCACGTTGGCGGCGGCTTCCCAGAAGACATCAAGGAAGTTGTTGCCGATGATGGTGCGCTTTTTCTCCGGATCGGTTTCGCCGGCCAGCGCATTCAGAAATTGATCCGCCGCGTCGATCGTCTCGAGGTTCACCCCGAGCTGGGTGAACTGCTTCTGGACTTCGGCGACTTCGTTGAGCCGGAGCAGGCCATTATTGACAAAGATGGCGCGGTGCGGCACTCCGGATTCCTTGAGCAGCACGGCGAGGACGGTGCTGTCCACGCCGCCGGAGACGCCGCAGACGACTTCATGACCGGTGCATTTTTCGCGGATTTTCGTGATCAGCTCCTGCTTGAAATCTTCTATCAGGAATGGCTTCGCATTGGTAGCGAGGGCGAGGAAATTCTTCAGAATGATTGAACCCTCGTGCGAGTGGCTGACCTCCGGGTGGAATTGGATACCGAAGATTTCCGGCCCGAATTGCAGGGCGACCGGGACCCCGTCCTGGTTTTTGCCCAGCACGGCGGCGCCAGGCGGGGGCTGTTTGACGGTGTCGCTGTGGCTCATCCAGATTTGCGCGGAGGGGCTCAGGCCGGCAAAGAGGGAGTTGTCGATGCAGGGAACGAGCTGAGCGGGGCCGTATTCCCGGGTATTGCCGGGAGCGACAACTCCGCCCAGTTTTTTGGA
Organism: Verrucomicrobiota bacterium; assembly: GCA_040387795.1. Lineage (GTDB taxonomy): Bacteria > Verrucomicrobiota > Verrucomicrobiia > Verrucomicrobiales > V1-33 > CAIZWU01. The sequence continues at coordinate 4,285 of JAZKDC010000042.1, forward strand.
CAGCAGCTGCATTCCATAACACACGCCGAGAATGGGGATGTCCAGCCCGAGCAGGTAGTCGAGATCAATGTCAGGCGCCCCCTCCTCCGTGACACTGCGCGGCCCGCCACTCAAAATGATGGCGGCAGGGGTGCCGGTCTGTTTCAGCTCATGGGGTTGATAGAGACGCGAGAAAAAACCCTGCTCCCGGATGCGGCGCACGATGAGTTGGGTGTATTGCGAGCCGAAGTCGATGACGGCGATGTGTTGAGAATCCATGGGAGAAAGTTTGCAGTTTTCAGTATTTCAGTTTTCAGCAGCCGTCGGTTTGCCGCTGACAATCAGGACAAATCGTTTCCGGTCACCCTGGGCCTCACAGGCTCTGGTAGTTCACCGGTTCCTCGGTGACCACGATGTCGTGGGTGTGGCTCTCGCGGAGACCGCCGGCGGTGATGCGGACGAACTGGGCGCGGGCGCGGAGTTCGTGGAGATTCGCAGCACCGACATAACCCATCCCGGAGCGGAGACCGCCCATGAGTTGGAAGACGACTTCGCGCAGGCGGCCTTTGAAAGGAACGCGGCCTTCCACGCCTTCGGCCACCAGCTTGCCGCTGGCGTTTTGGCCGTAGCGGTCGCTGCTGCCGGCCCGCATGGCCTTGAGAGAACCCATGCCGCGGTATTCCTTGAAAGTGCGGCCCTGGTAATTAACCATGTTACCGGGGCTTTCACTGGTGCCCGCCAGCAGCGATCCCAGCATCACCAGATCGGCGCCACCGGCGAGGGCTTTGACGATATCCCCGGAATAGCGGATGCCCCCATCGGCGATGACCGCAACGCCCTTGCCCTGCGCATATTTGGCCACGTTTTGGATGGCGGTGAATTGAGGCACGCCCACCCCACTGATGACGCGGGTAGTGCAGATGGAGCCGGGACCGACCCCGACTTTGACGGCACTGACGCCGGCATCTATCAAGTCTTTGGCGCCCTGTTCCGTCACGACATTGCCCGCCACCACCGGGAGGTCACCAAACGTTTTTTTCAACTGTCGGACCACTTCCATGACGCGGGAAGTGTGGCCGGTGGCGGCGTCGATGAAAAGGGCATCGGTGCCGGCTTCCACCAAAGCGGCGGCGCGCTCAAAACAATCACCGCCCACGCCCACCGCCGCGGCGACGAGGAGGCGGCCTCGTTTGTCCTTGGCGGCGTTGGTGAACATCTCGCGCTTTTTGATATCCTGCGTGGTGATCATGCCGGCCAGTTTGCCGTTGGCATCGACCAGCGGGAGTTTTTCAATGCGGCGGTCAAACAAAATGGCGCGGGCTTCCTCCGAAGTCGTGCTCGCCGGAGCGGTGACGAGGCGGTCGCGCGGGGTCATCACGTCTCGCACCGTGGCCTTGGTGTCCTGGATATACCAGACATCGCGGCTGGTGACCATGCCCGCCAGATTGCCCTCGTCGTCCACCACGGGGAAGCCGGCTACCCCACGCTGGTCCATGATGATCATCAGCTCCGCCAGGGTAAGCTCCGGGCTCACCGTGAAGGGTTGATCGATCACCGTATTCTCCGAACGTTTCACGCGGCGCACCTGATCGGCCTGTTGGGCGATGGGCATATTCCGGTGGATCACTCCCAGACCGCCTTCCCGGGCGAGGGCGATGGCCAGCTCGGCTTCCGTCACGGTGTCCATGGCGGACGAGATGACCGGGATGTTCAATTCGAGGCCGGGAGCCAGCCGTGTTTTGAGGTCTGCCTCGGCAGGCAGAATCTCCGTCAGTTGCGGGACCAGCAGGACGTCGTCAAAGCTGAGTCCGAGAGGAATGGCGTCAATCATAAAGGTAGTCGGCCCGGTTGGCGTGGCCTTATACCCTCAGCGCTGTCATTCACCGGGCGGGCAGTGTCAAACGGAAGAATCGCCCCGGGATCAGGATTCCCCGTCGGGAAATGGGAAACGGCCCCGTCACGAGGCCCCCGGAACTCCACGAATTGGCCTTCCAGGTCAAGAATCGGCAGGAACAGGGGGTGGCGCATTGCCATTGTTGTATTCCAAGGTCAGGTAGGAACCGGGATTGATGACGACGGTGGGAGATCCCGCAAAGCCGGCGGTGACGGAGCCTCCGGCGGTGCAGTCGATGGTGTAGGAAAGCCACAGAGGATCAGGGCCTTCTGTGAGGTCCAGCGTCGCAGAATTGAGTTGGCCGTTCAGGGATGTCAAGGACAGGCAGGCCGGCTGGAGTTGATTCACCTGGATGGCGATGGAGGAGCCATCGCCAGGCGGGGTCAGGTGCAGGGCCCTGATCAGCCCGCTGTTGAACATGAAGTTGGCGGCACCGTTGCCGCCGAGGATGAGTTGGAGGGTGATCATAAATCGGGCAGAGTGAATAACTGTTTTGAGCAGGCTTGATGCCAGAATGCTCCCGGACTCGCGCCGGCCGGGGAAGCCGTGCCCTGCCGGACGGCCGCTCCGGGGAGGCGAATACGGGAAGGTCTGCTTTTAGGTTTTGTTCCGGCGAATCCAGGCGATAGTCACTGAATGCCCGCATCGTCTCCCCCCCCGGTGACCCCGCGTCCCCGGCGCTGGGGACGCCGGTTGGTGCTGGGTTTGGGTGCAGCCGCGCTGCTGGCGGCAGGCCTCGGCACGACGGTGTGGCTGGGCAGGGTGAGCTTGCTGAACCGCTGGCTGGCCGATGGCCACGGCGTCTGGCGGGTGAACGTGACCGGCTTGGAGCTCAAGGGCAGTCAGATTGAGGTGACCGGACTCCGCGTGTCACACGTTGACCAAGCGGAACCCGTTTTCTCAGCCGAAAGAGTTCAGGTGGGAGGGGACTGGAAGGCCTGGCAGCGCGGGCAGCTCGGAGCCGTCCGGGTGGAGTCGCCCGCGGTATACTGGAGGGCCGGTCTGCGGTCCGGCCCCAGCACCCCGGAGGCCGCGAAGGGATCAGCTCCCTTGGTCACCTGGGACTCGCTGCAAATTGTGCAGGGCAGAATCGACATGGCGGATCCCGGCAGCTATTCTTTTACGGGACAGCTCACGGGCGAAGGAGGACCCGGGGCATGGCATGAAAATGGAAGGCTGGCCCTCACCCCGCAGGATTTGACAGTGCATGATCCGGCGTATTCCATGACCCTGTCAGGCGGCCCGGTGGGTTCCGTGGAGGTGCATGCCTCCCGGCTGGATCTGCAGGGATCCTTGGAAGGTGGCACGGGGACTCTTTCGATCACCCGGGCCCTGCTGGCGGGCAGCCGCCTGAAACTGGCCGGACCGGAAGGGAGCCCGCGCACACCACTGCCTGACGAAACCTTGCCGGAGTCTGAGGAAAACCTCCCCATCGTGTCCGGGATACGGCTCACGGGGCTCCAGGCTCCGCAATTGGAGGTGGCGGCACTGCTGCCATGGGCGGCCACCGGGAAAACCGATCTGACCCTGGGCCGCCTGCAGGCCGGGGAAGGCGTGGCCTTCGGCATGGAGGGGCTGCGGCTCGATCAGGCTTCCGCCCGTTTGCCGCACGGAGCCCAACTGCCACAGCTCACCATCGCCGCCAGCCTCAACGCGGGGATACCCAGGCTGGATTTGCTGACCTTTTCCGGGGCGGACATTCCGGATGCAGCAGGCTTGGCGCGGGTGCTGGGCCTGGAAGTGCCGGAAAATCCCGCCATTTCCTTCAAGGCCGGGGGTCAGTTCCGCGACCTGATGTTTTCCGGCAGTCAGCCGTCCTCCGCAGCTGAGCAAACCCTGACTCTGGACGACTTGAAGCTTGATCTGCCTGGACAAGGCCATGCTTCCGCGACCCGCCTGACCCTGACGGCCATTCCGGATGAGATCACCACCGCACGACGCCTGCGATTAGTCGAATTGAAGGCCCCGCAGGCGGAATTCCTCCTCACCTCAATCCAGCAGGGATTGACCGGGTCGCCTGCACCGGCCAGCGGGACAACCCCCACCTCCCCCAGCCGACCCGCATGGGAAGGGTGGACGGCGGACCGCCTCACCGTCACGCAAGGAACCGTCTCCGCCACCCTGCCGCAGGCCGGTGGGTCCAAAGTCACCACCGCCCTGACAGTGAGCACCGTGGCTCCGCAGGACACGGATCTTTCCCCGCACTATCAAATCGTCCTGACCCAGCCGCAGTTGGCGCATCCGGATCTGCCGGACCAGCCGATTGCCCTCGCCGGAGCGATCCAACTCACGGCGTCGGCGGCCGGACTCTGGCAAAAACGTGAAATCGATTCCCTGACCCTCGCGGGATCGCGCATTCAGATCGGGGAAGCCCTCTTCCGTTTGGTCAATGCCCTGCCCCCGCCTCCGCCGGCTCCCCCCGTCACGTCCGCCGTGACCCCGCCGCCCTCACAGAAATCCCCGCCATGGCGGCTGCGGAGCGTGGTGCTGGATGACACCCTGATCCAGCTTGATCACCTCGGTGACGGCCGGAGGCTGGATATTCCGGTCAAACGTCAGGAATTCCAGGATCTCCCGCTGGACTCCACCGCCCTCGCCGCAGTGGACCGGCTGTATAAAATTGAGGTCCCCAACATCACGTTGTATAACCCGTTCTCCGCGGGACAAAAAGTGGCGGTGCTGGACACCAATTACATTCAATTCACGCCCTCCGGCCTGATGCAGCGGCGGTTGGAACGGGTAGATCTGATGTTGCCCTCACTCTACGCCGGCCAGCCGTTATTTGATTTTGTGGATGCCACCCGCAAGCGTTTTGCCGGGCTGGCCGCCCTGCCCCCGCCGCGGCCCCAACCGATGCTGGTCGATGCCGGACCCGATAGCGCCACCGTGCTGAGCGCGATCGCCAGCGTAACCCCCTCCACCAGCACCAAAGCCGCCGTCTGGCATATCCCCTTCTTCACTGAAAGCGGCAAAGTCTTCGTCGCACCCAAAGGGTTTCCATGGCCCAATCTGCCGGTCATCCCCTTCCGTAATGCGCGCGATGCGTCAGGCCAACCCCTGCCTTTTCTGCTCAAGGGCGAAAGTTTTCACGGGGAACTCGCGATCGAGCCCGGCTGGTATGACTTCCCGGAATACAAGGTCCGGCTGCGCCTGAGCGATCGCGGCCGGATTGTCTTCAACACCCCGCAACGGGACCACGACAACAATCTGACCGAGGTTTTCGAAAACAATACCCTGATCTTCCGCCAGCTCCAGATCGATGACGCCTGGCTTTCCATCACCTATGACGCCCGGGGCATCTATGCCCGCTTCGGCGGCCATACCTGCGGAGGCACCCTCAATGGAGGCTTCAATCTGTATCTGGACGAACTCTATACCTGGGACGCCTGGGCCTCGCTGGGTAACATCGGCATGCAGCCACTGACCGACAAGCTCACCCCTGACACTTTCCGGATGTCCGGTCCGGTGGATGAACTCACCCTCAAGGCCTACGGTGACACCACCACCCTCTACCAGGCCTCCCTTGATCTGAAAGTCACCCGCCCCGGATTGCTTCACATCCTCGCGCTGGATTCGATGAAGGAAAAGATCAACGCGCTCGGCGGGCTAAGTGCCGATTTGGGCAAAATCAGCCTCGGCACCCTGCGCGATTTCGCCTACACCGGGTGCACCGGCAATCTGAAACTTTTCGGCACCGAAGGCGACGGCCAGCTCTGCCTGACCGGGCCCGGAGGCTCCCGCACCTTCAATCTCCGCCTCCACGACTACCGCGCCAAATCCCCCAAATCCATGGCTCCCTTCTGATTGGCGCTCGCCCGATTCAAAGTGTTCCTTGCAACCAGGACCACCCGGGCATCCCCACAAAAAACCGCGCCGGGGAGGAGGCCTCCTTCCGGCGCGGTGGATTGAATGGATTCCGGACCGGATCAGGCAGCGGCAAGGGCAGCGCTTAGGACTTTTTCCAGTTTGACGATGTCGATGGAGAAATTGCGGATGCCCTGGGCGGTTTTTTCGGTGGCCATGGCGTCGTCGTTCAGCTCCAGACGGAAGGTCTTTTCGTCATAAACACGCTTGGGAATATCCATGGCGGCGGAAGCAGCGGGGTCGAGCTTGCGGACGAGGGGTTCATCGCTGGCGGCCAGTTCGGCGAGCAGGCTGGGGGCGATGGTAAGCAGGTCGCAGCCCGCCAGTTCGGTGATTTCGCCTTTGTTGCGGAAGCTGGCGCCCATGACCTCGGTGGCGTGCCCGTGCTTTTTGTAATAGTGATAGATCTCGGTGACGGAGAGCACGCCGGGGTCTTCAGTGGCGGTGTATTCCTTTTTGGTGGAAGCCTTGTACCAATCGAGGATGCGGCCGACGAAGGGGGAGATCAGTTTGATGCCGCCCTCGGCGCAGGCCACGGCCTGGGCCATGGAGAAAAGGAGGGTCAGGTTGCAGTTGATGCCTTCTTTTTGGAGAATCTCGGCGGCTTTGATGCCTTCCCAGGTGGAGGCGATTTTGATGAGAACGCGCTCCTTGGCGATGCCTTCCCTGGCGTAATCGGCGATAAGTTTGCGGGCCTTGGCCACGGTGCCTTCGGTGTCGAAGGAGAGGCGGGCATCCACCTCGGTGGAAACGCGGCCGGGGACGATTTTCAGGATTTCCTTGCCGAAGAGGATCAATACGCGGTCAATCACGCTGTCGAGAAGCGCCGGGCCGGCGAGAGCACTGCCTTTGTGTTCGGCGATGGCTTGGTCGATCAGGTGGCGGTATTGCGGTTTCTCGGCGGCCTGGAGAATGAGGGAAGGATTGGTGGTGGCATCCTGCGGCGTGAAGGCACGCATGGACTCGAAGTCGCCGGTATCTGCGACCACTACGGTGTATTTCTTCAATTCGTCGAGCTGGCTCATGGTAGTATATGGGCCGGCGGCTGATCTTTTTCCGCCGGGAATGGGAGCCTTTTGCGTAGCCGGGGCGGAATGGGGGCGCAATCGCTTTTCGGTCCGGGTTGCGCATGAAGGCCTTTCATGCTCGTCATGGCATTGCCATGCCCGAAGATCCCCCCGCCTCCGTCCCCTCTGCTCCTGCCTCCAAACTTTCAGGCGGCTGCATCATGATTCTGGTGGTCGCGGGCTGGTTCGTCGCCCTCGGGGCGTGGATGGTCTGGCACCTCTACGGCCAGGTGAAGGAAATGCGTGGCTTCACCGATCCTACCGCCCAGGTGATCGCTCCCACGGCGCCTTCCGGGGAGGAAAAAGCAGCCCTTCAACTCCGCCTGCAAACCTTCGCCGCTGCCATCGACGCCAAACAACCCGCCAAGCTAGAGCTCACCGCCGCCGACTTGAATCACCTCCTCGCCGCCCAGGAACCCGTCAGCCGGCTGCAGGATATTGCCAAGGTCGAGGAGATCACCGACGTCATCCGTGTCAAAGTCGCCCTCGCCATCAATGGGATCCCCTTCAGCGGCGAGCGGCTCTATCTGAATGGTTTCATCAATGTCCGCCCCGAACTCAAGAAGGACACCGGGCTCGTCCTCCTGACCCGCGCCATCGACGTCCCCGGCCGCCAGCTCACCCCCGGGTTCACCAAGGCCTACTTGGAAGCCAATCACCTCGATGGCCTCGCCCTCGACGAAGTCCGGAAGGATGATAAACTCAAATCCTATCTCACCAAGCTCACCGCCATCCGCTGCGAAGCCGGCAAAGTCATTGCGGAGTATCTGCCGTAAGGCGGGATGCTGCTTGGTAACATCAAGGCACCACCAGAACAGTTGGCCTGAGAATAAGGTTCCTGTGATTCCGATGAGCCGGCCAAGATCATCGGAGGATTGAATTCACGGTCAGGCCAACCCTGATAAAAGCAGAGTCGATTCTCCCCCACGCGGCGTGCCAAGGGGAAGTTGACGCCGAGCAGCGCCCCCACGAGAATCCGATCACGATGTTGGACAAAGAAGGAAAGCGATTTTGTTGTTGGTTGAACGGCTATGGTCAATTCGAGGAAGGCGGGCTCGAACTGAACCCTTACTTTCCGGGAATCCCCGGCTGGATTCAAAATCAAGGCACTTTTGAAATTACCGGGGACAAATGGAAACTGGACGTCGGTATTTCCCACCACGACGAGGAGTGGCGCATGACGGGCGACATCAAGGACTTCCTTTTGGAAAACCATACCTTCCTCCATGTGCTGGCTCATGGAACCCAATCCTACCTGCATATTGGCCTTAACGACTCCGCAGTCCAGGGAACCTGCGACCTCGATGGGGCGACGCTGGCTTTGCTTTCATCGCTCCGCATCGGTCTGAGCATCTGTTGGGGTTATCCACCGAAGGAAAAAGAGGACAGCCCTGTTCCCCCATTGGAAAAACAGACCTGAGAACGCGTCGGGCAATTAGCAGGCCGGCGTATTCACCGGACGAGTCGGAGGCCTTCGCCCTCTGGATCAATTCCCGTTCGTAAGCACCTTCACGGAGCTTCCAGCTGGTTTTGCCCGCGATCTATCGTCGCTTTTTTCTGGCAGTCCGGTTCCCAATCAGATCTGAACTACTTTAATTATACTTTACATCAATTTGATGGGTGGGTAGATTTCTCATTATGACCAAGACTCAGATTCAGGTGCCGGAAGCCTTGATTCAGGAATTGCGTCTTTTCGCGAAGCAACGGGGATGGTCTCTCGCCGAGACTTTCCGCCGTGGGGCTGAATTGTTGCTGCAGGTTTACCCCGAATCCCCGCAAGGACCGCCGACCGCCGCTTGGACGCCTCCATCCTCCGCCCGGGAGAAATAAAGATTATCCAATCTTTCGGAATCAGACATGTCAAATTCTGATACTGATTCTGTCAATCCAAGGCAGTGTGAACATGCCCGGAGCCGGTTATATTTTGTCTCGCTAATTTACGTGGTGTTTGTTATTAGCGCGGGTTCATGGGTAATCAGAGCGATGAAGTATCGTGACAGCAGGCATTGGCCGTCGGTGGAGACAAAGATTTTGGATCAGGGTGGAAAATTCCAATCTTTTCCCAGCCAAGGAAGATTTGGTCCGTCATCTACTCAACTCGACTCCAGTTGGGTGAAATTCGAATATACAGTAGAAGGAAAAACCTATGTTGGCGATCAAGGCACCCCGGATAGTAAATGTCTTCCGGGTCGCATGAATAATACCACTCCATGGCGGGCGTTTTACAACCCGGATGCCCCTGAGATAGCGGTGCTCTCACCCGGCGAATACGAAGGCACAGGACTGTTCCTCGTGGCAACATTCTCCGGGGCAATCGCCGGCATTCACTTCTGGTTTGCCCTGTCCGACCGCTGGAGGAAGGAAAAAGGGTTGATTTGAGTTACCTCCGCTAGAGTGGATGACCGCATAGCCACCGACCACGAGGTAGCGAAGTTCTCTGAAGTCGGAGTTCATCGGGATCGCGGTTCTGCAAATGCCAAGCATCCACCACCATGTCCCAGGCGGCGGCGGCCCGGGCGGTGGCACCGGCGCGTTGCCATTGGCGGATGGCTTCGACGCGCATGTCCTCGAAACTATCGCAGCGGCGCAGTTTCCAATCCTTCCGCAGAAGGGCTGGGGAATCGGTGGCTTTCATGCAAAGCGGATACCGGAATTCCGGAGGTCAATCAATCCCCCGTCTTCAGCACCTTCACGAAGGCTTCCTGCGGGATGTTGACCTTGCCGACCATCTTCATGCGCTTTTTACCTTCCTTCTGTTTGTCGAGGAGCTTGCGTTTGCGGCTGATGTCGCCGCCATAACATTTGGCGGTGACGTCTTTGCGGCTGGCGCTGATGCTTTCGCGGGCGACGACTTTGCCGCCGATGGCAGCTTGGATGGCGACGGTGAAGAGCTGCTTGGGAATAACTTCGCTGAGCTTTTTGGCGAGGAGGCGGCCGCGGGCTTCGGCTTTGTCGCGGTGGACGATGGTGGCGAAGGCATCGACGGGGTCGCCGTTGATGAGCATGTCCATTTTGACGAGCTTGTCCGCTTTGTAGCCGGCATTTTCGTAATCCATGCTGCCATACCCGCGGGTGATGCTCTTCAGCTTGTCGTTGAAATCGACGAGGATTTCATTGAGCGGCAGGGTGCAGGACAGCATGACCCGCCGGTCGTCTAGGGTCTCAGTATTCTCCAGCAGGCCGCGTTTTTCCGCGACCAGTTGCATGATGTCGCCGATGCACTCATTCGGAATCAGGATGAAGGCGCGGACCACGGGTTCCCGGATCTCGGCGATGGTGCCGGGATCGGGCATGTAGGTTGGGTTGTCGATTTTGAGTTCCTCTCCATTGGCCAGGCTGATCTCATAGACCACGCTGGGATAGGTGGAGATGATGTCCATGTCGTATTCCCGACGGAGGCGCTCGGTGACGATTTCCATGTGGAGCAGGCCGAGGAATCCGCAGCGGAAACCGAAGCCGAGGGCAGCGCTGGATTCCTGCTGGAAGCGGAAGGCGCTGTCGTTGATCTGGAGTTTGGCCATGCCGGCCTTGAGGGCCTCGAAGTCGTCGCTATCAATCGGATAGACGCCGCTGAAGACCATGGGCTGGATTTCCTTGAAACCGGGAAGGGCTTCCGGGCACATGCGGGTGGTTTCGGTGATGGTGTCGCCGATTTTCACCTCCCCGCTGGATTTCATGTTGGCGACGACAAAACCCACGTCCCCTGGCCCGAGCGTTTCGCAGCGGCACTGCTTCGGGGTGAAGATACCGACTTCCTTGATGTCGTAGGATTTGTTGGTGGACCACATGGTCACATTCTGGCCTTTTTTCAGGGTGCCGCTGACGACGCGGACATACATGATGACGCCGCGGTAGGAGTCGAAGAGGGAATCGAAAACGGAGACGCGCAGAAAATTGTCGTCGGGCACCTGCGGGGGAGGGACCCGTTCGATCACGGCTTCGAGAATGTCGTCGATACCGATGCCCATTTTGGCGCTGGCTTTGATGGCTTCCTCGTGGGGAATGGAAAGAATGTCCTCGAGCTGTTTATAAACCGCCGGCAGGTTGGTGCTGGGGAGGTCGATTTTGTTGATGACCGGGATGATGGTCAGGCCCTGCTGATTGGCGAGGTGCAAATTGGCCACGGTCTGGGCTTCCACGCCCTGGGCGGCATCGACGAGCAGCACGGCCCCTTCACAGGCGGCGAGGGAGCGGCTGACTTCGTAGGAAAAATCGACGTGGCCGGGGGTGTCGATCAGGTTCAGTTTGTAGTCCTCGCCGTTTTTCGCCCGGTAGATCATGGTGACCGGGTGGCACTTGATGGTGATGCCGCGCTCGCGTTCCAAGTCCATGGAATCGAGGAGCTGGGCCTGCATCTCCCGTTTGGTGACGGTGAGGGTGGTTTCGAGCAGCCGGTCGGAAAGCGTGGTTTTTCCGTGGTCGATGTGGGCGATGATCGAGAAATTGCGGGTGTGGGAGACGACGGACATTCTGGGAAAAGCGGGGGAAACTGCGGGAACAAGCAGATTAAGGCGGAAAGGCCGCTTGTAAAGGGGAGGCAGTCCGCCGGGAAAAGCGCGCGCGATGACTCAGATTAAAATGGCACCGGAGGTGTCGGGAAGGGGTGGGGTGGTTGACTCAAAATGGATGACACACTGAGACGGGTTTGATTTTGAGTTAGTTTCGATGCTGGGGCGGGTTCACGAGGCG
>JAZKDC010000043.1:0-14225 GCA_040387795.1 Verrucomicrobiota bacterium
GCCCGTCTCACGGATGGACATATTTACGTGGCGGAATAATCAAAGAGCATCCAAAACGAAAGGGGGCCGCCAGATCTCTTGATTCACCACCCTGAGTTAGACAAAGGCCCGAAAGACGGTTCTATGCCAAGCTCGAAACGGGGCGGGTCGCGATAGAACTCACCGGGCGGGCACACCAGATTTGCGCTCGCCACTTTACCATGAGGAGGTAGAGATAAAATATGAAAAGATTTATTACTTTCCTAATTAGCACCTATGATACTAAATATAAAACAAAAGGAAAAATCGAGCCGGATCAATTCGATCAGATCCGGCGGGAATTTCCTGAGTTTTGGAGAATTGTTCCCAATCCTTTTATGGCATATCTTTCTGCCCCTGTTGAGGGGGAGAGAACCAAGCAACTCCTGAGCTTCATTGAATCGATTGGACTGCGCCCCTACTGGGCCAGATTTCCCCACGTCAACGAAATGCCCGTGGATGAACGCTGGATCGAGATCAATGGAAAAATCGAATTCGAGCCGCATGACTTCGGAGAGGCGGATTATTTTGAAGTTTGCATGCGGGAATTCCCTGAAATGGGGGAAGGCACACGGAATCCCGATGGCAGCGCATGGGTGGAGCGGTTTGACGTCAACGTGGAGTTGGGGCACATTATCAGTGTCGGATCGCTCTACGCGCAGGCTAGCATGAAAGAAAAGCTGATGGCCGCTGGATGGAAGGGGCTTGTAATGCCGGAAATGCATCAAATCAGCGGGCTGCCCGTCCCACTGTGGCAGATGCAAAGCGACTGTATAATGCCTCCTGCGGCCAACCGTTGGTACCAGGATCCATTTTTTCGCGGCAAGGAATCCAATTACGGCCTTTACGATGAGAGCATTTTCGAACCATGGCCCGCGCAATACCGGAGAGAGGATTTGACCAAGATGGATGGCATCGACTTTGCCTATGCTCACGAGTGGATCGGCAAAGGGCCACCCCTCGGTTACAGGAAGCTCTTTTGCTGCAAACAGTTTTACACTTGGGCCACAGATAAACAGTTGCCTTTCGTTTTCGTGCCGGTGTTGGTATTAGATTAGCAAATGCAATATGGCGATGACCGGGGCGGGAGGTTTCGCCAAACCCGATGCGGCACCACTGAATACTCCCAAAGGGGGACGGTCAAAGATTGTGGCACTTCCCGGCTTGATTCCCCGGGGGATTCCCTCTAGCCCGTGGAGATGCCATATTTCTTGCGGCGCGCCATCGGCCTTGTTGCCATGATTGGCAGTGGATCGGTTGGATTGCCTGCCATGGCGGCGCTGGCGGTATTTGTGATAAACCGAGTGCCCAATGCTGCAATTTACGGTATCGTTGCCGCGATATGTGTGGTGGCTTTCTGGTCCGGATACCGAATGTGGGTTGACCCAAAGTGAGACGCCAGTCCGCCCCCCATAAGACGCCAAAATCGCGGCATGAGAGAAGCCAACCCCATGTCCTTATACTTTCCGGCCGTTTCACATGCTCTGCATGTGCCTGCCAATCAAGCTGGACTTTCCACTCCAAACGGCTACATGAATCAATCATGGGCAAAAACCCCCGATCAATCCTCCCCCCAGGCTCAGGCAATCGCTCAGGACGCCTCACCAACGCCGATAAACTCCGCGCCCTCCAATATCTCCCCATGGTCATTGAGCAGGGTCTCAGCGAGGAGGAATACGCCAAGCTCGCTGGTATAGGAGTAACTCACGCACGCACGAGGATACGAGAGGCCGCAGCAGATTTGCGCTCACGCCTTGGGGAGCGCCAAGCCACTTCTTTGCAGGCCATGCAGTCAGCCGCACAAGGCGCGCGGGGGGCGGCTTTGGCGAACTTTTCTCGGATTAATGGGATTATTGCGAAGCGCTTGGATGTTTTGGAGAGGCTGACGGTGGTGGATGCTCAGGAGCTGGGGACTTTGGCGCGGGCGATAGCCACGGCTTGGGATGGGATGAAGGATGCGACGGGGCTGGGGTTTGCGGAGGCGCGGGCGCGGGCGAAGCTGACCAAGGATGACAATGCGGCGGCGGCTTTGGTGCCGGATGTCCATGTGGAGTTCCTGGATGAGGCGGAGTGAGGGGAATCGTTGTGATAGTTCGATTCCTGAAACCCTCAAAGCCTTATGGAATAAGGGGTGAGGCGAAGTGGTTGGCGTTTGCGGGGCGGGAAGTAAGAACAAAGCGGGCGCGGCGGGGCGGTTGATTCCCTGACAGATTGGCAGCGTGGGGAAATCGGAGGGGTATGGCGGGGGTTGGGGTGGGGGGCTGTGCCAGCGGCCGGATGTGTAGGTGGCACCGGGCGGTAGATTTTTTCCCCCAGCGGGTAGCCCTTAAACTGCCTCAGAGGGCCGGCGGGCAGGCAACCTTCCCGATCCTGAGCGAGATCTTGCAAAGCTGCAGGTTTTGCCGCACTGGTGAGAAAAAAACCGAGAGCTCATTTTACCACCAGGGCTCACACTCAACCCGTCCGTAAGATGAACCTGCCCGTGATAACCCCATAATTTCTTGCAAATCCTGTTGGGGTTGGATATGGTCCCCTCGACGCGTGCTACATCCTTGGCAACCAGAACCTTCCGACTCCGAACTCTCCAAAAATGTGCTGTTCTGCAAAGTGGATATTCAAACCCTCCGGTTGGCATAGTAAACTGTTCGCCTAATCAACTGCCAACATGCGAGGTAAGCTAGAAGACACTCCAGAAGCGATTCGCAGACTTCGTGGTGCAGGTATTCCAGTTTTAGAGCGGGCTTACGGCTTCAGCTTGGAACATCCAGATTGGAGCGAGACAGGACGCAGCTTTGCAGAGTGCACTTGCGAGAATGACGGTTCGATCGTTTTGACTGCTCTGGCTGACGAGTTGCCGCCGGTGGTGCGATTCGCACGCTTTGACGTTCTGGAGATGGCCGACTTTATTGTTTCGGCATATCGGAGAGCACGGGAGATTTCGGATTCAGCAGAGATTGTATCAGCGTTGAGAGCCGAGGATTCCGGATTCGATTATGCGGCTCTTGAAGCACGGGTTGACCAGTGGCAGTGTGATTTCGACGAATACTGGCGAGGACGCTCCAACCAATGAATGGCATCGACACTCAACCAAAGGCGAACAAAACGCGGCTGGACAATCGCTGGGGCTGCTCTGTCGGCCATGCTTTCCGTAACTTTAACAGCCATCCCGTCTCGACGCTCACCTCCGCCCCAGCGGTGCCAGCGCTTAGACGTTATGCCCCCACAGCCTCATCAAGTTCCCGAAGCTGTCGACGACTGCACGGTCGTGGAATTCGGAGCGTTCCCCGCTCCGTTGATGCCTGCGGGTTACCTGCCGCCGGACGACGGTTCGGCGCCGCTAGAACCCGTCAAGAACGTCGCGATCTGTATGGCCCCTGGCGTTGACGGCTTCTACACGATGTTCTGCACCGAAGACTGGCGGTACGTCACGTACACGTTCGCGGAAGGTATCGAATATGCAAAGGCAACCGTATCTCGCGAGTACGGCCGAGACGTCGACGCCTGGACGAAGAGGGCATAACCAGCCGTTCCAACGGGCAGGGCGGGCGTCGCGGTCTTCGTTATTCGAGAGTGCGTCCGGCGCCCGCCCGGCCGCTGAACGTCGGTCCCTTAGTCCCATCCATCTGCGCTGCGGAAATGCGGGGGCGGATGGTTAGGTGGCACCAAGCGCTAGATTTTTCCCCCAAAAAGTTCTGGCCAGGAGAGGGGGCGGGTTTCCCTGGGTAGTTCGGAGAGGTGGTATTTGGCCCACTGGGGGGAGACGCCGAGGAAGGTGGCGGCGGACTCGAGGGAGTTGGAGCGGTTGAGCCAGCGGTGGGCGGCGTGGAAGCGCAGGTGGTGCGGGGTGAGTTTGAGGGGGGCGAGGAGGGCCTTGTAGGAATTGACGAGGGCGGTGCGTTCGGCTTCGGTTTTGAGGGGGAGGGCGGGGCCCTTTTTGGGGAGGGGGAAATCCAGGGGGCAGGGGAAGCGCGGGAAAAAAATTCCACCAGGGGCGAAGTCTTTGGCGGTGGCGTGGGTGGCTTCGTGGGTGGTGAGGCCGCAGAGACAGACTAGGGAATGCAGGGTGCGGAGCGGTGGGGGGACTTCGAGTTTGGCGAGGTCCTTGAGCTGTTTGGCGGAGATGGGAGAATCGGAGTAGCAGAAGGGATCTTCAGGGAGCTCCGGGGCGGCGAGGAAGGCGGTGAGGTCCGGGAGGGGGATGGACTGTTTTTCGAGGAAGGTGAGGGAGTTTTTCGAGAAGGCGGCTTTGGCATTCCGGAGGATGGCGTTGAGCGGGCCGTGTTGTTCCGGAGTGGCGCCGGACTGGAAGGCGTTGACCAGTTGAGCGGTGAGGATGGTGGAGGGCTGGGGGGTGATCTTCGAGGGCGGGAGGTCCTTGGCTTTGGCGATGAGATCGGTGAGGGCACGGGTGTAGCGGGGGGCGGACGGTAGCGGGGAGGCATTCAGGGAGGCGATGATTTCACCAATGGAAGCGGGTTTGCCGGCGCGGGGAGTGGTTTGGGCGGAAATGGCCGAGAGGTCCCCATCGAGGGCCGCGGCGATGAAAGCGGCGGCCCGGGTTTTTGCGGCGGGGAGATCCCCGGTTTTAGTCGAGACGGCGGTGCGGACGCCGTGGATCTGAAGCCGCACCCACCAAGGGGAGGAGGGGTCAGGGGAACGCTGCCAGAGACGGTAGCTTTTGTTCTGGACGATGACGTGGGCGGACGCGGTTTTCATGGTGGAGTGCCGGTTTATGCTCCACTATGCTACTATATTCCAGCGGATAAAGTTGGGAAAAATGATTGAGAAAGTGCGGCAGGGTTTGAGGGTGAGGGCATGGAAACATCTGAAAAAAAGACCAGAAGAAGCGGGGTGAGGACGGTCACCGAAGTCACGGAATTCATCCGCCTGCCCAAAAGCGGGGACCGATGTGTGGTGACGGGGCTGAGCCGGTCCGCGCTGTGCGGGCTGGTGCTGCCCAGCCTGGCGAATGGCGGGAAACCACCTGTGAAGAGCAAGGTCCTGAAGTCGAACCCGGGGAATATGCGCGGAATCCGTCTGATTCATGTGGGGTCGTTACTCCAGTTCCTAAACCGGGAGGAAGATCAGGGTCAGGTGAGCTGAAGATATCTCGGCCTTTTCTGCCAACACCTCCCTTCCATGCCCATCACCAAATACGGCGCCCGGTTTTCCACTGATGACCCCATCGCTGTGGAACTCAAAATGTATTCCGAGACGGATGTTTTCCGGGACCGGTGCCGGGGGGCGTTGTCCCGGTGGGAGCACATGAGGAATGCGGCGAAGCTGCTGCTGCCGGATGATGTGTTCCGCTGGCACCGCTGGGTCGATGACTTCGGGGAAGCGTGGTGCAACCATTCTGCGGTGACGGTGTGGGGGGCGGGGGGCACCACGAAGTCAGGGATTCTGGGGATGCTGGCTTATGTTGATTTGCTGGCGGCGCCCTCGGAGACGCTGACGGTCATGATCACCAATCCTCTGGAAAAGCACTGGGACCGGTGTTTCTCCAAGCTGGTGATGTGGCGGGCGGCGATGCCGAACCGTTGGCAGATCGGGAAGATGTATCGGGGGACCAAACCGGCGCTGCTCACGGTGCCGGCGGACAAGGGATCGCGGATGGGGATTCTGTGTGTTTCCATCGCGGATGGCGAAAGCGCGGCGGACATCGCCAAGAAGGTGGGGGCCCATGCGCAGCGCACGCGGCTGCTGCTGGAGGAAGCGCAGGGCCTGCCGGAGGATGCGTTGTCGATCGGGACGAATCTGTTCATTGGGTCGAAGTCCAGCAAGTCGGTGCATATCGGCAACCCCACGGTGTGGAATGGCAATGCGCTGGGGGCGGCGTCCCGGCCGATGGATGGGGACACCCGCGCCATCGATGAGAAGCTGCCGGACCGGTGGCATTCCGCGCTCTCGTGGGATGACGGGCCGGGCATTACGATCGTGTTTGATGGCACGAAGTCGCCGGCGCTGGATAGCGCGGAGGAAGGGAAACGGCTGTCGATGATGATGGGGGCGAAGGACATCGAGATCCGGAAGGCCCTGCCAGGCGGGGAGAACTCTTTGGAGTGGTGGTCGCAGGTGCGGGGGCGCATCATCCCGAACGGGGTGCGCACGGTGGTCATCAGTGAGCTCGATATCCTGGACAGCGGGGCGATGGGGCCGCGGCCGTGGGGGCAGGGTGGCACGCGGGTTCGCTACGGCGGGGTAGATTTGAGCATGGGGGGAGACGGGGTGATTTTTGTGGTGGGGGAGACCGGGCCGGTGCAGATGGGCATCGTGCCCGGTCATGGGAACTCCGCGCCCATGGGAGCGGCGGGGCCCCATGTCTGCCAGATCATGGCCAAGGTGGAAATCCCCGTGGACGTGAAACGGCCGGACCGGTCGATGCAGATCGCCAAGGGAGTGATCGCCCAGGTGGAAGCCCACAAGGTGCCGTGGGAAAACATGTGCTTCGACAGCACCGGGCAGCAGGGGGCGATCGTGGATACTATCGAGCGCGAGGCCGGGGTGCTGGGCAAATGCATCCGGGTGAATTCCAGCGATGCCGTGAGTGAGCGGAAGATCGGGCCCAAGGGAGAGCGGGCGAAAGACCGCTACCAGAGCCGGGCGGCGGAACTGGTGCTGCAGGTGTGTGCTCTGGTGATGCGGCAGCAGCTTTGCCGGCTACCCAAGGAAGTGGCCTATCAGCTTTCCACCCGGGGCTTGGTGGAGATCGATGGGAAGAAGGCGGACATTGAGCCCAAGAAGGACTGGAAGCGGGCCAACAAAGGGAAGAGCCCGGATGAACTGGATGCTGTGGCCGTAATGATCGAGGGGAAACTCCAGCGGAAGGTGTTGAGCCTGACCCAGCAGTGGCAGCCTTTGCCGACGGAGTCGTTGCTGCCGGATTTTATGAAACCGAAGGTGGTGCTGGCGGGGCAGCAGGGACGCCGGCGGCGGGCGAGTGATTTGGTGCGGGGGTGGTAGGGGAAGCGGTCGGGGGAGAAGCGGTCAGAAGTCAGAGGGCAGAGGGCAGAGGGGAGGCCACGGATGGCACGGATTTTACGGATGGCACGGATGGATGGAGAATTTGAACAGAAGGTCACGAAGAACGGGGAGAGGACGGACGACCGAGTGTAGCCACCGCCGCCCGGCGGGGCGGGTGGAGGACACGGAAAGCGTTCGAGTTAGAGTTCATCGTGGATAAAAAAGCGATGGGGCAGCGGTTGGCTACCACGTCTGGATCGCCCGAAGCTGGGCTGCTTCATCAGGGGGTAATCAGTTCATTCCAGTCCTTCCCGGTGAGCCAGTCTTCAACCCCTTCCTGGAGACTTCGACCAGTGCGGATGAAGGCTTCCTGGAATGTGTGCGCATCGTCTAAATCAATGGTGTCCCCTGCAAAAAACACGATCTCTCCGGTATCACAGTCCAAGCACCATCGCATTCCACAGCCATTGTCAGCTATCGAGATCAGTTTGTCTGGCCATCGCCATGCCTCGCTCAAGTCACAGCCGCTCGCCATCCTGTGAAAGGCTACAATGTATACATCGTCCAAATGGGGGGCATACTCTTCGTCAGTTGCCGACATAAATCCATAAGCTGGCCCGAATCCACCGTTAGCTACTTCCGAATACATCTGCTTCAGGAATCGGGGGAGAGCGAACCCCAGCTCCCTTTGCGTCCGCAATAGTTGCTCGATTGTCGCAGGCGGTGACCAAGGCGGAGGAGCACCGGCGAGCTTGAATTCTCGCCGCGGTATATGGAGCAGGTCGCGCATACACTGGATGATTTCTGCATCATTCATGGACATTCTGGATGGCTATTGCACGGCGTATTGATATTCGACGAACGTTGCGCATCACCCTCCGAACGAGCCTAAGCGAGTGAAGGTTGGGTGCAGGCGCCTTGTTCGGCATTTTTTTGTCACATGGAATCCACTTTCGAATCGAGGTATAGATCCAAGAATTCCAAGAGATTGGCGGCAATCACCTCTGCTGCTGCAGAAATCTCATCGACAGAAGTATTGGCGCCAAATGTGTAGGACAGCCTCACTACCCTTGATCTGCCTTCGGAATCCCGGTCGTTCTGATCGAAGCAATATGCGCGACCCTCGAGGTCTCGGGCGAACGAAATGAACCCGTGTTGCCAGACCTCACAGTTCGGAGTAATGCCGTCCATCATTTCCAAATTGGCATCAGCCTGATCGAGTTCTACGCAATCGACGTTGGCATTGAAGTTGTATACTCGAAAATACTCCAGCGTGTCGCCATTGGCGTTCTTGGCTGCAAGCGCTTCAAGTTGTTCACCAGTCGCTGGAGTGGGGGACGCACCGGCCTCATCTGCAAGGCGTTGAAGTAGGGATTCTGGGATGGTCATAGAGGAATGGTTTTCTGCCGAACGTCTAGCTCATCCACGGCGGGGATGGAAGCCCGAATTCAAACAGGAGCGTTACCCGCCGTTGGATGGAGCGGCTTGTTCGCTTGTCGTGTGTCTGCGGCGAGACCGCTCAAGCTCCTCCTCATGGCACTCACGAGTATGCTCGTCTCCGATCAATGCCCGAGGAGCGATGTTGCTAATGTCGCCCTCGAACTCAAGTAAACAGGTCATGCCCGAGGAGATCTCCTCAAACCCTCTGCCATAAGCCTCGATCCGAGATACCTTGAGGTCGATCGGCTTGGTGAAGAACAGTTCCGACCAAGCCTCGTCCTCGTCTTTGTGGTGTTCTGATCGATACTCCGCCGTAAATCGGTCACCGACACGAATATCTCCGCCACACACACGACCCGCGAAACCGTTGTTCCCGAGTGTGTGATCCGTGTAGAATGAGAGGTATCGCGGCATCTTCTTTTTCTAAAGCGAACGTATAGGCCATCCACGGCGGACAGGGAAGCTCGAATTCAAAGAAGGACGTTGCCCGCCGTTGGATGTGCCGACTTGTTGTGCCTCTTAATTCATTGCGGTGATGATGGCATCAAAGACCTTGCCATCACGGACGAAAGCATATCCGCGTCGCCCCATCATCGCCTTCCACGATCTCTCAGAGGAGGAGAATCGCCAACAAGAGTCCGAATCTGTCAAATCCTCCTTAATCGGCAGCCAATCCGACTTGTAGAGGATCGAACCTGAAAGCTCTTCATCGACGACCACTGCGGGAATCTCCTCGATCAGCCAATCTTCTGGGACTGGCGAGGGCACATGGAACTTCGGATGCCGGTAGGTCTTCGGAACATCGTAGTGGTGACCTAACTCGGCCAGAATCGAATAGATCTCTTTGCATGGTGTCGTGCTAATCCGCAGGAAACGGCCTCGTGCAAACACAGACTCTGCCTCAGCATGGTTCCTTTCCCACCACGCCCCCCAATGCTCAGCGTTAGAATCGGACTCAACCAATGTGATGAAGTATGCGATCCAGTCGTCCGGGATATTCATTTTCAGCACAACAGTCTATTATGCCACCAGGGGTAGTGGGATATCCATTTTGGCGGGTAGCATGTTTTGAGTGGGGCTGAGGTTCAAAGTGCTTGAGGGACAATCGTGTAGCACAGGCGGTGAATGCATATCCAACCCAAACCGGATTTGCAAGAAATTATGGGGAAGGTTCGGAAATGTTAAAGGAGAGGGGGGCAGAGGGCAGAGGGGAGGCCACGGATGGCACGGATTTTGGGGATGGCACGGATGGATGGAGAATTTGAACAGAAGGTCACGAGGAACACGGAGAGGACGCCTCGGATCAGGCGACGGCGAGCAGGGAGCGCCGATGACTCGACAGACGCCGCACGAGCCGCTGCCTGTATCCGTTTTGTTTGGTTTGTTTTGTCATCCTGATATGCCGTCTTGAGTGGTCAAAACCCAACCTGATTGTAGATCAGGAGTGACCACAAAGGCCGCCTTGTAATCCTTGCCATATTTAATCCACACGATTCTTATCCGGTCTCCTTGCATCAGCGTCCTTTTGGGCTGAGGAGCCGGTCCTGGGAAAATAGTTCCTTGGCGAGAAGCGTCATCTTCAGTGGTCCATATTGGTGAGTTTTCCGATAGCACAACCACTGGCCGGCTGAAAAACCAAAGCGAAAATCCAACGACAAGCGCCCCGGCAACCAGAGTGACGATCAAGCGCTTCATTTCACGGTCCCATTTCAAAGGCCGGCTTTGGCGGACTCATCATTAAAGAGAATTTGAAGAGGCTCCCACTTGCCGGCACGCTTGTAAAACAAAGCGTTCCAGAAAAGGGGTGACTCGTCCCTGTGTTTTGTGAGCCACTTCAATTTCATGAGGCTATCGCTCAGCGCTTTCTCCTCGATGAACTCAATCGCTGTTGGTGGTCCATAAAAATCGAAAGCGCTTTTTGCCTGGTTTCCCATTGCCTTCACCTGCATTTCCTTCCGCTCGGCCATCAAGCTAGAGGCAAACAACAGGCTAAACCCCTCTTCAGTTTTGCCAGCGGAAATGCTGCTGTAGAGCTTCATCGCCTGCTCTTTTGGTGCGCCTTCTCCAGCTACCAATGCTTGAGTGAAGAACGCCAGGGACGCGACTGTAATGTGTGCGAAATTCATTTTGTGGTGGGTTCCTTGGGTGAACTGTTTATTTTGCCATCAGGGGTGCCGGGATATCCATTTCAGGAAGGGTGGGCCCGGCTGGCGTTGCTCAGTTTGGCTGACGATATCCGGGGCGGGGTTCTTGGCGAGCATAAAAGTGAGGGGGGAGGAAGGGGAGTTTTCAGTTGTCAGTCACAGTGGCCCGGGGGCCACGATAGGCGAGGCAGCAGAGGCGGACGGCGAAGAAAACGGGAGTGACGATGGCGCCAATCATCCATCCGCATGTGGGGGGAACGAGGAGTATGCCGTCCAAGGCGCCTTCGGCATCGGCGCTGGCCTGCACCGCGGGATAGATGAAACCGTAGAATAACGCATAGATGGCAACTCCTGTAACGAGGACCCCGAGAAGCAGCCGGAGAAACGATGGCCCCGCACGTAGAAAGCCCGGGGGATAGAACACGAGCCAAGCCGGCACACCCAAGCCGAGCGCTGCTATGAGCCAAAAGGAAACGCTGGAAATGGTTTCAAAGCTCATGAGGAGAGGTTCTGTGATGGCGATCCTATGCATCCCAGGGCGATTAGCAACAACCAAAGAGGAGTTGGGGGTTGCGGGTTTAAAGGAGAAGTGTAACCATGTGGGGCATGACGACTGATCAACTTGAAGCTCCGGCGGCGGTGGCGCGGCAGGGGAAGCCTCGTGCTTCGGATCCGGTGAAGGTGCTGTCTTTGATTCAGGCGCAGGAGAAGAAGCAGGCGGGGCGGCTGGAGATTTACCGGGCGGTGGAGGCGGCTTATGACCGGGTGCCTCCGGATGATGATTCGGCGCTGGATGCGGACAAGCTGGGGTGGACGGCGAATATTGACTGGGGCGGGATGGAGTCAGGGGTGGATGAGGGGGCGGAGATTGATTACAATCTGGCCACGCAGCCGGATACCTATGTGCGGCTGCTTTCGGGCATGGAACAGATGGCGGATCTGCTGTCGGTGGTGGAGCAGGAGGACAAACGGGCGCTCGATGACTGGGAGGAGTGGCTGGATGAGATGGAGATGATGGTGCATAACCGCCGGGCACATGGGATGGGGATTTTCCATTTCCCGCATCCGCAGGGCTGGCACTTCAGCAGCCTGCACCCGGGGAATCTGATCACCCCGCCGCAGGGGAAGAAAAATCCCGGGAAGTGGCCGTGGTTTGCCATCAAGACGGAGTTCCGCATCACGGATCTGCTGGCGCGGCTGGAAGATCCGGAGGCCAGCGCGGTGGTGGGGTGGGATGTGGGGGCGATCCGGCAGGCGGTGGCCAAGTTTGCCGAGCATGGCGGGCAGGAGATGGTCAGCAGCATCGAGAAGAACGTGGAGAACTACGTGCTGGAATTGCGGGCCGGTGATTTGGCGTTTGCCCAGGAGAACAACAATGCCATCCCGGGGTTCATCTTCTACGTGGCGGAGTGGGATGGCGGGGTTTCGGAATATTTCCTGACGACGAACTCCGAAGTGGGGTTCCTATTCAAAGGGGTCAAACGGCACGCGGCGATGGGCGATGTGATCGCCCTGTTCCCGCTCTCGCTGGGGCAGGGGTATATCGAGCGGGTGCGCGGGTATGGGGTGAAGATGCTGCCCTACCATGATCTGGAGAACCAGACGCGGAACCGGTTTGTGGATTCGGTGATGCTGGCCAGTGGGATGATTGTGCAGGGAGAGGAAGGGGACGACTGGCAGCGGCTGCAGTCCGAAGTCCGGCAGTATGGGCCCTACACGTTTTTCCCGGATGGGCTGAATGTGAATCCGCAGTCGTTTGGCGATCCGTCCGGCGGGATTGTGGCGCTGAACCGGGAAATGGAACGGGTGGGCGGGCAGCGGAACCGGTCGTTTGGCGGGGCGGACCATAGCCAGCGCACCCCGGAGATGACGGCCACGCAAAGCCGCATGCTCTGGCAGGGGGAAAACAAAGCGCAGACGAACGAGGTGGCGCGGTTCTACAAACAGCTTTCCCATTTCCACAAGCTCCGGTTCCGCCGGATGTTCAATCCGCAGCTCAGTGCCGCAGACCCGGGCGGACCCGCGGCGATCGAGATGATTAAGCGCCTCACTGAAAAAGGGGTCACGATCGAGGTGCTGGCCAGCATCCACACCGTGAAGGCACGGACCATTTTCGGGGATGGAGACCCGGTGAACCAATACCTCGCCATGAAAGACTTGGAGCCGTTCTTTGGCCGGTTCACAGAGGATGGGAAAAAGGCGTATACGCATCACGTGGTGGCGGCGCGGATCGGGGATCGGGATCTGGCGGCTCAACTGACGGGCTACAAGGGCACGGAGGACCGGAACAAGGCGCTGGCCACCTGGCAGGCCCAGCAGGAGAATGCGGTGTTTGAAGTGGCCGACACCCGGCTGGACTTGGGCGACCGGGACAACCACCTGATCCACCTGGGAGAACACACGGTGTTTGCCGAGGAAGTGGTGGCCCGGCTGGACGGCAAGGACCTCACGGAAGCGGAGGCCTTCCAGAAGATCGGCCGGGCGTTCGCTCATGTGCAGCAGCACCTCGTGCTGGCGGCCCAGGATCCGCTGATTGAAGCGGTGGTGAAGGATGTGGCCCGCCGGTGGGCGGACCTGAACAACCGGCAGCGCCAGCTCGGGCAGCACCTGAAGGCGGAACAGGAGAAATCACAACGCGAGCAGATCGAGGAGATGCGCACGCCGCGGCCGAATGTGAAGGACACGGAGACCCGGATGACCCAGGAGATTGTGAGAAGCCTGGCGATGGAGCGGCACAAGCGGGAGATGGAGCTCCTGGAGCAGCGGCATGAGCTGGAGATGCGGATGCTGGCTCAGGGGAAGGCGGTGGAGCAGCAGGGGAGGTTGTTGGCGGGGCTGGGGGAAGTGGGGGAGTAGGGAGGGCGGTCAGGGGTCAGAGGTCAGGGGGAGACCACGGATGGCGCGGATTTTACGGATGGCACGGATGTTGGGGGGGGCAGAGGTCAGCGGTCAGCGGTCAGCGGTCAGCGGTCAGCGGGAGGCCACCGGGTTTTGCCGAACGCCCCACTAAGCGGCGCAACAGAGGAGCGAAAGTTGCGTATAAAATGGCGAAGCCAGACCCAACTGGCGCGGAGTTACGTCGGCCTTGATTGGATTGTTATGAGTTTTGTTTACGCCACTCTTTGATGTTGATATTTTGGTCTTCCAGTATTGCATCAACGCATTCAAAAACAGCGTTACCTGTATTGACGAAGAGTGAAACGTCATTTTCGTTGGCTTCCGCGGAAAGATCATCCCATGCGCATGTGGGCGCAAATACATCCCACAAGTGTGGAACTTTTGACAGGTCGCCATTGAATAGGAGTTCTTGGTGGTGCTTGATGGCATTTGACCAATCTTGGAGGGCATACTTATTGGTTAAATTACGTGCTTTCTCAAGCTCGCCAATTAATAATGTGGCTAATGTGCTCATGATTTATTGGATGAATAGCAGTCTATTAATGCCACGGGGAATGGTGTAACTTCCATTTTGGAGGCCAACATGTTTTGCGTGGGGCTGGGGTTTGAAGTAGTTGATGGAAAACCATTCAGCACTGGTGGTGGGATTCTATCCAAACCGAACGGGATTTGCAAGGAATTCCGGGGAAGGAGGTCAGGGCAGAGGGAGAGGGCAGAGGGCAGAGGGCAGAGGGCAGAGGGCAGAGGGCAGAGGGCAGAGGG